>JAFGBS010000001.1 GCA_016933055.1 Promethearchaeota archaeon | reverse complement strand
TTTTTTTTTTTGTTTTTTTTTTTTTTTTTTTTTTTTTTTTTTTTTCATACAAGCATACACCATTAACTTTTATTTCTAATAAGCAACTTTTTTGATTGATTTTGCTGATTTCGGTTATTATAGGTCTAGAAAAGACCGTCTCCTCACCAAATCTTCTGAGTAAACAATAAAAACGATTAAAATGATTTGAGTCAAGGAGATTGGTTATGACCTTTACAGTTAGAGAAAATAAAACTTTTAATTAGTAGATGTATCTTTTTTCAAGGAAGGAAGGATGGAAGAATGGTGAAAAAATTATCTTATTATTGGAGTGAATTGAAATCTTCATTTTGGTTTATTCCTGTTTTAATTATCATACTAGCAGTTGCATTAGCAATTTTGTTCCTATTTATAGACAGCCAAGTAAAGATTTCTGAAAGCATCCAAGGATATTTTTTTATTAGCAATCCTAGTTCTGCAAGAGTTGTACTATCTACAATTTCTGCTGCTATGATTGGTGTAGCAGGAACTGTATTTTCCATAATATTAGTTGTCCTCACCTTGACTTCAAATCAATTTGGTTCAAGACTCATAAAGAATTTTATGTATATTAAACTCAATCAAGTTGTTCTGGGTTCATACGTTTCTACATTTGCTTATTGCTTGATAATTTTAAGTGCAATTACTGAGAATGAACTAATAATCTTTGTTCCTACGTTTTCTATCATATTGGCGATTATTACTGCTATAGCTAATATTATTCTCCTCATAATTTTCATACATAATGTAGCTACCAGTATTCAAGCTGAGAATGTTATTGCGGATATATCTGAATCCCTTTCCATGAACCTTCAAACATTGTTTCCTGAAACTATGGGTGAAGAGGTAGAGGAAGAAGAAGAAGAAGAACTAGATGAAGTATTAATCAAGCGTGAATACAAAGAAAAACTGGTTTTCCATAGCCTAAAAAGTGGTTATTTAAGATACATCAATACAGAAGCATTATTCGGCATAGCAATGGAATTAGATGTATTAATAGAAATTTATTTTCGTCCAGGACATTATATAGTTAAAGACTCTGAAATAGGCCTTATTTATTCGAATAATATTCTCGATGAAGAAGTAATTAAAAGAATACAAACACAATTTAATTTAGGTAAAAGTAGAACACAACAGCAAGATGCAGAACATGCAATACACCAAATGGTAGAAATAGCTGATAGGGCTTTATCACCAGGTATCAACGATCCATATACAGCAATAGCTTGTATTGATAATCTAACATCAACTATGTGCTTTTTAGCAAATGCAAAAATACCTTCTAGATATAGATTTGATTCAGAAAGCAAATTGCGGGTAATTACTGATGTTCTAACCTACGAAGGTATGCTTGATGCAGCCTTTAATCAAATACGACAATATGCAAAAGGAAACCCTTCTGTAATTATAAGACTCATGGAAGCTTTGTTAACAATTAGCAAATTTACCAAACAATCAAAGCACAAAAAAATAATAAGAAAACACGCAATCATGCTTCTGAATGTTGCAGAACAATCAATAGAAGAACAGAATGATCTTAAAGATTTCAAAGAGAGAAGTAAATTGATCATTTAAGAAAATGAAAACCTAATTGTTGGTTGATATCAAATTTATAGCAGAAAAACGTTAATGATAGTAACAGCGTTATGGGTATTAAAGACACTGAATCTAAGCTGAGAAAAATTTGAATATGAAAAAACCTACTGAACCCCCTGTTCTATTGTCCATGCTAACCAGACCACCATGAAACAGAGGAATCCGAAAAGAGACCGAACAAAAACAGAAGGATATCTCAGAATGATTGGATTGTGTGTTATTGGACTCTGGCATGAGAAGGAACTAATTGTATATCATATCTCTATTCCACCAGATCATCAAAGCAAAGGAATGGGGGCAAGCTAAAAAACGCTCTAATAAAATCAGCAGATTCCTATGCATATCTAAAATTATTTACAATAAAGGGAAATCCCCCAAAATATGTATATCATAATCTAAGATTTCAGTCATTCAAAGAATCTTCTATGTTAATAATACCCAAATCAGGAATAGAAACAGAAAAAAATGATATGAATCATGGAGATTGATTATGTTCTTTTCTTAGGTACTCATTTTTTATCCTATGGCATCCATGTGACTATATCACACAAAAAAGGAACTATAATAAAAGCCTACTCCCTACTCGACCATGTAGGTCGTAAGTTTTTAGCGTGTTCCTATAACCCTACTATGGAACGCCTATAACCCATCTGACTGTGGTCAGATTGGTGGTTTTTAGTCACAACATTCACATAGACCGTCGGTTAAGTAGGATAGGTGTTGAGTAACCTCCTAATTTTTTTCACAACCCAATTACTCAAAAACCAACCAAAAGAACTGATGCTAGAAAAAATAAAAACACTGCTAGCTATAGAGAACTTTTTTTTTCTGCGGATATTTAATTTTAATCTCGTGTAAATAAAAATTTATTATCGAAAAAAGGAAAAGGCTATTGCTAAATTGTTTATAAATCCATTTGCTGCTTTTTTAATAGTAGAATCATATCTACTAAATCAAAAAAAGGTGTGAAAACAAGGTTTCAAAAAAATTGACTATAGTTTCACTCGTAATAATTGTGGGGATTGTCCTAATTGGATTGATTCCCGTTTTTTATGATTATTCGTTTTTTACTCAATATACCAAATATATATCTATACTAGGTTTTAACCTTAGATAAGAGT
This sequence comes from Promethearchaeota archaeon, assembly GCA_016933055.1. GTDB lineage: Archaea > Asgardarchaeota > Lokiarchaeia > Sigyniarchaeales > Promethearchaeaceae > AMARA-1. The sequence goes on along the minus strand of JAFGBS010000001.1, from coordinate 300,814 downwards.
TATATAGCTCCGGATTTTAGATCCTTTGGGTTCATCCTACTCTCTAAACACACAAAAACCGACAAATTTCATTTTAAAGTGTAAATTCATGAAACCAACACAAACTGTAGCTGTAATTGGTTCGTCTTGGGGTGACGAAGGGAAGGGAAAACTAGTCGATTTCTTATCCAAGACTGCAGATATCGTTGTTCGCTTCCAAGGCGGTAATAACGCGGGACATACTGTTGTTATCAATAATAAGAAACACAGTTTTCATTTATTACCATCGGGAGTATTGCAGAATAAAACAGTAGTTATTTCAAATGGTGTGGTAATTGATCCAGAAGTTTTATTCACAGAATTGGATCATATTCAATCCGAAGGTTATAAACCTGAATTGATTGTGAGTAGCACGGCTCATATCATTTTCCCATTCCATAACTATATTGATGAATTGGAAGAAAAACACAAGGATTATCATGCAGCAGGAACGACAAAACGAGGAATTGGTCCAAGTTATAGCGATAAAGCTGCGCGATATGGAATCCGAGTATTTGATTTAGTTCATCCTGAGTTTTTTAAAGCAAAATGGGATAATTTAATTGATATAAAAAAAAAAATGATCATTGCATTGGGTGGTAATTGGTGTTATAATGCGGAGGAAATTTTTAACCAATATGTCGAATTTGGGCGAAAATTGAAACCTTATATGCGTGATACTGCCTACTTTCTTAACGAATCATTAGATGATGGTAAATTAATACTCTTTGAAGGAGCACAAGGAGCTCTTTTAGGTTTAGATCATGGTATGTATCCGTTTGGGACTTCCTCCACTACATGGGCAGGTGGAATTCCAGCAGGTGCAGGAATCAGTCCTAAAAGAATTGATAAAATTATTGGAATAATAAAAGCATATACAAGTCGCGTAGGTGGAGGTCCACTTCCAACGGAATTGAAAGATGAAACTGGTAATTATATACGAGAACATGGACATGAATATGGCACTACGACTGGGAGACCTCGACGTGTCGGTTGGATTGATCTTGTTAATTTGAAATATACGTGCATGTTGAATCGGTATGATGCATTGGCTATTTCATTGCTAGATGTATTGGGAGGCCTCTTAAAAATAAAATTATGCGTGAAATATATCAGGAATGGGCAAGAATTGGATAAATGGCCTATTCACAGCGAAATTATCAATGAATGTACTCCAAAATATATTGAAATGCCAGGTTGGAAAAATTTACATGAAGAAGAATGGAGTGAAATTGCGGTTCAAGGATTTATCTCTCTTCCCGAAGAAATGAGGAATTACATTAAATTCATTGAGGATTATCTGGGAGTGCCTATAGCTTTTATATCAATCGGGCCGAATCGTAAAGATAGCATAGTTAGATATCCGATTTGGTGATGTGGTGAACCAAAATCAGACTCAACCGAAGCTTAAAGCCTATTTCTTACTCCTCGTTGGGATCCTATTTATGACAACCAATCTTAGATAACCAATTTTTTTCTGTTAAATGAGTTTGTTGAAATTATACCAAATCTTTTATTCTCTATATAAAGGCTAATTTCAAGAATAGATCGAATTGAAGAAGAAAAAAGACCAAATCGTTGGAAGAAAAAAAAGAAGAAATCAAAATTCATTTAAATAAATAATTTGATGTGAAAAATAATAAAATAGTTAAGAAGCGCTGTAAATTTCTTCACCGTGTGTCCCATCTTGTCCTAAAATAAGAATATGGCCATTAATTCCTATCCATACGACCCCAATATCGTCAAGAGTTCCTGAAAAATGTGCTTCAACCATGCTAGTATATTTCATTTCTCCATTTGTTTTCCAGAGTTGAAATCCGTTTGTTTCATCTTCCGCTATAAAAAACAAATGGTCGTATAATACTGTAAATCTTGTTGGATTGGAGTTTGGGCTGTTAGGCCAGATATCTTTTAACATATATGTGCCACTTTCTGTTCCATCAGATCTCCATAGTTCTGAACCGTTAATCAGGTTGTCTGCTTTGAAATACAGAATGCCATTCATTTCGATCAAATGTTCAATATTGCCATCATTGGATCCGCTGTTTAAATCCAATACAAGCTCCATGGAAACACCGTCAGTTTTGAATAATTCAGCTCCTATGGTGCTATTGTACGCAATAAAATAGAGATAGTCTCCACAAATTGTCAATTGGTATGGTTCAGAAGAATCTGAACCATCATTTATGTCGAAAATTGAATAATTATCATCAAAGGGGTCTAAAACATATAATTCGCATCCATGGGAGTTCTCTTCTGCTGTGAAAAATAATTTTCCTCCAAATGCCACTAAGTTTTCAGGATCAGAACTATCTGTGCCAAAAGCAATATCAGAAGCAAGCTGAACTGTTAGACCGTCTGTTTTCCAAATTTCTTCACCATACATATCATTTTGTGCAACAAAATAAACATACTCTCCAATACCTGTAAATTGAGTCGGATGAGAGTCTTCAGTTCCTTCATTTACATCTTCTATCCGATATGTACCTGACTTTGTTCCATCTGTGACATAAATTTCTACTCCAAAATCCTCTGTATACGCATTAAAATACGCTTTATTCTGGTATGCAACTAAATCGGAGGGATACGAACCTTCCGTTGGTATTTCATTAATATCGATCAACAAATATGGATCGCCCCCCTCTTCCAAGCACCACAATTCCGTGCCATTCAATACGTTTGTAGCCGAAAATAATAATTTATTTCCTACTTTCGTAAAATATTCGGGATTACTATCACGATAACCTGGATTTATATCACAAACTAACGTTGTTCCAAGAACGGTCCCATCGGTACGAAAGAGTTCTGTTCCAAATAGGGGATCATTTGCTGCAAAATATACGTAATCTGTAAATTGAATGAATTGGTAGGATTCTATTTCTGAATCGATAAAATTTTTCGTGTTTATGTTTATATCTTTTACGAGAACAATAGAATCTGCACACTCATCATATTTCCGCAGTTCTCTTCCTTGGCATACATCTCTCATCTCTAAAAATAGCGTTCCATTGACATCAATTAACCAATTAGGATCCGAACTACCATCTCCTGATACTAAATCTACAACGAGTCTAACTCCTTCTTCAGGGGTATATTTGAACAATTCAGAACCCACAGTAATATTAGTCGCTTTGAAATAAAGTGTGTTCCCTATGACCGTTAGATACTCTGGGGAAGACCCATACCCTTCTGTTTGATCTATATCCGCAATTCGTTGAGTTCCGCTTTCAGTTCCGTCGCTACGCCAAAGCTCGATTCCATAATCCTGTTCTCCATTATGTGCGCGGAAATATGCCTGTCCTTTATAATTAACCAAAGAATTTAGACTTGGATGGGGTGATCCAGGCCAAATGTCTTTTACTAAAGTTGTATTTGCCTCGCTGCCATCAGAAATCCATAGTTCACTACCATGTGTACCATCATCAGCCCGAAAGAAAAGTGTATTATTTACGACTGTGAGTAAGTTTGGATTGCTACCCAAAGAGCCAGGGTTTATGTCCTTGACTCGCTGAGTGCTACTAAAATCACCTTGCGTAATCCATAATTCTTTATCGTCTGAATTATTGGAAGCAACGAAAAATAGCTTATCATTCATTACAGTTAGATATCTTGGATATGAACCTATTGATCCAACTCGTATGTCACGAACTTCTACGGTTCCTGCTTTTGTACCATTGCTTTTCCATAATTCCGTCCCATGTCCACCTATTCCATTTGTAGCAGAGAAGTAAATTTCGTTTTTATATCTAGTTAAGTAATTTGGATAAGATCCTCCTATTCCTGGTGCGATATCATATACAAGATACGGACTCCCGCCATCTTCCAATGCCCATAACTCTAGACCAACAGTTGAATTTGAAGCCCGGAATAACAGAATGTTATCTAACGCTTCTAGTTCCCATGGATCAAAAGAAGAAGGACCTGGTATCATATCCTCTACTATAGAGGTACCTTCCTCTGAACCATCTGTACTCCATAATTCATATCCAAAACTGCTATTATACGCTCTGAAGTATAATTTTCCTCCCATCTCCGTAAAGAAACTGGGATTAGAGGAGCTGTAACTATCACCTTCATTGATATCTTTAACTAAAACCGTACCTTCAGCAGTGCCATCGCTTTTCCAGAGCTCAATGCCATGAATTCCATCATTGCAAGAAAAAAAGAGAGTTCCGTTCCAATTATATGGATTCTTAATTCCTGAATCTCCTGATTCTTCATTAAAATCAGCTAATAAATTGATATCAAGAATCGTTAGGTTCCATTCATGGGTTTGTGTATTATGTCCATCAGATATATCAACTTCTACTGTGTGTTTTCCAGGGATGGCTTTACCACTAGTATAGGTGTAATAATTACTTAGTACACCTTGATCTGCTCCATCTAGTTTCCAATTAAAACTTAGACTCTTTCCTTCTGGATCAAATGCGCTTACAAAGAATTCATACGACTCAGTTTGAGTCAAAATGGGATTTATTTTAGGACCATATTCAGATATCTGAGGTTGAAAATCCCCACGATTAATTACACCATAGAATGAAAAAAAAGCACCCAGAAAACCTCCAATTGTTAAAATAGTGATGCCAATATAGACGATTACTTCCTTTTTCTTGTGCTTAAAAAAATTTTTCGCCTTGTTTAGAATAATTTTGAAAGTTCCACTCATTGTTCTCGCTTAACTTCAGTTTTAAGATGCTAAATATAAATGGAATTAAAGTACATAAAAATCTATCAATGCTGAGCAAAAAATATGCAATCCCTTTACAATGAAGTATGGAAAAAAATAGATCTCATGGTTAGGTTTTGATTAATCTAAAATATACACTTAATTTTGTGGGAGCTTTACCTTTTTTGTTTTTTTTGCTATTTTTGATTTTAAGAATAAGAGATTGAAGCCATTATTCAAAATTGGATTGTATTCCATGAAAAATTTGCCAGTGGAAGAATTGTCCCACGATTAACGGAACAAAACCAATTCAAAAAATAATGTTGTAACCCATTAATCCCGGATGTCGAAGTGTTGATAAATCCGCTAAGAATTCAATATATAGAGACATAAATAAGATTGTTCCGTTAAAACTTATCGCCAGTCGTATCCATAAATCCATTATTATTTCATTTTTAATTACTTTTTTCCATTAGAATTGAATTAAAATGGGATTTAATCATAAGGTATGATTTATTTTAGGTACGGTGTTTAAACTTACTATGGAATTTTCGGATCCAATTCAGTTAACTCCCAATTATCCCCATCATTTCTTTGGGTATTACGAGACTAGTCCATGGTCAAAGAATGGACGATACTTTGTATGCTTGGAAACAGATTTCCAAGATCATATGCCCTCGATGGGTGATAAGGCTCGGATTATATTGCTAGATCTGAAAGAAGAAACTTACCGAGTGCTAACTGAAACTCAAGGATGGAATTTTCAGCAAGGTTGCCTTTTACACTGGCTACCTTCTGAACCTAATAATAAAATAGTATTCAATGATTGCGACCCCAAGGGAATTTTTTCTCGAATAATAGACATCCAATCAGAAGAAGAACGAAAACTTCCCCGTGCAATTAACGCAATCGCCCATTCTAAAGATCTAGCATTATGTGTGAATTTTGCGCGTTTACGGAAAAATCGACCAGTTGTCTCTTATCCGTCTGAGTATGATTATGCCACAGGTGGTTTGCATCCTGAAGATGACGGAGTTTTTTTAATGAACTTAAAAAGTGGAGAATCCGACCTTATCGCAAGTTTTGATGAGATTTGGAATAAGAATAAAATTACTCGGGAAGGACAGGATTTACTGTTGAAAGGACAAAACTATTGGTTCAACCATCTGGGATTTTCACCGGAAGATGATCGATTTTTCTTCCTTGCACGTTTTACTAATTCTTATAAAATGCTTGTTTCGAGTATGTGGACGATGAATACAGACGGTTCAGATCCTTACCTGGTAGTGGATTTTAATAATCAACTCTCTCACTTTGGATGGTATAGCAACTCTACTCTCATTGTTACTATGAAATACTTAAAGGAAACAAATTATTCCCATGTTCTGATCAAAGATCGCGATGGGGAATCTCATGCGATATCTCCGCAACGATTAACATGGAATGGACATCCTGTGTTCAGTCCAGATAAGAAGTACTTAGCTACGGACACATACATTGTAAAAAATAAGCGATTTGTTTACATTTTTGATATGAAGGCAGAAGATCTACTGATTGTGGCTGAATTTGAAAACCCTAAGCATATTAAAGAGGATATCCGTTGCGATCCTCATCCTCGTTGGAAGCCGGATGGATCTCAATTAAGTTTTGATGGATTGGGGGCTCATGGACGGCAAGTTTACGCAATCGATATTAAATAAAGAATATAAATCATAAAAAGTAGGAAAGTTCTATGAAAATTTTAGTATATGGTGCTGGTGTGTTAGGAAGTTTATTGGCAAGTTTGATGAAGCGCGCTGGAACAGATGTTTCTATATTGGCACGCGGTCAACGGTTACGAGAGATTGAAGAAAAGGGTATTGTAATTGAAAACCTTGTCAGTGAAACAATAACTACTACGCCTATAGAGACTATAAAGGAAAAGCTATCTAAGGAAACTCAATTTGATTTAATTATTGTTATTATGCAAAAAACTCAAGTTCATACTATCTTACCGGATTTAGCGAATTTTTCCACCACAGCAACTATTCTATTTGTTGGCAACAATGGAACAGCAATTGAAGATTATAAGGATCGAATCAATCCAAACCGGATTCTTTTAGGGTTTTTTAGCGCAGGAGGTATGCGACAAGGTCATTTAATGAAAGTGGTTTTTGATCCAAAAGTAACCCGATTCTATTTAGGGGAAACTTCGGGTGATAAAACCCCCCGTGTTAAAGATATCAAACTTTTACTAGAGAAAGCGGGTTTAAATGTTATTATTTCAGAGAATATTGATTCTTGGTTGAAAACCCATATTGCATGGGTGAGTCCTCTCGCTAATCTTTATTACATGTTAAAAAAACAGACTAAGGAATTACATGAATCCTCTGAAGAAATGGAAGTAGCCGTTCAAGCCGTTATTGAAGGGGTAGAAGTTCTTAAAAAATTGAGGTATCCGATTCTTCCGGAGTCTTTTGAGCAAGAAATTGCAGATCTTGAAGTCTTGAAAAGAAAAATCATATTAATGTTTCAGTGGAAATGGTACGATGTTGTTTTAAAAGCTCATGTGGAGCATGGAGTGGACGAGATGCGTAAATTAGCTGATGAATTTCAAATTTTAATTCAAAAAGCGAATATACCTACCCCAAATATCAACAAGTTATATAGCTATATCCCCCAGATTTAACGAAAAGATATATGCTAAAATGCTAGGTCATGGTTCATATAATCGCGTGTTATTCGCAAAATTTAGCGTTAATTTCTCTCCATTAAACTCGATAATAGTCTCCAATGAGTTAAAACCAGCAGTACTCACATATTTGTTCTCAAAGCGTTCATATTCCAAATCCATTACGGTGCCATTAACAATAAAATCTCCCTCCCACCCCACAGAAGCTAATCCTTGGGAGGGGGAGTCATAACTTACTGTGAATCCTATTCTTGCAGATTTAATATCTATTTGGGCTGACAAAATTTGCTGTATGAAATCAGCAAAAGAAGCATATTCTGATTCGCTCCCCATTTCCACGATCCAGACATTTTTCTCCCCAAGAGCTGTTAATTCATAATCTGATGCCCAGAACGTCGGATTTTTAGAGAACAAAGCCACATATCCACCATCTTTAGAACCAAATGTCCATCTTCCTTTCGAAACCACTTGATCGAATGCCCATTTTGGAAAATAAGCATGATTTTTCGGGCGGTTGCCAGTGAACATATTTAATCCCGCATCTGCTAACTGTGCGAGTAATTTTCCTCCTATAATTTCATGACGATGGTCGTATTGGATTACACCGATATTCTTATGGAATACACCCCGCGGCATCCACCCTCCCATGAACGGACCACCCTTCCAGTTCAACCCTCCAGGTGCATTAGTAAATATATATGCATTATTGGACAAAGATGCTTGCCATATATGCTCTTGTACGCTATTTTTTCCTTTTTGGTAGTCTTGTAATCCAGATAACTGGTAATATGACGTACGATAAGTGTATAAATTAGCCGCTTCTTGGGCGATTCCCTCTGTAAATTCCTTCATTAATAAAGAAAACTCGGATAAAGATAAAGCTCGAAGATTTGCCGCAAATCTGGTATAATTCATCACTCCTGGTCCGAACACAAGTGCAGGATCAATATCGTATTTTTCGACATAGTCAAAAGTGGTTTCAATGATTTCCGAACCTAGGTAGTTCGTCATTCCCCACCAATACATGATATCTTCTTCGTTATATTCAATCCCATAGGATTCACCCTCATCTACATTCATACCGTTTCTGTCTTTATGTTCATTGAAAACCTTCGCATCTTGTGCTATCTTCTCCAAAATCGATGAGGGTTGGTATGTACTAGTTAGGATGAATGCTTCGGTGGTACTAATTCCCCACCCATTATAACCTCCAATACCGAGCCATAACCATACAGCATCTGCGATGCTATCTCTATTTTGAAAGCTACCCGTAACCGTGGCAACTTTGGATTCCCCATAACATCGGCCATGGGCTATTGCATAGATATCCTTGAAATAGTTATTTGCAAAATCAAAATTCATCAAATCTAATAGCATAGCAGCTTTATTCGCTATAGTTGCGTTTTCCGCAAAATCTACAAGATTAAGTAAAGCACGAAAATCAATGTCATAATAGACATTACTATGGTATTCGCTAAAGCCAAATCGGGCTCGCCAATCAATCCATTTGGTAATCATATACTCTGCATGAGCAATATGTTCTTCTCCTGTCATTAAAGTACGATTAAATGTTCTCGCCCGGAACATCTGTCCCGATAATAATTCAGCGGTATGATATCCAATCTGGTGATTTTCCGTCCAATATAATCCATTTGAGACTCCCTGTTGGTCAACCCAATATTTACCGTATAAAAGAGCTCCTTCAATTAGTGTACGGGTTTCATTAGTAAGTACGTCGGTAACATTATTTAGATATAGAAGGCGGAGGACTTTATTCATTTCAAAATCTCCCCCATCTTCCCCATAGATTTTATATAATCCTCCTAGGATTTGTGATTCTACAACTGGATTTCCTAAATAGACGTTAATGAATTGTGTATTGGGACTTGAAGGAGCATAGGTTAAACTATCATTACCTGCAAGTAATTTTCGCTCAGTAAAATTTCCACCGTGATATTCCAAATTCCAAATATAAGGTTCGGGTTGTTCCAAGGAACCCGTGATATAGGGAATACTGGGGATGAATAATGGCAAAATGAGAATGATTCCCAGTAGTTGTGTCCAACTCGGAATTTGTTTAGTCAAAATTCTGAGCGGTGTATTCTTCCTCTTTATCGCAAAGTAAAATAATTTCCGAAATGCTATGGGGGGAACTCGTATTAAAAGATAGATCAGAAATATCCACATAAAAAACGGAAGTAGGGATGCAAACCAAATGGAATTCATAATGCTAAGAACAATCACGGCTCCTATTGCAATATATTTGGGCACCTCTCCCCAATCCCACCAAAAAAATCCGAAAACGACGATAAAAATCAACACATGAGGAGTTAACCATGCTAGAAATGGTCCAAATCCTGTTGGAATGAATGATTCATACCGAAATAATCTTAGAAATTGAATTCCAGTTTCAAAATCCACTAGATGAGAAAACATAATTAAAAACAATGTCTCATAAGCAACAATAATTAGAGCAAAGATTTTTCCTGCACACAAAATGTTGATAATTCGTTTTCGCATTTTCTCTAGATACAAAATTTGGGTGATATAATAAAAACTATCTGTGTATTGAGATCTATATTCTATCCTGTACGTTTAGTAGTTACTCTCCACTGTCAGTATCATTAGGAAAGATTATCGATTTTAGTATATGATATATATGCTGGCGTGACGACAATTATATTGTGACTGAACAGCAAAAGTCTACTAAATGAATGATCAATGAGATAGTTTTACTAGGGTTGGTAGCGGGATTATCAATAACAACATTTGTCTTATTCTTTGCTACGGATTTTGGAGGATGGTATATCTATCGACCATATGATTATGATATCTACCGATATCAACACATGTTTTCCGAAATGGTATGGTGGTCCTTTTTATGGATGCTACCCCTTGCTGGATTATTTGTTACAACGAGTTTCTAATCCTTAGTAACTCTAATCAAATCAGAATCAAAATGGACAAACAAGTTCAATCTCATGTTTCTCACATCTGCGGCAGGCTTTGCGATCACGGTGATTGCTTCAATTGTCTTCATCCTTACTGTATTAGAGGTCATTAAGTGGTGATTTGATGCGGCTTTTTACGCTGGGATTATAGGAGGCGGATTGAATGCATTCTTCTCCTACCTCATCCTCCGGGGACGAGGGCAATCCATAAAGTATAGGGTAACAGAGTATAAAATTTTATCTCGGCATCATACTTGCTCCTTTTGCATCCACTGTTAGCAAGAATTTCATTAGATTTACGTGATCCTTTACATGCTGGTGGATTGATCGACTATAATTCTCTAGAGCATATCCCATTTCATTCCAATCACCGAGTGATCCTTGATATTTTTCCTTAAAAAAGCGGACGGCCATTCTCATTAATGGTAAATTCACAATTGCACCCGAAACTCTTTTGGATTCATCGGATGCATAATATGTGTAAAACGGGACAATGTCTTCGGGCTCTGCGACATCGAAATGTTTGGCCAGATTCTCGATCGCATTTTTACTGGCAACAGCCACAATATCTGTACGAACCCACCCGGGTAGTATCACATTTACTTTTATTCGTTTTGATAACTCTTGAGATATTGAAAACGAAAATAGATTAATGCCTGCTTTAGAGGCTGCGTAAAGAGCGTTATTATTAATCATTTTCAATGTACTGATCATTGACGATCCACTACTAGTTGAGATTATAGATCCCTTCTTTTGATCTTGAAAATAGGGTAGAGCTATATAAATTCCATAAATTACGCCTTTCAAGTTAATATCGAGTATTTGATCGATCTCTTCCACAGATTCAGGTATAAAATGCGGTTTAGCTATTCCTGCATTGTTGACTAGAACATCTATTCCTCCCATTTCTTTAATTAACCCTTCCATTGCATTTTTTAATTGGTTAAATTTACTAACATCTGCCACACGATAATATGCAGTTCCACCTTTGGATCTTATGAATTTGATATTTTCCTTTAAGAGTTTCTCATTTCGGCTTATTAATCCAACAGTTGCACCTAATTCTGCAAATCCTATGGCAACAGCTCTTCCTATCCCCTTACTGGCTCCATTAATGATAATTTTTTTATTGAGTAATAGGGATTCTGATTCTATCATATCACTGCTTTCGATGTTATCCTTTTTTTAGATTTGGATGCTTCAAATAGTGCATGGATAAACATGGAAAGTTATTTAATCGTATTGCCATTTTTTATCAGTTTACTTTTCCAAATCAAATCCGAAACTATCGAAACCTGTTATCGAATCATGTAATAAGAAAACTTCTTCCAGAATCTGGTAGAGTTCTAGATTTAGGCACTGGGACTGGGGCTTTTGGTTATGTATTCCAAGAGTTGGGATATGAGGTAACGGGCGTAGATGTCGCTCCAAAGATGGTAAAAATATGTCGAAAAAATCACTTGAAATGCAAATTGTGTGATATACCAAATGGATTGCCTTTTAATGATGACTTTTTTGATTTTGTCATTAGTGCTAATTTTATCCATGGACTTGCATATGAAAATCGCATTCATGTTTATCAAGAAAGTAAACGAGTTTCCAAGAAATTTACTTTATTTTATGATTATAATCTTCTTCAAAAGCATAGATGGAAGACAAAATTTATCGAGTGGCTGGAGGGAGGAGCGTATAGAGATTTTTGTAACAAAGGTTTGAATGAACTTAACAATTACTTCAAAAACGTGAACGTTTACGAATTGAATAACAAAAATGCCTTCTACTTGTGTTTTTAATTTTTCTAAATCTTTAATTACTAAGACTTTTCTAATAGAGATATAAAGAGTGGTTCCTTGTTATCTTAGTATGTCGGGATCGGATAAAATTGAACATTTTGAGCATGAAATTGAAAGTCCTGAATTTGAAAGACACGATCGATATAATTTTGAAGTAAAGCTCGATTATACTATTGAGCCATCGCAAAGGAAAAACGGTTTTTTACTTGAAATGTTTTGTTTTCTACCGAAATCACTTCATATAAACGAGGAAACATACACTCAATTTGATTTTTATAGTGATTTAAATCTTTATATGCGTTATAAAACTCCCGAATTATCAATTTCAGCATTGATTAATCCCAATAACACACTTTCTCCCTTAAATCGCATCAGAACGTTAATAAATTCTCAGAATCGCACCAAATCCCAAATTTTGTACGAAATAAGATTATTTGGAGCAATGGTTAGAGCATGTGTTCGTGATAATTTGGAAAATCTTGGGAATAAAATTGAACTCGATTCATCAAAAATGAACAAAAATGAACAAGAATATCTTGAATTTCTTTCTTTCATTTCCCCATTGTTAACTAAAATCAATCAACTCACTCAGGAAATGGAAACGAATCAAATTGATAATGAGATTCTAAATGCCTTTCATTATGTATCACAATTCATACATGTACAAATCGAAATAAGATTTAACAAATTCCTTGCAAAATTCGATTCTTTACTATCGGACAAAATTAAGAATAAAACGATTCAGTGCATTGAATCGACAAGGGCTGACAGAAAGGAAATAATGTCACCTTTATCACTGGATTTGATCAAAACTGGTGAGAGTTTTGAATATGGAGAGGGGTTATTAAAAAAATTCACTCAAAGAGTGTTATATTTGGAACAAAAAAGGAAAAAGAGAGAAAAAAGGTTAAAACAGTTATTCTATTCAGTCGCTGCTGGGTTAGCTATGGTAGTCTCGGTTTTGTTAACTTTGCTACTATTAGAGCCATTTCAGGAATATTCAACCCCTTTTTTTCTTGCGGCAGTGGTTATTTATGTATTTAAAGACCGTATCAAATCTTTAATTAAGCTTGTATCCAATCGTACGTTGAGGATAATTATTTCGGATCGAACTCATCAGATCCGAGACCCTTTTGAAAGAACCCACATAGGCAGCATGCGAGAAACAATGCGATTTTTAGAAGAGAACGAAATTCCTCAGGAAATTGCAAAATCTCGGCAAAGAAACCAATTGACAATTGAAAAACAAGAAAATTTAGAGAATGTGTTTAAATACAAGAAGATAATGCAGTTAGATGCCTTCAAATTACTTAAAATTCACGAACGAGAAGGAGACATTCATGATATAATACGATTTAATATTAAAAACATCATCCGATATGCTGATGACCCCTTTAAAGAATACCCCATATGGAATAAGGATACAGATGATGTAGAATATATCAAACAATACAAAATCTATCATATTAATTTAATTTTCCGCGTTCGAACACTTAATAAAACTACGACCAAGATCCCTTATCTGAAAAAAGTACGAATTGTCCTTGACCAAGACGGAATTAAAAGATTGGAATACCCGGAAATCGATTAAAAAGAAGAGAAAAAAAAAAACGAATGATTTATGAAAATAGTCTAGAGAACATAGTCATCGAATTGCCAATAATGGTTTTCCTCTTCCTCAAGGATTTTCTCAAACATACGTTTTGTTTTGATATCCCCTATTTCAGTAGCCTTTTTCACAATGCTTCGGTATAAAATAATTGCATAATCTTCTGCTTCACGATCCAAAATGATCCAATCATCAGGTCCCTCACCAATTTTTGGTAAAGGATCAATATCTGCTACGGCCTCAAAATCGATTTCATAGATTCTCTCCGCAATATCTTCCAAATGTTGCATTTCTTCCATGAATATAGGTTTTAACATCCCGGAAATAACTTCGGCTTTATTTGATCCCTTAAGCAATTCTAAAGGTGCTTTTTTCTTTCGTAAAGTTTCCTTACTTGCTTTTTCATGTTGATTTGTATATTGAATTATGGCAGACATTTCAGCTGCAAGAGCTTTATTTAACATTTTGATGTAATCAGCTGTGAATATCTTCCGCCACTCGTTTTCTGGTGGTTCATTTTCGATCTCTGGAATTTCATCTTCAATATCTAGATATTCTTGGAATTTCAGCAGATGTTCTTCCTCATCCTTATAGATCTGACGGAAAAGTTTGAAAGTTGCATCATCACCGAGGTTTCTAGCCATTTTTAAAACTTCACGATAGAGTTCGAGAGCTTCAATCTCCGCTTTCTCTCCCAATTTCATGAATTCTTTCATGGATTTACCGATTGTAATCTTAGTAGGCTTTGTTATGGCTTCTCCACCAAGGAAATAGATCCGTTCCATAATATCTGCCAGGTGTTTCATTTCCTCGATTGCCATTTTTTCAAGTAGTTCCCCTAACTCATCATAGGTGGTTGTGTCAAGAAGATAGTTTTCCTTGATTACTTTTCGTTTTAATTTTTCCATCGCACTATGTTGGAGCATATATTGTGCACTTACTTGAATTTCCCGGGCGACGGCTTTATTTAATAATTCGAAATATTCTGGTGTTGTTTTTACGATCATACTATCAACCTAATTATTATGCTACTTAGATATTGCCTCACTTATTTTTGTATATTTCTATTTTTAAATGATGTAGAGAATAGAAAACAACTAAGGATTTCGTTCTACAAAATAATAAATTTCACTAAACCCTACAAAACCTATGAATATCATTACTCCGCAACCCCGAGAGATAATTACAAATGAGAATGTCTTTACTTTCTCAAAAGAAACATCAATAAATACAACTATATCCGATCTAGCTGAATACTTAAAAACAACTTTAGCTCTTGATACCGGCATTATATTAGAACAGACTTCTACTGATTCTAAAATTGAACTTTTCTTAGATGAATCTCTCGAACTGGAATGTGAGGGATATATTCTCCGAGTGAGTGAAATCTCCATCATTATCAGTGCTTCGAGTGAAGAGGGATTATTTTATGGAATTCAAACTCTACGTCAATTATTGTACGAAAAAAAAGGAAAGTGGTTTGTAGATGGAGTGAAAATTATAGATAAACCCCGATTTGAGTGGAGAGGATTTATGCTTGATGTCTGTAGGCATTATCAACCCGTAGAAACCATAAAAAAACTAATTGATGCCATTTGTCTCGTCAAAATGAATAAACTCCATCTTCATTTAACCGAAGACCAGGGATGGCGAATCGAAATCAAAAACTATCCCAAGTTAACGGAGATCGGTTCTAAACGTAAAGATACAAAAATTGGCTCTCATCTTTCCAAAAAGTTCCGCGGAGAACCTCATAGTGGATTCTATACTCAAGAGGAAATCCGAGACGTTATTCAATACGCAAAAAAACGATATGTAGAAGTGATCCCAGAGATAAACATCCCGGGTCATTCTTCTGCTGCAATTTCATCCTACCCAAATCTTTCATGCAAGGGGGAACAGATAGAAGTCAAAACAAAACCTGGTATTTATGCTGACATCTATTGTGCAGGGAAAGAAACAACGTTCGACTTTCTTGAAGGAGTGTTGGATGAAGTAATAGAGATTTTTCCTTCAAAATACATTCATATCGGCGGCGATGAAGCACCTAAAACAAGGTGGAAAGCATGTCCATATTGTCAAGAACGGATTAAAAAAGAAAATCTGAAAGATGAACGGGATCTACAAGTGTACTTCACCAATCGAGTAGCAAAATATCTTGAATCCAAAGGAAAATGTATCATCGGATGGAATGAAATTCTTGGGGAATCACTTAACAAAAATGCTATAGTGCAATGGTGGTTGGGAAATCCAAAAAAAGTTAAAAAATACATTCCTAAAGGTAGAAAATTTGTGATGAGTCCTTTTGGGAAAACCTATCTTGATTATAATTATTTAATGCATCCAATGAGAAAGTTCTATTTTGAACCAGTACCGAATCCCGTGAAAACCTATGAGTCTGGCATTATAGGTGTCGAAACTCCAATCTGGACAGAGTGGGTACCCAATTTGGAACGATTAGGTTGGCAAGTATTCCCAAGACTCTTTGCAACAGCTGAGGTAGCATGGACAAAGCCTAATTTGATGAATTATGCCCTTTTCAAAAAGAGAATTCCCCAGTTACTGAAATTTCTGGATGCGCTGGGGATACCATATGCGGAATTGGAGGAAGTAGATCCAAGCAATTGGAAGAGATTTACCCATCTGCGAAAATGGTTACAATGGCCTGAGGTTTAGGTATTAAAAAAATTACCAACTTCTAGCTATAGTCCAATACTGGTTCACCTTTTTCGAACATACTGGGCAGAATATCTCCTTTTTTTCTCGCGTGAATTGATTCATCTCACCATATTTCATTCTTTTACTTGGTTTCTCTATATAATTCAAATATCTAACAGGTGTTCCTAGAAACCTTAAGCCATCGACTCGTTTTTCAATATCGGACGCACATTCTTGAGAACCACAGAATGGAATTTCTGCGATTCCTTTCCCATCCTCTAGCCATTGGTAAGCTTCATTAATATCCTCTGTTACTAAAATTCGAGATTTTGTATCTTCTGCCACTTTAAGAGCCATTTCCTCAAATATCTGTTTAAATAATGACTTGATCTGTTGCACGATTTCTTTGGTTGTTGCGGAAGATCTGGTAAACTTCTCGCCCGTATCCCGTCTAACAATGGTGATTTGCCTTTTTTCTACATCTTGAGGACCAATTTCTATACGAATAGGTACACCTTTTTCTTCCCAATGAAAGAATTTAGAACCTGGTTTAATCCCTCGATCATCCACTACTACGGTAAAATGTCTCCTTAGGATTTTTACTATTTTTTTTACTTCTTCTTGCACAAGTTCTTCCTTATTTTTGAAGATAATGGGGACAATTACTATCTGGATTGGAGCAATGTTTGGAGGTAACACTAATCCTCTGTCATCTCCATGTAAAGCAATAGGAGCTGCAATTCCTCTTTCACTTATTCCATAACACGTTTGGTAAACGTATTGTCTTTCTTTTTCTAGGTTCTCAAATGTGATGTCAAAAGTTTTCGCAAAATTCTGACCAAGATTGTGTACCGTCCCGATTTGTAAAGTTTTATGATTCGCGGGCATAATAGCATCGAATGCGATACTGTAATCAGCACCTGGGAATGTGTCCCATTTTGGTCTTTTGTTCACTACATATGAAATTCCCAAGGTGTTGAAGTGATTCGAGTACAATTTAACAGCTTCCGCTATTTGCTGTTCTGTATCTTCAGCCGTTGCATGCACGGTATGTGCTTCTTTGAAGGTGGTTATTTCTCTTACTCGTAACATCGGGCGGGTATTTTTTCCTTCCCAACGGAATGTATTTACAATCTGATATGTTTTAAGCGGTAAATCTGTGTGGGAACGTATCCATAACGCAAACATAGGATAAATTGCTGTTTCAGAAGTGGGACGGAGGGCAAGTTTTATATCAAGTTCTGTTAATCCACCATGAGTAACCCAGTAAACCTCATTCTCAAAACCTTTCACGTGCTCAGCTTCTTTCATGAATTGTGGTTCTGGTACAAGCAATGGGAACATGTATTCCTCATGGGGAACTGGTGTATTGTTTAACAAATTTCTAAGGATTGATAAAATGTTTTTCCTTAACTTGAATCCATAACCTTTCCATACGCCACATCCTTTAAGATTATAGCGATAATCTAATACATCAGTCCTAAGAAGAACTTCGTTTAGCCAATCAATGAAATTTTCTTCCTTATTAGGAAGTTTTTTCATCTCATCCTGTTCTATGTCTTGTTTTCCCATTGATGTTCAAACCGAATTAAGTGCGTTTTTTTAATCAAAAATCGGTTTCCCAATAAAATTTATGGTATTGATAAAACCTAAAGTGGGGTTGAATCCCAGCATTGACACGAGGTTAACACCACTTCACCTAATTTGGAAACCACGAATCTGGTGATCTGTAGTAAAATTGGAAAATTCATGGTGGACCACCATGAGATACTCGTTCAAAAATATCGTACCAACCGTAGCGTCTGAGTAAAGTAGATAGTCCACTTACAGGAGAAAGACTTTTTTCAGAATAGTTAGCATCCACCAACTTTTTTGCATCAGATCCATTTTTTATTAGTAATTGAAGTATAATTACATAAGGATTTTCCTCATCCAAATTTTTAGATTTGATTACAAGATCCACGCAAATACGTAGTGGATAGAGGGGATAAAATACTTGAGGATTACAATTGACTCCGTGTTCTAGCAATATTTTTACCATCTCGACATCCCCATTTTCGATTGCTATATTCAAAGGTAATTCCCGGTTCACAAACTTGCTAGGATCCACTCCATCGGAAAGCAATTCTCTCACTACATTAGATTGTCTGTGTTTAATTGCCGAAACTAACAAATCTCCTTTATATTCCTCATTCATTTTTATTGCATCTTTTTTCTTCTTCTTCTTCCTTCTTTATCCATTTTACCGATTGATCCAAAAACTAATGGTTTCATATCTTTTAATCCTCATATTCTTATTAATTTCATTTTTTGTTTTCTAATTTGTTAGAGAATGGGGTGATAAGATTCATTTTGTCTGAAATAAGCTAGAGAAAACCAAACCAATACAAAATGGATAGAACTTCGAGTTGAAATATGGATTCAATCATAAAAAATATCCATAGTATCAAAACGCTCTTGAAATTAATGAATTTTTTGACTTTTTCCGAGATATCCCATATGGTTTTAAATTCCAACGTTTAATCGTTTCTATAACGTAATATACGGAGGGGAAAAGTCAAAAGGTTCGATCCTAGCATGATTGCAACAGTAATGAATGGTGTCTTTGTCAATACCTCTCTTTCTCCGATGAAAAATGTTGAAAGATGGAACTCGAAAAAATAGATGCAAAAAACTAATATACACAAGAATGAAAATAGCGTTTGATAAGTGGGTAAATTAAATACAGCCACAAATAAAAAGAAAATACCTAATACAAACATTAAGATCAATCCTGCAGATTGAAACCAAATATTTCCATATCCTAATATACCTAATCCGAGAATCTTTACAATTGTATCTAGCATTAAAAGTGCATAATAAGCAAAAATTGAAAAGAGAACGGCTCGTAAACTACTCAATAGCTAATTCAGCCATAGTTTTTTTAGTGTCAGTTTCCCTATCCAAGGATACCCAACCAAAAAACCCGTAAGGAAGATGAAACCAAAAAATGTTCCAAACAATGGTGTTAGAACCCACATACTATATTTCTCCTTCAGGGATACGATTTTTTAGCCCCCCAGATCCTTTTTGAGAGCGAAGCCATTCTTCTCTGCTACCTGAAATGCTTCAAGGTACAATTGCACCATATCCCTATTATTTTTTTTCTCTGGAACTTTCACGACAAGTATGTCATCCCATTCGATCATCATTTTCTCTGTTTCCCGAATCATAAAACTCGTAGATGTGTGTTACGAACAACTGATACCAAAATAACCTGTGCCGATTATTTTTCTGAAAAAATAAATAATCCATGATTTCATCTTCACACCACATATTTTTTAGTTTTGTTGAATTGATTATCTTATGGTTTCTGCAAAAGAGACAGTAGAATCAATACTCAAATCCCTACCCGACGACGCTACTTTGGAAGATATTCTTTACGAAATATACGTTCAACAAAATATAAAGATTGGATTGGATGCAATACGAAAAGGAGATTTAATTTCTGAAGAAGATGCTGCTGAAAGGTTGAAACGATGGTCACGCTAATCTGGACTGCACCTGCACTTCAGAAGTTAGAAGAAATCTTGGAATATTATGAATTGCAGAAATCTGATTATTGTTATATTCTAAAAGAAAGAATTGATGAAAAAATTGAACTACTTAAGAATTTCCCACAGATCGGTAGAATCGTTCCAGAAGATAAATCCAAACAATTAAGAGAAATTTTCGTTGATAGTTATCAAATTATTTACTTGTTCTCTGAAAACTCAATAAAGATTGTTTCAGTTTTACATTTCAAACAAAATTTCAAAATTAAGTGAATTTCCTCAACAATAAGAGAGTATAATTTACTAATCAACACCTATCTGAGTTCTTAAGGATCCGAATGTAACATAATCCACTTCTTTTTAACGTAATTTATCGCAAAACGTCAGAACCGTAATTTTTTGAAAATTCCACCTATCTACGATAGGCTTAGTGGGTTTAGGTGCACCTACGATAAAAAGCACCTTTCTATGCACTTCAGAAAGGCTTTTTAGCGTAGTGCTATGAGAAAAAGACTATAGAATGAAGTAGGGTGCCAGTTGATTAGAAAATCCTTACCTTACACTCGTATGGTTTTGTTTTATTTATTTTTTTTCAGTTTTTTCTGGTATTCTTTTCTTATTTTCTTTATATTTCTGAATAGCATATTGGATTGCAGTATATCCTGCAAATCCAGCTATCAAATATGAGAAGAAGAACGGGATTGTAATCCGATTGGCATAGAAATTTTCGAAATATTCTCCAATGTAGATAAACGGACTAAATATGTCATACAATATATTATTATAACCCTTAGATAAATCAACCGACCCTGTTGTGTTATATATAATTGTTGTATTCCTAGCTCGTAATTCGTTCATAATCGCATCAGCAGTGAACTCTGTAGTATTCATCAAAGTCCATGCTTTTACATTCATTGGAGTGTGCATATCTGTTCCAGTAATACTGCCAAATCCTCCTGTATTGTTACACCACGAGTCTGAGTCGATATCATAATCATCTCCGTTTACAATTTCGATGTAATCAACACCCCATGTGAGTAGTTGTTGCCGAGTAGGGTGATTGGGCATTCGTTCTAGACTCCATGGAATATGGTTCACCGTTACTACAGCTCCTTGTGAATGAGCTTCATTGATCGCCTCTTGAATTTGAGCATCGCTTGGATTCCATGGGATCCTCAGATCCCAATCTGAAATTCCGAGGAAATTTAAATGTATTCGATTTGTTGTCCACTCCATTCCTTGGATAATAATAAATTCACTTGTATATTCCAACGCTAATTCTTGAAGATCATCTGAATTTCTCAGATTATTATGATCTGTGAGAACCATTGCGTTAAATCCATGGGCAATATGCCACAAAATATTTTGTCTTACCGTTAGAATTCCGTCTGAATATTTGGTATGAGAATGTTGATCAAATATGATGTTGGATTCACTCGCTTCGGGTACACTATAGGTCCATTCGAAGCTATTATCATCATATTTGTACTGCCTAGGTCCATAAACGCTAAGCAAGATCGATGGTACCATTATTATAACTACTATCAACATAAAAATTCCAAAATTCTTCAAAATCTTTGACCAAACACGCTTCATTTATTATCACCTTAAGATTATCCTCTATGCTAAGAAGTATCGAATTATATTGATTAAATAATTTCGTAAAATATAGGATAATTATCGATCATTAAATGGATTTTTAACTGTCTTCTATTTCACTTAATTTAACTGGACGGTTTTCCCTCATGGATAGTGAAGCTGCTTTTGCAATCAACACAGCTTGAAGTCCGTCTACACCACTCACGCTCGGGTCTGAATTGTTTTGAACGCATTCGAATAATTCTCGCATTTCAACAATATAAGAATCCCTGTACCTTTCCAAAAAGAAATAGGGGATTTTATCTCTTGCAATTGAGTTCTCTGAATAAATTTCGACGTTGTTAATAGTATCATTATAATTTAGAATCATTCCTTTAGATCCAAAAATCTCAACTCGTTGATCGTATCCATATACTGCTTTTCGTGAATTATCAATTATAAACATGATTCCCGATTTGGATTTCAACAAAGTGACTGCCGTATCAATATCGTTAATATTACTTATTTCGGGATCATTAAATGCGGCACCTTGAGCATACACTTCTGCGATTTCTGAGTTTGAAAGATATCGACACATGTCCCAATCATGGATTGCCATATCGAAAAACAATCCTCCTGAAACTTTGAGATATTCTATTGGAGGAGGATTTGGATCTCGAGATGAGATTTTAATGATATGTGGTTCTCCGAGATCCCCCTTCTGCACAGCTTTTTTCATTCGTTGAAAATTATGATCAAATCTGCGGTTAAATCCTATCATGAATTTAACTCCTGCATCTTTTACAGCATTCAAAGCATCTTTTATTCTCGAAACCTCAAAATCGATTGGTTTCTCACAAAATATGTGCTTTCCAGCTTTCGCAGCTTCAGTAATAAATTTTACATGGGTATCAGTAGAGGAACAGATTATTACCACTTGAATTTCTGGATCCTCTAAGATTTCTCTGTAATCTGTCGTGAGATGTGAAATTCGTAAATTCTCTGCCCATTTTTTTAAATGATCAATCTTTATGTCTGCAATAGTTTTAATGTAGGCGTTTTCGATATGATTCATGATATTTTCAGCATGAATTTTACCAATACGCCCCGCTCCTATGATTCCAGCAACAATTTTCTGCAACATATTTTCATCATATTTGAAGTATGAAATTATCTTAATGTTTGACCTTTAGTTATTTATTGTATTGGATCAAATCATAAACTGATAGAATTGAAAACACCTCTAAGCATCGTCATTGGAATTGACAGTAATTTCTTAAACAAGTTTGATGAAACCATAAAAGCCAAATTTGACTTTCTAAAGGATCTTGACTATACGGGAGTTGAATTGGCACTATTAAGACCCGAAGATATTCCTGTTGATAAAATCAATGCGTATTTAGAAAGTTATAATATGAAAATTTCAGCAATCGGTACGGGAAGTACATTTCTTCGCTATGGATATTCTTTAAGTGCTATTGACGACAAAATGCGAGAAAAAGCCATCAAACGCATGGATCTATATTGTAAATTAGCCAGTGAGTTAATTGGAAACCCAAAAGTAATTTTAGGTTTAATTAGGGGAAGAAGATCTTACAATCAAAATCAAGAATCAGAAATAACTCTCTTTAAGAAATCCCTTAGTCTTGTGGATGAAATTGCAGAAAAATACAATATCGAATTGGTAATAGAACCAATTAATCAATTTGAGATTGATTTTTTGCACACGTTATCTGAAGTGGTTGATCTGTTGCAAGAAGTGAATTTATCTAGCACCTTCGCAATGATTGATTCCTTTCATGTCTATTTAGAAGAAGATAGTGAATCCTTCTATCAAAATCTGGAAAAATATGCACCTTATATTCATCATGTCCATTTTGCAGGACCTGATCGTAGAGCAATGAAAGCAGGGGAAATAGATTATGAAAAAATAATTCATACATTATTTAATAATAGCTATGGTGGATTCTTTAGTATCGAGGCGATCATGAAACCATCATTCGAAAGTGTTGCTAAACAATCCTCAGAATATATTTCGAATATTTTTTAATCCATTTTTACACTTATCTTGCAGTTCTCTCGATCAGTTTGTAACAGTTTAAGATTTTCGGGTACTTCTTCCAGTTTTATGGTTTTTGTGATCATAGGACTCATATCCATACCAGAACCCATCAAGGAAATTACGTTTGGAAAGGTTCCATGGCCCGAATGACCTTGAGCACCCACAATTTTTCCTCTACGTACCTGGAATACTTCACCCATTAAAGGCATTCTCTGATCCGCTCGAGCTACAATAACCACAGTAGAATTCACCGATTTTGTTTCCCAGATACAGTTTTGAATATCATCAGTTACAATATGTGGCAATCCAGTGGCTTCCAGATAAAGAGCTGCTCCTTCATTATCTGTACATTCCTTCACTTTATCTACAAAATTTTCTTCTGCAGGATTGATTGTATAATCTGCTCCCATTTTTTTTGCCATCGCAGCCCGATGCGGATTTGGTTCGGAGACAAGTACCACAGATGCCCCAGCGCGTTTTAGGATTGCAGTTGCAGCAATTCCAACTGGTCCTGCTCCTAAAATAACGACATTCTCTCCTGGACGAATTCCCCCTCCACGTTCTATAACTGCGTTATATGCTACACTCGTGGGTTCCACTAGTGATCCGTTCATAAATATGTCTTGGTATTTTCCCTCGAGTTTCTTAAGAGACCAGCAGAGTTTTGCGGGAGCTGCAATATATTTTGCATATGCACCATCTATGGAAAAACCTATTTCTTGGAGGGCTTCACAATGATTGGGATAGCCATCACAACAGGGTTTACATTGTCCACACCAAACCATTTCTTCAACAGTAACGGGTTCCCCCTCCTCAAATCGTTTGTTTGTTCGTTTATTGATAGCTTCATTACCTGCCTTTGCTACAACACCAGCAAATTCATGACCCAAAGTGCACGGGAAAGCCGTTAATCCGGGATACCATATATATCCATCTTCATTTATCTGATACATATGGACATCCGATCCACATATTCCACAGCGTTTTACTTCGATTAGTACCTCATTTGGTTTAATTGTGGGTATTGGAACATCCTCAATCCTTAATTCTGGATTTCTCCAAACTTGTGAACCTAAGTAGGTTAATTTTCCAGAAATATCTTTATTTCCCAGCTTGAATGCTGGCTTTGGATCCCAACTCGCATATAATCGAACTGTTTTCATTTTAAAAACCTACGAATTTTCATTTAATCTTAAAGATCGAATTTTAATGTCGATAAAATGATCTCATATCAACTTAAATATTGATAAATTATATTGGTGGAAAAAAATGACAAAATGGAATCTTCCTCCGAAAGGAGCGGTAATGGATAAACCCGCAGGGATTTATCTACAAACAATGTCTATCAAGCAAATTCAAGATAGGCTTAAGAAAAACGACATCATTATCATACCGTTGGGTTCAACTGAAAACCATGGAGGTGCAGCTTGTATTGGTGAAGATACCTTTTTAGTAACTCGAATGGCTGAAATGATTGCAGAGAAAACAGGATGCACTGTAGCAGAACCTGTATGGTATGGTTCTCATCCCTTTCATCATATGGGGCTTCCAGGAACCGTATTGGTACCAGAAAATCATTTTAAGGGAAATGTTCGTGCGATTATGGCGGGATTGTGGAATATGGGATTTCGAAAACAAATTCTTCTCAATGGGCATGGACAAGAATACGTGATTCCTTCTGCTATTCATGAATTTGCGAAAAGATACCAAGTGCCTGGGATCTTCATCAATTTAAATTGGTATCATGCAATTTATCCCCATATTCGAGATAAAAAAACTGCAGAAAAATACGGTCTTCCTTCCACTGGTCAATTTGAAACTCCCTTTATTCATGCAGATGAATGCGAAACATCTTACAGTCTTGCCCTTTTTCCTGAAATGATTGAAATTGAAAATGCTGATGACACGGAACCCCGAGGATATTTCTCTGACGGGCATGTAGATAAAGCAGGAAATGCTTATATGTTGCCTATAAAATGGTATGGACAAGTGGGAATGGGTCCCGTAGAATTCGCCGCATATCCAGAAGGTAATGTCGGAAGTCCTACCAAAGGAGATGCCAAAAAAGCTGAGGGAGGTGTGAATGCATTGCTTGATTATATGGAAAAACTTGTTAACGAGATTCTTGAGAAATTTCCCCCAGGTAAACTTCCTCCAGTTGATGAATTAAGTCAGAAAGACAAGAAATTATTGGAAAGAGTTATAAAAGGACCCCTTAAAGAAGGTGGTGCTCATATTTACACTATAGCATATCCTCCTTAGAAAAATTTTAATCCTATAAGTATCCTTCCGACTATAAGAACTAGGGTTTAAGGCACTCTTTTACAGAGAGAATCAAGAATCGGTTATCCTTTAAGAAGATTCTTGGATTATATCGGAATTATGTTCTTAGAATAAGCATAACACAGAATAGAGCGAAATAGAACCATATAGCAACCCGTTAAGAGCCTAAAATCCTCATTTCCTTTTTTTCAGAAAAGAAAAATCAAGATGAATAGATCACCCTTCTACTATTCTAATCTCATCAGTTTCTGTATCCAATAAAATTCCTTGTAGTTTTCCAGTTTGACAAGTTCCAGTGTTTGCATAAATCCTGCCTACGTCATTTGTATCGATATCGAGGTAATGAGTATGGCCTAAGATACAAATATCATAGGTTTTAAGGAGTTTCTCGGCATACTTTGTCTGTCGTTTTTTTAATATGGATTTCTCACCTGATCGACGTAACATATGGGGCCATAAATCGATATTTGGAGAAATTAACCGTTCTAATCCTCCTATAAACCAAATTAAGGTTCTAGTGAATACATTGTTCATCCAAGGATCTGCAGTGAAACCATGTGCAATTATGACACGCTTTCCAGATTTTGTCCGAATTTCATCGGAATAAAGACCAGTTAAATTAAAATCATGATTTCCAACGATGTATATATATTTCGGGTCATTTTCAAACACTTTAACTAATTTTTCATGTGCTTTTTTTATTTTTTTCCAACGAGCTTGCCATAATTCATATATATCTCCATTTAAATAGACTCTGTCGGGATTCTGGGATTCAACAAATTCCAAAAATCTGGCTTCTCTCTCAAAAGTTTCCCTCCCGTATCCAAAGTCATCACTCTTACTACCATTCCCTAAATGGAGGTCAGATACAACTAAAATTCTCATAAGGCAAAGACGGAATGTGCCCCTAAAAATCTGATGATGAGTTTTTTTCTATCTCACCATTCCTGTAAATTTTTGCTTTACTATAAATTCTCTATGTACGGTCTGATCCGTTCGAACACTATGTTCTCCTCTGCTTATTATGTACTCGCCTTATTCTGATAACCATCTAGAAAGTGTTTTTGGTTAAATTGAGGAACCATTTGAGAGAATCGGTAATATATAAATGAAATATACGGATGTAGGGGACATTATTAAAGATCTATTGTTACTTTTAAGTTACCAAGTTAATTGATATTAATCCGTTGAATGATTGGAGGATATCACAGAAAAAGGATCAAAAACTATGTATTTCAAACCCTATATAAATCATAAAGTCGCATAGTAATTCTGAATATTGTGGAAATAAGAGTTAACAGATTTAACAGAAAAATATTTCTGATTTAACAGTTTTCCATTTTTTTTTATCCCTTAGTGACTTCAAATTCAAGGAATCAGGCTATTTCCTCGAAAAATGGTGGAAATTACCTAATATTGGAGTCCTCTTTAATCCCATAGACTTTAAAAATCAATTCAACATAAGAATAATCATGGTCGTATTATTCAAGGAAAGACTTACTAGTGTAGGTGCTTTGTTCATTATATATGGTTTACTAAGCTTTTTTGGACTCAATAATTATTGTCCTTATTCATATTTCTATCTCAGATTGGAAATTGGATTCTTTCAACCTAAAATTGTATGGTTTGTTTTTGTGCTGATTACAAATATTTTTCTGATCATAATTTGTTTACGTTTGTATAGAATAGGTAAGGAAACTAATGATAACGGATTTTCAAGATTTACGATGATTTATCTAATATCAGGATTCACTATTGTGTTATTCGTCATTGTAAACTTAATATACAGTTTCTTTCCAGTTGAATTTTTAGAGGAAGAATTCGTTAAAATAACTGCAACAGCAGGCATGATCTACAGTGTTCTATTGATTCTAGCCTATCTTATTCAAAACATCGCATGGATTGGTTTATATAAATACTACAAAACTGTTGATAATAACGTTACAAAAATCCTAAGAATAGAATTTGGAGGGATTCCTATCATTATAGTTATTGGAAATTTAATTGCGATCATTTCCAGCATTATAGGGTTTATAGGTGGCATCTTTATTCTGCGGGAACTATTACCAACCTCATACCCGGCTGCTTTCATGCAATTTGATATGGCTGCCTGGGCGACTTATTCTAGTTTTGGATGGATCTTGCTAAATATGATCGGATACACTGTTTTGGGATTGAGAATAATAAATAAACCTTCACTTAAAACGGAAAAACCACTAGTATCTCAGCGGAGAGATGTAAAAATAGCCAAGCAATCTTGTCCTATTTGTCGAAATACAATTTATGAAGGTCAGAACATCTGTAGCAATTGCGGATATCGTTTTCGTTAATTAATTTCTTCTATCTTCTTTACCTTTAAATCATCTTTGTAAAATTCAACTATTTGATGTCCATTTTTGCATGAAAGGATTTTCGATTAAAATTCAGCCCTTAATTATTCAAGAATAGATAGCTTCATAAGCTTCAACGCCATGAATCTCTTATGTTTTCAGAAGAGCGCGCAAGGTGGAAAAAATTTTTTGATGTGTTCAAAAACCATTTTGGAGAAGAAGTGGGATTTATCCCATCGGTATTCGAATCGAGTGATTTTGATATTGATTTTATTGTAGGAGAGGAGTCGGGATCTTTATTTGGAATTCAAATACTTCAATTCTTTCCTGATGAAGAACTTAAAGAAGACGAGACTGAGGAAGAAGAACAAGATGAGGAGAATGGTGATGATGATGGTGACGATGACGATGAAGCAACAGGGTATGTTGTCGAATATATTTTCATCAAAACAAATAAGAAAGTCAAAGATATTAAGGAGAAAAAACAAGCAACTTTAGATTTTAAAATGGAAACAGAAGCCGAGGAACAATCTATTCATTTAGAGTTTTATGGGGATGAAGAGCAATTCAATGCACTTTTAGTTCAAATTGAAGAACAAGAACCTGAAGTATTTTTAGAACATCCAGATTTTGATTTCTAGATACTATTTATCTCATATAAAGTGTCTATTTTACCAAAATACCCGAAGAATTGATAGTTTTCATCACATCTGTGTCATTTCTAGATGTTACTCCTATATTTCTCGTTTTACGTGAAATCGGCATTTCACGATAACACCAACAAGTATTCTAATTTAGTGAAAAATAAAACCGAGCTAGAGGTTTCAGAAATTTATGATTACATGGAAACTATGGAAAAAACTAATGAGGATATTGATATTCTAATCGTGTTGGTATATTACTATTAAATGATGTTTCTAAGACTGTAATACGAAATTCCAGACAATTTAGAAAAATTCATGAATTGACTGCTGTTGAATAAAGCATATAATTGGCAACAATCTAATATTGATTCATTAGCATCATTATATTTTATTAAATTAATTCCATTTTTAGAATTCGATAGTCTGTTAAAAAAGAGTAGAATTTTAAAAATACCCTTAGATATAATTAAAAAATCAACCTATCATAATTGGAATATGAAAGATGGTTTTAAAAAAATCGCTGCTATTGGAGTGCTTATTAGCCCTATTTTTTTTGTTGTCTTAACCACACTTGCGATGTTCTTCTTTCCCGGAGGATATAGTATTAGAGACATCGTATTCCCAACCACTTATTATAAGTTTGAAATGAACTTCTTCAGCGACTTAGGGATGCTCACTACGGAAACAGGATTACCTAATTTAACATCGAGCATATTATTTGGGTTTGCGCTGACTTTAATGGGGTTATCATTTATGTTTTATTCGATAACATTGCCATCATATTTTCAAAAATATACTCATCAATATAGATTGGCTGTTGCTGGTTCAGTATTTGCAGTATTATCAGCATTGGGTTTCGTAGGAATTGCTTTTACTCCATGGGACGTATTACTAACACCACATATTTTCTTTGTTTTTTTTGCGTTTCCCATATCTGCTTTTTATAGTATTTTACTTTGTATTGCGGTGTTTATCGAGGAATCATATCCCAATGTTTATGGGTGGTTACTAATTGTATTTACGGTCGCTATGGGAGGATATTTGTGGTTCTTGTTTGGTGGTCCAGACTTATCCTATTTTGATGGACGTGTTATCCAAGTGCTGGCCCAAAAAGCTATTGTGTATATTATGATAGTAATGATCCCTATCCAAGCAGTGGGTTCCCTTTATTTGCTAAGAAAAAAGTAGATTTTTGAAAAAAAAAACTGAAATTCTGGATACTTATAAAAAGCTTCTAATTACTCTTTGATTTCCTCTTTTTCTTTGATTTCTTTCATGCTATGTTTTCATATAGATCGCCCAGTAATGAGAACCAACACATAGATTGGATAAAACTTCTAAATGATTCTTGAATTGGGAACTAAATTCAAATTTAATTTTGCATAACCAAATCTGATAAGATCTGAGCTCAGTAAGGTATAAAAGATCCGATTAAAAAATGATCACGTGATTTAGTATGGTTAACGCAATTGTGTTGTATAATAGTAAGAGTGGAAATACAAAAGCAGTAGGATTAAAAATTGCAGAAGGATTGGGATGTGAAGCTTATGATAAAAAAAATTGCCCAAAAGACTTCTCACGTTATGATCTTGTTGTAGCAGGTTCATGGATGGCTGCAGGAATGTTAATGGGGGCAAACATGTTTAAAAAAATAGCGAAGAACTATTCTGGCAAAGTTGCGTTATTCTTCACAAGTGGAGGTCCAGAAGAAGAATATCCGTTTGGAAAAGAAGAGGGAAAACCTCCAAAATTCATTAAAGATATAATGTGGGAAAAAATGGAATCGAAGCTTCGAAAGAATCCCAATATCGAAATTTTGGTAGAGAGATATTGTTGCAAGGGGGATATAAAATTCGAAAAAAAAAAACCTGATTACGTTCGAAAGCATCCCTCAGACGAGGACCTCCAAAATGCTAAAACTTTTGGACAATCCTTGAAAACTGGGTTATAATTGAGTTTATTTTTTAAATTCTCTTTTTTTTAGAAGTATTCCAATTATTACTGAAATTGAACCAATTATAAACCAACCAATGCTCCAAGGAATATTATTTTGAGGATAAGTCGAATACACAATAATCGCAGCACCCTCGAATGCGAAAATATCTAAAAATGTTGTTTCTTTTGTAGATTGTACAAATATCGCATTGTGTAAAAAACATCAAATAGATAATATTGCATCATTTGATCATCATTTTGATCCATTTTTACGGAGAATTTACTAAAAATCGCAAAAATAACAAAAAATAAAGTATTTCTAGAAATTAAATTAGTTACAGACGTTTTGTGGCGTTTGCACTAAAATTTTTTGGTCAGTTACCCGCAACATCTCGATAAGTTTGGGTATTACGGTATAGAGATCTCCTACGATACCAAAATCCGCGATGTCAAAAATTGGAGCGTGCTCATCCTTGTTGATCGCGACAATTATTTCCGAAGTTTCCATGCCAACTTTATGCTGAACTGAGCCGGAAATACCGCAAGCAATATATAATTTAGGAGTTACGGTTTTCCCGGACATTCCTACTTGTTTTGGATAGTCAACCCATCCCTCATCCACCGTCGGACGAGATGCTCCAACAGAACTGCCACCATCGAACTTGTTGGCAAGATCTTCTAATAGGTCAAAACCCTCTTTTTTACCTAATCCCATTCCACCTGAAACGATTACTTCAGCATTGGTAATATCTTCTCCTTGTTCAAACAATATTTCGTCGAGAACTTTGATTTTGGAGTGGAGATCCTCAGTTTGGACTGATTTCTCGATAAATTTGCATGTATGACTTTCTATTGGAATCATTTTCATAACTTTAGGTCGAATTGTCGCGCATTGGGGTCGGGTGTCGGGGCAGATAATGGAAGCCATAATATTGCCACCGAAGGCAGGTCGAGTTTGCAATAGTAATTTTTCTTCTGTAATATCTAATCCTGTGCAATCTGCAGTAAGTCCGGTTCGTAAATGAGCTGCTACGCGTGGACCTAACTCTCTGCCAATAAAGGTTGCACCTATGAGAAAAATACTAGGTTTCACTTTCTTGATAAAATTTGAGACGATGTTCGAATAAACCTCGTTGTTATAAATTTTCAGATCCGGATGGTTGTAATAATAAACGCGATCTGCACCATATTTCACAATTTCTTGAAGGTTAATTATATTATTCCCTAAAGCTACACAAATAAGATCCTCTCCTAACTCGTCAGCCATTGTTCTTCCTTTACTGAGGAGTTCAAACGTGACATCAAGGAGCTGGCTGTCTCTTTGTTCTCCAAAAACAAGAATTCCCTTATAATCCTCGATTCGAGTTCTTTTTTTCTTGGTGGGTCTATCCAATTTCAAGGCTTTTTCGGGACAGGCACGTATACATACACCACAGAGCTTACACTCGTCTGTGATTATGGGATATCCTTCAGAATCCCATATGATTGCATTAAAGTTACAGGCTTCCTTGCAAAGTCCGCATTTGATACACTTACTTTGCTCAAATTCTACTTCCATTTTTCTTGGTTTTCCTTTTCCATTTCACCTATTCGGTAACAAATTTTTTCTCTTTTAAAAATTGAACTAATTCGGCTATATTGTCATCACTTTCCGGCAAAATACGCCCTTTTTCACGCTTTGGTGGCGGAAATACGCGTAGTACTTTAGTAGGGGATCCCTCTGCTCCAATTTGTTTTGGATCCGCTTGTACATCAGTAGCTGTGTAAGTTGTAACGGGTTTTCGGAAAGCTTCCATTTTTCCTTCTAAAGTCGGGAATCGAGGAGTATTTGCTCCTTTAATCATGGATATTACCACAGGTAATTCGGATTGAACCACTTGCATGCGATCTTCAAATTGTTTTTCCACAATAATAGAATTTTCAGCTATTTCATGGATTTTATTTACATAATAAATATTGGGCAAATTCAAGAATTCTGCAACATCTGCACCAATTTGACCAGTATCTCCGTCGGTAGTTTTTATACCACAGAAGATTATGTCAAACTCCGGGACTTTCTCTATGGCTTTAGCCAAAGTATAACTTGTAGCTATGGTATCTGCCCCTGCAAAAGCGCGATCAGTCAGTAATATTGCATCATCTGCCCCCATTGCAAGGCAAAACTCTAAGGAATATTTCGCGTTGGGGGGACCCATTGTAAGAACTATTACTTTTCCACCATATTGCTCTTTTAATTGGATGGCTTGCTCGATTGCAAACATATCAAAGGGATTAATAGTGACAGCTCCATCTCTTATTAATCGACCAGTTTCTGGGTCGGTTTTCACGTCTGTGGCATCAGGAACTTGTTTAATGAGAACGATCGTATTCAGATTCTTTTTCATTAGTGTAACACCTCATTACTACTTACTTGTACTTTTCGATAGATTTCGTTAGGCTGTCGTAAAATTCCATCTCTGGTTAAAAGAATATCAATGGTGATTCCAAACAGTTTCTCATTCTCTTGTAAATAAGGTTTGATGAGTTCCCAGTCTTTTGCAGTAATTTGGATAATTTCTCCTCCATTTAGTTGATCAGATTCAACTTTATTATAAGGATCTCTGATAAATATCGCTCCTCCTGAAGCTAATGAAAAAAGATTTACTCCCGGATAAGGTTCAGGACAATCTTCGATAGTTCCATTGGGCATAACTTGTATCGCATTTAACACAACGAATCCTCCTCCCTTATGAGGATCTCCCGCCATAAAAGATTCAGCTAGATAATCCAGACATGTCCCATTGATAACAACACGAGGTTTCCCAACAGCATTAATAAATGGACGACCTGCGGCATTCCCTCGGATATAAAATTCACCACCTTTAGCCCCATATCCGAATGCCTGACCTACATCTCCATATACCACGAGTTTACCTGCTTTCATGATCTGAGCCCACTGGTCTTGTCCGTTCCCATGCACATGTAATTCACTATTGCTAATGCCCGATGCGGAGTAATCTCCAATGGAGCCATAGGAATCGATTCGGATGTGAGGAGTTTTCAGTCCAAATCCGCATCCGATAAATCGTTGACCGTGTAGATCGTATACAATAAATTTGTTCCATCCCATCTTGTGAGCTTTAACAATATTAGCGGCTAATGAATTAGTACCTTCAGGAGGATAATTCCGACCATTCAAGATTAGCGTAGCTTTTTTAGATCGGGGTTCAGGAATCAATTCAGAATATTCTATATGTGAATATTTTTCTGACTCCGTTGGAGTAGCTTTTAATACATTGTAAAGATATTTGTGAATGAAGCTGTTGATGATAGAGCGTTTTTTCTCTCCGACACTATAGATTCCATCAAGTAATTCGGTTAAAAATTCGATCGCTTTTGCACGAGATTCATCTGAAACTTTTCCAAATTCCGCAACACTTCTCAATAATCCTATTACTTTCCCGTAGGAAATTTCCTTCATCCTCTCAATGTAATGTTCTTTTTCCTCGAGGGAATCATATACAAACTCTTCGGTAGGTTCCCCCCGATAGGTTTTCCCTTGCTCTCCATGGATAGGATTTCCGAATTTGTCAGTGCATTCCATTTTTCCATCTTTAATGGAGAAGATAAATGAACCACCATTCTCGTAGGATCCACCACGAGCATTCCAGTATTTATCTGCTATGGGAAAAATCCGCTTCTCTTCATAAGAAATACTCTCAAGGATTGAATCAATTGCTTGTTTTTCTGAGGCAATTAATCCGATTTGGAATCCATCATTTTCCTGAACTGCAAATACTTGTGGTCGCAACATACTAGTGTCCGTAATACCGAGTAATTGCAATGTATCATTTTGGACATCATTCCGTCCGATGATAAAGAACCACGGACCGTCTGGTGAATTCTGAACATGGACATTTTGAATCGCTTCATAAATTTCTTGTTTCTCTAGAGGTAATTTTGTAAAATCTCGCTCAGTGGTCGGAGCCATTGCTTCTAGCACGTATTCTAACGGATATTCAAGTTCTCGGTCCCAGTAATCGAATAACAAGGCTGCAACTTCAGTATCTGTCAAAAACAAACCTTCACGATTGTGTTGTTTTAAATATTCACAGATAGTATGGTAATTTGCGAAATCCCCGTTATGGGCAAGCGCAACATTTAAACCAATGAAAGGATGTGCTCCTGCTGGATGCCAAACTCTGCCTTTGGTTGGATAACGTTGGTGCGCCAACCAGATATTCGCTTTGAGATTTTCTAAATGATAGTATTCAATAGCTTCTTCTGCATATCCCACAATCTTAAACACCATCATGTTTTTCCCATGAGACATGACGAATGCTTTCTTATCCCCAAGAGATGCGTAGTATTTCTTATTTAATTTGTAACTATTTTGGAAGACAAACTCGTCTTCAGCTTTGGCATCATCTTTCATCCCAGCAGCAATCTGGAAAGATTCCAATTTGTCTGCTTTGGGTTTACAAAAATATCGAACCACGGTTGGAGGTTCAACAAGTAAGTGCATCTTTTTATAGTCCTTTGTTTCAAATTCATGTGAAGAATAAACGTCAAAGGGACCATAAATGAACTCTTTTTCTAAATCCTTGCGGATTTTTGTATCAAGATAGGAAATGACTACAATAAAGTGAGAATTAAGAATTTCTTTGGTCACACCAAGTTCTTTAGGGTCAAATCCGAGAGATAAGATCCCCCCACCCTTACCGTTTCCCCTGTTATGCATTTGTTTACTTGGAGGTAACATATGTTTTCCGCGAATGGGTATATTTGAACAGAAAGCTACAACACCGCAACCACCTTCTTGAACTCGTTTAAACGATTTTATTAATTCTTCATCCATTTAGAGGGACCTCTTGGCTTTTTCTAAATATAGAAGCGTATCAGTTCGACCTCGTAGTTCTGAAATGTGTTTCATGTCTAATGCGTAGAGGATCTGTTTTAGCTGTGATCCCCATGCGTGTCTTAGGTTTACAATTCTATCTCTTGCCCAACATGAATCGACCATACATGCAAATTCCGGATTTGTTGTTGTGAGTCCCGCGGGACACCCATCATCCTTTTCACAAACTCCTAAACGTTCACAAGTTAGCGCAATAAGATCGCTAGTGCCTACTTGAGCCCCATCAGCCCCTAGAGCTATTGCTTTAGCAATATCATAACCGTTTCGAATCCCTCCTGAAGCAATTAATGTAATTTCATCCCGACATCCTTCTTCAGTCATAAATTTGTGTACAAAAGGAACTGCATATTCAATCGGCATAGCAAT
This sequence comes from Promethearchaeota archaeon, assembly GCA_016933055.1. GTDB lineage: Archaea > Asgardarchaeota > Lokiarchaeia > Sigyniarchaeales > Promethearchaeaceae > AMARA-1. Next base: position 264,820 of record JAFGBS010000001.1, on the reverse strand, counting down.
ATTTTTCTTACTAATTTCAGGTGCAGCACCTGTACCTCCATAAGATCCATCTAAATTTATAATATGAGCCCCTGCATAATAGGATCCTACAGCAACCATATCAACATCGCTTGGGGTGGATACTTTCACATTAATGAGTGCTTTAGGATTCACTTGCTTTATCCAATCAATGTGTTTTTTGTGATCTTCTACTGAGTACACCGAATGGAACGGAAAGGGTGAAAACAAACTAATTCCTTTTACGGATTCTCTAGCTTTTGCAACCACCTCTGTTACTTTATCGGCGAGTAAATGACCACCTAATCCCGGTTTTGCACCTTGGGCGTATTTGAACTCTACTATAGGAGCTCGACCAATCGACTCTTCGCTCACCCCAAACAATCCTGTCGCTACTTGGGTTATGACATGTTTGGAATATGGAATAATCGCATCTGGATACCCACCCTCACCTGTACTCACAAAAGAAAAGAGTTTTTGAGCTGCCATTGCCCGACCTAGCATAACATTTAATGAAATAGAACCGAATGACATCCCTCCCGAATAAATCGGCATAGGGATAATGTGCTGCGGTAATCCATCATTTCGATGATTGAGTTTTAACGATAAATCTGCACTCGGATTTTGAGGGAGTTCAATATCTTGTTCTTCAAATTTGAAAATCAGACGATCGAAGCCTCCTCCACTTTTCCCGATTTTATATTCCGTTTTCTGAGGGATATTGCCTGTTCGTGCCATCTCAAAAGTAGCATTTAAAAGCCAACGAGGCCATCTTTGGTCACCTATACTCAGTTCATTGCTAGGAAGGATATAACTGGACTTTTTTGAAATCTCAAATAAACTTTTGAATCGAGCTTGTCGTTCTTTATACCATATAGCTCTTCCAACTTCCCCACGAATTCTTCTTACTTCCCGAATTCCCATTGCTCCAAGTACTTCTAACAACTGATCATGCCAAGATCCCACGAGATTTACTATTCTTTGCGCCCCTAGCTTAAGATCGATTTTTTCATGTTCAACTGGACACGGAAACCTTATATCCGCCCACAAACCGCATCCTAAGGCAACTTGCAGAGCTATATCCAATCCTGTACAATCCGCCCCGCAGATCATGGACTTGGGAATATGTTCAGCAGCTGCTATCCCCCCACTAACAAGAATACTAATCGAATTTCGCAATCCCTTCTCCACAAGACTCAAATGAACTTTACGCAACACATCAGGGATCAATCCTATAGGTGAATTTCCTACCTCATTAAAACCCAAATGAATTATATCTATCCCCTTTTCCACTGCTATTAGGATTTGGTGTTCTATATCTACCGTAGGTTCGACATACAACGAGAGGGGCGCGTTTTTCGATAACTCTCGTGCCACTGTGACGAAATTAAGGTTAGTAATTTCAATTAAAGGAAACTTTTCGATATGTTCTTGGACTATACCCGAAGGGTAATCGGATAATCGGATACAAATATTAGGAATAAATGGTAAAAATTCTTTTATAAAAACGGAGTCTTCAATGATGCTAATAGTTTTTAATTGCTGAGCAGCATTTAACACAGCCAAGTTTAATTCCAAGTTCTCAGATTGGAATGGAATCGGGGTAAAGATCATAGGAAATGGCAGTTTGATTATTTTCATTTGAGGAGATTTCAGTTTCTTACCATCGAATAAAAGATGAATAGGCATTCTACCCAAGTTGATCTGAGTCGAAATTGTTTCTCTTCCATGAATCCCGTCCCGGGTTGGACGTACAATCTCACTCATGTCAAACCAGATCCCATCAAAGCCTTCTCCTGCAAAAGGGCCGCCATATCCTCCTCCAGAGACTGGAATTTTCCCTGTTTCTGCAACATAATGAATTTGGGAAATAATTTGAGAAGTCCAATAGGTGTCAGTTTCCTTGTATTCACCAAAAGGTAGTTGCCCAAAGTGAACATATCCTGCCTTATTGTGATATCTAAGTTTTGTAGGATTCATAGAGAAAGGGGTTTTGTATCTTTTTATAGATAACCGCCAGCTAGCGGCATCCTTAAAGCGCTCAATCATTACCTATAACCTGTTTTTTAACCTTTTTTAGTGGGAATAGTAAAGAGTAGACAATAGTTTTACAAATGTCACTGTTATATAAAAGTCTTATATGTAATATGATTTATCTATCATATTTATAAAGAATTTTCTTAATAAGCTATCATAATATGATAGTATTTAGAAGATTTCTGTCGGTTCTTTGGATGTAGTTATATGAGATCGGGACTAAAAAAACCGTAATAAATCATTATTAATATATCATTAAATGAGTGAATAATTGTAAATTATTTTCTTAGATAAGTATTTGAATAAAGTTTTTTGAGACTTTTTTTATTATTTCACTCAGATCAAAGAATTCGATTGAATCTTTATCTAATTTGTTGGAAATTATGCATATCTAGAAACTAGAAGTATTCCATCCTTCATAAATTCTGTTATTACAATATGAATTGACATTATTTTGTGGTTTGGTCAACTACAGCATTCTTATTTCATAGTGTCGCTGATCTTTATCCGTAACGTATTTCAAGAAGGTGATCCAACTACATATTCATGGTAAGTAGAGGTATTGAAATCGATGAGTTAGATAAACTGATCCTCAGTGAACTTTCGAAAGATTCCACAAAAGGATATACTAAAATTGCGGAGAATCTTCAACGATCACACACCACCATAAAGAAACACATTGATCGTTTAGTAAATAAGGGAATTATAAAGAAATATACCATCGAGATTGATTATGAGAAATTGGGATATGATATTATCGCAATAATAGAAATATCCATTTCACAAGGGAAATTAATCGAATTTGAAGAAATAATCGCACGTCACCCGAATGTGTTCGGTGTATGGGATGTCACGGGTGATTATGACGCTTTAGTCCTTGTTAGATTCAAAACCCGGAAAGAATTAAGTGAATTAATTAAAATCATTTTAGGTTCGGGATATGTTATCCGCACAAATACACATGTTGTACTAAATCCAATGAAAGATGGCACCGATTACGGAAAGATCGTGGAATTTGAGAAACAAAACATCACCACCGAAGACATCTTAAAATTTCTAAAAACCTCGGAGGATATTCACTAAATTTTGAACTAAAAATAGATAGATAATCTCCAAATGGTACATTTGGAACTGGGGGTGTTTACAAATCACTTATCTTCTATTGATGTTGCTTTCGCAATTATATTTTGAATAAATTGCGATTTACCCTCCGTATAAACCTCCTGATTCATTGCGAATTGATTTTTTTGAGAGATCTTCAATTTTTCATATCTTTTGGCAGTTTCTGGGTGGTCGATTAAATAATCACGAAATAATTGATGCTTTGTCCACTGGGGATGGGTTATAGGTATTAAATGGATGTGATGTGTTCGGAAATTACGAGTTCCTTTGACGAAAAGGTGTCGATCGATAATTCCTATTTCTCCTCGATAAATATAACCATTGTATTCCATAATCTTTACAATAGCCGAAATTTCCTTTAGGAATTTGGGTTTAATCGCTATTGCAATGTCAATGATGGATTTTACTAAGATATTAGGGATTGCAGTACTCCCAATATGCTGAATGTTTAATATAAATTCATTGAGGATGGACTTTAATCTCTGAGATTCTTTATCAAACATGGATTTCCATTTAAGATTGAAATGCACCAATAAAACAGCACCACTTTCTAATCCAAAATCGGTCAAATAAACAACTGCAATTTCTTAATTACAATAAAATTAGATCTAATCTACATTTGTCGATCCTAATCACATTTTTTTCTATTTTTTTCATATAATTAGATGAATAAAGGATTAATTATACTGTGCGATGGAAATTTAGTTAGCATTCTTGATAATAGCATGCAAAAATCGATTTTTGGATGGATTCTTGGGGGGAAGGAAGATGACCGCACAGTACTAAGGAGAAAAAAGGGAAAATTTTACCGGTTAGCTTCGGTAAAAAAAGATTACTCCCCCCATTTAATATGAAATTAAAACAGACATTATTAAAATACCATAATAAAATGAACCCAAACACTGCGATACTATGCCATGACGCATGCGTTGGGATAATTTCAAACAATACTACATGATTCCCCGCACTAGCAACACCATCTCCTATGAGAAACATAATTGTAGAAAAATATAAAGCCCCTCTCGCTTCTTTAGGGTACTATATGATAGTATTTTGTTAATGTGTTTAATTACACATCCTTGGATGTCCGGATAAGTTAGGATAGGTGTTGACTAATAACTAATAATATATTTACTTTTTTTAGTACCAATGAATTTTAATTATTGAACCATCCAATTGTAATTGTGAAAATCCATAAATCAAATCGAAAAACATCACGAGTATTTTCATGGATGGGTCGAAGTATTGGGTTAGTGATTATTTTAATTTTCATTTTCATTGCAGTTGGTAATCTTTTCGGAGAAAAGGATCCGTATGCGATAACGAGTGATACCACAGAAATATACCCCACTTTGATTATTATTTCAATATGGATTGTTTTTTTTATAATTGCATGGTTCAATGAACTGATAGGACTAATCGGGACGATATTCTGGCCGCTTATTTGGGGAATTGTGATCTATAACACCTCTGGAACAAATAAATTTATCGCTGCCACTCTAATACCAACTCCACTTCTATTAACAGGAGTATTGTTTCTTGTTGCTTATGTTATAAATAAACGGAATAAATAGAGAGAATTCGACAGAGAAATGCCATGAATATATAGTATTTTCTTAAGTTTTTTATTCCTTAGTTCATCTAATTCATTTTTCATTTTTTAATCATTTTATCTGCGATGAATTGATATTCGTAGTTGTATTTGTGTTTTGCACTATTCGGATGTTTCGCTTCTCCCTCACTTTTAACCATTCTCCCTACTAATGTTATCTTAGAGAATTTAGGAAGAATTTCTTTTGAATACACAACTAATTGATGATATTCCTCACCGTCATCATCCAAAAGTGAAAAATGTGAAATTTCTGGATATTCTGGTTGCAAAACAATCATGTGCTACCAGATAATTGCGGATATTTTTCCAACGATTGTGATTTGCTTTCCCAATACTTTCTCAAAATCAGATTCAGATTTGAACTCCATAAGATCATCTATATTCTAAAAAAATCTACCAATATATCAGCGATTGTACCTCCTACATACATTAAGTCAAGCACACCGGTATGTGTGTAGGAACCAGTCCCGCCAGTACGGCACGCGAGTAATAAATCAAGTAAGCCTTGATATCCATGTGCGGGACCAATCCATCCGTTCACCCACGATCCCCCTTGAAATAACCTTATTGCATCTGCTCCCGCTGCTATCGCAAGCATGACATCATTTTTTACTGCAGAAATATTTTGGTATTGGATATAATTCAGACATCCTAAACATATAGCCAAGGGTCCAGAATTTACCCGTTTTATTTGAGTAAGACTCTGATATACGTATTCAGGCCCAGCACCTTTTGCTGCAAGGCCCCATTCGCAACCTGTGTATACCATGGAAGAAACATATTGAAATTCAGGAAGTAATTCATATGAAGGCATGTGATAAGCTATACTCAGATCTAAATCCCCATCTGCATAGTCCCACGATCGGGGATTAACGGTCCCCCGCATAACATGTCCGTCACTCAATGCTTGTATTGCCATAGATTTCTATTCATCAATGATTGTCGACCAATTTCTTAAATTTTCTTGAAATATTATTCCATACATGCTGAGATTTCCTATTGTATTCAGAACGGGGATATTACATGCCCAACCTGTATAATTTAAGTCTTCTTTTTGAATCCAATCTTCAATATCCCATAAGACATAATCAACAGTTATGTTATGATATTCCGTCCAATTATGGAAGTCATGATATAATGCCCATAGATGCACAGTATTGCGAGCAGAAATATAATGATACCCCCCAGAATCGAATAAAGGCCATATCTCAATAGAAACACCTTCTTGGTTTGCATAATCCACGATATTTGCATAATCCATTCCGGTGGGATTGCTGATATTGAATAAACTTTGAACCATATTGAATGAAAGTGTGGCATTTGCATCTCTGCATGCATTAACTGCTTCCGTCGTCGCAGGCAGATACAGCACCAATTCATAATTTTGTGCTTGAGTATCAGTGACTTCAAATGTATATGTTTTTTTGCTGTAAAAGGGTGATACAAATAATATTGCACCAAGTAGGAACATCACTGAAAGTGAAATAGCCTTGATTTTTGTTTGCTTAGTCTTGAAACTGGTTTTCTTTCTTGATTTTTTCATTTTCCGTTCATGAATCGAATCCCGAATTAAAAAAACACCGAATATACCCTCCCACAATCCGGTAAGTGAAAATAGGTGAAAATATTGAAACATGTGAAGAAAACCAATTAAAATTGTGAAAATCATCCAAATTCCGAGTACAATTCCCACAATGAATTTTACAATAGAGAAATTATAAACAAAAAAGAAACCTATCAACCCAAATATAAGAAGAATCCCAAATCCAATAAGAGATAATCCTGCTAAGCCAAATAATCGAAAACTGGATAATGCAAGTTTCACCATAAAATATCCTAGCATTGCGAAAAGAGGGGATATCCCTAATGTGAAGAATTTTAGTTTCATGAAATCTTACCATCTCAGCATAAATTAGAAATTATAACTAATTTGTTTGGTGCACAATTATTAAAAAAGACAATTTAGATTTTTTTCTCTAAATGAAAATCGGGAAAATCGTCCCTAACCGCTTATATACACTTCAAATATTGTTTGATCTCAGTGATACCAAAATGAAAACAAAAATAAGATTGCTAACTCTTTTCATGGTCGGATTTTTACTTATATCTACGATCTCGTTCGCAATGGCAGATACAGGTGAAAATGATGATGACCGTGATGATGACCGTGATGGAGTAGATGATGATTATGAAGAACAAGAAGAAAGAGAAATTGAAATTGATGTCGAAAGTGATAAAGTAGAAATCAATTCAGTTTCAAAAAATAAAGAACAAGAAGATAAGTTTGAAATCGACATAGAACTATCCGATTATATCGAAATTGAAGTAGGGTTTTCATCGGAAGTTGAAATTGAAACCGGAGGATCTGAGATTGAAGAGGAATCGGAATTTGAGTTTCAAGTAAAATTCAAAAAACTCATCGAATTTGTGGATTTAAATGGTAACAACATTTATGATGGCGATGATGTAGATGAATTCATTCAAGAGTACGGACTTACCTCATTCAAACCAATCGAATATATGTACGAGATCTTAGAGAGTGGTAATACCCTGCATTATGTAAAGATTAACACTACTGACGATATATTTGTTGTTCATGTTCGAATTGTTGAAGAATTCGAAATAGTTGATGGTGTGTTAGTGACTCCTATGCAAGCAAAAATTGACATAGAAATCACCAATTTTAACTATCTTGAAGTAGATTCCCAACTGGCTCTATATATCAAACTCGAATCAGAATTTGAGTATGAGTATGAATCCAAAACACATGATGAAGACGAAGGGTGGTCAGAAAATGAAGAAGGGGTAAAGACTAAAATCAAAGGTGAGAATGGGTTCTTCACATGGGCAGACTGGGCTTTAGTAGATGGAGTTGAGCAAACCGTTGAGACAACCCCTATTGGAGAAGATGATGATGATCCGGAGGAAGAACGTATCTATTTCAACTATGTTCGAGGAGACCATATTTTCCATGATCCGAAGGTCGGATTTGCAGTATTAACTGCTAATCGGATAAATTGGTTGACTACAGGATTGTTAATTGGAGGTACAGTAGCTGTTATTGCAATTGTTGTCCTAGTGGTAGTTGGTGTTCGGAAAAGAAAATAAAATTCTGTCCTTTTTTTATTGGAGGAAATTTTATGTATAATTTGATACCATTTTTTTTTACTACGGTCAAAGTATGAGCTTGAATATTATGAAAACAAGAATTAAAAGATTATTTGCAATGTTAATTGGACTTTTAATTTCAACCAGTCTTGTTTCCATAGTTCATGCAGACGATGATGATGGTGATGGTGTTGATGATAAATTCGAGAGAGAAAACGCACGATTAATTTCCTTTGATATTGAGTCGAACAAAATAGAAATCAACTCAATATCAAAAGAAATCGAAAACGTATCCAATGAGATAAATTATGTTGTAGAGTTATCTGATGGAATAAAAATTCAAATATCATTTGAGAATGAATCTGGTTCAGGAGAATCGGAGTTAGAATTTGAAATTTATATTGATAGAATTTTTGAGTTTATCGATAATGGGGACGGATATTTTAATGAAGAAAATGACACGGTTATTCAAGAATATTTACTGAAAGATTTTACTCATCCTCAATACAGAGAGATTGGCGGAGTAGTGGAATCCAAGGTATTCTATATTAATACAACTAGTCAGGATGGCGTTTTTACCTTACATCTCTATGTTTCGGAGCAATTTGAAAAAATTCATCAATCACTTCTTGCTCCAACAGAAGTAAAAATCGATTTTGAAATCAATGAGTTTCCTTATATTCAAGGAGATAGTCAGCTCAGTTTAGCAGTTCAATTAGAAGCTGAAGAAGAATATGAAGAGGATGACGAAACAGAAGATGAAGAGAATGGATTTGATGATGATGAAGATTCCTATAAAATAACCACTGAAAACAATTATAGTGGTTTTTTTTCTTGGAAAACATTCGCCATAGTAGATGGTATAGAAAGCTCGGTAAATTCTACCGTAGAAACTGAATTTGAAGGCGAGGAGATAACTCAATTATTGTATTTTACGTACGAAAGGGGAAATAGTATATACCACGATCCAAAGACAGGATTAGAGGGTATTTTGAAATTCTTTTATTCCCCATCATTGTGGTTAATAATTGGAATCGTAAGCTCTATCGTAATTTTGAGTATATTCGGTCTTATGATGAGTAAAACCGAATATCGGGAATTCATCCTTAATCGAGTATTATACATAAATAAAGGTGTCCATATGCTGTCGGTAGAAGAAGTATTTGAAAATGAAATGAGAAATAAAATTTTAGATTTGATTATTGATGAACCAGGTATTCATTACAAAGAACTTTTTCGTAAAGCGGAGACTTCAGCAAGTAATTTAGCATGGCATTTGGATATACTAGAAACCTATAAAATCATTAAAAAAGCACGAGTAGGAAATTATCTGGTGTTTTACCCATATATAGATAAAAATCCTTTTGCAGATTTCAATCAAAGTATTGCTAAGAGCAAAACTGCTTTGGAAATTTTTGAAATAATCGGGGATAATCCTGGTACATATCCCAGTAAAATCGCAAATAGAATGGAACTAGACCATAGAACTGTAAAATACCATATTGATAAACTATCCGATGTGGGGTTAATTAGAATCCAGAAAAAAGGCAGAAAATTGTTATTGTATACAAACATTCCAGAAGATTCAGATTAAAATAGGACCTTAAATTCACTTGCGGGACATTTTTAAAATGGGGTTTATAGAGTTCGACTCCTAACGAATACAAATACATAAATAACTATTTCATTGTTAATTCTAACGGTGATAAATAATTGGAATGTATGTTTCGTGGGCTTGATACGTCAAAATGTTCTCTGCACCAAAAATGTGTGGGTATAGAAAATTTCATCCTTCAAATGGGTGGTTCCAAATCCTTTGCTTTGGGATTTGCTCGTTATGCTTTCAGAACGTCTTTGTTGAATAAATTGAAAGATAATCGATTCGAAAGCCAGTATAATTATATTCTCCATCCAGAATCCGTTCCATCAAAATTAAAATTTTTAGTATACAAATTTCTGGATAAAATTGGGACACAAATAGTCGGTAATCCATACTCCATTCAAAAACAGTACACCGCGATTGAAAATCGTGTGTTTAAGATGGAATTTAAACCGAGAAGATATACACCTATGGAATATTGTGAACAGGCAGGCTCCGGATACGGCTTTTTCTTCTACTGGGCAGCGATCGGTAGTGGAAAAGCTAGAAAATATGCCCAAATAATGTTCGAGTATGGCAAAAAAATCGGAACAATTGTCACATTAAGGGATATGATTAAGGATTATGATATAGATAAGAAATTACATAAATACAATCCGTTTCATTATATGAACAAGGAAGAGGTGCTCCCTTATTTTAATCACAATATACAGATTTTGCAGCGGGATATTCAAACCATACAAGAATCAGTTAATAACACAATTTTGAAAAAAATGCCCTCCCAGAATGCATTTGATGCAGTAGTCCGGTATGCTATGCAATCGCAATCATTTTGTGCGAAATGTGCAAGGCAAAGTATCATTTCATTAAACGCACCTACAACAAAGACTGCAGCAAGTGTTCTTGCTTCAATTCTAGTAATCTTAGGATTTAATAGCGCTTGCAGTTTTGTTGCTGCATCCGGCGGTGGTACTATTAGTAGTATTTTACAGGATGAAACTTGTTGTGAACGTTGCACAGCACGCTGCGCTGAAAGTTTTTGTCAATCTTGTTGTGACAGTTGCACTCAAAATTGTAGCGACAGCTGTACTTGCTCTTGTGGTAACTGTACATGCAATAGCAGTTAGTTAATTCAGAATAACTCCATATTTTTTCTTACTTATTTTTGTTAATCAATTTCCACGCTATCCTTTAGGGTTTAGATGTTTTCAACACCTTCTTCTTTTAACTACGCTATAAGCCTATTCCTCTATTCTGGTCGAACAGATTCATAGGTTATACCGTAGGTGTTCCTTAAACCCACCTATCCTATGGGATAGGTTTTGGTCACGTTGCAACTTTTCCAATTCGGTGGAGTATTACGATAGTTTTAAGTGTTTGGGATTACCTATTCGCTCGAAAGGTCGGAATAGATGTTGATTACATAATATTCAATTTTAAATAATCATTGTAGTCTTTCTTTTATTTATTTAAACCATGGATGTTGATCACTTGTATGGTTTAACACCATATCAAAAACCACTTTCATATTCCGTTGGTGAATTTCATCAATGAGTTTCATGCAGATTTCATAAGTTCCTAAAAATGGAGCAATGTCTTCATAATCACTAATATCATACCCAGCATCTCAAAAGGGACTTTTATAAAAAGGATTTAGCCATATAGTTTCAATTTCTAAATCTTGGATATAATCCAATTTTTCAATAATTCCTTCTAAATCTCCGATCCCGTTCCCACTTGTATCTTTAAATGATTTCGGAAAAATTTGATACCCTTTAGTTTTTTTCCACCATGGAATATCTGCCATAATCATGAAAGAGATTCGAAATTCACTTATTTTGCGGGTTGTAAATTATAACTAGTTATGAAAAAGAAATAAAATCTAACTCGAAAAAACAACTTGTTTAGAGGAATTTTCAATTTGATTTTACAATCAGAATTTAAAAAATGTGAAAAAAACCGTATTGTAGATTGTGGAATAATTCCTTCTTCAATATTTTTTTCTGTAATCAACATCTATACGGGTCTATCCATCAAAAATTGAAGTCCTTCAACATGATACTATCGTAAAACACCGTCAACCGTATAAATCAGAATCAAATTACGATCCAATAATACGATTGATAGGTTTTTCTATCCGAGTTTGCCTAAGACATCTGATGGATAGGTGTTACACGATTGGTAACATATCGTGATTCGTTTAAATACCCCGAACAGATGTAGAATACTTAAGTAAGAAGTGCGGGAACGTGGTCCAATTGGAAGATCCCTATCACGTGTTCTATTGAGCACGCACGCTAAAGCCGAATGCGTAGCATGACGCATGTATATATTGATTTTACACCAAATGGATCGCACTTCGTATTATATACCCTCTATTCACCTAAGGGAAAATTTTTAGATAACACGGAATAGATGTTGACTAATCACAACACTTATTCCACCCTTTAAATTAAAAAGTAAAAGGGAACTACGTAAAACTATCATAAAACTCTACCGAACGTCAAAAAGGTGTTCTATAGAACACCCTTATGGGTGCTTAGGCACCCCTATGCTAAAACCTACAATTGTTCGTATCCTCAGGTATAGAACTACGTAATAAGCTTTTAGCGTAATTAAGAGAATAAGATTCTAAATTACAGCAGAATTAAAAATAGAGACCTAACCGTTAGGTAAGGTAGGATACCATAGCACTTAATTTGATTAGTTGAAAAATCCTATTAATTACAATAAATAAGCTGATGATTAAGAAGATTTGATGATTGAACCTAATCGCATTTTATCATCGATTCATTTCGTCCTCAATTGTAGTACAGAAAGGATAGTTTAGAGGGGTGCTCTAATTATTATTTTTGTATAGTTTATTGATATTTAGATGGGGATACAATAATTTTTTACGTCCGATTTTCTTATCCTCTATCAATTCATTCTCTTTTAATTTTTCTATATGATACTTAACAGTTTTATGATCCAGATCAAGTTTGTCAGCGATTTCATTCGCATACGTCCCTGGATTTTCTTCAATAAGAGAGAGAATTTGCAAGGTAGTATCACTTTTTGATAATTTTATATTGATATTTGACATAGGATTGTGTTCATAGTAAGGAAAATAGATGAGATACTGACCCACATTTTTCTTTCCAATTATGCGATAGGTTTCTAATACATCCAAATGCCATACGAGATTCCCAGGACTAAGTTCTGTCTGTCTTAAAAGCTCATTGAAATGAATTCCAGGAGAATCGATTATTAAATCGATAATCTTTGATCGATTTTCATTTTCTAGTACATCATCAATGGATAAAGTATATTTCATGGGTTGTCTGATAATTCGGTTTCGGACATATTCCCGATATTCAGCTTTACTCATTAAAATTGTGAGGGAAATAATTACTACGCCAACAATCGACCCGATAAGTATAAAGGGGGTAGTATTTAACACAGGTGCGAAAACTGATAAGAAAATATCTGTTGGAGTAGACGTAATAGTTGTATTAACACTTTCATCAGATTGGACTGTATTTAATAAAGTCCAACCCTCTGTCTCATTATAAATCGCCCAAATGGCATCTGATGCAACTAATTGAGACTCATTCACAATAACTGAAATCTCCAATATATCAATTGATCGATTTGTTTGAATATGAATATAGGAACCCCATCGATTCTGATACCTATTTCGTGCTTGTTTTATTTTATTTTGGCTAAAACGTTCTGAAAACAGTTGTGTGTCAATAGTTATGGTTGCTGACGCTGAGTCAGTTACATTAAATGAAATATGTCGGTTTTTTAATTGAGCATTGAATTGTAAATCTACATCTAAATCGACATTGGAAATAATATCCAGATTATTGTTTTCCTTAAATGAATAGTTGACCCATCCTTCTCCTCCTTTAATTCGATCTTGCTTCATAAATCCATTGACATTTACTGGTCTACCACCAAAAGCAAAGGGGAATCCACATAATAGGACTAAGCAGATGGTCAAAAATAGTATGATTTTTAGATATCGACTCTGGGTTTTCAATGATTAAACCTCTGTATTAAATATAAAAAAAAAATATTATGATTTTATTTATTGAATTACTTGTACTTTCTTCTTTCGGATTAGAATTACTGCTAAAGCGGTAACTGCAACAATTCCGACACCAATAACAGCCCATATTCCAGCGCTGATGATATTACTTTCCGCAATTGTCCATACTGAGAAGTGCTCGGTTTCTGCAACTAACTCACCATCTTCATATGAAGACTCCACTGCTACCCATTCTTCAGTTCCCTCATCAAAATAAGCCCAATTGGCTCGTCGGGCTTCACCTTGAGTCATTTCAAATCCTATTCGAGCTTTTACAGTCATATTGGTCTGGATTTGAATTGCAAAACCACTTCGTACTTGATTTCTTTCTTGGTATCGGAAGGTGGAACCATTTTGGATGCCTAACTCATAGGTGTTCTGCTTGCAAGTCATATTCATCTCAATTTCCTGTGTTGCATTTAGAACTCGAATTGAGAAGGTGTGCTCTCCGATATTTAATGCGTCAACGTCCATATTTAAATCCACAGGTGCTGAACTATTTATACGAAGACGTGTACGCATTCTGAATCTGTATGTGTATTCTTCACCAGCTTGTTGCTTGATTTGATAGGTATTTTGACCGACTTCGACATCTCCTTGAGCAGCTACCATAGAAGCTGAAAGGGTTGCTACTGCACCGATCAAAAAAATTCCAAGCACAAGATAAGCTATGTATTTTTTATTCATCTTTAATCACTTTTTGTTGGAAAACTATTCCAAGTTTTAAGTGTTGTTCGTGAATATATAAGGATTGAAGTGTACTTATCCCCATTTCTTCATTCTGGTATACTTTTCCCCATTTTTTTTAATTATATGATTATGTCGAAATTTGGGAACAAATAAGATAGCTTTAATTAGTGATTATGTGTTTCTATGTATTTAGATCTATAATTCTGTGGAATATAGTATAATGATAGGGCTTGAAAGCATGATTAGAAAAAGATAAAAAGGATTCTAATCGTTTCATCCCGTTAATATAATACATTGAAGTTTAAAATAAAATTCTTTAAACTGTTCTTGAATTTTTTTGAGCTCACATGTTCGTCCATGAATCCATAAGACAAAATGTATTAATAGATATATGAAAAAAATAAATGCAAACGAAGTACAAGTAAAAGATAATCCGCATAATGTAGCAGCTCGTACTATATATTCTTTTGAACATGCCACAATAGTTCACATTACTCTTAATCCAGGAGAAACCCTCAAAAAACACGTTACGCCGGTAGATGCTATCTTCTATGGATTGGAGGGAGAAGGCATGGTAGAAATTGGAGAAGAAATGCAGAAAATGAATAAGGATGATTTAGTATTTAGTCCTAAAAATAAAGTACACCGATTATACAATGAAAGTTCTACTCCGTTTAAGATTTTAGTAATAAAAACACCCTCTCCAAAAAACCAGAAAACGAAAATTTTGTAATTATCTATGTTACTTATCTCACCTTGCAAGGTATTAGAGAGATCTCAAAGAAGAAAAACCTAATTTTTACTCTCCCAAAACCGTGGTGAAAAGAGTAATATAATTGTGTAAAAATGATGTTCATATGGATAATTCGAATAGAGTCTATTTAGGAACTACCGACGAGGATTTTGACAAAGCAGGGATGCAAAGAATTCCTGAGAAATGGGAAGACGGACAACGGACACCTCTTGATAGGAAGCATTTTGAGTGGTGGTATTTTGACGCAGAATTGGATGATGGGTCAGTTATCGTCATTATTTTCGGTCCAAAACCGTTTTTTGATACTCATTTTCGCATTTTTCCCATTATTGCAGTCGAATATAGGTATCCAAATGGTAAAAGAATTCGAGATTTTTACTTCGAAAGAAAAGCCAAGGAGAATTATGCTTCCTCTTCAGACCGATGCAATATAGTGATAAACCAGAATTATTTTCGGGGTGATCTGAATGAGTATGAAATCTATGTAAATACAAAATCCATTAAAGCACGCTTGAAATTAGTCAATAAATCCATCTCTTGGCGACCCGGAACAGGACATTTGTATTTCCAAAAAAATAACGCGGAAAAATATTTTGCATGGTTTCCCTCAGTACCCTACGGGTCAGTATCGGGTGAGATCACGGTGAATGGAGTACCTAAACAAGTGATCGGGCGAGGGTATCATGATCATAATTGGGGAAATGAAGATCCCTGCAGTTTGTTTAATCATTGGTATTGGAGTCGTTCCCACATAGGAGATTATATCCTACTGGCTTGTGATTTAGTTCCCCGAATAGAATACAACACAAATCATGCTCCTTTCATTGTATTGTTTGACAAAAATAGAGTTATTGCAGATGATTATACCAAAGTTTCCATCCGAAGGTCTGAACCAATCATTCATTCAAAAACCAAGAAATTTATCAATAACACTCTCGTGTTTTCTTATAACGATGAAGAAATCAAATTTCAATTAAAATTGGAGAGGAAACGAGACATTGTATTACAGTCTTTGCAATTAATGCCAAGTTTGCATCTTTTCTTCAAACAAGTCGGCAAAAGACCTTATTATCATCGATTTTTGGGGGATTCCACTTTAAATTTAGAAATTGACAATAGAATTAGAGAATTTAAATCCTCGGTTCTGTACGAATTAATGTATTATGGAAAAAATCGACATGTAGGAAGTCTCTCTTCCATTAACTAAATTCTCTATAGCAAAAAGTAAATAAAGATACAAACTGCATTTAGAATATGAAAGATCTCACACAAAAAGCGATTGATGTGTGTGTCGGTGAAGGTGCAAGCTATGCGGATATACGCATTGTAACCATCATGGATGAAGATATCACCATCAAACGCGGGAATATCGATGTTTTAAACCTTACTACAAGAACAGGGTTTGGAATCCGAACCATAGCTAATGGCGGATTAGGTTTTGCTGGTTCCTATTTGTTAAATACCCCAGAAATTGAACGAGTAGCAAAATTATCCGTACGAATTGCAAAAGCTTCAGGAAAAACTCGAAAAAAACCTATTCGATTTGTGGATGAACCTGCAGTGGAAGATACCTACATAACTCCTTTTAAAAAAGATCCATTTTCCATCCCTACTGAAGATAAAATCTCTATTCTGATGGAAGCAGATAAACGAATGCGAGAAGCATCCGATAAAGTGAAGATGACACAATCAGATTACAGAGCATTTCGAGAAGATAAAATATTCGCAAGTAATGAGGGGGCTTTTATTAACCAACAAATCACATTTTGCGGAGGGGGGATATCAGTTACAGTTGCCGAGGGAGGAAAACAGCCCCAAACCAGATCCCTTCCTGCATCCTTCCGAGGAGACTACTCCACTCAAGGATTTGAATATTTTGAAAAACTGAATTTAATAGATCTCTCAGAGAAATCTGTAGATGAAGCTGTCCAGCTTCTAGATGCCAAACAATGTCCATCCGGAAAAATGACGTTATTACTGGATGGAAATCAATTAATGCTCCAAGTTCACGAAAGTTGTGGGCATCCTACGGAATTAGATCGAGTATTAGGAACGGAAGCTGCATATGCGGGAACTTCTTTTATGACCCCTGATTTGGTTGGCAAATTGAAATATGGTAGCGATTTGGTAAATATAACCGCTGATTCAACTTTACATGGGGGGTTGGGTACATTCGGTTATGATGATGAGGGCGTGTCTGCAAGAAGAACAGAACTCATTAAAGAGGGGCTTTTTGTTGGATATCAAAGTTCCCGAGAAACAGCTGCTATTCTTGGGCTTGAACGAAGTTCTGCTGGTATGCGAGCGGATAATGCACAACACCTACCATTAATCCGAATGGTAAATATAAATCTTGAACCCGGAGATTGGAACCGGGATGAGTTAATTGCAGATACGAAATATGGTATTCTCTTATCAACAAATAAAAGTTGGAGCATAGATGATAAACGTTTGAATTTTCAATTCGGAACTGAGATAGCATGGGAGATAGTAAACGGAGAAATAGGTCAGATTTTCAAAAACCCTACCTATGCAGGAATAACACCTGAATTCTGGAATGCAATGGACGCTCATACAAAAGATGATTGGAGAATCTGGGGGACTCCCAATTGCGGAAAGGGACAACCTGGACAAGTTATGTACGTTGCAC
The DNA here is from genome assembly GCA_016933055.1 of Promethearchaeota archaeon. Taxonomy (GTDB): domain Archaea; phylum Asgardarchaeota; class Lokiarchaeia; order Sigyniarchaeales; family Promethearchaeaceae; genus AMARA-1. Next base: position 247,175 of record JAFGBS010000001.1, on the reverse strand, counting down.
ATGGTGTAGGAATGGCAAGATTTCAAAATGTAGATGTAGGAATAACTAAGGAGGAGGGAAAATAATGAATTTCGACAAAGAAATGTTATTAGAAAAAGGTCGTTTTGTCTTGAAAACGGCGGAAAAATTAGGAGCTACCCAAACCGAGGTAACTGTAGGGATACAAAATTCAGCTCTCACACGATTAGCTAATAGCATTATTGATCAAAACGTTGCAGAACATCATGCTACCATCCAAACGATTATTTATGTTGGGAAAAAGAAGGGTAGTACTTATGTAGAAGTAATAGATAATGATTCTATAAGAAAAGCGGTAGAAAATGCTATTAAGATTGCAAAGATGTCCCCAGACGACAAAGATTTTCAATCTTTACCAGGAGCATTACCTTATAACTCCATACCGATTGAAGACTTGGTTTCGAAAAATACGATGAATACAACCCCAGAACAACGAGCTGAACATGCAAAAATGGTAATTGATACTGCACATTCTGTAGATGATCGCATAAAAGCAGTTGCAGGGGCTATTTCTCATGGGATAGGGGAGCGAGTTATACTAAATTCATTGGGAGTAGAAGCTTATGATGCAAGAACCTATGCGAATGTTAATTTAACTATACTAGCAGAAGACGGAAAAGAACAAACTGCTGGATGGTATGCGGATAATAATACCGATTTTGGTAAATTACATTTCAAAGAGGTTGCGGAGATTGCTGCAAGAAAAGCAGCAGAAGGATTTGGGATGAAAGCGATAGAACCTCGAGATTATGAAGTTGTCTTGGAACCGGCTGCACTTAGTGGATTGCTGGTATATATTGCCTATTTTGGCTTTAGTGCCTTAATGTACCAAGAATATATCTCGTTCTTACGGGATAAAATCGGCACCAAACTATTTTCGGAAAAATTTAATCTATGGGATGACGCATTGGATGAACGTACAACATTCCGCACTTTTTTTGATGATGAAGGTTTTCCCAAATCGAAGATTGATTTAGTAGAAAATGGTATAATTAAAAATTTAGCCTATGATAGCTATACTGCAGGAAGAGATAATAAGTTAAGTACGGGTCATCACAATAAAGAAGAAGGTCATTCACTTCCATTTCCGAATAATATGTTTGTGGGGGAAGGAGACTCCAATTTGAACGAAATGATCTCCGAAACAAAAGATGGTCTTCTTATTACTCATTTCCATTATCAAAATGCTGTTAATCCGACCGAGGGGATTTTTACAGCATTAACGAGAGACGGTACGTGGAAAATTGAAAAAGGAGAGGTGAAATATCCAGTTCGCACACTACGATTCACAGATGCAGCACCTCGCTTTTTAGGCAGGATCGATTTACTAGGAACATATCCCAAAATCAATGCTTCTACCTTTAAAGTTCCAACTATTAAACTACCTTCCTTCAGAATCTCAAGTATTCAAAAATAATTTCTTTTTTTGTTTTTTCTCATTTTGTTCACTTTATTGTATTTCGAATGGTTTTAATTGTCTCATATTAGTTTCTATTTAACTAGAAGAAAGGCTAAATAAAATCAAGAACTTAAGTGAAAACCATGGAACGACAAACAGAGGTAAAATCTGAAGCAATTCAACTTCAGAAACGTATCTCCTCTAAAGAAATTAAAAAATATCAGAAATTAGAAAATCAAATCAAAGTTCGTGAGATTCTCGCAGCACCAGATTATCTATATTTGAGTTCAACTGAATTTATTCAGCATTTTACAAATCTGATTACAGCGAAGGAAGAACATAATCTTTGGGAATCCCATAAAGATTACATAAAAATCATTGGTTATGCAAATCGAGGAATGTTGGAGACCTGTTTAAAATATTTTACAAAAATAAAAGATGATCTAGTAATTGCAACAACTCCATTGCATCATACATCTTGGAGAGATGGAATTGAAAAATTTGTGAAGCACGAAAATATCCATATTATAGACCTAAACGACTCATTTAATGGTCTTGAAAAATTTCCTGATATCCAGAAATGTGATTTAGTAATCATAACCCATATGTTTGGTCAAGATTTTGACTTAACAGGGTTAGCTAAATTCAAGGAAAGGACTGGAGCAATTATTATAGAGGATCGAGTGCAAGGCGGAACACTCGATATAAAGTTCAGTAGTGATTTGACTGACTTAGCACTTTACTCAATGGCTATGGATAAACGTCCCATAGCACTCGGGGGTGCATTTTTGTACATTCGCAAGGAGCATGAAGAAATTGCCAAAAATTTACTAGAAATGATAATGCATTATCCCCTTGAGCCTATTAGGAAGCGATTCATTGATTTATTGAAAAAAATTCCAACCTATCTGTTATACAATCAACGCGGTATAACATTTCTATTCTTACGAATAATAAAGATGTTAAAATTAAACCTTCTCGATTTTACTAATACATATCGTAAAAAAAATCCAGGTTTTGAACGAAATAATTTCACATTGAAACCATCAAAAGGTTTGATGAAATCAATGTCACAACATTACCATGATCATAGGAATATGGAGAATTTATACGAAAAAAAACACATGCTGTTTAGAAGTTATTTATCAAATGATCTCATTCAACGGCATTTCCCATGGTATAGGGAGGCTGCACTTACCCCCTATAATACTATTTACATAGATGAAAAATACGTCAATAAATTTTTGAGATTTATGAACCGAAGTGATATATGTATAATCCATAATCCCACTTATAAAATGTTTAATTTTTCCTATCCGGGGGATGAAAAATACTCAAAATTCAATTCCGGAATCGTCTATCTTCCAAGTTTAGCAAATATGAATCATGAGGAAATTCGATATTTAGCCGATCGTATTGATAGATTCGACAAAGTTGTATATAAAAATCAAATACCACAGAATTAACCGTTTTCATCTTTATTTTTTCTTTTTCATTCATTTTCCTAAGGTTACTAAAACTAAATTAAACTAAAAAAATATATTACAAACGTTCCTAAAGTAAGTAGTTATAATTTCAATTGAAGAATTTACTAAAGGACGAGAAGATGGAATTGCGGAAGTTAGATTTAGAGGATATGAATGCACTCAAACAATTTTATCAAAATAATCCACTGAATGAGGATAGAGAGGATCTCGAAGACCGTCAAGAAGAAATAGAGGAGGAATTGAGAATTAATAAATTCCAGTATTTCGGTTATCTTGAAGAAGATGAATTATTAGGATATGGAAAATTGCGTTGTGAGGGAGAAGAAGCACACTTTATTGGACCTTTCGTCTTGCCCAGCAAAAGAAGACGAGGTATCGGTAAAGAAATCCTAAATCATATCGAGAGTCACTGTCGAAAAAAAGGAAAAATTCGACTAAATGCCTATTCTTTTATTGATACTAACCTTGCAACTGATTTTCTTACTAGCCAAGGCTACAAATTGGAATCAGTTGACGAACTAGGTGTAAATGTATATACTAAAGAATTTACGAACTAATTCCGATAATCTGAACTAGATAATTATAAAATACATACAGTTCCAAGCAGAATAGTGTTACATGGTGATAAAAAGGAAATGTTCCTTAATAATTAACTCACATACTTATTAATCGTCCGAATATGCATTTGTAGGTTATTTTTCTTCTACAAAGTTTTCTTCAGCCCATTCCTTTGCTCTTTGTACAAATGTTTTAATACCTTTTTTGATTTTTTCCCCAAGATCATCCAGATCTTTTTTATCGTCTGTAGATTGTGAGGATAACTCGGATCTCTCTTTACCAGTTATTTCTGTTCCGCATGTGTGGCAGGCAATATCAATGCCACTATTAATTCGACTAATCTCTCCTTTATTCAATCTCTCTCCACATTGTGGACAAGTATTTTGTTCCTCTTGCATTATTTTTCCTCTAATATTTCTTGATTTATCGTATAAAAAAATACTTTTTAAAAATCCTTAATCCTTCTCTTAGCGGATTCATGGATAGATAAAATAAATCCATTAAATTTCTTGATTAGTCTTTTTCGATGTTTCCATCTTCCACATAAATGATTTGAACTATTTTTTCATTTGCAGTGTTACCGCGTATAATAACATCATAACTATCCCCACATTTGGGACATGAAAATGGATACCAATCTTTGGTATAAGTCTCATATTTTTCGTGATCCTCATATATTCTGAACTCTTCACGCGAGATAACTCGTCTTTCTTCAATTTTAGCATAAATTTTTTTTAGGATTTCTTCATCTGTCATTTCTTTGTTTTTCTGATCGGAATCTGACTCTTCTTCCTTTTTGAATTTTCTAAACATTTTGACTTCTTCGATGCCCATCTTAACCCTTCTTCTCTAGTGTTTTTGTCGGTGTGCGGTATATATCGGGGAAAGTAAATTCTAAATGAGAGCGTTATTACATATTATGCTGATATTGTATTTATAATTTGTATTCAATAGAACTAGAATTTCCCTCGAATTTCTTGAAATGCTTTCCAAAAAGAGTTCGGCCGTTAATATACCATCCCCCTAGATATACTAATATTTTAACCAGTGAATAGAATAAATAGATGTAATATAAAAAATGCTAAGGTAAATGAGGATGAATAGTCAAACAGATGAAATGAAGCGTAAAACCCGATTTGTTCGTTCCTTTTGGATAATGCAAGTAATGATGTATATTACTGTATTCATTGTAATCATTATTGTAAAAGGAATCACGGATTTTAGCTCAATTATTGTTATTGAAGATTGGATTCTCGTGATTACAAATCTGATTACGGGAATATTTTGTATTTCTTTGATGATTAGAAGCCTATCTCTTTGGAAGCAAAGAAAAAGTCTTCAAAATTTCTATTTAGCAGGATTTTTCTTCTTTAGCGGTATTCCTTCATTAATTATCGCAATTACGACGATCTTCGTTCCAAATGATCTAAACCTGCAATATTTTCTATCACTTGCTATCCTCTTTCTCGTCCCAGGTAGCACAGTGTTCCTCGCTACATTCATAGCTGAAACTTTTTACGAGAGTATGGATCAAAAACTAGGACAACTTCTTTTCTTTGTAACACAGGTGTTCTCAACAATTGCAAATGTAATTGGCTTACTATTAACCTTGAGAGGTCCTACAAATCCGTATGAAGGAGTTCCGTTAGTATTTATAAATATATTTGGCGGTGTATATATTTTTCTTAATGTATTCTTGCATTTTTTACTTATGCGCAACGCTTTTCGTTTACGTGCAAAAGTTGAAGAAAAAAGATTACGTGCAGGACTGTTCTTGCTTGGGATAACCGGATTAATTTTAGGATTAGTATTCTTTGGTCGGTTATTTGATTTCTTGTTCATTGAAGCTATATCTATCCCCTCCCAATACGATGCTATATTTGTATATGGTTTAGATATTCTATTCTTTATCGGATATCTCACTATGTACTTGGGAGTGGTTGTTCCAGGAAAAAAAAATCAATGACGGCTAATTCAGGATAAAACCCTTTTTTTATCTCCATGAATTTTGATAATCTTTTATATAGTCGTCCATTAATCTCGGTTTTCTACCTAATATTTTCTCAAGATCGGGATAGATTTTACCAGCTTTACCGGATCGAACAACCCAACATATCATTTTCATTACTTGAACATAATCTTTGGGAAATCCGTATTCATTCGTCATTTTTTCCACAAAATCTTTAGGATCGGGATTAGAATATTTTATCGGTAAACCAAGAATCTCAGTCATTTTCTCGGAGACTTCATTATAATCTAAAGATTCTGACCCTGTTAGTGGAATCGTTGCTCCAATATATTTTTCTGAATTTGTAAGACAAATTGCTACAGCTTCACCGATATCCCGAGCATCAATGAATGAGGTTTTTCCAGTTCCTGCCGGAATACAAATGTCTAACTCTTTCTTTATAATGTCTCCATGCACCATATCTAGGTTTTGCATGAAAAAACTGCAACGAAGCATTGTATAAGGAATGTTATACCTCTTGATGAATTTTTCAACATGGAAATGTGGCACCATCGGATTAGCATCAATTATAGAGAGAAAAACGACATGCTTAACGCCTGCATCTTTCATTTCTATAATGAATGGAGCCATATACTTCTTGATTTTTTCAATTTGGGGAGGCCGCATAAGAAATACTTTAGTTATACCTTTGATAGCGGATTTTATAGTTTGAGGTTTTTCATAATTTAGTTCACGAAAAAGTGCATCATTTCCATGCATTTTCTTCACCAAGGACTCATCTATATCTCCCGCAATTATCTCACTTCCTTCTGGTGCATGATTTTTCAGCTGTTGGAAGACCACCGAACCTACTCTCCCTGTCGCTCCTGTTACTAAAAATTTTTCCATGTGTCATCTCATCCAAATTTATTTCGTATCCGAAATATTCTATCGCGAAATATTTATGGCTATTCCCATATATAATTCTTATGGTAAAAATTTCCGAAATAGGACTTTGGATTGCCACAATTCATAATTTATCGGATCGTCTTATGGAATCCAAACTTAAGGCACATAACTTAGAAGATTTCAATGCCACCCAAGGAAGAGTATTGTTTTACCTTCAACAAATGGACAATACTACACTTGCACAAAAATCCATACAAGATTTGATAGATGAATTAAAAATTCCAAATTCCTCATTTACTGAATTGATTGACAGTTTGGTTCAAAAAGATCTTGTCGAACGAGTTCCTAGCACTTCAGATAGAAGAAAAATCCATATCCAAAAAAAAGAAAGTTCTTTCAATAAATTTCTATCGGTCTATAAGGAAATTCTCGTGGAAATGACTGCTGCCTATTATCGGGATTTATCCCAAGAAGAACAAAAATGGATTGAGAGAGTTCTCCCCAAAATTATTCAGAATCTCATGAATGAGGAAAAAAAGACATAATATTATTATGAAACAAATCGATAAGGTATATTCAGACGTTCCGCAAGAGAAAAGGCTTCAATCATTTCTGAGTGTGATACTCTCCTATTGATTTCAGGATAATGAAGGGAAGTTACTCTATGTTCTGGATGGTATTGTGACATAAGGTTAGTTACTGTCCCTGGAATCTGTTTCGAAATCCACTTTAAGATCGGTTTTGTACAACACTCAAAATGACCCGGCATCACCAAATGACGGATAATGATCTCCCGTGATCCCCACTCGTAAAGAAATTTGAGATTTCGAGTCAAAATCTCCCAATAATGGTTAATATTCGAGTATTTCTTAGCACATTCATTATTTCCATATTTGAAATCAGGTAACCAAAAATCCATAAGATCTATTATTAAATCTAATGCACTAATCGAGTTATAAAAATTCGAATTCCAGAGCTGGGTTATATTCTGAGTCTGATGTTTCATGGATTCGATGATTGTATGGAGATTTGGGGTGGGATCGCCACCCACATAATTCACGTTACGAGCACCTTGCCGTGCAAGCATATCCGCAAATAAAGCTAGCTGTTTGCCATCCACAGCAGTCCCATTAGATCGCTTCATTTCATTTTCATACCCATTCCTTAAGGGTGGTTGATGATGTTTACCAATAGTCGAAATATCCCAGTTCTGGCAGAATACACATCCAAAAGTACATCCACTGAAAAATATGGTACCGCTTGGAACAAGAGGAGGTTCTTCTCCATGATGCAAAAATGCGGAAGATACTCGACTAATTACAGGAATTCCGCAATATCCTAATTCACCAGATCTCCTATCTATGTGGCATTGATTTTCGCAAAATTCGCATTCTTGCAGCATTTTTTGGGAAATCTTAACTTTTAAATCTAAATAGGATGTATCTATTTCTGATTTTCTGCCAAGGTTTCCATGTTTAAGATTCTCCTTGAAAAGCTTAGCAATCTTTTTGTGTAGGTCCCAAAGTTCTTCCACTGTCGCATTTTCTGGGATTTCTACAGGAATATTTTTACATATAAGATAATATGCTAAATCGATATTGTTCAATATCGCTTTATAATGAGGGAAATGCGCTTTGTTCATAAATTCACTCTGTAAGAACTAATTTCACTGAATAATTAATGATAGGGCAATTTAATGAATTGGCTTTTGAGAAGAGAAGGAATTACATAGCTTCAAAATAGTACGGGGCGAAATCTAAATAAACACTTTTATACCACAATATATATTAGAAACGATCGATTTCTGGTGTGTGGATGAACTACAAACTAAAAGTATTATTGTGCGGGTCACCGTATGGAGAAAAAACAAAATTGGTTAACCGATTTGTTCAATCCAAATTCAATCATAATTATAAAACAAATGTTGGGGTTGACATCTTCACCAAAAATGTGGAACTCAAAAATAATAAATCCTGTACTCTAAGTATTTGGGATATTGGTTCATCTAGTAGATTCAGATTCATGCGCTCAACGTTTTATCGCGGTGCATCTTGTGCAATTCTCGTGTTTGATCTCACCAAAGATACGACATGGGATGAAGTTAAGGAATGGTGTAACGAGATAACAAAATATGTAGGAAAAATACCCATTGCATATGTAGGAAATCATATGGAAAGAATTGAAGGAATCTATTCAGAAAAGCGCAATAAATTTCGTAATTTAGTCGAATCCTCAGGAAATATGTATTTTGAGACTAGTGCAATGGGTGAGAAAATCGAGGATATCTTCTCTACTTTAGTTGAACGAACGGTAGGCACTTTCGCGTGATGTAGGAATGAATACAGATATACCTCAAGACATTCAACAGGATATTTTTCGAGCAAAAGAATTGCTTCTCAATGCCAAATATGCTATTGCTTTAACTGGTGCCGGGATTTCAACGGAATCAGGTATTCCAGACTTTCGGGGTTCAGGAGGGATATGGGAACAATTTGCTCCCTCTATTTATGGAAATATCTATGCATTTCAGAAAAGTCCCCAACTTTTTTGGCGGTTGGCAAAAAAAATTGCCCCTACATTATTACATGCGAAACCCAATCCAGGACATTATGCATTAGCGGAACTGGAAAAGATAGGGATAATACAAGCTATTATTACGCAAAACATTGATGGATTACATCAAAAAGCAGGATCGAAAACTGTGTATGAAGTGCATGGATCATTAAGGAAATTTACTTGCACCCTATGCAATACAGAATATACTCAAGAATATATAGTATCGAGTATTTTAAGGGCGATAATTCCAAAATGCAAACTATGCAATGGATACTTGAAGCCAAATGTTGTGTTGTTTGGTGAAATGCTACCTGAAGAAGAAATAGAAAAATCTCGTGAAGCTATAAATAAAGCCGATCTCCTTCTGGTTGCCGGATCTGCCTTGGAAGTTTCACCTGTGAATTTATTGTCAGATATTGTTATTGGAAATGGAGGAAACCTCATAATCTTGAATGATACTAATACATGGTTAGATGATGCAGCAGAACTTGTCATCAATCATAAAACTGGCATCATTCTACCTCTTATACTAAAGGATATAAGAAGTAAATAACCTATACCCTCACATCAAAATTTTCTAAATGTGCTGTGGAATTGATTTTAATAATTACTTTATGTCCGATATCCCATGTTCCTAAGCTTAGTACGTGAATACCGCAAAGATCTTGTTTAAAACCCATCATTGTCAGAAAATTTTCAGGTAAATCAAACCACCAGTGAACAATATTCCAATTAGTCGAAAAATGAAACACAATTATCACAACATCAAAATCTTTTAATCGCAAGAAATTCATGAAATCTTTGACTCTCGTATAAAAAACCCTCCAACTTTCTGCTTCTGGATAAGGTACCCAATCCATTAAGGGTTCATTCATAGGTAATTCCAAACTCTTGGCTTCGTCTTTAGTTTTATTAGCTGCAACACCATTATTTAAATCCCTAAGAACAGAAGTTTCGATAGGGTTAAGGTTTATATAAGAACCTATGATTTTCGCCGTTTCTGAAGCCCTTTTAAGATCACTACAAAAGAATCCGCATGCTGAAGGATCTGGTACCATTTTTGCGAGTCGTTTTCCTGTCAAATGGGCTTGTCGTCGACCTAAATCACTTAAACTTTCGTCAGTATATCCTCCTGTAAGGTTTTTCTCAAAAAGAAGGGAGTGACCATGTCGAATTAAAATTAATTTTTTCATTATTCTTCATATCAACTTTTAATTTCTCGAATTAGACTGCATCTGAAAAAAGATTGGGATTATCAAAAGTTGATCAATAGAGATCCCAATAGATACATCGATAGTTCCTAAAAAAAGATTCATTTGTGAATTAAAGATAACTCTTGAGTTCCTCAAGCAACTCACTTTTTTGTTCTACAAATACGTTTTTCGATCGGTTGTTCGGATCCACTTTGATGAGGTTCTTAATTAATGGATTTTTATGAAGATTTTCGCTGATTTTTTTAATGGACTGTTCTATTCGATCTATATTTTTAAACACTAAATGAAACCAATCCTCATCAGATATCTTGGAATCTCGGTGGAACACAATTGATGTCATAAAGCGGTTGACAAATCCACGTGGTTCGGTATAATCTTTTACTGAGAATAGATAATTTGCGATGAAATTATGTTTATAATAATGGATAAAAAAATCACCTGACTCATGGATATCCATTAAACGAGTTAATTCAATTTCTGTTAATGGTTGTTCTCCATCATTTTTGGTTTTCAGAGAGCCTAGGATGATTTTAGGTCCATATCTAACATCAAAATAAGTCAGAATTAAATCATGGTCTAAATCGATCTTATCGCTCATTGTGTGTAATCCACTTCTTTATATTTTAATAGGATCGACGTATAATATACCTTTGCCCTATTGGATATAAAAAAGAGGAGAGCTATCCACAATTATTATTTTTAATTGATCATTATCAGTTATCCAACAAAACCAGATGCAAAATAAAATGGATCATCGCAAAGTAGGAGAGTATTGGGACGATAACGCGGAAAATTGGACAAAGCTAGTTCGATTAGGGTATGATAGGACTCGTGTACATCTGACCTTTCCAGCCTTTCTCGAAATGCTCCCAGACGTTCAAGGATTATCTGGTTTAGATATAGGGTGTGGAGAAGGATTGAACACCCGTGCAATCCAAAAACTCGGAGCAAACATGGTAGCAATTGATATTTCTGAAAAATTCATTCAATATGCAAGAGAATGGGAACACAAAGACCCGTTGGGAATAGAGTATAAAGTCGCAAGTGCTGTGTCCCTTCCGTTTGAAAATGATGCATTTGACTTTACAATTGGTACAATGTCTCTAATGGACATACCCGAATATGACAAGGCAATAGCAGAAGCATTTCGGGTCACTAAACCAGGCGGTTTTTTTCAATTTTCTATCACTCATCCATGTTTCAATTTAGGAAATGAATGGATCCATGATAAAGAAGGAAAACGAAAAGCCAAGGTTGTTTCAGGTTATTTTGAAAAAAAGCAGGGTGAAATTGAAAAATGGATATTTGGAGCCACCCCAAAAGAATGGAAAAAGACTATGAAACAATTTGAAGTACCACGATTTGATCACACTCTTAGTGAATGGATGAATGCATGCATCCAAGCTGGATTCAATATTCTGGAAGAAGTGGTAGAGCCCAATCCTAGCGATGAACTCTTGAAAATGGATCCTAGTTTTTGGACGGAACGAATAGTAGCGCTATTTATAATATTTCGCTGGAGAAAACCAAAATAAAGGGAGGACAAATGGGATATTTTTAGTTTCACTCTACTGGTTGTAATGGTATTCTCCGAAAAACAGATAGGTTCCAAGCCACTTTAATATTCTATATTTGTCGAAGTAATATTCAACATTAATTATTTATGCGAATCTGGACCAACCAATGATAACTCATAGAATTGTCTAATCAGTTCAAAGGAATCAAGGGATCAAACGTGAGTATTTTATCCGAAGAAGAGTATCGGCTTCTATTTAGTGAAAGTCCTGTGGGGCTGCTGATCTTTAATGCTGAAGGTGTATTGATCGAAGCAAATCATCGTGTTCGCAAACTACTTGGTTTTACAAAACCCTCACAGTTCAAGGATGTTGTTTTATTCAATGATCCTAATATTCCTGAACCGTATAAAAATCAATTACGTGAGAAAAAAGAAGTACATTTTTCTGCAGAATATGATTTTGATAAAGTTCGGAACCACGATTTCTTTAATACGGCTCGTACCGGCAGCATATATCTGGATTTTCATATTTATCCCTTTTCCTTACGAAAAAATAGCACAGTAAACGGATATCTAGCACAAATTTTGGATTCCACCAAATATCGGATCCTCAGTGAAGAATTACAGCATTTCCAGAATGAAACCCAGAACATGAAAGCGAAATTCCAAATTTTTCAACTTGCACAATCAAAACAAGAGGAATCTGATGAAATTTTCCATTCAGTTTGCGAAAAAAGTCCAGTAGGTATGATGGTTGTTCAGAATGGAGAAGTTGTATATATTAACGATCGATTGACAGAAATTATAGGATATACTCCCGAAGAAATTTATAACTGGAAAATAGATGATGGGCTTAAGATCGTTCATCCCGATGATCGAGAAAAATTTAGGGAAAAATACTATCGGCAATTTGATCACAATAATGTTATCATGAAGAACCAAATTCGCGGTATTAAAATAAATGGTGATATATTCTGGATGGAACTTACATCAAGAGAGATCACCTTCCGAGATAGGTTCGCTACATTATTAAATTACGTAGATATAACAGAAATTAAAAAGAAAGAACATACTCTGAGAGAAAGCGTTGAAAGTTATCGGATCTTATTTAACAAATTTTCTGAACCTTTAATTGTTCATTCATTGGACAAAAACAATCAACCTAAAAAAATTTTGGATGTGAATGTAGTTGCGGCTGAAATGCTTGAGTATGAATTAGATGAGTTGATTGGAATCAATCCAGTTCATCTATTTAAAAAAAATCAAAGGAAAAAATTATCCAATTTTTACAAAGAACTAGCACATTCAACAAACTTAATCCAAACTATTATTTTAACAAAAACTGAAATAGAAATTCCAGTGGAATTAAGAGCAACCCTAATTCCCTTACGTGGTCGAATTGTGTCTATGATTTATTTTCAAAATATTGAAGAACGACAACGTAAGGAAGCAGAATATCAACGTTCAGAAAAATTGGAGTCGATTGGGACTCTCGCAGGCAGCATTGCTCATGATTTTAATAATCTGCTTACTAGCATTTTAGGTAATGTAAATTTAGCGAAAATGGAGTCAGATATCGACATTTTAAAGAGTCATTTGATTGAAGCAGAGGATTCGATTTTACGAGCAAGAAAACTTACGAACAAATTATTATGTTTCGCTAAGGGTGGAGTCCCCCTCAAAGAATTGACAGATATTTCAGAATTTGTTCGATACGCCGTTACAGAGAAACTCATTGGATCTAATATCATCTATAAAGATGATGTTGATCCTCGAGTCTGGAATGCTGAAATCGATAAAGACCAAGTGATTCAAATGTTAGAAAATATCGTAGAAAACGCTCAAGAAGCATCCAGATATCGGGGAAATATCCATTTAAAATTAGAGAACATAACAATTAAACATAAAAATACTCGTCATCTCAAGCCGGGAAAATATGTAAAAATTTCCTTAACAGATAGTGGTAAAGGAATTCAATCAGAGATATTATCAAGGATTTTTGATCCATTTTTCACAACAAAGGAAGATAAATTAGGATTGGGGTTACCCGTAAGTTTATCCATTGCTGAAAATCATGGAGGTACTATTGATGTGGACACAGAATTGGGTAAAGGTTCAACCTTTCACATTTATCTACCCGCTAGCGGTAATTTTGAGGAGGAAAAAGCTTCGGAAATATCTTCTAGAAAATTCCAACGGATATTAGTTATGGATGATGATCCCGTCATTTTGAGTATCATTGTAAAGCTACTTTCAAAATTAGGTTATCAAGCCCATCAAGCTGTAAATGGTCAAGAGGTGTTAGAGAAATTCAAACAAGCTCGGATTATAAACAAACCTTATGATTTGATCATTTTGGATTTGAATATTATTGATGGAATGAATGGCTTAGAGACCATGGAAGCTCTTAAACGCATAGATAATACCGTTAAGGTGATTGTGTCAAGTGGTTATTCATCAGATCCCGTCCTCAGTAATTATGAAGAGTATGGTTTCATTGGTCGTATACCAAAACCCTACTTAATTGAAGATCTCAAAGAAGTCATTAAGGCTGCTGAACAAGGAAATTAACCATATTTCAGTTACACCGGGATAAATGGAAGATAAATTTTTTCGCATAATTTCGCAGCAGCATCAAATTTTGCTTTCTGTTTGCTAGAACCCGTACCTATTGCCGAAATTTCTTCTTTTACAATATTTTGGAAAGGAGAGATAGAAACCTGATATGCGAATAAAGGGTGGTGGTCCGGACCTCGTCTTTGGAGTAATTTATATTTTGGAAGAGGATTTTTATTTTTCAAGCTTAATTCTTGTAAAATAGTTATAGGATCCTTTGGAATAAGTCCTAATTGACGATATAATTTTTTTAAATGTTCTTTTTCATTCCGAATTTTAGGATGAATTTCATCTTCCGATAAGGAGGGAACATTCTGTTTATTTCCCATTCTGTATTTTAATTTATTCCATAATTTTTTGCAAGATTCATAACCATTTGCGAGAAAAATCCCCCCAAATAAAGCTTCAACAAAATTTGCTTTATCTTTAATACTGGGATGGTAATTAGGGGCAGTAATTATCACTTGTTGAAGTTGTAATATATCAAATAATTGAGCGAGTTGATCATTTTTCACCATTTTTGTACGTCTACGTGTCATTTCTCCTTCGGTCATTGCCATATCAGAATTATAGAGGAATTCTGCGACAAGTAAATCCAAACAAGCATCTCCTACAAACTCAAATCTTTCGTAGTCGGTTGCTGTAGGATCAATTGCATGATAAGATGGATGAGTTGCTGCAATTAAGAAATGCGGAGGATCAATCTCAATTTCCCATTCATCTATCCATTGTTTTTGGGCAGAACTAATTTCATCCATCAAACCATCACCACATAACAGTGTGATGTTGGTATTAAAAAAATTATGGAACCACTTACTTTATACATCCTATGGGATATACGTAGATTGTACTTTCAAAAATACCGTCGACAGCTATTATTGAATTCATCTCATCGTCATAAAATGCACCAATTGGCACTCCTCCTAAATGAAGACCCGTAATTGCTAGTGCCAAATTCTGTACTTGATGTCCAGCATCTAGAAAAATGTATCGATATCCTCGATCTTCATACTTATATTTTGTACGATTAAAAATAGCAGTGAAGATAAAAACAACAGGTGCGGTACCGCAATAATGTTGTTCTAAACAAGCTTTCATCAATGGTTCTCTGAAGTCCCCAGGAATCACCACTTCTAATTGGTGATACTCTACATCATAATGATAGACCCCCATATCTAATCCTTTCACACCGATCTGATTTTTAAGCTTGTTGACTATTATATACGTTTCGATGGGATAACATGCTCCCGCTGAAGGGGCAGTTCGTAATCCTATTTCCCCCCATGATGATTGTATTAATTTATTGATACCTGATGTTGCCCAGAGTAAATAGGAAAGGGTATCTAGGTCTATAGATTTTTGAAGATATTCACGAAAACTTCGTCTTTTACGTAAAGCATCGTCTAAAAGGACTGGATTTGTTGATTTGGGTTTAGGAAGTGGAACTTTATCAGAATTAGGATATTTTTTATAAAGATCAGGCTTAAGAATATCCGGACTACTACCATTCATCTTACAACGATCATATACAGTAGACTTATGATATTTTTCCATCTATTCTTCCTCAGTAGAATCTAACTCATCAATTATATTCTTTAAATATTTGAGACTATCGACGGATTTTTGCATTAAATTCGAATTCGCATGTGTTTCCAACGAAAAGTATCCCGTATAATCGTGATCTACTGCTTGTTGGATTAGCGCTTTATAATCGATTTTACCCGTACCCACAACATCAAAGAGACTAAGAAGCTTCAATATGCGTGTTCGGGCATCTTTTATGTGCATATGTTGCACCCATCCGTTTGTATAAAATACTTCATAAGCTTCGGGAGTTGTTGGTTGATGCATTGAAAAGAAATTCCCAGGATCTAGATTCAATTTTACGGCGGGAGAGTCTATCTCATTCAAGAAACGAATAGTGTTAGCAATAGTGTCCGAGAAACATACCGATTCGTTTTCCAGCACCAAGATTTTCTTTTTTTCTTTAGCTTTGTCAGCGTATGGTTTGAGAAGAGTGATCATTTCTCTCCATTTCTTCTCAGTGATGGGTCCCATCTTTAAGAAATTAAAGAATCTGATATAGGGTGTGTTGAAAAAATCAGAAATTTCTACGATTCTATCAAAATAACTCATATTGTAATTTGGATTCATGGATAGCGATGCATTTTTATTGGTCGCCCAGATAGAACTCGGAAGAACGCATTTTCCAAAGGGAGACGCAACGACACTAACGTTCATATTTTTTTTATTCAGATGATTTTTTAGCCGTTGTAATTCTTCGTCGGTGAAAAGAGCGATATTTTTATTCCATATCTTTCGAATTTCCACGGTTTTCAATCCAATGGAGGAGGCAATATTCAAAGCTGTGCGAAAATCTTGTGTAAGTTCGTCAGTGATCACGGTTAGTTGATCTAATAGTACCATAAAATTGTATTAAATCCAATAAAATAAAGATGTTTCTAATATCCAATCACACAGCCATCGGATCTGGGATCACTTCCTGAAATATAAATATCATTTTGATCATCACGCATTATTACCTGCCCATTTCCAAATATTGTTCGTCCAATTCCATCGACAACCTTGATTTCATGCCCCATTTTTTGTAATTTTTCAATAGTTAGAGAGCTAATTGCCTCACCTTTTTCCACAGCAACAATTCCAGACGGATTTCCTCCTAGAATACTGAAGCGCAACGCATCCAACGCCGATTGAGGATCAAAATGAAAATCAATCAGTTTAGAAAGTACTTGTAAGTGAGCTTGTGGTTGATTAAATCCGCCCATAATTCCATAGCACGCAAATAGTTCTTTGTTTTTAGTGACCATGCCCGGAATAATTGTATGATAAGGACGTTTTTCCGGAGCTACGACATTTGGATGGTCTTGGATAAGAGTAAAGCAACTTCCGCGGTTTTGCAGCACAAATCCAGTACCTCTAGGAATAATACCCGTTCCAAATGATTCATAATTCGAATTAATGAAACTACAAGCATTTCCCATGGAATCTGCCGTTGCAATGTACACAGTATCAGAGTGCATTTCCTCTAATCCATGAGAAAAAAACAATGAAGCTTTATTTTGATCTATCAAACTTTTTCGCTCAAGTGCATAGGTTTTTGAAAGTAATTGTTGAATGGGAATATTTTGATGATCTGGATCTGAAACAAAATACCGTGAATCAGCAAATGCAAGTCGTAAACACTCAATCAGTAAGTGAAGATATGAAATGCTATCAGGTCCCATGGAAACAAGATTAAACTGTTCTAGAAGGTTCAATGCAATTAGCAAGGTTAATCCCTGACCATTCGGAGGAATTTGATGTACTTCTAATCCACGGTAGGTAGTAGAAATGGGATCCACGAATTTCGATGAGTGATTTTTCAGATCCTCTTGGGTCATTACTCCTCCCGCTTCGTTGATTATGTTTATAATTTCTTCTGCTACCCAGCCAGAATAAAATCCCGCTTTCCCATGCTCAGCAATCTCACGAAATACAGTTGCCAAATGTGGATTTTTAAATATCTGGCCTATTTTCGGGGACTTGCGATTTATCAGCAATTCAAAGCCGTATTTTGCCCTCTTTAATTTGAATTCCTGTAACTTCCAAATGATGGAAATGAAAGGGCTGACAGGAAAGCCTTCTTCAGCAATTTTTATCGCTGGTTTAAGAACTTCACTAATATCCATTGTGCCAAACTGTGATAGAGTATCAATCCACCCAGCAACTGCCCCAGGAACAGTGATTGCATGGGGACTAGTACTTGGTATGGTAATACTATCGATTCCCACTTCTTGAAGATAGGTAAAGCTTAGATATTTTGGAGCACGTCCTGACCCATTGAGACCTACCACCTTTTTATGAGAATTGTCATAAAATAAACAAAAACAATCCCCACCAGCACCTGTACTCATTGGTTCTACAACATTTAATACTGCGGCACTCGCCACAGCTGCGTCAGCGGCATTTCCACCAGATTTTAAAATTGATAAACCCACTTCAGCTGCTAGTGGCTGACTCGCTCCCACGACACCATGCTTTGTATATAAACAAGAACGATGGGAATTAAAAGAGAAAAGATTTTCATCGTTAAATTTCATATGATAACTTGGTTTCTTCTACTTCCATAATAATATATAGGATATTATAATGCGATCTTTCCCCCGAATTAAAAAACACTTTCGAATAAAAGAATCAGATATCACCATAATTACAGATTCTGAAAAATACGTAAAAATTGCTAGGAATTACTTGATTCGTATTAGATCCCAACTTGAAGAGGTGATTCGTAAGCATCCCGAATTTAAAACCTCTTTCTCTCCCATTACTATTGAAACTACTTTTGATGTGGTTGTCCAGATGCAGAATGCTGCAATTCTCGCAAATGTTGGACCTATGGCTTCTGTGGCAGGTGTATTTGCTGATGCGATGTGTGACGAAATGATTCGTCACGGTGCACAAATAGCAGTCGTTGAAAATGGAGGAGAGATTAAGATACATTCAATCGAAGATATTTTTATCAATCTCTACTCGAAAACAACCAATTTAAAAAATACAGTGAGTTTTTTGTTTCGAGGGGGGAGTGATCCATTAGGGATTGCTACGAGTTCGGGAACATTTGGTCATGCAACGAGTTTAGGAGAGGCAGATACCGTCACTGTGTGTGCATCTTCGGCCGGTATTGCAGATGCAGCTGCTACTAAGATTGCAAACAGCGTAAAAAGAAATGAGACCAGGTGTATCTTAGAGCCCACCCTCGAATTAGCAAAATCAATGGACTTTATTAAGGGAGTGTTCATTACTTGCGGAGAATTGGTAGCAAAAGTAGGAAAGATTCCCGAATTAATTATTTCTGAGTAACAAAATTATAAGGTGATTTTTTCCTATTTTCTTATAGGAAAAATGAGTGTTAACATCGAAGAAATTGGCAAACAACTTAAGGAGAGTTTAAACACAGATGTGGCAATCATAGATAAATATGGATTCATCTTGAGTTCCTCTCTCATTGATTTTAAAAAAGGTGGAGTTCTTTCCACCACTTTGCTTGATTTTATAAATGCTCGTTCTCGAGTTGCTTTAGAGCTAAATTCTGAAGAAATAAATTCCTTGGTATTAACCATCTCAGGGACCAATTTCGTATTTACCTATGGAAAACAGCTGTTTATTATGACCAAAATCCCCGATCATGTGGACCTTTCTGAATTTCTTCCCAGTATTAATCGCTTTATCACAATATTGGATAAAAGTTCATCTTCAATCGAGATTGAAGATTTCAAAGAATTCGATATTTCTGATGAGTTAATTAAAATCGAAAAAGAGATTGAAGATGAGACCACCCGAAACGAAAAGAAATACGTTATTTTCACGGACATCGTTAAACACATAAATGAATTATGAAAAGAGCAAATCCATCAATCCCAGAATTATTCCTACAAACGTATTTACGAACAAAATAACTATCTTTTTCATAATATTAGCATTTGTGCTGAGTATCTTCAATAATGGAAAAAGAAAGTCCAAAATTCAAAACCAACTAATCATACAGTGAATAATTGTGTTACGTGCCGTTAAAATTTACATACAAGGGGAATTAATTTATGACCAGAACTACGGAAAAAGTTTGGACGAGGAGTCATTTGATGGGATATTACGCAATATAATGAAAGATGCATTTAGATATCCCCTAGAAGAAATAAAATACCACGATTTCTACAAATACCGGATAACTTATTTACCGATATCGGATCAATATCTGTTGTTTTTATTCATTTCTGATTTATCAGATAAATTCGAGAATATAGAAAAAGAAATTGCTCGCTGCAAAAAGGAATTCTTGTCTATGTTTGCAGGCGTTCTTGGACATAATATTGATCCGAAAACATTTGCAATATTTGATCCAACAGTTGAAACTATCCATAAAAGTTTGCGACCGAAAATTTCTTTAGTTGGATTCAGCGGAGTAGGAAAAACGACAATAACTCGCTTGATTCGAGCAGAAGAAATACCAACAAAGCACATTCCTACCATTACAGGAGATATTGCGACAATAAAAATCGGAAATCTTCATTTTCACCTATGGGATTTTGCAGGTCAAGAACAATTTTCGTTTCTTTGGAATAATTTCGTTCATGGATCCGATGCTGTGCTTATTATTACCGATTCTACACTTGAAAATGTTGAAAAGAGCAAGTTTTTCACAGAATTGATCAGAAAGGAAGCACCATTTGCTCACCAAGCAGTAATTGGGAATAAACAAGATCTCCCCAATGCACTCCCAATTTCAGATTTAGAACGTATGTTGAATGTGAAAGCATATTCAATGGTTGCTACGGATCCCACAAACCGAGATAAAATGATCACCATAATTGCTGATATTCTAGAAATGTCCGCAGAAGTATCTCCTTTATTAAAGCCTCTCATCGATAGGGATAAAAAATTAGCTGCTGCGGAATATGCACTAGAAAACGGTGATTTCGAACAAGCTGTTACAATTTTTATGGATGTGGCAGATTTATGTTTAACCTTGGGTGATGATGTGGTTTCTCAAGAATTTCAAGAGAAAGCTCTAAAAATCCAAAATATCTTGAAAAATGTCGAGAAAGAAACGATAACGGTGTCATCCACACAAATAGAGACCAACTCTGATATATTTCCTCCAGTCATCGAAGTCTCGTCTGAACCGGGAGAAGAACAAATAAAAGAAGAAATTCCCGCACGTGATACTTTACCAAGTTCAATCAAATCCACAATTAATAAAATTCCGCCTCAAATTCCACCAAAAACTGCATCAATTCCTCAAGGAACGAAACCAAAACCATCTTCAAACTTAGACCAACTGGACATGATGCTAAAGGGCTTGAATTCTTCCTCTGTGTTACCAAAACCGAAAATTAAGAAACCAGTTGCAAAACCACCAATTCCCCCTACTGATCATAGTCCCGATCTCACCCTATCTTCTAATTCCAAAGAAAATACTCATACGGACGCATCGATATCCGTTCCTCCCTCAGTGTCAAACGATCCTCAAGCTCCTCCTAAACCCATACCACCACCAAACTTAAGACCCTCCATACAAAAATTGAAAAGTTCACCTCCTCTCCCCAACACACCAACAACTGTTGAGAAAACCTCGGAGATTAGCTCTGATCAATCGTTACGCCAGAGGATCAATGAAATTGGAATGCAAATCATGGATTTAAAATTGAGATTAACCGATATCTCCAAACATATAATTGATTTAGACATGGAAAACATCTTGGGAACAATTTCTAACGAAGAATTCGAGCAAAAACAGAAAAAATTGGAGGAATTAGAACCCTCCATAAAGAGTCAAATCGAAAATTTAGAACAGCTGCAAGAACAATTAAAAGAAGAATTAAAAAACCGGTCAGAAAAAGAATAGGTTTGGAAGAACAGATAAAAAAAGAATTCTTTTTTTTCCCTTCGTGGAGTGGAGTGCATATTTAGCATAGATTATTTAGGAAATAAAATGCAGATCCTACCTAATCAACTTCACAATCAATATTACTTTTGTAATGGAGTGCATTTATAATGGGTGATAAAGAAGAATTGGAAAAAGTTCTTGCTAATATTTCCGCAACTGAAAAAGAAGCGGCAGTACAAAAGAATCAAATGGATCGCTTAAGAGAACATATTCAGAAACAAAACAAAATGATTGAAGATCTGCAGAAGGTAATTCAGGAACAAAAGCAAAAAATTGATCATATGTTTGATGTTCCCGCAGATGTAGAAGAATTAAAACGAATGATTGCTAAACAAAGAACGGATTTAAAGGAGAAAGACCATAATTTAGAGATGACATATGGGAGAATTGCGGAGCTTGAGCAAGATTTAATCGGGAGTGAAAAAACCCAAGAAATAATTAATAAAAAATTCGAAGAATCCTTTACCCAAATGGGGGATTTAAGAGCAGAACTTACCACAAAACGCTCAGAAATACAATTGAAGGAAAATGAAATTCAAGGTTTAAAAATTCGCCTCCAAGAACTCAATAAAGTCATTGAAGAGGAGAAAAAATTAAGTGGCAGATTGCAAGATGAAGTCCGTCAGAAGGATTTGTTACTAATCGAAGAAAAAGGAAAACTTGAGGCAGATTTAAAGCAGCAAATTTTTTCGGAACGAGATGGGGCATTCAACAAAATTAAAGATCTCGAAACTCAATTATTGGAAAAAGACATGAATACTAAAGAAGAATTAACCGATGCGAGAAGGAAATCTCATGCGTATGATGAGTTAAAAACAAAGTATGAGGATTTAATTCGAAAATTCGATAAAGTTCAAACGGAATTGGATGAATCTGTAAAAAATTATGAACAATTAATGTTTAATCAATCATCTGTAGCAGAATTTAAGAAAAAAAGTGAACCAATTCTCAAAAATTTTGATAAACTACGAAAATTCATGGAAAAGGAACCTATTTTTAAAATTTTTTTCATAGTAAGGGATATCGGAAACATGGATATAGCTAACATGTCGAAAGCTGTAGGAATTCCATTAGTTACTTGTAAGAAATATGTGGAAGAATACGTCAACGAAGGCATCATGGAAATCGATGCGGAAACGAAAAAAGTCCACTTAGTTAGCTAAATCAAATTCTTTATATTTTTTTTTTCTTTACATTCTGTGCGATGATAATTGATGACACTCGTTTTGGATCAATCACTATAGATGGGCAATTATATTCACATGATGTGTATATTCTTCCGTCTGGTAAAACAGAAAAAAGAAACAAGAAGAAAAGTCCCCGAATTCATGGTCATCGGTCATTAGGGGTTGAAGAAATAAAGTACTTGCTTTCCTACGAACCAGAAATTTTATTTATTGGAAAAGGACAAACCGGTGTATTACCCATTCAACCCGAAGCAGAGGTTTTGTTGGAGAGTCTCGATATTGAAATCCACATGGAAACTACCCCAAATTTAATCGATAAGTTCAACCAAATATTTTCGGAAAGAAAGAATGTAGCTGCAGTTTTTCATACTACCTGTTGATAAATGAAGAAGAGAAGAGATGAAGAATTGAAGAATATTAGAAAACCAGTAGATTGTTAGGTTAAATCCTTCTAAATTATTATAATACTAGTGACTAATGAGTAAAGGTGACAATATAGACATGCCTCTAGGAATTATGGTTTTGCAATGGGATAATGAAATCGGTCCTATCTTAATAGCTAGTTATCCGGAATCCCTAAAGATTACAAATAATTTATTAACACAAATCTATGGTTCACATCGTGGAGTTTCTTCCTCTCTCGAACCCGGATTTTCATCATTAACACTGAAGAATAACAAGGTAGTTTCTTTCTTCTCGGGATTAGGAGAAAAGCATATTGAAGTAGAAAATTATATTGTGGCATTATTGTTACGCCGAGATGAGAGGATTAATAATTACCGTGAAATTCTGAACAAAATAGCAGCAAATATTCTCAGTAATATCGAAAATGATGAATATAAAGAGTTAATTCCCCGACTGTATCAAGATTTAACCAGTGTTTAGAAAAGAAATAAAGGAGATTAAGATATGGTAGGTATTATGTCAACTTGTGATGAATGTGGTGGTACGGCGTTTAGAACGGTGATTGATTCAATTCTAAAAAGGAGATACCCTTTTGTGGAAAAATCTTCACTTAAGATGTGTGAGAACTGTGGGGCGAAATATGTAGTGTGCACAAATTGTGGAGAACTCTTAACTCGTGTACATCTTAACTTGGATGTGTGGGGAGTACGTGATACCTGTCCCTCATGTGGCACGAAAAATGAGGATATCGCGGAATGGATAAACCGTGGTGGCGGATAAAAGAAAGTCACAAATTATTTTACATTTTCAGTTTTGAAATTACTATCACTACTCCCACGACAATTATTCCTCCAATAGTAGGAAGAATATAATAAAGAAAAATTTCTTTTTCATTTTTTAAAACGCTGAATTCAAATTGAGTATGTTGTACTGCGGGTGAACCATTCAATATATATTGAATATCTATGGCGACATTATGGATGCCAAATTTAGTAAAACGGACGGACCCGATGAATTGCTGTATATCATAAGCTGCTAGATTCACACTTGTTGATCCATTCGCCATACGAAGATTCTGTACAATCTCAAGATACGATTGGGGTTGAATATTTAAGGAGATTTCCCTTATAGTATAATCTTGGGGATTTTCCACATCCAAAGATAAATGAGTTTGCTCTTCCGTCTTAGTATCCGTAGATGTGGTTAATGTTACCGCTAGATCTCCAGTTCCATAAATAATGATCCACCAGTCTCGATTTCCATCTACATCTCCGTCGTCTTGTGGTTTAGGACAAGAAGAACGTGCCCAGTTACCACTAGATATTATCAGGGTCTTATTATCAATAATTGCATATTTAGAATGCTGATAGCGAAATTCATTTTTAGCACCTGCCCATTTGCCTTGAGCGAAGCTTCCATCCGCCCCGATTTCACTAAGATTATACAGGGCATGACGGTTATATTTCTTCTCCCAAGCAGATGTTGTATTTTCTTCCAATAAAATGCGGACATCCAAACCCTTCGCCACACGATCTCGCAATACTTCTAATAAATATGGGGAACTAAGGGTATAAACGGAGATATAAATTGATTGTTGAGCATTGAGCAAAATTTTCTCAATAATCTCGAAACAGTTATCAGGTGAGGTCATCACATCTACCTCAAAGCCCCCAGTAAAGGTGTAAGGAGTAGTAAATTGTGGTTTATAATCAAGTGGTAGTAGGGATGAAGAAATTTGGGGGATTGGGTGTGAATCAGTGAAATGTACTAGGGGATCATATACTTCGCTTGCAATCCAATCATAATCAAATAGCATCTTATAATAAGCTGCTACTAAGGATGATTCCACTATAACACCAGTTTCGCGGTTGTCAAAAATAGAAGTGGGGGACCAGTTGATACTAGTTATCAACACTCGATCATCTGATATAACGCCTTTATTGTGCATCACATCGAAATAGTTACCGTTTGCAGCTTTTTCGACAGATATTCGAACGTTTATTCCATAACTGGTTAAATTTGTTGCAGTTTCTCGTGATTTATCATTTCCTTCTCCCACAATTACTTTTACTTCCACACCACGTGCTTGAGCATCGATGATAGCTTGGATGATACCACTAGTTTCGGGTTCATGATAAATATACATTTGTTCAATATACAATTTTGAGGTTGAATTTTTAATTAATCCTAATAAGAGTGCTTCTGAATTATCCGGTGATAAAATAGGGGTAATATTCATGATTTGTTGGATACGTTTGGATTTAAAAGGTGTATAAGAGGAACCAAATCGCTCATAGGATTGTGGTTCCATTTCCTCAAGAGGATCATAATCATAATCTAATCCTAATTCCCAATCAAAATCAAATACTTGTCGAAAAAAATTCACTACTTGCTGACCGGGTGCGGTTCCTTCGAAAACTGAATCAAAAGGAGCAAGTATTTCATAAGTAGGTGAACGAATATATATTGCAAGATAAATCAAACCACCATTAATTAGGCAGAGAAAGGTAATAATCCTAAGGTTTTTCAAGAATTTTTTCATTTCTTTCACGAATTTTGTCGGAGCAAGGAGTAGGAGCTAATTTGTACACAAAGTAATCTCTGGGATAAGATTGGCAGTGTTTCATATTAAAAGTATGCCATTTTAGTTCACTCTTAAGTAATTTTAAAAAAGATGTCAACCCATATTCATCTGTGAAATCATAATGGACAAGGAAGAATTCGAATTACGAATGGTATTACCCGAAGATAAAGATGAAATTGAGCGATTAACACGCAATCTTGTGAAAGAGAAAGAAAAAAATGAGCCTTTTGACGAAAAACGGTTTGATTGGGGAATAATGCGAAGGATTTTTGATCCCTTACAACGGCATGGTACGTTTGTTGCTGTAGATAAGAAGACAAGGAACCTTGCAGGAATGATCTTTAGCGAATTACGAGTGGATCCTTTTGGTACATCAGAGGCTTATATTAAACAAATACATGTGGATAAAGAATACAGAGGGAGATCATTAGGAAAACGATTGTTAACGATGGCATTGGAATCATTACGAAAATCTAATATTCGGCTGGTGAAGGTGAATCTCCCTCAAGATCCGGCTTTGCACGATAAAATCAATGATGAATTCGAGTTTGATGAATTTAAATTTCGACCTACATACACAGTTATGGAACTAAAATTTGAGGATTAATTCACGTGTTTAGTCGAGGAAGAGAATATACAGAATCATTACCTTGGGTTGAAAAATATCGACCCTCTTCGTTGGAAGAAATTGAAGGTCAAGGTTGGATTGTTGCTTCACTTCAAAGTTTTGCTAAGAAGAGAAAGATACCGCATATGATTTTTTCAGGACCCGCGGGAACTGGAAAAACATCTTGTGCCGTAGCATTTGTAAAAGACATTTTAGGACAGAATTTCTCTTCTGAACTGATTTTGGAATTAAACGCAAGTGATAATGTGCGAATGAATACAGTTAGGAATGAAATAAAATCATTTTCTATCACTCAAAATATTTCCCTACCACCTGACACTCTTAAATTTGTTATTTTAGACGAAGCTGATAATATTCCAAAAGATCCCCAACATGCATTACGACGAATAATTGAACGTTCTCCTCCAAATGTCCGGTTTTTATTAATGTGTAATTATGAAAACCGATTAATTGACCCCCTTTTATCTCGTTGTGCATTATTTCGATTTTCACCTCTTCCAAAAGAAATTGTATTAAACAAATTACGCGATATTGCGATTAAGGAAGATTTGAACTTGCCCCAAAACACTTTCGAAGTGCTATATCTTATAAGTATGGGAGATTTACGCAAGGCTATTAATTTTCTTCAAATATTTTCACAATTGGATACGAATGATACATCGGGATTATATGAGATTGCCGGGTATTTGAATCCTAAAAATTTTTCTGAGTTTGCTGATGAGGTTCTTAAATCCAATTTTCAGAAAAGCGTGAACGTTTTACAAAGGGATTTTCATTTTTCCGGACGTAATTTTTTGTATCAGTTGTTAGATTGGATTCTTACCTCTCAATCCATTCCTATCGAAAACATTTCTAATATATTAGAAGGAATAGGTGTGATCGATTTTCGTTTAACATTAGGCTCAGATATGGCTCTTCAATTGGAATCCTTAGTCGCATTATTGTGTGAAAATGTACGGGAGAAAAATCTAAATGAATGAAAGTTTTCTTTGGAGATTGAAATATCAACCGAAATCACTGAATGAGATACCAGGTAGGGAGGAAATGATCGCAAATTTAACTCAAATTGCAGCGACACAAGATATCCCCCATCTTTTGTTTACAGGACCAAAAGGCTATGGGAAAATGGAAGTAGCCCGATTGTTTACCCATTATGTTTTAGGGAAAGGTTCTAGTACAAATTGTAAAATCGTTTATGCTTCTGATCCCTTGACCCAAGAAGAAAGGGATGAAACAAGACGACTTTCCTATATACCCACAAAGAGAATAGGAAGTACAGCAGGGAGAAGATTTACATGGCCTGCATTCATTTTTTCTCGGATAAAACCCTTTGTAGAAATCAAACCTATTTCCTTCCATCCAATTAAATTCCTGATTATTGATGATTTTCACCTATTGGAAGATCAACAACAAGGTTTACGAAGGTTAATGGAAAAATATTCTTCCTATTGTCGCATGATATTGTTAACCGATCAAATATCTTCGATTATCGATCCCATAATATCCCGCTGCAATATTATTTTTTTCAAGCAAATTGATTTTCCTTCCTTTAAAGAAAGGATTGAGTTCATTGCAAAAAAAGAAAATCTAATCTTAAAGGGAAATATTTCGAAAATTCTTTATCTATCTACCAAGGGAAGTCTTGCAGATTCCATATCACACCTTCAAGCAGCGGCAACTATTTCTGAGGAAATAGATCCCGATATAATATTTCGTTTGGTTAAAAATGATTTGCGTGAAGAAGTAGGTTTATTATTGCGACATGCATTATCTCAGCAATCCAATCGAGTAAAAGATAATCTATCTAATATTCAAAAATACAACCGTGTGTTCAGTGAAATAATTGATATAATGTGCGATGAAGTGTTTAAGCTGCCAGTTGTAGAATTAATAAAATGTGATATAGTGAATCTTTTATCCCAGATCGATTTTCGCACAATCGATTCTACGAGTCAGGATCTAATGTATGATAATCTAATTTACGGCTTGATTGATTTAGGAGCAAAATACTCTTAAGGGGAATCTCATGAAAAAATCACAAGAATTGCCTTGGGTTGAAAAATATCGCCCAAAAAACACAAAAGAAATGGTGGGTTTCTCAACAAATATAAAGAAGATAAAGGATTTTATAAAAAATTTCGAAGAACAGCAAAATGCAGGGAGAAAAATACGTGGATCTCAAAAAGCAATATTGCTAGAAGGACCTCCAGGGATCGGTAAAACAACAGTGGTTTACGCGGTAGCAAATGATTTAGGATATAGCGTAGTGGAAATGAATGCATCAGACATAAGAACAGAAAATGCTATTGTAGAAACACTTGAAGAAAGTATATCGTCCACAGATTTATTGTCCTACCTCATGCCAGAAAAATTAAACCGCAAAAAAATTATTTTAATCGATGAAGTAGATGGAATTAGTGGAAAAAGTGATCGGGGTGGTGTAAAAGCTATTGTCTCGCTGATTAAAAAAACAAAAAATCCGATAATTTTGACATGTAATTTCTATGATTCCAAATTCAAATCATTATATGATATTTCTACAAAAATACCATGTAGATCCCTACAAAAAGCAACAATTTCAAACTTATTGAAGGAAATTGCGGAAAAAGAAAACTTGAAAGTAGATGATGAGATCGTTGAAGCAATCGCGATGAATTCTGGAGGAGATATGCGCTCGGCAATTAATGATTTGCAAGCCCTCTCACAAGGTGTCTTTACCGATATGGAATTTTTAGATATGCATCGTGATATTCAAGAGAAAATATTCAGCTTCCTTCAATCGATGTTTGAACAAAAAACCATTCGGAAAGCCAGAGACATCCTATCCAATATTGATTTTGACTACAAAATTATCCATAAAATTATCCACGCTAACATGAAAGCAGTAATTTTAGATAGAAAAGATAGAAAAGAAATATTCAACACCTTATTGGATGCAGATAACTTAATGAATCAAATTATGACTAGGATGGATTTTTCATTATTATCCTACTTTTTTGATTTGGTTTCAGGGGGAGTGATCGTTTCTGTTACACAAACAATTTCAAAAGGTTATAAAAAGTTCAAAATGCCAAATTTAGGAAACCTTCGATTTAGGTTTACAGGCGAAACACTACTTGAAGAATTGCAGAATTTTTTCTACAAATCCAAGCTCGATATTGTAAATCAAATAATTCCTCAGATTAATGAGATTTTATCCATTTACGATGAACCTACAAGGAACAAGAGACTGGTACAAATCGCTACAGAATTAGACATAAATTCTGCTGAATTAAAAAAATTTGTTAATTAAATTACACTTTTTTAAACAAAAGTAAGAGAATTCTTAAAAATAATCGACTAAAGAGCTAGCTAAGAATTCAATGTGTGCTCTGCATGTTTAAAAAATTTAATTTTAATTTTCGGCAAGCAATGTACAATGTTCGCCGTTCTTTGATGACGATTCTAACACTAGCGATTGCAATTTCTATGATTGCTGGTTTATTTTATTATTTTGATGCATTTGAAAGAGATGCATTGCGATCCTCCTCCCAATTTGATATGTTTGCTGATTTCACCGTAAGTCATAATAAAAATTATCAGCAAGTCAATTGTTCGGCTGTATTTGAAATGACTGATTCATCCGTTATTGAGAGTTTTGCAGCGACGAATTTGGAAGTGCAAAATATTTATAGATACTTAACAATCGGTGCTGATAGAGCGTATTTTTATAATGAATATGAATATTTCTCGCTTTATACAATAATATTCGACCAAAATTTTTATAACTCCTCCAGATTTAGCCAATTCTATAAAATCGTAGAAGGAGATACCCCACAAAATCAGAATGAAATTCTTATTGACCATATTGTCAGCATAAAGATGCAGATCGAAGTGGGATCGACTATTGATCTTCACACCTTTTACCAACCCAGTTATTTCGAAGACCCGTATTTTATAGATATTCCTAACATAACTATTGTGGGAACTTACATCCCCCAAGTAGCTTTTGAAGAATATCGAATTGTAAATACTACCCTTGATTATGAGACCTTCTATTATGGTATGACACAAGAAGAAATAGCTGAGCTAAAAACACCTGCAGATGTATCTCGCTTAACTTTACGGGCACGTAAAGTTCCCGTATTATCCTATTCTGATTTTACTAATAACTCCCATCCATTTCAAATGTATTATGGAAATGTTCTTGACGCTTTGAATAATACGGGAGCTCCCTATTTCTATTCTTTATCGGGTTATGGAGTGAATATAAACAGAGATTTCACCTCATTTTTCAACATTTTTCCTCCAGATCGTTCTATTGCAATTGAAAAAAATACACTTTATCGTGATTTACCCAGTCAAGTACTTCTTTATGACATGATTAGTGAACCGCTTCAAATTTTATTTGAAACCTCCAATCGAATGAGATTGTTATCTCAAATTATTAATCTCCCAATTCTCATTGTGGCTTTGATAGTAGGATCGTTTGCATCGAAATCGGCTACCCAGAATAAAATCGATGAATTTTTATTGTTGCGAAGTAAAGGGGTCTCAAAACGCATGGTCCGTAATCAAATCTTCTTGGAGGCATTAGTTAATGGCGTGGTATCCTCTGTATTGGGATCTCTATTAGGATTTGCAACTTTTTATGGGCATGATCTTTGGGTAAGACCCATGGTATACACTCAATTTGTTGCTTTAGAAATTACCTTATTCGCAAAACAATCATCTATCATCATCTCTATCGCATTAGGAATCATTCTCTCATTATTAACAAGTATTAGTAGTATGTATTATGTCTCGAAACTTAAAACATCTGAATTGCTGACTGCAATCGGTACTGAAGAAATGGATATGGAATTTGATGAACAAACTATATATATGTCTACAGATAAATCATCAGCAGAATTGCGGAAGCATGTTCGAGAAGAGAAAAGGGAATATAAGGATGCGATAACCGAAAAGCAGAGAAAAATTCAAAAATGGAGTATTTTGTTTATTACAATCGGTTTACTCCCTGTTTATTATTATATATTTATGGTATTTGCGGAGCGTTCGAATTTATATTGGCTATTATCTATCGCAGAATTCTCAATATCTTCCATTATTTATGGTTTTGTTAGTCTGCTGTTAATAATTGTACCGATTTTTCTTACAGTGGGGATTATCCGCATTTTTACCAAGGAATCTCCTAAATTTTTAGCGCGCATATCTCGTTTCTTAGCTAAGCCTTTCTTGAAAAAAAAGTCTTATTTACTCGGTTTACAGATGATTAAAAAGAAGCAATATATCTCTGTTATACTATTATTGGGCATTTTCACTTCGATATTTGTCCATATGAACGTGATGACGTATTCGCTTTATAGTATAGATAATATGTACGAGAATTTTCAGATTGGTACGGATATCCAAAAAAGTACGACCTTTAGTACAAATTTAACCAATAGTGGTGATGTCGAGCTTTTAATAGAACGATTAAAATCCATCACCACGAATGAGGGTGATCCTCTCGTTGAAGAAGCATTAGTAGTTTATCGACACCGTTCCTCATCTTATATCCAATTATTTCAGTATTACGTTGATTTGAGTAGCTATGTAACAATGATGTTAAATGCAGATAAAATGCTACCCGATAAAGATTTTATTTCAAAACTGGTTGAAGTCATTGAATTCAATCTTCAGGATCCCAACGGTGACGGAATACCCGGAGCAATTGTAAATGAACGATATTTAAGCAGTAATAGTGTGAGTGAAGGTGAAATCGTATTTATTGATTATCGTTATTATGACTCTCGATTGAATATCCTTACGGCTTTTACGAATGGTTTTTACATCCCTGTTAGAATTGTTGCCGTGGCGGAATATTTTCCCGGATTATATATCCGGCCCGTAGAAGAGTCGTATTTAGACCCCGCAGAATTCATTGTCATAGATGTTAGTGCATTACCATTCCAAGGTTTAGATTATATGTTACACGCTCCTCAAATGCTGTCTTTGGTTGAAATTGATATGGATTTAGTAGAGGGGGATTTAGATCTTGTCGAAGAGTATCTAGACAACAAAACTAAATCGTATTCTCCCTTTTATGTTTCTGATTACCACCACTATAATCACGAATGGAAATCAATCCAAAAAGATGTTTCAAGTAGCATAAATCCCCTACTAATTTACAAAATGTCCTATCTTATCTTTATCGTGGTATTAATACAAGTAGCATTGGGACTTCCAATTCTTCTAACTTCTGTGCGGAAAAAAGAACATCAATTTTACGGAATTCTGATGTCACGTGGTATTGGTAAACGTGGGATATTTCGATTTATTATGGGTGAATTATTTGTGATTTATTTCTTCTCCATTATCGGAGGAGCTCTCATAGGTTTTTTGAGTTCAACTTTGACATTGTTACTTGGACAGAAAATGAATCCTTATAGTTTTGGATTAAGATTCCGCATGTTTACAAACCCAATCGATTTGATAGTAATTCTTTCTTCCGTGATCGGAATTTCTTTAGTCATCTTTCTCATCGAATTTCTTTATGACACACGCAAATCCATATCGGAATATTTATATAAATTTTAAAAAGTGAATATCGTGAGCATCAATAAAACAGATAGTATGCAATTCAAAGAAAAAAAAGTCAATATTGAATGTAAAAATGTTTACAAGATCTTCAAACAAGGAAATCTTGAAGTAGTTGCACTACGAAATATCAATATCAAAATTAACCAAGGAGAGATCGTTGTTGTAATGGGGCCCTCTGGATCAGGGAAAACCACATTATTAAACTTGATATCAGGAATGGTGGAACCTACCGCGGGAAAAATCTATGTGGATGGACGGGATGTAACTAAACTTAGGGATGACGAAATCCAAAAGCATCTTCAAAAGAAGATTGGTATAGTATTTCAATTTTTTAATTTAGTCCCGAGCTTAACTGCTAAAGGAAATATTGAACTCCCATTAATTATTTCGGATGCTCCTACAAGTTATCGGAAACAGCGAGTAGAAGAATTGCTAAAAGAAGTGGATATTAAGGATAGAGCTAATCACCGCCCTTTTAGTCTTAGTGGGGGTGAAAAACAAAGAGTAGCGATTGCCTCTGCCATTGCTAATGACCCTTTAATTTTACTGGCAGATGAACCCACTGGAAATATAGATTCTATTGCAGAAAAAAAAGTAATGGAAATCTTCCGCAACTATATAGATTTAAATTCGGAGAAATCTCTCGTAATTGTAACTCATAATGCAAATTTACGCAAAATTGCAGATCGTACGTTAATTCTGAAAGATGGTCAGATCATACGGGAATTAGGAAAACAAAATATTGATAAAGGCAAATCTGATGGAAATGGTATTTCGGAGGAAGCGGAGGCGATGAACCATGTATATGATGAGGCTGAAAAAGTTTTTAATCCCGCTTTTCGAATGCAAGAATTTAAAGAAATTAAGGCTTGTCCGTTATGTCATTCGGAAAATATATTAAAGAAATGGGACCAAGAAAGGGGGCAATTTCAAATTATTAATAACCAAATCACTACGCGTGCTACGATATTTTGCAAGGATTGCCACCAGATCAGTTTTGAGAACTGTGCAGTATATGATATTACTCGAGATTTAGTTTAACGTTTCTGTAAACATTACTTATAAATGAAGTTCACTGCTCCAAAATAGATTAACTTTATAAATTAATTCCTTAATTTTTATAGTATGGCTACATCCAAACCAGAAACACGAGTAGAAGACACAACCAATCAAAAGAAAAAATACTCTCTCGTCATCAAGATTTCGGGAGGGGCAATTTTCAGTGCTATCTCGCTTGTCATCTCGTTACTTACCACTGAGTTTTTACCAAGATTCGCTTGGGGCTTAGCATGGTTTGATCCCGTTTCTGTCATTTGGATTTTATCATTTTTTGTATTTGGATATGAAGCAGGTATTCTAACCTCAGTGATTGGGATGTTTCTTTTATTTCCATTTGATCCTTTTGCTCCATTCGGACCTATATTCAAATTTACGGCAACAATTCCTTTAATTATCGTCCCCTATATTATTGAAAAAATACGAAAACATCCAATAAACAATACAACCTCTCTCAAGACAAAATATCTAGCGTTCAATTGGATTTTTAGCGTGATTATTCGTCTTGTGTTGATGGTTCCATTAAATGTCATCGCCATGCTTACGATCTATTCCGATTTTCAACTTTGGAATACTCACACGTTGGCATTTCTATGGCTAGATTCAATCGATGGGTGGACTGCTATTGTGATTACCGTTATATTTGCAAATGTCCTTCAATCTATTTTCGATTATGTAATACCCAGTGCAATAATTAAACCTATCCAACTAGGTATTCCCCACTTAATTCAATGGTAGAGAGAATCTATGGATAGTTTAAGAATAATTGAGAATATCCTTTACATAATACATTCCAATTAAAGCAGACCGTTCGGGAGCAATTCGAGAGGGAATCGAAATAATTACATGTTCGTTCTTCTCAATAAGCCCATCATTATGCAAAATTTGCAAACCCTCACTGATTATTCGCTCTGGACTGTAAAACTCACCAGTAGAATGTTGAGATATATTCAAATTTTCCATGAATACAGGATTGATACCCCATATTAGGTTTAATTGCCTTGCTATAGATTTACTATCCGTTATAGCAATAATGGGGAGAGGAGGACGATATTTGGAAATCATTCGTGCAGATTTTCCACCACGTGTAAAGCATATGATTTTACCTCGATAATTCAGTTGATTGAATTCTTCTGATAATGTAAATATCCCATGTCCTATTGTTTCGTAAATTTCTTGTTTAGGAGAATCTAATTCATCAGGATTTAAAGGAATAATATATTCCTCGGCGAGATTTACAATTTCACGCATTGTTTGAACGGTGCGAATGGGATATTTTCCCACTGAGGTTTCTCCCGATAACATTACTGCATCGGATCTTTCAAATATTGCATTAAATACATCAGACACTTCCGCCCTAGTAGGTCGAGGTTGAAAAATCATGGATTCCAACATTTGGGTGGCAACGATGACCGGTATGGAATGAATATTGCACTGCCTGATAAGTTCTTTTTGTTTAACGGGGAGTTCTTTATAAGGGATTTCTACGCCTAGATCCCCGCGAGCAATCATTATTCCGTCAGATACTTCTAAAATTTCTTCGAAATTATCTAAAGCAACGGCACGTTCGATTTTACTTATGATTTTTGTGTCTTGAGAACCCTCGTTAGCTAACATTCGTCTTACATCTTCTACTTCGGAAGCTTGAGACACAAAGGAGACAGCTACGAAATCAGGTTTCAGTGTTCCAATGAAGCGAAGATCTTTAATATCTTTTTCAGTCGGATTAGCAGTACTTAATTTTCCACTGGGAATGTTAACGCCTTTACCGTCTGAAATTAGTCCTCCCAAAAGTACTTCACATAATGCATACTTACCTTCTTTTTTGATCTCTTTAATAACAAGCTTGACCAAACCATCATTTATATATACAATGTCCCCCGGTTTTACATCATTCAAAAAACCTCTGTATGATATGGGTATTTTCTCCTTAGTTCCGACCCAGTTTTCTTCAGTTGTGATTTTAATAAAATCTCCTTGTATCAACATTGTTGGTTCAAGTAATTTTCCGATCCGAATTTTTGGACCTTGTATATCACATAGGATTGCAGTGGAATCGGAAATCTCACGAATAGTTTTTATTACATTCTCATGATATGTATGCGATCCGTGGCTAAAATTCAATCGAGCTATATTCATTCCAGCATCAAT
Organism: Promethearchaeota archaeon; assembly: GCA_016933055.1. Lineage (GTDB taxonomy): Archaea > Asgardarchaeota > Lokiarchaeia > Sigyniarchaeales > Promethearchaeaceae > AMARA-1. The sequence continues at coordinate 210,932 of JAFGBS010000001.1, read as the reverse complement.
TAATTCCCGTATTTTTTCCTTTGTATCGGTTGCAGGACCCAATGTGCATACAATTTTAGATTCAATTAATTTTCCCATGATCGTCGAGATCATAAAAACAAGATTGATATATTAATGTAGGTTTTAATCTCTGAAAGCACTCTTTACTAATGATTTGATTGTATTAGTAAATTCATCTTGAAGTTTCATTAATTTCTGTTCATATTCATGAATCGGACTATCTTCATAAAGACGTATTAATAAAATTAAGTATTGAATATTGGTTTGCGAATAGACAGGATACTGAATAAAAAAAAACTCCCTGGATCCGTTGCATTTCAGCACTTCTCGAATAAGATGAGTGAGGAGAAGGGAAGATCCTTTACTAAGCTGGATTCCTAAAAATTGCGTTTGCTTCTTATTTTTTTGAATATGGGGGAGATTCCCCTTGACAAAAAACTGATAAAAAATTCGTTTACGTGAGGAATATGTGAAGATTTGTTGTACTTTTAGTATTTGATTTTGGTATAGTAATGAGGTCTTTCGTCCTTTTATCCGCTTAACTTGCTTTGTCGTAACACTATCTCGAAACTTCCGCCACATATAAAAACAAAAAGAAGGGGTAAAATTTAGTCTTGTTCCTTTAGTCCATTTTTCCGAAGAAAGCACCAATAGCTGCCCAAAAAGTTCCAATAAAAATACCAATCACGCCTGTCATTGTGAGAATAATGGCTGTTCCCGAAAATTCACTCAAAATGAAACTTAGATAAGGGGCAACAGATACTGGACTGATAAAGTAAATAATAATAGGAACTACAGAACAAATAATTCCGGTTAAAAACATCCCAAAAAAGCCATTGATGGTTCGTTTACCCACTTTTCCCGCTAGAATCGCCGCAACTAATCCCGGGACAATAGGAACCAATATACTAGCACCCGCTGTTAGCCATCCTATGATACCGGTTGTAAATGGATAAGAACCTACTGCTACCGCTATAGTATTAAAGATCTCCACTGAAACAGGTTGTAATCCATCCAATCCCGTAAATGCACTAACAATTACCCCCCAGATATCACTAAAATACAAGCTAAAAGAAGGAGTTCCCGTTAATGCTATAAAGACAATATTAGCTAGGAAGGTTAGTAAAACATAAGATACTAATCCTACAACTAAACTTTTCCATAACTTCATTATATCCAACTCTTTAATTTCAGATGTAAATTAAACTTTCTAAGAAAACATCATCACTCAAGCCTAATAAATTTTTTATAAAATTTGAAGGATTGAATTAAAAATAAGAGAAAAAAAGATGATTTTTAATTTGATTTGAAATTATAACGCTTCAAAGACCCCGATCATTCTATCTTGTAGCGAGTTGGATATCTTGTGCTGTAAGTCTTTTCCTTTTGTCTGTTTTGACAATTTTAATTGCAGACTTAGTTACATCTGTCGCAACTTTTTCCAGCTTGTTGATCAATAAATCAACAGCAGCTTCGGCCACGAGCTTTGCACCTTCATCCTTCATCAATCGACGGATTGGGGCTTTTGCAATATATTTTTTGGCGGTTTTTTTCTTTTTTGCCATGTTACTTTCCTCCGAAATGAAAAGAGAATTTAAAAAATGCATTAAATTCTAAGAATATACATTTCATAAGTATTATATAAATTTTTGCATGGAATTTACTTTCTTTGACCCCTTTGACTAATGGGTTTATTCGAATAATGTATATAATTATGCTAATCATTTGAAATTTACTCCGACAAAATATGAGCTCATTGTGGGATGCAAACCCGTTACCTTACCTCTCAAGAGCATTGTTGTGTAGAAAAATGTGTAATAATGTGGGAATTGTAACGAAAAATTCTTGTATAAGAGTTATTGATCAGTATATGAAATAGGATCCCTTGGATACAGAAACGAAAAAAAAATACTTGAAAAATTGATAGGGAAAAGTAGATTTTTATGGATCATTTTCTTGGATCTAGTAGGAATTAGGGAATTTTTTGAACAAATCATGAATTAGGGATAAAAATGGAGACAAATCTGGATTTTGAAAGAGAGAAGATTGAAACGGGTTTACAGCATTTAGGTTTCACAATGAATGATGCTCGAGTCTACATCTCTTTAATTGTACTTGGTCCCAGTATTCCGGCAAAAATTGCAGAAGATTCCCAAGTGGACCGATCACGAGTATATGATTCTCTTAGAAGATTAACCAAGAAAGGTTACGTGGAAGAAGAACCCATTAAGCGAGGACCATATTACAAAGCAAAGAATCCTATCGAGATATTCAGCGCATTGCGAAAGGAATTTCGAGAAAAAATAACTCTGTCTGCATCCCTTGAAAAGTTACTTGAAAATTATCATCCTCCTATGAAACAACCATTTCTAGTATCCCTCAGTGGTAAAGATCCTATTTACAGAGAGATCCTTTCAATAATTGAAAATGCAGAGGAATTTCTAAAATTCATCATCACTCCTGATATATCCAAAAATCCAGAAAATTTCAAGGAGATTTCAGATTTGCTCGTTAATAAAAAGAGAACCATTCCAAGCATTAAAGTTGAGGTTGCTCTCAATCTGGAAGAAGAGAATTATCAGTTTCAACTTAAAAAACTTTATTCACATGACATTATGATCTATAAATGGGATATCGGAAATGTGTTTCCTTTCGGATTATATTTATCAGAAAAAAGTTATGTTTTCACTACCTTGAGTATTGGAAAGACACCTGAATATTCAATCGGTTTAACCGTTGAAAATGCAGTACCTCGTATGATGGATGGTTTTAAACACCTTTTTGAATGGAATTATCTCAGCTATTATCAAAAAGGTTACATGATCCGAACAAAAAAAATAGAGGATTTTAAGGATAGTTAAGAAATTTCCCCAAACACTAGAATAAGGAGAAGAAAAATGGTAATACGGGTGAAGATCACCATATTGGGTGAATCTAATGTAGGAAAGACAAGTCTGGTTTCCAAATACTGTAAAAACCGATTCCCTTCTGAATATAGAGCAACATTAGGAGCTGATTTCACTACAAAGTCTATAAAATATCAAGGTAAAAGCGTAGAATTAATATTGTGGGATATTGCCGGGAATGAAGTTGCTGACTATTATTTAGAAGGAACTAACGGCTATCTTCTGGTATTTGACCTAACATCCAGTGAATCATTTAAGAAACTCACTCAATGGTATGAAAAAGGTAAGCGAATTTGTGGAAATATTCCATTTCTCGTGTTAGGTAATAAAAAAGATCTAGAAGAATTTATCGTTGTATCAGGAGTTGAATATACCAAAAGGATCAAAAAACAATATAATTCAATACTAATCGAAACAAGTGCAAAAACAGGATTTAATGTTGAGAATGCATTTTTATCCATATTAGAATTAATATTAGGGGAAGAGATATGAAAACTCTATTTTTATTAATCGTATATTCTCCTTTACCTAATCAACAAAATTCTATACTTTCCCATTTAATGCTGAAAAATGTAATTCATGAGTTGGTTAATTCCCCATCTTTTTCGATTTATAATAATACGATTACGATTTTATCTGATGCGAAATATAAAATCGAACTTAAGGAAGTGTTAGGATATTTTACTAAAGATGTACAATTCCGATTTCTAGAGGAAAATAATGATGATCTGACAATTTTAAATCACCATATCAACACTCATATCCAACGAGCCCTTGTAAGTTCAAATGTGAACTATTGTATGGTAATTTCTAGTGCGTTACCTATTTTTTCAAATCTTATATTTAAAGAGGAGGTGAAATGGGATTCAGATATTATCATGGGACTCACTGAATCCTCAGATACTAGTATGTTAATATTTCAAAAGCAGTTCACTCCTTTTTTTTTTAAGTTACCTGATGAATCAATTAAAACGTCGGAGCGTAATCTTGCATTATTCAAACAGTATAAACGCTCGGTAAATATTATTAAAAATCACATATTCTTAAGACAAGATTCCGAACAACTTTTTCTCTCCTCTTTTGTAATAGATCAATTGAAAAGAGAGGGGAATATTTATCAATCCGAATTATATCGATTGTTACTGAACATGCATGAAAGTTAGGAAAATTTATAATTAGGAAAATTACTGTTATAATAATTGGGAGATTCCTATGTCAATATCTCAGCATGAGCCAAAGATCTTTAAGGTTTTAGAAGAAGCAGGGGAATTAAGTGATGAATTAGACTATATGGTAAATAATCGCTTGATGGCAGAACGAGGGATGGGGTATACTGCATGTACTCCTTCACTTGTAGAAATTGAGCATAATGGTAAAAGGGTGGAAGCAATTAAAATGGGTATTGATCACACATTTGTTGATTCCGATTCTGGTCAAGTTATGGGTTATGGAATTGTTGGATATTTATTTTTTCAAACTGATCCCTTTGAAATCATTTTTATTACACCTAAGGAGCAATTAGAAGAAAAAATTAATTATATACTCGAATCGGGAATGGAAGCTTCAGAGAGACCAAAAGGTAAATATTGAGGGAAGATAAAAAAACCCATGCTAGCTCAAGAAATTGAGACAAAAATCCTGGAAATTTGTAAAGCTGAGGGAATTTTTAAGGAAAAAATGGAAAAAAATATCAAATTCCACTTTGCTTTGAAGGTAGTATATCCACCATGGCATCCACAACCTAAAAATCTCTTAATATTAATGCCGAAAAACAAACACTATGTATCTATCGAACTTGCAACGAAAATTAGCCCGGAGCATCTGGATACTTTTAAAAAGATGGAGGGACAAGGAATGAATTTTATTCCACTTTTCTATCATTTATTACGAAATTTATTACTAAATCGTAATTTGTTTTTTACTTTTAATTTAAAAAATCATTCTTATATCATAAGCGAGCATATATACGAGGACCGATTATTTATGGATATTTTCTATCGCCGTATGCGAAAAGTGTATTATGCATCCCTTTCAGCGCAGCTTATTCTCAGTGAAATCCTATCCGGTAAATTTAAAGGAATTCAATTACCTCCCATGAAAATGGATTCATCCGACGAGAGTGATGGAGCACCCGAAGATCTCTACTATTCATAATCCCAAACTTTTTGTATTAAAAACCAAAAATTATTCAAAACGACATAAAAAGTGACATGAATAAAATGAGTGTTGACGATGCAGATGAAAGAGTGTATTTGACAAGAATTATATTAGATGTATTAAAACCGCATGAACCAAGTATTGATATGTTAGCAATAGAATTGGTTAGACTTGAAGGTGGAAATGTGACTGGTGTTAATATAACCCTTGACGAGGTTGATGTGAAAACCCAAAGTATTAAAATGATTATTGAAGGACGTTCCTTAAATTATCCCCTGATCCGCAGGAAATTAGAATCGTTGAATTGCGCAATTCATAGTTTAGACCAAGTAGTTTGTGGAAGTACCAAAGTAGAATATATCCAAACACCTCAAGATTAATCATTTTTTATTTAAATTCTGTATTCCGATGACATATGCCTCATTTGAAAGCCATCTTTTATGATATGGATGGAACCTTGACTCATTTTTTAATCGACTATATTTTGGCAAGAAAACGTGCAATTGAGGAATTAGAACACCAAGGTATTCCCAATACAAAAGATATGTTTTCACCAAATAATCCTTCTAGAGTAACTCTCACCCTTGCTCGTAAATATATGAAAGATAATCTAAAATTCACAGAAGAAAGAATAAGATGGGTGTTGGATAAAGTTCACGAGAGAATTGTGGAAGTAGAACGTGAAGCAGCATTGCGTGCAATTAAAGTAGATGAAATGGAAGAATTATTGCAGTTCGGAAAACGTCAAAATTTCAAGCAAATTGTATGTACATTTAATACTCATGAGGTCGCTGTTACTACCTTAAAAAAAGCAGGACTTTTTCATTATTTTGATGCAATTTACGGAAGAGATGATGTAAAACATCCTAAGCCACATCGGAATCATCTAGAAATTCCAGCAAAACGGTTTGGTTTCTCTCCAGATGAAACTCTCCTTATTGGGGATATGCAATTTGATATACAAGCTGCTCGGAACTTCGGTTGTATTTCCATCGGGATTCGTACCAATTTTGAAATCAATACAATAGAAAATGCGGATTATATTGTTGACCAACACCATGCCTCAAAAAAAATTATACAGATTATTCAATCGTGCTTTCAAATATAACATATTAATAGAAAATTACAAAATACTTTAAAGAACTTAGACCATTCGAATATATCCAACAAGGGGAGAAGTGAAATGGTAGATAAAGCATATATTCAACAGAACTTATCCAATACACTACAAGAAACCAATTTTCCTCAATTAGGTACTTTATATCGCGGTAAAGTTCGGGATAATTATACTGATAATGAAAAAAACATGCGATTCATCATCGCTACCGACCGTTTAAGTGCTTTTGATCGAGTAATAACAACGATTCCCTTCAAAGGGGAATTGCTAAACCAGACTTCAACGTTTTGGTTTAAAAAGACAAAAAATCTAGTTCCAAACCATCTTATTGATATTCCTGATCCAAATGTCGCAATTGTGCATCAATGTGATACATTTCCCATTGAAATGGTTATAAGAAACTATGTAACGGGAAGTGCATGGCGTGCGTATCAGAGAGGCGAACGAGTATCGGGAATTAGATTCCCAGAAGGCTTGAAAAAGAACCAGAAATTACCTGAACCTGTGATAACTCCCTCAACAAAAGCCGAAAAAGGATTACATGACGAACCTATTTCAAAAGAAGATATTTTAGAAAAAAGATTAGTAACAAAGGAAGTATATGAAATTCTGGAGGAATACACCTACAAATTATTTGAATTTGGACAACTCTACAGCGCTAAAAATAATCTTATATTAGTGGATTGTAAATACGAATTTGGAACTACCAAAGATGATGAGATTGTAGTGATTGATGAAATCCATACACAAGATAGTTCAAGGTTTTGGATAAAGGATACTTATCAAGAGCGATTTGCAGCTGGGGAAGAACCTGATATTTTAGATAAGGAATTCTTCCGTGGATGGTTAATGGAACAAGGCTATATGGGAGATGGTCCAATGCCAGAAATAGTAGATGAAGTTCGTATCGAGTTAGCAGAAAGATATATTCAAAGTTATGAAATCCTAACCAATGAACTGTTTACACCAGACAAGAACCGTAAGGTATTGGAAAGAATTCGGAAAAATCTAAAGTTAAAATGATACATATCCTTTTACTGCATTTTAAGAAACATGAAATAATAAAAAGTATGGAAAATTTATTCACATAGTATTCTGGATCCCTAACTTTCTCAAAACTCGAAAAATCTGGCAATTATGAACAATTCCATTGCATGCAATGCAAACTGTCTGAGATGTGCAATTTCCCATCAATGTTCCTTACCCATGAAATATCATGATCTTAAAGAAAAATGCGGGATATTTGGCATCCTAGCTCATGATACATCTAAACAAGTATCCCAACTAACCTATAATGGGTTAATGGCTTTACAACATCGCGGTCAAGAGGCAGCGGGATTATCAGTTGTAAATGGTACAAACCAAATTTTCACTTATAAGGATTTGGGCTTGGTGTCTCAAGTTTTAACCCCCCAAGTGCTACAGAAATATTGGGGAAATGTATCTATTGGCCATGTACGCTATGGTACAGCAGGTAACGCGACAGCTGAAAATGCTCAACCTTACTATTTTGAAACTAATCACACCTCGTTTTCTTTAGCATATAATGGGAATATCGTGAATTACCAATTATTGAAGAATCAATTGATCCAGAATGGTAGAATTTTCACCAGTGATGCAGATACAGAAGTAATTGCACAGCTCCTTGCAGCCGAGTTGGCGAAAAAATATGATTTTATCGAGGGATTGAAAAATATTGCATCATTTCTCGACGGAGCGTATTCATTAATCATCCTTACAAAACAAGGTGAGTTATTTGGAGTAAGGGATCCCACTGGATTCAAACCCCTCTGTTACGGGGAATTGCATGATAAATGCACGCATGATGTAATTGCATCTGAAACGTGCGCATTGGATATTTTGGGAGCTTCACACTTAGGAGATGTTAGACCAGGAGAAATTGTCTATGCAAATGGAACAGATAAAATCCAAGTTGTGGATAAAATTCCTAACGAGCACTATCGAAAAGCAATCTGTATGTTTGAATTTGTGTATTTTGCACGCCCCGATTCCTACTTAGATGGAGTAAGTGTAGAAACTGCGAGACATAAACTTGGAATGAATCTTGCAAGAAGCCATCCAGTTGATTCGGACAATGCAGTAATCGTACCTGTTCCAGATTCGGGAAGGAGTGCTTCTCTTGGATATTCCCAAGTATCCGGAATTCCATATGTGGAGGGATTGATGAAAAACAGGTATGTGTGGAGGACATTTATCCAACCAGGTCAAAGAAAACGTAAGGAATTGGTTCGACAGAAATTAAATCCAGTTCGATCCTCAATTTCGGGCAAGGAAGTAATTTTAATTGATGATAGTATCGTTCGTGGGACCACCACTGCATTCATAGTTAATTTACTCAAACAAGCGGGAGCTGAGAAAGTGCACGTTAGAGTTTCATGCCCTCCAGTAATTGAACCATGTTATATGGGAATCGATTTTCCTACAAAAGGAGAACTAATTGCGGGTAAATGGCAACTTAGGGATTCCGAAAACTATGTCGAAGACATTAGGCAAGCAATAGGAGCTGATTCGCTCGGATACCAGACTATTGATGGCTTAGTAAAATCCATTGGATTGGGAAAAGACAGATTGTGTATGGCATGTTTAAACGGAGATTATCCCGTAAAAAGTGATCTTAATCACCTTGCGTTAGAAACAACTTTCAATAAATCACGCCATCGAGATTAGAAGTCAAACATATGCATTTTTAATGGAAAATCGAGACTTTTTTCTCATACACTCTAACTTTAAAATGTTTATTTCATTCTAGAATGTTATAAACATGACCGATGAATCTGAAATTAAACCGCTTTCTTCTATTATCAAAAAGATTAAGAAGAAATATGACCAAGATAAGGAAGGCTGGCAAGTACATGGTGGAGTAGATGATCAGTTTAATCATGATTTGATTATCTCCCAAAAGCCCAGTACATTTTGGCTTAAAAGTAAGCCAATTGATCCTTACCGGAGCATCTCGTTCGGTAAAGAATTGAAAAATATTGATCTTACCGATTTGGACCAAAAAATTGCATCTGAATCTACTTCGAAAATGATGAAAAAGAACGAGACCTTTCATAGTATGTTTGGGATGTCAGTTCCTATTTCTGAGCAGGAACTTATAAATGCAATGGGAATTGCCCGTATCGCTCCTCAGGAAATGAAAACATTGAAACAACGGGTTCAAGAGAAATATCCTAGTTCCGAAAAAAAGCTAAGGGAAAAAGTAAAGAAAAAATGGCAAAAAAATTACCCCCAGAGGGATAATATATTTCTCTAATTTATGATTATACTTTTCCTTTAACAATGTCTAAGCTTTCTTTCTTATTGATAACAGGTAACCTTTGAGAGTATTGAGAACCATTATTTACTAATTCTTTGATAATTTCGATTATTTTCTCCGTATCGTCTTTATCTTTTATACTCTCTTTAAATTCTTTAAATTTCGAAAGCATAAAATCTTCAATGTACATAGATAAACCTTTTTCAATTTCTTCACATAACATTGCAAATCCTAGTTCCGATTCGAGTTCTTTTTCTTCAAACTCACCCCCGGATATATCGTATGATATTTCTTTCCATTTTACAGCATTTGAGGTGGGGATCAAACAATAGATATAATCTACAGTGTAATCAATGAAAGGAGTACCATGATCAAAAGCGGAATCTAGAATGGATATTAATTTGTCTTTACTGCTCATTTTTAAAGCGCCTATGTGGAAAAATCCTCTCTATAGTAAATAGTTTACTAATATGCATATAAAAACTTCCATTCTAGAAAGTGGAGTTTAATATGTCAATCCATATAGAAAGATAGAAAGTATTTTAGAGGGATTGGATACGCTGACGAATTTCATTTATTTTTTTCGAGATGTAATTTAAATCATATTTGAATCGATCAAGCTGAGCTGCGTAATTTCCATTTGAAATTAGTCCTTTTTGGTGTTTGGATTTATAATCCTTTCGAGATTTTTCAATGGCATATTTTTTTCCTTCTAATGCGATTAACTCTTGATATAATTGAGTTTTATCCATTTGTTCATAAGGAATTTTTTGCTCTGAAAAATCCAATTCTTCAAGAGGAAGGGATTTACTCGGTTTTGATTCTTCTTCAGCAATGTTTTTAGGAGTCTTTTTTTTTGTTTTCTGTTTTTTATCTTTATTGTTGTGTTTAGTGAATGTTTCAAACAAATTAATTTGTGTATCTTTCACACTTGGTTCTGTAGGTGTGACTATGTTAAATTTGAGGGGTAAAGTGTCGGGTTTTGGGGATTCAAGTTCTGGTGCTGGTTTTGATACGGAAAGAGCTTGAAGTTTTATTTTCGGTTTAGTCATTTTTGACTGGGATGGGGGGGCTACTTCCTGAATTGGGGATTTTTGTTCACTCTCATTTGTTTGTATAGAAGGTTTTACAATAATTTTCGGTCGAATTGGTTGATGTGACACAACAGAGCCATGAGTTTTTATTTTTGGGGTTGTAGTTTCATCTTTTTTAAAAGCTCCCACTTTTAACTTAGGAATTTGTTTTGATGTTTCTTGTGGTTGTATTGGGGGAATGGATTCTAATTCTTGATACTTTTGTTCAGATTCTGTGAGTTGATCGGTTTGATCAATATACGGTACAATTTTCTGCTTGGGACGGGTTACTTTGGGTATAATTATTTTGGGTGCGCTTAGCTTAGCTGTTGTGGTTGAATCTGTTGCTTGGGAGATTTTGATTTTAGCTTGTTCTAACACGCTTTTCATTATGTCTTCTTTTCTAATTTTTACCTTTGCCGCTGTTTGGGTCATTGCTTCTTCCGAACCACTCGCAGTTCTGATATCAGATTGAAGTCGAGAATAGTTGGACTCTTTTACAATGGGTTCAGAGGATAATTTCATTGCATTATCATCAGAAGAGGAGGTTTTCATATAGTTCTCTGTAACTCTAGCGGTAACGGATTGGATAACTTTTGTTACATCCTCATCAGGAGGAAGGTTTTTTAAAGCACGTTCCAAGGCAGCAGCTAATTGTTCTGACAATTCTTCATCAACTCCATTAGGCGCACTTGGCTTAGAGATCATCGGTGAAGAATGTTCGGGCTCTGCATGCTGGATAAGGAATCGATTTAACAGTAATTTGATTTTGGTAACCAAATCCGGTTTCTCTTTAAACCAAAATTCCAATGTATCCCATTCTTTGACCATTTGCAGTGTGGTTTTTATTACTTCGAGATTATCCTCGATATCATCTGGATCGATGTGCATGATTAAGTTTTCAAGCAAAGAAATTAATTCTTGTTTCGATTCCTCTTCTTCATCGGGTGTAGGTTCATCTTCAGTGAGATAATTATAGATATCTCTCAATCGTTTAATTCCAGTACGAAATTCATCGTTCATTCCATAAATCTCCAGTAGGCGAATTTACTCACTATATTCTATACCTTCTATACTAATCTACCTATTTTTATTTTTGTATGAAATTTTTTTGGGTACATATACTTGCGAAGTTTTGAACCATTTCCTCCAAATTTTCGAATGTTGGTATGCAATTATCCTTTAAATCTTGAATAACTGGGGATATATCAGAAGCTGGACCGAATACCCATGCTAGTATCGGTTTATGGTATCGATTATGTAATTTTATCAACAACCTAGTATTAAATGGAAATTCTTTAATATTGAAAACTGAAATTAGCAATCCTTCAATCTTAGAATCTTGGAGAATGATATCAATGACTTGTTCATACACTTTATTTGAATTACCCTTTGCTTTTTCCACCGCCGGCCAGATATCAAGCAAACTAAAGTGGTTGGGGGGCATCCAATCCGGGTAGATGTCGATCATTTTTTGATATGTTGAGTTTTCAAGTTCTGGAAGATTGAGTTGATATTTTGCTATTAAATCTGTCGCAATGGTTCCCGCACCCCCAGATACTGTAATAAATGCAATATTTCGATTATACGGAAGAATATCTTCAGCTTCAATTATTAATGATCGCATCTGTGTAAATTGGAATAATTGATTAAAGTTTGTTGCGGGGATTACATGACTTTGCTTGATAAGAGCCCTTATTAGGTGGGAATTTTCTGCTAAAGCCCCGGTATGACTCCTAGTGGCTTTTTTCCCTAATCTACTGATTCCCCCTCGTAACAGATAGACTGGTTTACCAATGCTATTAGCTTGCTTGCATAGGGCAAGAAATCGACGCGGATCAGAAAAAGACTCCAGATAGCATGCAACAATAGCTACTGTCGGATCCCGTAAAAAGAATTCAAGGAAATCATTCTCAGTTAAATCCATTTTATTCCCTATGGAAGCAATATAACGAAATTTCAAGCCATGACGAGTTGATAGATAGATAAAATAACCTCCATTAAGCATACCCGATTGAGAGATCACCCCAATATTTCCTCGACGATACCCAAATTGTCGGATAAAGGCCGAAAAGAATCCCGTTTTATCAGTTTCTACACGTGTTAGACCCGTACAGTTCGGTCCCACTATACGAATTTTTGTGAAATTGTTAGTAATTTTGAGAATTTTTTGCTTTAACTCCAAACCATTAAATCCTATTTCTTCAAATCCCGCAGCTTGAATAATAGCCCCTCGAATCCCTTTTTCAATACACTGCTCTAAAACTTCAGGAATAGCTGTATTGGGAACAAATATAATTGCAGTATCTACTGGGTGAGGAATTTTTTCAATTGATGGGTAAAATTCTAATCCCAAGGCAGTACCCATTTTTGGATTTACTGGATATATTTTGTCAGGGGGGAATCCGTTTTCAAGTAAATTTTCAAGAATACGATACCCTCCTTTTAGAGGAGTTGTGGAAGCCCCAATAACCGCAACTGATTGGGGATTATATAATAAATAAATATCCTCAGTACTCATAATTGGGTTGTTCTAGGTATAGTGCTATAAAAATTGGTTGCACTTATAAAATTAGAATTATCAGAATAATTTTCAAAGTTATTAAAAAAAAAAATGAAAATTATACTCTTCTTCCTCTGCGCCCACCTTTGCGTCGGGTGTTATCATGCGCAATAGGAGTGACTTCTTCAATTCTTCCTATTCTAAGTCCCGATCGCGCTAACGCTCGGATCGCCGCTTGTGCTCCTGGTCCAGGAGTTTTTGCAAGACGACCTCCAGGAGCTCGTACTTTTATGTGCAAACCGTTTATGCCTTTATCTTTCAATAAAAGCGCAATTCTGAATCCACATTGCATCGCTGCGTAGGGTTTCGCTTGATCGCGATCACTTTTAACCACCATTCCGCCTGAGACACGTGCGATCGTTTCAGCTCCCGACAAATCCGTTGCGGTTAAAATTGTGTCATTATAAGAGGAAAAAATGTTAACAATAGCCCATTTTGAACTTTTATCCAAACTCATCATATACACCATTAGTTTTTAGAAGTAGATTTTTTACTAGATATTTTTCGGGATCGTTTTCGAGGGGAAGTGGTTTCTTTGGAGGTCGATTCTTCTTTTAATGGAATCTTTTCCCCAAAAATTTTCTCTTTTTTGCCACTAAACGGGCTATAATTATGAAATTTCAGATGTTCCTCCTCATCTGCTTTTACTAAATAGGAAGGACTGGAAATCACCTTATCTTGAATCGCAATATGCTTATGAGCAATCAATTGTCGTGCTTGATAAATACTACGTGCTAATCCTTTTTTGAATACCATGGTTTGCAAGCGTCGATCCAATATATTTTCAACTGAAAGACTTAATACATCATCGGTAGTTGCATCTGAATCTACTAATGCTATACCATGTAATTTGGATAATAATTCATTATACATGATTTTTTGGACATCTTCTGGCATAGTTTTTAGATCACGCGCCATTCTACGGAATTTGCTTAATTGAAATCGGTGTTTACTTAATTCTCGTTTATTGCGTAAACCATATTCTCCCAAATAGCGTAATTCTGAGTCAATTCGTACTTTTTCAAAAGGTACGCGTGGTCTTTTGAACTTCTTCCTGAGCTTTCTTGGATCTCCCATTTATCTACTCACTTTGCGGTTGTCTTCTTCTTTCTTCGGTAATAACCAACGGTTAAACCTTTCCTTCCCGTTGTTCTGGTTCGTTGACCTCGTACTTTCAAACCCAACTGATGACGCATACCTTTCCATGATCGTGTGCGTTTCATCCGATCGATATCCACTTTTAGAACAAGATCTAAATCAGTACCACTTATATGTCGATCTTCACCTGTACGAATATCTTTTTGACGATTTACCATCCACGATGGAATATCGTAATTTGTGGGATTTTTTATGATCTTTTCCAACTGATCACATTCATCTTCTGATAGTTCTCCCATTCGTCGATTAGGATCAATCCCGGCCACACGAACAACGGCCTGAGAGAATCTTATGCCTACTCCTTTAATCTGGGATAAGCCATATTCAACAAGGGCATTTCCATCAATACTCGTCCCTATAAGTCGTATCAAGAGCCGGAAATCTGAGGATTTTCGATAACTTTCTTCTAGTGCCATACGATTCAACTAACTATTAATAGTACTTTGGAGTTTTCGTTTGTCTATGTAAGCTTCAATTTTAATTTTTCGATGATTTACCTCAACTAAAAAGAAAGAAGAGAAAAAAATAGATCAGAATGGGGATTATTTCGTTGCTTGGTACCCGTACGCCAGTAAAATATATCCTATGACCATTATAATTCGTGGGATGAAGATCCATTCGGCTAGTTCGAATAAGGAGTCAACAGCACCAATTACTACAAATATGAAATACCCAAAGCTTTGAACGATTGCTTTCTTCCGTATTAATCCACTGGATTTTTTCGCCAACACTAACAATCCACTTGTGTTAAATACAAGCATACTCAATAAGTAGATGGCAGTTAAGATCAAAACCCACCCCTCCAAACTGACATCCACCAATCCAACGTTATATGGTACAAGAGAACGTATGGGAATCTCTTCCGCCAAATTGATGCTTTCATAACGGGGAACGAACATTCCTAACCAATAGAAAACAGAAGTGACTCCATAAAAGAGTGTAGCATTATAACGCCATTCGGGTTTTATCATTGAAAATCCGACATACATAGCAATAGTAATCGCAATTGGTGAACCCGTATAACACAATCTGGCAGCTAGCAATGGAAATTGAGGAGTTAAATTAGCACCAGTTAAAAGTAGTTTTACAAATGATGCGACGGTACCCAAGTAAAACTGACCCATTAATACTAAAAACAATCCAGACCATACCATCAAGGATGCTTTCTGCTTAGCACCTTTAATTATAGTCAAAATTCCCGTAATATATCCAGTAAGGAGGATAACCCCCGCCGAAAAACCAGCGATGTAATCTTGCAATATCATTTTTATCATCCTAATGTTTGTAGAAGGAGTTCTTATAACTTTCGATTACATGCCCCATTGGATTGATATTACACTTTTTATTTGGTACATATTTCTGTTCATATATCATATGAATAAACCTAAATAAATGCAAAAAATGTTAAATATACTAACCAATCTACTTTGTTATCTTTGATTTGTGATGGAATATTGAAAGGAGATAATTATGTCGATCGTTCGTACATCGTATAAAAAAGGCTCTGTAGAGCAATTTTTCCGAACTTTAGTTTCACAATTGAACAAAATATCTGAAGAACCATTAGATGAAGAAAAGAATCACAAAATTCGAATTCCGTTTTTTCCATTTATTTGGGATTTAAATCAATTCTATTTCCTTTTGAAAGAACTATACCGCCTTAAGTTATTTGATAATATGGGTTTTGTGATTACTAATCGAGATTATTCTGAAATTTTTGAATGCTTTTTATTCAAATTTATAGAAACTGGTAAAGAAGAAATTGGAACGGGACAACCACGGTTTGACTTTAAGGTTATTTCTCTGGATCGTAAAAATAAGAAATATTATAAGGAATTAAAAGAACTTATTGCCAATTTTGACGTGCGTGCATTTAAATTCGTCCAAAATTTTGCTCAGAAAGAATTTAATTTTGATTTAGGTTTACTATTCATTTTACCTGAGCACATTGCCCATTTAGGAGTTCAAGACACCATAGATTATATTAATTCAGACGTTGTGCGATATTTTAAGGATTTTATAGGATTGCTTAGAAAGGGATTAGGGCAAGAAATGAAAAAAATGCCAGTTATTGAACTATCAAGTAAGGCAAATAGAAATAATCCTCTGATCAACATGTTTATAAAATTTGCCAGCGAGTGGATGGGCGTGAATGTCAATCAAATTTTCGATTTTTTTACTCAGATGATGGAGGGTTTAACCATGAATCTCCTTTTAGTGAGTAAAAACAAAAAACCCATTAGCATCGGGAGAATTATTATAGAAAATGGGATTATTCATGTCAATCCGGTTCCCCTTGAGTTTATTAAGGAACAATTAACTAACATCGAAAGTAAAAGCATTACCGAACTTGCCAGAATTTTATACACAAGGACAAAAACCAACACATTAACTATAGAAATAGATCAATTTTACCAATTTTTAATGAACTTCAATGATCCCGAATACACTATTTTAAGTGCCCTCTTAGATATTATACAGTTATCAAATCTATTCGGTACATATCCCGAATCTATTTTCACGCGTTTATTATCAGAAATTGGAATTGATGCTGATAAACTCTTATTACATCTTAATGATACCATAAAATCCATAGTAAAGTATTATGAACGAATTTTGGTAGCGACTCTTGTTGTTAATCCAAAAGGTAAGAGAGAATTGAACTCATTATTTTACCTTGGAGTCTCAGACAAGGGAAATTTAATCCACAAACAACTCGATACGAAAAAATATAAAATAATATTCGATAACAAAAAAACTACTACAGCAATTGGGGAATTGGAAGAAACAATCACGGCAAATACAAATTTGGAATTCCCTCTTATAGTTATAATAAAGCTAAAAATACTGACGGAATTATTCTCATTACAGAATCTCCAAAGTATTGCTGAGATGAATAGATTTAAGCAAAGTTTACCTTCCTTAGAAAAGCTTGCGGGAATAATTACCGAACTATCAAGAACTGAAATACTGGAAAATGACGAGATAAGGAAGGAAGAAGCGAAACAAGAACCTTCCTCACAAGGTAGCCTTATCGAGGAACTCCCCTCCATAAATCACTTTCTTACAAAGGGGATAACCATAAAAACCAGCAAAGATAAAACATTCATTTTCAAAGGGGACGCTGAAAATAAAGGATATCTTGGATTAAACATTAAAAAACTACAAGAATTTATTAAAAGAAATTTTCCTGAAATATTACTCGATTAAGCAATCTTTTTATTCCCTTTGGAGTATTTTTATGTGATATTGCGTTATCTTTCACGTGGTAGCGGATCGGATCAAAAATGACTGAAATTCCTCTTGAAAACTTAGAACAATTTTATACAGAGCAATTGAATGAAGTTTATATGAAACCAAAGAAATTTCTAAAAAGATTCGTCGAACGGTTAGAGAAATATATTGTAGACCTTAAAAGTGCAGTAGATAAAATGCGTGAAAGAAAAGAGAATATTGAATTAGATGAGCAATCAATTCGTTATGTGGATAGATTCTATACAAAAGTGAAGGAAAACTTAGATATAATTACCGTCCCGGAAAACCCTACTGCTGAAGAGGTTTATAATCTAATAGATGAAATTAAGCGTTTATTCATCAATATGAATGAATTGGGACGAAAAAATATCCCCAGATTTGCTAAAGAATTCCAATTAGAATTAAAAGAAATTGATTTCATCACCAGGAAGATAAGTGAGCATTATATGCGTATCGATACCTTTATACGTAAGAAGTATGAAGAACCTAAAGAAGCAGAAAATCTGGTAAAACAATTCCCTAAGTTAGCCAACACAGTCGAACGTATTATAAACACAAAATCTACTGTAGATAATTTCAATCAAGATGTCGATAATTTAGAACATGAATTGGAAGGTTTAGAGCAACAGATAATTGATATCGAGAACAATGAACTGTTCCAAAAACAAGCAGAACTAGAAAAAAAGCTATTTAATCTTCGTATTGAATTTGATAATAAGCTTAAATTTAGAAAAGCTCTCAAGAAATTAAAAAAAAAAGTAGAAAATTCCGGATCCACTCGGGGTATCACCTCGGAAATGGTAAAAAAGTACATTAGTGATCCCTATAGTGCAATTACTAGCGAGAGTGGGAATCACCCAAATCTCACCGAATTTTTGATTCAATTGCGTTATATGTTGGAAAGCGGTAGTTTAAATCTAAAATCAGATGCTAAACAGAAATTACTTGAAAATATCGATCAAATAGTATCAAAAGAAGTATTAAAACCAATCATCAAAGAATACAAAGAAATTCAAGTCCAATTGGAAGAAATTAATAGAAACCCCCAGCAGCAAACCTTAAATGAACGATTATCCGAATTGAAGGGTTTATATTCAATTAAAACTCAAGAATTAGAGCATCTGAAAGCGGATGCAAATCATAAAACTACCGAATATCGACATCTTCTTGAGAAATTAAAAAATGATAGGGATGAAATCCAAGAAAAAATAAAACAATACGTTAATCAAGATATCGAGATTCGGATCACGTTAAAATTTTAAAAGTTGAATCCTAATGGGAGAAACGGAAAAGAAAGATAAATTCGAATCTGTAATTGATCTAACTCAAAGATTAGTCAGAATTAATTCGGAAGCGATCCAAACCGAACATGAAATGGAGAGATTCCTATGGAACTATTTAGAAGAACTTGGTTTTTTTCTTGAGCTTGTTCCATATAGACATAAACGCAATAATATAATTGCGATTTATCCAAATTTTGAAAGTTACCCTATCGATCGCTATATCGCATTCTCTGGGCATATGGATACAGTCCCAGGATACAAAGAAAATGAGGGGTTTGTGAAGGAGGGAAAACTATATGGTCGAGGGAGTACTGATATGAAAGGAGGGATTGCTGCGATATTAACTGCAGTGAAAAATTTTCTCACAGAACACAATCAGTCCCAAGATAAACTCTTAAAACGCAAAAAACTCAAGAGAGGAATCGTGCTTTTTTTTACGGTGGATGAGGAAACAGGATGCGCCGGTGTAATAAGTCTAACCAAAAAGGACACACCTCTAACTCAGAGAATAAATAAAGATTTTTTCATAGATTTGGGGATAAATGGAGAACCTACTTCTTTATCCCCAATAATTTCCCATAAAGGTGTGGTATGGTTTGAATTGGATTTTTACGGAAAAGCTGCTCATGCAAGTGTGCCTCATCTAGGAAAAAATGCGATAGAAATGGCAGCAGAATTCATTATAGAATTAAAAAAACTCCATAGGATCCTTAAATCGAGAAATTATTTAGCAAATTCAGATATTACACCCCCAACGATGAATATAGGAATCATCAATGGAGGGAGTAAAACCAATGTAATCCCAGACCATGTGCATTTAGAGATTGATCGACGAACCATTCCTGGAGAAACGGTTGACTCCGCTTTAGAAGAGATTCGATCTGTTATGCGTAAGTTTCCTGATGAAAAAATTGAAGTGAAAATGAGTCATCCAGGGGAGTCTTATCAAATTCCACAAGGGAAAGAAAATGAATTATATAAACTTGTTCTACAAGTATGTCAGAAATTTGGGGCTTCCAATCAATCATTCATGGAAGGTTATACTGAAGCTGATATCTACTATCGATATTTTGGAATTCCCATTATTAATTTAGGTCCAGGAGGAATAGAACAGGCACACACGGAGACAGAATATGTGGAAACCAAGGAATTATTAAAAGCCTGCAGAATCTACTATGAAATATTAAAGCAGTTTTGTTGGAAATAGGGCAAATTCTTATTTTTTTGTATAATTTCCATTAAATTCGGTTGTCGGGTATTTTGATCGATTCTTGTCCATTTTTTTAAGAAAAATGGTGGTTAAATCTAATTTTAACGTGTTTATCATAGACAATAGATACGCAAAAATATCTGCGAGCTCTTCAGAGATACTATGCATTAGTTCTGTATTTTGTTTTATATCCTCCACTTTTCGATTTTTAAACAAGAAAAGTTCGAGTAACTCATTCGACTCAATGGATAAAGCAATAGCAAGTTCCTTAGGATGATGATAATCAAACCAATTTCTTTCCTTTACAAAGGTTTCCATTTCTTTTTTTAATTCAGACAAAGGTGTAGAGAAATCATTCATAGAAGAAAAAAATCAAAAGATGTGAAAAAACGCAACTATTAAGTGGTTGTCAAAACAAAAAACCTGATCTTAACGGAATTTATTCAATTTTAGACATTCATTTCTTCAAGAAAATCTAAAATTAATTTATTATATTCTTCCGGACGATGATTTGGACCAAAATGACCACACATTGGAACAACAGAGTAGCGGGAATCAGGTATTGTTTCTGCTAAATCCTTGGACATCCAGAGTGGTGCATAATTATCTAATTCTGCACCAATAACTAGTGTTGGGCATCGAATTTTTGAGGGATCTAAGGGATGTTGGATCATATCAAAGATTTCGGTTTCAACCATCCCGTCTAATCGATCGTAGACAAAATCGGTATAATCTTCATCACCCATCAATGCACCTCGGATGAAGGGGATTGTTTTATCCAAAAGAATCTCTATATTGTCAAGAATCAACTCGTTAAATTCCATGCGCACAAGTTGAGGTAATAAGTTCCAGAAAATATTCCGAATAGTATTATCAATTAAAAATTTACCTGAATTTAGTAGTATAAGGCTTTTGACTTGTTCTGGAAAATCTAGAGCAAATTGCTGAGCAATGCCTCCACCCACTAAACTATGACCAATAATAACAATGGGTTCATCTAATCGTAAGATATAGAGTAATTCTTGGATATCAACGATACTATCCCTTATCAAGTGAGTGTCTAGTTTTTCTTGGGGATTTTTCTCACTTTTTCCGTGTCCCTCTGCGTCGAAAACTACAACTTTGTGTTTAGATTTTAATACATGTAATTGCTCTTGGAAAAATCCCGCACTGCTCCCAAAACCATGCAACATCAATATGGGAGTCTTGCCATTGTGATGCCCATTGAAAATTTCATAAAACAAATTTAGATTGTTTTTGTTTTTATAGTAGGGCATATGAATGGTAACCTCGGGCTTTCTCCTTTCCGGTTTTTGTATGTTGGTTGCACTAATTAAGGAACTCTCAAAAAGATTGTGCTCCCTTATAAAGCTTATTCTTTATAAAGGAAGTAATTCCGTCAATGAACGGTGTTAACTACTCATAATAGGTGGTTGGAACCATTTAATCGTAGCTTTTCGATCGTTTATTACATATTTTCCAATAAAATTCTGGATTTTGTATTAATGAGTAGTTATATAAGAAAGAATTACACTTGAGATCTATAGGTACACACTTGTGAACTGACGATAATGAACCGGTGATAAAAATCGCAATTTACGAAACGGGTATACTCGTAGATGGTAATATTTTGATCGAGAAGAAATATTATGACGCAAGTAATGCTCTGGATAATCAACTCAGAGCGGGATTACTGGCTGCAGTTGATGGATTTGCACACGATGCATTCAATTCTACATTAGAATCATTTACTCTCAGTTCCTATACCCTTGTGGCAATTTCGAAAATTTTGGAAATCCCCGTAATTCCGGAAGAATCAGTAAAATCCCATACACTTATGATCTTCACAATCATCGAAAAAGATACGAACGAACGAGCAGTAAAGGTTTGCATGCAAAAAGCTTTAGATCAATTCTTAAATCGATACAGTGTGAATGATATTCTAACCAAGGATTCAAAATATTTTATGAAATTTACGGGTAGATTTGACAAAATCTTCAAAGATTTAATTTTAAAAAGTGAAGATCGATTCAGTTCGATGTTTTAAATCTTCGTAGTTGAAGGGACCTTTCCTTTTGCATCTCATATTGTGGTATATCTATTAGGAATGAATTCCAACAAATTTTGGAAGAATTCGGTTGTATTTTCTGACAATCCCGGGTAAATTTTATCCAATTCTTGTTGTGCATGCTGGATCATGTTCTTGGAATAGAGTTTGGCAAATTCCAATGAACCCGTACTTTTAATTATCGAACGGATAAAGTCCACTTGTTCTTTGGTTAATTGCTCCTCAGAATTAAGAATCCTGTTTATTTGTTTTTTCTGGGTCTTTTCAGCATTATGGTATGCGGTAATCAGTAAAATAGTGCGTCTGCGTTCTTTTATATCCGTATCAATTGATTTCAGTTCAGGATTGCCAAAGGAATCATTAATATCATTTTGGATTTGGTAGGCAAGACCAATATATTTCATAGCTTGCTTCAAAGGTTTTAGCTGACTTAATCTTGAATTCGCTAGTGCGGCTCCAATCGATGCAGACGTCTCAAACTGTTTGGATGTCTTCCATTCTGAGACGGTTAAATAATCCTCCAGAGTGATATTATCTAAAGATTTCATTTGTCCATACTGTTCAATGATCTTTCCATGAGCAATACCATTCATGCCCTCAGTATAGTCCCATAATGCGGCAAACTTTTTTGTTGCTCCAAATTTGGACTCCACAATGAGGTTTTGACCTAAAAACGCACAAGCATCCCCTCCATGGATAGCGATAGCGTTTCCAAACCATTTGAAATCCCCATAATGGTTCTCATTGAAGTTTTTGAACATTTCAGCATATAATCGATGAAAAGTCGGTTTTCCTCTCCGAAATTGATCTTGATCCACTACATCATCATGAATAATTGATGCATTATGGAGTAATTCTACAGCAATTGATAGTTCATAGATATCATCCAAATACTTCTCAATTTTATTATCCAGTGCGATGCCCGTGAAGGTTTTAATTAAGACTAAAGGTCGTATTCTTTTCGCTAAACCCGTCGAAAGGACAAAGTCTCGTAATCTCCCATAAAAATCTTTAAGAAGGAAATTATCCTCCTTATTCACGAGTTTGTTAAAAAAGCGCCTGAGAAATAAATCGATTTTAGCTTGTTCCTCGGATACTGATTCTAGGAAATCCATGGGTGAATATTTTTCCGGTCACCTATAAGCATTATTCCATAAAAAAATTCTATCCTATCTTTAGATTAATTTAATCCCGTAGCAGTTTTAATTCAGCTGTGGGATTTATGGAATTATGAGTATATATGCAGATGATTTTGTTCTTTGGTAGCACTTTAGAAGGAGGATTTCCGATCCACTCCCGTCCGACAAAAATCGATTTTTGGAAAAATTCTAATCAAATATTGAAACTTTTTCGACACTATACATTCATGAGTAAAATATCCGACAAAATACTTAGAAATAAACTAAAATAGACTATCAAAAACAAACCTCAAAAGTTGGAGAGATAATATGGATATTGTAATCAGTTTCGAAAAATATATTCCCAAACCGCATGATTTTTACAGAAAATTTGAAATCCTAAAGCGCATGAATTTTATAAAAGATATACGAGTAGTTTACCCTGAAGGACAACGTCCCATTATTCAGATTATCCGAAACAATGAAGAAAATCCAATTAATTGCTAACTTTTTTATCCATATCTCTCATTTTTGTCGGAATAGTTACCGAATCATTTTTAAACCGATGATGATCATTATTCTATAATTTTAAAAGTCTTTAATTTAAAAAATGTGGAATTTATAGGTGATTTCGGAGATCAAATTAGGAATTATTTCATCAACATTGTAATAGTATCATGGGGATGATACTAGCGTACATAAAGAATTTCGTAAAAATAAGTACATAATCAAAAAAGGATTAAAATATGCCAAAACCGATCGAAGTAGATTTTGATAAATTTATGCCTTCTCTACATCAATTTTTTTCCTATTATCATATAATGAAAGAATTGGGATTAATTGAGGATGTCAAGATTGAAATAGATCCTGCAGAGGGTCCTACAATCATGGTAAATTCGATCCTTTCTCGAGACCAACGTAATATATTTAGTTAATCTTTTTTCCTAAATACCAACTTCTTTTTAAATCATTCCACCAAAAATAACTATATTATGGCGGATCCTATTGTTACGAGAACACTGGGTGTAGATTTTATCTATTTTGACTTACTCTTTTTAGTAATATGGATTTATTTTTTAGTTAAAAGGAAATACTGGATTCCTGTCCTTTGGGGTTTTATTGGATTCCTTACGTATCTTATTATTGATTATTATATTTGGTATATTGTTATGGGCAGCCGAACTTATACCGGTCCCATCAATCCCCAATTCTTTTTTTTATGGTTCACATTCTCTGCTGGTTTTGCACAATTTTCTTATGTGTCGATAATGTTCGAAAAGAGAAATTTTCGAGATATGAAAATTTTTACACTCCTTTTTTTTATTGGGTGGACAATAATAGGATTGTTTTCCCAGTGGATTCCATTGAATGATGCTAGTATCGAATTGGCACGAAATATGAGTGCTGGTAATCAAAGACTTATCATGAGTGTAATAGCTGCAGGAAATGTTGTTCTTGCCCTATTTTTCCGATGGATTAGAAAGCTTCGGTGGGAGGATATCCTTTATATCTTTCTTGTGGGCACTTTGGTTGAATTGAATTTAGAATTGAGTTTATTAGTTTCTGGAATACGCTTGGAGCAAGATACATGGAGTGTTACACTGATGCTGGTAAATACAATCGTGGAATTCAACGTAGGAATCATCCCTATGTGGTTTATTATGCAAGGATTTCTCAAAATGCAGAATAAACATCTTTTCCCTCCGCTAAGTTATAAAGATTTTCGTCATATCCAATCTGATTTCAATAGAATTACCATTTCCGAACAAATTAATCAAAATCATTCATTGAAGGATGTTTCAATTAAAATTTATGGAGAAAAACAAGTACTGCATGACATCAAATACTTAAAATCTGTTTAGAAATCTTGTCCATTTTCATCTATTTTTTTATCTAAATTTATTTTAAGTAATGGATAAAATTGACAATATGTCAAGAGGGACCATAATAACAGAAGAAAAACTTCCTGCAATTCGAAAAATTGCCTATGGGGTCGCTTATATTGGGAATCTGAGTTTGTCTCAAATTGCCCTAGGTGGAGCAGTGACATTTTTTTATAATATCAAAATGGGTTTAGAACCTTATTGGACAGGGCTTGCGTGGATAATTTTTGCTATATGGAATGCACTCAATGATCCTATTCTAGGCATTCTTGAGGATCGTACAAAATCTCGATGGGGAAGACGAGTACCTTATTTACGTTTTGGCGCACCCTTTTATGCTATTTCTTTTGTGCTTATGTGGTTTCCATTCTTCACAGCCAGCCAGACGGGGTTATTTTTCAGTTTCTTGCTTAATTTATTTGTATTCGATACACTCTACTCAATGATTGGACTTATAACTTATGGGTTACCCGCAGAAATGGCCGTAACAGCAAAGGCACGGTCTAATTTGATTATGGTTGGTGCATTCATTAGTGCTATCGGATCAGTGATTGCACTTGTTCTTCCAATGGTGTTGTTGACAGGAGATGAATCCAGTACACTAAATCCAGTTTTTCGTCCAACAATGATTGGTTTAGCCATTTTCTCCATGAGTTGTTTGATCTGGGCTTCATTTCATATCAAAGAAAATAAATACACACAAAATGAAAATGCGCTTCCTTTATTTAAGAGTGTTACTGAAACTTTTAAGAATATTCCATTCCTTATCTTCGAAGGTGCAAATTTCTTTTATACTATCGCCCAGACCATCATCTTCACAGGTTTGTTTTATTTTAATGAATATGTCTTAAATATTGGGGGGATCCAGTCATCTCTACCACTATTACTAATTTATGCATTTTCTCTTGTGTTTACACTTATGTGGAATAAATTAAATCAACGTTTTGGATTGAAGAAGGTTTTTATCATTGCTTTAATTCTTTGCATCTTGTCAGGCACCGTTGCATTTTTTGTGGGGCAAAGTTACTATCCCGCAATGATTGTGTTAATTATTTTTGGCATTGGATATGGTGGGATTTCTCTTAATCAAGGATCTATAAATGCAGACGTAATCGATTTTGATGAGTTAAAAACCGGTAAGCGGAGAGAAACCACCTATTCAGGGATCAACGCCCTTATAACAAAACCTGGAATAAGTATTGCTAATGCATTATTTTTGTTCATTATACAATCATTTGGTTTTCCTCCAAATATTGACGAACTTGCTGTTTATGTTGCCACTGAGTCTGTAAAATTAGGTATAATGATTGGTTTTACTATCATTCCTGCAATTGTGTTCGCTGTTGCGTTGATTTTTATGTTATTTTATCCTCTAGATGGACCTGATTGGGAAAAGGAGAAAAAGAAAATTCTAGATATTCATTTGAAAAAAGAACAAGATTATTTGAAAACCCTTCAAGAAGAACATGGAGATAGACTCAAATCTTAATTAATATTACTTTTTTTATCTCAGAGGAATTTTTAATTATTGTAATTAAAAATTTAAGACTAAACTACATTTATAGAATTACAAATGGCAGAACTCGAAGGTTCCGATAAGAAAGTTATTCTAAGCGCTGAAGCTTACAAAACAATTATTCTTTATTCAACACGGTATGCAAACTCATCTATTCCTAAAGAACAATGGCGCGAAATTTATGGGATTTTAATAGGAACATCTGATGAGAATTCTGTAATAATCGATCGAGCTGAGCCCATGACTTATGGAGAATCCACTGACGTAGAACTTGGTCCTGAACATTATGGTTTTATCTCAGAAATCCAAGACAAGCTGGATTCCGAAGGAAATAATCGCTACATGGTGGGATGGTTCCACTCCCATCCAGGATTAGGCCTCTTTTATTCATATGTGGACATTATCAACCAAATCAGCTTCCAAGCACCCAATCCTGATTTTGTAGGGTTGGTTTTTGATCATACTTTCTTGTTAGATAAAAAGAAAAACCCAAATCATCCTGGTTTTGATATATATCGATTGAATGATCCTCAAATGAATCCAGATGACTCAAATTTCGAAAATAATTATCATAAAGTAGATTTTGAAATAATTGGATTAAATGAATTTTTTTTTGCTAATATTTTGACCGAATTAAGTGCGTATGCTGCATCTGGTTTACCATTGCAGACCGCTTATAATGAGGATCCTAGTCACGCCCCCAGAATAACGACTACTGAAAAGCAAACTGCAGAAATTATGGAAGAAGCGAAGGAAATCATGACGGGAATTTCACAAGTTAAAGAAACCGACTTAATTTCTATTCCCACCTCTAAGCAGCAAACTGAACCCAAAATTCAGCAGCTGGAGCAGCTGAAGTATGAGGGAAAACTCGCCTTTCTTTCAGGAGATTCAATTACGGGTACGGAAAAATATGATACAGTTATCTCTAGTCTAGAGGAATTAGGAGATGAATATAGCGAAAAACTATTAGATGTCTTACAAGATGTTTCTGAATTATGTTATGAAAACAATCATGATACATTAACCATAAAGTATTGTAATCTACTCAAAGACATTGGAGAGAAATATGGAAACCTATTTTACATGGCTAATGCGGATCTATTTATAGGGAATATTATCTTACGAAAAGGAGATAAACAGAAGGGAATGGAAACGCTGCAAAATGCAGCAATTTTATTTGAAAAAGCCCAAGATTATGCGGGAGTAGGACAGATAAATCACCAAATTGGGCATTCGTATCTGGAATATCGTGATTTTGAATCAGTTTGTAGATTTTACTTAGAAGCAATTAAAGCATACAACCAGGCAATACATAAGTTTCATCCACAAAGAAAATCCTACTGGGCGTTGCCTTCAACTTTGCAAAGAACAATCGGAGAATTAAAAGAACAAATTTCTCGTTTGGTGGAGGAAGTTCAATCTTCTGAAGCAAGAGATTATATCAAAAATTCTCTGACACAAATCTAATTTCTATTGATGGATTTATAAATGGAAAAAAATAAAAGATATGTTTAGTTTTCTACTACGTTATTACTCATTTTGAAATGTATAGTGTTAACTGAGGAAAAATAATGACATCAAAATCAAACAAATCTAAGAATTTTGACACCAAGGATGCTTGTGTGCACTTGGAAACTATGAATCAGTTATCTTATTCTCTACAACCATTATGTTACTGTAAAGCTCGAGATCTAGTTCTCGGAAAAACTGCACTTGTATGCAGTGTTTGTGCTCTTTTTAAGAAATCGGATAGTCAACTAGGAGAAATGTATATCGCTGACGAACTTGAGGGAAGTGAATTAGTCTGGGACGAGGAAGATTTCTATGAAGTTATAAAAGATGAAGAGGAAGACGAAGAGGAGGAAGAGGAGGAAGAAGTAGAAGAAGAGGAGGAGGAGGAAGAGGAGGAGATACCGAAGAAGCGCAAAACACGCAAGAAGAAAGTTGTAGAAGAGGAAGAGGAAGAAGAGGAAGAGGAAGAAGAGGAAGAGAAGAAAAAAGAAGAGGAAGACGAAAAGATCTCTGAAGAATTATTCGGACGCAAGGAAGAGGAAGAGGAGGAAGAGGAGATTCAAGACGATGCTGCTGAAATTCATGAAGTTTATGATCGTAAAGAGCGAAAACTCGCTAAAGCTCGAGAAAAAGGAATTGATATTGAAGATGATGATGCATTAGAGTTAATTGATGAACTTGAAGATGATGAAGATATCGAGGAGGCTCAAGTAACAGTTGTTAAAGGAAAGGAGACTGATCTTGAAATCACCATTGAAGTAACTAAAGATGGAAAACAACGCTGTCCGTTTTGTAAGAAAGAATTTGCAAGTGTTGCACGTCACGTAACGCGCTGTAAATATGCGTCAGGATCCGAAGCAGTGGAAGCTGTAAAAAAAGCTGCATCTAAACTTAAAAAATAAAGTTATAACCCGCGATAAAATTCGGGACGGAGATCCCGAGGATTTTTTATATTTGTTTCAATAATTTTTAAAATATGTTCCTTGTCTTCTGCTAACACTCCTTTTAATGCAATGTAATTCGATGCATGGTTACTTCGAAATACACAATTTTGCAGTTCACTAGACGTTTTTTCTATCAAAAGTTTTAATTCTCGAAGAATCTCATCACTATTCATGGGATGGAAGTCACCATCTTGTGTTTCAAAAAATAAGGGAGTTCCTGGGGGAATCATAAGAGTTAGTGTAGCAATATACCACTTAGGGTACCCATATTCTACGGGATTACATTTATTTACCAATTCGGCGGTTTTAGTAGCGTGTTTTCGAGATGCATCCAGCTTTGAACCAGCCAACCCCAAAATAATTGTTCCAGAGGGAATTATTCCCGCCTTGAAGCATTTATGAAAAGCTCGAACAATATCTTCTTGAGTTTCACGTTTGCCTATTTTCTGCAATAAATCATTATCACCTGATTCTATACCTATGTACGCCATCTTCAATCCAGCTTGCTGTAATTCCAATAATTGAGGATCGCTTTTAGCCAAAATATCTTTTCCATGTGCGTACACACTAACACGCTTTAATTCAGGAAAAAGTTTGTACGCATATTGGGTGATTTCTAATAAGGCGTCAAAAGGCATTACCATTGCGTTCCCATCAAGAAAAAAAATCCTATGGACAGAACTGTATAAAATCTTTGCAATATCTAGATCTTTCTTGATTTCTTCCACTTTACGGATTTTGAAAGGTTTTCCTAAATTAGATACACAAAATGAACATCGATAGGTACATCCTTCAGTTGCTTGAATTAGAAGGGATCTGGCTTCACTGGGAGGGCGAAAGATTGGTTCTTTATAGTAAATTCGTTGATGCAACTTTCTCACTACCCATTAATTAATAATGAAATAAAAAACCAGTTTTCTGATAAAATAGGATTAAAGAGTGGTAAAAAAATAGAATATATCACCGATAAAACCAGTGGATAAAAGAGATTATCTGTGATGTGGATCTTATTTGAAAAAATGTCAATTATCATAAAAATTGTGACGGTGATTACACCTGCAAACCATCCTATAAAAAAACTGGATACTAACAATGCGACAATCGCCCCACAAAGTGTTCCTAAAATCGTTTTTTCATGGTTGACCGACCAGTATTTTTTACCAAATTTTCTACCAATCAGGCAGGCAGTCGCATCAGCCAGACTTGCTGTTACTATCACATTGCATGCACTCATCAAACTGATAAACCCATATTGAGGTAAAAAAATTGCATGTATATAAAGAAAAAAAGTAGATGTAATAAAACCAATAATTAAAGGAATGTGAGCACTAAATGTGTACACCTCTGTGACCCGACGAGTTTCCTGTAGTACTTTTTTCAAAATTCCAGGAGTTTTCGGAGAGCGTAACCGCAAAATTTCCATGTGAATTTGAACAAAAAAACTACCTAGTAAACCCATAATAAGTCCGATGAATCCGACCTTAACGGGAAGAAATCCAGAAATCGAAATGTATGCATTATGATATTCTTCTATGGAAAAACGATGGGGATAACAGGCATAAGTGTACCTAAACAATAAAGCGTACACTCCATGTAAAAATAATCCCAGTATATATAAGACTGCGAGACCATGTAGGATTTTCCGGTGGATCTCTCGTTTAAGGTCAAAATTATGAAGGTGGATATTTCCCCCTTGAGTTTTCACTTCGGATAATCCCCTTAACAATGTAATGTTGACCTCTTCATCGGTATTTTTTCCCAGTTTATTCGTAATTCGAAAAATCACAGCCCAAATAGCTCCAAAAAAGGTTACATAAAAATTAAAGGGAAAAAGAAGAAGAAATTGATTTTTAAAGGGAATCACAAGGAACAACGCACTGCAAATCAAAAAGAGAAAGGAAAATAAAGTGGACCATTTCTCAGTTAGATTCTTCCGTATAGCGGTTCTTACTGTAGGATACATTAGAAAAGCAAAATTTAGCAAAATTATGCATAAAATCACGTTATAGAGAAGTGTATACGTCCCGTAAATGAAATCAGTCAAAATGCACATCTCATGGATAGATTCTCATAACTAATTAAAAAAAATTAAGGGAAATTTATGAATATAGCTATTAGGCTTTCTCTTCTTTTTCTCCGGGGAAAAATATTGCTAGTGTTATAGATACGACTGCAGTTATAGCTGTTATAAGAATAAACCATGTAAAATTTCCGACCGTGATTTTTCCTAACACAAACAAAATAAAATTACGTAAAGCATTCCCCATCGGTTCGAGCATAGGAAGCATAAAAATGACAATAGCATTTACTATAGGGGCAATAATTCCTAAAATTTTCAAAATACTGGCTATTAGGTTACTTAACCATTCAAGTTCTGGCGGGATCATATCTATCTACCTCCATCCTCCTCTAAATACGCTGCAAAAGTATCCGAATCCTCTCCAGGATCCACTTTAATACTCGTTTTTCTCTTACTCATATAAATAAATGCATCCACAAGGTCATAAATCAGTACAATAATCTTCAAACCAATTACACCTAACTCAATAGCAAGAAGGGTCCCTAGATTAACATTAAATCCTATGATAGCCCCTCCGATGTCTAAAGATAAGTCAATATTTGCAACCCCCGATAACCAGTAACTGTAAATATAAAACATATTTCCAAGAGTAAGTAATGCATTAAAAACAACCTTTCGAACGGATCGTTTGGGTGAACTTTCTCTCCCAAATGCGAAGGCTATTACTACCATACCCATTGCAATAATCCAGAATTTCATTTCAGGCGTAGGCATAAAATAGGCGGTTGCATAAGTTTCCAAAGCATAAAGAATCAATAAGGGAATGGCAATTAATGTGAGTCCATATAAAACTGCAGAAATTAGACCTTTTAATATTTGTGTCATTGGATTGTATTTAACCATTTTCCATTTCCTCCTTAAGGTCCTGAAAGTGGCATTGTTATTGAAACATTCAACCGAAATGGAATCAATCCCAATGCATATCTCGTACTCACGTCCACAAATATCGACATATTATATGCTGTAGGATTCAAGTTAATTCCCGCAATCAAGTTAGGATCAAATGAAAAACTCTCATTCCCAAAGACCAAGGTATCAGTGAAATTCTGTTTCGCAAGGACCTGAAACTCTTGGGTTCCATTCAAAACATTATAGTTATCTGTTAAATTGAAGATATCCATTTCAATATGTACACTAAGATTATCAAAATTATACAATCCTTGAGAATTATCGAGATTGAACGGTATACTGATATTAGCGTTTGAGGGATCTGCAATATTAAATTCTGCATTTTCCGTATCTATGAAATTTGCAAGGTTTGGGACAACGGTGAATGCTGAGATCAAAGCAATCACCACAACTAGCGAAATAGCTGCTTGCACGACTCCCACACCTACTCTTAATATAATTTTTATAAGTTTTGACATAACTATCGTACTTCCTATCCATGTATTTGTGTTTAGTTCGATATCAAGTTCTTCTTTTCCAAATTTATATAACTATCTACTTTACTTCGTAAAAAGAACAGAGAATACATTTTAGACGATGTTCCTATCCTTTATGGAATAAATATATCCATCTTCCCAATTTGTGCCATTTCTCTTTATAGAAAATGGGAAAAAACACAGTAAGTTCTTCACAAGAAATTTCGGAGATTATTCTTAATTGGGTATCAGCAATTAATGTATGAACACTCGGACGTATCTTCTTGTTATTAGTTGTTATAATTTCTGGAATGACGAAAATCATAGTTCCTGAGGGTTTAAGAAGCCGATCAAGGTTATAAAATGCTATGCAATATAATCGTTCAAGAGAATCCATAATAATCTGAGCTTCTCTGGAATTCGGAATATTTTTCAGAAGAGGCCCTAATTCTGGTTCAGTGACTACCGTATCTACAGACAATGGAGGGATTTTAAAAAGGATGTCTTTCACATCTGCCTGAATTATATCAAAGTCAGGTAAATACTTGGGAGTTTGTTGTTTAATCCAAGTTAAATTTTCTTTACACTGCTGCACACGCTGTGAGTTTAAATCTGTTCCTAAAACGTCAAAAGACAGTAACAAGGCTTCTTGTAGGATGGTTCCAATTCCACAAAAAGGGTCTAATAGTTTACCTTTTACTTTTTGGCTTAAATTTACCAAAATTCTGGATATGCGAATGGAACTTCCGATAGATTCATCTACATAAGGTCGTTTTTCGTACCGTAATTTATTTTGTTTGATATCATAAGCCCCGATGGTACGCCCAAAAAAAAATTGATTTTGTGATTTGCAGACCACCAAATCAATGAAATTATGTTTTTTTAGAGCATTAGATAATCCTGAAGGGGTGGGTTTCTTCAAACTTGCTTTTTGTTTTGATTCCTTATACAATTGTTTGAACACTTCATGATAATGACTCTCCATTATATTGTTGCCATATGCAGAGATCGAATAGGTGAGATTTTTAGTATCCTCTATATAGAAATTCAACTGCCTCAGTGAGTCAAGAATTTTGTTCGATTCCTCAGTGATAAAATAGATTTTACCGAATTTTACGGTTCCAGCTAAATTAGTCGTTAGTTCTAAGAAATTAAGGGACCCTAGAACCTCGATAAGAAGAAAATCTTTCTCTGCTTGATGAGATTTAATCGAAATCGAACGACTAAGGAGATAACTGAGAAGTTCTGCTCGAGAAAGCTGGGGATTACGACCAAAAATAAAGAAATATAAAGAAGGGGGAAACTTCATTTCTTATTCGGATGGAGAATGTGCTTTCATTTTAACTTGTAAATCACGTGCACGTTTAGAATACCAAATAAGCAATTCACCTGAATCCTCGGGTTTGAAGTATTCTCCACCACATAACTGTGCAGCACGTTTCATTGCAACATCATCCGGATTTCCTAACCCGATAATATACATCACTACATTTGGATTTTTACTGAAGTCTTTAACAGAATCGAAGAACTTATTTCCATCAGTCGGGATACCATCAGTGAGTAATACAATCATTGTGGGTTGTTTTTCTTCTTCATTCACTTCCAACGCTTCAAAAGTTTTCAGGATTTCTTGAGCTTTCCTCATAGCTAGTCCAAGATTTGTAGCTTGCCCATAAGCATTCCCTATTTGCTCTACTATTAGTTTAGCTGCATTTTCAAGAACATCTTTGGCACCCGAGGAACTATCCATGTATGGCATTCCTCCTTCAAATGGGACAACTTGTGCTTCATCTGCAAATCGAATTATAGATACTTTTTCACCGAATCCTCTTCCGACTTTTTCGGAAAGGAACAAAATTGCTGCAAATGCTGCACTATATCTCCGTGGCACAAGTACTCCTGGTTTGAATTTAGCAAGGAATTCTTGAATCTCCTTCGCACTCATAGCTGCTTTGATTCCTTCAAGAGCCGGACCAATGTTTTTAACCTCTACATCACGCGCCATCATACTTCGAGAAATATCTATTATGAGTATCGCGTTAAAAGTCACTAACCCAGTGGGTCTTAATGTGATGGTAGTATTCTCGGTAATAGTAGCGAACACATCTCCGATAAGATCTGGAATTGTACTTAAAAACTCGCAAGCAACATTTGCAGCCTCCCATCGTAATTTTATACCCTTGAAAATAATATAATTGGAAAGCCATCTTTTGATGTTGTTAATATTCTGGCGCGCAGTGGAGATGATCTCCCACACATTCTCACCAGTTATGGGACTGATACCCAATTCCACGCTTTGGAGTGCAATAATCTGGCGTAAATTCTTCTTAAGTTCCACCTCCATGGAACCTACTCCCGACGCTTCAATCAGTTCTGCATCTATGACCACTTGATCATTGGGCAAATCTTCCTTAATCTTGAATTTCGCTGCACCAATTGCACCGGTTAAATTGTCTTCAAAAGAGAGAACTTCTCCTTCAGTTACTTGTAGAGTGGCTGCGTTTCGGGGATTTACCATAATGAATCCATCTAATCCTGGCTGAGATACCACTTCTAAAGTTATCTCATCTTGAAATTCAATAGGAGGTTCTGTACTATACAACACGATTTGCTCTGCTTGGATATTTGTATCCTCGGTAGTATCCAGATCCATGTGAACTTCAAATTGAGGAATGTTATCTGCAGTGATGCGAGCAGATCCTTGAGAACGGGTTAATGGATCTTCCCATGCCACTAACATGCCGTGTGCTAGCCGTAGAGAAGTGATGGTCTGGGGATTTAACTTGACACGACCATTGCACCCTATTGTTTTTTTGACATTTAATACCAATGATCCAGGAATCTGTTGGGATAAACTATTCACATCAATTCTATCAGGATAAGGATCTGGAGGAGCCATACCCATCCCATCTCCCATACCCATGCCTTGATCCATATCAAAAGCGTGCTGCATCCCTGGTGGGGGTTGTGTCATACCAGATGGAATTGAAGACTGAGGTGGGGGAGGAACTTGACTAAATCCATGTTGTGGTTGAGGAGATACTTTTGGAGTTGGTACTTGTGAAAATCCCGGCTGAGGGGTGATTTTAGGAGGTGTTTGAGTTTGAGGGGGTTGTGGGGGTAATTTGGGGGGAGGAGGCATTTGAATTTCGGGTTCTGGACTTGATTGCGGAGGTCGTTGCGGTGTGGGCTGTGAAATTGGTTTGGGGGGTGGGGTACTAACTTGTGGCTTGGGTGGAGTAGATGTATATCCGGATTGAGGAAGAGTCTGAGTGGTACTCGGCCGTTGAGGCATTGTGGTGAATCCTGAAGTAGGTTTCGGTGCACTTGATGGTTGAATACCACCCGATGCTTTCGCAACTATAAGCTCAATCCCTGTAAAATCAATTTGAGTTAAAATATCACTCGCTACTTTTATAGAAAAATCTAAAATTTCACTGGATACATCCGCAGGGCAAGTTATTTGTTTATTTGTATTTGGGTCAGTTAGAATAACCAGTTCTCCAGTATTTATATTGATTTCTTTAGCAGTGCCCTCAGAGATCTGACATCTCTTAGAGATAGTCTCAATAGGCTCTACAAATAGGCGGGTCTGCAAGGGTGACACGGTTTTTACACTTTTTTATACTTTTTCAATACAAAGACTAGTACTTAATCCATATTAAGGTATTCTCAGAATCCTAAATCATTAACGATGTAGGATAATCTAAAATTATATATTTCTGATTTATTATTGATAGACATAAGACGATAAATCACAGAGAAGATAAACCATGTCAGAATTGACGGAGAAGGAAGCAGAAGAACTCGCCCTATATCTGGGGGAGATAACTAATCATACCGAATTGGATGCGTTGGCCTTAGTAACTCGTGAAGGTCTTCGAATTGCTTTTTCTGCGATTCCCGGATATAATATTAATCCGGATCAGCTCAGTGCTATCAGTTCAGTAATTTTACAAGGTGCTAATGAAGCGGTCACCAAAATTGGATACGATTATTTAAGTGAGTGTGTGATCCGAGGAGAACAATCGTATCTGGTTTTGGCTGCCGCAGGTAGGTTCTTTCTCATCGGAGCTTCTCGAGAATTGAAAGATCTTAGTAAAATAGTGACGGTTTTTCGGTTTTATGCAAAGAAAATAACTGATCTATTTAGCAAACGTCAGTAACAATTAGATTTATTAAAATAAAAGCAAATTAATTAATTTTCATTCCAAATTGTTTCGCTAATGCCTTGGGATCATTACTTACGGCTTTCAATTTACCATCAGCACTCGATCCTACCTTCTTTAAAAATTCGATTGCTACTACTTTTTGATTTTCACATAACACTCTAGGAGCATATCCTTGTGCAAAAAATAATCCTTCGGGCAAGGAACCAATTCTTTCCATGATTTTATCAACTTTTGTCTTACCGAGAAATGTAGATTTTTTTTCCACGATACTATAAGCTGCATTTCCAATTATAATCATTTCCCGCTCATATCCTTCAGGAATTTGAAGAGATTCAAGTGTTTCCATTATTTTTTTGAAATCTAATTGAGGTTCTGCAGATTGTGTTCTCCCTCCCATAGATGCGGCTGTAACAGATTTTTCCCCTGTCCATAATGGTTTTGAGTCGTTAATTTTGTTAGTTGAACCCATTACTTGTTTTGCACCATCCGCATCTCCACCACCTGCAATGGGTATTCCGATAGGAGTTTTGTCATGTTTGGAAATGGGAGTAGGTTTCGATTCAAGTTTCGGTTCAGGTTTTGGTTCAGATTTAGGTTCAAATTTAGGTTCAAATTTAGGTTCAGATTTAGGTTTTGCAGTGACAGAAGTCACAGGATCCCATTGAAGCTCTTTTTCTTCGCGAATTTCTCGTGCAAATCCACCAGAAGGTACTTCATCTAGTCGTTCGTACAAATCAGGATATTCAGATTCCTCACCTTCATCAAGAGCGATAACTTTGTAATGCATCCCTACCTGTCCACGAATCTCTTGGGATTTAGATGCCCCGATAAATTTAAGACGAACGGAACTCTGAGAACCTTTCCAAAGGAATATTTGCCGATTTTCATCATCATTGACTATGTAGCATTGAGCTGGGTCAAGTAAATTACGAATAGGTTCGGAGGATTGAATGGCATGTACTTCTCCATCTGGTTGGATGACAAAGAGCTGCATTGTTTGTTTTCTCGGATAATTTTTTTGTAATTGAAGACGTGATTTTCGTCTTAAAAGATTTTTTATGAATAATATCCTAAAGCTATGCCTAAAATTGTTTAGATCAACCTTAAAATCCTTTCATTTTATTTCTGTGTAAAAAAATTTATAGGAGTTTGTACTCTGTCTTAAAACATAGGATGTCCATGTCAAACCAAAATCTCCTCACAATCACCGCAACTAATTACCCCAACTCGATTTTATTGGGCAGTAACTCCTATGAATTGCGGTTTCAAATTATAAATAACTCCACAAAACCAGAGCAATTTAAATTCGATTTTAAAATGGAAGGAATTAGCGGTACGATTCCAATGGAATTTAAGGAACCTATAGTCTTGGATTCCGCAAAACCATATGATCTGTTTATTCCAATAGTTCCTACTGTAAATGGATCAGCAAAACTCATCCTCCAATCAAATAAATATTCAGAAGTTAAATACACAGAATTAGTTTGGCAAACTCGAAATCAAGTTTCTTCAAAATTTATCAAAGAAGTGTTATCGAAATCCTTTGTTAAATTCCAAGATTTGACCAAAGGAAACCGAAAGATTCCTAAATTTAAAAATGGGAAGGCATTAGATGTGGAAAGCGCGGTGAAAGAATATGAAAAAATTTATTCCGAATCTATGGATTCCGGTGTAAAAGATGCTCAACTTGTGGATGTTGCAAAAAGTGTTTTCAATTCCGATCCAAATTTTGCATTCGAAGTGTTAAAAATGGTTCAAGACCAATCTTCAATCCAACAATTGCTAGCCGATTTCATTTATGCCTTATTGGAAGAAGATAAGGATTTAGCTGTAGCAAAATTAACTATTTTACACGACATACCCATTAAAGATGAGTTAATTCAAAAAATGGTAGCATATTTTCTAGAAAAAGATTTGAACTTAGCCATCCAATTATGTAAAAACGTTACAAATACCGAGATTAGGGATATTTTGTTACGGGATATCTTCCACTTTTCGTATTTAAAACAATTTGATGATGCAATGCAATTAATCAGCATTATCAATGATGAACGATTACAGGTAGGTTTATATTATGAAATGATCAAGATCTTACTTAAAACAAATCCGTCAAAATGTACTGCTCTTCTTCAGAATTTGATAAAAAAATGCACACTTCTCAAGGAAACTGAAATTCTTTCATCCCTATTTATCATTTTTGCTTATATCCATAATCCTCAAACAACAATTGATGAAATTAGCAAATTACCAATAGACTTGCAAAATCCTGTAAACAAGTTAACTACGAAAGCATTAAGAGAGCAGAAAGAGGAGGAAAAAATACGTATAGAACAGATTCCAGTATCTTCCTTATATTACGCATTCAACGTGATGGCTAAACCAAGTTCAGTTATTAGTAAAGTATCGGAATTGGGGGGAACCGTTTCCGAAAACTTAATTAGTGGTATAATGGATAGTGTGATCGGGATTATAAATTTATTCAGTTTCAATTTTCCAGTATACCCGACGATCGAGCAATGTTATGCTGAAATTAAAAATGAGAAAGGTAAATCATTTTATTATCTCATTATTCCTCTCAAGAATGCGGATGATCAACTATATGAGGTGGTACAGTCAATTATCAAAAATTTGTTTGTTACCCATGCGAGTAATGTACCCCATAAAATGTATTTATTCAATTTGGATTTTATCCCCTACCTTTCTAAACCTACCATTATTGTGGGGGATGATCCTGAAGAAAATATTGTAATTCAATCGATAATAAAGCGTGTGTTTAAAGACCAAGTTTCCTTGATTATTGATGACGGTTTATTCAAGGATGGAAAAATCACCGAATGGATTAAATCAATATTACCACCCAATAAATTCAAATTAGTAAATTTGGTGCTAACTTATGATTTCCTAAATAACCATACGATGTTTAAGGATTTCATGAATGAATTTGTGCGTTGAACCATAACTAACACAACACACATAGGATTCACAATCCTATTTTTCATCAATTGAACAACTTTGAGAGACGGAAAATGGCGCGAAAGAAAAAAAAAAAGGAGCAGGATCTTCCCTCCACCTTTAATTTAGGGGGAGCAAACCAATTATCTAATTCCGGTTCAGCTATATTTTCCAGTACATCTACAGAATCCGAAAAATCCAAAAAAAGACTTGGTAAAAGATCTAATCATGATCATCAACCCAAGGATGTATTCTCTACAGGATCGGGCTCACAAATAGTGAATTTAGGTAATAGAACTTGGGCTGAAATCTTAGCTGATGTGGAACACTGGACACCTTTACCCTTCTCCCATGGAATGGAAATGGAGTTGATTATATGCGACAATGCGGGTAATTACATCGAAGGAGATGAAATGGTGTACCGTATGGGTGAAATCACGAACGATGCTCATAAAATCATGAATGAACTGATTAACTACGAATATGAGGATCCAAATGGTAGATTCACCCCAATGCCTGAATATATCCGTAGTAAACTGGGTAAAATGGCTTATATGGGAACGGACATCGAAAAAGGTAAGGTGATGAAAATCAATTACATGTTGTATGACGGAAAGTACTTGGATATTGATTCCTTTGGGAGGGATGGTAATGTGACCGCAATTACCTATATCTTGGAATTAGTCACACCTCCTTGTTTTTATGCGGAAGAACTCGCATATTGGGCAAGTACGCTTTTTAATCTAGCGAAGGAAACCTTGCCGCGTGATTTGAATATTGTAGCCAGCGCTTTTAACCCTGCCTCAAAGGAGTACCAACGAGGTTTAAGTCAAGGAGACCATCATCATATTGGTACATTTTCCTCAGATCTTGAACGGGCTCAATGCTATGATATGATACGTAACTTTTTACCGCATTTAATTGCACTATCTGTTAACTCCCCCATTATCAATAATGCACCCACGGATGTTGTAAAAGTAAAAGACGGAAGATATACTTGTCCTAATTGTATTCGTTCTTTACGGTTATTAAATAACACAACTATGCTTTCAAGCAATGAAGCTAATAAATACATCCCCTATTTAGCTACAGGGAGTGAAGAAGATAAAACCTATTTACTCCAAGTCCTTCAAAAAGCGTCTATGGAAGATGCACGGTTCCAAGATGTGTTTCCTTTTACGGACTGGAATACCATTGAAGTGAGAGTTATGGATGCCCAATTATCAATATGTCGTAGAATTGGATTAGGGTTATTAATTCAAGCGTTATGTTATAAAGCACGAAAACTGCTTGAGAAGAGAAGATGGGTACCTGATGTGGGATCGGATACATTAACTTTTAACCGTAAAAATGCGATCAGCCGGGGGCTAATCGGGTTATTCAAGGCGGTTAACATCACTCATGAAGAATTAAACAAATTTGATCCCGATTTCGCTGATTATTACTTTGGCTCAAAAGATCG
This sequence comes from Promethearchaeota archaeon, assembly GCA_016933055.1. GTDB lineage: Archaea > Asgardarchaeota > Lokiarchaeia > Sigyniarchaeales > Promethearchaeaceae > AMARA-1. Next base: position 169,856 of record JAFGBS010000001.1, on the reverse strand, counting down.
ACCACATCGCTTTCTATTTCAAAGCGTGCAAGGTATGTTTAAATATCTAAAGGGAGAGCTTAAAGAACTCGGATTTCTTCACTCTCCCTTTTTGAAACCGGTATTACAGAGCGTGTTCGGGGAGATTACTTATGCAAAACCTCCCTTAACTGAAGCGGAGTATCAAATTTCTCTATACGATTTTAAGCAAAAAGAAGGGCAAGTACCAAATATTTTACGTGATTTGATTTATTTCACATTAGAATATTCGAAAGACCCGTTAAACCAACCATTGACAGGGAATCTAACACTCCCTGATGATATGAGATAAAATTCTCAAGGAATAGTCATTATGTTGCGAATAAAGGTAGAAACTGAATCTGGAACCAAATACAAGGATGTAGTTGTGATTGACTCCCATTGCCACATGGGAAAAGATGTAGATGGGGTGGAAATGATGAACCCATTAGCTCCTGGCAGTGGTACATTCGATTTCTGGGCACAAGTGCAATCTTTAGTGGAACAAGAATGGGAAAAAACCGGCGAACAAAATTTTATGACCACTATAAATGGAAAGACTCACGTACTCTCATTCGAATTTGCTCAAATGCCATTTCTGAAAAAGATTTTGGAGCATCTTGAGGAAATCCAAGATCCTTCCTATAAAGATATGAATAGTCGTTTTGAGAAGCAACAGCTAATTGATCAAGCCTGTATATTTCCCTTTCAAGATGTGTTTCGGGACAAAATGCCAGAAGCAAGTTATCGGGCATCAAATACAAATATTATGAGATTTACTACACGTTTTCCCTTTTCCTTACGTTTGATAGGGTATATGAGATGCGATCCCCAACAAGGAGAGCGTGCGGTACGAGAAGTTGACTATGGCGTTCAAATAGGAGCTCGAGGATTAAAATTGCATCCTCGTTCTGAAGGCTGGATAGATCACATTTATGGACCTGATGCAGTAAAAGTACTAGTACGTGCTACTCAGTATTATTTACCAGTAATATTGGATACACGAGGAAAACAATCAATATTTGATATTGGAGAACTTATTAAAAATACCCGAAATTACCTGCAAAACCATCATCCAGAATTAGTACCTCACCTCAAAGTAATCATCGCACATTGTGCTCAAGGAAATGTGGGGGATTATGACGTATACAATACCATTTGTCAACCTAATACATGGGGAGAACTCTCCATGCTGCATGGAAAAGGAGCTGAGAATTTTTTCAAGGATTTTCGTAATTGGTACAATTCCACAGGAATGCAACAGAGAACAGGGAAGAGATGGTCTGAGAATCTCTTATATGGCTCTGACTTTCCATATTTCGGTCCAAAGCACGCATTTGGATTGATTTACTATTTGATGAATAAAGAGTTCTTTGATTCAGGAGGGACTCTCGAGGATATGCAAAATATTATGGGATTAAACCAGTTAAAACTTCTTCCCGAATATTCTGCCCCATACTTGGAGCATAATTCTGTTCCGGGGATTTCTAGCCTTATAAATTCTCCAAATCCCGAATTACCATCTACTGATGTAGCAATCAAGGCAATTGCCAATCTTCTCAACAGCGGATTAATGGAAATTGAAAAAATATTATTCCAATTTGATGGCAACTATTCAAATTATAAGGGAGAGGTACTGCTTGCAACTAAAGCAAAACGAAAACAAGACCAGATTATTAATTTAGTTGTGATGAATCTTGTGAAAGATAAGTTAGCAATGATTTCCACCTTATCTAAAAATTCCCATTGGAAGCAATTTGGATTTAAATATTTTGATCCCGAAGACCGAGAATTTTTACACTCGGTATTCCAGCAATCTAAATCAGTTACCGACGGACAAAGTGCTTACGAGGTTATTAAACAGATCTATTAAAGTTGATAATATTCTTTTTTCTTTTTATGTTTGGAACTCGATTTTCGGTGCTTATAGGTAGCATTTGTGAACAAGTATAAAGAATCAGATGTGGGATTAACAGGTTCGTTAAATTTCATTGAGACAGAAATTGGATGGGTTTCGCTTGCTTTTTTGGTCATTTTTACTCTTACTCCATTTAGGTACAATTGTTGGATATTCTGATGAAAAAAGGTATCCGATTGAGTATCTCCCTTAATAAGGATTCGCAATCCTTCTTTGACAAAACCATTGGTTAATTGAACAACTCCTATGGGATTGTTATAAGATGTAATCGTGCCGAGTTTGATTAATCTCCAATGAGATAAATTTGTGGGAGATTTCGGTTGATGATCACTTGCTTGCATACGATGAAACAAAAATCCTTGAGTAAATCCTCTATTATACACTTTTTTTAGTTCATGAATCCACATACCCACTTTTTTCTTATTGTCGATGGTAAAATTACCCTTTTCGAATTCATTCAGAGCTTCTCTATATATCTTGGTGACCCAATATACATAATGGGGAGAACGCATTCTACCCTCAATTTTAAAGACTTTCACCCCCGCTTGGATTAATTCTGGAATAAATTCAATCAGACAGAGATCACGAGAATTCATGAATCTGACTCCATCATATAAGTATTCATTATTTTGGTTATCAATTACCGTCCATTCGCGTCGGCAAGGTTGCACACATCGACCTCTGTTAGCTGAAAAAGCATCATCTCCCCCACATACATCTTGTGAAAAATAACACCTACCAGAAATGGATGTACACATAGCTCCATGGACAAAAACCTCGATTTCAGCTTTATGGAGTTCTTTACTGATTTTACGTATATGAGAAAGAGAACACTCGCGAGCAAGGATAATCCGTTCTGCTCCCAATGATTCATAAAATTTAGCTGAAACGGAATTTGAAACATTAGCTTGTGTGCTTATATGAAAAGGAATCCCAATTTCTTTTGCATACGATACTGCTGCAACATCATGCAAAATTGCAGCGTCAAACTCGATGGATTGAGCAAATTTTAATAATTTACGTAAATCCTCTAATTCTTCTTCATAGAAAAGGATGTTTGTAGTTAAATATGCCTTTTTATTAGAATCATGTAACAATGTAACTACTTTTGGGAGATCTTGTAGTGTGAAATTGTCCGCTTGTATGCGCATATTATATTTTTCGAATCCGAAATAGAAGGAATCCGCATATTCTAGTCCGGCTTTGATGGATTTTATATTTTTTGCAGGTGCTAGAAGTTCTACCATTAATACCAATTAAAAACAAAATGACATGAATTATATGGTTTTTCTAACCAATTCAAAATAGTAAGGAAATACCATATACTACAAATAATGATGCTAATCCGATTAAGCACGGAATTACAATATGTTTAAAAGATTTGGGGTAAGTTGTTTTAAAGTAGTCAATTGAATAGGCTAAACATGGATGGATAGGGGTCATAATATACCCTAAAAAGATGGCAAAATATATCAATGCAAAGTCGAAATATGGTACTATCGTAAGAGAAAATTGGGTCATATATATCGGAAATATAATCGACCCTGGTAATTGAACTCTACCTGTACCAATCCCCAGTACAAAAGATAGCAAAAGTAACAGAGAAAGAGGAGCATTAAGAGCGCTGATAAATTCCGGCAATCCCGATCGAGTGAAAACTTCTAAAAAGAAGAACATAGCAAAAATCACAATAGGATATTTCCACACTTTCATCTTCTTGGAAATGCTGAAAATTCTATTCGGTGGAATATAACTGATTTCTTTTGATTGAGCGATTTTCGAAAAACATAAGGAGGTTACCACACTTAAGATTAATCCGAAAAACAAAAAAATCTCGGGAACAACCCAATTTGGTACAATTATATTATTTTTCTCCAATTGTCCTAAACAAATTCGCCCTATTATATCAATTAAAGGGGCTAAAAGGATAGGAAACACATCCCTAAGAAAAATCCATAATTTTCTGTTATTCTTCCGTTCGATTTTGGGAGTTGTTAGGATTAGATAAAGATATCCTATTGTAACCATAATTATAAATGGAATAAGGAGAACTCCACTTGTTAAGTAAGGGTTCGGATATCCAACAATTTCGGTGATTACCAATATAGAGCCTTGTAACGGATAAATTAGAATTAATACATGTCTAAACCACACATTGATAGCTACTTTTTTTGGAGGGGGTATATTAGGATCGATTTTATCTACTAAAGGGGCACTCAATAACGCACCCCCAGGCATTGGAAGTAATCCAAATAAACTGGGTGATAACATTAATGACCATTTATTTGACACATCTAAACGATTAATCAATTCCATCATCAATCCAGATTCGTTCATTATACCTCCCAATAACGGTATTATAGTAACAGCTAACGCAAGAAAGATGTTTTGAGGATTCAGAAATACTACTAATGATACCTCTCCTAAATTGACTCGATAAGGGTCTACTGTCATAATTGCTAGAAAAATTGCTCCAATAAACATCCCAATGCCTAAATCCCATTTTGCCAATAGAAGAATTATTGCAAGGGTGATAAGAAAAGAAACCCAGATTGGTATCACGTATGTTTTCATCCACCAGTTGAATATGAATCTATCAATTGGTACTAGATTATAAAGTTATAAGCTAGAATAAATAAAAATTATAACCAAAAAAAGTGATTTATCTGGTTTCCGATAGTCCGGATTTGTGTTCTTCTTCTTTTCCCTTCCCATTCACTTTTAAGGTTCCCACTGGTTTAACTACGGAATTAGATTTCTTTTTTTCCCCTTTTTTTTGGAGATAAGGCATAAGCACAAATTGATAAAGAGCAAGAAATGTGACCCCAATAAGCACAATACTAATGGACATGATATTAAAGGGACGTGCACCGACTTGAATTGCATATTCCATTTCTAGTGGATGCTCTATATAGTAACCAATATCACCATCTGGTAGAAATAGTACTTCACCTAAAAATACAAAAAACAACACCCTAATAACTGAACCTAAAAAAGTCGCTAACAAGTATGTTCGAGTCTTGATTTTTGTTAATCCTGCAGCAAATGAAACGGGATCAAAAGCCATAAAGGGAAGAGCACGTAAAATAAAAATTGCCCATGCTCCATATTTGTTGATAAAACGATCCAAAATATCAATTGCCTCCTTCCCAGCGAATTTTTCTGCTAATGGTCTTCCTCCCTTTAAAACCATATAATAGGTAATAACTCCAGCAAATATGCTTCCGATTATGCCATCTAGTATTCCCCACCAACCCCAAATCATTCCTCCACTCAATAAAATCGCTTCAGACGGTATAGGTAAAAGGATCGCTTGAATTCCCATAACAAGAAAAAAGATGAGATGTCCCCAGAAACGAATTTCATAAATTGGTTTTACAATATAATTAATAATTAATCTAAAAAGAAGATCGGGATTATAGAATTGTACAATCCAAAGGAAAACAGTAATTACCAGAACTGAAATAAATATTCCTATCCAAATCCACGTGGTTTTACTGTGTTCGCGGAAGGATCTCTTAATCATTTCCCAGAGTTGTAGGGAAATTTTTTTAATTCCGTTCCAGAGTCGCTGAAAAAAGGTTCTTTTTTCAGATTTTTGCGAAAAAGTCTCGCTTTCGTCCATAATCTACCCATAAAAAAGATGCTATTTGAAGTTGATTATAACTAAAAATTGCGTTGTGTTTAGTTGATAATCAAGGGAATTTCCTTAGGTTCCTACATCGGGATCTTGTGGACACGAACTAATCTACACCTATTTAGAATGAAGATGACAGATATGATATTTTTCTTCCGGGCATTGGAAAAATTATAGGACTGTTATATTATGGCATAATAAAAAAAAATAAAAAGTATATGAGTTATCCATGGGTGTCGGATCCGTAATAGAACCATGAAACGGTTTAGCTAAGGTTTAATCTTTTCTTTTTTGAATTTTCACGCAAACTATTCCCTTTTCTTTTAAACCGAAAATAGAAAATTAATATAGAGTTCTTTACATATAGTATGTATTGTCATTTTTATGAATGGATCTGCAAAAATTCTAGGAACCCGGCAATGAATCGTAAAATCCGAAAAATGATTAAGTATTTTGTTCTCATTGCGATATTTGCATTTTTTGTGTCCGGTCATTTTTTGATAATCTACGGATTCCAATCAAGATCAAAGAAAACAATTAATGTGATATCTACTAATCCCCTAACTGATGAAGCAATTCGTTACGAAAAAGATTATATAATCAATACACCCATCGATTTCAGCGGTACGTTACCCGTTGTTATATTATTGCATGGAGATTTAGTGGATGAAAAATCATTAAATCTTCTTACGTCAGAATATGTTCGTCAAGGATACATGGTTGTCCGTTTTACAATCGATTTTACCTTCTACACCTTTCTAGAAATTGAGGCGGTTGTGAATAATCTCTTGATAAATCCAATTGTGGATAACTCGAAAATTGGAATAATGGGGCATTCTCACGGAGCACATTTTGCTTATTGGTATGCTAGATTACGACCAGATCTGATTCAAGGGGTGATTACCGCTAATATGGGAACTTTTCGAATACTGCATGAAGATTATTACGATTATTACAATATGTACGTGAATACAACCACCTACTGGACCTTTCGTGATTTTATTTACGAATATTCGAATCCTATCACAGAAGATAATCCTCGAAACTTATTGGTGTTGACAGATAATTATCAACCTATCCGAACTTCAGAATTTAGCGAATCTAATCTCCTTGCATGGAATTTTCCAGAAATGAATGTGTTATATGGTGATTTTAATAACGGGACTGCACGGGAGATTAATACTGAATTCCCACTTTTCCTTCATGGATCCGGATTATATAACCCCAATGCCATCAAGAAGCAAATTGAATGGATGAATTACGCATTAAATGTCACGGAAGAGAGTGTATCAACGCGTCCGATTTCATTACGTATTTATTCATTATTTATCATGATCGGTGTTATTATTGTTATAGGTTTCATCCTCTTGTACTATGTAATCAAGTTAATACCCGTTCAATTCAGTTGGATTAAGAATAAAATATATCGGTGGAAAAAAGAACGCACTAAAAACGAATTGATAGAGATTCCTAATCTTTTGAAAATCGAAACCAAATCACAATACCCTTCCGAAAAATTGCGGTTGGAAAAACGATTTACCCGTGATTTTGAATATCTTTATGATACTTCCGAATACTTTCGTAGTATTATTTTAGCGGTGATCGGTATTCATTTACTTCTTTATGTTCTTGAAATCACAGTTTCAACCAATTTATTATATTTTTCTTTAGGTGATCGTTTTTTAAATTTATTCAGAACTGTATTTGACTTCAACGATACATTGAGCGATACATTATTCAGATCTCCCTTATCGTTTCAATTAATGTATATATGGATTTTTTTCGTTTTCTTTTTCCGACGATTGCAAATCAAAGATCCTCCCATCCAAAAACCGAAACTTACTATTTTAGATCTGCCAAATATCGTTCTATTAGTGATTGAGACTATTTTGTCATTTTGGGTATTTGGACATCTTATGATGTACCATTGGCTAGGGTTTAATTTCTTATCCTCAGGGATTAATGTTTTATTGCGTTTTGCCGTTATATTCTATCTGCAAATTGTGATTATAGAATTCATTTGCATTCAAGCTAGTAAACCAGACTCTGTAGATCATTATGTTTATGTCAAGACGCTTTTCTTTATTTTATTGATGTATTTACCGTTAAGCTTTCCATCTGTTTTTGTATTTTTACAGTTGTATAAATATGCGATTTATTACCTTTTACCATACTTAGTTGTTAGTTTTTCTGTGTTTTTAGTAGTGGTATATTCTAAATTAGATGCCATCTCTATTACAATCTTTAATTTCTTCCTCTTGTTGTTTTGGAAATATAATATATATTATGTAATTTTTTTCTAGTTGTAGAAATTTATTGTGTGATTGAGAATAGAGTTTAAAATTGAGAAATGAGAACTCTTTCTTATGTCAGAAGAAGAATATACTTATGTCGATTTTGATACACTTGAACGTTTCATGAAAGATGTGATGATGGGAACTGGAGTTCCCGAAGAAGATGCGAAAGTGGTAGCAGACGTATTAATCACATCGGATAAACGAGGCATTGATTCTCATGGTGTTGGACGATTAATGATGTATTATGCCCGTATTAAGCGAGGACAACAACTTTCTACTACCAAAATAACTGTAATAAAGGATAACCCTGGAACAGCTCGTTGGGATGCAGGAAATGGAATGGGACATGTCGTTAGTAAAAAAGCTATGCAATCTGCGATTGATAAAGCAAAAAAGAACGGAATAGGTTTGGTTGTGGTGGGTAACAGTAATCATTTCGGTATTGCGGGTTACTATGCACTTATGGCTGCAGATCAAGGTTGTATAGGAATTTGTGGTACAAATGCTCGACCATCTATTGCACCTACTTGGTCAGTAGAACCAATGTTAGGAACTAATCCGTTAACAATTGCATTACCGACCGACTGGAAATTTCACTGGTGTGCGGATCATGCCACTTCTATTACTCAACGCGGAAAAATCGAAACTTATGCACGTATTGGAAAAGAAGCAATCCCCGGATGGGTTATTGATGAGAATGGTAATGCTGCAACAGATGCTCCAGTAATTTTGAAAAAAATGTTAGAATTTAAGGCAGCATTGACTCCATTAGGAGGAATCGGGGAGGATCTCGCCGGATATAAAGGATATAATTATGCTACTTTTGTCGAAATCTTGTCTGCCTGCTTAACTGAGTCTAACTATTTACAAGCTTGTTTGGGTATTGTCAACGGAGAATTCGTCCCTTATAATCTTGGACACTTCTTCTTTGCTATCGACATAAATTCCATGATTGATTTAGAGAAATTTAAGAGAATCACGGGAGATTTACTAAGACAGCTTGCTAATGCCAAAAAAGCACCTGGTGCCGACCATATATATATTGCAGGTGAAAAAGAATATTTAGCATACCAAGAAAGAAAGAATAAAGGAGTACCAATCTCTAAAGAGACTCAAAAACAATTTCTCCAAATGAAACAGGAATTAGGATTGGATCAATATGATTTTAACTTTGATGTCAAAGTGGAAAAATCCGCCACTCCTGGTTGGTAAACCAAAATAATGAGGGAAAAGGACTAATTGAGGTTAGAAATGTGAGTGAGGACTCGGAGAAAGATCTCTTTACACGAACACTTTGGGAGATCATCAAACGAGAGTCGACTTTAGTAAATACCCACTATGTGTTTTTTGAGGAATTATGGGAGGCTAGTTTTAAAGATATTAACCCAAATCCTCATACCATGCGTCGGTTTCCAGCTGAAAAACGAAAATTTGATGAGTCCATTCAAGGAAAAATTGAATTACTCTCTGGATTGGAGACTGCATTAATTGATGGTTACTATTTAATCAGAAACGTAGTTTCTACTATATTTAATACCTATTTCCACGAATCTAGACAATTTATTAAGGATTTTAAGCGACAGGATCGCGATCCCGTTAGATATATGACTGCTGAAAAATTTATCGGTTCATTACTACAGTTTATTTCCTCGGAACAAGATTTAATCGACAAAAAATACATTGTGGTAGCTTTAAATAAATCCATGATGAAATTGAAAGGGCTTAGTGATCTTAAAATCATTATTAAATTGGAATCCAATGGTTTTACAATTAGTAAAGCGGAGCTTCAAAACATAATGTATGAATTGGAAGATCATGGGGTAATTGAGAAGCATCGTATACGAAGAAAGGATGAAGAAATATACGGAAAAGGTACTTTTTTCTATAAATGGATAATGGATTTTGATCTTCCAACGGAATCTAAACAATTGTATAATAAAAAAATTCTCAAGCTTGTTGATTGGTCAATTCAATTGTGGCGATCTTTATACAATATACGTGAATTACATCTTAAGGTACCACCCAATTATCCGAACCGAGAGTTCTTAGAAGCTACTCTCCAGAAAGCAGCCATTCAAGGGTTCAAATCCACGTGGTGGGTTATAAAAAATATAAAAAAATATTATGAAATGCTGCTTCCCCTTAGTTAATTCCTATTTCAATTTTTTTTGGGCTACATTCGCAGCAACGAGGATAGGATCCCAAACTGGGCTAATGCTTGGATGATAACCTAGATCCAGTTTCTGCAGATCTTCAATTGTCATTGAAGCAGCCAGCGCAGTAGCTAGTACATCGATCTTTTTTGCTCCAATAGGACTAGGTGATGTGATCTCTGCTCCTAATAGCTTATGGCTGAGTACATCAAACACTAATAAAACTGACATTTTCTCTCCTAATTTCCCATGCATATTGGGATAATAATGTGCTACTTCATTTGCTTCAATGAGAATATGATCAGCCTGTATCCCTAGCTCAAATGCCTGTTGTTCGGATATCCCTGTCCTTCCACAGTATAAGTTAAATACTTTCCATAACGAAGTCCCAAAAATACCAGAAAAAGAATCCACTGTTCCCTCTGATGCAATTGTTTTACCTGCTATGCGTCCTTGTTTGTTTGCTGCAGGTGCTAGAGGTAAATATACGTTCTCGTTAAGTATGTTATGAAAACTTGTTGCACAATCCCCGGCAGCGAATACACCATCGATATTTGTACGCATAAACTCATCCACCACAATGGCTCCTTGTTCCATTTTTAACCGGGTGTTTTTAAATAGGGTGGTATTCGGAATCACTCCAATTGACATTTGAATAAAATCTGTATCTACTTGTTCGTCTTTCAAGGAAATTCGCAGTTTGTCATTATCAAGAATTTCTATATTTTTGACATAGTTACCCAAAATTACTCTTATTTTGTGTTTTTCCAATTCCTCTCGAATATATTTTTGACTCTCGGTAACATATATTAACCGTGGACCAATTAGAGTTAAATTTTTAACCCCTAATTCCCAATAGGCTTCCACCATCTCCAATCCAATATATCCCAAACCAATTAATACTCCCGAGGTAAATGGTTTCTTTTTTATTTCCATTTTAATTCTATCTGCATCGGGAATAGTGTGTAGATAAAAAATATTGGGATGATCAATAGCCAGTTGTTTGGGTTCTGCACCCGTAGCGATCACCAAATAATCGTAAGAATCTTGTAATTCTTGAGAATTTTTGATATCTAATACTTTCACTATTTTTTTATCAAAATCTACCGCAGTGACTTTGTGACATAATTTTAAAGGGATATTTCGTTTTTTCTGTAGAATTTCAGGAGTTAATGTCATTAAATTATCTCGTTTTTCTACTAAACCGTAGACATAATACGGGAGCCCACATGAGCCATAGGATATATAATTACCCATTTCATACACCATTATATCCCAATCCGCATGTTCCCTTCTCACAGCACTAGCTGCAGACAATCCAGCGGGATTTCCACCTATTACAATTAGTTTCATATTGATTCTCCTAATTACTATAGGAACCCTTATGTTACAACTATTGATAAATTTGAGTAGGTGGTGAATTAATTCTGTGGAATTAAATCCATTCGTAATGTAGTTGTATGGGATTTCAAAATAGTATATTCAATATTGGTTCCTTGGTGTTTGAGGATTTTTTCCGTGTTGTCTAATAAAGTCACTAAGAAGAAAAATTCAACCCTCATCCCCGCTGGAGCCTCGTAAATAGTAATGTGATAACTGGGAATGGAATCGGTTTGAGTGTTCATTTTGAGGGTTTTAAAATTAGAATCTTCTGATGAACGGTAAACCAATTTAACACCCTTAATTTCATCAGGCAGGATTGGACGGAGGAAGAATTTTATATTGTTGCTAATTGGGTTGTTTTGATACTGGCAATACACTGTTAAATGAAGAAGATCCATAAATGAAAATAAAATACTGTCCAATAAAATTTTATTTACCCATTAAATAGATGAATCCATTCTAATATATCAATTTCTTCCTTAGCATGATTTTTATATTCGGTAGATTCAAATAAGGATCGGTATTTTTCAGATATCGCTTCCACGAAAGCAAAAAGTCGACGACGTAACTCAATATTACTATTTGTCGTTACTAATAAAGCTGTAATTTTATCCCGAGGTTCGAATAACACTGTAAAATTGTCTTTTTGAAGAATTCGTATCTTACCATCTGTATTGATGACCTCATTTGTGATCGAATTTATGGAAGCAATTGCCCCTCCGAAAATCTCTACTAAGCTTTGATTAATTCCACGCGTTATATTTTCTTTAAAGATATGTTTAGCGAGAAGAATACTCGTGTCATTGTCCAGTACTAATAGCATAACGGGTTTTCCAGGACGAAAAAATTTGTTATTCCACATCAGAATATCGCGTGTGCTTATAATTCCGGTCGGGATTCCGTTCTTCCCAAGAACCAAACGTTTAAATCCTCGTTCGTTCATCATATGAATAGCTTTATCGATGCTTATATTCTGATCAATAATCTCAACTGGAGATTTCATGATGAATTTAAGAGGTATATTGTATATATCATTGCGTTGAGATTTGGAGTATTGGAGAAATTCAATTACATCGGTGTGCGAGACTATAAAATAGTTCTGGGTTTCGGGATCGTTAATAACCACTGCAGAAACCCTATTTTTATACATTAATTCAATTAGGTCCCCAAAATTCGCAGTAGAAGGCAACATTAATACAAAACGAGTCATTAGATCCCGAGCACTGGGAAAATCGCGCACTCTTGAACTCATAGTGTATGAAGTCTCCGCATTACCAAAAACCTTTATGATTTATAGTTTACATTAAAAATGTATGACCAATCATCAACAGGGATTAAAACATGGAGAAATCAGAAGATATTCAAAAAGAACGAATCACCTATGAAAACGCATACGATAAGCATATCGCAGATTTAAAAATCAAAATTATTTATAAATTTTTAATTGATGCTACTGTTCTGGATGTGGGATGTGGGGAAACGGAAACCGTTTACCGAAGAGTGGGTCGAATAATGCAAAAATACGTAGGAATTGATAAAGACTTGAAAGAGCCACTTAAGGGAGAGAATTTTGAATATCATATCAGTACATTGGAAGATTTTCAAACTGAGAAAAAATTCGATGTGGTTTTGCTATTCGGAACGATAGAAGAAGCATTAGATGAAAACACACATTTAAAATTAGCTAGAAGTTTTCTTAAGAAGAGAGGAAATCTATTTATATCCATCCCCAACCCTTGGAGTTTAAATCGAATAATGGGAGCATGTAATGGATTTATAGAGAACCCCCAAACCCCTGATATTCATGATATACGTCAAGGTCATCGAAGACTACTCACAATAGAACAGTTGGTAGAAACTTGTGAGAAGAATGGATTGCAGGTAAGTGATTATTGGCCGGTAGGTTTTAAGCCGGTTCCGATGTCGGACATGCCTATGCTTAAGAAATATTGGCATCAGTTTGATAACATGATGTTTCAAGGAAAAAAGTATCAAATTGATATGTTTTGCGCGGGTTGGTTACTGCAAGCTACTCCAAAGTAACCATTTTTTAATAATTCTAGACACTTGAGACTTTTGATAGCCACTTGGGTTTATCTGGATTAATCCCTTTCTCTAATGCAATTTCCACGGTCAACATTTGGACTGGTACTATACACACCATCGGTTGAAACATCATATTTGTACGGGGAATATGAATACCAAAATCTACATTATCCATAATTTCTGTTGTGTAAAGACTCATGAGAGTAGCTCCGCGATCCTTGACTTTATCAAGTAATTTTAAAATGGATTTACGACGATCTCCCCCCCCAGGGATAATCGCAAGGATCCAAGAGGATTGATCTGCAAGAGTAATGGGGCCATGGGGAAATTCTGCTGTTGAATAAGCTTGGGAAAAGATTCTTGCACCTTCGATTAATTTTAGCGATATTTCTAGAGCAGAACCGTAATCTGGTCCAGATCCTAGTACAAAACATATGGGAGCAAATTTAAAATAGGGGGCAAAGTGACGAACTTGCTTTCGAAAATGTTGCAGAGAATTCTTGATTATATCTGGAATTGCCTTTAATTCTTGCAGAGTAGTAGAATATATATCCTCATTTATTTTTTTATTCATATACGCTAACTCTAGTGCTAACCTACTTAAAACCCCCAAAGTGTTTACATAGGTTTTGGTCGCGAGAACACTTTTCTCTTTTGTACATTTCAGTTCCAGTACATTATCGGATAATTTAGCTAAACTGCTATCTGTATAATTGGAAATTGTTGCAGTGAGACACCCCATAGATCTTGCGACCTTTAGTGATTCTACCGTCATTTCGCTCTCACCACTCTGGCTAATCCCAATTACGAGATCTTCCTTGTTTAGTATCGAACCCACTAAGTAAGGAAATTCAGGGGATACTTCTGCAAATGACTTAATCTTGCATAATTGATTGAACAAATAAGAGCCTAGAAATCCAGCGTGATAGGAAGTTCCATCTCCGACAAGATGAATGGATTTAATCTCATTTTCAAGAATTTTATCGACTAAATCGCAGATCTGATTTTTAGGTTTTAGTACCCTTTGAAGCATTTCAGGAATCTGCCATATTTCTTCCATTGTTATGGATCCAGCATCTCTCTGCACCATTATTATCGTATAAGTGTAGATTTTGGATAACTTAAGTTTTGAGTTATTTTCAATTTTTTTGCTTTGAGTGAGAAATGGTTTTTATGAGGACCGTCTCTCTCTTCACATGATCAACGAAAAATGCGGAACTCGAAAGATTATATTAAGATGGATCACGAATACGGGGCACATAATTATCATCCGATTCCTGTTGTAATATCCCGTGCAAAAGGGGTATGGGTTTTTGATCCCGAAGGAAAAAAGTATCTCGATTGTTTAAGTGCATATTCCAGTCAAAATACTGGTCATTTGCATCCGGAAATTATTCAAGCAATGAAAGATCAATTGGATAAGGTAACGCTGACTTCCCGCGCTTTTCACAATGATGTGATGGGACCGTTCTTAAAACAAGTATGTGAGTTAGTAGAACCCCATTTAACATTGAATGGAAGCAAAGTAATGGCTTTACCTATGAATACAGGTGCTGAAGCAGTTGAAACTGGTTTAAAGGTGGCACGTGCATGGGGATACATTAAAAAACAAATCCCCAAAGAGAAAGCTCATATAATTGCATGTTCGGATAACTTTCATGGGAGAACTATCACGATTTGTGGTATCAGTTCAGATCCCATAACCCGACATGATGAAAATTTCGGACCTTTTACTCCAGGGTTTTCTATCATTCCTTATGGGGATGTTTCGGCATTAGAGAAAGAAATTCAGAAGATCGGTCCCCAATATGTTGTGGCATTTTTATTAGAACCTATCCAAGGGGAAGCGGGAGTAAAAATACCTCCGATAGGATACCTTAAGAACGTGAGGTCCATCTGCTCAAAATATAATATGTTAATGATAGTGGATGAGATCCAAACAGGATTATGTAGAACTGGAGAATTATTTGCTGTTGATCATGAGAATGTCAAACCAGATATGTTTTTATTAGGTAAGGCACTCGGTGGAGGAGTATATCCAGTTTCTGCAGTGGTTACTACTCGTGAAATAATAGGTCCCGACGTTATCCCCCCAGGAACACACGGAAGCACCTTTGGGGGAAATCCTCTTGGTGCAGCGGTTGGTATGAAGGCTCTAGAGGTAATGATCGGAGGAAATTTAGCTAAAAGAGCTAAAGAGTTAGGAAAATATTTCATCGATGGACTTAAAGCTATTGCCGAGAATAAAACAAGAATACCAGTCAAAGAAATAAGGGGAAAAGGACTTTTAATCGCTATTGAATTCGAGGGGAATATCAGATTCCTAGTAGAAGACCTTATGCACAATGGTATACTCGCTAAGGATACACATTCTACCATCATACGTTTTGCACCCCCATTAGTGATCACTAAGGATGAAATCGACTGGGCACTAAAGATCATTAAAAAAGTCTTGGTTGCGCAAGATACGTAGAAAATTAGAATGCTAGTTCAAATAGAATTCAGTCCCTGCTTTACCATTTAATGCGTCTTCAATTTTTTCAATCGAAGTAATAATAACCCTCTCTCCACCCGCTTCCAAAAAATTAATGGCTGCCTGTACTTTCGGTCCCATTGAACCCGCGGGAAAATGCCCTTGTTTCATATATTCCTTGGCTTTAGCAATGGGAATTTTATCTAAAAATCGCTGATTTGGTTGTTTGTAATTAATTGCAACTTTCTCCTCATCTGTAGCAATTAAAAGAATATCTGCATCTATTTGTTCTCCTAATTTAGCGCTAGCAAGATCTTTGTCAATCACTGCTTCAACACCGGTCAAACGTTCTCCGAGTTGTAAATCCCGATCAATATCAAATACTTTTTCCTTTACAACAGGGATCCCCCCGCCCCCACAAGCGATAACTATAAAATTCATTTCCAATAATTTCTTAATTTCGCGATATTGATAAATCTTCAAAGGTTTTGGGGAAGGGACTACTCTTCGCCATCCTTTTGCAGTCTGTACATACCCGTCTTTAGGTTCATCATATGCGGGACCAATAGGTTTTGTGGGATTCTTAAAAGCTGGATCACTTTGACTGACCTTAACATAAGTCAAAACGGTGAGAAAAAGTTTTCTTTCTTCGGGAGGTAATTTCTCGTTCTCAAGCTTCATTAGCTCATTATCCAATGTGCTTTCGATCATAAATCCAATTTGGCCTTGTGTTAGTGCTACTAACACTTCCAAGGGCATTTCTGCAATTTTATCTGATTCGCATGTTTCTTGCTGAATTAGTAAATTTCCAACCTGCGGACCATTTCCATGCGTAATAATGATGTTATATTCAGTAGACATCCTCGCAATTTGTTTTATGGGGACTTGTAAGTTACGAAATTGTTCATCTGCAGTACCTTTTTGTCCTCTTTTAATGAGAGCATTGCCACCTAATGCAATAACGATAGTTTTCATCACAGTACTCCGAAAATATATAAAAAGTGAAAATATTATTAGAGAAAATTTGGTTTTAAAAGTTATCTTTTCCTCTATATTTTCCGAACAAAATGCTATTATGCGTTTTGAATTAAAACTGCTCTGACTGGACTTCCTTCAGTCGGAATTTTTAATGGTAATCCCATGAAAAAATAATTTCCCGCTTCGATATCCGATAAATTCACAGTTTCATATATTAGAATATTACTTTTCAGCAACATCTCATGGACATCTTTCGTTCCAATACTCAAATAATCAATTGCAACAGCCTTTATTTTCAAATCTACCAAATATTGTGCTCCAAGCAAACTCAATTCTACATGATTTGGATTATATCCCTCATTCAAAATAGAAGAATTTCTCGTTTTGAATAAGATGATATCATTTTTTTGTATTAGATATGGTTTAAGATGTTTTTGGGTGATTTTCTCCCCAAAGGGAATTGAACGCAAGTCTAAAACTTGTGAATTACCAGTGAATTTCTCAATCCCTAATTGATCGATTCCAATTCCATCCTTCAGAACATGTTTGGGTGAATCCACATGAGTTCCTAAATGGGAACTTAGAGTAATATTTGTTAGATTCCAATCATTGGAGTCTACATTTTTCACCTGCCGAATTTCAATGGATTTGTCACCTGGATAAAGGAGCATGTTTTCGTTAATTAAAATTGAAATGTCATGAATTTTCATTATATTCAACCAAAGAAAAAATAAGGTTATAATTTGTTTAGTAGGAATAAAATGATGGCTTTCTGAGCATGTAACCGGTTTTCTGCTTGATCAAAAACAATGGATTGAGGTCCGTCAATAACTTCTGCGGTTTGTTCATAACCTCTCATTGCAGGTAAACAATTCATGAAGATGGCATCAGTTTTAGCAGAAGAAAGTACTTTCTGGTTGACTTGAAATGGCATAAACACTTTCTTACGTGCTTCTTCTTGATCGAACGGAATTCCGTAACTCATCCATGAATCAGTATATAATACATCCGATTCTTTTGCTGCTTCTAATGCATCGTGCACCACTCGCACTTTTGCATCAGATTTTTCAGATAATTTCGCAATTTCATTCAATACACCTTGTTCGGGAGAATATTCTCCTCCGGTAGGGCATGCCACATCCATTTCCAAACCATAGATCGCTGCTATTCTCATCAAATCATAAGTTACGTTATTATACGCATCCCCGAAATAGGAGAGTTTAAGATTTTCTAATCGTCCCTTTTTCTCCAAGATTGTTTGGAAATCACACAAAATCTGACATGGGTGTGCGAAGTCATCTAACATATTGATCACTGGAACATCCGAATACTGTGCAAGATTCCATACATCTTGTCTTTTAAAAACACGAGCTCCAATGATATCCACATATCTACTGGCGCATCGGGCTGTATCTGCAATATTTTCTTTCTTTCCAAGAGGGGAATCCTTAATAGAGTAGTAAATTGCATGCCCACCTAATTGATTTAATCCAGTCTCAAAGGAGACTCGAGTTCGTAAGGAGGGTTTTTCGAAAATCATTAACATAGTTTTATGTTGCAAAGTAGCATAGAATTTTTCGGGTGTTTTTTTCATCTCGATTGCCTTGTGGATGATAAAATCACATTCTTTTTTCGTAAAATCAGAAATTTTAGTGAGATGTCTAACCATATAATCACTTTCTTTTCTTTCAATTATGATAGTAAATATTAAACATTAAATTTTCTAAACAAGCAATTTCGTTTAGTAAGTTGAGTTCTTGTTTATATATAAAATTGTGATTTTTAACTATTAGATAGGTAAATTTAGTGATAAGAATGAAAAATTATAGAGATCTAGTTTTATTTTTCGTGTTTACATATGTATGGAGCTGGTTATGTTGGATTATTGCCATAATAATAAACCAACCACTTTCAATTTGGTATGTCTTCGTTCTTTATGCATTTGGAGGAATTGCACCTTCTTGTGTCGGGATAATTCTTTCATTTTTTGAGAATAAAACAAAGCGTGCTGAATACTGGCTGAGATTTACAGACGTGAAACGAATATCGTTCCTATGGTTCTTCATCAGCCTTTTTGGGCCATTTATGATAATTATCACTGCAATTCTATTGGATATTTTGTTTTTCGGGTATTCCATTCAATTTTCGAATATAGTTAATCTAGGGCAAGATTTTTATGGGGTTTTTTCAATAATCGGGTTTGGACTTATTACAGTTCTCATCGAGGAGTTTGGATGGAGAGCTTATGCATTACCCAAATTATTGGACAATGTAAACGCAACGTTATCTTCCAGTATTCTTGGTATTTTCTGGTCTTTTTGGCACATACCTCTGTTCTTAATTTCAGGTACCTATCAAAATGGTTTAGGAATCTTCACAACCAATTTTTATATATACATGATCTCCGCTTTTTTATTTACGTTCATCATAACTTTTGTATTTCAGAAAACTAAATTTAGCATGATATCTGCGATGATTCTACATTTTTCCAACAATCTAGCAGGAGAATTATTCGGTCCGTCCACCCGAGTAGAAATCTTACGAGTTATATTATTTCTAATACTTTCTATTTATATTATAATATACTGGAAAATAAAAAGAAATAAAACGTAGAATTCTCTTGCTTTTTCTTTATTTTAATTTCTCTTCACTGCCAAAATCACGATAAAGGGAGAATTCTTTTAGTATTTCCTTGTCTTGGGATGTAATTTTTTTTTCTACCAAACGGCAAAGAACTTCCCCCAATCCAGGGCCTAACATAAAACCTTGACCACACATCCCTACTGCATTTATATATCCAGCAATATTCTTTACTGTTCCAACAATTGGAATTCCATCAGGAGTCATCGGGTACAATCCTCTCCACTGACGACGAACTTTTATATTGCTGAGTCGAGGCATCAGATCAACCATTCGTTTTGCTATTTGGGGAAGAAAAAAACTAGTTTCTGTTCTATCCTTTCCTTTAACACTCGGATTTGGGGTTATACAGAAAATTATCTTCCCGAATTTATTTTGATAGAAATAATAATTTTTTGAATTACCGAAGGTGGGATCTGTTCCTGGCTGAATATCTACTACCATTGGTCTCAAAAAATATTTTACTCCTTCAGTTATACCCGCTTCATGAGATTCCGGTTCTAAAGGAACATTAACATCCACCATTTTAGCGATTTCTTTTCCGTTACCACCAGCTGCATTAATCACAAAGGAAGCTTGATAATCAGCTTTGTCAGTCCTAACACCGACAACGTGTCTGTTTTTAGTTAGGATGTTCTTGACTTGCTCTTTAAACTTAAATTCTGCCCCGTTTCTGGTAGCATTATCGTAGAATGCGTGTACACTATAAAGAGGAGAAGCATTCCCATCTTCTGGGCTATATGTACCACCATGCAAACCAATGGGATTTATTCCAGGTATAAGTTCCTGAATCTGTTCAGCATCCAAAAAACTGATGTTCAATCCATACTCTTTCTGAATTTCTACTGTTTCTCTTAGAAGGCGTTCGTGTTCTACAGATCGCGCAACAAAGGAATATCCACCTTCTACCCACCAGATATCATCTCCATATAATTCTTCCCAAGTAGAAAATATTTCTAAAGAACGCTGGCAAACGAGAATTTTGCTTTTTTGGGAATGTGTAGCGCGAATTCCTCCTATGGCATGTTTATTGTCCCCTTGAGCAACGGATGGTAGTTTATCAACAACCAAAGTTTTTACTCCTGCATTTGCTAATGCCATTGCGGTAGGTGTGCCGATACTACCCGCTCCAACGATAATTACATCGTAAAAGGTCATGTATTCTCATCCTCCCTTTTGACCCCCGCGAAAGTTCCTAAGGGGACTTCCATATATAAGGGACGAATGGTGTTTTCGGTAACTTCGTCAATAGGAACGCCTTCGTCTCTAAAAATACGCATTATGATAGGTATACACGTTTTTCCTTGGCAAGAACCCATGCCCACTCTCGTTAAACCCTTCAGTTCATTGAAATCTTTAACACCTTTCCGTATCCACATCCGTACCGTAGCTGCAGTCACTCGTTCACATCGACATACAATTTCATCATCTTCAATACGTTCAGATTTATACAAATCGATAGGCTCGATGGTAGTCTGCTTTTTAGGGACTAATTTAATCGCTGTTGCTAATTTTGCAATATTCGCGGGAAGTTGTACAGTGACTAAATGGGTTTTGGGAAATTGAGGTAAAATACGTGAATGGATAACATCGTATTTTCCCAAGTTTCCGTCTTCACTAGCTACAATTATTGTAGATCCTTTTTTGATTTTTTCTTCAGTTAATTCCATAGGGAATGTAACATGTGGATTTTGAGGGTCTCTTCGATAGTCTACTAGCGTAATTGCAAGCCCAGGACAGACGGCAACGCAAGCACCACATCCAATACACTCTTTTTCTCCTTTAAAATACGGAAGCTTGTCAATAGCATCATTTATAGTATGGATTTGACCTTGTGGGCACACTGTTGTACAAGGATTGCAGGGAATCTCTTGGGTACAATGAAAAACAGGAAAAATACCTTCTTCTTTATCGGGACATGCGAATTCTGTAGGGGAGGGGGGGTGAGTTTTCATGATGGTAGCTTTTTGTTCAAGATATGTAAGTTCATCACAATCAGAAATATCCACCCCCATTTTATTAAGAATCTTTATCGCTTCAATTCTACCTGTAAATATTGCAGCGGAAGCTTCCGCAATTTCTTGAGCATCCCCGCAGATCCATACACTATATCCATATTCTTTCGCTTTCGTATAAAACTCATCCACAGGATTCAATCCGACCGCAATCAGAATCGTATCACATTTATAGGTTCGTTCTGTTCCGGGAATTAGCATCCAATTTTCATCAATTTTTCCTATGGTTATGGATTCAACTCGGTTTTTTCCATTTGCAGAGACAATTGTATAACTGGTGTATATAGGAACTCCCAATCGTCTGAGTTTTTCTTCATGAACTTTATAACCACCGCATTGTGGAAGTGCTTCTATTAATCCAATCACCTCAATTCCAGCTTGGATCGCATGATATCCTGCAATCAAGCCCACATTTCCCCCCCCTACAATAAACACTTGTTCTGCAGGTTTCACAAGATCTCTATTTACTAGAACTTGGAAGGCCCCCGCTCCATACACTCCCGGTAGAGTATTTCCAGGAAAAACAAGCATTTTTTCACGAGCACCGGTTGCGATCAGTAAGTTTTCTGGTTTTACTAGAACATACGTGTCATGATCTTTGAGAATTCCTACAAATCCATCGCTAAATAATCCTACAGCAGTAGAGTTTAACCAGATCCTAACCGATTCTAGTATTTTTACCTGATCACCCAAAATATCTGCGATTTCTATTCCTCGCTTTCCCGCATACACATCCTCTTGAGAACCAAAGAATTTGTGCGTTTGCAACACTAGTTTACCTCCAACTCTATCCTTATCATCAATAAGTAATATTTCCACTCCTTTTTCACCCAGAGTTTTAGCAGCGGATAATCCCGAGGGTCCCGCCCCGATTATGAGGGTATTTACTTTAAGGATTTCAATTTGTTGAGTTTCTCTTGGTGAATCGCGAGCTGGAAGTTCTGGCAACCCCTCACAGCTTTCAATCTGCATACCCTCTTTTAATGGTGTCATACAAGATTTCATAGCTTGCCCGTTTACGAGAACCATGCATTGCGAACATTGCCCCATGCAACAAAAAATGCCTTGGGGAGAATTATCTTTTTCATGATGTCCAAATATCTTAATACCATTGAGAAAAAGATTGGAGGAAATAACAATTCCCTCATATCCCATTAGTGGTACTCCATTGAACGTGAAAGAAATTTTCTTGCGTTCTGGTATGGTTAAAATCGGGTGTTCTTGAATATCCTTCATTTGGTGGTTTCTTCCGATTTATTGGTATGGTTGAATGACCTTAAGCACGTCTTCAAAATCAATTCCGAGTTCTTTAACTTTCTCAATGGTCGGACAACCGTGCTTACTCCATCCGCGTTTCTCATATACAACATTTTGCAATTTCGTGTATTGCTCCTCTCTATATTTCCGTAAGTTCCTAATTTTTTCCTCTGTTGTTTTATCGGTAGGATCGATTCCTAAAATCTCTTTCAACTGAGTGTCATAACGACTCTTCCGACTTTCATATTCCAAGGGAGTAACCGGTCCCATACCACGATACGGAAAATTTGCATCGTCGTTCCGCAATCCGTGCCCTTGTCGAATATTGAAAATACGTTGGAAATTATATACAACTTCACTTCTCTTTACAAGATCTTCAGGTGTAGTTGGTACACCGGTAATTCCTTCAGCATAATCCGCGTAGAACTGTACATGCTTGGGAATACGTGCCCGATATAGTTCTCCGTTCTCATCTTTTATAGGATTATCTTTATTATCTGGAGGTTGCACATCATTCCATGGTAATTTACATAATCCATTCAACCCAAACCAAGTTCTAAAGAACGGAAACCAACACAGCGCATTAGCTTTATCCTCAAACGTTGGAATTGACTTTCTTACCATATCCTCGAATATGAGCCACGCTTCATCGTGTTGAGGCCCTTTAAGTGTGAATCCATAGCCACCTTGTTGGGCAATAGATTCCTTGGTCATATATTCAGAAACTTCAAGTCCTTTATGCTCCATTCCGATATCTTGGAGAAATTGGGGGTCTCCACCATAATTATCAGCAAAAATTTTCTTCATTTGACGAATACCTTTTCCAACAATCATCCCAAAGCCCTCACCACGAGCCATTTGATGAACTAATTCCATTGCAGCTTCTGCATTTCCAAAGTTCAATTCTAAACCACCGGTAATTTCCTTATTCAGAATTCCGGATTCATAACACTCCATTACAAATGCAATACCAGTTCCCACTGAAATGGTATCAAGCCCATAGGTATCACAGTAAAAATTGACTTCCAGAATCCATTTCGGATCCCAGACCCCCCAATTTGACCCGCAACCTGCAATAGTTTCATATTCGGGACCATCAATAGGGACTACCTGTCCTTTGAGTGGACCTGTCAGTAAAGTGTGATTAGGAGAAAAATGCGAGCAAGCAATAGTACACCCCGTCCAACATCCACTAAGACCATGTTCATCAATCATAAAGGTTTTCCAGACATCCCAAGAGTACGGAAATTCACCCTCTTCTTCACTCCAAGTCCGATGTCTTCCAAATCGATAGTTTTCTGTAGGTAAAAGATCATATTCATTCATAATGATAGGAAGGTGTCCCGTTCCAATCTGCCGCATTTGATTTTGCTTTGGATCATTAGTAATAATTTCTTTGTTATGTTTAGCTCCCGAATTTCGTGCAATATCCTTATTTGCAGCACCTACATCACGTTGGGGTTTTTTGGGGGACAAGCAAATTAAAGCTTTGATGTTTTTATCTTTAAACACAGTGCCAATTCCCCCCCGACCCGCTTGTTTATACGAAGCCCATTCCCGGGGTCGAATATACCAGCTAAAATTCAACAACCCCCAGTTAGTGTAGCCGGCAGCAGGACCCGTGGAAACAACTGAAACACGATACTTATCTGCTGGATTATCTTCAGGGGAAAAATTATTAGTGAGGTATTGAGTGAGTTCATGTGAATATTTAGGGGTGTTTTCCGCTGTTTCAATCCGAACAACATGATTCTCGCCATCAACAAAAACAACAACTTCTTCTTTTGCTTTTCCTTGGATCTCAATTGCATCAAACCCGGAATATTTTAGGAAAGGACCATAGAACCCCCCTACATTTGAATCAATAATCATTCCCGTTAAAGGGGATATAGTAGTAACAATTGATTTTCCAGAACCTGGGATGAAGTTAGTACCAGAAAGTGGTCCCGAAGCTATACAAATTTCGTTTTCGGGATCATTCCACTTTACAATTCGATCTTTCGGCAACGAGTTCCACATTAACCAAAGATCAAACCCTTTACCTCCAGTGAATGTTTCTTTCATTCCTTGGGTAACGAGTTTAATTTGAATTTCGTTTGTTGTAAGATTCACATATAAAGTGCGATTATTATATCCCTTTTCTATAGGATGCATTTCATATTTCATTTCAGATAGAATCATCTATCCACACTCCAAAACAAGATAAGCAATATACCTTTCGAGAAAATAAAAAACTTTTGGGGATGTTGTTATAAGTAAAGGAGAATAGGGTTTTGGAGTAATTCCCAAACGAATCCCATTAAATAAGCAAGATTTTAACTATTTTTTATTCTGTCGATAATGATTAAAAAGCTTGAAATTAAAAAAGAAAGTAGAACAAAGAAAGAGGATTAATTAAGGTGTTTTGCAATAAATTTATCTAAGGCATCCTCTATACTTGGAGATTGGATAGATTCAATGTCATAGTACACTCGATAGATCGGTTTATTTACTTTCACTAATTTTGCCAAGTCAATTGGAGACCCATCTATGA
The DNA here is from genome assembly GCA_016933055.1 of Promethearchaeota archaeon. GTDB lineage: Archaea > Asgardarchaeota > Lokiarchaeia > Sigyniarchaeales > Promethearchaeaceae > AMARA-1. Next base: position 144,529 of record JAFGBS010000001.1, on the reverse strand, counting down.
TAATGTCTGCGTCAATGTTATTTAGTGTCGTTTGCATATCTCGGATTTGTTCATCATTATATCCCATAGCGGGTACGATTTCAGTAATTTGTGGAAATTCTTCAAACACTTTTTTCATAGTACCTACAATATGTGGTTTTGGATCCACTATGGTTACATCGTTGTTTTTAGCAGCAATATACCCTGCCCCATAAGCCATATTCCCGTGAGTTAATGTTGGGCCGTCCTCCACCACTATAGCTCGTTTACCTTTAATTTCTTTGACGTTATCGACTGTTACTACGGAATCTGTATAAATTCTCATCGCTTTTGGATTTAATTCATCCAGATTTTTATCAACTATTGCAACATTCTCTGGTTTTGCACTATTCATTTTATTAATGACAAACGCATCTGCTAAACGCGCGTTTACTTCTCCGGGATGATATTTCATCTCGTGACCTGGTCGAAGCGGATCTACGACTACAAATTGCAAATCGGGAACATAGAAAGAAATTTCGTTATTTCCTCCATCAAACACAATTACATCAGCTTCTTTCTCCGCTTCTCTCACAATTTTCTCATAATCAACGCCACTGTAAATAACCAAACCTTGTTCAATATACGGCTCATATTCTTCCCTTTCTTCGATTGTACATTTGTATTTATCAAGGTCTTCATAAGTTGCGAATCGCATAACTTCTTGTTCTACCAAATCACCATACGGCATCGGTTCTCTAATAGCTACAACCCGATGTCCCTTGGATTTTAAGTAGCGGTAGGTTGCTCGAGACACTTGAGATTTTCCACACCCCGTACGAACCGCACAAATAGCTACAACGGGTTTTTTAGCCTTAATCATCGTGAATCTTTTTGAAATTAACCGATAATTTGCACCCGCTGCAAGTGTTCGGGAGGCTTTATGCATTACTTCTTCATGAGAAACATCAGAGTAGGCAAAAACCACTTCATCTACATTATGTTTCTTTATCATGGAGATCAATTCAGTTTCAGGTACCATCGGAATTCCATTTGGATAGAGTACACCCGCTAGTTCAGAAGGATATTTACGTTCTGCATTCTCGGTAGTACCAACATTTTGTTCTCCTGCAATAGTAAATGCAATAACATTATATTCCTCGTTGTCTCGAAATACGGTGTTAAATACATGGAAGTCCATGCCTAATGCGCCGATAATTATTACAGATTTTTTCTTCATGCTGCTCACTTTAAAAGCTAGAATTTGAGAAGGAAAAAGTATAGAACGATATAAAATTTTGGTTAAATTCCCTAAACTATACAATATCGGCTTAGAAGCGGGGTAATAAATGGGTAAAGTATAATGAATGTTTATGCAGAAACTTTCTGCAATAATTTAACGATATTTCTTTCATCAATATCTTCCAACGTGCGAATTTTAATATGACGCATGAATTTTCCGCTACCTTCAAATAAGTTTAACTCTTGCGGGGTTAGTCCTTTGACATTAAACCCAAGATTGACACTATGTTTAAAAGAGCCTATGTAAAATTTTTCATTTCCATAAACGGGTACGCCCCATTTCATTTCCTCGGTAATATTGGGAAAGATTTTGATGATTATTTCACGTAGTTTAATGCAAATCTCTTTTTGGGGCGAAGGTTGCTTATCAAAATATTCCTTAACTTTCTGGTTTATACCCATATTTTGTCTCACTCTTATTTATTTGGTTTGTAATCCTTTATAACACAGATACATTAGATGAAAAATGCTTAGATGGAGTTGAGAAAACTTAGAAAACAAATGCTAGAGGATAAGGTTTAATTGTAAAAAAAAAAAAGAGAATGGAATGTGAACTATTGCTGTTATTCTTGATATTTTTTCCATTTCTCTTCCAATTTCGGATCTTTCAAGGTTTCCATTATATATTTAGCAAAATCTTCTCCAGTGACTCCTGTACTTCTCCCCGTCACCTTAAGTCTTTTTTCATATGTTGAGCAAATATCTAAGGCCATTTCGAGTTTTTGGGCTTTAATGTTTAATTCAATATGGCTTAACAATAATGCCGCAGCTTTTATGATACTGGAGGGATCTGCATATTTTGCACGCCCCTCAGCAATCATCTTATCTGCTGTGCCATGAATTGCCTCAAACATAGCATATCTCTTGCCAATATTCGCACTTCCAGCAGTTCCAACACCGCCTTGGATCTGACCGGCTTGATCCGTCAAAATATCTCCATATAAATTGGGTGCAATAATCACTCGGAATTGTTTCTGACGCGCAGGATCTATGAGTTTGGCCGTCATTATGTCAACGTACCAATCATCGCACTCAATATCTGGATACTCCGCAGCGATTCTTTCAGCAATATTCAAAAACATACCATCCGTTGTCTTAATGACATTTGCCTTGGTTACAATGGATACTTTTTTGATCCTGTTTTTCTTTGCATACTCAAATCCCGCTCGAATGATTCGTTCCGATCCTTGTTTGGTTACTGCGGTAAAGTCCAAGGCAAGATCTTCGGTCACGTTTATTCCTTTCGAGCCTAAAACATACGCACCTTCGGTATTTTCGCGGAAAAACATCCAATCAATACCTAAATGGGGTACTCGAACAGGTCGGACGTTTGCAAACAGATCCAGATAACGGCGCATTGCTACGTTTGCGCTTTCGATATTAGGCCATTTATCCCCTTTTCGAGGAGTCATAGTGGGACCCTTTAAAAGCACATGACATTTCTTTAACTCAACAAGAACATCATCGGGAATAGCTTTCATTACCTTTGCGCGTTCTTCAATTGTAAGTCCTTCGATTTCCCGAAGTTCGATAGCACCAGATTTGATTTCTTCTTCGAGGAGAAACTCTAAAATCATGTGGGCATGCTTGGTTATTTCTGGTCCAATTCCATCTCCCGGAATAATGCCAATAATGATTTTTTTCAAGTTTGTATAATCAATAAAATCAAGTTCCTGTTTCATGTGTTCAATCCGATCCAATTGTTCCATGACCAAATTAGCCACATGATCTTTCACTTTTTGGATCGTTTTATACATCTCATATTTTTCTTCCATTTCAACCATACCATTCAATTCCATATTCATTTTGGGGGGAAGTATATTAAATTATTATTGGTTTTAAATTCAAACAATCTGGGAAAAAATTCCTCTTTTTTATTTGGATTACGAATCTGAAAACAGAATTTCATCCCAGGGTTGTCGGTATAATCCTGCTCGTTGGCGTTTCTGATCAAATATATGACCCATCATGCCGATCGAACGCCCTAATACGAACAGTCCATTGAGAGTTTCGCTGTAGATCACATCTTCAATTTCTTCAGCTGTAAAATCAAGATTTTCCAACATATCAAGAAAGGTGATTCCGATGCATCCATCCACATTCAAGATCAGATTATTGCGTTTAGTAGTGGTTAATTTTTCAACTTCCAATGCAAAATCAAGATAAGGATGTTTCTTAAAATTCTGGAATACAAACTCTTTCAAAAGTTTAACTCGAACATCAGGATTCTCAATAGACTTAATCCTGTGACCAATTCCCGGTATATTTATCTTTAGCACGTTTTTCATATAGGAAACAAATTCTTGTGGACTCATTTTTTTCAAAAGAGCTTCTCGGAAATATCTTGCTGCATCAGAAATTGCTCCTCCGAATCGAGGACCGATGGTAAGGATGCCGCTTGACAATGATGACATTAAATCTTTCCCCGCACGCGCCGTAACAATTGCATTATGGGCACCACTTACTGCAGGTCCATGATCTGCCGTTAATTTGATCACCATCTCAATGAACTGCTGCGCAAAATCGGGTAATTTCCGTTTAAACCACAGTAAACCGATTACGTATCCGATCGATTTATTCTTCTCTATGATTTCATCCAATCCTACTTTACTAAAAGTGGGGATATCTCCTCGATCATCAGAAATCGTTACAACTACGTCTGTTGGACGTCGCACAAGTCCTTGCTTTACGGCATCTTTGAAGTCTATTGGAATCTGAGGGGGTTCAAAATCCTCAATAGGTTGGATTATACCTTGTTTCTTCAGATTTTCAAATGTTTCTTTTATTTTTTTATCGAAATCGTTATATGAATTTGGAACAATTGCACCAGCATCTTTTAGTGCTCTATTTTTCGCTTCCGCAGTTTCATTTTCGCTTCCAGCCATCGCACCGGCATGGCCAAATTGTAATCCTTTCGGTAATATGCGAGCTGCAGTACCCGTAACCCACATAACTAATGGTTTCGTGATATTTTCCTTGCTAAGAGCATCTACTATGGCGTACTCATCCGTCCCTCCAATTTCTCCTAAGCAGACCAACATTTTGATGCTGGGGTTTTTCTCAAACCGTATAAGATGATCCAATAATGTGGAACCCGGATAACGGTCTCCACCTACTGCTACACCCTCTCGAATACCGTCGGTGTTCTGTGCTATCATAAAATACATTTCATTGCTCATTCCACCCGATTTTGATACAAATCCTACGGAACCCGGTCGATAAAGTTTGCTCAGAATGATGTTTTCTAATGTTCCAGCCGTATTTCCGATTTTGAATGCACCAGCAACGATCCCTCCGACTGTTGCTGGTCCGATAATAAATTTGTTGTTCTCTTCAGCGACTTTAATCAATAATCTAGAATGTTTTTCCGGAATACCCTCAGCAATGATGACTATTGTCCGAATGGTTTTTGTGTGAAGTGCTTCTAAGCTGGTTTCAAATGCTGAGCGGAAAGAAGCAAAATTGATTAAAACATCTGCTGTAGGATGCTTTGCGACTGCAATACTGATAGTTTTATAAATGGGAATCACAATTTCTGTGGAACCCCAGAATACTTTGTGATACGCGATTGCAGAAGTTTGAGTGGGTTGAATAATTGCCGCAACGCTTGGTTTCTGTCTTCTACATACATAATCAAAATCCACCATTCGCTGGATTGCATCCGATTGGTATCCATAAATAATTGCTTGAGTATTCCTATCGAATAGTTCATAGTCTTTCATTTTTATTCCTCCGCTTGCTTTATTAATTCTACAACTTTGGTCATATGGGTATATCTATCATACACATGGATGGGGATTCCCGTTTTTTCTCCAACCTTTCGAATGAGTTCCAACCCTGCCTTCTCATTTGGACCACCACGTCGTACATAAATTTGTACATTATTTTTCTTTAATTTTTCAGCGGATTTTGTTATTGCGTTAGTTATACCAAAAAATGTAGCTTTTATATCCGTGAAATTTGCAATACCCCCTCCTATGATTAAATACTTCAACTTTCCTTTGGGAGAGGGGTATTTACACATAAGGTTAATTATAGTATGTGCATAGATTTCAGTATGTTCTTGAGTTGGATTGCCAGAATATTCCCCATAATTTCCTAATTCACCCCCGAATCCAAGATCTGCAATCGTATCCGTATAAACAACGGAAGCACCCCCACCCGCTACCATAGTCCAAATTCTACCTTTTGGGTTAAGTATTCGCAATTTTAATGAAGCTCCCGTTTTCTCATCCAGTTCTCTGATCCTTATTTCTTCATCGGAAAATTCTTGACCGAACCCAACCGGGAATTCAATCGTATTTCCCCATGTATCTCCATGAAGAAATGCCGCTGTATCATCTATTCGAGCTTTTACATCTAATGGTACAATTTCATTGATTTTGGTAAGTGCGAATGGATTTAATTCCAGAAAAGTGAAATCTTGATCCACAAATACTTGGTATAAACCTTTGATAAATGGGATAATAAATTCTCCTAATTTACCGATATCGGGGAGTTTGGATTTTAAATCAAATGATCTGATGTCTATTCCGAATGGTACATTAATATGTGTCACTTTATCCCAATTCTCTTCAATAAAAATACCTCCTTCCAAAGAAAAATGGATTGTATCTCCATGTCGATGAGTTGTAAATGACACATAAAATTCCTGATCATGAGGAATAAAGGGTTCAACTAAGATGCGTTCAAGTTTACCTTTCAAATTCCCAATTTCGAAAACAGAATTCATTTTTGCACTGCAGAATTCTTTCATTTCATTCCAATTAGCGCCAAGTAATATTAGATTCGCCTTCCCGCGCTTCCCAAAGAGTTGATCGGGTTTTGCTACTAATTTTTCTTGTTTTACCCAAGGATTTTTTTTTATTAGTGTGTCTATATCATCAATATTTTCTGAGTCTATAACAAGCAATTTATTGTGATATTTCCACCCAGTATAATATTTTGGGAGTTCAGAAGCGATTAATCGTTTCGCTGCTGCTTCATATATGCTTTTTTGAGCCATATTTTTACACTCAAATGTATTAGAATTATAAGTTATCCAATGGATGATGTAAATTAAATTTTCCCGCAAAAATAAGGGGGAATCACATCCCACTCTAATTACCGAGTATCCTATAATTAAATTTCCAATTAAAAAGGGTAAGAGGTCATAGCTCTTCTCGAATTTTTAGAATTATATGTGGTACATCCCATGGTGTTTCCGCTATATGCACACCAGCATCTTTAAAAGCCTTAATTTTACCTTCTGCAGTTCCCACATCTCCCGAGATAATGGCACCCGCATGACCCATACGTTTCCCTTTAGGAGCACTCTTTCCAGCAATATAACCCACTACAGGTTTCTTTCCAAAAGATTTTAGAAATGCGGCGGTTTCTTCTTCTTCGCTACCCCCGATCTCACCGATTAAAACTATTACCTTAGTTTTCGGGTCTTCATTGTAATATTGAGCTGCTTCTACCATGGTAGTTCCGCGAATGGAATCCCCACCGATTCCGATGTAAGCAGATACTCCGATTCCAGCATTTCCAATCGCTTTAGTGATTTCATATGATAAGGTTCCACTTTTTGAGATTATCGCTACATCTCCATAATGACACATATCATCTGGCATTATCCCCAATTTTATTTTATCCGGGATTAATATTCCAGGACAGTTAGGTCCGATTAAATGTACATCTTCCTTATTGGCTAATTCTACCAATCGAAGCATATCGAAAACAGGCACATTTTCCGTAATGATGCACGTCATATGGATTTGAGCTTTTATGGCTTCTCGAACTGCTACGTAAGTGAAACGTGCGGGAACAAAAACTATACTTGTATCACATCCAGTTGCATCCTTAGCTTCTTGAATGGTATCAAACACAGGAATTCCATTTAGTACTTGGCCTCCTTTTTTTGGAGTCACTCCCGCAACTATTTTTGTTCCATATTCCTTCATTAATTTCGTATGGAAAGATCCTTGAGCCCCCGTAATTCCTTGCACCACTACTTTTGAGTTTTCACTAATGTACATTTATTTCCCCTCCAAAGAATCTTTCAATTTATTTACTGCTTCTAAAACATTTTCATAAGCATCAATTCCTGCTTGTTTAAGCAGTTCTACCCCTTCCTTTTCATTCGTTCCTGTTAATCGGATCACAATAGGGGGAAGACCTTTCGAGTTTCTCAAAGCTTCAATAATTGCTTCCGCAACTATATCACAGCGTGTTATTCCACCATAAATGTTAATAAGTACTCCTTTAGGTTTCATTTTAAATAAAAGTTCTAATGCTGCATATACTCGCTGCTTACTTGCACCACCACCGACATCAAGAAAATTTGCGGGTTTCAAATCAAGATCTGTCAATACATCCAATAATGCAAGCGTTAATCCCGCGCCATTTGCTAAAATTCCGACATCTCCAGATAATTCAACAAATGAGAATCCCTCATCTTTTGCAATTTTTTCCAATTCGGATAATTTCTTTTCTTGTAGTCTTTTCGTATCGGGTTGACGGAAATCCGCATCCTCATCTAAAATCATCTTTCCATCCAATGCAAGTAAACCTTGATTGGCGGATAAAACGAGAGGATTCACTTCTACTAACGTGGCTTCTGTATTATATGCAATATCCCACAAGGTATGGAAAAAATTTATTGCGTTTTCTTGCTGCTCTTCAGGTAAATTGAGAAATTTAATTATTTTGGTGCATAATATGTCCGATAATCCACGATCGAGGTTAAATCCAAGTTTAATAATTTTTTCCGGATCAGATTTAGCGACTTCCTCAATATCAATTCCACCTTCAGCACTCGCAATCGCATAAAATTGTCTACTTGATGCATCTAAAGCAATAGAGGCGTAATATTCCTGTTTGATATCAACTAAACTTTCGATTAATATTGCTTGGACATGAAATCCTTCCACTTCACGTTGGAAGAAATCTATACATAATTGTTTTGCATCCTCACGTGTTTTTGAGACTTTAATTAAACCCGCTTTTTTTCTTCCACCTATCGCAATCTGGGATTTAATAATAGCCGGAAAACTAAACTGCATTAGTTTTTCATCGATGGTTTCAAGTGTTTCAATAAGGATACTATTAGCCAAGGGAAGTCGGAATTTGTGAAAAATTTGCTTACTCTCATATTCAAGTAATCTCACTCTACTCATCCTCTACTGAAATTATATCAATAGAGTTTTTTCAATACTTCAAAAACTCTTTCATTTCAAAATGTAATTCCTTTCAGTTATTTCTTATAGCAAAATGGTTTTAATAATTTCAGATTGAAAGAGAGTACAATTTACAAGGGATGAGTGAGTCGAAGGAATGAAATCTGAAAAAAATTTGGTACTTGCAGGAGCCGCAGGGATGGGAATCCAAACGGTTGAGTCTTTGTTTGTAAATGCTGCAAAACAATCGGGATTATTTGTATTTGCATCTAGGGAGTACATGTCTCGGGTTCGTGGGGGTATCAATTCCACTGCAATGCGGATCTCTTCTAGACCCGTGCGTGCTTTTAAGGAGAGAATTGACCTACTTATTCCGCTTAGTGATCTTGCAATTCCGCATCTGAAACAACGAATCAGGAAAAATACCATCATATTGGGTGAAAAGGCTTTCTTGAACGCAGACCCTACCGTAAAATTTACCTCAATTGAGGTTCCATTCACCGATATGGCGACAAAAATTGGAAATAAGATTTATGCAAATATCATTGCGCTGGGCATTCTTGCGTATATTTTCAAAGTGAATAAAACCATTGTCTTAGGGTTAATTGCGGAACAATTTTGGAAAAAAGGGGATAAAATCATCGAGGAAAATCAAAATGCAATTGAGAAAGGATACGAAATGGGAAAAAAACTAGAACTTACAAACCCAATTCTCAAGAACTTTGAAATAACTAAAAATCCCCAAATAATAAACGATTTGATTCTGGATGGTACTCAAGCGATTGGTTTAGGAGCAATTGCAGGGGGTTGCAACTATGAGACCTTTTATCCAATGGCACCAAGCACTGGAATTGGAACATTCCTGGCTCAAAATGCACTCAAATTCGGAATTATTGTGGATCAAAGCGAGGACGAAATTAGTGTAATAAACAAGGCTCTCGGTGCATCCTTTGCAGGTGCAAGATCTCTAGTTACAACTTCTGGTGGAGGATTTTCTCTTATGAGTGAGGGTATAAGCCTTGCGGGAATAATGGAATTACCCATTGTTATCGTGGTTGGAATGCGCCCAGGTCCAGCTACTGGCATGCCTACACGAACCTCTCAAGAAGATTTGGAATTAATATTACATGCGGGTGCCGGATTTTTCCCTAGAATCATTTTTAGTCCGGGAACTATCGAGGATGCTTTTTATTTAACTCAACAAGCATTTAATCTCACGCAAGAATTTCAAGTCCCCGTGTTTATTCTCACAGATCAATATTTAGTGGATTCGTACTACAATTTACCATCATTAGATTTAGAAAAACTGAAGATAGAAAAACATATTGTGAAAACTGTAGATAATTATAATCGCTACGTTTTTGCGGTATCAAGTATTTCTCCAAGAGGAATTCCTGGCTATGGGAATGGTTTAGTAAATGCTGATTCACATACTCATGATGAACAAGGCACTATCACCGAAGATCCCGTTTTACGATCTAGAATGGTAAAAAAACGTTTGCATAAATTGGAATTGATACAAAAGGCTTCAATCCTTCCAGAATTCATTGGGAATAGGAATAAGTATAAAATATTGGTGGTGAGTTGGGGTAGTAATTATTATCTTATCAAGGAAGCTTTGGAAATCATCAATCGAGAGGATATAGGATTTCTACATTTCAAGCAAGTGTATCCTTTGCATGCAATGCAAATTATACAATATTTGAACAAAGCCAACTTAATTATTGCAGTAGAGCAAAATCCTACAGGTCAATTCGCAGAATTGTTAGAAAAAGAAACTCATATTCCTATCGACTGCCGAATTTTAAAATTTAGCGGATATACTTTTTCTGTAGAAGAGCTGGTAGAAGAAATTATACATCATGTTGATAAAGGAGCGAGATAAATGAACACAATATTTGATAAAGAGACAGAGATTCATTGGTGTCCTGGTTGTGGCAATTTTAGTGCATTACGCATTATGAAGGAATCATTAACGGAACTGAATTTATCTCCAAAAAACGTAGTTATTGTTAGTGGCATCGGTCAGGCTGGTAAATTTCCTCACTTTATAAGATCTAATAGTTATAATGGCTTACATGGCAGATATCTTTCTGCTGCTCTTGCAATAAAAGCCTCCAACCCTAATTTACATGTTATAGCAGTTTCGGGAGATGGCTGTACTCTGAGTGAGGGGGGAAATCACTTTTTGCATACAATTCGATATAATCCCAATATTACTAATGTACTACATAATAATCAAGTCTATGGCCTAACTAAGGGACAAGCTTCACCAACCAGTAATTTAGGTTTTAAAACAAAGGTGCAAACTTTTGGAGTCATAAATGAACCCTTCAATGCACCAGCAATTGCAATTTCTCTGAATGCCTCTTTTGTGGCCCGTGCGTTTGTTGGAGATATTAATAAATCGAAAGAGATTCTCAAACAAGCTATTCAACATAAGGGATATGCTCTGATTGATTTACTCTGCCCTTGTGTTTCCTTTAACAATCTGAACACGTATCGTTGGTATGAAGAAAACTCCTATTATCTGAATAGTTCACATAATTATCGGGATCGGGAGCAGGCATTGCATGTTGCGCTGAATTTAGAGAATTTGGCTTTAGGAGTTATATATCAAAATGATCGACCCACCTATGAGGAAAATATACAAATTTATGATAATGACACCCGTCCTTTATTTGAACGAGATTTAGATAGAAAAAAATTAGAAAAATTAGTTAACAGTTTTCGTTAAGAGATGAAAAATGAGAGTAGAAGAATTTGATGGAGTTATTGTCGGAGCGGGATTATCAGGGTTACGGACGGGATTAGAACTATCCAAAGAATGGAACGCAGCAGTCATCAGCAAAGTCCATCCAGTGAGAAGTCATTCCGGTGCAGCACAAGGTGGAATAAACGCCGCACTGGGAAACCTGCCTGGTAGTGAGGATGATACACCAAGAGCTCATGCTTTTGACACTGTAAAAGGTAGTGACTATCTGGCAGATCAGAATGTTGTTATGTTTATGACCGAAGAAGCCCCCAAGATCGTATTGGAGTTAGAGTCCATGGGTGCACCATTTTCACGTCTGAGTTCGGGATTGATAGCACAACGACCTTTTGGTGGAGCTGGATACCCACGTACGTGTTTTGCTGGAGATCGGACGGGACATGCACTTTTACATACACTATTTGAGCAATGTATTCGAAATGGTGTAAAATTTTATAATGAATATTTTCTCGTGGACCTCTTTAAAGCAGAAGGTCGAATTGGTGGTCTTATTGCCTTAGATATGAAATCGGGAGAACTGGTTTCGTTTCGAACCCCATATGTCATACTTGCCACAGGTGGATTTGGTCGTGTGTACAAGCAATCCACCAATGCTGTTATTAACACCGGGGATGGAAATGGTGCAGCATTCCGTTTAGGAGTACCGATGCAAGATATGGAATTTGTTCAAATACATCCTACTACATTATATGGGACTAATATACTTATTTCTGAGGGGGCAAGGGGAGAGGGAGGCTTTCTCTACAACAATAAGCATGAACGTTTTATGGAAAAATATGCTCCTAATACAATGGAGTTGGCGCCTCGAGATATTGTATCTCGTTCAATTACAACAGAGATCTTGGAAGGAAGAGGATTTGAAAATGCTTATGTGCATTTAGATTTGACTCATCTTGATGATCAGAAGATCAAAAAAAAACTCCCGGGAATTAGAGAAATTTGTATATACTTTGCGGGAATAGACCCGATAGAAAAACCAATTCCTGTACATCCTGGACAACACTACTCAATGGGTGGTATTGGTACAAAATTTGATTCTGAATATGGAGAAACCGATTTGCCTGGATTGTATGCTATTGGGGAGTGTTCATGTCTATCTGTTCACGGCGCAAATCGTTTAGGAGGAAATTCTCTTTTAGAGACTTCCGTATTTGGTCGATACGTCGGTCGTACCCTTCTTATGAAAGAAAAAAGCCCTGTCGCATCACTTGATAGTATAGAAAAAGCGGAAAAAAAAACTATAGAAAAAATTGAAGAACTCCTAAAGAGGTGGAATTCCATCTCGGGAAAAAATGCCGTGGAAATTCGTGAAAAAATGGGAGAAACTATGAATAAATACTTAGGAGTATACCGGAATGAAGCTGGGTTGAAAACCGCTTTAATGGTAATTCAAGAACTTCAAAAAGAGTTTGCTAGAATAGAACTACCAACAGATGATAGAAAATACAATTTTGGATTAATTCGTGGATTGGAGTTAAGGAATATGCTCGATATTGCTGAAGCAACAGCTACTGCTGCTCTTTGGCGTAAGGAAAGTCGAGGTGCACATTGGAGAACCGATTACCCATCAAGAAACGATACAGATTATCTTAACCATACCATGATCTATCCAGGTAAAGATGGTATGATTATCAAAACTAAGCCCGTAAAATTAGGCATGTTCGAAATAAAGGAGAGGCAATATTAAAATGGCAAAAATGCAGAAATTTTTGGTATATCGAAATAAGGGGGAGGGAGATATTAGATACGAACGTTTTGAGGTCCCTCTTCGTAAAGGAATGACAATATTGGATGCGTTGTTTTATATTCAAGACCATTTCGATCCGACTTTTGCATTCCGCTATGCATGTAGAGGTGCAATTTGCGGTTCGTGCGGAATAACAATAGACAAAGTACCAGATTTAGCATGTAGAAGTCAAGTAGCGGAGATAAAAAAGAAGAAAAAGGCTGAAAATTTGCCAGTATTTCATTTTGGAGACCATGCAAATTGGGATGAGGAAAACGAGATTTTAATAGAACCCCTCCCAAATATGCCAGTATTGAAAGATTTAGTAGTAGATATGGATAACTTTTGGAAATTTTATAAAAAAATACAACCATATTTTACGCGAGAGTATAAAGACACTGCACCAGAATCCGTCCAATCTTCTAAAGAAATGTATACAATTGAAGGATTAGTGTACTGCATACTTTGCGGATTATGTTGGGCCTGCCCAGTTAATGCAAAAAATTCTCATTACCTCGGACCAGCACAACTTGCGAAAGCTGATCGTTTCATTCGAGATTCGCGAATTTCAGAAGAACGCCAAAAACAAATACTAGAACAAGTCCTAAACGATGACGGTGTCCCTGCATGTGAGAAACTTTTTATTTGTAATCGTGTTTGTCCAAAAAATGTAATGCCAGGAACTGCTATTAATGATTTACGAAAAAATTTCGCTAAAAAATATGTAAAACGAAAGTGTTAAACATGGAATTTCGCATTGAGAAGGATATTTTGGGTGAGAAAAAAATACCCGCAGAAGTCTATTGGGGAATCAATACCCAAAGGGCATTAGAAAACTTCAAAATTAGTGGAAAAAAGTTTCCCGAGATATTTATTCAATCTCTGGCAGAATTAAAAAAAGCATGCTTGCAAGCTAATAAAGAGTTAGATCTTATCGACACAGAATTATATAGCGCACTTTTAAGAGCAGTAAACGAGATTTTAATAGAAAAAATGCATCTGGACCAATTTCCAATCGATATATTCCAAAGTGGAAGTGGAACACAGACAAATATGAATATGAATGAAGTATTGGCAAACCGTGCTAATCAGATTTTGGGGCATCCCATGGGAAAAAAATATCCTGTTCATCCTAACGATCACGTGAATAAATCCCAGTCTTCTAATGATGTCATCCCCAGCACTATGCACATTTCTCTAGTGCATGTGATTAATGAAAGACTTATTCCTACTTTAGAAAGGCTATATGAAGTGCTATCAAAAAAAATATCAGAATTTTCAGATGTTGTTAAAGTAGGAAGAACCCATTTACAAGATGCAGTCCCCATACCCTTATCATTAGAATTTGAAGTATACCGAAACCAAATTCAAAACGGAATTTTATCCCTTGGACTCAATATGAAAGAATTGCTTTCCATTCCCATAGGAGGTACTGCTTTAGGAACGGGTCTTAATTCTCATAAGGATTTTCCGAGCCTAACAGTGGATAGGCTCTCGAAAATCACCAAATATCAATTTACTGAAAACTCATTAAAAGCTGAAGGGATTGCATCACATAATTCTATAGTACGAACCAGTGGCTTGTTACGTTCTATTGCATTATCCATATTAAAAATTGCTAATGATATCCGATGGATGGGAAGTGGACCTCGCGCTGGATTATCTGAATTAATTATACCTCATAACGAACCGGGTTCTTCTATAATGCCGGGGAAGATCAATCCCACCCAATCTGAGATGCTAATTCAAGTCTGTTTGCAAATTTTGGGTAATGATACAATCATAGTGCATGGTGAAGCATATGGTAGTGTATTGGACTTAAATGTATGCAAACCATTAATCATAGTCAATCTATTAGAATCAGTAGAGATTTTTTCTAATGGAATTGATTCTTTTGTACAAAATTGTTTACAAGGTATGCAAGTTAATCGAATAAATATTGAAAACCAATTACAAAGAAGCTTAATGATTGTGACAAAATTAGCACCATTAATTGGATATGACAAGGCGTCCCAAATTGCTCAAAAAGCCTATAAAGAAAACAAATCCATTAAAGATGTGGTCCTAGAAGAAAATATTGAGTTTGATGAAGAATTAGACGAATTACTTGATCCAAAAAAAATGGTATGAGGAAAAAATAATGACAAAGGAAAAGTTATCCCTAGAAGATGTACGAAAACAAGCAAAAGAAAAATTAAAAGGAATTTGCGGAGTTTATAAAATTTGCGATGGAGATCCATCTCGTTTATGTCAGAATCAATCATATAAGTCATCTTTAGGAATAGGGGGAGTCGGTTCTGGAGCTTCATTCCATAATAATATTTTAGCATTGGAAAAATTTCAACTTAAAATGCGTCTTATTGGGGAACATTTTGAACCCGACACAAATTATTCTTTTTTTGGGTATGAAACTTCTATGCCAATCATGGGAGCAAGTACTTCTGGAGTGAAGAGTTTCGGAGGAGATACCGTTATTTCTGAACAAGATTTTTGTCACTCCATTGTTTTAGGCTGTAAAGAAGCTGGAACAATAGGATGGCGGGGACATACTTATACTTATTCTTTGAATACACCTTTTGGCATTAATGCAATTAAGGAAGCGAGGGGTTGGGGAGTAAAAATATGTAAACCTATAAAACAAGAATTACTCATTGAATTTTTCAAGAAAGCGGAAGAGGCAGGTGCACTTGCTGTTGGTATTGATATCGATGGCGCTGGAAGTTATGCAATGAAAACTCATAACCAACTCGTGTATCGAAAATCCCCTGAAGAAATTCGAGATTTAGTTCAAGCTACTAGTTTACCGGTGATCATAAAAGGTGTAATGACTATCGAAGATGCCCTGATTGCTGTTAATACTGGCGCAGCAGGAATAGTGGTTAGTAATCATGGAGGTAGAGTATTGGATCATACTCCTGGAACTGCAGATGTGCTTCAAGAGATTGCATCGGAAGTAAAAGGAAAGATCAAAATAATGGCAGATGGAGGTATACGCACGGGCTATGATGTGTTAAAAATGCTAGCTCTTGGTGCAGAAAGTGTATTAGTTGGTAGAGATTTAATTCGTGCAGCAGTTGGTGCTGGTTCTGCGGGGGTTCGGGTTCATATGGAATATTTGAGAGAGACCTTAAAAAAAGCAATGTTGATGACCAACTGTAAGAATTTAGAAAAGATATCTAGTGAGGTTTTGCAACGAGTGTAATATCTATATGTCTGATGACTTTCCTTTTTCTCTGCCAGCAACTCTAAATTTGTAATCTTTTATAAAAAGTAGAATTAAATTACTGCATGGATTATCTGATCTACCGATAAAGACATATTTAAAAATATAGGAACGATAGAATGCACATGATTGAAATTCAAGCCAACACTAAAGAAAAAATACCCACAAGCATGGGAAAAGTAACGATTTATAATATAAAAAAATTGGAAGAGTTAAAATTAGTAAAAATTAGCAAACTCCCTTATTCCCATCGGATACTGCTTGAAAATATTTTACGCAATCTGGATGGAAAGTTAGTTACTAAGAATCATCTGATGGCGTTATGTAAGTGGGATACTAAAAATAGTTCGGATTCAGAAATAGCCTTTATACCCACCCGCGTATTACTACAAGATTTCACAGGAGTTCCAGCTGTTGTTGATTTAGCCGCTTTACGATCTGCGATGGAACGCGCAGGAAGGGACCCTGAAAAAATCAATCCGGTAAATCCCGTTGATTTGGTGATCGACCATTCCATTCAAGTAGACTTTGCAGATTCCACAAACGCACGACAGAAAAACGAAGAATATGAAATGGAGCGGAATCGGGAGCGATACATTCTATTGAAATGGGCACAAGAAAAATTAAAGAATTTCCGAGTAGTTCCAACAAGTCGAGGTATTTGCCACCAAGTGAACTTAGAATATCTGGGCAAGATTGTTGACAAACGGGACGTAAATGGAGAAATCGTGGTATATCCTGATTCTTGTATTGGTACTGATTCACATACCACTATGATCAATGGACTTAGTTGTTTAGGATGGGGGGTAGGAGGAATAGAAGCAGAAGCAGTTATGCTTGGACAACCCTATTATATGAATATTCCCGAAGTAGTGGGGGTAAAATTAGTAGGAAAATTAAAAGAAGGGATTACTGCCACGGATGTTGTTTTGGCAATTACAGAAAAACTTCGTGAGATCGGTGTGGTGGAAAAGTTTGTTGAATTCTTTGGCCCGGGTTTAAATACTCTCTCACTACCCGATAGGGCAACCATAGCAAACATGGCTCCTGAATGCGGTTCTACTATGAATTATTTCCCCGCCACCCAAGAGACTTTAAATTATCTCCGTTTAAGCGGTCGGAACGTGGACCATGTAGAGCTTGTTGAAACCTACCTTAAAAAAGTGGGATTGTTTTATACTGACGGGCAATCCATACCCGATTATAATGAATTAATAGAATTCGATTTAACCTCCGTAGAGTCAAGTTTAGCAGGTCCGAAAAGACCGCAGGACCGAATTATGCTTAAAGAGATGAAAAATGCATTTAGAAAAACAATGAAAACATATCTAGACAAATCTGTTGAATTAGATTTAATATCGGATGGTTCCACTTTAAATAATGGTTCAATTGTTATAGCAGCAATCACGTCTTGTACAAATACATCTAATCCCTCCGTAATGATTGGAGCCGGGTTACTTGCACGGAATGCAGTTCAAAAAGGATTGAAAGTGAAACCTTTTGTTAAGACCTCTTTTGCTCCAGGTTCTCGAGTAGTTACCGATTACATGGAAAATTCTGGATTGATGAAATATTTAGAGAAACTTGGATTTTATCTGGTAGGATATGGTTGTACTACGTGCATTGGGAATAGCGGACCATTGGATACGGAAATAGTAAGACAAATTATTGAAAAAGATCTTGCGGTTACGTCAGTATTAAGTGGAAATCGGAATTTTGAGGGAAGAATTAGTCCGCATGTTCGTGCAAATTATCTTGCTTCTCCACCATTAGTGGTAGTATTTGCAATAGCAGGAACTGTAGCGATAAACTTGGAAAAAGAACCACTAGGTTTGACTGAAGATGGAACACCAGTTTTCTTAAAAGATATTTGGCCAGATTCAGATGAAATTCAAAAATTGGTTGCGGAATATGTTAAACCAGATTTATTTCAAGAAGAATATGGAGAAATTTTCAAAGGCTGGGATCTTTGGAACAAATTAGAAACACCTCAAGAGAGTGTGTACCAATGGGATGAGAATTCTACTTATATTCGAGAACCTCCTTTTTTCAAGGATTTCCCCGTAGAAATTCCCGATTTAGAAAATATAAAAGAAGCTCGAATATTAGCTCTCTTGGGTGAAAGTGTCACAACCGACCATATCTCCCCTGCAGGTTCAATTCCTAAAGATATGCCAGCTGGGAGATATCTGATCAAAAAAGGAGTAAATCCGGAGGATTTCAATTCCTTTGGATCCCGTCGAGGAAATCATGAAGTGATGATGCGAGGTACATTTGGGAACATCAGAATTCGGAATTTACTAGTGGATAGAGAGGGAGGATGGACCATTTATCACCCAACCGGGGAGGAATTGCCTATATACACCGCAGCGATGAAATATATCGAAAAGAGAATCCCCGCAGTAGTGATTGCGGGGAAAGATTATGGGATGGGAAGCAGTCGCGATTGGGCTGCGAAAGGAACATGGTTATTAGGAGTGAAAGTTGTGATTGCCACCTCATATGAAAGAATCCATAGAAGTAACCTAGTAGGTATGGGGGTTCTACCTTTGCAATTTAAAGAAGGAGAAAATGCCCAATCAGTTGGATTAATCGGAACTGAGAAGATCTCGATTTTGGGAATCGAAACTATGAAACCTTTATCGGAAATTGATGTGATAGCGGAACGTGAAAACAAAATGATTAAATTTAAGACAGTAGTTCGGTTAGATAGCGAGGTTGATATAGAATATTACCAAAATGGGGGCATTTTGCACACCGTTTTACGAAATTTATTAAAAAAATAGGGGGAAAAAATTATTTATCATATTTCTTCTTTATTAGGATACCAACCGTAATCACAGCAATTACGCCAACTACAATCAAAGAATAACCTGGTATTTGTAGATTAATCAGTGAACATGCCAGTTTTAATAAATCTTCCATATAATCGAAGTTATAATGATCTAATGCTGCATAAGTGTGATTACCTTCAGCTTGCTGGAATAATGAAAATGCAACTACATCCCAATTGTCTAATACAACGGGTGTAACGGGTGCTAAGCTTTTATTGAACGTCCAGCTAAGATCATTCCCGCTTACAACCATAGTATTGATTTGCACACTTGTTGAGTTCCCCATAACCGTTCCATTAGCTTCGGTGCTTATCGTAAAATGTGCTTCGGGTGAATCGTCCTCTAATTCTTCAGGAAAGACACTTCCATTGATCAAAAATAAGATTCCTGCGACTATAGTCGAATTTTCAATTAAAGTAGCATTGGGTTGTCCGTAGAAGCTCATGGTTACTGTATAATTGGTTCCTACCTCTAACCATGCAATGGTTGCGATATCGATCATTGAACTGTTTTCCCATACCCAGTCACAATTTATTCTCGGATTTCCTCCTTCTGTCCATTGATCCACTCCAATTACATCTCCTTCGGGGTCACTTACACTCTGGGCATATGCGGGAGTCATGAAAGATCCTAGCAAAGAAAGCAGCACAACAGTGAGTAGTATATAGGTGTGTTTTTTCATAATATGTACCTTCTTGTTTGATGATTAGAAAATAACTAGTTCATTAAGGAAATTAGTTCTTTAATATGCTTGCTTTATTATTGCTTAGGACTAAAACACAATTTTTTCACTTATATCAGAAACAAGGAAAGATCAAATTGTTCGTAAAAACACACCCTATGGATTTTAGAAAAGGGAGAAATAAGAAATTATATTTTCCAGTCTCCCGCTTCATACACAACCTTACCATCCGCAAATACTTTGGATTCGGGAGATTCCATGTTTTTGATGATATCCCAGTGAACAGAACTCATATTTTGACCACCAGCTTCTCCAAATCCACGACCTAATGCCATATGTATACAACCACCAATTTTTTCATCAAAAAGTATGGTTTTCGTGATTTGCTTAATTCCTTTATTAGTACCAATTGCAAACTCTCCGAATCGGTCTGCGTTTTCAGTTTTCAAGATCTCATCTAGTAGTTCCTGTCCCTTTTCTGCAGTAGCTTTTATTACTTTGCCATCTTTTACCTCTATATAGATATTTTCCACTTCTTTTCCATCTCTAATAGCCGGATAGGTAAAACGAATGTGTCCGTTTATGGAATCTTCTACTGGGCTTGTAAAAACCTCACCTCCAGGCAAATTACGTGATCCATCACTATTCAACCACTTTCTATCTTTAACCGACATGGTCAAATCAGTATCTTCACCAAGCACATGAATTTCTGATGTCGTATTTAACACATCTATCAATCTTTGCTGTTCGTCATGAACTCGTTGCCATTCAGCCGCAGGATCATCTGTATCTAAGTACAATGCCTTTGTTACAAATTCGCGATATTCGAAGAGATCCATCGTTGCTTCTTGAGCCAAAGTGTTGCAAGGATTTGGGACGATTACCCATTTTAGTTCTCCTTTTAATTCCCGCTCTTTATATATTTTCATTAATTCCATTGCTTCGGGTGTTCTTTGACCTCGTTGCATCCTCTCAGGATCGACGTTTGCAAATTTTTTTCTGTTATAATCGTCCATTATGTGTATAATGCAGTTAACCGTCTCGATTTCTGTTTTTCTCGTAGGATTCACAAACACCAATTGATCATCATTGGCGTATTTGTAAAACAACTCAGCTACACCTGAAACACTTACTTCTAATCGTGGATGCCCCCCAGCTTTTAACGCCTCTAGAAAAAGCGCTCTCATGAGATCGAGAGAGATTTCTCCACCTCGAATTACAACAATGTCTCCAGGTTTAACTTTTACCGAATATCTAACAGCTAATTGTGATAATTTTTCATTAAAATCAAGCATAATCTATCGATTTTAAGATCATTTCACTCCATTTAAGTATCTTGAACGTTGGATCTCTAAATCTTCCTTGTGACGTTTCACTTAAAAAGTGCAGCCTTACGTGCTGAGGAATATAGATGTTAACGACAAACCATAAATTTCATCGAAAATACAAAGAAACGAATTAGACGAACTTCCAATCAGTTGATATTCCCAATGCTCTCCGATAAAGAACAAAAAAAAGTATTCAAGAAAGTTGCTTCTGAAAATCCCGAAAAGTATTATCCCGTGGAAGTAATGAAAGAAAAGGGATTTAGTAGAAAAAAATGTAATTGTGGAACATATTTTTGGACAACAGTTAAAGAAAGAGATTACTGTGGAGACCCTGTTTGTTCTGGAGGATTTGATGTTGTTGACAATAACCCATCGAAAAATAAACTCTCCTACATCGGAGTATGGGAAAAAATGATAGAAATCCTTGAACCTCGAGGATATAAACCTATTAAACGCTATCCAGTAGTAGCAAGATGGAATCCCACGGTAGAGTTCACTATTGCCTCCATTGCTGCATTTCAGCCATATGTGATTACTGGAGAGGCGGATCCGCCTGCCAAAAAGATCATAATCCCACAAATGTCACTTAGGTTTAACGATATTGAGAATGTGGGTATTACCGGCTCGCATTTAACATGTTTCTCCATGATAGGTCAACATGTGTTCGTCTCCCCCGAGGAATGGAATCAATCGGAGTATTTCCGTGATATAATGGACTTCCTGATAGAAGGGGTTGGACTTGACACTTCTGAGTTCGTTATCCATGAAGATGCGTGGAGTGGTGGAGGAAGTTTCGGACCTTGTCTAGAATTCTTCAGTCGTGGAGTCGAATTATTCAATCAAGTTTATACCATGTTCGAACAAACTCCAGATGGAGATAAAGAATTACAGTTAAAAGTACTAGATATGGGAATGGGGCAAGAACGGATCGCATGGTTTTCCCAAGGAGTTGCAAACATATATGAGGCAACTTTTCCCAAAGTATTGGAGAAACTTCGGGAAAATACTAACGTGATGGCTGATTTAAATCTATTCAATCGATTTTCGAAATATTCTGCTTACTTGAATATTGATGAAGTGGAAGACATTGATGAAGCATGGAAAATGGTAGCTACTAAATTTGCCATGCCTGTAGACAAGCTTAAGGCAAAAATCCTTCCAATGACCGGATTATATTCTATTGCTGAGCATTCACGTGCGCTTTTATTTGCTATTACAGATGGAAAACTCCCAAGTAATACAGGCGGAGGATATAATTTACGCGTAATATTTCGAAGAGCTGTATCCTTTGCTGATCGATTCAAATGGGACATAAAAATCCAAGATGTGTGTCGATGGCATGCAAAAGAATTGTTTGATCTCTTTCCTGAAGTAAGTGAAAGGTTGGATGAAGTTGAAGAAGTCCTAAAAGTGGAATATAAGAAATATCATACAACTAAAAAGAAAGCTTCTCAAATTGTAAGAAATCTCCTCGAAAATGATAGCAAGATAACAGAAGATGTATTGTTACAGCTCTATGATTCAAATGGAATCGACCCTGATATGCTAGTAGCTGCAGCAAAGAAGTTCGGGAAGAAAATTAAAAAACCTGATAATTTCTACCAAAAAGTAGTAGAACTGCATGAACAAAAAGAACAAGTAGCTCAAACCCATAAAGATATTAATATTATCATTGACCCCCGAATTCCTGAAACTAAACCTTTGTATTATGATGATTATTTATTACTTGAATGTGAATCCACTGTTCTTTTCATAGAAAAGACGGTTGTAGAAGAGAGTTCGTGCTGGGCAGTAATTTTAGATCAAACGGTAGCATATCCCACTTCAGGTGGTCAATTACATGACATTGGAATCATAAATAACACGAAATTTTCCAATGTGATAAAATTCGGTGGTTATATCATTCATTGTTTAGATACAAAACCCTCATTCCATGTAGGGGATCTCGTAAAGATAAAAGTAAATGATGATTGGAGAATTCAACTGGCTGCTAACCATACTGCCACTCATGTAATTAATGGTGCAGCACGTCAAATACTAGGAGAACATGTAAATCAGGCTAGTGCAAAGAAAACTTATGACAAAGCCCACTTGGATATAACCCATTTCGAGTCTTTAACGGAAGGCCAGGTTAAACAAATTGAAGATCGCGCAAATGAAATAATCCAAGAGGGTATAGAACTGCATTCGACATTGATGCCACGAACAAAAGCGGAGGAAAAGTACGGGATGGGATTATATCAAGGCGGTGCAGTCCCAGGAGCTATGGTGCGTATCGTTGAGATCCCAGGTGAGGATGTAGAAGCGTGTGGAGGGACCCATATGCACAATACTTCAGAAATAGGTAAGATAAAAATTCTAAAAACCCAAAAAATCCAAGATGGGATAATTCGAATCACCTTCACCGGAGGAAATGCAGTAGATCGCTTAGAAAAATTAAATGAACGAATAATTGAGAGAATTTCTAATCTCCTTGATGTCGATCCAGATCGATTGATCTCACGTGTAAAGGAAATTATGGATAAGAAAAAAATTCTACAAAAAACTCTTAGTTCTGGGAGTAGTCCTCCAAATGCAGCTTTAACTTTGCGTAAACGAAAAAAAATTAGAATGAGTAATTTTGATCTAATAGAAGTCCTTTCAGACATCTTAAAATGTCCCAGTGATATTCTGGAACAAACAATCTTAAAAAATTTAAATGAATATAAGAGATTGGTGAAATTCTTAAAGGTAAACCAAGTGCAGGACCAAAAGGAAGAAAGTATCCCAATCACAGATGATGTAAATCTAGTAATAAAAGAGTTTGAGGGATTAAATCCAAAAGAAATTTTAGCTGTTGCTCAAAATTTGATAAAAATCCAGAAAAATTCTATTTTTATTACCATTGGAGAACAATCTGATGGCATTCTTATCAACGGGTTACTCGGAGAGAATTTACTTCAATCGGAACGTATTAATCTGGGAAAAATCATGAGGACCGTAGTTACTGAAATGGGTGGCAAAGGAGGAGGGAGAAAAGATAATTTTCAAGGTTACCTGCCTATTAAAAAAAATGAAGAGAGGGGTGATCTGAAGAGAACCCTCTTTAAGAAACTACAGATCCACTTTTCGAAGATGATTCCACCGTAATGTTAGGGATTTAATCTAGCATATGTTCGATCTTATTGGTAATTTGTTCCAGTTCATCGTGTTCTAGCACATGTTTATCGGAATTTATAGAGATAAGGAAGTGTTTGATCAATATCTGGTAAAATATATATCTCATATCTTGTGGTGATGTTTCTATGAAGCTAGAAAAATCCTTTTTCATTTCCAAGTGAAATTGGTGTAATGCATGATCTAAATTTTTATTTATGATTGATTTCGAAATTTTGAAAGGAAGTAAACATTCCGAAAAGTATTCTAATAGTTCATTTTTCTTTGTTACATTTACAAATTTGTTCGTCATATAGTCCTACCCCTCTTATTTGAAATACCTGTACAATGAGTTTTCGGGTAATGTGCGAGATCTATTGTCTCAATAATCATAAAGAGTCGAATTTTAAAGAATTCTATTTTCTAAATAATAGAAATTTACTGAACAACGGAGTCCAAGTAATAATGGCATTTTCCTAAATATAAAAATTACTCCTATTACGAATTTTTCACAATAGTAATAATTTTCAATTCCGAACAATTGGAATAATAAAAGATAATTCCAATCAATAATCATGTATTTAAGTGCAATATCTTAAGGTGAGCAGCATTTTCTCAGAAAAAAACTCAAGTATATTGCTAAGCTCCAAACTTGAGAATTTACCAGACAAACCAGGAGTGTATTTCTTTAAAAATGAAGAGGGTTCCATTATCTATGTTGGGAAATCAAAATTTCTTAAAAGACGCGTAGCATCCTACTTCCGAATACATAAATTTGGGGGCACAAAAGATGAAATTTTGTATGGGCAGAAATTGCACGATTTAGTCAGTGAAGTAGTGGATATCGAAATTATTGTAACTGAGAGCGAGAAAGAGGCTTTACTCCTAGAAAATAATATGATCAAGAAATTTCAGCCAATTTATAATGTAATGCTACGGGATGACAAGAACTTCCCTTGGATTGTGATAACCTATTCCGAGCAATTTCCCAGAATTCGAGTTATCCGCGCTCCTCGTAACCAACCCGATTTTGATGAAAAAAATAAACTCATTGGTCCCTATATCGATGTGAAACCAATGAAAGATACGCTTAAACTACTTCGCAAGCATTTTCCGTATTGCTCTTGTTCGGGACCATGTAAAGAGAAAGATCGTCCATGTATTAATTATCAATTAGGATTATGTCCAGCACCATGTGCCAATAAAATAACCGCAAAAGTATATTTAGAGAATATAAAAAGCTTGGATAAAATACTCAGTGGAGATATTGAGGAAATTATTATTGATTTACACTCGAAAATGAAAATTAGTTCGGAAAATATGCAATTTGAGGAAGCTGCAAAGAACAGAGATGCGATCCGAGCACTAGAGGGTATGATTGAGCGGCAGACAATAATTAATTATGATAATAAAATGAGTTTGGATGTGATTGGGTTCTTTAAGACTACGAAAAAAATTGGAATATTAGTTTTGCATATCCGAAATGGGAGATTAACTGCAAAAACTCCCACTATTATAGAAACAGAAAAAAAAATAGATAAAGACAAAGAAATTATCAATTCCTTTATAGAACAGTTTTATCTGAACGAAAATCGTCCACTTCCAGATGAAATTGTCCTACCATTGAATGACACAGACAAGATAAACTCATTAGAGGAATTAGATTCACTTACATCGGTGTTAAAGGATAGATATGGAAAATCATTACACTTTAGAACTAATTGGGGCGACGATTATATACAAGGTTTGATGCGAATCGCCCAAAAGAACGCAAAAATAATGGTTTTGCTGGAAGATGAATATGAGAAATTATCATTAGAATCTGAAGCACTTTTAGATTTGGGAATGAAAGAAGATGCAATATTAAAGATGAATCCTTCTAAGCGTAAAACATTAGTGGGACTGAAGGAAATTAAAGAACTTTTTGGACTCGAGGATCTTCCAAAAATAATAGAGGGCTTTGATATTTCAACATGGATGATGGGAGAAGCAGTAGGAGCTCTCGTTCAATTTGTTAACGGAAAACCGCTAAAAAAGAATTATCGTAGTTTCACCATTCGGAATCAAACTATATTAGGAGATTCCAACATGATGTTTGAATTGGTATCAAGAAGGTACACTCGATTACTAGAAGAGGGGCAACCACTTCCAGATTTAATCCTGATAGATGGAGGAAAAGCTCAAGTGAATGCTGCATTTTTGGCATTAGAAAAGCTTAATATCTCAACGATTCCGGTGCTTGGATTGAAAAAAAAATCTATCCATACACAAATTGAGGAAGCTGTATTCCCGGATGAGAGAAATCCGATACGTTTGAAGGATTTCACTCCAGGATATAATATCCTCCAGCAAATATCTCAAGAATATCACCGTAGAGCTATTATACATCATCGTAAACGAATGGAGAAAAAGATAATGACACCAAAATTAGACGCAATACCAGGCGTCGGTTTGAAAATACGCAATCTCCTATTAGAACATTTTAAAACCACTGATAAAGTAATTGATGCATCATTAGAAGAAATGCAAGATTTATTGGGAAAAAAACGAGGAAAAAATATCTATATTAACATCCGTAAGCTCTATAAGTCGAAAAAAGTAATTAAATTGCGAAAGTGAGACGTCTTAAGGAAATCTTGCTGGCGTTTATAGAATATTATCCGAATATATTTGTAAATACAATAACCAATGCTAATGCAACCCCTAGTAAAAGTGCAAGGATTGAATGCTTATCTTTATTTTCATCTTGGTTTTTTTGAGCCTCGAATAAAAGGTGAGAAGCGGATATATAAATTAATACCCCACCCACAAACCCTAATAGTAAAGCTAAGATATGAGGTGGGATTAAGCTCATAAAAGGATATGTCACAAACGCTCCTATTGGTGTTGTTAATCCAGCTACCAGAAAAGCATACCATTTGGCTTTTTTGTTAGGTATATCACTTTTTAAGAAGAAAAGATATGTTATAATCCCCTCAGCAAATTCATGAATAACTAGACCTGTGGCTGCGACAACTCCTGTCATTATGCTATGAGAAAATGCTACCGTATATATGATTCCATCGACTAAAGAATGGATTGCAATGCCTTCAGCAGCAGTGATGCCAAATGCAAGAGAGGATTGTTTTGTCTTAAATTGAATAAATCGATTTGAAAGTAACATAAAAATAAATCCTGCAAGAGCAAGTAGACCTGCATAATATGGTTTTGTGGCTGCATTTACCGCATTTGGCAATGCTAATACCAACGGAGTTGAAATTAACATCCCCGCTGCAAAGCAGATTGCATAAGTTTTGACTTTTTCAACCCATTTGCGTTGTTTAGCAATTGCTAAAATGCCAAAAGCATTTATTAATGCAGAGGAAACTGCGAAAATGGTGATATATATGAAAGTATGCATAAGAAAAACTATCATTATGAATATTTATGATTTACGATCTATCGTAAATCCAAAAATCCCTTAATTTCCCTTAAAAGTTAAAGAGATAAATGAGGATTTTCAGAATCTATAAGATCTTCAAAAACTGAACAAGTGATCAAGTTACAGAAGTAAGTTGCACTAATTTTTTCTCATCGATAAATAAAAATAAATAAATAATTTCTAAAACCACGCCAATTACGCCCACAAACAGTGGTCCTGTGAATCCGTAAGTCCTTAGAATCCAACCTGCAAGATAGCCGGCTCCAAACCAAAAAATATTGCGTGTAAAATTCATAAATCCGTAAATCTCAGCAGTACGCTCGGGATAAATACGTGTGATGATTTTATTTTGTGCTGGAATAAAAGGAACAGCCATTAATGTCCAAAACGCTTGTGCTACAATAAGCATGGGAAATAACATAGTTCGGGGTAGGAACCATGTAACAATATTGACAATTAAAAATCCTAAACCGAATATTTCTGAAAGGATAAAGGAAATTTTGGACCCAATTTTATCTACTAACCACCCAGCTGGTATTTGTAACAATAAATTTCCTAAATTTACGATAAATACAACATAAAGGGCTAATTCAGCCTCGCTGATTCCAAATCCGTTTGCTGAAGATCGTAGTGCCGTATAATACAGCTGGATAGAAATTCCCCAAATAAAAGCGTCCAGAATAAAGAAAACGAGTAATAATAACAATGCTTTATCGTGGATATATACCAACCATATTTTTTTTTTGTTTTTAATCATCCCAAAAAGATTTTTTTGATTCTCAGAAATACTTTTATCATTTAAGAACATTCCTTGGATTAGCCCTTCGAGGAACATTAGAGCGATCGATATTAGAAAATAAAACCCAGCAGTTGTTTCCAGACCAATAATTGCAATAATCGAAAAATCTTCCAATAGATTCACTACCAAACTACCTGCAATGGATCCTCCAAAGAAAAAGAAGTAAATTAGAGCATAAACCAATCCCCGATTTTTCTCATTAGTGTTATGGGAAATCACTGTAACCCATGAGGGATCTAAACAGCCAAATCCCCCATAGATCAACATAGAACCAAGAATTAAAAAAAAAGGGGTTCGTCCCAAGTATAATACCGCAAATCCAGACATGAAAATTCCAGTCCCAATCAAAATCATATTCTTTTTTCCGATCTTTTCTGCAAATAAGCCTGAAAAGAGCATTGCTACGAGCATCATCAAAAATCCCGTACTCTGTATAATACCTACCTTAAATTCATCCAATGTTAGATTGTATAAATGTGATTGATACACAGAATTGAAAAAACCAATCACAACACCATGCAATACGTTTATTACATATAAAACTACAAGATTACGTTTTTTGACTCGAATATAGTAGTTTTCGATATCGGGTTCTTTAAATATTCTACTCATAGAATTCTGTCTAATATACTTCCACTAATGGAAAAAGTTTTGGAGTAGTAAGTAAAAAAAGAAAGGAAATCAGAATTAGATTTGGTAACGTAAACATCGAATGGTAAAATTATGCTCACATATGGTATTAGCCGGGACTGTTAGACGAATCGGTCCTTCTTCAAAAAGACCAATGTCTTCCCGATTGACGATAATGATATCAGAAGCTTTACAAATAGGACACTTAATCCTGATTTTTAGGCTTTGGGGGATTAACGCTTGAGCTTGATTCTGTTGCTGGATTTCTTGCATGATAGTTCCCTTCTTACTTTGTTCCTAAAAGGAGTAAGATCATATGCAAGAGATAGATATTAGAAATTGAAGTGTTGGAATATTTCTAAGAAATTTTAAAGTAAATTCGATTTTTTTTAATTTACAGAGGATGATAAAGATACTAAAATGTGTTTCCGATTATAGAAAAAGCCGACGGATTTTGAGAGATTCAAATAAGTTTTTGTCGGTTTATATTCTCGTTACTCTCCAAGCCATTGGAAATTTAGATCTAAAATTCACGATTAATAAATTCCCTTAAAGAACCAAAATATTCCGAATTAAACATGAGAATGTCATTATGCGTAGCCCCATCGATTTTTACAAATTGTTTGGGAACATCAGAGGGAATAGAATCAAATATCAGCCTCCCCTGGCTGATTGGGATTATTGTATCCCTACTACCATGGATGATCAATGTGGGTTTTGTTATTTTTTCTTGGTACGTATGATTGGAATAAGGTGCGACCGACTCCTCGGTAATTTGGGGATGGTGGATCATAAACAATCGAGTCATTAAATCATATAAATTTGAATATCCACTTTCAAAAACAATCTTAGTAATGATTTTGGCTTCTGGATATGCTCCAAGTGCAGAAGCACAAGCAGAACCCAATGATCGACCCATTAATATAAATTCTCTTGCACTTTTTCCAGGATATTCTGTTTCCATCCATTCTTTAAACTTGTGATAGAGGGAGATTGGATCCTTCAATAAGGCGGTGTACGATAAATCACCAGTAGAAAAACCATATGCACGAAAATCGAATACAGCGAGGTTTACACCTACCGTATGAAATAATGGTGCAATTTGTAGGTAATCAAGACTTAATTCTCCATTTCCATGAAAATACATCATAGTTGGATAATTATGAGGATGCTCGTGGAGATATACTATCCCTCCAAGTTGCACCTCCTTTTCTACTTCGAAATTTAATACACGTAACTCATCGTTTTCTTGAGGTTTTTGGCATTTCCTTGGAAAAAAAACCTGAGAGACAACTCCAGGATCGTTTAATATCTTTTTCATAAATTCGGGATCAGTTATTTTAATCCCCACTTTTCTTTTAATTGAAGTATGGTAGTATTGGTATCCAGTTCTCCTTTGAAACCTTTTTGAGTAAAGTCCTTTTCCATAATGATATTTTTGAGTATTTGCATCCGTTGAATATTATAACATGCTTTTCCCAATCGTAACACTGTTATATTTTGAGAAGTGATTTCCCGGATATATTTCCTTGCGGATTTTTCAAAATTCTCAGCTGAAAAAATACGATTGATGAATCCCAGCTCATTAGCACGCTGCAAAGGTAATTTACCCCCACTAAAAAGCATATCTATCGCAATGGAAGGGGGAAAATTGTAAAGAGAAAGAGCCATCACTGCAAAAGGAAACACCCCTACCTCTACTTCCGGTAACGCAAAATAGATTTCGGGCTTGTCCTCGGCAATTTTAAAATCTGAAAACAAGCAAAAAGCAAAGCCAGCCGCTACTGCAAAACCTCGGATTTCAGTCATATACAGTTTATTACTGGTTAATGCAATTTTGGAAATATCTAGTAATAATTCGAAAAAGGCGTTTTTCTTTTCTATCGGAAGACTGAGGATTTCTATAGTGTCTAGACCCGCAGAAAATGCGCGATCTCCCGCTCCTTTGAATAAAACAAGATGAATTCTATCATTTTCTTCGGCTTGAGTTAGGCATTTTTTGAGATTTTCCATCATACGATAATTTATTGCATTGAGTTTATCCGGTCGATTTAGTGTGATTGTATAAATTTTTTTTTCTTCATTCACAAGAAGCTCGTCCATTACCATCGATTATTCTTCATATTCTCAGTTTAAAATGATTTCTCTTTGGGAATTCTTTTATATGCCTAGAGTAATAGCATTGTTGTAGAGAGTAATGGTAAAAGTAAAAGTCCTAGTTCGGGATATTAATTCAAATCCCGATGATGAAGGATATCTCAATGGTATCCAGAGCGCTGTGGAAGAGATTTTTGACACTTTGGGAGGTTCTGAGCTCCTAAAATCTTCTAATGACGTATATATCAAACCTAATGGAATCGATAGTAAACCTTATGCATATACTCGACCAGAAGTTGTAGAAGCAGTAATTAAATATTTTTTTTCCAATGGAGCAAACAAAATCTATCTTATGGAAAACAGTACGCAAGCAAATTATACACGAATTGTATACGAAGCTATTGGTTATAAGAAGATTTGTAAAGAGACTGGCGCAATTCCCGTTTATTTAGATGAACAGAAAGCAGAAACCTTAGAATTTGAAGGTAAAGATCGAAGTTCGCATGATCCCAATGGTTATGATAAGAAAACATTTGAAATGCCAAAAATTGTAGTTAATAAATTAATTCGAGGCAAAAATGAAAATTTATACATAAATCTCCCCAAATTGAAAACACACTCCATGGGAGTAGTTACTCTGGGTATAAAAAATCAATGGGGCTTTCCAATGCATTACGCTCGGAAATTTGATCATAATTTTAATTTACACCATAAGCTGGTGGATGTTCTATCTCATATTCAACCTGATGTTACCCTAATAGAAGGAATTGAGGGGACAATACATGGACATTACCCATTAGTATCCCAGCATGAAAAGGTTATAATACCTTTCAGGGTGATGATAGCCAGCCGAAATGTGGTAGCAACAGATATGGTGGGAGCTCAAGTATTTGGAATACCGTATGAGGAAGTTCCAGCTATAAAAATAGCGATTGAAGAAGGATTGAGTGGCGGAGTTTATGGATCAGAGGACCTTGAGATAGACGGAGATCTTTCAAGGTTTACTGAGAGATATGATTTTGATATTATTCAAGAGTTTCCCCCAAATGTTAATATTGTAAAAGGATCCGAATTATTATGCAGAGAAGGGTGTCTAAATAATCCGTTGATGTCCTTACAGATACTCCATCAAGATTATGGAGGAAGGGGAAAATGTGACCTTGTGATCGGAAAAGGTCATAATTTAGATATAATCGATAACTTAGAAGGTCCTGTTGTTATCGCTGGTCATTGTGCAATAGAAGAAGTCGGAAATAGATTGGTTCAACGGTTAGGAAAGAAACATGTTTTTCTAAGTGATGGATGCAATAATCTTTCTCAAACAATTATTGGTTTGGGGCGGTATATGGGAGTGAATTTGTTAAAATTGGTACCGTTGAGTCCTATAAAATCGATAATTTTGTTAATACAAGCGAAATTACACGGATCTCATTCGAATGTTCCTAGCTTGCTGTCCATGTTAAAACCTTATAAAGTAAAATACTAAAATTCCTTATTTTTCAGTTAGTTTTCCTTTGCTTAGTTTTTTTATAACAGTTCAACACAGTAGTGTTATATGACACAGATCACAACTAATAGTTCAAATCAAGATAAAATTCGTTTTTATAATGTGATTGTTGCGGGAGCTGGTAATGGGGGATTAGTTGCAGCAGCTACATTAGCTAGAAAGGGCGTAAAAGTGTTGTTATTGGAACAACATAATCTTCCTGGAGGATTTGCATCTAGCTTTGTTCGTGGGAGATTTGAATTTGAAACTAGTCTACATGAATTATGTTCGATGGGCACATCCGATGAAAAAGAAGGTGTACGTCGAATATTTGAAGACCAGCTCAATATTGAAGCTTCCTTCATACAAGTTCCTGAAGCTTATCGAGTGATCATCCCTGAAGAAGAACTTGATGTTATTATTCCCTTTGGTGTCCAAGAGTTTACAGATGCTGTGGAAAAAGCAGTTCCCGGATCAAAGAAGTCTGTGAAAAATTTCTGGCAATTGGTCGAAGATATTCATAATGCGATTATATATGTAGGAAGAAGCCAGGGAAAAGTAGATAGAATTGAAATGTTACGAAATCATGCGAATTTTATTAAAACAGGGGGTTACGCAGTTGATGAAGTATTAGATGCTCTGAAAATGCCTTTGAAAGCTCAAAGGATCGTAACTGCTTATTGGTGCTATCTAGGAATTCCTACATCGCGCCTATCATTTACAATCTTCGCAGGAATGCTTCGTACCTACATAAAAGGAGGAGGATGGGTGCCTCGATATAGATCCCATGGATTTACCACTGCGTTAGATAAACGAATTAGAGAATTAGGTGGGGAAATTGAATATAACACTCGAATTGAAAAGATTCTAGTAAAAGATGGAAAAATAACCGGAGTTGGGACATCAAAAGGTGAAATTATCCGAACAAATCATGTGATTGCTAACATTTCTCCAACTGCAGTATATAATAAGATAATCTACCCCCAGACAGAGGTACCAGAAATCGCTTACAAATTAGTTAATGCCCGAACTCATGGAATTACATTACTTGTAGTATATTTAGGTTTAGATAAATCTGCAGAAGAATTGGGAATTACAGACTATAGTTATTTTATATACAATAAAGGTTCCAGCGATGCATTATATGAAGAAGGGACGAAAGAACTTACCAAAAGTCACCCCGCACAGGCAACCGTATGTCTAAATAAAGCTATCCCTGATTGTTCTCCCCCAGGAACCAGCATTCTATATATTACAACGCTATTTCGACCAGAAACATGGGCTAATGTAAAAGTAGAAGACTATTTTGATCTCAAAACGGAATTAGCTACCCAATTAATCGATGATTTTGAGCAAGCTACGAACATTACAATTCGAAATTCTATAGAGGAAATAGAGGTAGCGACCCCGATCACCTTTGCTCATTATACTAAAGTCTATAATGGAGTAATCTATGGATACGAAAATGATGTATGGGATTCAGTAGTAAACCGGTTGCAATCTATGAATCACGAAAAATACATTGATGGATTAGAGTTTTGTGGAGGATTCGCAGAGCAAGGTCATGGATATTCATCTTCCCTAGATTCGGGACGACTGGCTGCTCTTGTCACTTTGCAGAAACTAATTGAAAGTGAAGAAATTGGGGAGATACGAAAATGAGGATTAACATCAAGGGTAATATTCGGGATATACTCAAATTCACAAAATTGATTCCGGAACGCATTGAGAGAATTCAAAATGCATCAAGCGATAAGATCACCTCTGATCCCATAAATGAATTAGCTTTCAAACTCCACCCCGACACTCAACACCTTATGATCAGTGATATATTTAATGAGACAAAAAGTACCAAAACATTCAAGTTAGTGCCGGATTTGGATTCAAATACCAGGCATGTTGCTTATTTTCGAGCCGGTCAATATTTAAGCCTAAAAGTGGATGTAATTAAAGGTAAGGACACGTATAGAATAACACGACCCTACTCAATATCCTCTTCTCCGTTTGAAGCCTTAAAGGGCTTCTACGAAATCACTATAAAGAAGACCGAAGGGGGATTTCTTAGTGAATTTGCATGGCAGAATTGGAAAGTGGGAACGAAAATTGAAGCTTCCGATCCGCAAGGATTCTTTTATTATGATCCAATACGTGATAAACCATCAATAATAGGGTTGGGAGGCGGTTCTGGTATAACTCCATTTCGATCTATGGCGAGAGAAATCACATCCGGCAAGATGAATGCAAATCTTACTTTATTTTACGGAAGTAGCGATGAAGAGGATATTATTTTCTTTGAAGAATTCTCTGCACTCGCTAAGAATTATCCCGAAAAACTTAAGATAATTAATGTTCTGTCTTGTGAAATAGTGACACTCGCAGGATGTTTAGAAGGGTTTATCACCGCAGATATCATTCAAACCTATGCTGATGTGAATGAATCCTCTATTTTTATTTGCGGTCCTCAAGCTATGTATAATTTCTTAAAAACTGAAATTGATTCTCTAAATCTTCCAACGAAAAGAATTCGTCAAGAAATGTTTGGGGAAATAAAAAACATTACACAATGCGAGGGATTTCCACTAGATAAAGCAGAAAATATCTATACAATAAAGGTAAAAATGGGAAAACAGTATCTTGAAGTACCTGCGAACGCAACTGAGACCGTACTCGTCGCTTTAGAACGAGCAAAATTAGCTCCCCCGAGTCGTTGTCGATCGGGAGAGTGTGGATGGTGCCGATCTCGTTTAATTTCCGGAGACATATTTATAAGCCCCGAATCAGATGGAAGGAGGATAGCGGATAAAAAATTCGGATATTTCCACCCTTGCTCTTCATATCCAATTTCAAATCTTGAAATCGAAGTTCCAACTGAGTTTTAATTTTTTTATTATACAGGCCAGAATATATATACACTAATGAAAAGGCAAGATCCGATGATCACTAGTATAAGATCTCGGCCCCTTGGCCAGTGATATTTCTTAGTAATTCTTGGATCAAATAGCAATGTGGTCGATATCATCACCATCGTACATATGATAAATGGAATATAATCCCCCGGAGTAATAAAATTATAAATTCCTCTAACAATCATCCAAATTTGAACTGCTAGCACCGGGGGATGGAGAGTAATGCGTTCAATTAGAACCCAATATCTATTTTTCTTCCAATAGGTTCGTTTGGAAAATTTTAGATAAAAAGGAATATCGTAGATTAAAGCTAAAATAGCTATTGCAGGAAAACTAGCAAACATGATGCAATTTAGAAATCTTGCTTC
This sequence comes from Promethearchaeota archaeon, assembly GCA_016933055.1. Classification (GTDB taxonomy): domain Archaea; phylum Asgardarchaeota; class Lokiarchaeia; order Sigyniarchaeales; family Promethearchaeaceae; genus AMARA-1. The sequence goes on along the minus strand of JAFGBS010000001.1, from coordinate 108,701 downwards.
CCCGCCCGCAATAAGCATACAAGCTGCAAATAAGTTCGTGAATCTACTGATATAAACCTGTCTAAATTCCAATTCCTCTTTTACTTTATAATAAGGCAACCATATGCGAAATACCAACCATATAATACCAATCACTGATAAAATGAGATTATATTCCATGTTAAGATTTTCGTTCATCGAGTTAAAATACCTTCTAATAAACGAAAATTTGGTAAATAATTCGGTAGTAGAAGGAATGAGAAGAACGACTATTATTTGTTTTCTGTATATTGTTGTTTCTCATACCATTCCACATTACCTTTAAAATAGCTATTGGTAAGACAAAAAGAAGAAAAAAGTTAAATAAAACTTTAAGAAAAAGATAAGAGCATAAGCATTATGTATAGAGAATATATTTATTTAAGACCTAAAGAATTAGATGAAGAAATCAAGCGATTTCCTTTAGCATTCGTTCCACTTGGTGCGTTGGAATGGCATAGTTACCATTTACCTCTTGGAACGGATGGTTTGAAAGTGGATTTTCTTTTAAGAAAGACCGCAGAAAAAATGGCTAAAGGAGTTTTATTCCCAACTAAATTTTGGGGGGCTTTTCGCACAATGCGATTTCCTTGGACATTTAATTTTCCTCGTGCGGGTCAAGGACGATTTTATCGGTATTTCCTAAAAAAATTATATAAAATGGGATTTCGAATGATCATTTTACTAACAGGTCATTATCCCGAAGGGATGGTACGTTTACTAAAAAGAACATGCAAAAATTTTATGCGTTCCCACCAAGATTGTTACGTTCTAGGAATTACCGAGTATTTTTTACTTTCAGATTTCGGATATTTTGGCGATCATGCTGCAAGATGGGAAACATCATTAGAGATGGTCGCAAATCCTGAACATGTGAACCTAAGTGAACTTCCGAAGGATTACTCATTTATTCAAAGAGCAATGCATCTTGGTATAACAGGTCAAGATCCCCTTCTGACATCTTCTGAGGAAGAAGGGAGAAACTTAATTGAAGCTTTTTCGAACAGACTGAGTTTATTAATTGAGAAAGTCTGGGAGAAGAAAAATCAGCAACCATTTTTGGATGTATATAATGATTATTATAGTAAACGAGTCCAATTGTTCAAGCGAAAGAACCGAGATAAAAGATTAAAAGTTCTGGGATGGGATAGCAAAAAGGATATGTGGAATTATTTAAAGTGGCTTTTCCAAAACGGAGCAAGGCATGTGAAGGTTAAGGATGGAGCCCTACCCTCCGACAACTTGGGGAAATAATTTCAAAGTGTCTTCATTTGTGACTGTCCGGTTACGTTCTTTTTCAAACTCTACTACTACATTATTAAATACTACTATGGTAAATTCGGACTTATCTTCGACAATTTCAAGTAAGGGTTCTCCAATTTTATTTCCGAGTGTTTTTAACACTGATTCCAGTGTCATATTAGGCGATATCTCAAAATCACCCCGATAATAGATTTTTTTACCCTCTCGGTATGCATGAATGACGATTTTCACAAGGGTTCCTAGCGAGGAAACAATAAAAAAAATATGATTATGAGTTTTTCATAGATGCACCCAAAATCTGGAAATCATTCAAAAAAAGGAGAATTGGTTTTATTATTTCTTATTGCCGTATTCCTCTCTTAGAACTCTTCGAAGAACTTTTCCAACCATGCTTTTAGGTAATTCGTCGATTATGTGTACTTTTCTTGGATATTTATAGGGAGCCATGTTTTCTTTACACCAGTTAATGATATCCTCTTCGGTTACCTTATCTTTAAACTCCGGTTTCAACGAGACTGCCGCGTTAATTTCTTCTCCCGCTTCTGGATCTGGTACGCCATAAACGCCCACCTCGAATATAGGTTCATATTGATACATTAAATCCTCGATTTCCAACGGAAAAACAGCATGTCCTTTTCTTTTAATCATGTCTCGTTTTCTATCCTTAATTTTCAAGTATCCTTCAGCATCAATGCACCCGATATCTGAAGTGTAATAGAATGGAACACCGTCGGAATCCTTGCGTATGACCTGAGCTGTTTCATTTGGATGATTTAGATATCCTTTCATCATCTGTGGTCCGCAGAAAGCAATTTCACCGATATAATTCGCAGCTTCGTCCGCTCCACAATTTTCACTACAGTAAGGATCCTTATGGGGACACTGTTGTAAAATTTTCTCTCCAGTCTCAGCATCAGTAATCTTCACCCACGTATCACTCATCGGGAATCCTACCGTCCAGACCTTTGATCCAACATATGGGTTTGCAGTAACCAAAGGACTAGCTTCACTCATTCCCCACCCTTCGATGATGATTGCCCCAGTATTTTTTTCAAAAACATTCTTCACTTCATAGGGTAATGCAGCCGCTCCGCTCATGCCACATTTTAGATTTTCTAATTTTCCCTTATAATTCTTTGAATCCGGGTCTTTAGCCATTAAGTTCCACATCGTAGGGACAGCAGGAAACATTGTTGTTTTATTTTTAAGAGCATTCTTCAGATATTCTGCACCTTTCTCAGGTGGTTTTGCATAAAGCACGTTACTATATCCTAAAGTTAGGGCAGCATTCATACCTAGGGTCAGTCCGAACGAATGAGCGAGGGGCAGATAAATATCAAAGGATCCTTCTCCCGGCGCGGGAAGATTATCGATCTGTTGGTAACACCAATGAGTTAATTGAGTGCAATTAACAACAAGATTATAATGAGTTAGCATTACCCCTTTTGGAGCTCCGGTTGTTCCTCCAGTATATATTAATGTACAAGTATCTTCTCGTGGATCGATTTTTACATTAGCAATAGAGCTAGTATCCTCTTCAAATACGTTCTTAAAGTCAATCAAGGGAACTTCTCCATCCCTCTTAGCCCATTTCTTCCAATATGGAATCTTTCCGAGCTTCTTACCCATAAATCGGGTGAAAGCAGGCATATAATCACCTAATCCAGTTAATATAACAGCTTTCATGCATGGGATTTTCTCAATTCCTTTACCAAATAGGTAACCTTGATAGATTTTATCCATAAAAATACCAATCGAAGCGTTTGAGTCGTTTGCTTGATAGACAATTTCCGCCATTTTATGAAGAGGAATAACGGGACTGGTGACCCCCCCGGCTCTCATTGTTGCGTAATAGGCTATGACGAATTGTGGGCAGTTCGGGAGATCAATTAGTACACCATCGCCTTTTTTCATTCCTAGTTTAATTAATCCTGCAGCGAATTTATCCACCAAATGGTCTACTTCTGCAAAAGTCCATGTATTTCCCATAAATTTAATACAAGTTGCATTTGGGATCTCTTCAGCTTTTTGTCGTAGCAATCCATCCAATGGCATAACTTCGTATTCTAAATGTCGTTGAGCTCCCTTTGGATAGTTTTTCATCCAAGGTTCCTCAATATTTGGTTTATAATCATATGTTGCCATAATTTCTACACCAGTAAAAATGCGTTAGATCTACCTTTCTATCTTAGTTCTTATAAAACTATAGGAACTAGCTTGATTATCGAAAAATTACACAATAGAATATTACAAAAAAAATATGAAAAATGGAATATGGATTAGGTTATTTTTTTGTAATGGTGAGTTCCCAAAAACCAGGTTTCACTTTTTTGGTTTCTAGTTTATGCCCATCTTGCTTCATTCCAAAAGGAATATTCTCTAGAGCTGCTTTAGGGTGATCACATTCTACTTTAAGCGTTTCACCCGAATCCATGGTAGAAAGTTTCCTTCGGGTCATAATTAAGCAATGAGGGCACCCTTTTCCGGATACATCTAATTTTTGATCCGTCATCATTTTTTTAAAGTAAAAATCAGTTAAAAACTCTGATCCGTATTGAATAAAAAAAAAATTCTTGCTGTACTGATTAGAATTTGTAGATTTTACTAAATTTTTCGTTCAAATATTGCACGAAATATTTCGAATTCGGTTTTTCACCTGTAACTTTTTCGATAAGATCAATCGGATCGTACATAGAACCATGTCTATGCACATTTTCTTTCATCCAACTCATCGCTGGCATTAGATTTCCGTTCGCAATCTCTTCTTTCCAATTGGGAACTTCTTTCTCCATCGCGTACAGCAGATTTCCATCATATATATTGCCCAAAGCATAACTTGGGAAATATCCATGTAAGCCTTGATACCAATGAGTGTCTTGTAATACCCCATCCTTGTTATCCGGAACTTCAATTCCGAGTATATCGCGCATTTTTTGGTTCCACACATGTGGCAATTCCGTAATTGTTGTTTTATCGTTAAACAAATCCCTTTCAATTTCATATCGCAGAATAACATGTAAACTATATGTTACTTCGTCGGCATAAATCCGAATGAGGGAAGGATTTACAATATTAACTGCTAAAATAAAATTTTCAAGCGGAATTTCCTTATAACCCGTTAAAATCTCTTGAAGGTGAGGATATATATAAGTCAAGAATTCACGACTTTTACACAGAATATTTTCAGGAAAACGACTCTGCGATTCATGAATTCCCATACTGATAGAACTTCCAACGGGAGTCCACCAATGCTCTTCAGGAAGATTTAACTCGTATAACGCGTGTCCTGCTTCATGAATGAGTGAAAACATGTTGGCTTTTATGGGATCATCTTCATGATAATGAGTGGTGATTCTTACATCTTTTGCATAGCCTGTTGTGAATGGATGAGCAGCTTCAAATAAATTAGAACGATCTGATGACATTCCCATTAATTTCCATAACAGATCAGAAAACCTTTTCTGGAATTCAACATTTGCATGGATTTTAAGTATATTCGGGTTTGGCTTTACTGAAGATTGCAAACATTTATGCATCACATCCATTATACCAGTTTTTAATGGTCCAAAGTAACTATCAATATCTTTCTGTGTTGCGTTTTTCTCGTATAAATCGATTAAAACATCATATGGATGTTTCAAGGGATCAAGATAGGAAGCTTTTTTCTGGAGTAACTCAAAAAGTTTCTGAAGTTCGGGTTGAACCATCTTATAATCATTTTTCGGTCGAGCTTTTATCCACAATGTTTCGGTTGTTCGTCTTTGTTTTTCGAATTTCCTTACGAATTCTGAAGGTAATTTCGTCGATAAATCGAAATCTCGTTGCCATAACTCCAGATTTCGTAATTGAACATTATTCAAATCCTCTAATTCGTGTACAGATTCAAGAAGACTTTTTGTTTTATCCGAGATCATCCAATCATGAGCTACTTTGGAGAGTAACGCAAGTTGTTCAGTTCGTTGAGCGGCACCCTCACTCGGCATGACCGTTCTCATATCCCATCCTATAATCGACATTGCGGTACCCAGAAGTTTAATATCTTTCATGTGGGCTGCTAATTCGGTATAAGCATTTTTCATAATGAGATCGATAGGGATTCACATTAATTAGGTTTTTCATAACGAGTCGATTTAAAAATAGTCTGGAAAAAAAGAAATACTTGGTAGGTGGGATCTATAATCCTCGAGGTTTCTTCAATGGAAGGTATTTTATTTTAGGTTTTGTGTTGAATTCCGGATTGCGAACATATAGCTCATCTTTTCTATCTTTTACCGCAAATTTTCCTTGCGGAGTATTCCAATCCCCAAAATAAATTGCCTGTCCTTCGCAACAAATAACGCAAAAAGGCTCCAATCCTTGATCGATTCGATGGGAACATAAATTACATTTCTCTGCTATATTACTATCTTTGTTAAAGTGAATCGCTCCATAGGGGCACGCTGTAACACATGTCTGGCATCCCGTACAATTATCTTGGTTCAAAACTACAATTCCATCATCTCGTTGGATTAAAGCATTAAAGCTACATGCTTCTACGCAAGGAGGGTCCTCACAATGATTACAAGTATGCGGTTGGAATTCCATTCGTAGATTTCCTTGAAGAAAAGATCCTGTGGGGGTATCTTTATTGATTGTATTCAATGTTTTCACTTGGATGGTGTCCGTAATAAAATTATTTTCGATTTTGCATGCGACAGTGCAGGCCTCACATCCGATACAGCGCTCCAGATTAAAGATTAGACCATATTGTGACCCCATTTAGATCTCCTCCTTATATTTTTTCACCTCAACAAACGCACTGTTCATCGACATATTAGGTTCGTAGATTTTATCCTGAACAGGATTCACGATATCATGGGTAACGAAATTAACCCCACCATCCTTAAAATCCTTTAACCACCAACCTTCGGAGAGATTAACGGTACCCGGGACAATTCCCTCATTTACTCGTAATTTCAATATTGCGTTGCCCAAACCATTATACATTACTACCATATCATTATTTTTTAGTCCGCGATCTTCAGCATCTCTCGGATGCATATCCAATAAGGGTTCGGGATTCATCTTTAGAAGAGAATCAACATTTCCAAACATCGAATGAGTTCTAAATCGTGTGTGTCCTTGAATAAAGGTTAGCGGAAAACCTTCTGCGATATTTTTAATAGGAGAATCAAGCGCTGCTTTATAATAGGGAAGCTCCTCTCCTGCTTCAATTAGGTAATCAAAATCGCTGTAAATCTCGATTTTCTTACTTGGAGTACGCATAGGAAACGGCATTGTTTCCATTGACTCCGGTATGGGATTGAGAAGTTGGAAGCATCCATTTGCGATTATACTTTCTCGGGTAATGCCATCCATACTCAAATGATCAGTATCGAGGAGTAAATCAATCATTCCGTCCTCCCCACCTTGGAAATATTCACCGAATCCCAAACGTTCAGCCACTGCAGATGCAATATTCACATCAGATTTCGATTCATATAAGGGTTCAATAACCTTCTGTTGGATACATACATAAGGGTAGGGATGCGGTATGAAATCGCTGAATTCTAATATACTAGTAGTAGGTAAAACGAGATCTGACCATTTACAGGTGTCTGTAAGAAAAGTGTCTACCGTCACAATAAAATCGAGATTATTGAAGAGCGTATTTACAATTTTTCCACTATTCGCACATTGATTTACAAAGTTTGTCAAGGCGAACCATACAGCTTTGATGGGAAAAGGGTCTCCCTTTTCAATTGCATCATACATATTCAAAATTCCGAGTCGATGGTAGGATCTCTCATCCGGTTTAGCTTTTAGGAAGGGATCCCAATTGAGAACCGGGAAGTTTCTTCCTTTTCCTACCTCCGCTCGCACATTACCTGTTATTGCTGCAATGGTTCCCATTGCTCTGAGGCTAGTATGACCATGATAGGTTCTAGTAAATCCCATATTAATGCAAAATGTTGTAGTTTTAGCCTTTCCTATCGCATGCGCAAGTTTAGTTATTAATTCCGCAGAGACTCCAGTAATTTCAGAGCCTTTCTCAGGGGGAAGTTCGTCCGCTAAGTCCATGAGTAATTGAAGTGCTGTTTTGCATTCAATTCCATTCACAGTATAGATTCCTGTCAATGCTGCACTCTTGGTACTTCCTCTGAGGATTTTCGGCTCATTTTTTTCATGGTCAATTATCACATATCGATCAGCCTTGGATTTACTATCACTGATATCCTTTCCTCGTAAGAACTTTTTCGTATCAAGTCGAACCAGATAAGGACCATTTGTATATTTTCGTATATAGTCGTTCTTCTGATATCCATTCTTGAAAATGATATTAAGCAGGCTTAAAGCGAGAGCAGTGTCAGTTCCCGGACGCAGTCCAAGATAGGCATCACTCTTACTGGCAGTGACCGTGAATCTCGGATCAATGGTTACCATCTTTGTGCCACTACGCTCTTTTATGTCCATAATGGGTCGAAACCATCGCAAGGGAGCTGCTTCACCCGGATTGCATCCCCAAACTACAATCAGATCAGGATCGGGAGGATCAATCAAACGGTGCATTAATTGACCGTATGGAATTTGGGATCCAAAAATGATTCTCGACCCACACGGAAGACCACTATCACCATAGCCCCAAGCAGAGACTCGAGTAGATTTGGTTAAACTCGCTAAGCGTAAATATACTCCAAACTTCGTGGAACCCGCCCCTACTCCTCCGAGTACCCATCCCAATGCCCTCCAGCCATATTTTTCAGCTATCTCCTTAAAATTCTTTTCAATTATATCAAGCGCCTCTTCCCAAGAAATAGATTCAAATTTTCCCTCACCACGCCTACCCACCCTTTTTAAGGGAGTTTTTATCCGATCGGGATGGTACGTATAATCTAATTGAGAAAGTCCACGTAGACAAATTCTCCGTTCGGATGGATCCATAAATTCTCCCGGTTCTATTTTTATTGCTCGTCCTGTTTTCTTATTCACAGAAACAAGCCATCCACAAGCCTCAATTCCGCAATGCATAGGGCAAGTAGTCCGGACCTTTATGATCCCCGATTGCTCAGTCATACTTCTTCAGTCTCTAAATTTCTAAATTATTCTTTGTATTCAACACGAACTATTATATAGTTTTAGGAAAAAGTATAGTCACCTATATAGTTTTTACAGATGATTTGTATGGATATGCAAAACTGGATTGATGAGCATTCCCAACTCGCGATCGATACAAGTGATAAGATTTGGGAATATGCAGAACTAAAATGGAAAGAATATAAATCCGCCGCATTGTTAAAATCCATTCTTAATGAACATGGATTTAGATTGATCGAGAATGTGGCTGATATTCCTACTGCTTTTATTGCAGAATATGGATCAGAAAAACCTGTCATTGCATTGTTGGGGGAATACGATGCCTTACCAGGGATGTCCCAAAAGCCCGTTCCTTACAAGGACCCGATTGAAGAAGGCGGTCCAGGTCATGGGTGCGGACACAATTTATTGGGTGTAGCACCTATGATGGCATGTCTTGCATTAAAACAAGCAATTGATGCGAAAGAGATCCAAGCGACAATCAGATATTATGGTTGTCCCGCCGAGGAAGGGGGGAGTGCGAAAGTTTACATGGTACGGGATGGAGCGTTTCAGGATGTAGATATTGCCTTGACTTGGCATCCCGAAGCCATTAATATGGTAAATGTACAGAATTCCGAAGCCGTTATAAAAGTACTCTTTAAATTCCATGGTACTAGTGCACATGCTGCAAGTGACCCCCATCGTGGAAGAAGCGCGTTAGATGCAGTTGAATTAATGAATGTGGGGGCAAATTACCTGCGTGAACATATTACAACACAGGGAAAAATGCATTATATTATCACAAAAGGGGGGGATGCTCCCAATATCGTACCGGAATATGCAGAGTCCTATTATTACATTCGAGCTCCGAATATCCGGCAAGTAAATGAAATATTTGAGCGACTGAAGAAAGTCGCAAACGGAGCGGCAGTAATGACCGAAACATCGGTGAATATTGAACAAGTAGGAGGATGCTCTAACTATCTTTCGAATTCCGTTGTAGAAGAAGTTCTTCAAAAGACAATGGAAAAAATAGGAGCACCAAAATTCGATACCGAAGATGAAGAACTAGCGCAAAAATTTGAACAAACCATTCCTGTGAAATTCATTGATGCGATCAGGTCTATTATTCCTGCGGAATTTCTACCGCTCGCACAAGTCTTTGAAGGTAAAGTTTTGTGTGATGTAAATTTGCCGATATTTGGGCGGGATATTACAATTCCGGGAAGCACTGATGTCGCTGATGTATGTTGGGTTGTCCCTACGGGAGAATTTAAGGAAGCATGCTACTCCATAAGTACACCAGGTCATAGCTGGCAGCGAGTAGCTCAAAATAAAAGTTCTATTGCTTATAAAGGGATGATTAATGCCGCCAGGATTCTTGCTGAAGCAAGTGTGGAATTCATAAAAAATCCCGAATTAATTTCGAAAGCACAAGGTGAATTACACGCCAAACTAGAGAAAGATCCCTATATATCACCTTTGGAACCGGGTGCAAAGGTTCCTTTTCATGTAAATTAAAATTTGGAGGAAAAATATTTTGGAAATACGAACTCAAACACGTGAAGAAAAACGAAAAACGAATTGGAAACGGTTCTTGATGCATAACTCGTATGGATTAGGAGGATTTTTGGATAATTTTACGACATCCGCATTCAGTATCCGTGTGTATCATTTCTATGAAAATGTGTTAAATATACCGGGGGCATATGTGGCAATTGCGATAATAATTTATGGCATATTCAATATGTTGAATGATCCATTTGCAGGATGGCTTTCAGATAGACCATACAAATGGATTCGACGATTGGGACGTAGATTTCCATGGTATATAGGCGCGTCCATCCCATTTGCATTGTCTTATCTGATCATTTTTACGGTACCTCCTCTTAATGCTTTGGGCATGTTCTTCTGGCTACTTGGGACTATTTGCCTATTTGATATGCTTTTCTCCTTATGGCAGTTGAACTGGCTAGCCCTATTCCCGGTAAAATTTCGAACTCAAGAAGAAAGAACAAGAGTTGGAGCATCTACCACCATATGGGGGATCATTGGTACTGTATTAGGTATCTTAGTTCCTCCAATGATTGTTGGAGATTATGAAAATGTCTTTGGTTTCATTCTACAAGGAATTTTTGTTGCCGCAGTTGCAGTAGGTATTGCATTATTGATTATTCCAGGAATGCGGGAAGATGAAGCGACTAAACAGAGACAATGGGAATTAATTCAAGAAGAACAAGTACTGAAAAAGGAAGGAAAGAAAGAGAGTTATTGGAATTCGCTACTGTTTTCTCTGAAACAAAAGAATTTTATGAGTTATATAATCTTCTTTCTAGGCCACATGGTTATGACGAGTCTTATGTTGGGATCTCTTCCGTTCTGGATTGAGGATATACTTGATTCCACGAATGCAGAAATTGAAACTTATGTGTCCGCAGCCTTGTTGATAGGAGTAATATTATCAGTACCCATATGGACGTGGGTTGCGAGAAAATTAGGAAATCGAAAGGCATTTATTTTGGGAGGATTGGCATCAACTGTATGGTTATTCGAGTTCTTCTTTTTTGCAGACAATTTAATTTCTGGTATAATCATAACTTTCTTTCTTGGGATTAGTATCTCAGCTATGTGGACATTAATGTATCCAGGTTTATCAGATGTGCTGGACGAGATAGCAGTAAAAACGGGAAAGCGAAATGAGGGAATTTTTGTTGGGATACGCACATTCTTTGGCCGATTTGCAATTGTGATTCAAGCAGTTGCCATTGGTGTGATACACAACATAACGGGTTACGATCCAGAACTCCCTGCGACTCTAATTGTACAATGGGGTGTTAGAATACACATGTCTTTAGTTCCTGCCCTATTTTATCTGTTAGGGACAATCTTGATGATTTGTATGTATAATTTAACAAAAGAAAAAGTTGAAGACATAAAAAAAGAGTTATCCAGATTAAATCTTTAATTTTTTATTTTTTTTCCTATTTATAGAATTTGTAAAGGATATTAATGGATGAGATCGACAAGAGATTTAGAACCTTTGTAAAACACCTTAAAAGTACTTTTTAAAATGTTTATAAACTTTTAGATAGGTTTTGACTGGGATGATTGTAGGGTTGCGAATAAAGCTAGCAGGTATCACTCCATCACAGCGGGAACACAAATTTGAATTTCGTACCCACTTCATAAACTCGTCATAATGAGCCGGATAACGACAGTGGGGGCATAATACAATACCACGTCCCTTATCAGAAGTAGTTGGCAGTTCAAAGCAAAAGATGCACATAAAGTCCTCCTTACTCAAAGTACCCGTTTTAGGCTTCATTTCCATCAATTGTTTAGCACTTAACGAGGATCCCCGAGATTTAGATGCAGAAGTCTTTCGTGAAGATTGAGCTGTGGAAGTGGGACGTAAAACTTTAGGGGAAGAACGTTGTTGTTTCAGAGATTTATCCTTTTTTCGTTGTTCAGCGCGAGCTATACGCCTTTGCCGCTCTTTTTCAGCATCCCGGGCCCTTTGTTCACTCCTTTGTGCTGCTGCAGAGGCAATTTCGGCATCATTGATACGACGATCGATATCATTCATACGAGAGGTGAGTTGATCTAAATTATATGAAGTCATCGAACGATTTCGAGTTATAATCCCCACTATTCCAAAAAACACGATAATCCCCATATGTACGGTGATATACACGTTGAAAGTTCCATATAGGTGAGAGAGATCCAAAAAATCTAAGGTGTATATTCCTTGCCGCAATAATATATAGCTTAAATCTAGTCCCAGAAACACAATTCCCGTAAATATTGTAAATTTTCGAGCATTGATTGCTTTATTACCGAGATATACTGCAAAATATTTAGTAATAGAGAAAAGTAGAAGGAAGGTCCCAAATATTAGGTATGGCAAAGAGAAAGTCGCAGTCCAGAGATTAATTTTCATAGATGTAGTGGGAAATATTCTTTGAATAAGAATAGGGGTAAAATCACCCCATATTCCGTAAAATGCCGAAATGAATAAATCACCGAATATTAATAGAGCATTATTTAACGAAGAATGGTATTCTCTCATTTTTTTAATTCGAAACAAGACGGTAATAGTGTATGACAACCAGATACCAATGAATAAAAATGAAAAGAATCCATTCAGAGAATTGGAGGGAGTATAGCCTAATATCACTCCAATCAGAAGACTAAGTCCAATTATGACCACATATATTATGATTTTTAGAATTCTTTTTTGCACTTAAATCACACAATATAATTAATTATATCCTAAAAGCATGGCTTATGATGAATAAACAAAAAATAAAGATAAAAGGCTTATCCGCTGGTAGATTCATCATATTCTAAAAATATTTTCTTTCCTTCAACAATGGGATTCACGAAATCAACCAATCCCGGTAAAGATTTTGCATCTAAATTTCCTTCGATTAAAAAAGGAACTTTATACCACTTTTTTGTTCGCATATTCGCTCGAAAGATGTCGAATCCCAATTTATTTCCATCTATCTGGGTGGGATCAATTACTAAAGCCAACGATTTATCCCAAAATTTCTGATATCGGGCTTGAGTCCCCATATCTTCAGAAGATAAAAAAAGCCCATATGAAGGATGAGAATGATACCAACCGCAAATAAATTGCCCTTTAGAACTTAAATCTTGATAGGCTCTTACAAAATTCTTATAATCTTTAATTTCGGCGTACACAGCATTTCCATGTCCCATTGGATAAGCATCTTCGATTGTGACAATATTTTTTTTCTGGTCGAATTTTCCCGATAACAAACCGATTACTTCTACCCAGTACTCTTTAGGGATATTGTTGTTAGCATATTTCAAAGCATGGGATACAACTTTCATAATCGTTTTAATTTGAACAAGAACTTTTTCTTTCTTTGTGCCCTCTCTTACGAGTTCTCCTTTGGAATCAGATTCATATTTTCCGATCTCATGATTTTCATGTGCAATTTTATTTTGGATTGTCTCTTTCTCTTCAGACTTTAATTCATTGTAAATCTCCATTAGTACTTCTTTTTTAATTTCTTTGCGTAATTTTTGGAGCATTTCAGCTTTTAACTTTTCTTTCAAGCTTTCAATATCCATTGATTCTTCGTCGTCCATTTCGGTGACCTATCCTCCAATTACCATTTTTGGTTGGCATATTTTCTAACAAGATTTTTAACCTTTTTATCAAATTTCTTTCGATTTTCCATCATTTCCAGGGCTGCTTTTTTGTTAAAAACATCAGTAGGGTTAATATATTGTCCCGAAGTGTTCAACATTGCAATAATTGCTTGTACGACCGTCACAGAAGTCTTGGATGGGCTCCATCCGCCTTTTTTCCCGATAAAATTTGGATCTATTAATGCTAAACAAATATTCCGTTGACCTGAGTATTCCGTTGGTTTAGGCCAGAAATTGGGATGCCAAATAGGAGTATGTAGTCGTACGAAGGGGGGTTGATTTGGATAATCCTTAGGAAATTTCATTTCTAATTTGAAATAACCTCCCTGATAAGCACTTCCTTTTGGTCCTTGAATTAGGATCTTCAGATGATCAATACTTTTTTTCTCGGAATCAAAAGCTTTCAGCTGTTTGATTGTACCTTCTTTATACAATTTCTTCAAACGAGCAAATTCTTGGGATACTCGCTTTTGTCTGATTGACATATTTCTTCCTTTTGATATTTTTTATATTTATTATGAACTGTGTTTGAGGGTCTTATCTTTGAATATATGCAGAGTAACATAAATATCCCCTTCTGTGAATCCAGAAATTGTGAGTAATGAGAGTGGAAACAATCTATTTTCCAGGACAGTTCTCTGCAGATCCAGTTCCCGAATGGAGTTAAAATCTGGTATGGTTATAATCGGTTCCATTTCAGAATCTAAGTTATGACCTTTCATTTTCAATCCATCAATAATTAACTGTAGGGGCTGATCTTTGCGTAAATAGAAGTCTTCCCAAAGGACGTCATCCCCGCATTGAGGGCATTTATCATTCCGTGGTTTGTCCAAATGATAAAATCGAGCTGTCATACCATTATAGATAATGTAAGATTTATTCGGAATTCCCAATCCTTTATTACCCTTAATATAATTCAGTATTTTAATCACCTCGTGCGACTGTATGCTCGCAATTACTGCATTGATGGTAATAATTCCCGGATCATGGTGATCAATAATTTGAATGATTTCTTTTTCTTCAAATAGGGGTTCGAATCCAAATTTTTCCACCAATTCATTAGCATTATCCTTCAAAAATTTGAGTTCTTTAATATTCTTCACATTAGGGGGATTTGAATTAATCTCCTCAAATTTCATCATTGCTTTAAACAAACAATGGATTCGTTTGCGGGGTATTCCTACTACGGTACATGCAGCCATATCATCACTTTCAGAGGAGGAAACGGAATAACACTCAAAGCATGCATTTATTTTAGGAAAAATTGTATAAATGTGACCGTGATATCCATTTACACCACCATCCACGAGAGGTTTATTAAACCGAATAACTTGAGTATTTAGGTTTAGGCGTGCTTGCATGGAATCCAATCCACTGATAATCACATCGGCTTTTTTGTATAATACGGGAGGTAATTGTTCCAATGAGGAACGATATCCTTTAATGGTGATATTTGGGTTAATTTTTTTCAGCATATCAACTGCTGCTAGAGCTTTCGGACGAGCAACCTTCGCACCTATAAAAAGCATCTGTCGGTTTAAGTTGGAATGTTCTATTACATCCAAATCAACTAAGTCTATATGTCCTACTCCCACCATTGTCAGATTTTTAGCAATTTCACATCCTAACCCTCCCACCCCTACCATCAATACTCGAGAGTTTTTTAATATGCTTTGATTCCATCCTTGTAAGCGAAATTGTCGATCATATAATTCACGTTCTTCTTCTGTAAGATTATTTGAAAAAAAATCTGATTCTGACATTCCAAGCTACTCGGTAAGTTTAATACTTGTATAGGATAACTAATTCTGATTACTTGGTTTATAAAAGGGAGTAAAGAAAAATTGTTATTACATCCCCGCAGTACTTGCCGGGATTAATAGAACTGTATCTCCATCTTTTATGGGATAATCTTTTAAGTAATTTCCATCATCCATTGTGATTCCCCCATGACTCAGGTGGAAATCGGATGGATCTACACCGAAAATACTTCCCACTGTCTGTTTAATATCCCCGACCGAATTCCCCGTGTTAACTAATAATTTTTGCTTCTTTTCCCCAGGACCAATAGTGGACATTAGGAAAATTGAAAGATCATTTCCTGCTACTCTTGGAGCTGGAGTTTTGGATACAACCTTGGTTGGAGTCTTAGATGCTACCTCAGGTTCCTCTAAGTCTTCATCTAAATCTTCATCTAAATCTTCATCAAATTCTTTTGACATTCTTATTCCTCATTTAAATTTTTTTCTAATCGTAAAAAATGTACTTACAACTTAAAGTGTGAAAATAAAAATCTATGCTGAATTCATACAAAATAATTCTATGAATTCTCTAGGGCAATAATTTTTTGAGTCAATAATATCTACCTTAATATATGGGACGAAAGCAGATCCGATCAAAAACACCAAAAGATATTATTTCTAAAACTCCTGAACCATATCTTGAGGTAGATTCGAATGATATTCGTAAACAATGGGAAAAACTGGAGGAAGAACGTAAAAAATTAGAAGATGAACGAAAAGAATGGCAAAAAATCTTAAAGAAAATGGAGAAATATCCTAAATCTTTGGAAGAGTTAGAACAGCAGCGTCAAAAATTTATTCAAGAACTTAAAGAATTACAGAAACAGCGGGATAAACTCCTAAATGAAAATGCATGGTTAGAAAAGCAACAAAAAAGTATGAAAGATGAAAAGGATCGTTTAGATCGTCGGGAAGATGCTATAAATCGCGAAGTAACAAAATTACGCGATGATCAAAGAGAATTTGCAGATAAAAAAAGAAGAGAGGAAGACCGCTTAAATAGACGAAAAAGTGATGCAGAAGAGAAAGCAAAACGAGCGGAGGATGAATATAACAAATATAAAAAGGCAATTCCTGATTTAGAACGGAAGCAGAGACAATTAGAAAATAAAATTAATGATAAGGAAAAGGAATACAATAGACTCCTTCGAGATAATGATCTGTTGAAAAATGAAAATAAAAAAATTGAGAATGAGAGGAGACGGATTGAGGATGAAAAACATCAACTTAGAAAGGAACGTTCACGGTTAGAAGATGAACAAAAACAAATGAAAAGAGATAGAAAGGATTTAGATGAAAAAATGCGGAAGGTAAATAAAATGCAAAGCGATTTAGAGGACCTTATGCGAAATATGAAGTCCAAAACTCCAGAAATACGGGAAAAAACTCCGAGAATCCGAAGTAAAACTCCCGGAGACTATTAATTCCTTAATTTTGGGGAATTCGTGATGTTGCTGTTTTTATCTTTGCCTAGCTTTCATTTTGATAATTTTTGACAAATACGTTCGAATCCAACAAGAGTATCATTGATTAGTTTATTATCATTATGCATCAATGAGGTATACATTCGGATAGATTGTAATGTGTTGATTCCCTCTAGAGCTTCTAATATTTGATATTTTGCTGCGTTTTCTCTGCGCTGTAAAACTTCTTTGATTGCGTTAGGTTTAGTTAGATCTACAGTATAAAAACCTGACATACGCAGCTGGATTATAGATTTGAAATTATATGTGAAAAACGGAAGCTTATAATCTGCGAAGATTTTATTCAACCCCTTGGATAGTTCATCCGCAACCTTGCCGGCAATTTCAATAGTGTTTGTTTTTTCGATGCATTCAATTGCTTTATAAGCTGCAGCACTGGTTAAGTTAGTCCCAGCCATGGTACCTGCTGTAAAGACTTTTTGACCGATTTCAGAATTATTTCCTCCCTTTCCCAAAATCATCTGCATGATATCGTCTCGTGCGCCAACTGCGCCTGCACTAGGGTATTCGTGACCCACAATCTTACCTAAAACTGATATATCTGCATCAATTCCATAATATTCTTGAGCTCCACCCATACTAAGTCGAAAACCCGTAACAACTTCGTCAAACACGAGTAGCACATCATTTTCTGTGCATATTTCCCTAACTTCCTCCAAATATCCGGGAGCGGGAGGAAAAGTACCAGAATCCCCCCCACATGCCTCTAGCACAATTGCAGCTGTACCCCCCTTATCTTTATTATCAGAAATCGCTTTCTTTATCCCTTCAATATCATTTGGCATAACTCCTACGGTATTAGAATAATGCTCTGGAGGAATGCCATGAGCGAACATAGGACCTGTCCCTGGTAAATGAAGTCCCGTGACAAACTGATCCGCCCATCCATGATACGACCCTTCCACCTTGATGATTTTTTTCTTATCCGTATACAACCTCGCAATTCGAGCCATCGCCATATTTGCCTCAGAGCCACTCTGATAGAATCTTACCTTACTTACGTTCTCCATATGCTCGCATATCTTTTTTGCAGCAAGTAACTCATATTCACACATGACTCCTGTAGCAGGTCCATTTTCTCTTAATACTTCAATGACATAGTCTCGCACTTCAGGATAGTTATGACCCAAAATGCATGGACCCGAGGTCATAAGGTAATCTATAAATTTGTTTCCATTCAAATCAAATAGATAAGGTCCCTGGGCTTTATTTATGACGATTGGGAAGGGATATTGAATGGAATTCATATGTTCAATTCCACCAGGTATGTATTTCTTCATTTCTTCGAACATTGCGAGAGATTTCGGGTATCTCTTATAAAATTCTTGAATCGCTGGCTCGATCACAGAATTTGATACATCTACAGGTGGAGTTTCACGTAAATTCTCCAATCTTTGTATAATTTCTTCATACTTCATGGTGCATCACAATCAATTATCTTGTTTATACCAATTAGTTGTTCCTATAGATATATATAATTTTGATATTTCCTATATAGAAAAAAGGAGATAAATAATCTTTAGTCTTGGGGAAGCTTGCCCTCTACGATGTCAATTGAAATTAAAGCGATATTGGACAATGTTTTGATGGATTGTTGAATTTTCTCGAGGATAACATATAAATAGGAGTTAATTGATTGTTTTCGAAATCTTTCCATCAATTTTGCACACTCCAATTTGACAACACCCAATTGATCAAGGTATAGATTAGCTTGGTATACATTACTCTCATCTAAAGGCTGCCGAACACCATCTTTATTATCATTTTTCCAATTAAAAAATATTTGAGTCATAATTTCTGTATATTTAGTTCCTATCTTTACAATTTCGCTGATAGAAGCAATATCTATACCTTGTTCAAGCATATTGATTATATTTCGACTGATCAGTACGGCAAAATCCGCCAAACTCTCTAGAAACATACTTAATGCAAAATTTGACTGAGCTTCAATTAAGGATACTCCTAAACTTTGTGTTAAAGTTAAATCTTGAAGATATGTATTCATTATTCGAGTAATCGCATGGTTTTTCGGGTTGACTTCTTTATCGCGATCCACCACAAACTGCGCTGTTGTTTCATCCCTATTTTTCAAGGCTTTAAAGGCACTTTCAAACATGGATAGAGTCATTTCCATCATAGTGGAAATGATATCTTGAAAATTAATCCCCGAATCTTGCACCATATTCTTTAAAGTCATGGAATCAGGGGTCTCCTCTCCAACTTCAACTCCCATTAAAGCATTAGAAATCTGTTTGATTTCTGATCTCGTTTCCGAATCAATGCTTGAATCACTGCTAATTTTCATTTCCGAATAACCCCCCAAATAAGTTGCATAAATCAGTCTTTTGAGATGACTGATATCTTTAGTCACTTTTAGGAGTTTACGGTACTTCTTTTTATTAAGATATGGGGTCAGTAAAAGAGATCCATCATCCAAAGTGAGAAAATAAATTTCCTGTTTTTTCTTAAGTTTATTATTTTCTACCCACTCCTTTGGCAATGTTACCACAAAAGAGCTTTTACCCGTTAACACGATTTTTCTTCGATACATCTGAGATCAAAAATAATTGTATAAATATAGAATCTATGGATTATTTATAGAGTTTTATACTGATTCACTGAGCAAGTAGATTAAATATATAGAAATATAGGATTTTGAAAGATTTATATTGCGATAAGACAAACCATACGATATAGTTAATAAGATAGAGTATGATTTTATGACAAAACTACTTAGAATTAATCTAACCACTTACAAATTCACTTCTGAAGAATTAGATCCAAAGCTGGAAGAAAAATACTTTGGTGGGATGGGTGTCGCCACGGCGATATTTACTCGCGAAGTAGATCCGAAAATCGATCCATTTGATGAAGAAAATGTGATAATTTTTTCTGTTGGTCCTTTTGCCGCCACTTCTGTTCCCTATTGTGGCAGACATTTTGTGTTATCGAAATCCCCATTAACAGGATTGCTGGGGGAAGCATCTAGTGGGGGATTTTGGAACTTTGAATTAAGAAAAACCGGTTATTCTCACCTTTTAATTACAGGGAAAAGTAAAACACCCGTTTATCTGCTTATTACTAATGATGCAGTAGAGTTTAGGGATGCTTCAAAAATTTGGGGTAACACAACGAGGGAAACTGAAAAACTAATAATGGAAGATTTAAAGGATGGTACAGTAAAAATTTCTTCTATAGGTCCTGCGGGAGAGAATCTTGTAAATTTCGCATCCATTATGAATGAAAAAGATAGAGCTGCAGGAAGGTGTGGTCTTGGAGCGGTAATGGGATCTAAAAAGCTAAAAGCTATAGCTGTGAAGGGGACCGTTAAACCCGTTATCAAAAATCCCGAGAATCTAAGAAAAGCTGTAAAACACATACGCGAATTACTTGAAGAAAGCCCGATGGAGGGCGTATATAAACAGTTCGGTACTCCTGCCGGAATTGATTCCATGGCAGGTATCGGTGATGTTCCCATTCAAAATTACACTCAATCCAGATGGCCGGGATTGCGAAATATCGGTGCTAATGCGATATTTGCTGAAAAAGAAGTGAAAAAACATCATTGTTATGCATGCCCGACGGGATGCACCGGAATGGTGGAATATGAGGGAGAGTGGGTACGATGGCCAGAATATGAAACTCTTGCGATGATGGGTGCCAATATTTTAGTCGATAATTTAGATGCATTAATCCGTTGGAATGTATTAGTTAATGATCTTGGTATGGATACTATTTCTTTGGGGGGAGTGTTAGCGATGTTCTTAGAACTCGCCAATTCGGGAAAAGTCCCCGTAAAACTGGAAGAATTAGGTTTTAGGCCAGATCCAGAAAAACGAGTCATTTTCCAAACTTGGGGTGGAGTTCCCGCTATTGAAGAAATGATAAAAAAAATCGCATATCGGGAGGGAGATATAGCATTCGATTTGGGTGAAGGGGTTCGATCGTTCTGTAAGAAGCATAAATTACCCGAAATATACGAAACCCATGTAAAAGGATTGGAAGTCCCCGCACATGAACCTCGTGCTAATAATATGACCGCATTAGACTATATTACAACTCCCCGAGGGGCGTTTCATTGTTACATGCCAATGCATCTTTCCACCTCCATGAATTATAAAAAAGAAATTGGATTAGATTCTGCTGTCAAACGTTTTGATGCAGAAGCCGCTCCCGAAACCGTGATTAAGATTCAAGATGCCAGTGAGGCATATTCTGCATGTGGTGGTTGTATATTTGGTTTTAATTTTATTCCAGAAATTCAGCCATGGATCGATTGTCTCAATGCGATAACAGGAAAAAAATATTCTGTCGATTCGTGGATGAAAGTTGGGCAAGATTTAATCAGTATGAAACGAGCATTTAACATCGCGGCGGGTCAAACAAAAGAGGATGATAGACTATATGAACGTTTTCACATTAGCATCCCGAAGGGGGGAACAAAAAAGAACACCCCTCCCACCAAAGAAATGATAGCAAGATATTATAAATTACGTAAATGGGATGAATCAGAACCCACTTTAAAGGAGGAGATATAAATGCCTAAAATTACTGAAATTATTGCGGATATGTTTGTACAAAGCGGATTAACCCATATATTTGGTTTACCAGGAGGAGTCGCCCCCTTCTTGTTCGAAGAATTCTACAAGCGTCCCAATGAGTTCACTACAATTGTGACGCATCATGAAGGGGCAGCGGCAGTTATGGCGGATATGTATGGTCGTATGACCGGAAAGCCGGGGATTCTGATCGGTCAAGGAATCTGGATGGCTACAAATGGGGGTTTTGGTATTGTAGAATCCTATTTTGCGGGAATTCCCTTAGTGATAATCACTGAATACTCGGATTGGTATGGAATTAACCACCATGGTGCATATCAATCAGGGACGGGGGAATATGGAACGGTAGATTTACGAGCTTTATATGGATCTTACTGTAAATATGTAACTGAAGCGAATTCACCAAAAGAACTCCTTTATGCAATTCAACTTGCTATTAAACATGCAACTTCCGGGCGTCCCGGACCGGTAGCGGTCATTGCAAAATGGAATGTCATGTTAGCCTCGGTAGATACCATGTCAAATGTAGAACCCCCTTTATGGCCACTTGATGGATATTTACGAGTTAGTCCCCCTTCGATCAGTTTGAACGATGCAGAAAATATAGTAGAGAAGTTAATCAAGGCTAAAAACCCTGTAATGATATGTGGAAGAGGAACTTTTGCATCCAAAGCAGAAAAGGAAGTATTGGAACTAGTCGAACTATTAGGAATTCCCGTAGCTACGAGTTATGGGGGAAAAGGAATCATACCCGAGACTCATGATCTTGCCCTCGGAACTACAGGTGCATTAAGTCAACTTTTAGCAAACGAAAAAATTGCAGAAGCTGATATAATTTTTGTTGTTGGTTCTGCGCTAGCTCCAGATAATACAATGAATTGTAGTGATGAATTTATTGATCCGATTCGGCAGAAAATTATTCAGATTGATATTGAACCCAGAAATGCCGGATGGACCTATCCAATCGATATGGGAGTGACATCAGATGCAAAAATAGCTCTTCAAGAGATAATTCGAATTATTAAAGAGAAAAAACCGAAAATTGACGTTCAAGCGCGAATTAAGAAATTAAATGATCGTAAGAAAGATCCAGAGAATAATTGGTTCCACCATAAGATGATGGATGATGAAGAGACACCATTAAATCCTGAGGTTGTTGTAAAAATAATTAATGAAGTGATCAGGGAAAATGATAAATTGATACTGGGTGCGGGAAATAATCGTATGTGGTTCACTAAACTCTTCCAAACGAAAACAGCAGGTCAGTTAATTGGTCCCTTTGGTGCTGCTGGGATGGGGTGGGCCTCTAGCGCCGCAATGACATGTTCAATGATCCATACTGAAGGAAAAACCATCGCAGTGGAGGGAGATGGATCACTTCTCATGTGTCTTTATAATTTTGAGACAATGAAGCAGTATAATTTTGACCCGATTATCGTAGTAATCAATAACGGATGCTATGGGAACGTTAGGGATTATCTCTCAAGCAAAGGAAGGAAATTCTGTGATTATGAAAGACCGAACTTAGCAGCAATTGCTGAAGCAATGGGATTGAAAGGTATATGCGTATCTGAGGCAGATGAATTACGAAAAGAACTGAGAGATGCCCTTACTAAAGATTATCCCATAATAATTGATGTTGAAGTAAAACCTGCAAGCCATATGAGAATCCGAACTAAGAAAAAAATAAATTAGCCATAGCTTCTAGATGACGAATTATAATTTTTCTAATGAATGGATGCTTAATCGGAAGTAAAAAATCAAAATGATTCGCTATGAATAATCGCGAAAAAATGGCTCGAGGAGCCAGAACTATAGTCCAAACTTGTGCCCAAGTAAAGCCAGGAGATCTTGTAGTAATTCTCACCGAATCTGGCATGGTATCTATTGCGAATTCTGTGGCATCAGAAGTCCAAAAAGTAGACGCAGAACCCGTGATTATTTCAATCCTACCAAGGGATTCCGATGGACAAGAACCACCCAATATCGTAGCAAATGCCATATTGAACAGCAATGTATTCATATCGGCTGTAAAAACATCCATCACTCACACTAATGCAGTAAAAAATGCCGTTGAAAACGGAACACGTGGAATTCTCTTGACCCAATTTACGGAACAATTATTAATAGGAGGGGGAATAGAAGCAGATTTCAAGCAGATCGCTCCTATCTGCAAAAAATATGCCAGGCTTTTAGAGGTGGGAAATAATGTTCATTTGACTACTCGTAAAGGAACCGATCTAACATTTTCTGCTGAAGGACGACGAGGAAATGCCCTATACGGTATCGTAGAACCAGGGCAATTTTCCACGATTCCGACTATAGAAGCTAATTGTTCTCCAGTGGAGGGGTCTGCAAATGGCGTAATCGTTGCAGATGCTAGCATTCCCTATATCGGAATAGGTTTACTGAAAGAACCCGTAACATGTGTTGTAAAAAATGGAATGATTGATTCGATAGATGGGGGATACCAAGCTAAGATGCTTAGTGAAAATCTTGAATCCAAAGAGGATCCTTTTGTTTATAACATCGCAGAAATGGGGATCGGATTAAATCCTAAGTGTTCATTCAAGGGTATCATGCTGGAAGATGAAGGAGTACTTGGATCTGTGCATATTGGTATCGGAACCAATATCACTCTTGGGGGAACTGTAACCGCAAGTTTGCATTATGATTTAATAATGAGAAGGGGAACCATCGAAATAGATGGTCAAGTTATCCTAAAGGATGGAATATTAATGAATTGAAAGAAGTTTACTCTTCTAAATTCTTTTTAATGTAGTTCATCATAACAGGTTTCAACGCATCAATGTATTTTTGCCCCATTTCCTTGCTAGAACCGCGCTGATCTCCTAAGATTCCGTTTTTTGAAATGGTATGCATCCCATTCTCATGCATTTTATGGTGCATTTCCTCATTCCATTCACCAGTATATCCCTCCACCAAGCGGTCTTTATCTACGAGGTCTTCAGCATAATATTGTACCATACTCGCTTCCATGTGACCTGCATGGGTCCCAATTTGCCCAGGAGTTAGCTGAAATTCCATCGCGAGTTTCCCAATAACGGGCATAGCATCTTGATCATAATAATACACTATTCTTACGTTAGGATATTGTTGGTGTTTCTCGGCAACAACTTTTTGTGTGGATGGAACGTTTCCTCCATGGGAAACAAAGATCACAATCTTATTGAATCCATGATGCACAAAACTATCAATATAATCCTCAATAAGCGCTTGGAGGGTGGATACTCGTAATGTCATGCTTCCTGGGAAATGCATATGATATTTCGAATACCCTACTCGAATAGTGGGAGCTTGAAGAGCTTTTGGTAGTTCGTGAGCAATAATATTTGCAGTTTCATCAGCTTGAAGTGCATCCGCCATTAATGGCAGAGAAGGACCGTGCTGTTCGGTTGCACCGATGCCGAACACGACCGTTTTATGTCCGTTTTCTATGAGAGATCGTATCTCTTCCCATGTATATTCATCCAACCTAATAGTGTTTTTTTTCATGATGACATTCTCTATGGATAGTGGTTTTATATTTATTTTATTGCTGATGTTACCATTTTTATGAATTCAGAGAATTTTAAAAATTCCTATAGATGTATATAGAATTCACCAAACTATTAAATAGTTTTAAGGTAAACTATCACTAACCATTTCATGGTATATTAGGTGTATAATATGAGCGAAAATACTTCGAAAATAGATTACTCCCAATTAGATGGCTGGGAAAAGCGAAACAAGTCCCACTGGACGATGTCTTCTTATGCGTTTGGTTCATTTGCCGTTGAACTAGTTGGTAATTCATTTGGGGCTCTTTATTTCTTTTTCTATGAAACGGAACTCTATCTAGGACCTGCATTCTTGCTAGCCGCGAATGTCTTGTTTGCGATTTGGAATGCTGTAAACGATCCTCTATTGGGTTTTATTTCGGAGAGAAAGCGACCATTCTGGAAGAAATGGGGTAAACGAGGTTTATGGACTGCGATTTGTATTCCCCTTTTATACATAAGTTATCTAGCCGTTTTTACCCCACCTGGCTTCCTGATACCGACTTGTTATACGGAATATTGCCAACCTGCATGGTTCTTCGACTATATCTTGTTCCTTTGGTTGTTCGTCATGTTATGTCTTGCTGATACGTTTTACTCCCTTTTCTACGTGCATTGGTTTGCGCAATTTCCGGAAAAGTTCCAAGATGACGCAACCAAGAGAAAAGCAAATGTTTGGAGGTTATATTTAGCAATTGCAGCAGTCCTTGTTGGTAATCTCTTACCCCCACTATTATATGAGTATGATGATATTCGATCCTATGGAATGATGGCTCTCGTTATTGGAGCGATTGCTTTAATACCATCTGCTGGAGTATTATATGGAACTCGTCAGAGTCCCCGTAGAAAAGCAATAGAATGGCATGAAGATGAGGAAAAACAAGAATCTTTTTGGAAGTACCTGAAATTAGGGTTGGCTACTAAGAGCTATGTTGCATATCTTTGCTTTTATGTGGGAAATAAGATTTGGGATCAATTTGTTCTCGGTACATTACCTTATTGGAACAAATATGTCTTGGTTAAAGATCCTGACTCTATGACTATACTTCTTGCATTATTTATTATTGGTCAATTAGTATCAGTGCCGGTTTGGACAATAATCTCCAAAAAAATAGGTTTTCGGAAAACAATGATATACGCGGGTTTTGGACAAGCCCTTTTAACAACTCCCTTTATCTTCATAACAGATTATACTGTATCAATGCCGTTTTTCTTTATAGCAGGATTCGGAAATGGAGGAATGTGGACGATGTTAGCACCAGTTTTTGCGGAAGTTTTGGATGAATTAAGCATCAAGACCAAGAAGAGAGACTCCGGTGTGTTTGTCGGTATTAATGTGTTCTTTGGACGGTTGATGATCATTGTCTTCACAGCCGTAACACTTATTGTCCATATACTAACCAATTTCGATGAAACTTTG
The DNA here is from genome assembly GCA_016933055.1 of Promethearchaeota archaeon. Taxonomy (GTDB): domain Archaea; phylum Asgardarchaeota; class Lokiarchaeia; order Sigyniarchaeales; family Promethearchaeaceae; genus AMARA-1. The sequence goes on along the minus strand of JAFGBS010000001.1, from coordinate 82,355 downwards.
CCATTTGGGCAATTGCAGAATCCCGCAGCTACCTTTGGAATAAGAGGATTACTTGCTATCGTTCCCTCGGTCGGGCTTGCCATTTTCATTGGTCTATTTGCTTTGATTTACGATATTAAAGGCGATAAGAAAAAGATGATTGAGCAAAAGAAAGCCGAATTAGGAATTTAAAATATTTTTTTATTTTTTTATCCACACCATAATCCGCACCCTCGATTAGTCGGATAATGATCAACGATTTTTCCTTTGGAAATTATTGCAACTTCATTGAATCGTTCCATAGGTTCTCCTGCTTTAGCCAGTCGGCAGATTATAATATCTCCCAAATTGAAAAACACTTCATTAGGATTATAAAGAATTGGAGTTTGGACTTCTCCAAATCCTTCACGTGGCGTTTCTTTACATCCTTCGGGTAGAACCACTTTTGGGCTTTTATTTATAGCAGAGGAAACATATCCGCCAGAGAAACAGGTTGCTACCCCATTTTTAGGAAATCTTACAATCCGCAATGCCATGAACAAGGAGGGTTTAAAATTATCCATCGATTCAATAGGGTCAAATATATAGGATTTGAACAATCCCGAGCCAATGGTTACTTCAGTGACGGGATCTTCATCTGCGGTATCTTGAAAACATCCAGATCCCCCTCCATTCACGATCTCTGGTTCTAATCCTGCTTCTTTTAGAGCTTTTACAATTGCACTCCTGCGTGCGACGTTTTCTCTTCGGGATTTTTGCTTCATTAATGAATATATCACACTAAAGTCCCCAATACCGGCCTCTTGACCTTCATACCCCATAATCCCCCGAAATTCTAAATGTGTGAATTCATTACATTGAAGGGCAAGGGATACTACCTCTTTTGGTAAGCGTAACGGGGATCTCATAACTCCTGCTAATTGTCCCATGAAATTTACTGATGCATCATAATCCACAATAATACCTAATTTCACATGGTGTTTCGCTGCAGACTTTTCCAAGAGATATAAATGGGCGGGAGAATCAACCATCACGTGCACTCTTGTCTCAGAATCTCTTTTAATAGCACTACTTAACACATCCGCTTCGGGACGGTTATAAATGGGATACGCAAGAAGAAAATCTTTCTGCTTATATTTTTCTTGGTAATATTGTATTTCATTTGGATGAAAAATAAACAACCCTTCAATATTGGGCTTTTTAAGTGCTCGATTGGTTAATTCCGGTACACGGATGGATTTTGTCCCAATCCGTACTTTTTTACCGTATTTTTGGATCTCTTCATCTAGCCAGTCCACATTTTCATCAAAGCTTTCCAAATCAAGAAAGGCACAGGGGCACATTTCATCTTTAAGGATTTTGTTTAGTTCCTCATAAGAATACCGCCAATAATTTTTTGTATGTTTTCCTCGCAATTCTTTATTGATGAGATCAACACCGAGTTGAATAGTATCGGATAAGTTATTACTCGAACGGTTGAGGAGATTTCCTACTGGATTGAGTAGGTTTGTTTTAAGGGAACCATAAATTTTCTGCAATTCTGGTAGATATTTATCCAATTGCTCTTGTAATGCATCTGTTGGTTTTTTCTTTTCACTCATTGTTCTCACTAATTATATTTAATCCTAAAGCTTCTAAGGTTTCGGGGAGTGGTTTTCCCTCTGAATCCCACCCAAGATGTTCAAAATATCCAGCTACGAGTTCTTGAACATTGTTTAGGGTTTTTCCGCTTAAGGGGCCATTTTGAAGTGGGGGATTGCCATATAATCTATTCTTGTTGAATGCAATCTCCAATGCAGCTTCCCGAACATTAAATTGTTGTCGCAAGGTTTGAATTCTCCATCCTATCTCCAAAAATTCATCAATATTCAATTCCCAGCCAGTTACAGCGTGGATGATTTCTAGTAAAGGATATTCCCCCATCCACAGAGCAAACTCACAAAAGCCCAGTGCATTAATAGTTTGCAGAAACTTTGCAAATTGTCCATTCGCTTTACCTTTCTCGATGGGATCAGTAGAGTTCGAAAATGTATAGTTATGGAGAAATTTATTAATTTCTCCTTGCTCAAAATAGTCTAAACATGCGGTTGTGTGTCGACCAGGGGTGGGATCGGCTTCATATGCAATCATTAACGCAGGAACTAATCGTGCATCATGCATACCCGGTTCTTGACCGGCAAAATGAAAAGCAAACCCCTCTGAACCTTTTTGAATTTTTAAACTAGCAACTCTAACTCCATCAGCAAGTGTATCACCAATCCCTTCCCTGTGTATCATCATAGTTATCAAAGGAATAATATAATCGGGATTTCCCCAAGTGGGTAAAAATCCATCTGGATAGGATGCGGATACAAAATCTTCTTTTGTTAAGATCCCTTTTTCTACACACTCCAAAACGAAGGCGAGAACAGCACCTGCAGATATTGTATCCATTCCCGCTTCATTTAGTAGGTGATTCACCCGAATAGTTTTAGTTATATCATCGTTGAGTATCAATCCCCCGAATGCTCCAAGAGTTTCATATTCGGGCCGGTGAATTTCCTCTAATCCTGCTTCCGGTACTTCGAGAATTGCCCCACATTGCAAGGGGCATGAAAAACACCCATAGGAACGCTTTTTATATCGTAATAAATATTGTCCCGAGAATTTTTCTGCAATTGTTTGCGGCCAGTCGGTATATCCCGCACCTAAGTAATTTTTAATGGGAAGATCCCCAAGTTCTGAAGAAATTCCGGTAGCATAAGACGTCCCCCATTTGTGCAAGGTTTTAGCATGCAGATTTACATTACTTTTCACTCCTTGTTTCAACCAACGCATGATAAATGCGATCTGGGGGGCATTACGCGCCAACAATTCCGTAGAAGGGGAAGAATATCTCTCTTTGAGTTCTTGAGTATAGGATCGTGATAATTGAGTTAAAGTATCCTTATTATGGACAGAAAGACTCTTCTTACGAGAAATACATATAGCTTTCAAGTTTTTAGAGCCCATAACAGCGCCTAAGCCACTTCGTGCAGCAATTCGACCCTTATCCGTAACAATTCCTGAAATTCGGGATAATTTCTCTCCTGCTACTCCAATAGAAGCGATTTGCGAGGATCTACCGAATTTCATTTTTAGATGCGTTTCCGTTTCACTTACTGACTTACCCACGAGCTCATCTGTCAGGACTATTTCAGTAGCATCTTTTTCAATGGAGATAACGCATGGTTTTTTACTTTTCCCCGTTATGAAAATACCATCATATCCAGCACGTTTAATGGCAGCACCAAAAAATCCTCCTGAATTTGCATCCCCCCAACCACCCGAAATTCTAAGGGGTTGGTGTTTTTCAACTCGACCGGTCAAAGGACTCTTTGCACACACCATAAATCTACCTGTAAATGGAGCAGGATTCCCCGTAAGTAATCCCGGGCAGAATCCGATAATATTATCTGGACCGAGTGCATCAACTTTTGGTTTCATTCGTGAGTAGATGATATACGCACCTAATCCATACCCCCCCAAATATTGTCTATATACTTTTTTCTCAAGAGTTTCATCTTTAATGTCCGTAGTACTTAGATCGATCCAGAGAATTTTACCATTATAGCCTTTCGGAATTGAGTCCACCAACTGGAGATTTATCTATTTTATGTTGAACAACTTATGTCAAAAAATTTACGGTATTTCAAATTCCAGTTGGAAATAAAAAATATTAAGTGGGAAAATGTAAGAAGAATATACTAATCAGTCGAAATGGGAGATACAACATGCCTGACAAATTAAATCTTAAAAATTCATTCAAATTATATGAAGAGGCGCTGGAACTTATTCCGGGTGCTATTTTGGGTATAAGAAGGCCTTATAATTTTGTAGAAGGTGAATATCCCATCTTTTTTCACACAGCTAAAGGTGGAAAAGTCATTGATGTGGACGGAAATGAATATATGGATCATTTATGCGCCTATGGACCGATAATAATAGGGCATCGTGAAGAAGAAATTGATAACGCGGTTATGGATCAAATTCAAAATCATGGATTTTGCATGTCGTTAACACAACCCGTGCAAAATGAATTAGGTAAAGTACTTCGAGAGCTGATCCCATGTGCGGAAAAGATGGTATTTATGAAAATGGGGTCGGATGCTACAACAGCTGCTATTCGAGTTGCTCGGGCGTATACAAGACGAGAAAAAATTTTAAAGACGCTAACTTATGCAGGCTGGCATGATTGGAGTTCAGATGTGTATGGAATTGACGCGGGAATACCCGATAAAATCAGAAATGACACAATTGAGTTTGAATTCAATAATCTCCCTCATCTCGAGACAACTTTAAAGCAGCACAAAGACCAGATAGCTGCAGTATTTATCGCACCAATCCATACTCCAGGCGGAAATGAGGTAGAGTTACCAGAACCGGGATATTTACGCTCCGTAAAGCAACTCGCTCATGAGTATGGGGCTATATGCATTTTTGATGAGATTCGCACTGGTTTTCGTATAAATATGGGAGGTGCTCAAAAAGAGTTCGGAGTGATTCCGGATTTAGCATGCTTTGGAAAAGCAATGGGTAATGGATATCCTATCAGCACTTTGGTTGGTAAAGCAGAAATTATGGATGTATTAGAACATAATGTGTTTCTTAGCTCCACTTTTTTCCCAAACAGCCTATCTCAAATCGCTTCCTTAAAAACAATCAATTTTATGCAAAAAAATGATGTTATTAATACTATTAAGAATCGAGGGAGCGTTTTAGAGAAAAAAATTCAAGAAAGTATTGACTCTAGCGGTGTGCCTGCTGTATATTCGGGTGGTGCATCAATGCCCTACATTACTTTCCGACGAGATGAGCAGAAATTATATAAAACGCTCCGTGAAGAATTTTATCGACAATTGATTCGTAGAAAAGTATTCCTCCAACCCTATCATCATGGTTATATCTGTTATCGGCATACAAAAGAAGATTTGGAGTATACAGCAACTATGATCGATGAATCTTTGAACGAGACAAAAAGATTGATGTGAAATGGAAAAACTCATCATAACAGCTGCGATATGCGGAGCAGAGGTCACAAAAGAACAAAATCCAAATGTCCCTTATACAGTGGAAGAGATTGGGATTCAAGCAGAATCAGCTTATTGGGCAGGAGCAAGTATAATCCATTTACATGTTCGTTATGACGACGGAACTCCTACACAAGATAAAGAAAGGTTCCGGGAATGTTTTGAGGAGATTCGTAGTCGATGTCCCGAAGCAATTATTCTACCTTCGACGGGAGGAGCTATAGGAATGACTGCAGAAGAACGGTTACAACCTATTTATTTAGATCCTACTCCAGAAATAGCGACTCTGGACTGTGGTACCGTGAATTTCGGTGGTGATGAGATATTTGTGAACACAGAATCGATGATAGTTGAGTTTGCAGAAAAAATGAAAGAATTAGAAATTAAACCAGAATTAGAGATTTTTGATAAGGGTATGATTGATACCATAAACAGATTACATAAAAAGGGTTATATTAAACACCCCATGCATTTTAACTTGGTGTTAGGAGTTCTTGGGGGAATTGCCGCAACTACCGAAAATCTAGTTTTTCTCTTGAATTCTTTACCGAAAGAAAGCACATATACAGTAACAGCAATCGGTCGCTATCAATTTCCCATGATTGCACAATCGATTGCAATGGGAGGGCATGCACGAGTTGGATTTGAAGATAATTTATATATTTCCAAAGGGATTCTTGCGAAATCTAACGGAGAATTAGTAAATAAGGTAGTCAAAATTTCGGAAATTATGGGTAGAGAGATTGCGGATCCAAATGAAACTCGAAGATTATTACAATTAAAAAAAGGATGATGTAAAAGTAGACTTATAGGTGTCTATTTTTGAGGTATGGTATAATTGATTTGCCATGCAATCTTTTTGGAGTCGATGAATCGACAAAACCATGCCCCCCAAAAGGTTTTTTGAGCGGGTAACAGTACTACAAAACCCCTTCGGATCGATACATTTTTCCATATTTCATCGAATTTTTCCTTTGAATCAACCGATAACATTATTTCAACCTTTCCAAAGCTTCTACGTGGAGTTTTTTCATCCCCAAATCCACTGGTATCGTCAGCCAAATAGATTGGTGCACCATCAATTTCAATTTCGGCATGCATCGTACTGTTTTCGTAATCAAAATCGTCGGGAAATCCCATTTGTTTACCTATTTTTTCATTATATTTCATAGTATCAATCAATTTCGCTCCAAAAACCGATTTATACAATTTTATTGCCTTTTTCGCACCGCCAACACCTTTCATTACTAAATAAGGAATAGTTTTTGCCATTTTTTTATTCACACTTCATATTGATGATTTTTTGATGATAATAAGAAAGCACAAATGAATATTTTTAGACTTCGGATATATTTCAAAAGATAACGATAGCGCATCTACTCTGAAAAAGAAAATATCCGAATATCCATAGAGAAAATACATTGCAGATATCGTGGTAGAATTTTTTTTCCATTTTCATCCTCAATAAGCACAGGTTTAGAGTGTATTGTCATTAATTCGTAGAAATAATAGAAGAAATTGAAAGAGAAAAGAAAGAAAAAAGAATTTTCAAATTTCGAGGATTCTATTTTAGACCGATTTAATAAACATCCGAATTTTTTGCATCCATTAATTTTTTCTTTACCATAGCATCCACAATTCTATCAGGGAGATGTTCTCGAAGCCAAATCCCAAAGGGATTGGGCGCAATTACATAACGAGGTTTGGGATTTTTTACAGTAAGTGCTTTTAAAACCAATTCTGCTACTTTTATGGGCGGTAACGAATCATTTTTTCCTGCTTCGATTGCTGATTTACCCAATACTGTTGCTACTTTGTTAAAAATTGAACCGTCATATAATTTCAATAATTTTTCTCCTTTTTCCCAGATCGAAGTCCTGATCCTTCCTGGTTTAATAATCACTACTTTAACATCATGAAGCATCAATTCCCTGCGCAACGAATCTGAATATCCCTCTAAAGCATATTTAGAACTCGCGTATGGTCCAAAAAATGGTGCTGCAAAACTCCCAGAATTAGAGCTAATCATAATTATCCTCCCGTTTTGTTTCAATATTAGGGGAAAGATTGCTTTGGTCACTCGATGAATCCCAAAGAGGTTAACTTCAAATTGGCGTTTCAGTTCTTCAAGGTCCAAATCCATTAACGGAGCACCAAGGGCGATTCCAGCATTGTTAACTATGCCGTACAATCCTGTTTTCTCAAATTGTGGTAATATTTTTTGAATATTCTCATCGGATGTTACTTCTAATTGTATACCAGTAATATTCGGAATTTTATCTAATTCCTCGATATCCTCTTTTTTTCGTGCACTGGCATACACATTAAATCCGTTTTGAGCCAATAACTCTGCAGTATACCTTCCAATTCCCGAACTCGCCCCTGTTACTAATATCCATTTATTTTTTACACTCATGATGAACACTTAATCCCATTTCACAAAAATACTTTGTGTCCAATCAAGATATATTTAGTTTTTTTAAGGGTCACAGCTACATATAGACACATACAAACAGATGCATAACAAGAGGAATAGTGAATATGGAAATACTATATGAAGGTAAAGGTAAGAATTTATGTCCGAACACCCCTATGGATGCACGAAAATTTGCACGAACAAAAACCCGTGCACTTGTTGATAAAACCATGCCATTAGAGGAAGCAGTAGAGAAATTTGTTCTAGATGGAGAATATATTGCGATTGGAGGATTCGGACATATTAGAATTCCAATGGCGACCATTTACGAAATTGTTCGCCAAAGAAAGAAAAACCTTACTGTTGCGGGGCACACCGCTGTCCAAGATATTGATGTTTTAATGGCAGGAAATTGCGTTATTGGAGTTGAAATAGCTTATGTTGTAGGATTTGAATTGCGTGGATTATCAGGAGTGCAACGAAGACAGTTCGAAAGTGGTAATGTGAAGATGACTGATTATACGAACGGTTCTATGTCGTTTCGACTTCGTGCGGGTGTTCAAGGAATTCCATTCATTCCAGTGAATGTCATGTTGGGAACTGATACCATGCGGAATTCACCGGGAAAAGTGGTGAAATGCCCCTTTACAGGGAAAAAAGTTCTTCTTCTCCCCTCCTTAAATCCGGATATTCTAATTATGCACGCTCATCGTGCAGATAAATATGGTAATTGCCAAATTGACGGGCATATTGTGAAAGATGATTTACAGGCACGTGCATCCAAAAAGATCATTGTAACATGTGAGGAGATCGTGGATACAGAAGTGATTCGATCTAATCCTCAAAATACAGTTGTTCCATACTTCATGGTGGATGCGGTCATCGAACAAAAATGGGGTTCGCACCCCGGAAATATGCCGTATAGATATTATTTTGATAATAAATTCACCCAAGATTATTTAACTGCAGGTAGAGATGAAGACCCCACCGTTATAGAAAAATGGCTTGATGAATGGGTGTACAGTCTTGATAATTTCGATCAATATCTGAAAAAACTAGGAGAGGATAGGCTACAAGGACTAGTTGATCTTGAATTTTTGAGAGGAGGTGCCTAAATGACGATATATACTGTAAGCGAACTTATGTGTGTGGTCGCTGCTCGCCAATTAGAAGATAATAAATCTGTTGCTGTAGGAACAGGTTTACCTATGGCTGCTGCCATGCTAGCACAACAAACCCACGCTCCCAACTTATTGATCAATTTTGAAGCTGGAGGTGTTGCTCCTCAATTACCAACTTTGCCTATTTCGGTGGGAGATTCTCGCACAATTCACAAAGCTCTCATGGCAACCACACTCGTGGATATAATGGATATCATCTCAAGAGGATATGTTGACTATGCATTTTTAGGAGGAGCTCAAATAGACAAGTACGGAAACTTGAATTCAACCATGATCGGAGATAACTATAATATACCAAAAGTTCGTTTTCCAGGATCTGGAGGTGCAAACGATTTCGGCTCATTAGCGTGGGAGACCATGATAATCATGGATAGGCATAGTCCTCGTAGATTTGTAGAAAAAGTAGATTTTATCACAACTCCAGGATATTTAGATGGTCCTGGTTCACGAGAAGAATGGGGATTATTTGAAGGCACTGGACCCTCACGCGTAATAACAGATCTCTGTTTGTTTGATTTTGATCCAAAAACCAAGGTGATGCGATTAAGTCAAACTCATCCGGGAATTTCTATTGACGATGTGAAAAAAGCAACAGGATTTGAGATCAAGATTGCAGATGAGGTAGGTGTAAATGAACCGCCAACAGAAGAAGATCTACGTATCCTTCATGAAGTTATCGATCCTAATGGCATGATCTTTCCAAAGAAAGTATAATTTCTTCCCTTTTTTGCATTACGTGAAAAATCCCATAGTTTTGGGATTCAAAATTCCCTCTTTCTTCAAAACAAAGATTTTTCTTCATGTATTGAATCATTAGCTCACCTAAAATTCCCAAGAACTGATCAATTATGAAAAAAGGAAACAGATATGGAACCCATCGAGTTATCGAACCCAAGGGTGTTTTACCTCAAACAGCATATAAAATTTCCAATGATATGGAATTGTTTGATAATGAAATTTTGATAAATGTGAAATCCCTTAATATTGATTCTGCAAGTTTTACCCAGTTAAAGGACGAGGCGAATAAGGATTCTGAAGCAATAAAGAACAAAATACTTGAAATTGTACAAGAACGAGGAAAACTGCAAAATCCTGTAACCGGTTCGGGTGGAATGTTAATGGGAACAGTTGAAAAAATCGGGGATGCACTTATGGACAAAATCAATTTGAATATCGGGGATCGAATTGCAACTTTAGTTTCCTTATCATTAACACCCTTGAAAATCCAAGAGATCATAGACATCAAAATGGACATCGATCGAGTGGATGTGAAAGCAAAAGCTATATTATTCGAAAGTGGAATTTATGCAAAACTTCCCGAGGATATGGACGATGCTCTTGCATTAGCCGCTTTAGATGTAGCGGGAGCGCCTGCCCAGACCGCAAAATTGGTCAAACCAGGAGACTCCGTATTTATTCTGGGTGCTACAGGAAAATCTGGAATATTGTGTTCCTATGAGGCAAAAAAGCGCGCAGGACCTACGGGAAAAATAATTGGTCTGGCACGTAATGAAACACGTGCTAAGTATCTGAAAGACATCGGTTATTGTCATGAGGTGATTATTTCCGATGCTAAGGATGCAACCTCCATCCTAGAGCAAATTCTTTCTATTAACGAGGGAAAGGAAGTGGATATTTCTATTAATTGTCTAAACATCCCAGAATGTGAAATGTCCAGTATTTTACCAGTCCGTGATGGGGGGATTGTGTATTTCTTTTCCATGGCAACTAGTTTTACACGAGCCGCGTTAGGAGCAGAAGGAATTGGAAAGGATGTATTAATGATAATTGGGAATGGATATACAAAAGATCACGCAGAAATAACTCTTGAGGAATTGCGAGAGAGTAAGAAGCTGCGTGAGTTATTTGAACAAAAATATGTAAACACATAATTTTTTATGTTAACTTAAGGTATGGTTCAATATGAAAGTGTATCGAAGGCATGAGTTGTTTCCAGATATTTCGGACGAAGAATGGAATGATTGGAAATGGCAAGTAAGAAATCGAATTGAAACTGTAGATGCATTAAAAAAACTCATCCCGCTTAGCAATGATGAGGAAGAGGGAGCAAAGAACTGTCTAAAACTCTTTCGCATGGCTATAACACCATATTATCTTTCTCTTATTGATCCCAATGACCCCTATGATCCTATACGTGCCCAATCTATCCCCACAGCTAATGAATTAATACGAGATAAAGTAGATCTAGAAGATCCATTAGATGAGGATGTCGATTCCCCAGTACCTGGGTTGACGCATCGTTATCCCGATCGGGTTTTATTATTGGTATCAGAGAATTGTTCGATGTATTGTCGACATTGCACCCGAAGAAGATTTGCAGGACATCATGATTTGAATCCTTCAATTGAGCAGATCGATCGTGCAGTAGACTATGTTCGCAATACTCCCCAAATTCGGGATGTTTTATTATCAGGAGGAGATCCTTTTCTATTAGCTGATAATCGGCTTGAATATATTATTAAAAGATTTCGAGAGATACCTCATGTAGAAATTATACGGATTGGAAGTAGAACCCCAGTTGTTATGCCAATGCGTATAACCAAAAATCTAGTGGATATGCTTCATAAATATCATCCTATCTGGTTGAATACCCATTTTAATCATCCGCACGAAGTAAATGAACATTCAAAACTAGCGTGTGAAATGCTGGCTGATGCAGGCATTCCTTTAGGAAATCAATCGGTCCTTTTAGCAGGTGTGAATGATTGCATTCATGTTATGCGAAGATTAGTAAATGAACTGGTAAGAATTCGAGTACGACCTTATTATATCTATCAATGTGATTTATCTGTTGGTTTACATCATTTCCGCACTTCTGTAGGAAAGGGAATTGAGATTATTGAAGGTCTTAGAGGGCATACTTCTGGGTTTTGTGTTCCTACATTTGTTGTAGATGCACCTGGCGGTGGAGGAAAAATTCCAGTCATGCCTAATTACTTAATAAGCCATGGAGACCACCAAGTTATTCTTCGGAATTATGAAGGAGTGATTTGTGCCTACACAGAGCCAACAGATTATATTCCTGATTGCCATTGTCCAGACCATGAGAATGAACTATCGGGAGTTGCGGGTTTGATGCGTGGTAACCGTATTACTTTAGAACCTGCAGATTTGGCACGTCGAAAACGTAAGAAATAAGTGGATGTTGAACCTAGAATGGATCTTATTGATATCTTTCTCGAAGCGGCTAAGTCTAAGAAGATATTTTCATTTATTGGGATGGCAAAAAATGTGGGTAAAACTACCACGTTTAATTACATCATTAACCACATAAAGTCCAAGTATGCATTAGGTTTAACTTCTATTGGTAGAGATGGGGAGAAAAAAGACATTTTGACTGAACAACCAAAACCTAAGATATTTGTTGCTCCTGGGAATTTAATCGCCACTGCTGAAGAGAGTTTACTACGTTCAAAATTCCAGAAAAAGATCCTTAAAACCACAAACGTCTCTTCTGCGTTAGGTAAGATTGTACTCGCCAAATCCCTAAGTAAAGGTCATATTGAATTAAGTGGTCCTTCCATCGTAAAGGACTTGGAATTAGTTTGCAATTTGTTAACTGATTTTGGTGCCGAATTAATTCTCATCGATGGAGCTTTCGATCGAAAATCCTTTGCGTCCCCGTTACTTGCCCACGCTACGATCTTAGCGACAGGAGCAGCGGTTTCACATAACATGGAGGAAGTTGTGGAGGAAACACGATTTACAATCAAAAAACTCACAATTCCCCCCCTAACGAATGGAAATGAAATACAAAAAATCAAGGACATTTTTAAAACTTCGAAAGCAGGTATAATGGAGGAGGATAACACAATAATTAGTTTTGATGTTTCTACAGCATTAAACGCCACACCTCTTATCATTAGTTCCTTAACCTCTAAATCCAAGTATATTTTAATAAAGGGGATTGTGGGGTCAGATTTAATCCAAAATCTATTAAAATCGAATGTTGATGCAGAAAACATCACCATAATCGCTGAAGATGGAACAAAAATTTTCACATCCCAACAAATATTAACGCAATGGTATAATAAGGGGGGCGCAATTAAAGTGTTAGATCCCATCAATATTCTTGCAGTTACCGCAAATCCAATCTCCCCATATGGATTTCAATTTAACCGAAAAGATTTTATGACTCAATTACGAAGCCAATTATCCCTTCCAGTCTTTGATGTGTTAGGTGGTGAATTATGAAAAGACAGAACAAACTAAACTTGGATGTTTCTTTAATTAAACAAGCAAGAGCGAAAGCTCGTATTATTGCACACGATATGCAGGAATTCATCAACCAATACACGACAACAACTATAGAACGAACAATATGTAGACTTTTAGGAATTGATGGAGTAAGTAAAGAAGGAATTCCCCTTCCAAATATTGTTGTGAGCAATATTGAAGTCGATATTGGGGCTGCCGTATTTTTGGGGAATGCTATCATCCAAACCGGTTTTAATCCTCAAGAGATTGCAGAGAAAATAGCGCAAAAAAAACTAGACCTGAAAAAACTCCCCATGGGGGATATTAACGGTATAAAAAAAACTATAATATCACTTGCGAATGAAGGAGCTGAAAAAATCCGTGCAAATCGTGAAATTCGTACAAAATTAATCCAGACATATGGAGATAAAGAAGGTCCGTTATTATATGTAATTGTAGCTACAGGGAATATTTATGAAGACATAATTCAAGCAAACTCAGCTGCGAGAAAAGGAGCTGACATTATTGCCGTCATTCGTAGCACAGGACAAAGTTTAATGGATTATGTTCCCTATGGGGCCACTACACAAGGTTTTGGTGGAACATACGCTACTCAAGAAAACTTTCGACTTATGAGAAAAGCTTTGGATGAAGTAGGGGGGGAACTGGGAAAATATATAAGATTATGCAATTATTGTTCCGGATTATGCATGCCCGAGATAGCGGCAATGGGAGCTTTAGAACGACTAGACGTGATGCTGAACGATGCGTTGTATGGGATCTTATTTCGGGACATTAACATGCAAAGAACCATAATTGATCAACATTTTTCCCGTATGATTAATGGTTATTCAGGCGTGATTATTAATACTGGGGAGGATAATTACATTAAAACTGTAGATGCTGTAGAACAAGGATTTACAGTTCTGACCTCTCAGTTGATGAATGAGCAATTTGCGTTACTTGCTGGGATTCCAGAAGAACAAATGGGTATAGGACATGCCTTTGAGATGGATCCCTCTATTAGGAACGGATTCCTATATGAGCTTGCTCAAGCTCAATTATCTCGAGAAATATTTCCAAATGCTCCCTTGAAATATATGCCACCAACAAGATATATGACTGGAGACATTTTCATGGGATGTGTTCAAAATGCACTATTTAATATTATTACGAAACTCACAGATCAACGAATTTGTCTCTTGGGAATGTTGACCGAAGCAATTCATACTCCGTTTATGTCTGATCGTGCAATTGCAATTGATATTGCTCAATATATTTTTAATAATCTGCATAGTATTTCAGAAGAACTTAGTTTCAAACCAGATGGAATTATTAATCAAAGGGCTACCCAAACACTTCAAAAAGCAGATGAATTATTGAGTATTATAAAAGAGCAAGGATTATTTCAAACCCTCGAAAATGGCACATTTGCGGGAATAAAAAGGTCAAAAAACGGAGGAAAGGGATTAGAGGGAGTATATAGAAAGGGAAATATATATCTCAATCCATTTATTGAAATATTTATGGAAAGGGGGGTTGCATAATGGGTAAGCATATTAGAAAGATGAAGGAAATCGGATTTTTCGGTAAGTTTGATCTAAAAAGAATAAAACCCTATGGTGATTCAATAAACGACGGGAAAATACAAATTAGTTTTACTTTACCGCTTCCGAACACTAACCGAGCTACCATTGCAGCTAAACGATTGTCAAAAAAAATGGGATTAAAGGATATCGATATTGTATTTCAGAAAAGTCTTGAAAGTGATTTTACATTTTTCATTGTGTATGGAGTGTTAGTACATTCCGTAGATGTGTCAAAAGTGGCAATGGTTTCTCACCAATCTAAATCCATGAACATGGAGGAGATTGATGAATTTATTCGCGAACATTTACGAAGGAAAGTAATCGTGCTTGGTGCAACAACAGGAACAGATTCCCATACGGTAGGGATAGACGCAATTATGAGTATGAAAGGTTATCATGGACACCATGGCTTAGAACGCTATGAAATGATAGAAACGTATAATTTGGGATCTCAAGTCTTAAATGAAGAATTTGTGAGAAAAGCAATAAATTTGAATGCAGACGTACTATTAGTTTCCCAAACTGTCACTCAAAAAGGGGTCCACGTGAAGAATTTATCTAATTTAGTAGAACTGTTGGAAGCGGAGGGTATTCGAGACAAAGTTGTGTTAATTTGTGGTGGAGCGCGAATATCTAAAGAATTAGCAAAAGAATTAGGATATGATGCTGGTTTTGGTTCAAATACTGTAGCAGAAGATGTTGCAACTTTTTTTGTTAAGGAATTAGTGCAGCGGGAAAAAATGGATTAAATCTTAGCTTTTTTGAATATAACATAACCAATAATTCCGATAGCTGAACTAAAACCTGCAAACGTTATCATCCATATCGGAAAGTGAGGAACTGACGTAGAAATTACATAATCATCCGCTTCAGTATCAATAGCTACTTTATCCGCAACTAATTGTCCTTTATATACCACATCCACAAGAAAGTTCCCCCGGGGAACTTCATCAAGAGTTATAATACCGCTACCATCTGTGATTTTAGCAGCGTAGGGTATACTGAGATCCTCTGAAATGTAGGTTCCATACGTTGCATTACCGAAATACAAAATAACTTCTGCATTTCTTAAAGGATTGTTAATTTTATCAACTACAGTAAATTGCAGAGAAGACGATGCACGATAAGTAATAGAGATAACATCAGTTTCCCCTAAAACAAGATAATAATCCGAAGCTAGATAATCCTCGCCTCCGAAAAACTCGATTGTTGTGCCATTGGTTTTTCGCCCATACTCTGTCCACATGTTGTGAAAAGTCAAACTTCTCCCAAAATTGCTGGAGACATCAATAAATTCATTAAAATGTACTTCGGTCAAGTTTAAGAGAAAGTTACTGACCAAAATAGAAGGAGGTCCTTCTATTACGGAAATGTCAAATAACCGAACTCTTTCATTTCTACCATTTACTAGATAGTCTTTTCTCCAATAATCGCTGAATTTATTTGCGATTTCAATCGTGTGATTAGTCACAAAATCGATGGTGAAGGTTTTTGCATCGATGGGAAGATTCGCAAGTCGAAAAGAAGAATTAACTAATTGTGTATAACCTGTAAACACCGTGGTATTGGTTAAACTATAGGTTTTTTTCCATTCAAGATCACGTAGATAGGTGATATCGGGTATGTTTAAAATTAAATCTACAATCAAATCTACATTGAAATCCCCCATTTGCCACGTATAATTATAATAACTTATAATTTCTGCTTGGTTCTTGGTGATAAATGGAGTTTTTTCAGGAGCTGAGGGATATCTCTTCTGTAATAACCTCCAATATCTCATAGTAACATTGTAATCAAATACATAATCTACAATTAACGATCCTTTCGGATTCGCATTATGATACTCCGAATAATTATAGTTAAAACCCCCGGCGCTACTTTTTTCTACCTTGGATATATCATCGATGGGTGTTGAGTTAATATACATTTCAATAATCTCCCCTCTAGCAAGTTCTGATTTATAATTCAGCAACGTAAGACTATCATTTTCCCAGTAATCATATCTCACAGATTCATTAAGACGAATTTCAATATTTCCAGATGCATAATCGGTTCGAAAACTATCAGCAACAGCAATTTGTTGAACCCCCCAAAATTCATAATCAATGTAAGTCATTTTAATTGTTGTAGGATCGATCCCGACAGTGTTTGTTTCCATTTCACCTTTTCCCAGATGATGGATTGTTTCAATCGTAAGATTGCCAAGAGGTTGAATCCCATCCTCATCTAATGGAGTATAATTGATTTCGTCTTCCGTACTAGAAATGGGTACTAATTCCATTTGGTTCGAATTTGAGTGGAAACTTATATCTAATGCGGTGAAACATGTCAAACTAATCGATATTATAAAAATAAGCGAAAATATTATACGCGTTCTACGGATCGTTACCATGTTGATATTAAACTCTGCTATGTGTATTTACTCAGTGATGATTTCGTATAAAGTTGTAATGAATAAAATCTTTTTTGTATTCAGAATAAACACTATAATGGATTATTAATAATATTCTGTGGTACAATTAACTTATTGAGGAAAACCAATGGATTACTTAGATAAAAATTTGCGTGAAATAAAAGAGCATGAGTTTGAGGTAAAATTAACTCAGATAGCGGGAAATTTCTTGGATCTAAAGGATAATTTAGATCATGTATTACTAATTTCTCATAGAGATGCTGATGGATATGCATGTTCTGCTATATTAAAAATCATGTTGGAACGAGAGGGAATCAATTACAGTACGCGATATTACAATCGTAAAAACACTTGGAAGCAATATTTAGATAGTATCATTCCACAATTTGATTATATTGAAAATCTGGCAGTAATATTTTCTGATATCGGTTCAGAAATCAACGAATTGGGCAGATATTTTAGTACTAAAAATATTGCGGTTTTTATTTTGGATCACCATGAAATGGACATTGTGGAGGAAGAAAAACTACCCCATAACTTCTTTTTTCTCAATCCCACGACATACGGATATGATGGATTAAAAGAGATTGCGGGTTCCGCTTTAGTGTACCTTTTTGCAAAATCAATTTCTCATAACAACATCAAAACTGCATGGATAGCCTTAATTGGTATCAGTAATGATACATTAATGAATGTACAAGACTATCGATCATACAATCATATGGTAGTAGAAGAAGCAAAAGCGGAGGAACAAATAAACCTCAAACAGGGATTGATGGTTTATGGTGCTACACATGAATCTGTAAAAAATGCGCTTGCGTATTCTTTATATCCATATATTAAAGAGGTGGGGGGGGATCCCAATATTGCTCGTGAGATTTTGGAGCAGTTGAAAATACCAGCTAATAAAAAGGTTGCAGAATTGAGCTCAATTGAGGTAGAGTTCATTAATGACCGTTTTCCCGAAAAACTATTAGGTAAATATATCCAATTTCCTGAGAAAAAAGGGATATTAAGATATGCATTCGAACACGGATTGCTCATTAGTCAATTAGCATTCAAATCCCCTCATCAAGCAGAACGATTATTCCAATTGCGTTCCACACCCATCAAGTCCACCGAAATATACCAGAACTATATTCGAAATCTTACCAAGAATCTGACTTCATTTGTTACTTCGCCTAAGGAAGTGACTGATCAAGTTCTTTTTGTGGATGCAACCCGACGTTTATCTCCTAATTTTTGGTCAGATGTAGCTAGTTATGCAAGCGTAAATCATCTGTATGATCAAAAAAAGGTCCTATTTTTAGGAGGTATTGATGGAAATTTCGTGAAGCTAAGCATACGTTGTACAGATCAGTATCCTCCATTGATTGAAGGGAAAGGAGTCGATCTTCTCATCCAAAAACTAAAGAAAATCTATGGGGGGATGGGAGGAGGACATAAATTAGCAGGTGGATATAAGATCGCGCCAAACCGTTATAAGAAATTAAAAAATGAAATTGATCAGTATTTTCCCCTTTAATGTGATGACTATGATTCCCGAATTCCCGAATGATCGAGATTATTTCTATGATGAGGATGATCAAATTTACCAAGTTCTTGGATATGTGCATCCAAGGGATACTCTATATTGTTTACAGAAATATGAAAAAACAATAGAAGATCAAAACATTTTTTTTTGGAAATCAGATATCACCCATCATTCTTACAAACGTCTTATCACTCAATATTCCAGTTCTACTGCTGCTTCGATAATTGAATCCCATCCTTACCGAGAACATAGCGAATTGTATGGTTCAGATTTTATTCAATATCCCAAAAATAAAATAAAATTCTATCTAAGTCCCCGTAAAAAATTGGAACAACTAATTGATACACCTAAGAGTAAATTTCATTCTTTAGCTGAACAAGAAAAACTCGCAGTTGAAATTGCACATGTTTTTGAGAACGAACTAAATATACCACTAAGGGATATGGGGATTACGGGCTCTATTCTCTGGGGGGGAATACACAAACATTCAGATATCGATTTAATAATTTATGGAAAATCAAATTTAATGGCATTTCTTTATAATATACACCGATTAGTGAATGTCCATTCACAACTACGTACTCCGACTTTGATGGAAAATGTCAGTAATGCGCACAAATTTTCTCAAAAATCCGGTATGTCTATCGAAGATTGTACGGTATTTATTACAAATAAACCTTTTTTACTATTCTTTTCCAAGTTTTATCTATCTATGGCTTTTAATCCCTCAGAACAAGAGATACAGAATAATACTTTAGCGCTGGATAGTACTTATTTTATTAATGTACCAGAATACTCGCGAATGGTGATTCAAGCAACTGTTGTGAATGATGATTGGCTCTATTATTACCCTGGTGTAGTATATCTAGACGATGTTCATTTTGTAGGACTAGTACAAGGAAAGGTCTCATCCTCAAACTTATGTAGAGCTCTCATTTTCGAACATGAAAACATTGGATATTACAAACGAGGGAATAGAATTGAAATCTGTGGTTTACTCCAGCAGATTCAAAATCCACCACATGATATAGTGGCAAGATATAGTGGAAAAAATCCATCATCTCCATTTTTTCAATTAGTAATAGGTACGAGAGAAAATTATGGAAATGAATATGTAAAAAATTTAGAGATGTGACAATATGCCTTTGGTTAGAGAAATAAAAAAAGGACTACTCCTCAATATAGTAATCAAACCAAATAGCAGGGAAAATCAAATCAAAAGCAATACTGAAAATATTATTGTGTTTATAAAATCCCCCCCTGTAAAAGGTAAAGCGAATAAAGAGCTTTTAATATATTTATCCAGCGTATTTAAGTTATCAAAGACTCAACTATCAATTATTTCAGGACACAAATCTAAAAATAAAACTATATTAATAGAAAATAGTGATTCAAAACAGAAGGAAGAGATATTAAATATTTTAAAATCCGATAATTCATAGTACCCAATAAAATTTACATACCTCGCATTGGATAATTTTTTTCGGTTTAAATTTATCCCATATCATGCGTTCTATAGTTGAGCTATAGCATTTCGGGCATCTCGGGCATGGCACATCATTACATAATGGTTCGTCCCCCGAAGAACTATCAATTGGAATGCCTTCAGTTGTGGTCAAATGTTTCACCTTGATTTATTTTTTTTTTGGGATTTTGGTTTGTTCGTCATAATTATGCCGTTAATATGGTATAAAATTTCAATGCTATAAACTTGTTCCAATTAATTTCTGAATTTAGTCCCATCACACGGACAATTCGATAAATTTTTTCTGTCGCAAGTATATAACTCGTATACCATGAGTGAGTGCAGATTTTTTCAATTCTTTGTCATTGGTAGCAATGTAAACAGTTTCGATGTTTTGTTCCAAAAAATTTTGAGCTAGTTTTATTAAATATTCATCAACAGGGATACTTTGTGGTTTGTTGGGAGGGTTTATCAAGAAATTCTGGGATTTGGCAGACATATTAAATTCTAGTAATTTTAGCGCTAAGTCTACGGATCTTTTAAATTTTTTACTTGAACTTCTATTTTGTTTATTCTTAAGCTCATCTATAACTTCCGGAACATAGACGAATTGAAAACTCCCAGTTAATTGCATTCTTATTTCGTCATAGATGTCTACTCCAAACTGAGAGGGTACCAACAAAAAATTGGCATCAAGAATGACAAGATTCATTATATTTATATGATTATGCTATCGGAAAAATTTTTAGAATTATTTCTTCCTCCCCGTTATTTTTCTTGGAAAGACATTAAGGATTTACAAAATATAGTAGCTAAAAAAGAGTAATGAAATAAACCATATAGGTTAGAATTAGCCAATTCATACTGAGGATTAAAATTACGATACTTTACTCACGAATCGGTATACTCCAAATCTTTAACCCATGAGTCTCATCATACAAGGTGATAATTATTACAAAAAAATATATTTTCAAAGTTCTTGTTGCAGGTGCTGGAGGAGTAGGTAAGACAACATTACTCCATAGAGTTGTTCATGGTAAATTCATTGAAGACACGAAGATAACTATTGGAGTTGAATTTTTCCTCCTCAATATGCCTGTGAATTCCGTGGAGTGTTCATTACAGTTATGGGATTTTGGGGGACAAGAACGCTTTAGATTCATGCTGGATAGTTATGTAATGGGGGCGAAAGGAGCTCTTTTATTATATGATTTAACAAGGATGAAGACCTTAGACAAATTACAAGAATGGGTGGGAATCTGTAGAAGGCATGATCCCAATTTGCCAATTTTGTTTGTGGGGACGAAATTAGATCGAGTGGAGGATATTTCTGTGCCTGATGATTATGCTCAAGAGTTCTTAGAACCCCTGAATTTATTTGAACATATCAAAATTTCATCTAAGACGGGAGAAAATATTATGGGGGCTTTTGAGATAATTGTCAAAAGAATTCTTGAATTACAAGGAATTCACTAGGTTCTTGTTGAATAATTGCTGTTTAATCAGATATATGAATAACGAACAGGCCAATAAGTCAGCCGTAGTACCAGGATTTAATTTTCCATTAAATCGCTGCAATTCACTATCAAATTGCAGTACTAGACCAAACCAATCATCTCTTGCAACACGTGAAAATTGATCCACGATCTTTTTTGCTTTTTTACTCACTTGTTCTGCTTGGGATACGGATGTTTTTCTAGCAATAAGAGTATCTATTCTTTGAGACAAGATATGTAAAAATACTCTTACGATGTATTCATTCAAATCTTCAGAAATTTCAATGACATCTTGTTGTAAAATCTGGTTTAAACAAATCCTAGGAAATGTTGTGTTCATATCGGGATATTCGGACTGATATTTTATTAAGATGGATATGATTGTTGTTCGGGCAAAATTATAATTAGATACTAATTGTTCACTAATTGTGTCATAATTTTTACTTAATTCAAATATTTTTAGTAGATTTATATCATCCTTAATTAATTCTGATTCTACGTTTTGATTGTATAAGTCATATTTCTTCCGTGTTCCCATTCCTCCCGGTTGAGCTAAACGAATCGCGTTAAATAAAACAATTGTATCATGTGAGGAAGATTTATTGAAAATTTCATGTATATATTTCCAAAATTGTGATTCATCCAATATTTCATGCTTCATGCAATAGAAGGCGCCCATAAATAAAGGGATATTTAGAAGGTAATGCCCAAGTAGGACGTTACCACCCGATTGAACTGAACGCATCTGTTTTACAGCCTTCATTAAAGTTTTCACATAGATAGTGCTTGTGTTATCTTTCGAACTTTCTAATGTTTGAAGTAAATCATTCCACACGGATTTTCCATTATATATTGCGGTGAGAAAGTCCGTATAAGTTGTCTTAAGGAAATTCTGAGTTTTATGAACATTTCCTGGTTTAGGCCATGTTCGAATTTCCAGTAAACTTGAATTGAGTGCAATAGTGATTAGAGTTTTCTGATTCAATCTGATCAAAAAAGAGGGATTATTCATATTCTGGTTTTTTGAAGATTTCGAAACCCCTTTCCTCAGTCTGCAACGCAATAGGACGATATTTATCACTTAAAGCTGCAGTATATAAGAATTTCTTAAGATATGTACGCAAATCACGGGTGGAAAGAGTTTTAGGAACGGTTAATTTTAGCAGATTTCCATCTCGAGTAGTTTTTAACTGATCAATTTTCTCCTCCAGAAAACTCACCAAATCTTTTATATATTTGTCACTCTCTGAAAGCAGATGATTCAAATTGATATGCATTACTTGGGTTTCGATCTTAGTCTTTTGTCGCTTCTTTGCCATTTTTACTCACATAAAATGCTAATAATTATGTATAAAAAAACTCAGATATGATTCCTCTAAAACATTTCTCAATTGTTTGGATAAATTTAGATAGTATTATATTGGACAAATTCGGGGATTTTATCTAAAATTTGTTTGATTTTCTCAGGAGATTCATCCATTTTTAAAGCTACACTTGTAATAGATTTAGATCCATCAAATTGCGACTCAAGTTCTTCGATAATTTTCAAATCTTTTTGTTTTAACCCTTGAATTACTAACAAAGGAACGATTTCTTGTCCAATGTGACGTAAAACGGGATATATTTCTGCTTTTTGAATAAGATCCATATCCAATAGATCATAGACATAACGCATATATCTTAATTCATTGATATTCATTTTTTTCTGGATTTCTGCAATCGTACTTCTACCGTCAAAACGAGAAAGAAGTGAAATAATTTTACCTCCTCCATAGAAATTTAAAAGCTCTTTTTGGGATTCACTTCCGTCTAGAAGAAATTCATTTGATTTATGGGTGCGTTCAAATATATTCCACCCAAATATAGGAATCCGGAAGATTATATGACCTTTTATCCATAAAAATACCATAATTTGCGATAATTCATTAATATCCAATTGAGTAGTTTCTGCAATTGATTTGATATCCGAGATACCATCAATCTCCACTGATAATCGTTCATAGACACTTATATTATTTCGTTTAGAATGGGATAAATAGTCATAAAATGGTTTTATCTCATTGTAAATTTTTTTATCGTCATTAATTGAATTCTGAACAAGTAAATGAGTAACACTATTTGAAGGATATAAAAAATGAGGAATATGGGGTATATAATAGCGGTTAATTACTTTCTTAGTAAGGTTTTCTATGAAGCTGAATATGATTTTTTCGGAGTACAAAATATCTGAAGCTTTCGTAATTTTATCCACAGGAAATTCTTGCTCAAAACAACGACTGATTGGGATGAGATCTGATCTTAATGAATCATCAAATTCATTACTGACGCAAATCAGCACTGCATTTGCGTTTACAATGAAATAAAAATAATAAGTTTTATTCTTGTCCGTGAATTTTATCGTTTGGGGTATACCACAAAGCAGATTCTCCATGTCTTCGTAATAGGGAACTATCTTTCTGGAGTTTGAGCTATTAATACCATGAATTTGTTCTTGAAGATATCTTTTTTGTTCTTCATCTTCGATTTCATTGATGGTATCCTCAGAAGGAAAACGAGAGGGATCACGATTGAAATTAAGTCGGAATCGAGATAAAATTTGGAGATAGTCTATTTGCAGGTAGGATTTTTCAATCGACAGATCATTCATTGCAAAGAGTAGAAAATTATCCGTGCGTCGAAGAAAGTAAATACAGTCCAAGTTGATCATGTTAGTCATCAATAGCTTCATTAAATTTACCGAATATGTTGTTGTTCTGCTTAATATTGTTTGCGAAGTTTACTTAATATCCACTGAATAGGGAGGTATTAGTGATGGATCTTACAAGTGTTATCGTTAAAAAAATTTCTCCAATATTATGTAAAAATTCCAACCATTCAAGTTAGATACATCCTAGATAATGTTCTAGGAGTCTTCAATGATTTTGTTTAGCGATTCTGCAAGAAGTTTACTCTCCACTAGAGTAGTTCCTAGCGGGGTACTTTTATCAAATATTGTAGCAAGAATTACGGTCTTTCCCCCAATTAATACTAATATCCCTTCTTCTTCTTTAGAGATAAGCTGATTAACGGTTTTTGCACCTGTATAATATCTTCCCTCAAGAATTTCAATGATTTTTATAAGTGTGAGTGTGTTAAGGGATGAAACTATTACAGATCCGGTTGGTGATAAAATCGCAACGCCCTTAAGATTATCATTTGAGTCGGAAACGTACTTAATTGTTTCACTTAATTCTTTTTTTATTAATTCTGGGATAGATAAAGGCACAGTTTCAAAAATCTGCCTCTGAATTTTTCGAAATCCTTCAAATATGGCAGTATTACCTCCTGTCCAATTTTTTAGAGTGTCAGAATATTGCTCAATAAATTTATGTTTAACCAGATTTAGTTTTGGTTGATATTCCGACAATGTATCAATACGTTGTACTAATAACACAAAATAATATGTGGAATTCCCAATTTCCGAGGTGGAAAAAATAAATCGAAGTAATGCTACATCCAGTGAAAAAATATCGGTTGTGTGAAGTGCTTTATCTAAAAAAGAAAAAAGAGCACTAATAAAACCCGAAAGGAGGGGTACATTAAAATCGGTACGACAATCATCAACGAAAATTGTTTCTCCGGTTGATCGCATGATAAAAAAACTGAAAATCATAATTTGTACCCCTTGATTTAGTTTGTTTTGTTTCGATAGATATAGCTATCTTTCACCTTCATCGAAAAAAATTTATGGTTAGAAACGAAAAAAATTTATCCAACAATTAATTAGTTAAGGTAGTCAGAAGGAATGCAAAGTGAGTGAAAAGTCATCAGAAGGTGCACAAACCAGTCAAAGCACACAAACTACTATATTTGCCGTAAGGACGACCATTGGACGGGAAAAAACAGTACAAGATTTAATATTTAATCGATTGCGAACGATACATCCTGTACCTGATCTAAAAGCTATTTTAACAGCTGATGTAAAATTTCGAGGATATGTTTTCATTGAAGCAATCCATCAGAGGGATGTAATCCTCATTACTAATGGTGTTCCCCATGTCCGAGGAAAAGTAGTAGGTTCAATTCCTTTGGATGAAATAGAACACATAATTAAACCCGAACGGATTGTAAATATAATAGAAGAGGGTGATATAGTAGAGATTGTGGAAGGTTTTTTCAAAGACAAGAAAGCCCAAGTTATTACAATGCCTAAAAAGGAGACTAAAGAAGAAGTTACCCTCAGGTTAATCGGGGATGGGGAGGCAAGTAACATCACGGTCAAAAAACACGCTGATCACTTGCGATTGATTGAAAAACAAAAGAAAGCGGTGACAGAATATGTTCTTCAAGAAGAGGAGGAGGTTCCTCCGGAGGAGGGAGTTCAAGCTATTGAATCAATCACACAAGAAGAACCCGCACGAGTAATGGTTGCAGAGGAGATAGGTCACTCCACGGATGACACATTCTCATTCTCAGAGGAGGGGGAAGAAGAAGTGGAAGAAGAAGATGAATTTTTGGATCAAGAAGATGAAGAGGAAGAAGAGGATGAAGAAGAGGAAGATGATGACTGGGCTAAATTCATGATGTGATATATCTCACCTAAATAATCGTAAACATTTAGTATTCTATTAAATATAATTCAAAAGTGATACCATGCCAGGAAAAAAAAGTAATCAGACAGGAACCGATCAACGAAAAATACGATACGCTAACCGAGAAAACGGGGAAATGTATGCAATAATCATAGAGAATTTCGGTGGAGACCGCATGTTAGTGAAATGCGAGGATGGGGTTATACGAGTAGGTATTATCCGCGGGAAAATTCGAAAACGTATGTGGGTTAGACTGGGTGATTTAGTATTAGTCACTCCATGGGAATTTGAAACCAAAAAGAAAGAGAAGCGCGAGAAATGCATGATTATCTGGAGATATACTGGAACACAAGCTAATTGGTTAAAAAATAGGGGTAAATTAAACGAAAATCTTGATCCCGAAAATGTAGATATTTTTTAATTTTGAACTTATTTTGCAAATTGCTGTATTAATTCACTCACTTCGTTATCTAATTGATCCACAGTTTTCGTTTCTTGCACAACAGCTAGAGCTTTTTCGAGTACGGGACGATGTAACGTATTCATAGCACAAAAGGGAATTTCCAATACTTTTGAACGATCTTCAGGATTAATGACACCATAATGTACTAAACACCGTTGTATACGCTCTAAATCGAAATTATAGGCATCTTGGAAATGCATACTGGAAATCATTATATTGCGTGATAAGAAAAAGTCCGCTACTGAATCTAAATTGGGATTCCACATTATTTTTAAGAAATTCAAGAAAGTTTTTTGATTATTCCTAATTTGAGTTATATCTCCTTTGAAAAATCGAGCTGCTCCAGCCATATAATATAGTTTCATTACTTCTCGATATGCGAGATCAGTCATAGTATCCGTGAATTGCATGATAGTTGTCAATAATTTGGGCGGATTTTTCATCCCATCTATTAAATGACTAACTTTGGGTAATTTCCTTTTCTGGATTAAATCAAAGGTTTCATTCGAAAATTTGATGATCCCATCTACGTCGAAAAATTTCTCAATCGGTTGCCAATTATTGTCATCATCTAACACACCAATTGTAGCAAATCCGCAATCTTGGTGAGAAGTCATAGAAAATGCTGGTTCATCCTCTAACCACGCAATTAATCTTGTCATTTTGGAAGTCAAAGATAATGGATAAAATTTGTTTATCAAACCTTCTGTATGTTTATTGACTGCTTCTTTTAGGTCACTGGTAGTGTAGCGCATCTTATTTAGATCTTCTATAGCAATGCGTCCCGTGAGAGATACAGGTTGGAAAACGATGCCCATTACTATATCGCTGAATTCTCGTGCCACATCTATGATATTTCCTATTTCATGATCATTTATCCCGTTAACTATGGTAGGGACAAGAACAATGCCTATATTTGCCGCAGCAAAACCGGCTTCTCTACAATTCTTTAGGACTTGCATTTTGATTTTGCTAAGATCAACACCCCGCATTTGTTTCCATGTTTCTGGTTCAATGCCATCAAAGCTAAAGTAAAGAGAGTTCAATCCTGCATCAATCAATTGTTTGCAATAATCCACAGATTTTGCTAATTTGATACCGTTCGTTGTAAGCATAACATTAACAAAACCTAGATCAACACCTTTACGGATAATATCGAACAAATCCTCTCGAATAGTAGGTTCTCCACCAGATAATTGCAATAATATAGGAGGTATCGGTTTTATGTTACGAAAATGTTCCATAATTTGGACTATTTCGTCAAAAGTCGGCTCGTATATGTATCCGGCAACGGCAGAGTTCGCGAAACATACCGGACATCGTAAATTACAGCGATTAGTCAAATCAATCAAAGCAATGCAAGGCGCACTTTTATGTTTCTCACATAACCCACAAGAATATGGGCATCCTTTTGTGTTTTTTAATAAATCTTCGGGTTGTGTACTATTTCCTTCGTCCGATCCCAACGAGGATGTATACATTTGTTGCCATAAAAAGTCCTCGGGGTTACTACTCAACCGATCCTTAAAATCACCATGTTCAGGACAGGTTTTTACCATAAATATCTTGTTCTCCTCTTTGTCCCACACAACTTCCGCACTAATATTTTTTAAACATTCTGGACAAAGACTAACCGACCTTTTGAGAGTTTCGATCTTAGCCATCTGGGTTCTATACCATATGGGTGTTTAAAAGTAAAAAAATGTTACCCTTTGATTAATACAATATTAAAAGGAGTTAAAATGATCTGATAATTAACCATAATGAGTTGTTAGTTCTGGATCAAATTCCAATTGCACAACTCGTTCTCCTCGACTAACAAAATTCTTATCGATGCGTACCAACAATCCATGAAAAGGTTTTCCATGTACCCATACTAAATACACAGGATATGAACTTGCTTTGGTAATTATAGATTCATCATATTGGATGAAAATGTTTTCCTGACACACTGAACAATATGCAAAAAGAGTACGATCGGTAGATTCTAAGTTTTCCTCCTTGATTTGTTGTGATCCTTCTGTTTGCAATATTTCCTCAACCTTGGAAAACATTTCTAATTCAGATTTAGTTAGAGAACGGGAGGAATCGTCACCGGGATCGTTTGAGTTGAGTCTTGATGTTTCCTTATCCTTTTCCGGATTCATGTTTATCACCGATTATTTAGCTAAGGTAAAAGGAAGTATCTCCTTAAAAAGTAACTTTTTTTGGGAAAAAACATATTTATATTCATTCATTGAAGGAGTGTGACACCATGGAAACTATTGAGATCGAAGGAAAAACATTGCATTTAGCGTTCCCCGATGAGCAGAAAATTCCATGGATTGGGGATAATCAATATATAGCACAGATACATTCAGCATGGCTTTATGAAACAGATGCAGATAATCGAATTCATACATCATTTAATCCTAAAATTATTGGACGCTGCGGTATGGGAAAGTCAACGCTTGCATATAGTGCTGGTAAATTATTTTACCCCAATACGCCTTCAGAAGTATTTGTAGTTCATTGCTCCGATACTACTTCACCGGATCACCTACTTATCCACCAAGCCGAATTAGAGGGGAATATAGAATATCATGCCAGTCCTTTAGTTACTGCAATGGTAAAGGGAGGGATATGCATATTGGATGAGTGTCAATTTCTTCCTTCAGAATCATGGGCTGCAATTTCATCATTGTTAGAACAACGATATATCACTTCAGAAGTAGTCGGTTTAAAAGTTCATGCCCACAATCGCTTTCGGGTATGTTTTACTCAAAATTATGAGGAAAAAAATGCTTCTTTTATAAGGATTCCCGAATACATCTCGGTTATACTAAAACCCGTTATCAATATTAACCATCCGAGTAGAAAACATGAATTAAATGTGTTAAAATACTTTTTTCCAACCGTAAATCCAACTCTGCTTCAACAAATGGTTGATTTCCTACAGTCCGCTCATTTTGAAGATAGATCATATTCGATCAGGGATTGCATTAATGTAATTCAATGTTATGAAAGTAATTCATCATCTCAAAAGAACACAGAAATTGACTGGAATCGACTGTATAAAGCTGTGCGTCAGATATTGGATAATCAAGCTATTTATTTCTTGAACGAACAGCTTAACGAAACCAAAGATACAGACTTTTTATTTAAACCAGATGATATTGATTTGAATGAAGATTCAGATGAAAAATTTAAGGACTTCTATGAGGACGAGGAAGAGTTTGCAGAATATATTAGCGATGATAATGATGATGAATTCACGGATATTGATGATTCTTTCTTGTTTTTGGATGATGAAAGTGAGGAAAATAAAAAGATTGGTCTTAATTCATCCCAAAAATCAGATATCAGTAATACAAATTATATAAAGAATTTAAGAAAAAAAATTCGCTCCAATCTAAAGAAGAAGAAAGGAAAGCGTAACTAGGAATTTTACCAGTGGAAATATTTTTCATTGTATCGTTGTTTGACCACACAACAATTTTATTGGAATTTTCCTTCTCTAATAAATCCTCTATATAATTGCTATTTCCCCCACATATCTTGTAATAAACGCATAATTTCAGTGCTTTCTTTAGAAATACTTTCCATATCCATGTTTCTTATTGATATAAAGAAAAAAAATCGCATAGTACAGATCTGTTGACTTTCTCTCAATGGCGATAAAAAAATCCTTATATTGGAGTTAACCTAAAACCAAAGCATGGTAGATTATAGTTTATCACCTTCCGAACAAGAATTATATGTACGGGCAATGGAATTTGCGCGAAAGGAGATCGTTCCTCGGGCGATCGAACTTGATATTGCAAATGAGATCCCTATTGATATATGTCAGAAAGCCTACAAAGCAGGTTTTATGAATTTGCATATACCCAAGGAGGCAGGTGGACCAGGAAAATCCCTATTTGAAGAAACTTTAATTTACGAGGCGATTGGATATGGAGATGCGGGTACTGCTACCTCAATCAATGTCAATAACCTCGCTTTTGCACCGCTTGTAATTGGAGCCACCATTGAACAGCTCCAAAAATATGTACAACCGTTAGTGACAGGCGAGAAAGTAAAATTCGGTGCATTCTGTCTTACTGAACGAGATGCGGGATCGGATGCATCTGCAACGAAAACCACCGCTGTTAAAGAAGGCGATGAATGGGTATTAAACGGAACTAAATGTTGGAGCACAAACGCTCCAGTTGCAGATCTATTTACAGTTTTTGCTCAAACAGAACCGGGTTCTGGGTATAAAGGAATGGCTGTCTTCATGGTTCCGAAAGATGCTGGTGTGGAAATTGGACATATTGAAAATAAAATCGGTCAAAAGGCATCTCAACAATCCGAAGTATTTCTTAAAAATGTGTACGTTCCTGAAGATTGCCTGGTGGGTGAAGTAGGAAAAGGATTTCATATAGCAATGATGACCTTGGATAAGACCCGAACGGGCATTGCGTCCATTGCTACAGGAGTATGTCAACGCGCTGTTGATGAGGCAACGAAGTTTGCACTTAAAAGAGTGCAATTTGGAAAACCAATTTTTAATAATCAAGGAATTAGTTTTATGTTAGCAGATATGGCCGCACGAGCACAGAATGCAAGATTATCTACCCGGTACGCAGCTTGGTTAGCTGATCACGGAGAAAAAAGTTCGTTTGATTCAGCAATTGCGAAATTAGTAGCTTCCGACTGGGCAATGCAGAACACAACGGATGCTATACAAATTTTTGGCGGATACGGATACGCGGTAGAATATGGAATTGGAACAATGTTTCGAGGCGCTAAATTACTCCAAATTTACGAGGGAACCAATCAAGTTCAGCGAATTGTTATTGCAAATGAATTGAAGAAAAAAGTGAAAACACTAGACACGGGTTTCAAATTGAACTATGCGGGAGTAGATGCTCCAGATCATACCTCTTGAATATAATTAACTGGCTTTTTTGAAATCTTTATCCATAAATTTAATTATTTTTTCATCAATGTAGTATTTGTGAAGAAAAACCATATTATTCTTATTGGTTCGCTTTTTTCTGTTTTATTTGTTAGTAACCTCATAATACCTATATTAATACCAAACTCGACGATTTCCTTCTTATTTGATACTTCTTGTCGGACAAATTCCGAAAAAACCCTGTATAGTTTGAAGAAAATAGATCCTATCTATCCATTTTATGCAATGCGGTATTATGGAGATTATGGATTTCTAGATGTTCTGGAAAATGGTACAGAACTTATATCAGAATTTGAAGTACAAGAAGGATGGGGTTGCACGTGCTTTTCTGCTTTGAATTCATCGTCAGATCCAGTTTTTGGGCGTAATTTTGATTGGATGGATGAAGGATCATTATTTTTATACACAGAACCCAGTTATGGGTACGCATCCATATCTACTATTAACCTAGGAATTCTCGGTATCGAACCATCCATAAACATAAAGGACCCAACCACACAAAAGAGATTATTACTTACTCCATATTACTTGATGGATGGAATCAATGAAATGGGTTTGGTAGTTGGGATTATGGCAATAAGTAGAGCTAGCCGTACCTACAATACTTCTCAACCTACAATATCCAGTTTAGATATTGTCCGTCTGGCGTTGGAATTTGCGACTACCGTGGATGAAGTATTAGTAATATGGGAAAATTACAATATTGAATTTGGTTCGGTACCAATCCATTATCTTATTGCAGACCCTACGGGAAAATCAGCTATTGTAGAATGGATAGATGGAAATATGAATATTTATCGGAATGAACAGAGCTGGCAAGTATCTACGAATTTTATTTTTACCGATGGTATAACACCATGTTGGAGATATCAGACTGCGACTGAGTTGCTTCACCAGTCTCTGGGGAGTGTGACGATGCAACACGGAATGGATATTTTAAAGGCATGTTCTCAAGATGGGTGGACTTTATGGTCGAATGTTTATAATTTAAGAACTAGACAAGTTCATATCTCTGTTAATCAGAACTATCAAAAGATCTATAGGTTCCATTTTTAGTTCATGAAGAATCTATCAACATTATTATAGGGATTTTCCCACCAAGCAGAATATATAAAAGGTGAGCGTATGGATTTTAAAACAATAAAATCTGTATGGAGAACAAGATTTTTTAAAACGATTCTAATCCTATCTGGAATGTACGGAGCAGGTTTTTCGTTGTATTTGTTTATAATGGACGCTTATATTAGTGTGATATTCCGGGACATTATCTATACAGTATATTGGAGATAGGATCTGGATTGGGCCGCGATTGGAGGATTTTTTGTCATTTTCATTGTCTTGAGTATAGTTCTTAGTTGGTGGAAAACGCATGTGAAACGAGAAATTCTCATAGTATCTATTTTCCCCGTTATTATCATGGTTGCAAATTATATCGGTATGTTAGCATTGGATATCGCTGTCACGCGGTTTACAAATGTCTACATAGGGGATAATTGGGAAAGTCCAATAATTGTATGGTCAGGTTTAACCTTACAGCAAATATGTCATGAATTTTTCTTTTGGTTCTTGCCTGCTTTACTCATCACAGTGGTACCTTTGATGAGATTATTAGCAGGTATTAATGGAAAACGATGGCTGAATGCATTCAAAACCTTTCTTTTTATGATGGGATTGTATGAGATATCGCTTGGATATTTGGATGCCGTAGTTGTCACATTATTTAGAGAGATTGGAGCCTATATGGTACATGGAGCATAATGGGAACGAGAGGAATATCAGCTATTAAATGGTTCGCACATTATATACTAAATGCGTTGTTCTTATGGTTTGGAATTATTGCCGTGGAAATGATGTATTGTGAAATTATACGGAAACCCGAAAATTTGATAAGTTAACACTCCGACTCTCATTATATTTTATGATGATTTTTCTCAACTCAACATTTAATTTTGATGATGGGAGAATAAAGTTTGAATGAAACGAAGCCACCTAAAAAAACATGAAATTCATCCTGATTTTACCGAGGATATGGACGTTTTTATGAGAAATTGTTATGTCTCTTATGATAAAAGGAAAATCGTACTGCATAATGTAAGTTTGGATGTGAAAAAAGGAGGAGTTCTTGGCTTAATTGGTGGTTCCGGATCGGGTAAATCTACCATATTACGATGCCTAACCGGTCAGATTAGCCCCCATAGAGGAATAGTGAGAACCGCTAACTGCGATGTCATTAAGGATAATGAAAAATTGGTTAACAAAATTGGATATGTCCCGCAACTCGAATACCTTTCTTTATATTATGATTTTAATCCTATAGATAATTGTATTTTCTTTGGAAGAAACTACCAGTTAACATCTGAGGAAATAAAGAGTCGTGTGAAAAGAATTTTTGCGATTTTGGGATTCGAGGACGAAGATATCTTAAATCGCCCGGTAAAGAATTTATCGGGAGGAGAGAAGAAGCGTGTATCTATAGCGGTTGGATTGATAAATACACCTAGTGTTCTTTTTCTTGATGAACCAACAACAGGATTGGATCCTCACCTTCGAATAGATGTCTTGAACTTTCTCCTAAAAGTGAATCAGGAATTTGGAACCACAATGGTGATCGTATCCCATGACCTTGAGATTGTTGATTATTGTACTAAAATAGCGATCTTAAATCATGGACGGGTAACGGGATATGGGCGACCTGTTGAATTAATCGAATCTTTACCCTCAAATGGAAAATCAGTATTATTAGAGTTAGAGAGTTTTAATCCCCAACAAAAAATGGAAAGGATTTTTAGAGTTGATGGAGTTCAATATGTTTTGAACGCAGGCCGAAACAAGTTAAAATTATTCGTTCAAGACACGGGAAATATAAGCAAGATATTAGATCAATTGTATGAAATGAAATTCAACGTAAAATCGTTCTCAATTGACAAAGGAACTTTCTTAGATTATTTTCGATTAAAAGGAGGAGTATCAATCGCGGATTTGGAGTGATAATTATGTCAGAAGATTTTAGGTCTTTAGCTAAACGTGGTTCTCGTATCGGGAGTATCATTCTAAACGAACTAACTTCCTTATTAAAAGATAAAATATCCCTTTTTATCCTTTTCATAATTCCAATTGTAGTATTGGTCACGATTGGAATAGGTAAAATAGGGTATTTCAATAACCCAATGAATTTATGGATTATTGACTATGATGACTCCGCAAAGTCCCATGAATTTATTGCTACCATGGCAAAAAGTGATTCCATAATAGTTACTACGAATTATGATAATCCCTTCACAACACCATCACAGTTTGAAGCACTAGCTGCAGAATTATTACCCACAACTGAATTGAACGCCTATATAATACTACATGAAGGTTTTGAAGTGCAAATCCTTGCAAACAAATCCACCACACTTGTAGTGCATATTGATGCGATAGATGCAGTTGCTGCATTCATCTCAGAATTCCTAATTCAAATTAAATTAGTGGACTTTCAGCTTGAAAACATCGTTTTTGAAAGTGATGTGTTTTATATTCCTGAAATGCGTCCCGAAGTGGAATTTAACGATTTACTTACGATTTCAGCACCTATCATGTTGGGATTAATCCTATTTGGAACTATGAATCTTGTGACAAGTCAGTGTATTGTAGGAGATATCCCATTAAAGCGATTGATGATAACTCCGTTATATAGTAGTGAGATCCTAATAGGAAAAACAATAAGCTATTCCTTAGTATCCATTTTTCAGATTCTCATAACATTGGGTATGATCAAATTATTTGCAGTTCCCTTTTATGGGCTTTTTTTGGATATATTCTTTGCCTGCTTTTTGTGTTCATTATGCGGAATTACTTTAGGTATTTTCTTTTCTGCTATATCACGCACTAGATTACAGGCAGCTCAAATGTTTTTGCTATTTTTTATTGTCATGTTCATTCTTGTTATGTTCGTCCGTATTCCTTACATTCTCCCATTCTTGCCAGTAGAAAATTTGATGAGGAGTTTCTCCCGTCTGGCATATCGAGGTATGCGATTGTGGGAAATTTGGAAAGAACTAGCATTTCTTATGGGTTTTTCATTATTTTGTTTTCTAGGTTCTCTAATCTACTTACGACGAAAAAAGGAGTATGTTTGAATTGCAAGAAGGAAACTCTACCATAAAAAAAATATTCAATCGGTTCTGGGGATTGACAGCTAAGGAACTCAAAATGTTGATAAATGATAGATTAGCGATGGTTATAGCTATTCTGATTCCTATTATCGTTATTCTAATCCTCGCAATTGGACCAGGCGGAATTGAAGATTTAATAAGTAGTGAACCAGGTTTCACTGGTAGAGGAAATCCTCCTAGAGAACCTCCAACCATTGGGCTTATTGATAGAGATCAAACAACACTGTCTGTTGATTTTGTAAATCTTTCAATGGATTACCAAAGGACCGGACATTGTGCAATTCTCTTTTCCGAGGACCAAAATGAGTTAGAAGTGTTATTAGGAAAAAATCAGATAGATGCAATTATTATAGTTCCGATGTTATTTGAGTATAATTTGTCTATCCATTTTCCCGCTCTCCTCACGATTGTAATTGACACAATTGATACGATTGCACTACAAACTACGGAAGTGATTATATCCAAGTTAGTCAATGAATTCAAGTATAACCACAATTTCACAGGTGTATTTAATGTCCAATATTATCGAGATGGGTTACCTGACAAAGGACGTCTGATATTTTTAGGATCCCCTTTATTTTTTCCTCTTTGCGTTTTTTCAATTGCAGCATTAATCGCATGCCAGTCGATTGTTTCAGATATACCTAAAGATAGAATGGTATTAACACCAACAAATAAATTTGAAATTCTTGCAGCAAAGCTTGTGGCACATCAGATGATTATGTCGATCATAATCATTATAATGACGATTTCGTCGGTACTACTTGGACTTGAAATAAGAGGAAGTGGTATGGGGAAATATCTCATATATTTCATGATTTTATTCACTGTGGCATTAAGTGGAGTGGTATGGGGTTTGTTTATGTCCGCTATCGCCAAAGTTCCTTTGAATGCATTGCAATATTTTATTTTCCTATTCCTTTTCCTTGTCATTGTTGGATTTTTTGTGGAAAACCCAGGATTACTCGCCTTATCTCCCATTGATAATGGAGAGAATCTGATGATGAACGTTGCAATGCGTGGAGAACCAATATGGTGGAATTTAAAGTATTTCGGATTTTTAGGTATCCAGATTGTTGTATTATATGTTTTAACCCAAATCATTTTCTTAAGAAAAAAAACACTATTATGAGTCTAAAAAATGAGTCAGCAAACAGAATCTGAAGTTGAAATTGTTGAAGAAAGCATCTTTGGAGTGAAGCAATTCAATGACATGATAGAATGGATGAATGAACGGAAAAATTATGAAATATATGGAAAAATCTCCGGTAAGTGGATCGTATCTGATTCCTTTTTTAAGGGGAAGGGGAGAATTCTGAAAAAATACGATGGTACAATTTTTCAAAGAGATTTTTACGTGTTTTTTGAGGAGGGTGATATTGGAAAAGAAGAAATTCTTTTAGGGAGAAAAGTAGCTCATGTGAAACGGTCCGCCATTTTGTCAGGTATAAGTGATATTGAGTCGGTTCAATCGTTGGTTATTCGAGGATCTCAAAGAGTAGAAAAACCCCCCGTGATTATCCCTTCCATTTTCCAACTGTTTAATTATTTTAAGAAAGATCTTCAAAATCAAGTTTTTTTCCGAGGAGAGCAAGATTATGATGCATCTTTAGAATGGCTCAGATCTTTCACGCAAAAATATTTAATTTCTTGTCATATTGAGGGCGTTTTTATTGCAGAGAAAAAACAGCTTCAATGCATTATCACAGGTACGGTAAAAGAAGTTACCGATAAAGAAATTTTCATTGAGGTAATTGATGCTTTCGATCCAAGTGATCCTTTAAATGACGAAACAAAAGAATTCCTGACTCGGGGGGGAATAATTCAAGTTTCTAAGGTGGGGTTGAATAAAGTTCATCCTGAATATCTTATTTTCGAAATGGGGGAAGAACTTGCGTTAACGCGTAACGTACTTAGTGTAAAGGATTTAACCGTAAAATTGGGTGGAAAAACAATCATCCGAAATGCGAATTTTAGCATAGAGAAGGGAGATATTCTTGGCATAATAGGAGAGTCAGGTGCTGGAAAATCAACTTTGCTTAAATCTATTTTAGGAGAAGTCGAATATGAAGGAGAAATTAAAGTATTTGGTATCGATGCACGGAATACAAAACAGATATCCCCCTTTCTTGGTTATGTTCCCCAAGATTTATCGCGTATGTACGGTAATTTTAATGCTTTAGAAAATATTGTGGCTTTTGGAAGACAATATGGGATTCCAGATGATATACTAATTCAAAGAGGAAAAGAAATTCTCAAGGACCTTAATATTGAGGATGTAGCTAATCAAAAAGTGGATTCCCTATCAGGAGGTCAAAAACGAAGAGTTTCAATTGCGATAGCCATGGTGCATAATCCCTATTTACTTTTTCTGGATGAACCCACTTCTGGATTGGATCCTTTATCCCGGTATGATTTATGGGAGTATTTAGACTTTCTTAATCGGAGATATAATATCACTTTAGCAGTCATATCCCATTACTTGGATGAAATAGAATATTGTGATTCTGCATGTATCTTCTTAAGAAATATCGGATTCTATGATTGGGATACCCCGAATAGACTAAAAAGAAAACTCCCTGGAAAAGGATTAGCTTTAGAAATAACACTAGAAAAAGTAACGGTAGAAGCCGTGGAGCGTCTACGGGAATTACCCAACGTAGATTTTGTTATTCAACGTGGTGAACGATTAAGAATATTGAGTGATGAACCAACTGAGCTGCTATCCCAAAATGTCCTAAAAGTGTTGGAATTGCATAATATTCCAATTCATTCAATTGAGAATAAAGTCCAAATCGACGTGATTGACTATTTTACTTATGTTAGCACACTCCAAAAAAGTCCTACTCCCCAAATGCCTACAGTTTTTTCGAATGAAGATTATGATGTCAAGAACGTTACGGAAAAAGCAAAAAATATTGCATATCACAAACCCAAGAGTAAAAAGAGGAAATAAAATGAAACAGCGAAAACGTCTTTGGTTTCTCGTCATATTCAGTTTATTTATTAGTCAATTTTTTATCATCGATACCACATTGAGTGAAAATGAGCATGAAAACGAGTATGCTAACGAAAAAATAATCGGACCTCTATTATTGGAAAAAATAGGAGTATCGAATGACTTAAGTGAGGAAACAGATGTAATAATTTTAATCAAAGAAGGTTACTTCTTGCATGAAATTGATCAACTGCGTTATTTGAATATTATACGAAGGTTTGAACTAATTAATGGAATAGTATGTAAAATTTCGTTAAATAGAGTCTTGAAGTTGTCTAAACTCAAGGAAATTCAAGGAATATGGATAGATCGGCCTGAGTTTGCAATTCCAGATGATAATATAAAATCTCAGATCATAAAAATGGTTGAAAGCTCTAACTCAGAAGGAAGTTTTGTGAATTTTACGGATGAGGTCGGAGCTACGGATTTATGGAAAAAAGGTATCAATGGAACAGGATCAGTAATAGCTATTTTAGATAGCGGAGTAGATTTAACTGGTCAAATTGGAGGAGATTTAGATGATTTTGATGAAAATCCGAGTACATATGATGCAAAGTTTGTAGGAGCTGTATCCTTGGTGCCAGAGGAACCGTTATATTATACAGATTTCAATGGGCGCGGGACATTTCATGCAGGAGTTGCCACAGGGACCGGATATTATAACGAGTCTTGTAAGGGAATCGCACCAGGTTCACACTATTTAAATGTGAAAGTATACGATACTTTTGGACTAACATATTGGAGTTTTCTTATTTCGGGGGTAGAATGGTCCATTCAACATAGCGCAGATGTTATTCTTTTTTGTTCTGATATTCCTGGTTTATATTTTGATCCGATTTCTCTGGCTATTACGAATGCAGTAAAGAAAGGAATCGTGATAGTGGTGCCCACAGGTGATGATGGTCCCTCATATATGTCATTAACTAGTCCCGGAGCTGCACAAGCAGCAATTAGTGTCGGTGCATATAATTCTTACACAAATTTAGTCGCAAATTTCTCGGGAAGAGGTCCAGGATTTGATTTTTGTGTAGGACCTGACTTAGTCGCACCGGGAGTGAATTTAATTGGACCACGATCTAAGATTCTCACTAATGAATCATTAAATCTATTAAAGGATTTGAGTTCACTTCTAAATTTTGCTGGTTCAGGAATGGAGATTGACACTAATATAGTATTCAGCTTACCTAATGGTATTTTTCCAACTCCTAGTTATGGAACACATGTTGATCCAAATTATACAAGAAGTAGTGGTACTGGTGCTGCTGCCTCAATTGTCGCGGGATGTGTTGCCCTACTCATTCAAGCATTTCCTTTAGCAAATCCACAATTAATACGCACTGCGTTATGTGATACTGCTCATCCTATTCTCGGAGATAGTAATAGCGAGGGATTTGGTCTTGTGAATGTGAGTGCAGCATATGAGTTTTTACAAAACTATTTTGATAAGCAATCTTTCATTAAAATACCATATTCAGCACCGTTAATATATACGGGATTCGTTTCTACTTCAGATTCTGCCAATTGGACAAAGACTCTTAATGATAGTACCCTTGCTGGAGTTAATGCATACGATTTGAATGCACTTGTGAGTACTCAATTACTTTTTGATGCACTTATTGTATCTAATGGAACCGAAAAACTGGATTTCACTCAAATCCATCTACCAATCAATCAATTTGGATTTGAGTATGCAGGGCGCGTTCATTGGTTATCCGAATTCAATGTATTAAGGGAATTCCATCAAATTTCTTCATCAAACATCGGTGAGGATGATTATAATCGGTTCTTAGGAATATTAGAATTGAATGGTTTAATCGTAACTGCGATAGTGGAAACATGGAACTATATTGCCGAAGTCGGACCATTTGATATTCCTATTTACGAAGACAGAGTAAACGGGTATAAAATATCCCTAAACATCTTAAATCTACGAGATTCTCCAGGGATATATGACCTCAGTTTGATTTCCTATTTTCGATCTGATTTATTTGCAAATGAGACGGGGGCTATTACTTTGAATAATTCTGGAGGACTGAGTTCAATTCTAGATGTTGGATTGGATGACATATGTACTTTTGATTCAAGTTTAGAGACAATGCTTGTCTCAGATTTAAACAATAATTCAGAATACTCCTATTCCAGCAATTATGCGACACTCGGTTTTAATTCCACTAGTCATTCATTAAACAGCTATAAAATTTCCGAATCAATAACTCTATTTGCTGATCTTACTCTAAATGGCACCGAAAACGGTTATTTGGATAATTCTACATCCTATATTCTGGGAGAAGAGGATCCAGGATTTGCAATGAAATGGCATCTTACAAATGAATTATCCTATGGACAAGCTTTGGAATTCTCCAGTATTTTATCTTTGGGAATAGGAGATTCTTTTACCGCAGCCGAAACCTCATTAAAGGAGCAAATGCGATACATAAACTCTAGAGTAAGTTTCTATCCTATCCAAGATATTGTTGTTGCTAAAGCTGAATTCGAACGGATGGCACCAGTGGATAAGATATATTCCAGTACCGCATTAATCTTAAACGTTGGAAATACCAAAATCAATAGATCTAATCTAGTTTTCGCGGCAAATCGTACAACTAATGAGGGTTATATAGAAGTTTATTCAAAAATATCATCCATCAGAGATTTTGATGTCCGAGATTATCATTATGTTACTCAACAATGGACCCCCTTAGAACAAGGGATCTATTTAACTGGATGGGTAGCCATAATTCCCGTTATTTTAGGTTTGGAGAGAGAAGAGAACCTATTAAATAATTTCCTGTTTCGAAATGTGTATATCTTTTCAGAATTCCAGTATCAATCAATCCTCAAGGAGACGTTTCGTACTCATCCAGTAAAACTGGATGCAAATCCAATGAAAATCCGCTTTCCTGGTGATGTTGGTCTCTTCAATATCACTACTTATGGTATTTTAGAGATTCCAGACGTTACAGTTTCAATTTCTTCATCTGGAAAACAGTTCATGAAATTAATGTGGTTTGGTCCCGATATTATTTCCCAACTCCTCAATGAAAGCACTCAAAATTCCTCAAGCTTTGAAGAGTTTTCTGATGTGATATATACTCATACGATGGACCCATTTGATACAATATTTTGTCTAACTATCGGACCACTCTTTTGTCCTCCCTCTGTGGTTAGATTTAATATTACTTTTTCAAGTCCCATATTCGGGGGAATTTTTTATGTGATTCCCGTTGAATTGGAATTTAGTGAGTTTCAAGGAAGAATTTTCTTCGACGGTATACATAATTTCCTATCTATGGAGAAAAATTTTGCCAATATAACAAAAGAAATAGGTAATGTTGACTTAACTCAAATAATTGATTTAGAAGAACGATTAGATTATCCTTACGGAAATTTCTTCGATTTTGCTCAATTGTGGAGTACAATAAGGCCTAAAGGAACCACTATTCAAACGTTTTTTCCCGGAATTACCATTGAAATATCAGATTATATAAGTAATTTTAATTCTATCATTAATGGAGAGATAAATTCTTCAGAGGAGGGGGGTTTTCTGGATGTCTCTTTTATGCAAAAATTATTAGGAGGATATAGTTTTGAAAGAGAATTCCTTAGTACAAACACTATTCATCATGATTTACTTCAGTTTTATGATGTATTGATAGTGAATGATCCCGAGATCAGCTTAATAGATGAAGAAATTGAGGATATAATAGAGTGGGTTGAAAAAGGAGGATGTTTAATTGTATGGGCAGAAAATTCTACAGAAAATGATTCAGATTCCTTAAATTCCCTATTAGGATATGCAAATTTATCTATATCTTCCCAATCGATAGTAAATGGACCCATTTCAATCTCTGATGACACATGGAACGCTTCAAAGACCATTTTCTCAGAGTATGAAATTGGAACTCTGGTTCTACGAGATCCAGTCCAATTAACTATCAACTCAAATAGTTATGGGAGAGCAAATTTAGTCGAGATATTATGTGAGGAAGGTTATATGGCTGCAGCACATTTAAATCGGGGTAGAGTTTTCGTTTCTGGGGATAAGGATATTTTTACAATTCAAGGCCTATCTCAAGCAAATAATAGTGAATTTGCAGCTTTTCTGTTGGATTTTGCATTGGGAAACCAATTTGATATAGAAATCACTCTTTCACAGAATCCAGTTTCATTGTGGAACATTACTTATTTCGATGCTAAAATCTCAAATTATGAAGATATTTCGGAATTACTGGCAGAGGGAATCTTATTTATTTCAGCTTTTATGTATCAAGATTCAACAATAGTAAATATATCGTTTTTTGGGTTTTTATTACCTGCGTTTGTTGTATTTCCCACAAATATAAGTAATTATGCTATGTATTACGATACTACGTGGTATAATGTTACCGGGAATTATTACGCTATGTTTGTACTCGATCATCCGGCCATTGCTCAAGAGATTATATATGTTCCTTTTAAGGTTGATCCAGGTCAACCTCCCCCCGAAATAGATCCCTACATATTTCCGCAAGCAGCTTATCCATTTTGGGTTGACATGATTGGGATCCTCTGGATTATTGGAATGGGATTACTAATATGGTTCTATCACAACGAAAAATGGAAAACCCGTCTAAATATTATCCAACTAAAGGGAGATTTATTAAATCAAGCCAAAACCAAAATCAATGAAGGCAAATCTTTAATGAAGCAAATATTACAAGGTCTGGAAATTACGCAAGATGAACAAGAACAAATACGATTTGTCCTCCGAAATCGAAAGAGGGTCAGAAAATACATGCGAGAATTAAGGCAATTTGGAGAGAAAATCGGAGAACATTATGATTGAGTGATAATAATGGGAGATAAGCAAAAAGATATACGATCTAAGATTTTTGATCTTGCAATTTTATTTTTTTCTTGGGTATCTATCATTTTAGGTATAATAGCTATGTTTATCACAGCTTTTGTTTACCAAATTATAAATTACCGTCCATATCTTTTATATGCGATTATAAGTATCATAGGGATAATTGGATTTCGTATATGGGTTCAAGAAAATGTATACTAAGGGATAAATTACCTATAGAGCCAAGGGATGCTCTTGTGTTCGATACAAAGATCTTATAATTGTGTTCATCATAATATTCTAGGAACGAACGATAAAGTGATAGCTATGGAAGCATTTATTTCAAATGTAAATTTATGGACTTCTGTTCTATTCGTTTATTGGCCAGGATTTATGTTGGGATTTCTCCACTCATGTGTTCCTTGCCAAGACAAGACATTATTCATCTTTTACACCTTTGGAGTTAGTCGTCAAACGAAAGATGCTTTTCGAATTTTGGGTAGTTATTCATC
The DNA here is from genome assembly GCA_016933055.1 of Promethearchaeota archaeon. Taxonomy (GTDB): domain Archaea; phylum Asgardarchaeota; class Lokiarchaeia; order Sigyniarchaeales; family Promethearchaeaceae; genus AMARA-1. The sequence goes on along the minus strand of JAFGBS010000001.1, from coordinate 38,551 downwards.
CGGTCTTTTAATTTCCAATATAGCTCTTGGTTCCCTAGTCACCATCGTTGGGAGTTTATTACTTAAGCATTTACCCCCACTTGTTAGCAGTCAGATTGGAGCACTTGCAATGGTCGCTATGGGTTTATATTTACTTATACAATTATATAGACGGAAATTCAGACCTCATTCATGTTATAATAGCAAATTTGTGAAAAAAATACAGGGAAATAATAAAAATCGAATACATACTGGATTTTTAGTCGGAATTATCGCAGGTTTTACACCATGTTTATATGAAATCGCAATATTTCTATATGCTGCTGGTATCGGAATAGGGAATGGAATGATCCTAGTATCTTTATATGCATTAGGTATTCTAATAGGTATTTTTCCCTATGCAATCTTCGGAGTAAACCGAAATAAGAAGCGTCATCTATCTCGTTCGAGATCGTACGGCGAACCCAGTATATCTAAAATCGAAATTGCGAGTATGATCCTACTCTTATTAGTTGGAATTATCTTATTTTCTTTTGCACATGCAGGAGTTGACCTCTTCAGTAGTGTTTACCCTCAAATTTAGTTGATGATAAATTTCATCTACTTTAGACTTGGAAAAAACCATCGTTTTCCGGTGCGAAAACTTTCATCGGTTTTAGCAATTCCTGTGTTTTCCAAATTTTCTAATGCTCGTAATGCTCGGATCTCAGACCAGCCTAGTTTTGCGCGTACTTCAGCTAAGGAGCAAGTACCCTTATTATTTTTGGCAAAATTCAAAATTTCCGATTGATCTTGAGTATATTGCACGGGGAAGAAACTTATTAACATTACATCTTCATCGAGCATAGTAATTTGTGGGATCACTTTTTTCTTTTTTAGGATGGTTACTGCCTTTTTAACATCATCAATGGTGATTCGGCCGTTTAAGATCCCTGTATTAACCAATTCGAATACATCTGTCAACAGAAGTAAGCCACCGGTCTCCCCTTTTTGTAGCATAACACGTTGGTAAGCCAGCATACCCAACTGTTCATGGATAATATTATGTACATCTCCTGGAAGGACGTCATCTTCGGTTAAAATTTCCCGTATTATGTTGGATTCTTTGATGTTATAATCTTTTTTTAGTGCTTCCACTTCTTCTTTGAGAGATTCATCCAGTGCAATTAAAACACCGTGTTTTCGTGCAATTTCTTTCAACCTAGCTTTGGTCATCTTTTGGATTTTCGCTTGGTTTTCTATCTCCTTTAGCTTATACTCAGCATTTTTTCGTTGCATTGCTTCTTTGATTTTCATTTTTTTTTCCAATTCGCGAAGACCCATCGATATTCTCCTGATTTAAAATTATATAAAAACTAGTGTACTGTCACCTAAAAAGTTCTATTTCTAATAATTTTTTGCTCAATTCCAAATAAGTTCATGTGCAATCCTAGTCATCTAAAAATTGGGCAAGATAAGTTTGGACCGCATGAAGAAAAATGTTTTCCAGTGCAGAGGTATTAGTTAAGTTGTCCATCGAAAGAGGGAACACTGCATCAATATCTAACATTTTTTGAATGAGTTTAGCATCTAAAGCTTTCGCTTGGTCTTGTTTATTTGCGATTCCCAGTAGTAAAGCATCTGGTTTTGCCCGTTTTATTAGATTAATGAATAATCGTTTAGTAGATAGCACATTCTCTACTGTACTATCTACTACAATGAAAATTATATGTATTCCTCTCAAAAGATTGGGCCATTGGGGGGAATAATCCTCAGTTCCTATATAATCAAGTAAGTATACGCTGGGTTCAGTGGTTTCAGAAAAAATATGTTTCGATCTCATAACTCGTTTTGAATGGGGATATGAAATTTCCCCTTCCAATTGATTAAATATGGTAGATTTACCTACATTATCCTTTCCAATCAGAGCTATCTTGATCTGCGAGAACAAATCTCTTGTTATTATTACTCCTAACTCCTCTTGGTGGTCCTTTGGTATAGGTTCGTGTAAATCAAAATGAGATAAAGAATGTACGACTTTTTGGAGGACAAGTTCCAAATCTTTTTTGGAGTCATGAATATCTGATATAATCATAAAAATAAATCCCTTTTTCACCAAAAACGTGAACATAAACTCCTTTATAGGAATAATTTTAATAGCTTTAACAGCATTACTTGTGTTTTCAAATTCTTTGGTATATTTTAATAAAAAGGATTTCACAATACTTTCAGAAGTAGGCTCTTTAGAAAATGATTTATGAAATCTCTTTTTAGTGTGCAAATCGACTATGAAGAAATCTCGAATCATTTTCTTAACCAAATTATCTATTTTCAAATTTTGAGTCTATATAACACATAAAACAGATCGTGATAGCTTAAAAATAATTGTATAAAAAAGAAATTCTACGGTTTAATTTTATAGCATAGGGGGTATATATGATATATATTAATTGATTTAAAATTGAAAACGAGGTATAATGACAAATGGGTTTAAAACAGTACGGGAACCGTACAATAGGAAAAAGAGAGTTCAAATTAAGTCGATTATTAGTAGTGCTAGCATTAATTCTTATTCCTACCGTGTTTTTCTTGCTCTATTTTGCATATAAAGATCAATTTAATTTTTCATTTGTGCCTGCACTTGAAAATAGTATTTTCATGAGGTGGGCAACTCCTATTAGTTTCACAATTGGATGGATATTCATGATTTTATTGTTTGCTAATCGCATATCTGACACAATAGACAAAGTAGATGCATCCTTCCGAGTTATCCCCCGCCGTTATAAAATATATTATGGTATTACTGCAATGGTCGTATTTTTAGGAATTGTGGTACCCTTTATAACCCCCATTATATGCATTTTAGCATTTGCTTCCTTTGGTTTTCGTATTTCAACAATAGGACATGATTGGGATGAGCAAGAGAAGGTTCCAAAAATTACCTATATTGTAATGGCAATTTTTGCTGTTTTTCCGATCTTTCTAGCAATTGCCACTTATCAAGATATTTACTTCTTGTCTATTGCAATTTTCGATTACTATCAAACCAATTACTTAGAAATTCTTTACCGAATATCAATGTCATTAGCAACAGCTTTGACCATTGGATCTCTAATAATTTTAGTTAAATTAGGTGTCTCTGAATATGAGCAAGCTGAAATAAAAGCGGAACGTGAAGATATTCGGATTGGTTGGGTTAGAGTTGTAGAATTCTTTTTGTTTGCCTTATTTATTACTATCGAAATCTTGGAATATATTTACGATATCCAATCATTACGGATATTAATGCTAGTAATATATTGGATAGGGCTTGGTATTGTGCTATTTGTAACCATTGTTAATATTACTAGGGGTCGATCCCAACCTGAATTTCGCAGGTATTTAATCGGATATATTTTAACAGTCATTTTAATGGGATTGAATTTAGTTACCCTATATTTCACGGGGAACCCAACATTACAAAAAGCAATTCAAAATTGGAGTATTATAATTTCAGCGTTAATCTATAATATAGTATTTTTCTTAATGTTCTTTTTCGGAGCTTCTGAAGATTAAGATCTGTTTTTCTTCTTATCTTAATCAATATTTTTCCTCATATTAAGGGAAAAATTTATAGTTTTTATCCTCATGATAACCAATTATCGTATAGAATGGAGTTAATGAAAAAGTATGACCTACGTGATAAAAGGTACAGGATTAGCTATTGAAGATGTAGTTCGGGTAGCTCGTCATAATGAAAAAGTTGAGCTGCATTCGGATGCAATGGCACGAATGAAAAAATGCCGTGCAATGTTGGAAGAGAAGATCAACGCGCATGAAATTATGTACGGTGTAAACACTGGAATTGGTGAATTCAGTGAAGTAGTGCTCGATGATGATCAAACAAAACAATTTCAAAGGTATTTGATTTATAATCATGCTGCGGGAATTGGCGAACCAGCCCCACTTGAATTTGTAAGAGGTGCAATGCTTGGAAGATTGAATGTACTAGCTCATGGAAATTCGGGAAACCGTCCGATTATAGCGGAAACTCTTGTAGAGATGTTGAATAAAGGAGTTACCCCGGAAGTGTGCCAAAAAGGATCAGTAGGTGCTTGTGGAGATTTAGCACCTATGTCCCAGATTGCATTGTTGTTAATGGGAGAAGGTCGCGCTTTTTATCAAGGAGAATTATTAGGGGGAGAGGAAGCAATGAAGCAAGCTGGGATTGAAATTCCGGGGTTGAAAGCCCGGGATGGCTTAGCCATTATCAATGGAAGTAATTTATTAACCGCTATGTCTGCAATTTGGCTATACGATGCATTTCGGTTCATAAAGCAAGCCCAAATTGCATGTGCAATGTCCATTGAAGCATTGATGGGTAATTTGATACCATATACACCACTTTTACATGAAGCCAGAGGATTTTCTGGGGCGATCAAGTGTGCATTAAACTTATCCAACCTCTTTAAAGAAGGTGACCTCAAGGAAGGAAAGAAGAAAGTTAAGGTGCAAGATGCGTATTCCATGAGATCTGCTCCTCAGGTCATTGGGGCAGCCATGGATGCCTTAGAATGGGCTAAATCTCAAGTGGAAATTGAGTTAAATGGTGTAGGTGATAATCCTGTGTTTTTCCCTGATAAGAAATTGCAATTAACAGGGGCTAATTTCCAAGGAAGCCCAGTATCTTTGCCAATGGATATGGCAGGAGCAGCAATAACAATGGTATGTGTTATGTCCGAACGTAGAATGAACAGATTAAATCATCCTGCCTTAAGTGTGGGACTTCCTCCATTCCTAACCAAGGGTGCTGGTATGATGTCGGGATTGATGTTGAGCCAGTATACGGCAGATATGCAAATTGTTGAAATGCGTATCCTATCTGCCCCAGCAAGTATCCAATCTATCCCAGCAGCAGCAGATCAGGAGGATTTCGTATCTATGGGAATGAATACTGCTATAAAAAACTGGCAAATCATGGACAATGCCTATGGTGTTCTTGGAATTGAGTTTATGGCAGCAGCTCAAGCACTAGATTTCCGAGATTTTAAGTTTGGTAAAGGGGTAACCAAAGCAAAAGACGTGATTCGCAGATATGTTGAATTCCTTGATGAAGATCGACCGTTATTTGATGACCACAATGCGATGAAAACACTTGTAAAATCTTGCGAAATTCTAGAAGAAGTTGAAAAAGAGATTGGAAAATTACAATAATCTAATTCTTTAATTTTTTCTTGATCAAATCCTCAACTAATCCTACTTTGGGTATTTCGGGTAAGGTGATATTTCCTGTCTTTCCCTTTTCGCTATTATACCTTTTTGCTGTCTCTAGCGCGTTAGGATTTCGAGCCCAGGCTCTGCGCGCTACTCCCACATTCACATCCCAGTCTAATGCTGACTTTATAATGGAATCCACTCGTTCGCTGCCATCTAAAACTAAACCAAATCCTCCGTTAATCACTTTTCCGCTCCCAACTCCACCTCCATTGGATAAAACGCACATAGTCATGCCACGTGCTGCATTTCCTGCCCAACAATGATGTGCCATATCTGACATGATATTGCTTCCATCCAAAATGTTGGAGGTTTCTCTAAACGGTGAGTCAGTTCCCCCCGTATCATGATGGTCTCGTCCTAACATTATTGGTCTGCTTATTCTGCCTTCGCGAATTGCCTTGTTAAATTCGAGAGCAATTTTTACTCGGTTCTGTGCATCAGCATAGAGAATTCTTGCTTGGGACCCGACTACTAAATTATTCTTCTCAGCATCCCGGATCCATACCCAATTATCGCGATCTTGACCTCTTCGTTTTGGATCAATGCATTCCATGGCAATCCTATCAGTTTTTCGTAAATCCTCAGGATTTAAGGAAGTGACTACCCATCTGAAGGGACCATAGCCATAGTCAAATATTACCGGACCGACTAATTCCTCTACATATGATGGGAAGACGAATCCGTTCCTTGGATCATTCCCTACAGCAATTTCTTGCACACCAGCATCATATACGGCTTTTAAAAAGGAGTTTCCATAATCCCAAAAGTAAGTTCCTCGTTTAGTCATTTCTAAAATAAGTCTGTATTGTTTTGTTAAGGATTCATCTACTAGTTTTTTGAATTTTTCTCTATCGGTTTTGATTAATTCACGACCCTCTTTGAATGATAATCCATCTGGTGTATAACCACCTTCATAAACGGCATGACACGACGTCTGGTCCGAAGCAAGATCAATCGAGATCTTGTTATCCACCACATACTGCCATAAATCCACAACATTTCCGTAATAACCTATGGAGACTGGTTTATTGTGTGTTTGATACTCTGACACCCATTGAAAAATTTCTCCTAAATCATCTGACCATTTGGATAACCAACCTTGAGAATATCGTGTATCAATACGCGATTTATCTACTTCTGCTAAGATACCAATCCCTCCAGCAATTTCCACTGCTTTTGCTTGTGCTCCACTCATCCCCCCGAGACCAGAACTTAAATAAGTTTTTTCTGCAAGATCTTGCTCTGTTGAATTACCTAAATAAATACGACCCGCATTTAGAAGAGTTATGTAGGTACCATGAACAATACCTTGTGGTCCAATGTACATCCAACCTCCTGCAGTCATCTGTCCATAATTCGCCACCCCAATAGCTTGCGCACGATGAAAGTCCTTTCCATCAGCAGTATCATACATACCAACCATCAACCCATTTGTCGAAACTACCCGAGGGGTATCTTTCTTACTCGGAAATATCCCCAGCGGATGCCCAGACATTACTACTAATGTTTGGGTATCAGTCATTTTTTCCAAATATTTCTTAATTAACCGATATTGCATCCAATTCTGACAAACTTGTCCTGATTCTCCATAGGTAACGAGTTCATAGGGATATAAAGCAACATCAAAATCCAGATTATTATCTATCATTAATTGGATAGCTTTAGCTTCCACAATCCCTTTGTACTGATCTATTGGTTTAGCTTTAATTTCTCCTTGAGGACGGTACCGATACCCATAAATCCTTCCTTTATCTATTAGTTCCATTAATAATTCTGGCGCTAAAATTTCATGGTATTTCGCGGGTATGTATCGCAGAGCATTTTTTACTGCCAGAATAGTATCAGATGCGGATAAATTATATCCACGGGAGGGAGAACGTCGAATAGTTTTATCAAAAACAGGATCAGGAGGTAATTTCAGATCTCTTAACGAAATAGAATCAACCATAACTATAATTGTTTATATTACCTCTTTTAAGCATAATTATCTAGTATTTTCAAAAGTGTTTGATATGAGTACTCCTACGGTTGCAACTAAAGAATTTCAAGAACTTTCCACATTAGCAATTCTGAATATAAGAGAACTAGTCACGATGGATTCAAAATATGGGGTTCCTCGAGTAGGGAGTCAAATGAACGACCTTGGAATAGTCCACAAAGCAGCGGTAGTTATCCATAAGGACACGATCATTTTTGTTGGTACTATGAAGGAATTCGATCGAGAGTTTTCTCACAGAGATTTTCCCATCATCATCAATGGAGAGCATCGATTGGTCACCCCTGGATTTGTTGATCCCCATACTCATATAATTTTTGATGGTACGAGGGAAAATGAGTTACAAATGAAACTATCTGGGATGTCCTATTTAGATATTCTGAATTCAGGGGAAGGAATTTTAAAAACTGTAAAAGCAACTCGTGAAGCCTCCATTTCAAAACTGGTAGAAAATGGGCATGATATTTTAGACCGCATGCTGGAATACGGAACAACAACCATCGAAACCAAATCCGGATATGGATTAACGGTAGAAGATGAAATAAAATCCCTTAAAACTATGAAAATTTTGGATAAAGAACATCCAATTGAAATTATACCTACATTTTTAGGCGCTCACGCAATTCCACCAGAATATGCTGGAAGATCGGATGATTACGTGGATCTTATCATTTCAAATATGCTTCCCCTCATTAAAGAACAAAATCTAGCTCAATTTTGTGATGTATTCTGTGAAAAAGGAATTTTCTCTGTTCCTCAAACAAGAAAAATTTTGCAAGCAGCACAAGACTTTGGATTAGATATTCAAATCCATATTGATGAAATTGTTGATACGAATGGGGCTCAGTTAGCAGCAGATTTAAATGCTGTACAGACGGGACATCTTCTGAAATCTAATGATACAGGATTGCGAGCAATGGCGGAAAAACAGGTGGTAGCAACATTATTACCCGGCACACCCTTTTGCATGATGCTAAGAGAGTATGCTCCTGCACGTAAAATGATAGAAATAGGAATTCCGATTGCGTTGGCAACAGACTTAAATCCTAATTGTTGGACAGAATCTATGCAAATGATCCTTGCATTAGCATGTTACAAAATGAAAATGAACCCAGCAGAAGCATTAACAGCTTCCACGATTAATGCGGCTTTTGCTTTACGTCGTCATGATGATGTTGGATCAATAGAAGTGGGAAAGCAAGCTGATTTAGTATTATTTGATGTACCGAATCATAATTATCTACCATATCAATTCGGGGTGAACCATGTCCTAAAAGTAATAAAAAAAGGAGACATTGTGGTAGATTTCGAATAAAAAATAGGTTATGTGTTAAAAATCAAAATAAGATTCTAAAAGATGTTTTTTTTCTAATTTTTTGGGACTTTCCAATTGAAGATAGTATTCCAAGGAATTCAGTGCTGCATCGAGAGGAAGAGGTCCAATTAACTCCGTTCCCATAATAGGTACACCATATCTCGCAGCTTCAATACGAACCAGTTCCATTTGCCGGTATAATGGTGTTTTCATGAAATTGATGTTACTTATGCCTACTTGAACACAATCTCTACCTTCCAATATTGTCCCCATAGCCTTCACATTAATTAATCCCCCCCCTCGGAGATGAATCCGTTTAGCTACCTTTTTTGCGATTTTTACATTGGTGGTTCCGAGATTTATATTAAAACTTACTAGAGGTAAACGAGCACCCGTAATAGTTGCTCCACCAGTGGGATGAAACGTCGAGGGACCAAAATCAGGTTTATGATTGGGATTGATGCGAATGGATTCTTTTAATCCTTCGTATTCTCCCACCCGAATGTTATCAATGTCTTTTCGTGCTGAAATACGTGCACTTTCTTCATATAGATAAACTGGTACACCTAAATCAGATAATAGTTCTGCAAATTTCAGTGATAGGTCTATGCATTCTTCCATAGTGACATTTTGCGCGGGAACGAAAGGAACTACGTCGGTTGCCCCGATACGGGGATGTTGCCCTTTGTGTTTTGTCATGTCAATTAATTCCAAAGCTTTTTTGGATGCAGCAATGTTTGCATTTAGTACAGCTTTAGGAGTTCCCACAAAGGTAATCACCGCTCGATTGTAATCGGAATCATATTGTACATCGACTATATTCGTTTCAGGGGTGTTTTTTATTTCTCCGACAATTTGATCGATTACCTTACTATCGGTTCCTTCACTATAATTTGGAACTGATTCGACAATTTTTCGCTGATTAGTCATATCTTAAATCAGTGTTTTTAAACACAAAAAGAATTCTATCGTTGCGTTATAGTTTAAAAAGTTCGTCATTATTTTGACAATATGACAAATCAAAGAATTGAGGAAAAAAGATATAATATATTATAATTTATTCGCCCAATTCAGAAATAGGTTTCGAAACTTCTTTTGTACTATCTTTTGTAATTGCTAGAATATCAATACCGTTACCAGAGAAAGCATCTCGTTTTACAGAAGCGCGGATAACTTTTTCCACTAATTTTATACCCTCTTCCACGGTAATGTCAACAGTGTATTCTGCTTCTAAGACACCAGCAGCCATGGTTGCTGCAGATCCGCCCACACCCCAATCATCGGGCATTAAGGAACCAGCAGCGTCCATTGTAAAAAGTTTGGGTCCATCTTCATCTACACCCGCAATTGTTGTGTTTACATAATATGGCGCCATCTTGCGTTGAAATAACATGTTTGCAAGCATTTTTCCTACGGCAATAGTGTTCATTGGTTCCATTTCTCGAAGTTCATATAAATTAGCATTTGCTACAATGATTTTTACAACGGTTTGAAAATCGGCCGGCAAACCGGATACTGTAGTTGCTACTTTATCGGTGAGTTTAAATATCTTCTTGGTATTTTTACTTGTTACCATATATCCACCTAAACTGGTTACCCGATTATCGTTTCCGAGTACTACACCATCTTTACATTTGATAGCAACGCTACATGCACCCGGTAAATAAATTTGCTCAGACATTGTTTTTCTATTTTCCCAAAATGTATACCTTTAGTAAAAATTGCAGATTTTTTAATTTTGTGTGAATTTTTAAAAATTTAGTGCATTGTTATATGAACCTTTTTATTGCACACCTCAAGAATTCTCTTATTGATGACTTTAGAAATATTAATTCCCCCCTAATAGAGTTCTTCAAATGGATACTACCTAATAGTATTTTGTAAGTTGAAAATAATGTCCAGCCTTAAGATCTTTTTTGATACATACAAATATTTAATGAATTGCGTTAAAGAGAGTCTAAAATCTCTCGATTATGACCAATTAAAGAATATTTTTAAGCTTTTGATTAACACGAGAAAAAAGAATCGAACCATTATTGTTGATGGGCAAGGACGATCTTTGCAATCTATGTTATTAACTGAAGATTGCCTAGAACATAATGGATTTCCAATTATCTTCCCTGCAATCAATGCAAATGTCAGACCATGGCGAAAGGGAGATATTTTCTTTTTTAATTCGGGTTCGGGTTCAGGATCCCCTTTGAAACATGCGCGATCCGCTAAAGAAGATGGATTAAATATTATAGGGATGACCCAAAATACACAATTACTAGAAGAATTTCCCGATACAGTCTTAATATTAAACCCATCTCAAAAGAGAAACGCGGTATATGCCCCATTAGGAACCGAATTTGAATTTTGTTCAGCAGTTATTGGTTCTTGCATTGGTAGTTCCGTGAATGACACTGTGGGAGAAGCTAATCGTAAATTTCAGATGCATTCTCAAGCGTTATTAGACTTGTTTGAGCATTCTGTTGATCATTTTGAGGATCATCTCGATTCATTGCTTCAATTCATTGGAGTTATTGATCCCTATCTCCATCCAAAAAATAAAAGTCATGTCTATTTCCAAGGTGTCGGCAGAGATAGCATTATTAATCATGTAGCCGCGATACGGTATGGACATTTACATAAACAAGTAGGGGGAAAAGTGGTAAAAGATTTACGAGTAATTTCGATGGGGCATTGGGATTTGCGAAAGGAGGGAGACCTCGCAATTGTTACATCAGGATCGGGTTCTACCTCTCAAACATTAAATTATTGCTTACAAGCATTTATTTCAGGTATGAACATCTTTGGATTTACCTCTTTTGAAGATTCAGATTTAGGTAAATTCACCAATAGGGTAGATGGATGCCTGGTGATTCCTGGGAGAAAAGATCGATTTTCGATGTATAATGTAACGTTGTTGCACCGAAGAAATTTTCTTCCTGAATTCGAGCTAAATACCTATCTGACCATGGACTCATTATTAGCTCAAATCGCATACAATCACGAAATTACCGAAAGTGACATGAAAGCGATTCATCGCTTAAAAGCATTAGAATGATGGAGATAATCTAGTATGAAATCAAATAAATTTGGAGAGGATTTTTGGAAAAAATATTGGACCCCCCCAGATGAGTTTATTGAAAAAACCCAAAAGAGTTTCAAAGCAGATAAAGTCTTCGCAATGGGATTGATGCCAGTACGAGGTCCGGCAGGATTTCGAAAATTAGACTATGAATTTGCAGAGCAAATACCTGTTAAAGAAATAATTACGCATTTAGAAGAGCATCATTTTAACGTTCTTGGTGTAGTTATTAAAGATACAGATGGAGCATGCTTGTGGAATACCAAAATTGGATGGAATCCAACGAATCGTGATATTCTCGGGGAGTTTGTTGATGCTGGCAAAGATAGTAACATCCGGATTATGGTTTCAATGACTTCTATGAATGATGCTTATCAAGGACATATTTATCCCGATCGAGTCAGCATTCATGGAGGATATGGTTATCATACTGATTATAATAAGAACGGAGAACCCTTTAAATCAAAATATCATCCGGGAGATTCTACCACTCGCTGTGAAGGTGAAATGCGAGTCGATATCCCTACGGAGAAAAACTTTTCCGATGTGTTAGAAAAAATACCTTTTCTCCAAAATAAAATAGATGCCAAACAAGGGGCTGCCCGAGGTGCTCGTGGCAAAGGATATGTACCGACGACTTCATTTATGTGTCCCAATAGTGGACACGTTGACTATTTAGTGGATCTTGCAGAAGAAGTTGTGAAAAATTACAAAATCGAGGCCTTTTTTGCTGATTATATCCGATATGATGGGTCCTTTACGGATATTTGTTGTTGTGAACGCTGTGTTTCAAAATTTATTAAAAAATACGGGGATCCTCGAACGATATTAAAAAGTAACCAATGGTATGATTTTAAGGAAGATACAATTGCATCCTATGGGCAAAAACTGTCTGAACGTATTAAAAATATAGATTCAGATTGCCTTGTAGGTTGGTTTTCGTTACCTGGTCCGAAATTATTCACCCGGAATCGTTTAGGACAAAATTGGACTAAATTGGGTGCTTATATGGATTCTGCATCGCCGATGATTTATCCCTACTTGACCGGGACACGAGATGATGGCTTATGGTGGGGTTTCCTTGCATGGTTAGTATATAGATATTCCATATTAAATATGAAAAACCGTATGAAAGAATTCAATAACCAAGCAATTTTAGCTATAACGAATTCTGTGGAGTGCAATGTGGAAGAAATGTTAAAACAGATGCGAACGTTTGATTTTGGATTAGGAATTGCATTGTTCAAGTACTATGGGACGAGTAAGGCACAGTGGAAAGCTCTAAAAAAGTATGCTCTCGAAGAATATGGGTTAGATACATTAGGATTATAATCCGTCCCTTTCTTTGAAATCAAGTTCTTTTTTTATTTATATTATTCTTGTCCGCAGATCTTTTTTTTCTGAAAGATATTTACCTAAAAGCGATTAAGATTGAGAAAAGGAGTAGATCTATGACCTCCACGATTCAAACGCCTATTTTACAGATTATTTATGACTTTGACTGAAGGTTTCTATGTATACCTTCCAGAGTAGTTAAATTGTACATAGTATCGACTCTTTTTATTTTGTTATTCCGTACCGTATAATTTCTAGTTGCCTCGAACGAATTTATTTTTAGGTGAATTTTGTCTTATTATCTTCAGACATTTTCATTGTCTTAAAATTTTTAAACAAACAAGAGCGATTTAAAATGAAAAAAATTAAGACTAGTATTATTTGCTCTCTGATGGTTTTGAGCGCTTTACTCGCAATCCCAGCATTCGCTGTCTCCCAGGGACCTGGGGACGGTTGGGGATTCGATTGGAAATCTGAAGATCCAGCAGATATTGCAGCCATGCCAGATGGATTATTTAATGCCTTAGGCGGTGTTTTTGGAATGCTTGAAGGTCTTGGTCCCTCTGGTCGTGCATTAGGGGAAGTATTCAAGATCTTATTTTTGAATATTTTTGATTTCACCTTTGAAGAAGATGAAATAAAACATGTTTACAAATTGAGTGCCTCCTACGAGGAAACTGAAACCTATAATGTAACCTACGATGGTCGAGAGGAATTGTATTGGATCCGGGAATACAACACAGCTATTCCACTCGGTCAAAGTGAACACCCATATGTGACAATTAACCGAACAGGAACAGTAAACATAACATATACCTCCGGTGCCGCTGTAGTATTTTTGATTTGGGATAATAATGATTCCTTCATAAATGCTATTAACAAGGTCATCACTGCAGCACAGAATGTTAAGGCAGCTATTGAAGCGAAAGGTGACCCATCGACTTGGACGGAAGAAGATTCGGTTGAAGTAGGACAGAAAATCGCTGGTGAACTTCTATCTGCTATTACATACTTGATATTCCATATCAATGATAACATCAATGGAGACGAATTGATTGTACTCAACATGATCACTTGGGAAAAATACACTATGGATACTTCTAGCGATTATACAATAACCAAGGAGTATAAAATTTGGGATGATTGGAATTTAGAGGATGACGATCCAATTCCTCCATCTGATCTTATTGCTTGGAATGCATCAGCACTTGCAAATCATGATGATTTCATGCTATGGTTACTTGAAGACGTAGAAGATGGTGAATTTAGTCGGGAATGGAGTCGATTTTCCTTCAATTTGATCGAAATTTGGTTTAAGACATTCCAAATTTACATTAACGTTCCGGCAATTATCCAAGCATTAAACTCTACACTTGGAGAATCTGAAGAACCTAATCCGCTTCCTGGGATGGGAATAGCAGAAATCTTCGAAGGCCTTGACATCGAAATTTATATCATGACACACTCCCTCATGGGCTTTATTGCATATGAAGATGAGAATTCAAATGACGTTCCTGATGTTACACGCACTACAATCGTCGAGGGTGAAGTAGAAAGCGAAATCATCACCGGTTCTGAAGCACGTTATTACTTTGCGTTTGGAGGGATTGGTGATATCGTATTCAACGAACCTGAACTGACTGATGAAGGTGATGGATACACGTGGAGTATTGAATTGCAAACTGTGCAAATGGTAGCAGTTCCAATCGGAATGAGTCCCTCAGATTTATCTTCTCCAGTCTTTGAAAATTTGGATTATATCGAATTAGGATTTACTTTCACACCCAAACTAAAAGAAGTGGTTACCGCCGCAGAAGCAGGGGAATATTCGGGGTTAGTCCCAGACTATGATGAAGTGCAGATGGCGAAAGGAATCATCAAACTGGATCAGTACTTCTCTGCATGGAATGGTGGAACAGGTCCAAATCATATAGCTTTACAAGATCCTAATATGGATTTCTCTGTAATCTACGTAAGCACTATTTTGCATTTCCGCCTTCACTTTGAGGTAGAGACTGTCGAAGAGTTGGAGCTTGCACAAAATGGATTAGCAGATGAAGCCGTTCACTCCGGTTCTATAAATGCAAGTGGTACAATTAAGGTGGGAGATTACACAGGTGATTTACCTGTTGCAGCAGTTGATATTGCTGGACCTGAATATATACAAGGAGACCCGGGAACTTCTTATCCAGCAAGCACGTGTACCATTCCATTAGCATTCTTGGATTTCGATGCCAGCGCTAAAGTACGTTATGAGGATCCTAATGCACCATCTCAAAGTTTCGAAGCAGGGGGATTTTTGAACATCAGTTCATCAATCTTGATCTACGCAGTAAACTATCCGACCTTTAACGGATCTGGGGATAAACTCTGGCATGATCCTACCTTCAGTGTATTCATGCAATGGGATAATCCAGGCTTCTGGGCAGTTATCTTAGTAATTGCGGGTATCACCCTTGTAGCTGTTGCGGCAATTTTGATTACTCGTCGCAAGAATCGAGTCTAAACCATATATTTATTTATTTTTTTTTTTATTTTTTGTAATAATCCTTAAGGATATATTAACGTATTATCACCAGAATCAAATTTTCTCTGTTTTCGGCGTATGCAATATCATAGGATACTTATTTAAGAGAATAGCTCTATTTTGTATCTTAGTTAGAAGATCCACATTTACATACATTACGAAGAAATGGTATATAGGGATAAAAAGAAAATGCAGAGTAGGTAGGGTTATGAGCTACGAGAAAGTGTTTAAACTAGTCATTGCTGGTGATGGAGGAGTAGGAAAAACAAGTCTTACCCAGAAATTTATTACGGGTATTTTCAAAACTGACACCAGAATAACGATAGGAGTAGAATTCTTCATCAAAGACTTAACATTAGATGGCTTAGGTACGGTAAGACTGCAAATTTGGGATTTTGGAGGAGAAGAACGCTTTAGATTCTTACTACCTACCTATGTAAAAGGAGCGAATGGAATCATGTTTTTGTTTTCGGTAACGAATATGCTTACTTTATCCCATTTCGATGATTGGTTACCTATCTTACGGAATTATGATCCTAATATCCCGATCATGTTGGTGGGTTCAAAGGTTGATTTAGCACATTTGCGACGAGTGCAAAAGCATGAAGCAATCGATATAGCCAGATCTCGGGGATGCAGTTCCTATGTAGAGGTTAGTGCAAAAGAAAGCTTTAATGTAGAGGAAGCTTTCGAAACTTTAACCAAAGTTATGTGGAAATACGCCCAAGACAAACAATATTAGAAATTAAGGAGAAAATTAGAGCCTTATTATTTTTTTATGAATGGATAAAGATCTAGTTCGGGGAACAGGGAATTGTTCGCTTCAATTTTTCCTAGGAATGCCCATTCACCTTCGGGTATAGTATTCCCATTCGTATATTCGGTTAATATCTGGTAAATTCGATTGAAGTTTTCGTAATGTAATGCAACTCGGTTTTCCGCGTAATCCCGTGCTGACCATGTTGTTATTAAAAATTGCCAGTCACTGCTCTCCAAAAGGAGCAATTCTCGTGCCATTTGTTTCAGAAGACGAATCACGTTCGGATCTTCAGATAGATAATATCTTGTGACAATTTCTTCGTTTTTCGCTTCACATTCGTACACTTTTTCCCATGTCCACATGGTCCATTCATTTAACCAAACCCAATGACTGGACCCTTGTCCCCAACTACCCTCTGTAATTTGACAGACTTTATTGGGGGGATATTGCTCCATATATAGACGCGTATTGGTTAAAATGATCTCGGGGTCATCTTCCATCCATTTAAGCACCCGATTCAGCCACCACGGACCTTCAAACCACCAATGACCAAATAGTTCCGTATCGTAAGGTGCAACAATGATTCCGGGATTACCTGTCTTGTTTTTATGTTCTCGTAGAACACCTTTCACAACATCGACGAAATTGCTTGCATTTTCATCCAATTTGTTAGAAACATCATCTACCCAATAGAGCATTTTATTACCGAGATCTACATTCGAACCGGTGACTTTCCAGTAGCGGAGTCCTCCGGGGTAATGCTTCTTATGGAAATCCAAATATTCCGCGCACCCAGGATATCCATGTTCTCCACTCCATACCAATATTCCAGTTTTTTGATCCCGAGTAAAAAACCCAACTGGAGCCTCCGCACTCTGGGAGGAGACTATATAGGACTCATAAGGAGTTTTCTCAAAATGGCTTGGTAATTCCTTATATTGCTTAGCAAATTGTTTCCACAGTTCTTTAAGAAGAGGAAAACGAGCAGCATAGACGCCTTGACTTAATCCACCTAATAATAATGCTGTATCAATGAAGAAATAACGTAACCCATTATTAGCAAGGAAGTATTCGATTCCAGGTCTTTCATATTCCACCCCTGAAACGGGATTTTTCCATTTATAACCAGGGCGATAAGCACATTCCGGTAACCAAACCCCAGTAGGGGCTTGGCCAAAATGTTTTTTGTAATTATTTACAGCAATTCCAAATTGGGCGTCTAAAGAGCTATCCTTTGATAATAGAGGACTATATCCATGTGTTGCTCCGCAAGTAATAATGTCCAGCAGATTTTTGTCTTGAAGTTGTTTAAATCCATTGACAATGTTCTTATTAAACCGATTTATGAAAGTTTCCTTTATTTTTAGGTAATATTCCTTCCAATACATTGTCAATTTAATGCGCTCGGGACGATATTGGTTCCGAGTGAAATCTTCATAGTCATCTTCTGCTGCAGTGATTTTCCCATCAATATAGTCTATAAAACCAGTTGTAAAACTTCCGTGTGTCAACATCTCACACAATACAGGAGTTAATCCGATAGTTAATTTTGGGGAGTATCCTGCGTCTACTAGCTTATAAAGCTCTAAAAGGATTGGGAGATATGTTTCAGCAGCGGCTTCATTTACCCAATCCGTTCCATGCGGCCAAACTCCATGGTTCAATACCCAAGGTAGATGACTATGTAAAACAAAACTAAAATACCCTAATGGTTCTTGAGTCATTTTTATGAGATCCCAATAGATTCCATAGCTTAAATATGATAACCATATTAGTATTAATATCCACATACGTAATATCGGGATCCTACAAAATTTGTGAACTTGAGAAAAAATGGACGACTTAACAGAAATAATTGATAAAGGAAGAATTATTGCACGAGCCAATCATATACTCACTCCCGAATTAGCTGCTAAGATAGGGGCATCTCACGGAACTTACCTTCATAATAATGGGTATAAAGTAATAGTTGCGGGTCGAGATTATTTTAATAATTCACGTATGCTAAAACGAGCTTATTTATCGGGCGTTATGAGTACAGGTATTAACATACTAAATTTACATTTCGCCCCCGTGCCATTACTTCAATTTTGTATTCGTAGATTCGGTGCGGATGGTGGCGTATATTTGTCATCTGGTCATGTATATGAGGGAGATACTGGAATACGGTTCTATGACCCAAGTGGTGTCGAGTTTCAAGTAAGTCAACTCCATTCTATCAATCAGATTTTTAAAAAAAACAAAATAGAACGAGTGGATCCCCTATCAATTGGTACATTATCTGATATTACTCAAACCTTCGATGTATATAAAGGAGCAATCCCCCAATTCGTCAATCGAAAATCAATTTCCTCTGCAAATCTCAAGGTTGTCGTGGATTGTAGTTATGGTCCTACTGGAGACATCACCCCAGAAATTCTAAATTCGCTTAATGTACAAGTAATCGCTTTGAATACCTATTATAGGGCGTTAGATGATCGACTTTTTCCGGATTTGAATTCCATCAGAGATACTTCGGCGATCATAAAGGCTGCAGATGCTGATATCGGAGTGATTTTCGATTCGGATGGTTCTCGTCTCCTTGTGTTCGATGAAACTGGAACACTGGTCGATTTTGAAGATTTAATCATGTTAATTATATCTAATGATGATTATATCTTGAAAAACAAAGAAAGCCCAATTATTACAACATCTTGTTGTTCCAGAATTGTCGATGAGTATGCAGAAAATTTTAATTATAAATTACTACGGGTAGTCAACCTTCCAGGGGAGATTTCCTCTCATCTCAGGCAAGAGAGAGGTGTTTTTGGTGCTGCAGACACATTCAAATTCTATTTTCCGATTTACGGTCCATTTCCAGATGGTACTTTCACTTTATTAAAATTATTGGAAGTTCTATCAAATCGAGATGAACCTCTGAGTTCCTTAGTGCGAAATTTTCCTAAATCCATAAAAGTGTACCGATCTATCAATGTTGATCCCGATATGTTATATAATTTCCGCCAGATTATTAAAGACGAATTAAAAAACGAGAACTTGTTAATTCTGGACACATTAATTGGAATTAAGATCATATTCCAAGAAGGGGTTAAAGAAAATAAATATAAAGCGTCATGGGTAATGATAAGACCAAGCCTACATCGAAACTCTATGATTATTTCCTCGGAAACTCCCGATCCGGAAACTTCAGAGACTTTAATTAAAAAAATCGAGACAATTTTAAAATCAAAAATAAAAAGCTTGTCAAAGATAAAAGCAAATGAAACCAAAACAAAACAATTAAGAGAGAGAATCTAAATTAACGATTAGATCTAACCTTTAATTTCTTTTTTTACATTTTCATTTGATTGGACGGTTCGGGAGTCTAATACTGCATCATCTTCTATAACTGCATGGGGTCCTATCATCGATTCAGATCGAATTGTTACATTATTTCCTATTTTACACCCATTAGCAATCACGGATTGTTCGATGATACAATTTTGACCGATGGTGACATCATGCCATACGACAGATCGATCAATAAGGGAATTATTCCCAATAACTACATTATCTCCTAATACAGTTAAAGAATTGATACGAACATTTTCACCAAAATGAATATTTTTTCCCAAACAAACTCTATCATGTAGATAACTATTATATGGCAGGGATAATGACTCTTGAGTCCATATCTTTTTACCAGAATCCTCTCCTTGTGGGAGAATTGGCCACCCGTATTCACGCAAAATGTCCCAATTTGCCCATAAATAGGTTTTTGGATTTCCCACATCCATCCAATAATATTGTTCATTAAATCCAAATAATTTATAATTATTTTCCAATAAATAGGGGAAAATTTCCTTCCCAAAATCATTAAATTCCGTTTCCATTATCACTTGTTGAGCAATATCCCTTTGAAAACAATAAATACCTGTGTTTATGGTGGGTAAAACCATATCCCGCTGTTGAGTCAAACTAGATATGAAGATTTCATGTGCGCTCGGTTTTTCCAAAAACAATTTCACTCGACCATCTGCATTGAGCACTGTATTACCGTACTTTGAGGCAAATTCATCAATTGGTTTCATAGAGACTGTTGCTTCAGCATGTTTTTCTGTATGAAATTTCATAAATTCCTTAAGAGGTAAATTTGTAACAATATCCGCCATCGATACTATAAAATTATCCGTCTGTATGAGATCCCATACTTTTCGTACAGCATCTGCGGTCCCATAACTATCGTTTTTTGGGATTTCTAAGGTGAATGCTGGATTAGATTTTATGATAGGATCCCATTGGTTCCATAAATACTCTCTCAATTCATCTCCCATATGTTTAACGCATACTACGATTTTGTTTATTCCAGCAAACCGCAAATGATCTATACAATAGTCTACCATAGCACGATTACAAACTTTCACCATGGGTTTACAGATATTTGCCGTTAATGGTAGGAGACGGGTCCCTAATCCCCCAGCCAGAACTACTGCACTCCATTCTGATACATCTAATTCCATAAATCTCATTACTCAAATCTATATTAAAATCAGCTTTGTAAAGAAAAGATGAATAGAATAATAATTTTGGGGATAATAAAAAGCTAATCAGTTATTCTTGTCCCGATAGCTTCAATTTCAACGGAGGTGCAATTTTTTCAAGAAAAAATTTTATCCCATTTGGAATTGCATAGAATTCTGAACAAAAACTTTCAAAATTTGTGACGCTATGCTCCATATCCACCGTACAGAAAACATTTCCTTCTAAATCTATAGCATAATTTATCTCGGGTAAATGATAATTCGCATGCAATAGGTTTTTATATAATTCTGATCGTACTCCATCGGGAATTTCATCAAAACTGGCAATTAAGGCGGTACCAACCACCCATTTTACCCTCTTAGTGATAATAATATGGAATTTAAGCTTATCAATTTTATATGGAATTACTAGATCTTCATCTCGTTGTAAATAACGGATACCATCTTTTTCAAGATATTTTTTAATTTTTTCCATTTGATTGCTCTATCCTATCACACTTCGTTAGTTAAATAATTCCGAATTCGATCTATTAAATGGTTCTGTTTATAAGGATATCGATTAGTTTTCCTACCAAGTTTCTTATAGATCAGATAGGCTACTTGATCTACCCCTTTTTTCTCCAATTTAGAAAGTTGTTTTTGAAATTCACCTCGTTTTATCGGCTGGATGACATTCGCCTTCATAAAAATCTCAGATTCTTGATCAGCATACTCACGAATGCGATTTTCTATAACTTTTGCCATGCGGTTGATATAGTTCAACATCTCTTTCTCATGTTCGTAACGAATGTCAAATTTCACTTGTTCAGAACGAATTATGTCTAATTCTTGTTCCAAATCTTTTTTTGAACTTTTTTGTATTTCTAACACACTTTTTTGTAAAATGGATGAAGCTTTTTTACTCAAACGGTTCATAAGAAATTGTGGTAATGTTATTTGACGTGATATAATTGCATCTTCATCCAATTTTGATTGTTTTGTTAGTTTTTGATTGGATTTGGGTTTATTAAGTGACTCTTTTTCGATTTTCTTTATAATATCCTGGAACTTTCCTTTCTTAATATCATTAAAAGATTTTTCATCGAAATAAACAAAAAATCCATCAGATTTTTCAATGATACGGGCTCTAACAGCTTTATCAAGTGATTTTATTTGATCAACAAGAGTTTTTGCCTCGTCTTTAGATGAATATGGTACCAACTCGGAATAAAACGATTGCTTATTAAATATTCTACGATTGGATGTATTTGTCGTCACCACATTCTCCATCTCGACTTCTAATTAGTATATAATCGATATTGCAAGAGCACCTAAAGAAATTTCTCCTTATAGAGAATTTAATAAGTTATGAATGTTCTCTATGTTGATACTTTACACTTGATTCTGTGATTAAACAATATGAAAATAGAGAAAGAACTGAGAAAGAAAAATGCATTATTTCTTTATATTATCCCTCGGTATTACGGGTAATTCAAGAAGAGATGGAAATTCGGTGTTATGATAAATATTCCATTCTGGAGGTGGTTTCATTGGTTCCGGATAGAGTTTGAAGTTGCCAGCATCAGCACCTGCAATTGCTATTCGTATCTTGCTTTTTTCCGGTAATAACACAGAAATTGGTTCTAAGGGGATTCGTATATTATAGATTGAATTCGGTTGAAGAAACGACACGTCATTTTTTCCAAAACTTCGATAGGGAATAGGAGTTTTATAATACGGATTGCTGGATTCTTTCCAAAGTATCAATCGTAATTGCCCTTCTGATAGATAATATACATGTTTCTGGTATATTACTTCTAGATACACAAATATTGCTCCATCTTTATGAGTCGAACTAAAATGCAATGTAATCATAGGATGTCCCGTGATTTCAATCGATTCAGATAATGCTTGACTGGTAAATATCAAGCACTTCTTATCTTGCTTCGCACGCTTTTTATAAGAAATTTTATCACCAAAAGGAGCTTGCCATCGGTTGGCGGTACCAGTTGTTGTAGAATAATTAACTTTGTATATACTTTTTTCAGCTTTAGAAGATATTCTCATATTCAGTTGATTTTTCCCAGCTAAATACAGTGGCATAATGACCTGATTTGGAAGTGGCCACGTATTAGTAACTTTCCATTTGTTTTCTCTATTGGTATAATAATATAATAATTTTGGAATACTTGTTGGATTAGTTATAGATTTCCGGGCAAAGCGTATAAATTCAAGTAATAGCAGTAAATTAGTAGATTTTAATCGTGATTCGGGATCCTTCAGAAGATTCAATGGGTTAGCATCCTGTTTCCAGCATCCAATTACACCAATAAAGGGTTTAGAATAATTTAGAAATCGATGGATAACGGAGTTAGCTGTTTTCGCATCAAACCAAGAACCAACACTAAACTTAGGGAATTTGTTCCTATATATTTCATCGGAATGAGCAGAAATACATATAGTAGTCAAAGGAATATTAGTTTCAGCCAATAATTGATCGCTAAACTCGATAGAGGAAAACAGATCCATCACATCTTTATTCATTGTATGTTGATCTTTAATTATAGAAGCGTTTGAATGATAAAGAGGGTCATTTAATGGTTTGATTTTAGTGTTCTCGTATAATTTGTTTTTCTCACTCCATTTCTTAACGTAGGATTCTAAAAAGAGACCCCCAGGATACATTACGTCCGAATAAAGGTTAAAACCATTGCCAATCGAAATATAAGCATAAATAGAATTGTTATTACAAGTCACTGCGAGTTCTGATACAGTAGCAGAATAATCAGATCCAATAAGTATAACTTTTCCATCTGACCATGGTTGTTCTGTTATCCAATGAACAATATCATTAATTTCTTGTATCTCAGATGGAGACCATGGAATCTCCCGGTTTCCGAAAGACGAACCAGTTCCTCTTACATCAACTTTGACAAAGTTGAATCCTTCTTGGATTAGGGGATTATATTGTTTTATGTCTTCTTTTTCGCGCCAACGGTGTCCTATTCGCAAGAAAGTGGGACGTTCAATAAGGGACCCTTTTTCAGTAATGATATCAGCTGCGAGAAGGATTTTTTCTTCATTTTTTAAGGGAATATAGGTACTCTGAACTTTAAAAGGTAAAATACGACGATATTTTCCGATATCTTCACATAACCGATCAAAGATCATGAAATGATTTCCATATAAAATCAAAGGATATCAACCTTGAACTTGGTATAACTACTAATGCGGTTGTGGATAATAAAACTCTTCTGTTTAAATCAAATAACTGTATTATACTGGACCAGAGTTTTTATAAGAGAAATTATTCGATAAACTAGTGAGAAAAATTCTAGTTTTATCTGGATAGAGTGGAAATTGGGATGATTTTGCGTGAATGATGATAATTCTAAGGGGAGAAAACCAGCTCGAAGTGAAAAAGATAAGGCTAATTTGTTTGAAGAAATAATTCAAAAAGGCGCTGAATTGTTTGCTTCGGAACAGAGCTTTTCTACACGAAAGCTAGCCTCTAAACTGAATATGACGCAAGGCAATCTCTATAATTACGTAAATAGCAAACGGGAGCTCTGGATAGCGATTAGAAAACATGATTTCGAACTTTTGAAGGGTGAATTTTTAAAAATAATCCACTCTCATGAAGGAAAATATTTTGATCTTTTCGAAAAATTAGTGATTTTTTTCCTTGATTATTCTTCAGAGAATCCAAATTCGTGGAAAATGATGTTTCTGATAGATCCGCCGAAATCTCGGAAAAAAGGACCAATAGAAACACAATATGAACCAATTCAGTTGTTTGAAGTGATTTTAAATTTATTTAATGAAGGTATTAAACGGGGAGAGTTTCGGAAAATATCTCCTTTAATTATCTACTCATTAGTGGTAGGAGCTGTATTAACCGAGACAGATATTAAAATATCTGAACGAAATAAAATAAATGAACTGATCTCGGATTTATCTTTAGAAGGAAATGATATTAAAAAATTTCGAAATACTCTCATTGAAACTCTAAGATATTTACTTAATCCATAATTTTAACACCATAGTGCCCATCCATGAAAAAATTCCCTGAATTAACATTTATTCCTTTAGAGTATGCAAACTCACACAATTCTAACTTAATAATATTTACCCAAAACGAAAAACGTGAACTCCCACGCATAAAAGAACCTTTCTTTATCTTGTGGATTCCATTAAATTTATCAGAGGAAATTTTACATGAAAGTATTGAAAAAACTCTTCCTGATTTCCCGATCGAAAAAGCTCTTACATGTTCAATAAATCTTGTTTATCCATTGGATTATATTCGCCAAATAAATGTTGAGGAATCCTCATCTGTAAAAAGTTCAATGATTTTAGGGAATACAATTGCTAAAATCGTCCCATTAAAAAAAATTGTGAATTTCCTTGCAGATCGTTCGTTGATACGTCTAGACTTGTATTCCCATCTTGAAATTAGTTCTTCAATGTATTTTTGGAGCTTAATTGTAAAATTGACTTTGCAATTAATGGCTAAAGGAAGCTATATTCCATATGTAACCCAAATAGAATCTTCCGAGGATCAAGATTATTTCCAAGAAATCATAGGGAAAATGCAATCGGTCTGGAAACCAATCTTAAAAACGAAAAAAGATGTCATAAATTATATTCAAATTTTAAAATACGCCCCGATTTCTGCTCATGCCATCCCTATAATCGAAAATATCGAATCTATGCATGATTTTATCATTCCACCAGAATTTAAAGAAATTTTTCGTTTCCAAAATTCAATAAAAACCACATCTCAAATTTATTCCGCTTCAGAGCTTAGCCGTGTTTTCATAGAAACGGTTCTGGATTCTTTAATTCGTGAGATTAGTGCAGTTACTGAACAAGAAATGAATTATCAGATTCCTTGGGAAAGTAGGTTAATACAAAGTTTACTTTCTCCTTCTCCCCAATTTAGTATTTTTAATGTAAAAGAGGAGATCATTCCACATATATTTGATTTATGGTCCCAAAAATTAAATCTCTCTTGGAGGCTTGGATATAGTTTAAAATTTACTTTACAATCCCCTAAATCGGGTAATCAGAAGGAAGGAAAATGGAATTTACTTTTTTCAATTCATTCTCTCTCTGATGATTCGGTTGAATATCCCTTAAAGAAATTCTGGAAATGTTTTCGGGGTTTAGAAAAAGCACAATTGCTATTTCGTAAAAATGAAGATATTGCAATTCGTGAGTATTTATTGAAGTCATTCAATGTTCTAAGCTATGTGTTCAAACCCCTCAGTCGCTCTTTAAAAGAAAAAAATCCCAACAAAATCGTCCTCTCTTCGGCAGAAGTTGTGAGCCTGCTTCAATCTGGAATGGAAAGTTTTAATTCTCTTGGATATAGTATTGATATTCCGAAAAGTTTTTCAGCGGGAGGGTCCCAACGCATTCAACCGGTGTTATCAATATATAGCACAGAATCCGAGAAACCTCATTCTATAGAACCCTCAATTCAATCCACAACATTTGATATTTCTTCTGTTCTCTCCTATGAATGGATTTTAAAGATTGGGGATACTATTTTATCCCAGGAAGAAAGAAATAAGTTATTAAATTCTTCAGATGAACGACATTCTTTGATGTATTGGAATGATCAATGGATTTTAGTCGATAAGCGTAATATAGAACAATTTTATGGAAATAATTCCTCTCTTAAGGGAGGAATTACAGGAGAAAATGCTCTAAAACTAGCTTTGACACAAAATGCATATATTAAGACAGACCAAGATGGAACCTCTGGTCCATTTCCCGTACAGTTTTATGGTCCTTTGGAAAATGTCATAAAATTCATCAAGGGGGAAATGGAGATACCAAATGAACCTCAACCCTCTGAATTTCAAGGAATCCTTCGAAAATATCAAGTATATGGATTTAACTGGATGAGACTCATAACATCCATTGGATTTGGTTGTGTATTGGCAGACGATATGGGCTTAGGTAAAACTATCCAAATTATTGCATTAATTCTTTCTCTCCTTGAAAATAACCAAAAGAATAGGAATTTTTTAGTCATTTGTCCAACATCAGTACTCGGAAATTGGATGCGAGAGATTAATAAATTTTCACCCACCATACAGGCAAAATTGCACTATGGAGCAGAACGAGCTAAAGATATTGATGCATTGAATAGGGTACTGCAAAATTATAATGTAATTTTGACCTCGTATAATATTTTACGTCGTGATATTGATCTAATCGAAGTTGCTAAATGGGAATCTGTCATTTTGGATGAAAGTCAAAATATCAAGAATTATAAAACAAAACAAGCTAGGGCAGTCTATCGTTTAAAAGAAAAAACCAAGAGAAAAATTGCCTTATCAGGCACTCCCATTGAAAACCGTATCACCGAATTATGGAGTTTATATCATTTTTTAAATCCTTTTTTATTGGGATCTCGTAGACAATTCTTGAAAAGATATGCTATACCTGTCGGACGCTTGGGAAATGAAAAATTAACAACTGAACTTCAGAATCTTGTTAATCCTTTTTTGTTACGCAGAATGAAAACTAATAGGCAAATTATCCCAGAACTCCCAGATAAGCAAGAGACAGAAGTATATGTTAGTCTATCCGATGAACAAAAAGCGTTGTATATACAAATCGTGAAAAGTATGTTAACTGAAGTAGAGGCAGTAGAGGAAAATTCAAAACAAAAATTCCGGACTAAAGGGCTTATTTTAAAAGCATTAATGCAACTAAAACAAGTGTGTAATCATCCTGATCATTATTTACATACCCCCTTAGAGACTATCAAAAAATATAATTTAAATGATTTCATTAAAAGATCGGGGAAATTAAGGAGATTCATAGAGTTATTAGAAGAAGCAATTGCAAGCAAAAGTAAGGTACTGATATTTACACAATTTAAAGTAATGGGGGACATTTTGCAGTATGTTATTGAAGAAGTCTTCAATTATCAAGTACCTTTTATTCATGGAGGAATAAAACAAGAATTACGAACAGAAATCGTAGAAGATTTTCAGGAAGGAAATTTTGAGAACCCAGTGCTTCTATTATCCTTAAGAGCGGGTGGTGTTGGACTGAATCTATCTAAAGCTTCTGTTGTTATGCACTTCGATAGATGGTGGAATCCGGCAGTGGAAGATCAAGCTACGGATCGAGCATACCGGATCGGGCAAGAGAATAAAGTAAATGTGTACAAAATGGTCGTAGAGGGTACGATTGAAGAAAAAATAAGCAAAATGCTGGAACAGAAACGAGATCTTGCTGAAAGTATTATACAAGTAACTGGAGAAGAATGGATCACAGAACTATCTTTTGGAGAACTTCAAAAAATATTTCTATTGGGGGAGGAGGGACTGTAGAGAATGTCACATAAATCCGATGACAAAATTAAGACTTTGTTACAATTCGGTTCAACATGGTGGGGTCGTTCTTGGATTAAATCCATGCTTAAATATGGTAGATTCTTTAGAATGCAGCGTGGAATAACGTATACCAAAGAAAATCGTGTTTCCAATATTATTATAAAAAAAGGAGAAATTTTTGCCTTATGCCAAGGAACAGCACCAGTTCCATACCGGGTCAAGATTGAATTTACACCCATAGTTTCAGAGCAGTGGAGACAAGTAATAGAGGAGATGGGGCAAACAATAGAGATTGAAGCTAAGCTTCTTTCTGGAGAAATGCCTCAACATATAAATAAACTATTTTTACGGAAAGGTGTACCACTTTTTCCTGTTCCCAAACAGAACTTGGATGCAACTTGTAATTGTCCCGATGAAGAAATACCTTGTAAGCATATTGCAGCTGTTATATTGACACTTGCGTCCATTTTCGACTATGATCCTTTTATGCTTTTTGAACTTCGTGGTAAGAGTCGCGAAGAATTACTATCTGAATTACAATTCTTAGCAACAGAAGGAGAACCCAGAGATAATGTAATGAGGTCTGGCCAAATTGAACCCAATACACAAAAATCCCGTAGTTTTCTTCATCCGGATATCTCCAAATTACAGTCTATTGAATTTGATATTTCACCGTTGGAATCTACAGAAACTTTATTCCATCAGCTCGGTACTCCTTCCGAAATAAAGAATCATGAATTTAGTGAAGTAATGAGTACAATTTATAGAGATGTGTCTCAATTCGCGAACGAACTTATCTATCATAAGAAAAAGGGAAAATCACTTCCGAAGAAGGAATAAATTCTTTTATCTCCCCTTATTATTCACCCATATTTGCACACAGATCAGCAATTTTGATCATGGATTTAGGATGTTCATTACAAATGCAAGAAGAAATTAGATCAAACGGAATAATTATACGAAAAAACCGGTTTCAAATTGGTTCTAGGATTGTTTTTATAAATTCAGGTGAAATTCATTATTTCCGGATACCATCCGATGAATGGGAGGATCGATTGACCAAAGCCAAAACTTTAGGATTAAATACAATA
Organism: Promethearchaeota archaeon; assembly: GCA_016933055.1. Lineage (GTDB taxonomy): Archaea > Asgardarchaeota > Lokiarchaeia > Sigyniarchaeales > Promethearchaeaceae > AMARA-1. Next base: position 9,380 of record JAFGBS010000001.1, on the reverse strand, counting down.
TCTACAAGTATTTTTTGGAGTTATCATGAGGAGGAAGCAGGTAAATTCGATATCACTTCACCTTCCAAGGATTTAGATCATTTTTTGCATTTATGCGAAAATAAAGGATTTTATTTGATCGTGCGTGTAGGACCGTGGATTAATTCGGATTTACAGTATGGAGGAATTCCATCATGGGTGATAAAAGATCATCCGAAGATATTATGCCAAAATGAGGATAAAAAATCCCTAAGAAAACCTTATAAAAATATATCATATCTCTCTCCTACTTTTCTCCGGCTAGTTGATTCATATATGGATAAGATCGCTGGAGTGTTGCGCAGACATTTATACCCTCATGGTGGTCTAATTTTATTGCAACTAGATCATGAAATCAATATTAGCAAAAACCAAAGTATTTTTGAAGGGGATTACAATCCCGTTGCTCTTGAATTTTATAAGACATTTTTAAAAGAAAAATACCGAGATATCGATACTGTAAATTCAACGTATAGTCAAAATTTTCTAAGTTTCGATCATGTTGAACCACCTACTTCTAGAACTCAAGAGGATGGAATTAATTCTCAAAATGAATTTAGAATTTTGGGAGAATTTATGCGGAATTTAGATTGGATGGAATTTAAAGAGAAAATTAATGAAGAATATATTTCATCCTTGAGTTATATTCTCCGTAAGAAAGGATTGTACTTACCTTATATGGTGAATGTCCCTTATTTATCCTCCCCTGTAAATGCTAATTCATATTATAAGGCGTATAAAACTAAAATTGCGGTGGGTTTGGACGTCCATGATGATTTTCTTAAGCAAATCGAAGAGAATCAATACCTATTAGAAGCAAATATTGAATTGATAAAAACTCAAATACCGCTACTTTGTCTGATCCCAGAACTGAAAATTGGGATTCCAGATGAAATTATTTCACCAAATTCTGTGCATCTTTTAACCCGCTTGGTGCTTGGAAATGGAGTTAAAGGAATAAATTATTACATGGGAGTAGGAGGGCGTAGTCCAAAAACGGAATTGTCAGGTGATACCTATTCAATTCTTAAGAAAAGCGTAAATTTTAATGGGGAATCTTTAATCGTAGAATTAATCGGAGATTTTTATGATTATAATGCTCCTATAGGGATTCAAGGGCAAAAAAATCCAAGCTTCGATGTGATTGAATCAAATTCCGATTATATACAAGTAAGGGGTGAAAAACTTTTAGGTGCTGAAAAAGTGTACGATGGTGATATTGCAGTATTGTATTACCATCCTTATTCACGCTTGAATTTTAATACTTCTAAATTTGGATTTATCCCAGATCCCCAGCAGATTTTACAAGAATCACCGTTTCCGGAATATGAAATATTCCTTAGATTAGGATATCATCCCAAATGGATAGATCTACAAACTAGTTCTATAGAAGACTTAAAAAAACACAAAATAGTCGTTGCAATATTTTTTTCCTTTCTAGATAAAACGAGTATGAATTTACTGAAACATTATGCGGAAGAAGGCGGGATAATTCTCTCTTTTTATGATATACCGACTAGAAATGGACATATGCGATCAGATGATACATTATCTTCACTTTATCACGCTAGTATTCAGAAAAAAGAGAATCCCAAAAGTATTAGACTGGAGAAAACGAATTTCAATTCCTATCGAAATATTTATTCCTATCATTTAGAGGATACGGAAAAAAACCAGTCCAAAGGTACGAAAAATATTGTTCTTGCTACTGATGTATCCGAGCAATCAAAAAAAGTCTATGCATTCCATCGTAACATGAAAAATGGGGGTCAAATTTATCATTTTGGATTCATTCCCTTGCCTGATGAGGAAGGATTACAATATTTCAAGCAAGTTATCGAACAGTTGAAAATATCACCAAGAAAAATTATCCATTCGGAAGGTCTAACCGTAACGCGATTGCGAACTGAAGATAAAGAAGAATTTGTGACAGTAACTAATTTAACTCATAATAAGTTTGAAAATATCGAAATTATCTTTAATGATATTTGGTTAAACACTCAAAATGTGAATGGTTTTGTTATTAAGGATGTAACTATTTTGGAAAGAAGTTCTTCACTATGGAGTTTTAACAAAACTATCAACAAAGATATTTGTTTATGTGTATGCACTTCTGAGTTAAACGAGGTAAGAAAGATTGTTAATAATGAAAACACGGAATACTCCATAACAGGGTCCCACTTTCGGGGTAGTAGAAATGTTTTGGAATTAATCCTAACCAAGAAGCCTGTAAAGGCGCTTTTAGGAAAAAAGGATATCACAAAACGGCTATTAAAATCTGATTCTAAGTTAAGGGTTCAATTTTCCCAAATAGGAAATGAAAAGGAAGGCAGCTTTAAAATTCGAGCAGTTTACAGTGATGATTTGCATCTAACTCTTCATTTCAATGGAAAAGAAAAAAACGAAATTGTAGATTTTAATATTATTAAAAAGAATACATTCTTGTGACGATCCATTTTGCATTTTTATTTCATATTTATCAACCTCCAACTCAGATCCCTCCAGTATTAAAGCAAATTGTGAATGAAAGTTATCGGCCTATCTTAGAAACTCTCAACAAGTATCCATCGGCGAAAATAACCCTAAATATTAATGCAACCCTTACAGAACAATTAAACGATTATGGATTTAATGATGTCATTAATTCTATTGGTACACTAGCAAACCGAGGTCAGATTGAGTTCACTGGTTCTGGAAAGTTCCATCCACTTCTTCCTCTACTACCTGAACCAGAAGTTATTCGTCAGATTAAACTAAACAATGAAACCAATAAGCGTTTTTTCGGTGCTTATGCACCTAGAGGATTTTTCCCTCCAGAGATGGCTGTAAGTGAAGAAATTTACGACCCTATTCGTAAAATGGGGTTCGATTGGGTGATAATGTCCGGGATAGCGAACACCTTACCCGTATTTCCAACGGATTTCATATCCTTCCATTCTAATACCTCCTTAAAATTAGTTTTTCGAGATGATCTTATTTCCAATGATGTGGGATTTAACAAGATCAACACCATTGACCATTTCGTGAATCGATTAAATTATCGGAACATAAAAAAGGATTATTATGTGATTTTAGCTATGGACGGAGAAACGTTCGGGCATCACGTCAAGAATGGTATTAATAAATTCCTCAAACCACTATTCCAATCATTAGAATACCGAAACGACATCTCTATGTGTACCATCTCTGAAATTATTGATAAATATCCAAAAAAAGAGCCACAAGTCCCTAAAGCTTCCTCATGGTCTACTATGAGTTTTGATCTAACTCAAGATAATCCGTTCCCATTATGGCTGGATAAGAGAAATGAGCTCCATATAGAATTATATCGCTTAATTATGTTTGCCACCACAGCTGTCCATCTTGCTGCAAAATACGAAAATTCAATGGATAATGAGAAAAAAGACATCTATAGAAATGCTCGCAATTTTTTGGATAGAGGATTACACTCTTGTACTCAATGGTGGGGTTCCAAAAGACCGTGGTACTCTCCTGATATGATTTTGCGAGGAATTAATGAAATTTTACTTGCATTGATTAATGCGAAAAGATCCTTACCCGAGAACGCTGAGGGAGTAAAAGAAGTATTCGAGAGTATTATGCACGGTGTTTTAACTTCCCAAAACAAAATAATTAATGCCTTATGAGGAATTCTGATGAAAGAGTATCTATATTACTTAAAATTACGTTCTGATTTGCTTGATGAGAAAGCATGGACCCAAAAAGAGGAGAAGATAGTACAAGACCATTTTGAACGGTTAAAAAAAGACACAGATGCAGGAAAAGTTATTCTTGCAGGGCGAACTTTGAATAACGATGCTTCTCAGTTTGGTATTGTGATATTTATAGAGGGTTCTTGGGATTCTGCGACAAAGTATATGGAAGAGGATCCTGCTGTAAAGGAGGGTGTAATGACCGCAACATTATTTCCCTATAGAATTGCATTAATGCGGAGTCATTAAAATTGCTAAGCAGTAATATTGTCGAAAAGAAAAAAAATAATTTTATTTATAAAATGTTACAAATTCGTAGAAATCGGGGATATATGCAACTCCGTCTACGATCAACACTACTTTATATTTAATAGTAGCTGAAAATACACTACCCAAATTCGCTGTGAGACGAACAACTGTAGAAAATCCTTCCAATGGTAATAAAGATTCATTAAATACAGTAAAATTATATCCAATATTACCAGAACCCCAAGAGAACGTAGAATTTTCCAGCGTTTCAAATCCTGGACGAAATACTTCAACAATATCGGATTCAATAGAGATGTTCACTTGAACATTCCTTGCAGGAGCTGAAAAATTCAGATCATTTGATTTCACATATATATCCAACAGAATGTCTTCAAGGATTGTCACATCATCAATCTCATAAATTAGGGTCACATTCCCGCTTTGAAATTCTTCAGTAATGCTTAAATTAAGTATTTTATAGGCCTCCTCTGCGCTTTCTGCATAAGCTACATCTAATGCGTTAAAAGCATTCACAAATCCAGCTATTTTGAGAACTCGAAATCGATTATCAGCCGATGAAGAATATACAGGAATAAAATAATAGAGGGATGTACCTAAAGGATAGAGTAACACATTTCCATAATCTTTTTTATCGATGAGAACTAAGTCTTGAGTTGCAGCAGCAATTAGACTTTGTAGCGCAGTATTTGGACCGATCATGTTTGTTTCCCCTATCTCAATGCCGCTATAAAATATTACTTCCCCAAAATGCATTCCGTGTCGCAATACGTACATTCCAGCTAATGTGGTGGCAAATTGACCACGTCTTTGTACCAGATCTATACCAACGAATTCTAAACCCTCACCCTCTCCTAAATCAAACCGGACATAAAATAAATCTCCAGAGGGGGGACGAGCATAAAATTGAGATTCTCCGTACCAAGTACTGGGATCATCTACGTGGTAAATGTATTCATATTGAAGTTGAGATTCAAATAAGCTTTCAGGATATCGAAGTTGTTCTTTTAACCAGTTTACATAGTTGGGAGAATTTACGGATTCCCATGGATAGGCATTCAGATAAACCGACCAGATTGGATAGGTTGGATCACTTGTCTGATCTGTTTCGAGTTGAGGATTGAGAACAAACTCTAAGGTCCCCATTTTTACATCTAATAGCACCGTACCGATATAACGCAATAAATTACTTCGAGCATAACTCAACAATGGGATTTTTGTGTATATAGAAAGAGCATAATACATAGTATTTTTGGTGTAATCGAACACAAGGTATGGATCTTCGTCTATTTCTAGTCCCGGTAATAAAATCTTAGAAACACGTGTCATTATATTTCTATTGATCAGGAAATCTTTTTGGAATTTCATGTCAAATGCATATGAAGTCAATCCCATATCCAATGTAAACCAAAATGCTGATAATCCCGTTAAGGTACCATCTTTTTCCCCTTGATATGTGTAATTGTAATTGTCCCCAGAATTTATCCACTCTGTATTTAATAAGATATCATCATCGAATGCATCATGTTCGGAGCTGATGGTAATGAGGGTGTTATTTGTGGCTTCGTATTTGTACTCATGTTCCCCAAAAAAGATTGGATAGGAATTATCTACTCCAAAGATGGAAAAGAACTTACTCTGGTTCGAGATCAACTCACCAGTGAATGGATCTATAGCAAGAAATCCTTCTACATGGTCAAAAAGATTCGTATGTTGTTTTATCTTATCTCCTTTAATGAAATCTTCATATTTTAGAGTTTTGGGACTAACCCAATATTCTTTTCCTTTAACATATACGATATCCGAGTCCGCTAAACCCTCAAATGTCGTTTGTGCATAGGCATTCATTTGATAGATAGCAGCTTCTTTATCATATTGCCGAATTGAATTGACGATGTTTCCAGTTTTTGATTCATTCAGATTTTTTATACTTCGTAAATCATCAAACATGTCTAATCCCGCTGCTTGAATTGTCCATTCACGTTCTACAGCAATTCTTTTATCCCACCTTTGTTCTTGCCAAATCGATTGGTCATTATTAATTTTTACTGATGTTGGAATAGAGATAAATGCAGGAATTAAAAGAAACACAATCAAGCTAATTACTGCAATAATTGTTCTTTTTCTATCTTCTCGAGTAAACTGATCAATATTTTCTCGGAACCGAGGGTAAATCAGGAAGAATATCCCAAGTGTCGTAAATCCAATTATAGCCAAGGGTGTTGTCCATACTAGTATCAATCTTAATCCATCGTATGCTTTACGAGGAATCGAGAAGAAATTCATCACAAAGAGGAGGGCAATGATAAAACTCCCTTTTGCTGCTATATTGTAATAATTGAAATCAATGAAGATCTTCGTTACAATACTGATAATTAACCGTATTATAATCAAGATCACAAGGTAATTTATAATGGGGCGGAATAGATTCGTATAAACAAATACATCAACTATTTGTAACTGGGAAGGATCACGCAATACAACAAATGCAGAGAAAAATCCGCTAATATCAAGGTCTCCGTTCTCAATCATGAAAATAGTCAAACTGAATTCTGAGAATACATCAATTAATTGTCCGAATAAATAAAAGATGACAAATCCAGCAGTCCACCATATTACCAAAACCTTCCATGTGGTTAGTTTCCTCCATCCCAACCGATTCGAAATAAGAGTAAATATGTTTGTTTCTGGGGGAATACTAAATACAATACAACCAATTAATCCACCAATTAAACCAGTTTTATTTATTATAAATCGAGTTGACCAGTAATTTAATACATAATAGTCCCAATATGAGGCACTTATATCACTTTTTGCAGCATATAATTGGTTATTCAGTGAAATTCTTCCATACCATTTTGGTATTGCGTATAAAGCAATAATTAAAATGATGATTGTCGCGACGATCATTCCAGCTATGATAGATATCGTTTTCCTTCTGCTGGGAGGTTTTCGATAATTATACCTGCCCCCATTATCTTCAGGTCCCTCAAAATCATCTTCGAATTCATCAAAATCTTCTTCAATAGGGATCTTTACGCCAGATATTTTTTTTGGTTGTTCGACTTTTTCAGATTTCGTTTGGCTTTTAGATTGTTTCTTTTTTGGTTGAGGTTTGTCCTTTGATTGGGCTGGGGATGTATGATTCACTACAGCCATATTATTAGCTCGTCTACATTCATTGCAATTATATACAAAACTTGAGTGTTTTTCACAGTGTTTTTTTACCATTTCTTAGAACTCCATTCATGTGTGTCCATAAAACGTTTATGAGATTATATTTCTTTCCAATAATTTATTAAAGACAAAATTTCGTAACTATAATAACAATAACCCAAATTAGTGATAAATAGCGATTGAAATGGTTTTAAAGAAAAAGAAGATCAGAGAGGAATTTCAGGAATATTTTAAGAGTGGTAATGAGGCAATGATCAAAAAAATGCTACTCGATCACTTATGGCTTTTGGAAGAATGGGAAGATAAGATGGACACAAATGTACAGGAGCAAAGTCTTATTATTGCTGCATTGGGGGTTATGAATGATGAAAATGGAGGAAATCCAGTCCCCTTAGAGGATATACTATATTGTTTACGCTCTGATTTTAAGGAGAAAAAGGAGGAACCCGAAGTACGGGAGATATTGAGTGCATGTGAAACACTTGGATATTGTGAAAAAAATGATCAAGGCTATAAGTTAACTCAAGAAGGGGAAAAAATCTGTGATGACTATTTAAATTCCCATGAGGAACTTTTGGGAGACCCAATTGAATAATTCCTCTGATAGGATCTACCTTATCTTTTAATTTTCCAAATTATCTATAGGATAATATTTACTATAGTAACGATATTGTTAACTTACATACTAGTGCACACCTTGGCATGTGAAGAAGGAGAGCTAAATGAATAATAAAGAGCTAGAGAAAGAATTGGAAATCTTAACTGCTCCGATGGAAAGCACGCTATCCATGGCTGAACAGATGAATAATAAAAACAATTATGAAAAAAAAGTAGATAGTTTATGTATAGAATCTGATAGGCTATTACAAGAGTCAGATTTTGACGCAGCCCTCTTCAAACTCATTGAGGCATATAAAATTATAAGTGATCATCCTTGGGGTATTAAACAAAGACAGGTTTATGATCTCATTCAAAACGCGCAATTCAAACGTCAGAATAATATCAAAAAAGAAGAATTAAAGATTCAACAACAAAGAGAAAAAGAAATAGAAGAGAAGGAGCAACAAACATTAATCCAAAGTCACAAAAAAGAATTAGAAAGAGAGCATCAAGAAAGAGAGAATAAACTGAAACAATTACAAGAAAAAAAAAAAGAAGAAGATCGAATCTCAAATGCTGCATTCCAACTTTTGGAAGAAGGACAGGTTTTTCACAAAAATCAACAGTATGATGAATTAATAGCGAAATACCGTCAAGCTAAAAACCTTTTTTTGGATATTAAGTGGAATACGGAAGCTGAAAAAGTCGAAAACACCATTCAAAATTTTATTAAAGAAAAAAATCTCGCTCTTCTAAAAGATGAGAAAGAAAAAAAGAGTCTTCAAGAACAAGAGAGTACTTGGAAAGCCAAAGAATTGGAATTGAATGCACAGAGTAAAAAACTCAAAGAATTAGAAGAGAAAAAGAAGTTAATAATTCAGCAATCATTGTCTCGGAAAGAATTGGAAAATCAAGTCTATGCAGATCTCGATAAAGCCTCTCTGTATGAAAAATCCAATGATTTGGTAAGAGCTTTGGAACTCTATGGCAATATAAAGGATGTTATGGCAAGATTGGGTTGGAAACAAGAAATTATCAAGTTAAATGACACAATAAAAATTCTTGAAAATAAAATTTGGGAAGAACAAGAACGACAAAAACGAGACCTACTAGCAAAGCGACTTAAAGAAGAAGAAGACTTAGAAATCGCTAGAAGAATTAAAGAACAGGAAGTAGAATCAAAAAATCGGGAAGAACAAAAACGTAAAAAACTAGAGATATTGGAGAAATCAAAACAGCAAGAAAAAGAAGCCAGTGAACAGGCATTCAAACAAATTGAAGATATCGAAAAAGAAGTTAAGTTCTATAAGGAACACGCAATAATTGATAAGTTTTCATTAGAATGTCCTTATTTGCGTGCGAAAGAGACATATCAAAATTCTAAAGAGATATTGCATAAAATCGGGTGGAAAGGAGAGGCAAGTAAATTAGATTCGGCAATTTCTATGTATGAAAAATTATACGCTGATGATCAAAAAGAACGTGTTCTGTACAATAAAAAGCGAGAACAAGAAATTGAAGAACAAAGGAAACTTGAAGAATCAATCAAATTTCAAAAGAAAGAACAAGAACGAAGAGAACAGGAAAAACGACAGAAGTTAGAAG
>JAFGBS010000008.1 GCA_016933055.1 Promethearchaeota archaeon | reverse complement strand
TGCCGGATGGTGAGGGAGATGAAGTATATGCTAACGCTAAGAAAGAAATGGAACGACTAATCGATGAAGAAATAATTCTACAAGATAGAGAATCCTCAATTTACATATATCATCAAGAATCACGAGACTTGGGTCATGAGGGAATAATTGTTGGAGTCAACATTCGAGATTATGACGAGGGGAGAATAAAAATTCATGAATATACTCGGGAAAAACCCCTCGAGGATCTGAATGAAAAAAAAGTAGAAAGAATTACAAAAACTCTTTATATTTTCAAAAGCCTCTCTTATCCTCGGTATTTTTGTCTATTATCACTTATTGGTTCAGTGAATTTTGAGTAAGAAGCTAATATATTTCTTTAATTTGCGTATATCCCTATATTGTTTTGAACTTAAGGATTCCTCTGCAAAGATTTGAATAGAAGACCAATTTACATCGCTTTTTTGCTCTTCTGGAAGCTTATCTTTAAGTGATAATACTTTTTTAATGACATCCATATCAATATTGAACCCAGTATATTTTTCTGCTGCGGGTGTGGCAAAGAAAGCAAAATAGGGCGTCAATAATTTCGGATCCATAGGATTTAAAGCCCTGATTTTTTCCTCATCTAATCCGAGTCGAAATAGGGGAGTATCAACCATATTTAACATAATTGTGTTTATCGTAATTTTGTGCGGTTTCAATTCGGTTGCAACAAATTCTGTAAATGTATTCAAGGCACCCTTGGACATTGCATAAGCACTCCATTTAGGCATTGGTACTTTTACAGCTACCGTTCCTGTATTCAAGATAGTTCCTCCACCAGACTCAATCATATAAGGAACAACTGCATGAGTAAAATTGAAGGGTCCCAAAATGTTGGTTTTAAGAATATCTTGAAATTCTTCCACACGAAATCTCGTGATCGGCTTTAATCGAGAAAATCCTGCATTGTTAATCAAAATATCGATCTTTCCAAATTCTGCAATACCTTTATCAACTATGTTTTTGACATCTGAATAGTCTTGAACATCTCCGGGCACCACTAGAACCCTTTGCCCCGTTTGATTAACTATATCCTCCGTTTCCCTAAGACGATCGGTATCTCTCCCAGTTATTATGATATTTGCACCGAGAGAAGCAAATCCCTCAGCAAGTGCTTTCCCTATACCACTGGAACTACCGGTTATTAATGTATTTTTACCTTCTAATATAGCTTTCATACAACTAGTTGCATTCTCCTAATTAAAAAATATTTGTCTTCGGACTCGATATTATCCATTTAATTTGCGTAGTTTTGCAATTATGCCGGATATAACTGCTTGTTTTTCTGGTCCATAATAATTTATGTTTCTAGAAAGATATTCGATGGAATTCGGAACTTCAAGAAGTACTTTCTTAGCTTCTCCACGTACTTGGGCATTATCATGGAATAATAGTTTTATCACTTGGGTTATGTACTCAGAGGATTTTTTTTTCCGAATGACCCATAAAGCTTGTTTTAAAATTAATGGTTGCTTGTATTGGAGTAGATCATCCAAGATTGAATTGAATTTGTCCGTTGGAATATCTAAATAGGGAATAAAATATGTTGTGAAAAAAATTCTGCGGAAGCGATCCGACTGTAATTCTTTTAAAACATAAGATTTAACTCCCTCTCCCCCAATTTTCACCATGGAAGCAACGGAAAATACAAAATAATTATCCTCTTCTGCAATTTCTTGTAATAATGCAATAATGTACTGAGAATCTCGGTCTTTCGGAAATTTGGAGAATTTATGAATAATCGATATTTTGATCGACTCACTTGGTATCATTCGAAATTGAGTTAAAAGAAATTGAATATGCTGTCCAGGAATAGATATGTTGTAAAATAGTTGGGAAATTAATTTAGAAAGATTGCTTTTTTGAGGATTGATTGCTAACTGTGTTTTTTTATCGCATAGAATTGATAGTAAGTGTTTATTTGAATCAATTAGATGATCATCAAGTACGTCAAAATGATTCAGAGATTTAAGCAAAACATACAAATTTTCGGTTAATATTTTGTATTTTTCAGTATAAGGAGGGTTGGGGATTAAGAAATAATCCAATAGCATGGATTTATGATCCATGTAGAATTTTTTCAAGGTAGATACAAATTCAGAAAAATTTGCTTGTATTATTAGGTGTATTGAGTAAGAAAATAATTTTGAAAATGGTTCCGATATACATTGGGTAATAATTCTTTGTACGGTTTCTGGGGAATTGGTTGATCTTTTTATAATAGACTCCAATAAGTATTTTGAAATTAAAGGATTAGAAGATTTTTCTAATAGATACGATTCTGATACATCGGCTTTCTGATTCAGACACGATAGGCAAGAAATATAGTTTTTGATGTAGGGTTCCGATTTTTCTGTCTGGATATTGTTCAAGAAAGTAATAATAAGGGACCGTTTATCTTTTGGATTGAAATTTTGGAAGCTTTCATAGATACTCTCAATATAAATTTGAGATCGTATGGTATCTAGTGTTCTTAGAGATCGAATCCAGTCATCTGCAATTACAGTTATATTATCCATAATCTCTACTCGTATGATTGGTTTAATTATCAACGGTACAATATTTTGTCGGTACGAGAAGTATCTCCTAAATGAAATTATCTAATAGATATTTCGGAAGTAATTATCTACTTAAAAATTAAATAAATAAATCTTACGTAACAACGTATAAATAATAATACAAAAAAACCACACAATCGTTTCTTAAAAGAAAACTAATAGAGATCTTACTCCTTAAATATATTTACATACACCTTACGTGATCTGGGACCATCAAATTCACAGAAGAAAATTCCTTGCCATCTACCCAATTTAAGTTGGCCATGCTCAAGCATAATATCCACTCTGGTACCCATGAGTGATGATTTCATGTGTGCATCCGAATTTCCTTCTGCATGAGAGTAATCTCTTGATTTTGGGATTATTTTTCGTAGAATATGAAGAATATCATTTTCAACCGCTCTATCAGCGTTCTCATTAATAGTGACTCCAGCTGTGGTATGAGGTATGGAGATTTTTATATAACCATTACGTATAGAAGACTTTTTTTGAAGAATTTCCTTAATTTCCTCTGTAATGTCTATCATCTCTTCACGTGTGTTAGTTTGCAAAAAGAAATTGTGTGACTCCATGATCAAAACCATTCCTTCATGATTACTTGGATGATTGTCCTTTAGTGTCTTCTGATGATGATTCCTCTAAATTTAGTGAATTATTAGATTTAGCCAAATCCCGTTTTTTAGATTTTTTTCTGAGAACAAAGAATAAAGTAAAATTAAATACCCACAAGGAGCCGACAAACACCATCCAAATTATGGCTTCTCTCCTATGGGGAATCGGCGAATATGGCCAGTCTGCATACATTTCAATTTGATCGGGTTCTAATCCCTTGCAATCATATACCATCATATATAACATGTAATTGAAATAGGGCCACAATTTAAATGGAGTATTCCATTCATTCTCTTCTCCTTTATTATAGTCCCATACAGTGGATACTCCAGGAGAAATAAATATAACTTGGCTGAACTTCTCATCCCCGTCCCAATCTTTTTCCCAAGTGACAATAAGTGGTTCTTTTGTATCCGGGACTTCAATGAGGGTGATCGCACCGGGTTTTTTTGCATAAGTCAAAATACGCTCATATAATAGTGGTGTAGATTGCCATGCAATTCGGGTAATATACATAGATTGATCATCTTTTGATAATGCTTTTTGTTCCTCAGAAACAGCGACTTGGACATCATCCTTGTGAATTTCATAAGTTTCAATTTGACTATATAATTGTGAATAAAATTCCATTGTAGCAAATTCTAAAAATCCAGATTGCTCTTGATAGAATTTGGTGATAGAAATGTTTAAAGCATCTTTATGGATTACGAATTCCACAGGAAAATAGCTAGAAAACTCTAATAATGCAGATTGTGAGTAATTTCCTCCAAAAAATATCAAACTGGTTTCGTATTCGGTACCATTAATATTACTTTTGATCTTATGCAATGCAGATTCATTCGATGGTAAATATCCATCTGCGATAATAACATCAAATGAAGTGAAATCTAACGCAAGTAACTCTTCTGTAGTATTAGTACTTGCCAGAAAAAGAGAATATTCTATTCTATCATCCAAACCTAGAGATACTGCAATAGCACTTTCTGACTTGTTGGAAAATAGTAATACATTTGCATGTGGCATAATCAGTTGAGGAGTGGCTTTAGTAAATGGGATAGTACGATTGAAAAAAACCAATGACGGTCCGAATAGAAGCAAAATGATTCCCAAAACTTTGAATACGTTATTTTTATTAATTGTTCTAATTGTCTTTTTATGGTGATTACGTAATCCATTTTTACTCACGATTAATATCAATCCCAGTCCAAAACTCATAAGTACAATAGTCCATATGATTGGATACCCTGGTATTATTCTTGCTGATAATGTCCATATGCTTGTTTCCACCAAGTATTGTTCATATAATCCAGATAGGCTAGGATCAGTGGTATCATTAAAAAATACAGAATTGTTGAGTAAAATACCTGTATTATAATCCCAAAGCCAGCGAACGTCTATCGAGTAATTTTTTCCATCCAAAAAAGTATCATAGCAAAATAATAATTCTAACGCTTCACGCTGTACGTCATTATAATATTCTGACACGTTTCTTAAATTACTAGAAACCCAGTATTCGTAAATTTTTGACGCGCTTGTATTTTGTAACGGACATATCTGCCAATTATTTCGTAATGAATTATTATTTAGAATATACCAACCTACTTTCACACTTTGATTTAACAAAATTGCCCTGTCGATAGTCTCTTCTCCGTATAAAATATCTACCAATATATTAGAAGGATCCGTAATATTGGTTATTCGGAAAAATAAATCTTGATCCCCATAAGGTATATATGCACCAGTGGATTTGAAAGAATATTTTATACTATCACCTACTTTCATATATTCTGCAACGGAAACTTGGGCTGTGCTATTCTTACTTTGAGAAATAAGGCTACCGATGAATAAGAAAATAAGAAGCAGAATTATTTTTCTAGGAATGATTCGTGATGGCATAGAATACATATACTTTGATTTTTGGAGGTAATAATATTTGTCAAATTTTGATAGATAGACTAATTGCGACAAAACTACAACATCTATGGATTTTTAGGAAGGAAAGAAAGAATTAATATTATAATAATAAAAGATTTATTAGAAATACTAAACAGAGAGCATAATTGAAACTATCGTGTGGTGTTATACTATATGAGGCAAACTAATTCATTTAATGAAAAACGCGAGTGTCCGTTTTGCGGTAAGAAAGACTTGAAGAAGCCGTACTGGAGGCATGTTCAATCAGAACATCCCGAGGAATTTTCTGGTAACATTGAAATTTGGAAACAATTATACAAAGATTATAGATCCGCGGGTATGACGGAAGAAATCTCTATCTTAGCCATATCCGAATTGTTTAATAAATCTGAAGAAGCGGTTCGGGATTACTTGGTAAAAGAGAAAGTGTTAACATAAAAAAAATAAATTTAATATTATGTATAGGCACTATAAGAACGGGTTTCGATTTTTGTTCTCCGTTTTGATACTTCGTCTGCCATTTTGTCATATTCTTTTATAACATCTTCAGTTAAACTGGGTTGGATTTTCTTAAGAGAAGTTTCAAAGTGATGTTGCTCTACAAGAATTTTTCGATCAGGGTTTTGAGCGTCTTCTGGATTCGAACGGAAAAAATCCCGAATAGCTTGCATACCACTTTCCCGACACAAATTATCCAAATCTGCACCAGAGTAATGTTCTGTGATAAGAGCTAATTTTGGTAAAAATTTAATGGCTTCATCGGTTAGATTCATATCTTTGGTGTGTACTTTGAGAATTTTGAAACGAGCGTCTTCATCAGGAGCTGGTGTATAAATAATTCTGTCAAATCTCCCAGGTCGTAATAGTGCTTTATCCAAAAGATCTAATCGGTTTGTAGATGCGATAACAACAATTCCTTTACGATCTTCTAATCCGTCCATTTCCACCAAGATTTGGTTTACTACTTGCGAGGACACATGGGAACCACCATTGAAACTTGCTCGAGAGGATGCAATAGAATCCATCTCATCAAAATAAACAATGGATGGGGACGCAAGACGCGCTTTTCGGAATAATTCTCGAACTGCTTTTTCACTTTCCCCCACCCATTTTGAAAAGATCTCTGGTCCTTTAACGCTAAGGAAATTGAGCTCAGATTCATTCGCAACTGCTTTTGCGAGAAGGGTTTTACCGCATCCAGGAGGTCCAAATAACAATACGCCATTAACCTGACGAATTCCCGCATTCTTGTAAATATGAGGGTATTTAACAGGCCATTCCACAGTTTCTTGTAATTCTTCACGAATAGACTCTAATCCTCCAATATCTTCCCACTTAATATCTGGAATCTCGATCATAACTTCTCTCATTGCACTTGGTTCTACCATCCGGATTGCTTTCGCAAAGTGTTCATCTGTCACGATGAGTTTATCTAAAATCTCCAACGGAATGGGTTTGTCTAAATCAATTTCGGGTAAGATTGTGCGGAGCGATGCCATTGCTGCTTCGCGACATACAGCCATAATATCTGCACCAACAAAACCATGTGTGATGTTAGCATATTCTTCTAAATTAACATCAGCACTTAATGGCATCCCTCTTGTATGGATCTGAAATATTTCTTTTCGTCCTTCCTTATCGGGGACTCCCAATTCAATTTCACGATCAAATCGACCAGGTCGTCTTAATGCGGGATCAATACTATTTACTCGATTTGTTGCACCAATTACAATAACTTTTCCACGTCCTCGTAATCCATCAAGGAGACTCAATAATTGGGCAACTACACGTCTTTCTACTTCACCCGTTACGTTCTCTCTTTTAGGGGCAATGGAATCGATTTCATCAATAAATATGATTGAGGGAGCATTCTTTTCTGCTTCATCAAATAATTTCCGGAGATTTTGTTCACTTTCTCCATAGAACTTTGACATTACTTCAGGTCCATTTAACGTAATGAAATAAGCATTTGCTTCTTGGGAAACAGCACGAGCCATAAGAGTTTTACCCGTACCAGGAGGTCCATAAAGTAAAACTCCTTTGGGAGGATCAATATTCACTCTCTGGAATAACTCGGGATGTTTGAGTGGAAGTTCAATCATTTCACGTACTTTTTGGAGAGCATCAGATAATCCTCCGATATCATCATAAGTGATGATTGTCCCAGAGGGAGATGTACTTACTTCTTTCGAGATTTCAATTTCTGTGTTTTTAGTTACTTGTACGATTCCGTCCGGAATGGTTTTTTTAACTAAAAATCTTACTTCTCCCAGCGATACACTCGGTGCTTGAAACATCCCCCCCATGATTTTTTGAAATTCTTCTAAAGGAGGATTTAGGCTTTCTTTCTTTCTGGCAACATTTTGTTTCACTACCGCAACGATATCGCCCGATTTCATAGGTTTTCCTTGCATTGCTCCAGCGAGATTCCGAACATTACTGGTTATTTGAATATTCTTTTGAGTATAGCTTAATTTAATATATCGAGCCGCTAGTGGTTTAGTTGGTCGTATCTTTACATACTCTCCTACGGTCGAACCAGTGTTTAACCTCATCAACCCATCAATTCGAATTATGTTTTGGTTCTTATCTCGGGAGCTTGGAAACACAATTGCGGGAGAGCTTTTTTTTCCGATAATCTCTACAATATCTCCAGCGCTGAGTCCTAATTGCTTCATGCTTTCTGGATCAATACGGCAAATAGATCGACCCGCTGAACTTTTCGAGATTTCTTCGACTCGAAGAATTAATTCATTCTCTTCTTTATCCATCGTTCTAATTATTTCAATTAATTCCCGTTATTAAAATTGATTATTGATTTTAAAAGGAATATCCAGAGATTAAGTAATTCTCAACAAGAATTTCATAAAATCTTTCAAGAAATTTAAGAGAGTTTCTTCATCTAAAGATATTATTTCCCTATAATACTTGGACTGAGAGTTCCTAAGATAGTTTTTTCTTTCTGTATTTATTTTTTCAATATTGGAATCAAATTTATTTTGGATTTGGTGAAATAAAGATGAATTACACAATTTCTCAAATATATCAAGGTGAGAAGAATCTGCAATTGCAGAATGAAGATTTATTGAGTCTTTTTTTTCCGAATTGAACTGAATTTTCGAATAAAAATGGATAAAATTGCGAGAAATTAACTCCAGTTCTTGTATAGTGGATGTAATTTCTTTATTTTTCTCAATTTTATCAGCTTTAACGGGAGTATACAGAATATTTTCTATCTTATTTACGATTGATTTTAGTTTAGTATAAATTTTATCTCTTGAAAAGTCAATACTCTCCGTTGCAACATCCCAAGCATATTTTTCCCCAGGTATATCAAATTTTTCTGCCACTTGACTAATAATACGTTCTTCCAAGGGGGTTTCTCTTTTTTGATTCCAAAGCAAGCAATATTCCAAGGGTGTAGATATATGGATTATTAAAAATGGCTTCATTAATTTTTCTGCAATCTCTTTGAAATCTTGCCGCATACTATTATAATAGTTAATATCATCTATTATAACCACGTAATCCGATTCCAGATATTGCCAAGTTTGTTCGAGTGCATTTTTACGAACTTTGGTCTCCTCCTCAGGTTTAAATTTTTGTGAAAATAATTTTTCGCGGATAATATCAGTATCGATTATATGAACTGAAATAGTGGGAAATCTATCTTTAAGATGGCTTGCTAGGATATTAGCAAACTTGGTTTTTCCTGATGCGGGTAATCCACACAAAATGATTAATAAACCCTTGTGATTAGGCAGGATTGTTCAATTCTCCTTGTTGAATTAATTCCTTTTTCTGTTTTTTGGTTAATTTTTTGATTTCTAATTCCCTTAGAACCGCTTCTGAACGCGAAGGGTAGATTTCTGAATATATGAGAGTCAAATCTTTTCCTTTTGTATATTTTGCACCCTTACCTTGAGTATGTAATTGGAATCTTTTTTTGAGATTGTTTGTATATCCCGTATAATAACTTTTTCGACGTTTTTTATCGATACATTCAATGATATAAACGTAAAAAGAGGGCATACTAAAGATATGTTAGGAAAAATAACCCTTAAAGAAATTTGTAAAATTCGAAATTTCGATTAAGGTTTAAATGGGTAACGAATAAAATTCGATTGCATTGGCTGTTGTAATATCAGCAACATTATCAGGAGTTGTGTTTTTCATGTTTGCAATACGTACGGCACTAATAGCGATATTCTTAGGTTCATTTATTTTTTGATCTTTCAACGGAGATAAAAACGGAGCATCTGTTTCTAAAAACATTCGTTCCAATGGAACATTTTCAGCTAATTTCTGATGATATTTTCGATTAACCACTGAAGTTGGGACACTAAAACACCAGCCATTTTTCAATGCTCGTTTCACAAGATGACTAGGACCAGAAAAACAATGCATATGTACTCGGTCATGATTGCAATATTCCTCAATCAACTCGATCACACGCTGTTCTGCATCTCTACAATGGATTACGATGGGTTTATTAATCGTTTCACTGAGTTGGATAAGTTCAATGAATTTATTTTCCACATCCTTACGTATTACCTTATCTTTTATCCAGTAGTAATCCAAACCAATTTCCCCTAGTCCTATCATTTGGTTAGAATGTTCTAAAACGAATTGCTTAAATGGTTCGAATGTTGCTGGTTTTTTTGCAGCTTCAGTCGGTGCAAAACCGATAGACGGAAAAATAAAATTTTCATATTTGTGTGCGATTTTAATTCCCACTGGAGCAGTATCTAACCATACACTGGACGTAATGATACCTATCAATCCATTTTCTTTTGCTCCTTTAACCACTTGTTCTAGTTTCTCGTACAAACTATTCCATTCCAAGTGAGAATGAGTGTCTATTAATCGCATTTCTAGTTTTAGAGTTTATGGAGTCTAATAATGTTTCTCCCTTTACCTCGACATTAATACACAATTATCCATGAATTTTTAGGAATAAGTAACCATTTTTAATTCACTTAGAGATTCTGATAATGGAATGAGGGAAATTTAACACTTGCCGATTGGTCTCGTCATTATACAATGGGATTCTTATCAAGGTGCTATGGAGTTTTTTAAATATCCACAAGAGTTTGAAGTTAGCAATGAACATATCCAACAAATTCAAATTTCCCACAATTTCATCAGTTCTGTTATGCTCCATCGTGATGAAGAAGCAAATGTAATTTCATTTTATAATGACTCTCATAAAAAAGTAATTGCCCTCTTCCTCTCTAAACTAGAAAACGGTCAAGATTATTATAAAGTAATCGAGCGATTTGATAAGGTGCTCCTGGAATCCCAAGATCTACCCTTCGAGAAATTAATCAAGAAACTAATTGAAGTTTACGATTATAGTTTTTCTATAATTAATGCCAGGGAAGAAGTAATGCTGTATCTTGCAGAGCGTGTGTCTGCACTCACAGAGGTGGAGCATGACTTTAATAAACGGTTAGCGTTTTTACTAGAATTCATGAATGAGAGACAAATCAATGAAAAGATTCTTATTACCCTTATATTACACAAGGAACTCCCAACGGGTGAACTATACCAACTTATCCAAACTAATCTTAGTAAATCCACGTTTTATAAGAGTTTACGAGATCTTGAAAGCCAGAAATATATAAAACGACCACATCGAGGAGTAATTAGAATAAATTTTTGATTCGACAAGGGTTCAATTGTTTTTTTTGAAAGATTTGATTTTATCTTCAATTTTTTGGCTGCGTCTTTGTCTTATCTCATTCTTTTTTTCTTCCTTGAGATGCTGGAGATTACTATCTTTACGTTGTAATCGTGTTACCGTTAATTTGTTCAATTCTTGAGTCAAATCCCTCACACCGTATCGTTTTAAATTCGATGTACGTTTTTTTTCACCTTCCAATTCTAACAATTCTTTTATCATATCAATCTCTTTTTGGGTAGTTATTTTTCTGCGTTCAGCAATGTCTTGAAAAAACTGATAAATTTCCTCATCATTTTTAACAGATAGGGCAAATTTCTCAGGATTACGATTGATAGATGAGTACAAATCCAGTTGATGGTTATCTGTTAACAAATTTTTCATGTTTTGTTCTTTCCGAAAGGATACTTTTAGAAAAATATCATCTAGACTATCGTTTACACATAAAATATGACAATTTCCTTTAGAGGATCTGCCAGTTCGGCCACGACGTTGAATTAAACGTATTTCACTGGGTACTGGCTCATAAAAAATAACACAATCGACGTTAGGGATATCCAATCCCTCTTCTGCTATCGAGGTCGCTACTAAAACTGAAATTTTATGAGTTTTGAAGTACTCGATTAATTCTTGTTGCATAGATTGGGATAAACCAATATCTTCAAATTTGGAAGATTGTCCTACAAATCTTGCTGCAGAAATATTGCAATGATCAAGAGTATTTATTCTATCTGTTATAATAGATGCCATATCACGAAATTGAGTAAAGATGATGATCTTTGCATCTGGTTTAGTTGCAAAGATTGACTGAATTATATTTAATGTTATTCTAATTTTAGGGGAATCCAAGGCAAGCAAAAATGAGAGTTTCTCATTAATAAAATTACGGAAATATTTACTGTGAACGACCTTTTGTGCACTACGCGAGTTCGATTCCGCTCTATCTGATAGTTTTTCATAATATTTATGAAACAATTGTGGGCATTGGGTGGTGAGCAGCTCTTGAAGATGATACCAATAAATTCCAGCATTGATCATGGTGATGTGGTCAGGAATTTTATCATGATTCGCTGATAAAGCATCAAATATAGTGGGAAAGTTATATTCATCCTTGTAATCATCGTGATTACAATATTCAAATAATCGTACATCATGACTTAGTGCTAAGAAATCCATTTTCGAGTAATATCGCTTGGGTGTTATTAATTTATAATCCATCAAATAATCGATAATTTCATGGATTGCTCGGTCAATTATTACTTGTATTTCAACGATCTCGATTGGAAGATCTACTCGGTCAATATAGACATCGATTGGGTAGATATATTCTTTTACATCATTATCTTCTTCGGTTTTAAAACATACTTTTTCGATTCGTAATTTTTCCACCAGATTGTTTATCCGATCGATATTTTTACCCGGAGAAGCCGTTAAGCCCAAAATGTGAGGGGTTTTCGAGGAAAATATGTATTCATCTGCAATAAATGTATATGCATAGTTATGCCGGGCATGATGAGCTTCGTCAAATATAATGAGTGTGAAGTTCTTAAGGTTATATGCTCCTGAGGAAATGTCGTTTTTTATAATTTGGGGAGTAGCAAAAATGATCTGCGAGTTATTGACTTTAAGAGTTCTCTGTAGCGGTGAAAGTCCTCCGATTAAAATATTCATGGATATTGAATTATTTATAAACTGTTTAAATTTATTATAATGCTGAGAAACCAATGGACGAGTAGGAGCCAGAACCAAGACTTTTCCATTATACTTTTTAAGATGTTTAACCGTAAGTAAGATTCCAATTATAGTTTTTCCGAGAGCTGTAGGTAGAACAACTAAAGTATTCGACATAAACGCAGAATCTACAATATTAAGCTGATATTTCCTCTCTTTGATCAGATTCTCGTTCAGAAATTTCCAGTTTACGTAGGATTGAGTCACAATAAATTCTCCACTAGCATTAAATTTTGTTAAGTCTCCACTAGAAAGTCAGATATGTAGGAATGAGCGCTATTTTATATAAAAAGCATATGAGTAACGATTTTCTTAAATACTGTTATTAATGGGATTATTAAACCATAGAAATAGTCTTATCAAATACTGAAAGCATAAATATCTTCACTTACTTCTGCTTATGGCATGAGTTTTTCCTTAGGTTGGGAAGAGATCAGTATATATCTTTTAGGATATTTACTTATCTACTTTTTAACCCACACCACTTTGGATATTGTAATGATACTTAAACCACGGGGTAAAATTCGATACCCATATGCGATTTCTCATAATATTGTGGGAATATTGTGTTATAGCTTTTCCTCTGTTGCTTTTTGGTTTTTTATTATAATTATTCCTTTGCGAACAATCGTGTTAGAAGAAAACACCTCCACTACACTACAATTGGTTTTTCCAGAAAGTGTTCAATTCCTTTTTCAAATTATTGGAATAATCATAATGACATTTGGATTGATTATCGGGGCTCTTGGACGTTGGGCTCGAGGTTTTTATTTGTGCCATAATACTCATCAACTTCAAACTCGATTAGGTTTTGCAGTGGTTCGACACCCAAATTATTTTCAATATGTTTGTGGTTTCATTGGATTCCCCCTTTTAACTTTCATTTTAGGAAGTTTTCTTCTACTTCTTGGAATTTATGGATATTATGTCATTGCTACGCAGGAAGAAGAACGATTATTGCTTGAATTTGACGATTATTTCCGATACCAACAAAATGTAGGTATGTTGTTCCCTAAAGTTCTAAGATCAAAAGGAATAAAGAAAAAATCTTATACAACATTGAAAAAACGGAATTTCACACAAATTGAGACAATTGATTAAATTTTTGCTAAGAATTTTATACCTTTTGGTAGAGCTCTTCCAGTTGGAATTTGCCAAATGCCCCTGATCCAAAATCCCAAAAATTGGGTAAATACTTGGAGTTTTAACTCTAATCCAAAACTATATTTTTTTTTTTTAAACACCCGAGTGTTCAGTTCGTTTGATGATTTCATTTTGAAGATCGTAACCCAAATTCAGAAAATAATCGGAATATCCCGCAACTCGTACAATAAGATTCTGATATTCAATTGGGTTTTGTTGAGCACTTAGAAGGGTTGCTCTAGAAACCACATTGAATTGAATATGATGTCCGTCCATCCTAAAGTATGTTCTGATCAGATCTGCAATTTTTTTTATGCCTTCATTGTGTTTAAGGAAATCGGGTGTGAATTTCTGATTTAATAATGTCCCTCCTGTTTTTAGATGGGGGATTTTAGCTGCAGAATTTAATACAGCAGTAGGTCCTTTGGTATCTGCACCTTGGACTGGTGATATACCCTCAGACAAGGGAGTATATGCCTCTCTCCCATCAGGAGTCGCCCCCGTTACTTTTCCAAAATAGATATGCACTGTGGTGGGCAATAAATTAATGTGGAAACATCCTCCTCGTGTATTCAGAAGACCATCTACTGCATTAAATACTAAATCAAACACGGGTTTGATAAATTGGTCTGCATAGTGATCATCATTTCCATATTTGGGTGTTTTATTGAGGAACTTTGCCTTCCAAGTTTCATAGTTTTCAAAATTAGCATCCAATATTTTTACCATTTCAGAAAAAGGTAAATTTTGCTTATCGAATACATTATATTTGATAGAAGATAAACAATCGGTAATAGACCCCATTCCCACAATTTGAATATAACTGGTGTTGTACTGTGCCCCACCATCGTTATAATCCTTTCTGTTTTTGATACAATCCAATGTAATTATGGATAAGAATGGTGCTGGTAAATTTTCCGCCCATAATTTTTCTATTACTAAGCTTCCTCGATATTTAATATCAAGAAAGTACCTGACTTGATTTGAAAAAGCCGTAAAGAAATTCTCATAAGAAGAAAATCTGGAGACTTTTCCGGTTTTCAATCCAATCTGTTTTCCTGTTAGAGGATCTTCCCCGTTGTGGAGTGTAATTTCTAATATTTTAACTAAATTAAAATATCCTGTGAGAATATAGGCTTCTCGACCAAATGCACCGCTCTCCACACAACCTGAATTGCCTCCATTTCGAGCATCCTTGATGTCTTTACCTTGGCGTACCAATTCTTGAATTGTTGCATCAGTATTAAATATGGAGGGTTGCCCAAATCCTGTTTTAATAATTTTTAATGCCCTAAGTAAAAATTCATCTGGCGTTTTATGGGATAATTGAACATTTGAACTTGGCTGCAATATTCGCATATTCTCAACCACATCTAGTAAAATATAAGATAATTCATTTACTCCGTCTTCTCCTTCTTCTGTCAAGCCTCCAATGTTAATATTACAGAAGTCAGTGTAAGTGTTAGATTCTTCAGCAGTTATTCCAACTTTAGGGGGAGCCGGTTGGTTGTTAAATTTAATCCAAAACGCTTGGAGGAGTTCTTCTGCCCTTTCTGGTGTTAAATTTCCATTTTCAAGCCCTTTTCGATAAAAGGAGATCAAGTGTTGATCTAGTCTTCCAGGATTAAAGGAATCCCAAGTATTATATTCTGTTATTACTCCTAAATGGATGAACCAATAATGCTGTAGTGCTTCCCAGAATGTCCTTGGTGCATGAGCAGGAACTCTAGAACAAATTTCAGCTATTTTCCATAATTCTTCTTTCCGTTTTGAATCTGATTCTATATTAGCGAGTTCTGCTGCTGCTTTAGAATAACGATGTGCAAATGAAATAATAGCATCTGCTGCAATATTCATCGCTTTCAATTCTTCCTGTTTGTTTGAAGCGTTGGGGTCATTCTTTAAATCAATGTTATCGAATGCACGAAGTATTTCCTTTTTATAATCCAAAAAACCTTTTTTCCAGATATGTTTACCTCCCACCGTATGCCCCGGCGCACGCTGCTCCATAAATTCAGTGAAGACACCCGCTTCATATGCTTCTAGCCACTCGGTTTCCATGTTTTGAAAAATTTTCTCGCGTATTGATTTTCCTTTCCAAAAGGGTATGATTTTCTTCAATTGTGTTTTCAAAACTTCAGGAGAGACATTGAAGGGAATTTTTTCCCGGGTGTGTAGAATTTCAAAATCCCTCTGGGAATGGATACACACTTCGGGGTAGGTAGGGGTTGCTGCTGGTTCAGGACCTCGCTCCCCAACAATCAATTCCCCATCATTTATACAGATGGTTTCATTTTCAAGAATATACTTTAGAGCCATTGCACGAGCAATTGGAATACTCACTGTTTTTGCCGTGTGGGATGTGTAAAATTCGGTGAGCAATTTTGCTCGCTCGATCGATATTCGAGGAATTGCATTCAAACTTTGAGTTCGTAATTTTATTATCCGTTCATTCATTGGAAGCATTTTAAGCGGTTCCTCTTCGGTCCCATTGATTTAATGTCATTCTCACATTTAATACTCTAAATATAATGGTGGATTTTTAAAATGTATTGCTCATTGATTCAAAATAGCGAAATAATGATAATACCCAACAAGGTTGTTAGTACACCTATAAAGCCAAGTATAGTGATTCGTTCTTTATTAATGATCAAATTCAATATAAGGGTGAAGAGAGGACCGGTTGATACTAGGATTGCCATAGTCACAGCTCCAGCAAGATAAGCCGCTTCGGTAAATAAATAAGCTCCAAGGGAAGTCCCAATTAATGCTCCCGCAATTAACCACAACCATGAATGGATGCTCCTCCCGCGGATTTGATATGTGAGATGAATTCTTAATTCTATCTTTCCTTGATTTTTCCTTTTTATTAATCCATATAGACTGTAATTAATTACCAATAATACAATCGCAGCTATTGGAAACCGAATAAGGGACCCAACAACAGAGGTTAACCTTTCCGTCTCAAACAAATCATTTATTTTTGACATCGATAAATCAGTTATGGTAATCCCTATTGCCCAACTGATGGACGCAAGAAACGCAAAGATAATTCCTAGTGCAGTATCTTTTCTAGATGATATATGAGGTTGTTCGGTCTGATTGGGACTTTTAGGGCGGCGTTCTGCCTTTTTTTCTTTAGAATAAGCAATCAAGCCCACTCCAACACTGATGATCACTGCAGATAATAAAATAAACGCGTTAAAGGAAGCATTTAAGAAAAATATATCAATTAAAATTGTGAAGAAGGGATAGGTTAAGGAAATAGTTAACGCCTTAGTAGGTCCAATATATTTCTGAGAGAAAAAATACGATGTATCACCCATGACTTGCCCTAATAATGAACTCAGGATAAGCAATCCGATTAAATCAAGCGGTATTAAGAATACAATAGAAATACTATTGGTAAAAAACGCAATAAGGATAAAAGATAAAACTCCAACGCTTGTTCGAAACAAATTAATCATCGATGGGGATGTATCATGTTCAGTTTTTCTAAAAAACACATTAGATACAGCAAAAACAAAATTGGCGGAGACCGCAAATACTATCCCAAGCATTGTGAGTTTAAGGAACGGGAACAATTAAATGTTTGAGGAATAAGAGTAATGATATCATCCCTATCTGTCGAAAGGTGTTAAAATTAATAAACTATGTATTTTCTGTGTATTCATTGCACAATTTTACAGAGATTCTGAGTCCCACATTTAAGAAAACCTTGAAATCGTTGGGTTGACTTTTTTTAACGATTTCTGCGTTTTCTTCTGAATTGAACCCATTTCCGAATCTCATCAGCTACCCAGACCGAACTTGATACTAGTACGATGATGCACCAATCCCATATCCCTAATGGCTGAGTACGGAGAATAGTTTGGAAGAAAGGGATGACTGTGGCAAGAAAGGTTAATACAATTGAGGATGCAATCGCAAGGATCAACCATATGTTAGTAAAAAAGCCTAACTGAAAAACTGATTGGGTTCTTGATCGGCAATTCAATGCGTTAAAAATTTGGAAGAAAATTAGACACACAAAAGCAACGGTCTGTGCTTTTTCACCATAACCAAAACTATGATACCCAAGATATATCGAAATAATCCCAACTGCCATAATTGATGCAACAATTATGATGTTCCCGATAATTTCTTTATTGATAATATTAGTATTCGGATCACGAGGTTTTTCGTCCATCAAATTTTTTTCTTTCTGTTCTACAGCAATAGTAATGTCCAAAGGACCATCTGTAACAAGATTTACCCATAAAATTTGAATGGCTGTAAATATGATAAGTTCTTCAGGTGGAATAGTGACACCAACAATTAAGGGAAATAAGAAAGGAAATAACAATAGTGCAAGAATAATAGTAATGTCTTCACCCACATTTGTAGTAACTAAATATTTTACAACTTTTCGGATATTTTCAAACACAACTCGTCCTTCTTCAATTGCATTTACAATACTGGCAAAATTGTCATCCAGCAATACCATATCGGCCGTTTCTTTCGTTACATCGGTACCTGTAATTCCCATTGCAACACCAACTTCAGCTACTTTTAATGCAGGGGCATCATTAATTCCATCGCCAGTTACAGCAACAATTTTTCCATGATGCTGCAACGCGCTAACAATGCGATGCTTATGTTCTGGCGTTACACGCGCAAATACATGTGTCTGTAAGACTTTTTCTTCCAATTCACTTTGGGACATATCTTGAAGTTCAATCCCGGTTATTGCTTTTTCCCCTTCACCAGAAATCCCGAGTTCGTTAGCAATAGCTATGGCAGTTAATTTGTGATCTCCAGTTGCCATATATACTTCAATTCCTGCATTTTTACACGATCGTATAGATTCTTTAGCTTCGATACGAGGGGGATCGATCATTCCTACTAGTCCCAAAAACACTAAGCTGGTAATGTCGGGAAATTTTGATTTAATTTTATCATGGTGTTCATGGTTTGTTTCCAAATATGCAAATCCTAAAACTCTTAAAGCCTTTTGGGCTAATTCATTTTCCATCGATGCAATATCTGCTCGGATATCGTCTGTTAACTGAGTAATCCTATCATTAGTTTCTATATGTGAGCACATCTGCAGTACTTTTTCAGGAGCCCCTTTAATGTAAGTTAATATTTTTGTTGATTTAACTGGTTGATGAAAAGTAACCATGTATTTATGGCTAGAATCGAAACCGATCTCATTTACTCGTGGTAAGTCCAATTCAAGGTGATCTTTTTGGATACTGGCTTTTGCTGCTGCTACGATTAGAGCTGCTTCAGTTGGGTCACCAGTAATTTTCCAGTGTTCTCCTTCTTTATCTGGATGATTCCGTAACGATGAATCATTACATAATATTCCCACTTCTAAAATTGATTTCAATACATTATGCGATAAAGGGTCAATATCCTCTTGATTAATTTGAAATTTTCCGCTTGGATTAAAACCAGAACCTTTTACATCAATAATATTAGGATGAGTCCATATTTTCCGAACAGTCATTTGATTGGTTGTTAAGGTACCTGTTTTATCCGATACAATTGCAGAAATAGTACCTAATGTATCAACAGCCTGCATTTTCCGAATAATTGCATTTCTTTTTGCCATATGATTTATCGCTACAGCCAATGTGACTGTTAAAACGATAAGTAATCCCTCGGGAATTGAAGAAACCGCTCCAGCTACAGCAAATAAAAATATTGTTAATAGTGATTCAGTTCCGATAATTATTAATCCCACAATTAACACAATCAAAAATACGGCAAGTGCAAGAATTCCCAATATTTTTGTTAGTTGATTTATTTTTTTTTTGATTGGAGGGTCAACATCCTCTGTTTCTTGAATTAATGTCGCTATTTTTCCCATTTCTGATTGCATTCCCGTTGCGGTTACGATGGCTTTACCTCTTCCTTTTACTATGAGAGTGCCACCAAATACCATATTCTTTCTATCACCCAATTGAGCATCCTTTGCAACAAGAGATAGGTTTTTACTCACAGAGAGTGATTCCCCCGTCAACATGGATTCATCACAATGAAGGTTCATTTCTTCGATCAATCGTCCATCTGCAGGAATACGATCCCCTGTAGAAAGTATTAGAATATCCCCAGGAACGACCTTGGTAGCCTCGACTTCATACTCAATATCATGTTTTTCATAATCTTTACGAAGAACATTTGCTAATGGAGCTCCCATTTTTTTCAGAGCTTCAATAGATTTTTCAGCTTTATATTCTTGGGAAAATCCAAAAATAGCATTAATAATTATTACAGCTAAAATTACATAAGCATCAGCCATATGGGATTCCTCTTTGTCAAAGATTTCTGCAATTATGACAATAATAACCGCCAAAAGCAGTATTCCTACCAACGGATTGAAGAACTGATGCAGAATTAAGGAAAATATACTTTTACCTTTTCCTTTATCAAGTTCATTGGGTCCATAGATTTCCAACCGTTTTGTTGCTTCTTCTGTAGTCAATCCATATTTGTCAGTGGTTAATTCAGAATAAAGTTCTTCCAAATCTTTTGAATGAGGATTTTGTATCATACGCATTCGTATTCCCATTTGATTGATCTTAGTTGATATGGTACATTCCAATATTGAAAAATATTCGCCATACGGTGCACTTATATATTTAGAATCCAATTAGATTAGTTTATAGTTTCAGATAATACATAAGGAAGCAAGATCAAACTATATGATGGACTTTCTGATATTGCACATTTTTAACATGGTGGTTGAAGTGAACCCATTGCCACCAGAAATTTCAATAGGAAGTTTAAGATCAGATATTAAACCCGAATGGATTCTCGATTAATAAAATGAACAATTCGCATTTTTTATTAGATATTCTTCAAATGTTCACGGGCTTAAGTTGTTCAATCCCATTTACAAAAAACTCAAATGCGATAAATAAAATTTTTTAATTACCTATCCTTTAGATAAAATCAACAAAAATACCCCTATATCTGCGCTTCCGTAGCATAGAGGTTATTACGCTGCCTTGGTATTGGACTGATTTTGAAATCTATCCATAACACCAAACAGGCAGAGGCCGAGGGTTCAAATCCCTCCGGAAGCTCCATAAACATGCAGAAGTAGCTCAGTCGGTAGAGCGCAGGACTCATAATGAGAAATCTGGGTCAGATTTCAGACATAGCGCTGGATATCTTATGAGATATCCTGAGGTCCAGGGATCATTCCCCTGCTTCTGCACTTTTTCTTTTTTTTTAGAAGTATTCCACTTTAAATGTAATCTATCCAGTCAGACTGCTGTTGTTTGGGGGTGATATCGTGATCTTTCTCGTACTCCATCACTAAATTTCGATATTTCTTATGAATCATTTTCCTATCAAACACGCGACCTTCTTCAAGCATTGTATCTTGCTCATTTTTGGAAAAATACTTCATTATTGGAATAAAGAAGTGCTTATCTTCTTTTTCAATATGTTTGGGGTAAAAATCTACAAGAAATGATAGTTTTTCCATGATGGTGTCCAATGTTTCTATTTTACCTTGCCTATATTCCTCATTTGCTTTTACTAACTCCCCGGTGATTTTTCTTCCAATTTTGTGTTCTTCTATCAATTCAAACATAATTTCCTCATGTTCAGGTAAAATTTTCTTTTTCTTTAGTTCTCGGAATAGGATATCTTCTTCTTTTCCATGGTGAGTTTGATCAGCGTACGTTCTAATAAAATCGACCGCATTTTCTATCAAAATAGGGTTTACTTTTTTAGATTTTTTAATTTGTCGCAGTTCATCTTCTAATATATCGATCATCCGTTCTATTAAGCGATGTTCTATCATCAAAGGGGCTACGGGTTTCATAATTAGATCAGCAGTGAGCTGTTTTATTTTCATCTATTTATGTGTTTGGTTGTTTTCTAATTAATCGGGAGTTTTTTGACATATTTTTTACTTTCTCCGCAAATTTCACAAATTATAGCATCTGCAGCGTATTTTCTCCACAATTTTCAAATAACAATTTCGATCTGCATCTGGCATTGTTTTCTCATTTTTCCATGTAGTAAGTAAATTCTGTAATTGAAAATGTATAATTCTGTTAATAATCACAGCTTATTGTGTTCTGTAAACTTTTATAAAATATTAATATAAAAAATTAAAAATATTACCCAATGGGGCAAATTTACTGAGGACATTAATTATAACAATCTTTAATATTATTATAATTCTCTTTTTGTGTTGATATCGTCGAGAAGGTCTTCTAAATCTTGTTCATGCTCTACTTCCTCTTCCATTATTTTTCGAATCATATTAAATGTGATCGGATCGTTACCTTTTTTGATGAATTCAAGAATGTTATGATAGACTTGAATTGCACACTGCTCCCCTTTAATGTTCTGTTGTAATAATTTCACAGTATGGGGATCAGATGGAACCTCATAATCACAATTCGTTTTTTCAAACCATTCTTTGGGATTCAAGAGAGGAGTGCCCCCAAGTTGAATGATTCTCTCTACGAGCATACCAGCATGCTTAAATTCCTCTTCGGCATGTTCTTTTAGTTCTTTTTCTACACTTGGTCGCATAGGTCCTTTTACAACTTCCGAACCAACCCAATATTGATAATACGCCAACCATTCATCAGCTAGTGCTTTATTGAGCAATTCCAACAGTTTTTCTACATCTAAATTAACTATTTCTTTACCTTTTGTTCCCATTATAATCAACGTTGTTTTTTTTTTACTTAAAATCACACATCTTTCGATTTGAATCTATATTAACATTATCTGTAAAATTTATAAGAATTAAGGTAAGAATTTTCGAAAAACAATCCCATATTTATACTCAAAATGAATATCACGTTAAAATTATACTAATCGACATCTATCCCATATCCACCACGTTCTTTTAAGGGTCCCAATACACCTATTTCAGTATATCCCACTATATTATGTAATAACATTACCAAAATACCCAATTGGTGGAATACACGTGAGTTACCCATATCGTGAATTTTAGGGTAATTTTACGCTTATAGGTGCACCTACAATAAAAACCACCTATCAGTACACGATAGTTAGTAGGTAGGCTTTTAGCGTAGTTCGTAGTACATAGGGTAGTGGGGACAAAATTGATTAATAAAGTTCTACTCGGTCTGTGGTGATCCGACAGGGATTATTATAAGGTGAAAAAATGAGTTCAAATAACCTTGATAAAGATTGGATATCGAAAACAGCCCAAAAAACAGGATTTTCAGTTTCCACAATCCAACGTCTTATAGAAGTGTGTTATTTTCAAAACTCACGAAAGAACTTCAAAAAAGAGGTACATAATTTAATTTCAGCATTACAAACGCCACAAAAATGGTTTTCACTTCGCATCAATCCTGTCCGAATTGATAAAAGTCCAGATAAGAATGTACTCGAGAAAATTGTCAATCAATTGCGTGCTAAGTCCAGTGATTCCGTACCGAATTTAATATTTATCCCAGTAGATGGCCCTTTTTTCCTGCAAAAACTATCACGAGAAATTGTAGTTGATAAATATGCTGCCGAATCCATTATGATTGGAGCTAATTTGTACATACCCGGATTCTTAAAACCTCTTCCTAAATTCCAAAAAGGTGAGGAATTTTCGATCTACAGCCCTAATCATTCCCATGTTGCAAATGGGATAACTCAGTTGAGCCATAGTGAAATTGTACATAAGAAGAAGGGAATTGGTATAAAAACCACCAAGTCCAAGTATCGAACTCCTTCTTATAGAGATTCAAATTTCTTCTCTAAAGGTTTTATTTCCGATCACTCATTTGGACCTTTTCTTGCGTGTAAATTATTAATGGAATTCTACAAGGACCAAAACGTGATTTTTGATGTGTGTAGTGCTCCAGGTCACATGGGATGTGCCCTTTCTGAAATGGGTTATCAAAAATATAAACAATTCCCCACAATTGTTTCAATTGACAGATCTAAAAAACGATTAGAGGGATTACATCAGGATATTGATCGATTGGGGCTCAAAAATTTTCGTGTCATACCCTATCAACTTGAGAAAGCATCACAGTCTCATCCAGACCTCTTAAATAAAGCAGATTTACTGGTATTCGATCCGCCATGTTCTGCGTTAGGTACACGTCCAAAACTAAGTATTGAACACTCAGCAGAAGATTATCGGAATTTTTTTTTACTACAACGCCGGTTTGTGAAATATATCTTTGCATACCTGAAACAAGGAGGAATTGTATTATATACTACATGTACCCTCACTTTAATGGAAAATGAGGGAATTGTATCGCTCATGAACCGAAAGTTCGGTTTTGAGATCCTTGATGCCTATTCATTATTATCTGAAGTGATCGGAGAAAATAGAATGCAATTATATAAAGATGAATTTCAATCAGGTATACCACGGAATGAACCTTTGCTAAACAATAATCCATTTGCGGATTCTATTCATCAAAGAGATTTAGATCGGTATTTCACGCTGACTAAGAAAGATGCAAAAAAACTTATTCGAGTGAACCCTAAGGGGGATTATAGCACAGGTTATTTCATCTCTCTTTTAAGGAAAATCCGATCCTGACTTTGTGTTGAAATAGTTTTTTATAAGATTATTCGACTGAATAGGGAAAACATTACAATTGGGACTTGGGATGTAATGGGGGGAGGATTGAAGACTTTTGAGTAATTAAACATGATGTTAAAGTATTTTCCCGATTCCAATTAGGTCTTAAAATTTATCGAGACATAGATTTTTTTTCAAATTTTTCCGATGAGTACACTATGTCTTAACGGATTTGATATCTTATGGGAATCTTTTACACGAAGTGTCACAAAAACTGCTTGATTTCTTCGATAAATGCTTCTAGATTCAAATCCTTAAGGTTAACTTGTGATCTCGTCAATTCAGAGACAAATCGAGAAGGAAACCGAAATCCTGCTCGATTAATATGTCCTCCTCCTCCAAAATGTTCAGCGATATCATGTACATTGAAAACCTCAGATTTTAAATTCGTGTTTAGCGTGGTTCTATTGACTGTAACCAGTATAATTCTATTATCTTCACACCGACATCTAATTTTATTCAATAAATCGCCATTGTTAATCGCATCTTCTAAAAGATTCATAGAGCGCCCAGAACGCAATTCAGAACACCCAAATATGATATTAACAGTTTTTCCATCAGAATAAGTGATTGAAAGGCATTTGAGGGATTGTAACATCATCTGAAACTCTTTATCCTCCCATTTTTTTATTTTTTCATATTCTTTCTTCATCGATATATCGAAATTTACACCACTCGCATAGTTTCGAACAATATCACATAGATAAGAATAATTTTTTCGATGATAGCTGATCACAGCCATAATTTCCTTGCTATGTGGAAGGATATTATAATTATTATCGGTATCATAACCAAGATCAGATATATATTGAGAAATTTGATCATTTGGTAAAAAATAAGTGTGGGTAATTTGAGTGGTACATCTGTATGTATCAATTATATGTTGGACGCAATTACGCGAATAAAAATTAATGCTGGATTCATCGTGTCTATGATGATCAAAATATGCGAAAGGTATTTGATACTCTTCCAAAGGATCGAAGAGAGTTGTAAATATTTTATTATACCCAATATCAGTAACAATTACTAAGTCAACCGTTTTCCAGATTTCAATATTATCTAGGATTTTTTTTTCGGTAACTGCGGGAACTATATTGTGCTTTTTACTGAGTTCAGCAAGAGAATGGACGTTATGAAGTCGTAAATAAGTTGCAATCCACTCATCCTTAAAATTTAAGCAAGAATTCGATTCTTTTAGTTTAAATCCAGTAATGATTGCAGCCCAATAAAACAAATAATCCTGATAGTCTACTTGAAAAAGGAATAGACTTACTTTAGTATCGGGATCAAATCCCCAGTGAGGTGGTATTGGTTTTTCTAATATTGAAAAATATCTATAGAGAGTTGCTTGAGATCCAATTCCATCAAAATCGTCTGAGTGAGTAATAGATACTATCGTATAGGTAGTCACCCCATCTAACTCCCGATTTCTAAAAATCCCGATACAATCTCATTATTTTTTGCACATTTTAATATAATCTCTGCTAGTTCTTTCTTACGAATATAGTATTCTTTTTGAATATCAGCAAATTCTAGATTAGGATATCTTTTTTTCAATCCCGGATCGCGAAGATCACATCCTCCACGTCTCATACAACAATATGAAAATGATCCAAAACAAGGATAATTCGAATCCCACTGATATTTTTTTGAGAATTCTTCTTTTACTCTTATAAAGTCATCGGGAGTCATCCCGATTTCTTGCAGTTTTATATCTCGAAGACATTTATATCCAAATGTCAGAGTTGAACCAGGTTTGCAGCACCAAGTCAGAGCTCTATAATCTCCACCCATACAAATCGGTATTGGTGCGTTCTTCCAACCAGGAAGATCTCTTAATTTCTCTTTTGGAATATGTTTGATTGCATCTTTCATATTTCTGGGCTCTATGATTTTTGTTGTAAAATAGAAGTAAGAGTTTTACTTAAACCTTCGATTGTGTATGGTTTTATTAGAACTCCTGCAAAACCGTAATCTGAAAAATGGGCTAAAACTGTGTCATTGCTATATCCGGAAGACACGACCGCTTTAACTTGGGGATTTAGTTTAAGAATTTCTTTAAATGCTTCGAGACCACCTAATCCCCCGGGAATTGTAAGATCCATTATCAATAAATCAAATGTGGATTTGGAATGCAGGTGATTTTTATAGATTTCTATAGCTTCGTCCCCATTAGAAGCAACAACTACATCGTACCCCAACTTTTCTAGCATCTTCTTACCGATTTTACGTACAGTCGGCTCATCATCTAAAAGAAGGATATTTCCCTTTCCATTCTGAATTCCGGTGGTCGTAATTTTTTCTGAAATTTGGATTTTGTCTAAAGAAGCGGGAAGATAGATGACAAATAGTGAACCGACACCCAATTCAGATTCTGCAGTGATAATTCCTCCGTGATTTTGTATAATATGAAAAGCACTCGTTAATCCCAATCCTCGTGGAGGAGAAATATCTCCGTCTGAAGTATCTTTCTGCTTGGTGGTGAAGTAAGGATCAAATATTTTAGGAAGGTTTTCAGGGGGAATTCCTACTCCTTCATCTCGAACTTCTATGCGAATGTATTTACCTGGTGTTATGGGAATAGGAACATTTTCAGATATTTCAGTGTTTTCTCCGCGAATAAAAATGGAGCCCCCTTTAGGCATTGCTTGATACGCGTTGACTATTAAATTATTGATAACCTGACTCATTTGTGCTTCATCAATGTCGCAAGGATAGAGATCTTCAGCTATGTCATATTTTGCAGTATATGATTTTCCTCGCAAAACGAAATTCGTGGTTGTTTTTATTAATTCAGAAATGGAATTTGTGGTTTTGCGTATGGGAGCCCCCCCTTTGGAGAATGTGAGTAATTGTTGAGTTAATGCTTTGGCTTGGACAGTAGCGTTCTCCGCTTCAATGATGATTTCTTTCAAATCAGAATGGGGTTCACTTTCTAAGGTGATTTTAGCAAGGGAAAGATTTCCAAGGATTGAAGTCAGTATATTATTAAAATCATGTGCAATACCACCCGCAAGAATTCCCAGACTCTCAATTCTCCGTGCATTCAGAATTTCGTGTTGTAAACGTAACCTTTCGGATTCCATGTTTTTTAATTCGGTGATATCAGTAAAAACCGCAAAACACCCCATATATTCTCCAGTTTCTTCATCGAATAATCCCGCCGGTCCTATTAGTGTAGGTACATCACACCCGGATTTATGGCATAAGATAAGTTCATATGGATCCGAAGTTCCTTGTTTTCTTTGCTCCATTTGCTCATCTAAAATATAATGATATCTTGGATTCACAATATCCCTAATATTACGTCCTACCAATTCATTTGTGCTATAACCGATGATCTCACAAAATCGATTGTTTACGTAAGTAAAATTATCATTTTCATCCCCTATTGCAAATCCCTCTTCCATTTGATCAACCAGCATTTTAAAGCGTTCTTCACTTTCACGAAATGCACTTTCAGCTTGCTTAGTTTCAGTTATATCAATTAAAATGACAAGATTTGCATAAGAATCTTCAAAAGTAATAGTTTGAGAATATACCTCAAAATAAACTTCTGTCTGGTCTTTTTTTATCCCCCGAAACTGATAATGGGGATTATATCCAGGTTCCCCTCGTTCTTTGAGTATAGATTGAGATTTTACGTATTCTTGATCATCGGGATGAACAGTTTTTAGATATTCATAGGGTTCCCAATTAAGAACTTCTTCACGTGAATATCCCTTCATTTCAGCATAGCGACGATTGGTATACAACATTTTCCCATCACGGACAATTGCGATACCCAGAATATCAAAACTTAATAAGTCATCAATATCAATAAGTTGTTGGCTACGAGGAATAGTTCTACGGAAGGAAGCCATTATAGCTCTTCGTCCTTGAAACAGAAATGTTTTTAATTCGATTTGATAATGTGCAGTGAATGTGGGCTTTTTAGAGGGCT
Organism: Promethearchaeota archaeon; assembly: GCA_016933055.1. GTDB lineage: Archaea > Asgardarchaeota > Lokiarchaeia > Sigyniarchaeales > Promethearchaeaceae > AMARA-1. The sequence continues at coordinate 171,005 of JAFGBS010000008.1, read as the reverse complement.
TAGCTGTTAAAATTATGTCGTGAAGGTAGGTTTTGGATATGGAGTCACTGTTTCTGATGAAAAATTCTAATTTTGTCGAAAAGTTTTTTCCCAACAAATTTTCATCGATTGGTTTTCCGATGACATCTGATTTCGGATAATCAAAATTGATTTCAAAAGTATGATTAACCCAAAATACATGTTGATTGACGATGATTAGCAAAGCATCTCGAATATTATCCAATATACTAAATAAATCCTCAGACGTCATATCCGGAGAGAGATTGAGGGTCATTATGAATTATCCTTTCGTTTGCTAATCCATCTTATAGATTCTAATAGAGAAAGACAATATAATTTATCCACAGCATTCTTAAGTGGTTTAGCTTTCTACTTCAAAAGGATTCCGTATTAAAAAAATTAATAATTACGAATACTATAAATTTATGAATATTAAGACCCTACCTATATTGAGATAACATAATGCAAAGCATTTGTTTCGTTCTGCTTTCTGGTGGTTTATCCTCGCGTATGACTCGTGACAAGGGTTTGATTCGTTTAGGTAAAGGAAATAAGCCTCTGATTCAATTTGTGATAGATTCTATTAACGAATTCTTACTCACTCTTAATTTGAAGACCAGAATACCTATGAAAATCGTATTAAATAACTATATCCAACAAGAAGAATATTTGGACGCCGTACCCTCATTAACTGAGGACCAGATCATCATAGATGAGGTTGTTTGGAATAAATTGTATTCAGACATCCCCCAACCTCCAAGAGGTAGTATATTCGGTTTATATACTGCAATGAGTGAGTTAAAAAGTGAATTTAGTAATATTTTTGTTTTTCCATGTGATACTCCTTTAATCTCAGTGACAGTATTAAGTCATATTTTCAATGAACATTTCAAAAACGATATTTGTTTTCAACATCGAAAGTTGAAATCCAAATCCTACAATACATACATTCCTCAGTGGAGTTCAGGAAAATTCGAGCCATTTTTCTCTATTTATCATATAAAAAGTATATTACCCATTTTGGAACAAAAGATATTCAAAAAACATTACTCATTCCAAAAAACATTTGAGGAGATTCGATCCAATCCCATTATTAGTGATAATAATGGAAAAAGGTATGAAATTAATTTAGTTCCAATTCCTATTGAGGAAGAATTGCGTAAATATGACGAGCATTTGCACAATTTTCTTGATATAGATTCAGAGGATAATTTAAAGACGATAGAGAAAATCCTGTATAGAAAAACCAGTTTTCATTCAGTTCAATCAGTTTTTCCAAATAGATCTGAAGGTTTGATCAGGTGAGGGTCTTTTTTATCTTTCTTTTTATCCTTTTTCATGTGATCTGGAACAAATCCGTAGATTTCAGGTTCTTCTTCCTTTTCCTCTGAGCTTCTATAAGGTTTTCCGAATTCAGTTCCAATATTTTCAGTTGTGACACTGGGTGTCCCATAGCCAACTTGTGGAATAGTTCCATGACCCGTGATCGTGCGCAATTCCCGCATTACATTCTCTAGATTCATTCCTTGCATGGATTTTCCCATCGTATCCATTATTTCTTTGAGACTGGCACTTGTTTCGCGAATACCCTCGGGATTAATTCCTGTAAGGAGAGTATCAAGCGAATCCTCTATGGACTTGTTAAGTTTATTCATCGAGGCTTGGATCTTCTTCCAATTTTCATTAAATTGGTCAGCAATCTTTTTGATAAAAGTTACCACCTCATTCATAAACTTTACATGCTCTTCGTATCGTTCATTATCCTTAGCACGTAAATCGCTAATCAACATCATGAGTTTTCGAATGTCAGCGTTTTGATCTTCACTCATTTTCGGTCAACTATGGTATATAATTTCTTTTAGTGCTATATTTATGATGATATATAATTGATTTAAAATATATTTACTTGATGTGGGAAAAAATAATGTCCAACTATTAACTCATCGATATAATTGGAATAAAATTGTGATATTGTGGGAAGGTTTATATTTACAAATGAAGTAATGTTTTTTTATAAAAGAGCGGAAAATTAGAACCTCAGCCAGCACAATCATTTAGTGATTCTGTGTATCATGAGAAAGTCTTTAGGATAAACAGAAAATACTCACCATTATTGCAATTCGGAAAAAAATGAAGGAAAATGAAGGAAACAGAAATTCTAAAGTTAGATAAGCGCGGACGTATTGTAATCCCAAGAATTATGCGAAAATCGCTTGGTTTGACGGAAAATACTCAACTTTTAGCCATCTCGGATTCGGAAGTGAAAGAGATCCGAATTATTCCCCTGCAGTTAGCTGAGGATCGGGTATATATCAAAATCAAGATTAATATGCCGGACACCCCAGGAAGCCTTGCCAGATTAACGAATGTTTTTGGGGAATTGGGATTATCTCTTGTATATTTAGAATCTATTATCGTGAAAAAAGGATACCTAGCAGAGACAAATATTATAGCTCCCAGCCCTACAGACATTTCTTTAGAAGAATTAAAGAATATTTTACTCGATAAGGGAGAGGCAAAAGATGTCTTCATTATTGAAGGTAAATCCCTTATGATTTCTGAAGAAGATTAGATAGCGTTTTAGATTTAGGAAAGGGGTCATAGTATATCTTAATAACGGGTGCGATCGATAATGCCAAAAAAACGCAAGTCAGCTAAACAAGAAGATTATGAAGAAGAAATAATTCCAGAGAAAATCTCAACCCAACCGAAAACAGAAATGCAAAATTTGATTAAGGCATTAGAGACAAAAGATTCAATTCCTAAGTTAAAATCATCAATACCTGAATGGACCACTGATGTTCAAGACAAGAATATAGTGGATTCTCCTTCTTTTTTAGATGGAGATGTAACTCCCTCAATTATAACAAAACTAATACCAGAAAAAAATAAATTGATATCTCAAGCACCACGTAAAGAATATAGCAGTACTGGAACTCTTTTTGGAGATATTGGCGTGTTCATTACTGAATTAACTGATTCTTACGCACAGAGATATGATACTTGGGAGGAAAGTACTAATTCAGTACTCGCTGTATTACGGAAACTTCAAATTGTGAGTTCAGATAATACAGAACAGCTTGTTAATAACATAGAAACTTTTCACGAGCAAATTAAGGTTGGATTAGATCGCTTCCAAATTAAAAGGGAATACGTAGAAAAATATGCAGATACCAATCACACTGAAACTGCACGTATGTTGAAGAAGACCTTAGATTTGCTTGCATTGCAGATCAAAGAATTCAAATTGAAGAATCTACTTAATCAACTTATCGCTATTTATGTTAAATAAATAAGGAAGGAGAATAAATGGAAAAGCAAAGTCTTGCTAGTATGTTAAAGGGTGAAAATATTAAATTAAAAAAGAAACTCGATGAATTAGAAGACACTTTAACGCGGATTGCTGGAAGTGTTTATATTTTTTCTTCGGGAGCATCCGAATCCCAGATTAATCTATATTCAAAAATTACTGAAGTTATTGAGTCCGCCCGTGACGAACTAAAAGTAGTCACACCGAAAATGGGACCAAAGTTTGCGGATATTTTGATAAAAAAAGCTCGAAGTGGAACAAAAATCCAAGTCGTTATAAACGACCGAAGGATTCTAGTCGAGGAAACAAAACTATCCAAGGCCCATAAAAAATCGGATGTTATTTATGAAAAAATTTATGACCTTCTAAAGATTACTCCTGAAATTGACCTTATTAATAATCCTAATATTAAATTCTTGCTGGTGTGGACACGAAAAAATGTCGTATTTGCGGGAGGATGGCTGGAAAAATCCCTCTTAGAAAAGACAATTTTACTCGGAGTTCATATTCAAGATATCGCTAAAATTGAGGAGCTTTCTGAAATCTATAAACAACTTCTTCCCACCTTTATGAGATAAAAGTCATCTCTATTCCTATTTTATATTTATTTCTACCTCATGTCTAATCTGTTGATTGTGTCGTCAATCATGGGAATTGTATTTGTGAATAGTTTTTTAGGTTCAATCACACTTGTATATTTTAAGTATCCGACTGAAGTTAAACCAATAGGTTGATGAAGTCGACCTAGGGGATCAGAGGGTAATCAAATGATCGAATATCAGGAATTTTTATGCTATAGCCTTGAAAATGATGGTACACACAAGGAAATGGATATAGGAGAAGATTCTATTGAGGATAGACTACATCCAGATGATGTACTGATCTTCATCAAACAAGACATGCGTAGAATGTGGATTTGGAAAGGTCCTAAAGCACCAGTCCGAAAACGATTTATCTCATCTAGAGTTGCGGCCAAAATTCAAGAAGAAATAAGAAAGGAATCCGGAAGACATTTGAAAATTGTGAGTGTTGACGCGGGAGATGAACCCATCGAATTTCTTTCTACATTTAATCTTGAAAGTATGGAGGTTACGGAAAAAATTAACGATATGGTCTATATCCGAAATATCGAACGCGATCGAATAAAAGAGGAGCAAATCAAACAAACTATTAAAGATGCCAATATAGAAGGAGACTATTGGAGTCCTCTACTAGAAGAATCTGATGAAGAAGAACCAATACATTCCAGTGTTCGGACTAGTATAGCACCTTCCATGAAAAAATCCAGATCAGATGATTATTCACAATCAATTTCTATAACAAATGAAGATAGAGTGAATCAAGATTTGGATATTATCGCAAACATATTACAGTCGAATCCTCCTAAAAATATGGAACGAGTCAATATAATAATTGGACATCGTTTATATGCACCGAGTAAAAAAACTAGTGAAGTTTTTGGGGAGACAATCGAATCGGAAACGTGGGATTTTGTACCAAATTTATCTAAAGACGTGATAGATTTTTCAACCAAACAAATTCGTGTATATACGGATAAAACAACGGGAATGATAAAAGCAACGGAAATATTTAGGAAAATTCCAGAAGTGACAAGGAAAAAATCAGAACTTTCTAAAACACCCATTGTAAAATTGGAAACAGATCAAACAGATACGAAAAGACGACAATTACCAAATATCCCCACTTCGGAAGATTAAATCATGAAATTTGTGCCTGCATCCAGGAGTTCTACTGACTACACTAAATCTCTATCGAAAGAGTTTGTTTAGGTTCTTTTAGTGAAAAAGTTTCTATACACTACGAGTTACATTACGTATTCAGTTGAATCCGCATGGGATGTTCGGTTATCCATGTTGACTTTATGTTACCCGAATGATGATTTTCCACACAAACGGTAATTCTTGGGGTTGGGTGTAGGGGGATAGGTGTTGATTGATTGATTTTTCGGTAAACTTTTTACTTTTTAATTCTATTACCTAATCCAGCGAGAAGCTAAAGGTCAAATCTGCAGTATGTCAAAAATTCCAATTATCACACGATGGAAACAATATTTTGAAATCACACAAATGTATGAAATCGTTCGACGTTATTTTGTCATGAACGCGTTTGATGGAGTTCTTACTAGCTTAGGAATTATTATTGCTAATTTTGCTTTATTTTTAGGAGATCAACAAATAAGTAGCAAATCAATTTTAATTACAGGTTACGCTACTACTATTGCAATCGGTATTTCAGGTCTAGCAGGGGCATATCTTGCCGAAACTGCAGAATTGCGTAGAAGTAATATTGAAATTAGAGAGGCAATGGCGGTTTTTATTGACGATGATAAATCATCTTTCAGCAATAATGAAGTATATTTACACGAAGAAGATTATTATCCGACGGTCGATGTTGAAGATGACGAGCTAAACACCATTAATGGAGAGGAAGTTGAATCTATAGATATTGATCCATTACCGCGCCCGATTAAAACTACTCCTACGCAAACTGCAAAACAGTTACGTAAGAAATTAAGATTCAGATTCGGTAAGCAGAAAGAAGAAAAATCTTTTACTGAGAAAGCAGAATCTTTTTCATCGACAATTGCTGCAGTTATTGATGGATTTTCACCTGCTTTAGGGTCTGTATTTGGTTTAATCCCTTTCTTCTTTGGATTAACTATCCCCATCTTTGTGATTTCTTTTATCATTGAAGTGATTATTCTATTCGGATTAGGTGCGTATCTAGCAAAAATCTCCGGGGATAAAATATGGATATATGGATTAGCGATGGTTGCAACAGGTATTCTCACGTCAATTATTGGATATCTTATATCATTAATTGGAGGAAATTGAAATATGAAAGAGGAGAAAACCTATGGTAAAGATATGAATGTATGGGAAAGATGGAAACTATATGGAGAAATGACAGATTTGGGAGAGATTGCTCGCAGATACTTCGTTATGAACTTTTTTGATGGCGTGTTAACCGTTTTAGGTATCGTTATTGGTAGTTTTATTTTATTTCTTACGACCGAGAATGCTCCGAATCGTCCAGCTATTATAATTCAAGCTCTTGCAACTTCTATCGCAATAGGTATTTCTGGAATTACTGGCGGGTTTCTATCAGAGCGTGCAGAACGAAAGAGAAATATAATAGAATTAAGAAGAGCGATGGCATTATCAAATGAAGATGTGACGCCACTAACAGCTGCAAGTGTACCTAAGTATAACATAGATGATTATTACCCAACTAAACATATCAAAAAGTTTGAAGAGGAGAGTAAGGATGTTGATATAGAAAAAATTTCAGTTGATCCTCTTCCTGTGTCATCTAAACGCACTTCTTTTAAAAAAACAGAAAAAACAATTGCAGAACTTGCAGAGCGTTATGCATCATGGGTAGCATCCCTAATCAACGGTGTGGCTCCTGCTGTGGGAGGTTTTGCAGTGGTAATCCCATTTTTGTTTATACAAAATCCAGCATGGTGGATATATATGCTCTCATTTATTTTAATGGGATTTCTTCTCTTCGGGCTTGGAGCATATTTAGCTAAGATTTCCAAGGATTCTATCTGGAATTATGGAATTAAAATGACTATCGTGGGAATTATAACTGCAGCATTAGGATTTTTACTTAGTTTTCTATCGTAATATAAGATTGTTTTTAAGTGTGTTTAATCAATGTTTTCCTATACTATGGAGAACTCGATATGTTAAACCCAGCAGACATAAAAATCCTAAGAAAAATGTCAGAACATGTAATGCACATAGATCATACAATTAGAGTCATGACAAAATATGTACATGCATGGTTAGATAATGATCGCGAGAATATGGATAAAACCCTTAAACGTGTTAAACAATCGGAACGAGATGCAAATAAAGATAAATTGGTACTATATGAGATGATCTCTCAAGCACAAGCATCCATGCGAAGATCTGATTTCATTCGCTTAACTTTACGTACAGATATGATTGCTGACATCGTTGAGGGAGTATCCTCACGTATTAGCAGAATTAAAGAAAGTTACAAACCAGATGAAAACCTGGCATCTTATATAAAACCTTTATTGGAGGCAATTCTTAATATGGGAGGGCATTTCAAATCAGCCATAAAATCGCTTTTAGAAGGCAATATCCAACAAACTCCCAAATATTTGGATAAAATCGATTCTACCGAAGAAATGATTGACACTGCCTATCGAAATTGTGAAGCATATTTATTTGACTCCGATTTAGATATTAAACTTGTTCTTCAGATTAGGGCAGCGATGTATCAAATAGAGGAAGCAGGAGATCGTGCTCATTATGCAGCGGATCACATTCGAATATTATTAGCAACCCTTTAATCCTTAACGCATATTCAGGAATGCATTATTGTGAGTGGATCGATACCAATAGAGAGAAATATTAAGGAAAAGAACTTAAAAAATTCGACCTCAAAATGGGTTATTTTTCTATTTTTACTAGCAGTATATTCTATTGTTTTCTTTTTTCTTATGAGTACGGATCGATTTCCTGAACTCAAAGAGTTTCATTTATGGATTAAACTGTTGATATATGTTTTTGCGTTAGCAATTTTATTTGGACCGTTTCTTCCGGTAAAAAAAAGTGGTGGTAAACGAGTTAGTATTGTCTCATCATTAGTAAGGATGATTGAGGGACCAAAAAAAAGAAAAATTAAGGCAAAACCCGAATCTAAATTGAATGTAGAATATAGACCTCCATTAATCCATCTTTGTAAGTGCGGTTTCTTGCTAACTCGACAAATGGAAAAATGTCCTAATTGTCAAAGATTGAACGAGTTTTTTACGAAAGATTGATAGGAAAGAAACCACGAGATAAAATAACAAATAAATAAGATTACAATTTGTTTTAGATATTAAATGCGACGAAGATGTATACGATGAAAAATAAAAAGTCAAAATTCATCTTAAGTTTGGTTGTACTACAGATATTTTTTGTGGTTGTAGCATTTCTAATAGTAAATTTGTTTATTGGATTGGGACGTGCCCAAACGGGGGACGATACACCTTTCAATGCTGTAACAGCTTGGGTACTAGGATTATCTGCTGCTGCAGCTATAGTAGGATCGACACTAGCAGCCGGTATGGTTATTAAAACCGTTGGGACTGCTGCGATATCTGCATTAACTGAAAACGAGGGAGTCTTTTTTAAGGCGTTCTTGGTTATTGCATTAGGTGAAGCATTAGCTATTTATGGATTAATTGTCGGAATCCTCTTATGGCTTAAAATTCCCAGTCCTGCGTAAGTAAAAAATTAATGGCCGTCTTATTCATGAGAGTAGTGGTTCCTAGCTATGCATACACTATGATTAAAATTGCATCACTGAAGAGTTTAATAATTCCACAAAATGAATTTTTGAAATTGCAACGAATCAGTGATGTTCGTAATTTAATAAATAGCATAGATCAATACTATCCAGGATTAAATACTGCCCTTCCTGACTATAAGCCTTCTATTATTCAGATCGAAAAAGAATTATATAATGTCTATATGAAAATTTTTGAGAAAATTTTGGCATCCTCGCCTATTCAGTTACAAAAATTCCTGCGTTCAATATTATATCGTTATGAAATCTGGAATTTGAAAACCCTCTTGGCAGGAACTTTGGCAAAAATGGATAAAGACGCAATCCAAAATGAAATATTGATGAAGCCAGAAGAACTGCTTCAACGGACTAAATTTATGAATGATCTTCTTAAACAAAGAGAAATAACATATATAATGCGGATCTTATCGAAATCGCGTTACGCTAAAGTAATAAAACGAGGATTCTATTATTTTGAGCAGACAAAAGAGATTTTTTTACTCGAAGCTCTTTTAGACAAATTCTATGTCGAATATCTTCATGAGGAAAGTTCCGAATTCAAAGGAATAGAAAAAGTAATTTTCAATAATTATGTTGATACAATGGTTCAGAAATACAATTTGATGCTAATTTTTCGCAGTTACAGAAATAATATACCTAAAAGCTTACTGCATCAGTTAATACTCCCCTCGGGTAGTATTTTTACTTCTGAAATTATTTCTGATTTCATAACATCTGATACAAGAGCTGATTTCATAAGCAAATTGAAAAACGTAATCAATAGAAATGATTTTTTTAGAAAGACACAATTGCAAAAATATACAATTGATTCAGAACTTCTAACCCATATCCTCTCTGTATTGAATAAAAACATTTTTCAAAAATTAGAAGAATCTGATATTGCCGATATTGACGCATTAACCATTAAGCGAGTTCTATCATTCATATTTAATAAAGAAAACGAAATTTATCGGGTATTAGGATTATTTGTGAAAGCAATTTACAAGATGAAGGATTAATACGATGCCTAAAGCGAAAAAAGAACCGAAAAAGTTATATGAGGACATTTACACTAAGCAAGTACAAGATTTCATGGAAACTCACAGTCATATTATACAAGAAGAGGGAGATGTCTTTAAAATGGCGAGGAGTTTCGAAGAACGCTATGACTTTGTTATTTCAACTGCAAAGCAGCAAAAAAAAGATGAAATTTACGAAGTGGAAATTAGAAATGCAAAATTTTATGACCAATTGATTAACGAACATAAAAATAAATTATTGGAGGATTTTCAGAACCTTAAATTAGATATAGAATTGACCTTAGAAGAACACGAGGTGAAAGTAGATATTCAAATGAAAGTCTTGGAAGACCTCTATATCAAAAACAAGAAGAAACTCATTGATATGGGTATAAAGGAATTGGAGTTAGGATTTTAAATGAAAATTATCATGTTTGGGGATGAGGATTCCGTAAATTTATTCCATTTGGTCGGAATTGAGGGAATTATTCATGAAAAAGACGAACCCGGATTTGAGGAAAAATTTGAAAGCATTACATCGGATCCAGAAGTAGGTATTATTATCATTTCGGAGGGTCTATTGGTAAAATATCGGAATATTATATTCCCTTTTAAAATGCAAAGACGTCTTCCTATCATTGTGGAAATTCCCAGTATTATTTCGGAATTTAGGGAAAACTATAGTCAGGAATTAGCACGAAAATATATAGGAATTGATATTTAGGAGGGAAAAGATGAAAAATAATGACTTTTTCAAGCAATTCCAAGCAATCGGCTATAATATGGCAAGAAAAGCTAAATCCGAAGTAAAAGAAATAAATAATCAAAAGGAAAAGCGGATAAAGGAGATCAATTCTGAATTTATCACTAATTTAACGAGGGATTTACGTGAAAAAACAGAGAATTTTCTACGAAATTATGAAACACAATTAAATCAACAAATATCAGAAAATGTTAAAGACCTAAATTTGAAAATTCTGTCGAAAAAAAATACGATGTTCGAAGATTATGCTCAATCCCTCATAAATCAAATCCAATCACATATCGAAGATAATTACGATTCATATATTAAAAAAATGGTTAAGGAGATTGATGACACTTCAAAAATATTCAAAAATACTGTTTATATACAATTAAATCAGAGGGATAAAAATCAATTTCCCACAATCCAAAAAGAAATCGGAAATAAGAAGTTGCAACTGGAACCCAAAATTCTCGATTGTATTGGGGGATTTAAAATTTCTAACCGAGGGAATACAATAACTGTTAGTAATACAATTGAAGATTTAATTCAAGCAAGATTGAAAACATTACGCATGATTTTTGCGAAAATATTTCCCGAATACAGTGATCGGAGAAAAAGTGCAACTGAGTTAATGAAAGAGCGAAACATAACCATTAGTTCATCTCTTCCAAAAGAATTAGAGGATTATATGCTGAAATATAATATTGAGTTTCCGGAGAGATGAAGATGAGTCGACAATCAGATCAAGGTTTTATTTTGAGTATTGATGGTCCTGTAATCGGAATTAAGGGACTAAAATATCAGAAAATCGGTGATTTGGTTAAAATTGGCCATAGCAAATTAACTGGTGAGATAATCAAAATTACAGATAATAGATCGATTGCTACCTGCTATGAGTATACAGAAGGACTACATGTTGGAGAACCCGTTTTAAACACAACAGAACCACTTTCTATGGAACTCGGTCCAGGTTTACTGAATAACATATATGACGGGATCCAGCGTACTTTACCATTATTACGGGAGAAATATGGGGACTTTATCGGTATTGAGCAAGAAGCATATGCATTAGATCGGAAAAAGTCTTGGATTTTTGAACCTAAAGTAAAAGAGGGGACCAAGGTTACACCAGGTGATATAATCGGGACTGTACAAGAAACCAATACTATCAATCATAAAATAATGGTACCGATGGGAGTCTATGGGACCTTGACTACGATTGTAAGACCCTCAAAGTATTCTATTGAAGATACTATTTATACAATAAAAAATGGAAAAATTGAACAGAAATTTGGATTATTTCAGAAATGGCCGATACGTAATATTCGTCCCTATAGACAACGAATTTATCCAACAGAACCTCTCATCACTGGCATGCGAGTAATAGATGTATTATTCCCGGTGGCAAAAGGGGGCGTAGTTGCAGTTCCAGGTGGATTTGGTACGGGAAAGACAGTAATACAACATAATTTAGCCAAATGGGCTGATGCGGATATAATTGTGTATGTAGGATGTGGAGAACGAGGAAATGAGATGGCAGATGTTCTTGAGCAGTTTCCAAATTTGATTGATCCACACACAAACCTACCCGTAATGGAACGTACTGTGTTAATAGCAAATACATCCAATATGCCCGTCTCTGCACGAGAAGCCAGTATATTCTCAGGTTTAACCATTGCAGAATACTATCGGGATATGGGATATGATGTGGCACTTCTCGCAGATTCTACCACTAGATGGGCAGAAGCCTTGAGAGAAATATCTGGTAGATTAGAAGAAATGCCTGCAGAAGGAGGGTATCCCGCTTATTTATCCACTCGATTAGCAAGTTTTTATGAACGAGCTGGATTAGTTCATCCCTTAGGATTTCCAGATAGAGTGGGTTCTATCACCGTGGTTGGTGCTGTATCTCCACCTTCGGGAGATTTCAGTGAGCCTGTAACTAAAACCACTCGTAGGTTTGTGAAAGCATTTTGGGCATTAGATGCAAAATTAGCTTATTCCCGGCATTATCCATCTATATCTTGGACCGATTCTTATAGTTTATATTCTGAACACTTAGAAGAATGGTGGAATAAGTTAGGAAAAGGATGGGGAAAAAGTCGAATCGATATTTCGGAAATATTAGCGAGAAGTGATGAACTTCAAAATATTGTTCAATTAGTAGGTAAAGAAAATTTACCTGTAGAACAACAACTCATCTTATTCGTAGCGGAACTCATAAAGAATGTATATTTGATCCAAAATGCCTTTGATCCGATTGATCGTTATAGTTCGCCACAAAAATCCCTAAAATTGATCAATCTTATTCTGGACTATTATTCTCGGAGTCTTGACGTTGTTAGTAGAGAAATTCCCTTATTTGAGGTAGAAAATCTGGGGATCGTCACTGAAATATCACGTGCCAGGTTATCCATTAAGAATAAGGATGTCGACCAATTTGAAGGGTTACAGAAAAAATTAGAACGGGAGATTACAGGGCTCATAGAGAGATATGAGTCAAGCTAGGGGGATTTCCATGAAAATTACATACTCGAATATTCAAGGAATTGAAGGACCGTTGGTTTTTCTCCGACATCAACATAATGTAATGAATGGAGAAATAGTGCATATTATTGATCCAAACGGCATTGCTCGAACTGGGAGAGTGTTGGAGATTTCTGAAAATGTTACGGTTATTGAAGTATTTCAAGGAACGGCTGGTTTAGACACAGATAGGACGCAATTAACGTTTTCTGATGAAGTGTTTCAAATTAGTATTTCTCGGGATATGTTAGGGAGAACATTTGATGGACAAGGCAGACCAAAAATATTGAAGAATGCAGATTCATTTCCAGAATTGTTACCTGAGGTAGTTAGACCTATTTGTGGTACTCCCATCAATCCATATTCCCGATCTTATCCAACTGATGTTATTCATACAGGTATTTCGGTAATAGATGGGTTAACAACATTGGTGAGAGGCCAGAAATTGCCAATATTTACAGGTCAAGGTTTATCCCATAATAAACTGGCAGCTCAAATTGTTAAACAAGCAAAAGTTCGCGAGGAGAATTTTGTTGTTGTGTTTGTGGGTATTGGGATACTTCAAGATGATGCAATGTATTTCGAACAAAGATTCAAGGAATCGGGTAACTGGCAAAATGTGATTTCATTTCTTAATATCGCTAGTGATCCTACGATTGAACGAATCTTGATTCCACGAATCGCTCTAACTGTTGCTGAATATTTTGCTTTTGATTTGGATATGCATGTTTTGGTTATTATGACTGATATTACGAACTATTGTGAGGCATTAAGGGAATTATCCAGTGCAAAAGGAGAAATACCCAGCCGAAAGGGATTCCCTGGATATATGTATAGCGATTTAGCTTCTTTATATGAACGAGCAGGTAAGATAAAAGGTAGGGAGGGTTCCATTACACAAATACCTATTATTACCATGCCTAATGATGATATAACCCATCCGATCCCCGATCTTACTGGCTTTATTACAGAAGGACAAATTGTTCTAAGTAGAGAGTTATATAAGAGAAACGTGTATCCCCCTATAGACATCCTTTCGAGTTTATCCAGATTAATGAAAGAGGGAGTTGGGGAGGGAAAAACACGTGAGGATCATTCCGAGATTGCAAGTCAATTGTATTCGTTATACGCACAGAGCTTGGAAATTAAGGAACTCGAATCGATTATTGGAGAAGAGAGTTTAACTTCGCTAGATAAAAGAATACTGAATTTTGGTAAATCATTCGAACAGTATTTCATGAATCAAAAATTCGATGAAGAGCGTGATGTAATCACAACGCTAGATTTGGCATGGGATCTAGTGTCCACTGTACCGAAAAGGAATATTTTACGAATCAGTCCAGAAATTTTGGATAAATATTATATAGAAGATGCACGAATAAAAGAGAAATTATGGGGAAGATAACACTATATGTCATTAGGATTTCGAAAAGTTCGACCGACTCGACCCAATTTACAAAAATTAGAGGATCGAAAGGAATTTACTGACCGAGGAAAACATCTACTTGAGATAAAACGCCAGCAATTTTTGGAGTATCTTAAAGAGAACATGAAATTTTACTTTGCACAACGCAAAATAACCCGAGATAAGGTTAAAAAAGCCTATCAAAAATTATTACAATCCTATATGCACTACGGCAAACGCCGAATTCAGACTATAGCAGAGATCAATAAAATCCATTACGAACCTTCGGTAAATGTTACATTTAAGCAATATTTAGGGATTTATACTCCCTCGATCCGTTTAGATATCTTAGAGAAAGAGAAACTCCCCTCCTATAGCTTTCAAGATACTCCAATAGCATTTGATGATACAATTGACCAAGTAAAAGATTTACTCAAAGAAATCATAATTTTAGCGGAATTTGATTATATCGTCTATCATTTTGCATTCAATTACCAAAAAATCCAACGTCGTATAAATGCATTAGAAGATATTATCATTCCTAGACTTGAGGATGAAATCCATTACATTGATGAAATATTGGATGATTTAGAGAGAGAGGAATTTATACGGTTGAAAAAAATCAAAAACAAACTTGAAAAGGAGAAGACAGATTGATGTTACGACCAGTGAAGATGAGTTTACTCAGTCTTTATATCAAAAAGGAATGTCTTCCAAATTTATTAAGTGATTTAATTCAAATCAAATATTTTCATACAAAAAATCCCATAGATAGTTCAATTACTAGAGAATCAGAAGAGAGCCCAAGAAAAAGTTTTACTATTTTTTCCGAAGAGGATTACAAAAAACGCTTAGAAAAAATAACCTTAGTGCAAACGTACTTGGACGATATCTTTGGACAAATTGGAGTAGCTTCAGAAAATATAAAACCTCCTAAAAAAGAGAATAGGATTGATTTCAATTATATCTCATTGGATGAAATTCTCAATGATCTTCAAGCTCGAGTTGATTTCAATTATCGTCGATTGGAGAACATGGCCAAAGAATTAGAATCTGTAGATGAACACCTTGAAAATTTAGCGGAAACCGCAAGCTTACTTAACATAATTGCAAAATTCGGGGGTGAGTCCTATACTGATGCGGATTTCAAAAGATTGCAATTTGAATTATATACTGCAAGTAGTAACCAATATAAAATGTTATCCGATTCTATACAACAACTCAACTCTCCAATTGTTATTTACGGTGAACCAATTTCTGAACAAATGGTGGGATTTTTTGTTTTTTATGAGACAGAGTATTATAAATTATTCCATGATTTATTCCTATCGTACAATTGTCACAAGGTACAAATTTCAAAGAAATACATTGACGAAGAGGGTATTCACATGGAACAAGTTCAAGAAGATCATGATTCCGAACTAATTAAACGCAATCATTTTTATTCCTTATATCAAGAGCAATTAAACACATTACCTCAAACTATTATGGCATATTATGAGACCTTGGAGAACATACGCCAATTAATTGAAATTGAAAAAGAAATTCAACAAACTCCATCCCATAACACCTACAAAATTGAGGGATTTGTTCCATCTAGTATTGAGAAACGGGTGGTTGCTGCATTGGAAAATCAATTCGGAAATAATATCAAAATCGAATCCCGAAAAATTCAGAGAATGGATCCATATTTAGAACATCATGGGAAGGTTGAAGAACCAGAACATGAAACTGTAGTTCCACCCTCGTTGTTAAACTTAAATCCTTTGTTGAAACCATATCAGAATTTAATAAAATTATATGGAATTACTAATTATTCAGAAGTTGATCCTAGTATTGTACTACTTTTTACATTTCCCATAATTTTTGGTCTGATGTTTGGTGATGTAGGTCACGGTCTGTGCTTGATGGTATTTGGAATGCTTGGAGCGTTAATCATGAGAAAAAATAAAGGAAAGAGTGCGTTTTTATGGTTGATTTTTTATTGTGGGATAGGAGCTGTTTTTGGGGGATTGGTGTATGGAGAGTCCTTTGGTGCTGATATTGAAATAACTAGTTTAGAAAATATTATCCCCTTATACGTCCGTATTATGGACGAGGGGGGTGTTATGGCAATAGTTAAAATGTCAATCATCGTCGGAGTGGTTACCTTATCATTAGGTTTTTTCATTCGTGGTATGAATTATGCAATCAATAAAAAGAAATATCTTGCATTTAGTGAATGTCTGTTTAAGATCTTGATCCTTATTGGAGGGACAATTGTTATTTTTAAATATGGATTTGATATCAATGCCTGGTTTTCTCCACCATACCCTATTTTATTAGTGATAATACCCTCCTTATTGTTTATTATAATACAAGTACTAGGCAAAACATTTGGTTTGGCTTCTTATCTGAAAAAGAAAAGTTATGGGGATATAGTTGGTCATGCTTCAATGGATCTTGGAGAAACTATGCTGTCAATTATCAGCAATGTCGCTTCCTTTATTCGTATTTTAGCACTAGAAATGGCACATGTAGGATTGATGCTAGTTGTATCTGAAATTTCCTATGCAGTATCAGGTCCAGGGATTTTGAGGAGAATTATAGAAATTATAGTAATTATATTTGGGAATACATTTGTTATTGTATTAGAGACGACGATCGTTATGATTCATACACTGAGATTGCATTTCTATGAATTTTTCTCCAAGTTTTTTGTCGCAGATGGTTACGAATTCAAGGTTATAGAAATAGAAGAAACCTACAGCAATTTACAGTTTGCTATTCCTTCAGAAGTCCAAACTCCCTTTCTGTATCGCAGGAAGCGATGATTTCACATAAAAGGTATCCTTTGATTAAATCAAGTTTTAAATTTTTTCGATTGCGTGTACAACAAGATGGATAAGGGTCAAATTTAAAGCTCAAGACACTTAATTCGGGCTTTAGCAAGCAATAATCGTAAAAGTTTATCTTGTTTTTCATTTTTGAGCAAAGTTTTAAAAAACAGATCCCCTGCTCCTGATAATTCCTCGTCAATTATCTGGATTTTATTTTCTAGAAAAGTAATATAATTTTCCAGTAAAACTCTCTCATTTAATCCTCCAAAGCGTTCCATAGCTTCATATAATGGGATTTCTAGCATTTTTGAGTTTTGTGTAAATAAAATGATGGATTCATCTAACTCATCAGATAAAAATTGCTTCAGAAATACGATATAATGAGAAACGCATACAAATTTATCTGTTTTTTCTTTATTCTCGATTATGGATATATGGATCCATGCAGGATCCATGCAGATCATACATTTTTCTGGGCTGTTTTCACTTTTATCTGAGAAGTCCATTATTTTATTACCTTTCTGTTGAACTAAAAAATATTTATCATTCTATTTAACATTCTATTTATCATGCGTGATTTTGATCGTGAGATTTCAGTTAAAGAAATGCAAATACTCGATGAAAATTCCAGAGATTATGGGATTCAACCAGCAATGCTTATGGAATGCGCTGGATATTCAGCTACTCAAACAATAGTACGGAAATATCGATTACAAAAGGGGCACCATGTATTAATTCTTTGTGGTACGGGAAATAATGGGGGTGATGGATTTGTTATTGCACGACATTTACTTACAAATCAAATTAATGTTAGTGTATTACTAATCGGACAAATCGAGAATATAAGAACGGCTGAAGCAAAACAAAACTGGAATATCTTAGAATCGTTACATTTGAATTTGCATAAGGAAGTAGTAAAAGATTCTTCTTACTTTGAATCATTGCCCAAAGAATTAAAGGAGAATTGTGCTAAATTTAAAATTGTTGTTGATTGTTTGTTAGGAACGGGAATAAAAGGTAAAGTTCGAGATCCTATTCGGTCTGCTATGGAATTTGTTAATACTTTTAAGGATAGTTCTGCAAAAATAATATCCATTGATTTGCCATCAGGTTTCGATCCAAATAGTGGAAGTCGAGCTGATATTGTAATTGATGCCGATTTATTGATTACCTTTCATAGAGAAAAAGTTGGATTCGTTAATCTTCCAGTAAAAGAAATTATCGTAAATTCCATTGGTATACCTATGGAATCTGATCTATTTGTTGGGAGCGGGGATGTGAAATTCAATATGCCAAAGCGTACCGAATTTATTCATAAGGGACAGTTTGGAAGAGTACTTATTATTGGTGGATCCAACCAATATTCAGGAGCACCTGCTCTTTCAGCAATGGCTGCATTGCAGATGGGTATGGATTTAGTGTATGTTTATGCACCAAAATCAGTTTCAGATGTAATTCGCTCCTACTCTCCGAACTTGATTGTAAAATCTGGGTTTGAGAATAATATTTGTAAACAAGATATTCCAGAAATAAAGAAATTTCTTATACAAGCCGATTGCGTCGTGATTGGTCCCGGTTTAGGAACAGACCCTAAAACTGAAGAAGTGTTTCCAGAGATCTTGTTATCTATAAAAGAATCCGATAAACCAGTCGTAATTGATGCCGATGCACTCAAATTACTGAAATCCCATAAACCTCTATTAAAAACAATTAGAGCTGTTCTCACCCCACATTTACACGAATTTTTTGAACTAACAGGAAAAAAACTACCATTACAAACTCATTTTCTAAAAAATATCCATCTCTTAGAAAAAACAATCAATTCATTTGGAGGTGTATTTCTTGTTAAAGGGCGTTATGATTACATTTCAAATGGAAAACAAACCCGAATAAATAGAACAGGTACTCCTGAAATGGCTGTAGGAGGCACAGGAGACATCCTTACAGGAATTGTGGCGTCATTGATTGCAGTGAAACTTGATCTTTATGATGCAGCTTGCTGCAGTGCGTTTTTGAATGGTAAATTAGGAGAATATTATCAGCATCCCACCCAATCCTATCATAAAGGAATAATTAAAAATCAAAAACCATTACCAATGAAGAGTTCTGATTTGCTGAAGTACATTCCTCTCGTATTGCAAGAATATACATAGGTGTACTTTGAATTAAGTAATTAAGTAGCCGTGTGAAACCACAATGATATTACAAGGTATATTTCCAGATACAAGAATTATGTTAGCAATTATTCTAGAATCTATTGTATTCATACTGGGTTTTGTTATAACAGGGATGATTTATTTCCGTTATCGGAAGAATCAGAAAAAGCAGTTATTAATTATGACACGTTTCTTCATCTGTTATAACCTTGCAATTCTGGGATCGATTGTAGGAAAAACTCTAACTTATGTTAATGGGTCATATGATCTAGATAAAACAGAATTAGGATTGTTCACAAACTGGTCCTTTTCGTTAAGCTTAATAGCTTTAAGTCTATATTGGCAATCGGAGGTTGCATGGCATTTATTCCCCCCAAAGAGTAAAAATTATCGTTCTTTTGCCCAAATATCGACTATTGCTTTGTTCCTTATTGTGCTTACCATCCCTCGCTATGGTATAAATGGTGAACCCTTGTTTCTTTATCCATTAAAATTTATTTTGGTTTTTCTGTACGTTTTAGCTACTTCCCTATACTATATGATAAACTCATACAAGATTTATACATTCATTCGAAACAGGTTCATGCAACATAGAATAATTGCAGGATTGGTGTTTTACAGTTGTATAGTACTTGTTTTCGTTTTCTTAATGATTTCTTCGATTTATGGATCAATTACTGGGATTTATTATACTTGGGGGTATTTCCTTTCGATCGCCAGCATGATTGGAGCTGCAATTGCTGGGTTTTTTACAGTAAAGCAGGGAAAGGAATCTGATAGAGAAGATATTAATGAAGAACTACATAAAATGCTACAAGATAAAAAGAATCGAAATGTGGGAAAAGAAATAATATAATCGATTAGAATCTTTCAAATCCTAAATGTACCATATAATTCTGTTTAAAGGGCTAATTTATATAGAAAATTGAATAGGTTTTATTTTGGGGTAAACTTAGTCTAAATAACCTTAATTGTATTTAATGTCGATGCACTAACTGTTTTCAAAGGATGTTTATGAATATACAAGGAAAAGAGATTTTATAATATCCAGTGTATTTTTACACCTAATAGGTGAGATAAAATACCGATTAAAAAATATGCCATACCTACTGAAGGAGACCAAGTTGCAGTTCATTTTGGTCGTTGCCCATCATTTACTCTCGTAGAAATTGATAATGGTACAATTTTGAAAAAAGAAATCATTGCTAATCCTGGTGCGATTCAGCATGAACCTGGTTCCGTGCCAAAATTTTTGTATGATCAAGGAGCGAATGTGATTGTATCCGGGGGGATGGGGGGGCGAGCTATTCAAAATTTTGAACAGTATGGTATTGAAGTGATTTTAGGTGCTACAGGCCCAGTAGATAATACAATTAATAAGATTCTTGATGGAACACTCAAAAGCGGAGTGAATATTGCTCATCCTGATGGACATCATCGACATTAGAACAATAAAAAAATCCCGTATAATACTGCTGACAATAAAGCTGCTACTGGAAAAGTTATAATCCAACTTAAGATCATCTTTCTAAATGATTTTCTATCCGATCGTTCACCCTTGACGTACGCAGCTCCAAGAATTGCAAAAATTAGCACATGGGAGCCAGAAATCGGAAATCCGAATAAGGTTGCAAGAAAAAGCACTAATATTGATGATAGCTGAATTACGACTCCATCACTGGGCCGCATTTCTATCACACTTCTACCAACATTTTTTATGACGTTCTTTCCTACAATTATCAATCCTAACGCAATCATTAATCCTGCCGCAGCCAAATAAAGATATTTATACGCTACCAGCTCCGTATAAGTTTCAGTCAGACCAAAGAAGATTCCAACTGCATTTGCACTATCATTACCCCCCCGAGTTAATTGAGTCCAAAACACACTAACCATTAAGATGTACATAAAAATTCGTTCATTTTTCTCAATACGTATCAAGCCAGTATTAGTTTTTGTTTTACGTAAAATAACCTCAAGCAACCATTGGAAAAACATAGCCATAAGAAACCCAAATATGGGTGACACAATCCATCCAATTACTACCTCAGCCATCTTTATCCAATTTAAACTTGCGATGAAGGCTTGTTTGTAGGTGAGGGACCAGACCAGCGCCACCCCAAATATGGATCCAACAACTGAATGGGTCGTGGATATTGGTGCTCCCGTTCGAGAAGCGACAATTAACCAGATTGATGTACTAAGGAGAACAGCAAGAATCATTCGATTTTCGAAATTAACGGAACTTCCAACAAGATTAGCGCCGATAGTCTTTCCAACATTTGTACTCAAGAATACACAGCCGAGGAAAACCATTCCACCCCCAATATAGAGGGCGATTCTAAGTTTTAAGGAACCGCTTCCTACTAAAGTAGCCATGGTTTCATCATTTGCACCAATCCCAAATGATAAAAAGAATGATAACACCAGCAAAATGATGACTAATGGTTCCACTATGATCACCCTTAAAGTGCATATTTGCAGATAAATTCATAGATACTATCGGCAAATTCCTCAGCTTTATCCGCAACTCGCGAGATTTGCATGATGATGGTTTCGTAGTAACGAAATTCAATGGCAGGTAAATTAGATGAAAATATCTTTTCCAATGCATTCCATTCTAATCGTCTAACCTCACGACGCAGATCTGTAATCTGCACCGTACTCTTTTTTGCAGTATCAAAATCCAGAAAAACTTCATGAATCATTTTCTCTACAGAGATGCCGATATTTTTAATAATGGTACTCATTTCTTCCAGAAGCAAATTAATCGCTGCATTTGGTTCTGGGCGATATAAAAGTAATTTTCGTACCGCAAATTCTGCGAGATCCACAATTTTATCCAGTTCTTTTATAATAAAGATCCGATCAGGACGAGAGAATACCATAGTCTCTTTCCCAAACATTCGAGCGATAATTTCTTCAGTTAATCGATCTTGACGTTTTTCTAACGCAATGGTTTCTTCAGAATATTTTGCTAGACTGACTCGATCATCCATACAATGGGAATGTACCGCATTGGATAGCTCTTGTAATGCTTGTTTTACAATATCTGCATCTTGATCAAACAGATCTTGTAATGAATATTTTTGCTTCTTAAACATACCATCTCAAATGGTGAGACGATCATAAAAAAATTACTCTCAATGGGTAATCAATCAGCTATCTCTATGGTATGGGGTAGTATATCCGAAGAATACAATTTTTCGTGAAAGTTTTGTTTCATAAATTTCGACTATCTCAAGATACTAGCCAATTATCTACCAAATTTCAAAATTGATTGAAAATAAATCTTGTGAATACAATTATTTTGCAATTTTCTTAACTAATTCTGGAGTAGTGATGATTTTAATAGCAGTTTGATTTTTCCTTAGAGCACGATCGTAGGACCAAATATTCGCTTTTTTAGCAAGTGCACAAGCGATGTAGATAACATCTTTAGGATCTGGCGAAATTTCTTTAGCTTTTTGTAAATAATCTCGAAAGATGTGTTCAGGTATGATTTGTATTTTCTCTTTGAGAATACCAAAAAAATTTCGAAAATCTTCTCTGGTTCTTTTAGTTTTGTTGATAATAATCTTCTCATATTTGCGGAACTCAAGAAAAATATATTCAGGTGTTAAAAGATGTAGTTTATCTGAAAAAAGGAGTTTAGAAGTCATTCCATCCTTAATCAATGCAGCAAATAGGATGTTGGCATCAACAATTAACTTCACTACCAAGCACCATTCATTCGAGCTCTTTTATGTATTTCTCGTATACTAATCGACTTAGTTCTTCGCCGTACTTGGTCGCATCTTCTACAGAAAATGTGCTCTCTTTTAAAAAAGCATCCATAAATTTAAGTTGGGCTAATTTCTTTTTAATAGAAGACCGGGCAACCTCGGACCAATTGATTTCAGGAAACTTCTCCATTTCTTCTTTCATTTTTTTAGATAAAGATAATGTTATATTTACCATCAGAATCTCCTATGTGTGTATTATGTGTAATATGTGAATCCACAAATATAACTTTGTTGAATTTCTTAGGAAGAAGGGGGAGTAAAATAGAAAAAACACTTAGTAAGTGACTTTATTCATTAGAACTACTATACTGATCGTCTAGGACACGATCAATTTCACAAAATAAAGTGTCTGCTGGTAATATTACCTAGGAATATTCTGTATAGTTAAACCTTCATAATCATTTTATATCATACGAAGTTTTACCTTTTCTTTAAGTTGTGACAAGTACAAATCCGAGGAAGAACTTCTCAATCGAAGCAATACATCTGTTGAGTTACCTTGGATTTTTATTTGCTCAGATGAAAAAATGCAGAGGTGTATTCAAAATTTTTTAATGAATAAAAAAAATGATCATAAAAAATAAGGAAATGATCATTTTTAAGAGGTAAAGACGGGTTTCACGAACATTGCGCTTTGAAGATTTCGTAACTTTCATTTAAATTTGGCTAACCCATTTTTGGTTCATCCGGGAGAACCATTCGATCAAAGATGATATCTATCTTTTTTCGATATCTTTCTTTTCTTGTGCTATTCATCAATAAACTCTATGAATGAGGAGAGAAAGGAGAATAATATAGTATTGGGTCTAATTACGACCGAAACGAGATCTGAAATGGCAAAAAATACAAGAACCGGTCCAAATACCACACAATTAATTTTATATCCGCTTAGTCCGGGAATTGAAATGATACGTTCACTCACCTGTAATCCTTCTGGAATGATTTCTAAATTTTGCACACTGTCCCACACTAAATATACAACATTTTTGGAATATATTATAAAATACAAACAAAAAACTATGATCACAATTATCGGAAAAATGATCATTTAGAAAACATTGAGAATTGTATCACGTCAATGATCTATCTCGTTGAAAAGTTTTCATCAGTTTTTGAGCAGGTATCGCAGATAAATAGTAAATTAACCCTTCCAGAGTTGATGAACCGCCCTTTAACACAATACCATGATATCGATAGGCATATGCATCGATCGTATTACCGAAGAGATTTCCCAATGTAATCATTCTGCATGCTGTTATTATTTGTTGTGTTTTCTTAACTCCATATACTTTTACGAGTTGTTTCAAAGCTTTGCGGCTTGGTTGTTCGTGTGATTCTGCAAAATGTTGGGCGAACATTAAAGCAGGAAGTTCTTCTTGATCCGCACAACTTAAGTCTCCATCTAATAATTCACGAATCTCTTCTTGAGTACACCCGCTTTCTAATGCAACCTTTGTGTGGAAGTATGTGCAATAGCGACAATTGTTGACCGAAGTTACAGCTAACATTATTCTTTCCGTTAATTCCTTGTTTAATCCAGAAAATTGTATCGTTTGTTTTATGTTAAGTATGATATTACAAAGATATTTACCCATAGATTTCCAATTTAGGCTTCTTTTTCGAAAACCAGAGACCTTATGTAGAAGATTCTCCTTTTTTATTGATTCTTCGGCCATTAACAATACTTTAGGTGCCTTAATGAAGAATATATGGATTTTGATAGTTAAAAAAGAGAGATTAAATCTCAGGTGATAATTTAAGTGACAATGCTAATCATATATTTCAATTCAAATTTACCACAAAATAAGTTTCATGCTAAATCCATTTACTAACCAATTCTACAGAATTTTTTTACGTACATCATTTATCCGATAGCGAAATTAAACATTGCATACGGTAAAGAAAGATTCTCATCGATTTTGGAACCCCGAATCATTCGTTTACAACGCATTGCAGTATTTTCTCTAAGATGTAAAATACTAGATATTTTCATGGAACGAGGATCATGCATCAAAAAAAAGATCTTCCTAGCACCTAAAACATAGGCATATTTTAAAATATCCACGAATACGGGAATATTTTTTGCTACTACAGGACCGACTATATCATTTCGAACGAATGCAAACCCAGCACGGCCTTTTACAATGAGTTGAGAATTTTTTATTAAAAAACGGAATAACTTAGTACGATTATCTCCATACACTTCCTTGTCTAAATTATAGATCCAAGGTAGAATGCGTTTAGTTAATCGTACACGGAGTCCACGTGGACGAATTTCCTCTTGAAAATTTAATTCAAACACAGATCCAATGTAATCATGCTGAAAGCCATATTTATCATACAAATTCTCCCCCATTTTCGTAGCGTATAATCTTATAGACGATACTCCATTCTCCTCCAAGTTGTTAATGATACATTCGAGGAGGTATCTGCCAATGCCAAGATTTTGATACTTGAAATCTACACACATATATCCCAATGAAGCTGTTTTTTCGAAAGGAAAGGATAAGCAGATCCCGACAAGCTGTCTTTTATGAAAAGCACCATAAAAGATTGCTAATTTATTATTGTACCAATTAGTCCAATAATCTAAAGTGAGTTCGAACAAAGCATTATCATCATTTCTCCGAAAGGATCTCATAAAAACATAAATAGCTTCCTTTAATTCTGATCTATGGATTTTCCGCACTGAACAGTGTTTAATTCTAATCTGCTGCATTTCTTAGCAGATTTATCTCACCGTGAAAAAATATTAAGCTTCCGTTTTTATTAGGTAAAAATTCTCCAATTTTAAAAATTGAGCAAAAAAAGTCAACATCTCGGAACGAAAAGAGTCTTCTGATTTTCTATTTTTCCAAGGATATAGAAGGGATTCTAATTCATTCTGTGAACGCAAAAAGGCTAAAAAATCTGTTTTCTAATTGAATCATATAAACTTGCTGATTAGAATGGTGAATGCGTAGTATTTTACCTAGAGGTGTTCAAACTAAATAACCCTCTGTAGGTTTCATTGTATTGAAAAAAAAATGAAATTGTGGAAGAAAAGAAATTTTACTGGATAATTACTAACGCACTACCCTCAGTGACTAATTCTTCCTCTTGTTTGTATACATTCGTTTGGATTTTAAGAAATTTTAACTTGCCTTCCTTTTTAGTAAATTTTTCCACAACTTCACCTTTCGCAGTCAATTTATCTCCAATGAATACTGGATTACGAAATTTTACTTCTTGACTCATGTAAACGGCACCAGGTCCAGGTAGATGCATACCCAGAACCGCTGATATTAAAGAAACCGAAATCATACCATGGGCGATTCGTTGTCGGAACATTGTAGTTTTAGCATATTCTTCGTTAACATGAATTGGATTGAAATCCCCCGACAGTTTCGCAAAAATTTGGATATCTTCATCCGTTATTGTCTTCGTATGTTCTGCTTTATCGCCAATATTAAAATCGTCCCAATTTGCTACTTTTATTTTATCCATACTACTCACCTTGGTAGGAGAATATTTATGACGACTCATTTAATTTTTACCTATTAGTAGTTTACGAACTGTAGATCATAATCTAAAAAGAATGATTACAGATAGGTCACCATGTCGAATTTACTCTACCACAAAATAAAAATGTCTCACAATTCTTGTCAGATGCGCATCTAATTGGAGTATTTTAGATATGAAACACTTCAAATTCTTTTTTTGATAGTAATTCGTAACCTTTTTTCAATAAATTTTCTTCAATTGCAGGCATATGACCAGTTCCGTATAAAACGATCACTTCATCACGTATATTTAATTGTTGGATGATTGTATTCATCAAGATTTCATTTCTGGGATGATATAAGTAATCTGGACTTTCATCTTCATACGATGTCCATGGTTTTTGGGCAGATATATATATCCATTCCGCAAACTTTTCTTTTCGCTTGGAAGGAGGGGTAACACAGAATTCCTCTATCAAATACACTAACGAATACAACAACATTGCTTGTTTCTGTAAATTTTCAATTTTCTCCTTATCAATTGAACGTAAATATTCTCCAATACTACTGTCTTCAGAATTTTGGTATACTAGGTCTGAATGAATCCAGTTACCACGCTGTGGTATATCTGTGATATAATCAATCTCAAACAACTGAGAACTTAATCCGACTAACGTAGCAAGATACATTTGAGCCAATGTTAAATTTTGAATACCATACAAACTCCGTTCAATGATCTGGAAAATTAAGTCCACTCTTTCATCCAAAACACGTAGATTTCTTTTCACTATCCGTCTGATTTTACGGATCATTCTAGTTTTAATTTTTTTCTGGTATTTTTTGATATATTGACCATATTGTTGATAAAATTCAGTTGCAGCAATAGCACTCTGATGTAATTGTTCGTCAAAACTTTTTACGGGAGTAGGTTTTTGAACCAATTCCGAGAATCCTAGTTCCAAATACTCATAAATGCAGATTCGGTCGCCAATATATTCTAACAACTTATTAAAATATTGAGGTTCCCCCATATGCATTATCGGGAGTAATATAATTGTCTTTCCGTTGTGATCTCGGTATGTATGAGATACTGTTGACATTATTCCGTTATCATATGTTAGAAAATTTGAAATCTGCAGCTTCATCTACTCCAATCCATTCTATTCTTAGAAAGTTTTAAACTTGTTAGTTATACTAATAGAATATTTTACACTAAAATTGATGGGTATGGGAAAATTAAAAATTCCTGCAATTTCCGGAACATGGAGCCATATTTTTAATCCTAATGAAACGAAATTCATGAACCGGCTGACTATAATGAATAAAAGTCATTGGTATACAAATGATCACTGCTTTGTGAGAGGTCCTGATAATCTATGGCATGGTTATGGGATTATTGGGTATAATATTTTAGGATTTGCATTTTCCTGGATTATCGAGCAAAATCTATTCCATATTACCTCAGATTCTTTAACAAGAAATGTTTGGCAAGAACACAACTATGCTCTGAATGCGGATCGGACCAAAGGGGAACAATATGCTTGGGCACCCCATATAATATCCAAAAATAATCTACTGTATATGTATTATGCTGCAGGAAACTTACGACCGTTTTCCATTATTTCCGGCATCCATGGAAGAATTCAACTAGCTACATCGGAGGATGGGTTCAAATGGAAAAGGAATGAATACAATCCCATATTTTCAGGCCCGGGTAATGCTAGAGATCCAATGATATTTGAGTTAAATAGCCAATATTTTGCTTATTACACTACTTCTTATAATGAGAAAGATAAAAGATCATGCGTTGCGGTGAGAACAAGTCCCGATCTAAGGCATTGGTCGGGACCGAAGATAGCTTTTATTTATCCAGGTAAGAATTCTAAATGGGCGGGAAATACGGAGAGTCCATTTGTGGTGTGTAATGAGGAAATTTTTTATCTTTTTGTTTGTCACGCTCAAAAAAAATACAACCTAACTTCAGTATACTGGTCTGAGGATCCAGAATTATTCCCGAACGAGAATCATGTATGTGATTTGAATACACATGCTTCTGAAATAATTTTTGATGGAGAAGAAGGGTGGTTTATTTCAAACACAGGTTGGGATAAGAAAGGTTTGTTTCTTGCTCCATTAGAATGGATCGATAATTAAATTAATCAGAAGAAAAAAAGGAAGTTTATACATAACCAAATACCATCCTACTTTATACAGTTACACCAAAAATCTATTTTATTATTCTAAGGGACAAATTTTACGAAATAGGTCAATACTATTTGTTTAAATAGAAATCCCATTCATTTCCCAGAGAATTGAACTAAAGAATTATATGCCTCAGCAACCAACATTGAGTATTGTTGACTTAATGAAAACAATAAAAAAAGTGATTTAAAAAATGATTAAATTTTCCGATGAACAATTAAAAATCCCAAAAATGGCACGCCCCGTCTATTTAGTTACAGCGGGGATGTCCAAATTTGATCGAGCTTTTCCAAAAAGTCGAACTGAAGAATTGGTCATACAAGCATTTACCGCAGCTAGCGATTTCATTAAGATGACGCCTGCTGAATTAAAAAAATATATACATACTTGCTATTATGGTCATTTTGCAGATCATTTTGGAGATCAATTGTTGGGTGAAGCAGTAATTCATGATAGACTCGGTTTAGATCCGTTAGGGAATATTGGAATTAAAACAGGCGGTGCAACTGGAGGTTCAACTTTGTGGGAAGCTGTGAAAACCGTTGCTTCCGGATACTCAGACTGTACACTTGCTATGGGATGGGAACGGATGGATGAAGTTCCTACTGATGAGGGAAATCACCTAATTTCTGCAGCCGCTGATAAAGATTGGGAAACTCCTTTAGGACATATCTATACCGGATATTATGCGGTGATGGCTCAACGCTATTGGAAAATTTTCGGCAAGGAAGAAGACTCTTTCCGAGATACCATGGCAGAAATTGCAGTCAAAAATCGGGGTTACGCACGTATGAATCCACATGCTCATGGGCCAATGAAGATTACAATTGAGGATGTAAAAAACTCACCGATTATTGCTTACCCACTTCGTGCTCTGGATTGTTGCTTAATGAGTGTTGGTGCTGCATGTGGAATCGTAGCCGATGAAAAAATAGCATATGAATTAACTGATAATCCTTTAAGAGTATGGGTGGGAGCGGGAAGTCATACTTTACGGGTAGCAGATCGACGAGATATGAAAATTCCCTTATTACCCAATGAGACGGAAGAGACTTACAAGAATTTTGGAGAAAAATATCCTGGTGGAGACCGTTATCCTGGATTCACAAGCTTCCTTGCAGCTCGTATTGCAGCGTATTATGCATATCATATGGCGGGTATTATTGACCCTTGTGAGGATTTAGATGTTATTGAACTTCATGATGCGTTTACTATCAGTGATATCCAATCCTATGAAGATGTTGGATTACGACCATATGGAGAGGGCAGGCATTATATTGAATCCGGAGATGGGTATCTTAAAGATCCCAAGACAGGGAAAAAGGGACGGCTTCCAAGCAATTTAAGTGGTGGATTGATTGGATGTATGCATGCCGTTGGTGCAACTGGTCTCATGCAAGTCGCTGAAATAGCATATCACCTTTGGAATCGGTGGGATGAAATCCATGAACCGAAGGAAAAATGGAAAGCTTTTGGTCGCGAAAAACCAAAAGATTGGGAAAGTCTTCAAGTACCCGGGGCTAAACGGGGATTAGCAATAAGTCACGCTGGAGTAGGTTCACATGTTACTGCTTCCATTCTGATGCACCCAGATCACCTATTAAAGGAGGACTAAATAAAAATGCCAAAAACAGAAAATGAAAAAGGATATGTAAACATCGTAAAGGGAAGATATAAGCCTAAAGGTAAATTTCACATTATTGAAAAGAATCAACCGATTTTTGATAAAGATACGGGAAAACTTGCAGGAGTGACAAATCCACGAGATATGACATATATTCATTCCTACGGTGGAGAAGCTATCTTTTTCGAATCATTAGGAAAAGGAAAGTTGATTGCTACGCGTTGTGAAAACGAAAAATGTGAAACCGCTTATAAATCTATTTTCATGCCGTTTCGGATCTATTGTCCGGATTGCTTGCGCAAAACCAATTTATATGACTTAACCGAAACTGCGAGAAAAACGGCTAAAATACATTCATATATAATTACTCATCGTTCTGGAGCATTCAACATGTTGAATAAGCCAATAAAATTTATCAATGTGGAATTTGATGGAGTTTGCACAATTTTGATGAGTTACCTTTCCTATGGAGATCCAGAAATTGGTATGCGCGTTGTCCCAATATTCAAGACGAAAGATCCTACCTATACAATCATTGATTTATCTTTCGTCCCAGAAGGCACTCCTGAATCAAAACTACCTGAAGGATTTACTTTTTAATTGTTTTCTTTTCTTTTTTTTATTCAAAGATTTTTAAAATTATATCATTCAGTGATCGTTTAGGTATATGCATTTTCCCATCATCAGTTCTCCAATATTTAAAATCCCCCGCATAAGGTTCAATTTGGGATTCTTCATCGGGGTACCCCATACTAATCACATATAGTATTTTTTGATGGGGGAGTAATTCAAGATCGGAATGAATTTTTTTTCGATCAATGGAACCCATCCAGCAACAACCAAGCCCATGATAAGTTGCACCCAAAAGAAGATTTTCAATCGCGGCTCCAGAATCGGTGGAAGCTTCATTCTTGATAGTTGTATTAAGTAAAACAACAATATATGCCATCGGTCTTCTTCCTTCCTCGGGTTCTCTCATTTCCAAGGGTAATGCTCCTGCCCACCTTACATTTGGGAATATTTTAGCTCTTATTTCTTCATTAGTGATAATTATATATTCCAATGCTTGTACATTGCTTCCTTGGGGAGCCTTCCGTGCATAATCAATAATCTTCTTTATTATATTGAGAGGAACAGGTCTTTGCTTAAATCTACGGATAGTACGCCTTTTATGAATAACCTCATCAAAATCCATCATACTTCACATTTCTATTACATATGTAAAAAATCTGTTGGAAAGTCGCCCTAAGGTACATTTAAATTGGTTTCAACGTTAGAACATTGCAATGGACGTTGAACAATTTTGGGATTTAATCCAAACTTCAGAAGGAGATGGAAAGCGACTCGCAACACTATTGCTTGATCTAAAACCTGAAGAAATTCGTGGATTTGGAGATTTCATCGACCTACATTTTAATAAAGCATACATGTGGAAGCTGTGGGCAGCTGCATACTTGATTAATGGGGGTTGCAGCGAAGAAGAATTTGACCAATTCGTTTACTGGTTGATTGGAAAAGGAAAAGAAACCTATAATAGAACCTTGGAAAACCCGGATTATTTAGCGGAGAAAGTAGCTGAGGATGAGGTTACGTTTAATGAAGATATCATAATTAGTATTGCTCGTGCGTTAGATAGACTCGATAAATCGATAGATGGAAGATCCAATATAACTATTCCCGCAGACCTCGCGCAATACGAGGAAAAACCAAAAAATCCCCGTGGAAAAGAATGGCAAAATGATGGGGAACTATTAGAAATGTTCCCTAAATTAGGAGAACGTTTTGGAGAAATGTTAGAATGGGAGGAGGAAGAGGAAGAGGAGGAGTGGGACGAGGATGAGGGAAAGAATAAGCTGCGACGTGTCTGGGATAAATTAGTTGGATTTTTTGCGAATATTGTTGACAAGTTTCTAAAACTATTTAGAAAAAAAGGAAAAGAGGAAGAACAGGAAGAGGAGAAAGAAGAATTTGCCGCAAACCGGATTTCTACTAAGTTGAAAATTAACTTCTGGTTTTATATAGGATTCATGGTATTATTTTTAGGATTTGTCGCTCTCATCCCGCTTACTGTAATGTTCCAGCACCAAATAGAAAAAAAAATCTTTCTTCTCACAGAGATACAGGCTAATACGAGTTATTTGCAAAGTATTAGTTTTACATGGGACTATTTTACCGGTATTATTATTGATCGTTATATCACTAAACTGGAAACTCGTATAGATAAATGGGAAAATTTACAGTATTTATGGGTTATTTCCATGATAACATGCTTCATTGCAGGTATCTCGTTCCTTAAATTGTTGCTTCAACCCCGACATGTCGAATTAACTCCCGAAGCATTAGAATTTCTCAACAAAAAGGAGATAGTAAAACAAAGAATAAATTTGAACGAAATTGAATCCGTTCAGATGAGTAGGAGCAACAGCATTCAGATAAGGCTGAAGAAAGATTCAGCTATGGATCCGAAGCTCATGTTAGATATGGCGGATTTGAAACCTCTGAAAAAATTCTGTCAAATGCAAAAAATCACCACTGATGAAGAGTCAAATCTTGGTAAAATGCTAATTTACCAAATATCCTACAAAATTAGACAGTTAAAAAATAAAAAGTAGTTAATACACAATAATTTTTTTCCTTATATGGAGTGGTTGTGCAAACTTTTTAATTTTCCTAAGACAAACTCTTTTTATGGATTTAAGAAGAGGCAGTTAGCATGGATGTCAATGATTATTTAATGTACACGGAAGAAGAGCGAGAATTCCGCGAGTATGTCCAAAAATTTTGTTTGGATGAAATCGTCCCGCATGAAGAAAAAATTCAAAAGGAAAATATCTACCCTCGTGAAATTATAAGGAAAATCGGACAGGCCGGTTTAATGTCAGTCCACCATCCAAAGGATATTGGGGTTGGAAAATATGCTGGAAAAGGGCTTGTTTATGAGACTATTGTGGCTGAAGAGGTGTCAGCTGTGGTGGCAGGATTGGATATGGCGAGGATGTCAACGGCTACACTCTATGGAAAACCCATTTCGAGGTTTGGAACGACAGAACAGATTGAAAAATATCTAAAGCCTGTTATTAGAGGGGAAAAAATAGGTGCACTCGGAATAACGGAACCGAATGTGGGATCTGACGTTGCGGGTATGGAAACCCATGCGGAGTCAAAAGATGATGGATACTTATTAAATGGACGAAAAAAATACATCACAAATGGAAGTCAAGCCGATTATTTATGTGTTTTTGCCATTACTGATTCTACTGTCCATGCTAAACAAGGTATGTCCGCATTCATTATTGAAAACACCATGCCAGGTTTTAAGGTAGTTAAGGATCTTGATCTTATGGGAATGCATGGTGCGCGTGTGTCAGAATTGAAATTTGAAAACATTTTTGTCCCAAAAGAAAATATATTGGGAAAAATAGGAGATGGATTTGCTATTTGTATGGATGAACTAGATTCTGAACGGGTTGCGATTGCTGCTGAGGCACTGGGATACGCACGACCCGCTTTAGAAAAAGCGATAGAGCATTCACAAATACGAGTGCAATTTGATAAACCAATTCGATATTTTGAAGGAGTGAATTTCAAAATAGCAGATATGGCTACTGAATTGGAAGCAGCTCGCTTATTGACTTTAAATTCTGCTAGATTGTATGACAAGGGACTCAGTATAACAAAAGAGGCAGCCATGGCAAAAATTTTCGCAACCAAAATGGCAGTGAATGTATGTGATAACGCCATACAAATTCTGGGTGGAAAAGGATACGAAAAAGAAAATAAAGTCGAGAGGTATTATCGTGATGCAAAACTTATGGAGATAGGTGGAGGAACCAGTGAGATACTTCGTTATTTAGTGCAAAGAGAAATATTCAAAGAAAATAAAAGGAAAAAGGATTAAACACAGTAGAAATCGCTATGATTGATCAACAGATTCGGAATAAGATTGTAATCGGATTTTCCTTTCTCATTTCTCTGGTTTTTTTCGGGAGCTTTGTTTATTTTAGTTTATTGACCAGTATCAGAAAGGTGTATCCCTTATGTGTAACACTGTTTTCAGTTGTATGCCTTGGTTTGGGAGGATTATTTACATTTTTAGGTTTTAAAGTAATTCTTAGTCTTTCTGCGAGATCAAATATCTCCAGAAAAATCATCCTTGCAGCTGGTTTGATGTTAATGATTGCCTTTCCAATCGCTGAATATAGTTTAGTATCATTTGGGGGTTATTTTCATGTAGATCAAATTTATCTATGGAATGATGGTCCATATATTACATTCGGAGAAGATCCCCAAACTGAAATGGTAATATCATGGTTGACCTGCACAATAACCCCAACTGAAATTTTATTCGGCACATCTCCAGAAAGCTTAGAGAAAATTAGGTCGAATGCACCTCGTAGCCACCTGCATCACTTCTATCTATCAAATCTTACACCTAACACAAAATATTATTACAAAATCAATAGAAATTTTTATTCCAAGCATGAAACTGATCTCTTCTCCTTCACAACGGCACCAAATGATAATAGAGATTTTGAAATGATAATTGTGGGCGATATGCAACCAACATGGTTAGATACCATAAGATCGGGGGCTCTGGTTGCGGAAGGAATTGCCAAAGAAAATCCAGATTTCGTGATTCAATTAGGAGACTTAAGTTCTAGTGGAGAGATGGCACTGATATGGCATTTTACCATGAAAAACTTCCCTCTTTATGCTGCAAATGCACCGTTCCAAGTTGCGGTGGGAAATCATGATTATAGTGGCGGGGGGGATGTCAATACTAGAATGCTGTTTCCCTATCCATATGCTTCTTCCGATGGATTATATTATTCTTTTGATTACGCTAATTGTCATTTTGTAATAATCGACAATTTTGATGCAGGAAATTATAAAATGACTTCTGCTCAGAAAATATGGGTGGAACAGGATATTATCGAAGCAAAATCTCGCGGACAGAAGTGGATTTTTGTGAATTTCCATCACACTATTTTAACCACAGGAACATCGGGTCATAATTGGGATTTACAAACTTGGTTAGTGCCATTAGCTGATAAATATGATGTAGATGGGATATTTTTCGGTCATGATCACCATTATGAACACTGGAATTACACATATGGTTCAAGTGGTTTATTATACAATAAAACTGATATCCCATCTGGTAATGAGACTCATTATTGGTGCTCAGGTGGAGGAGGTGCTCATTTGGAGGTCGATTACGGAATATTAACTCATGATCCTTGGAACGTTCAACGCACATTCTACAATATAAGTGCGGGGGAATACCAGAATTATTCTTTCACTCGGAATCCGTGGAATTCCAGTCTGTATGTGAATTCAGATGCTCATAAGATCTATGCAGAATCCAAACATCATGAATTGTATTACCATTTGCCAGAAACACAATCCTATTCTACAGATAATGAACTTTATGGATATCAGTATGGAGAGCAGACATTACATTATATGAAACTTACAATATCGAATAATGGAAATACGTGTACCATAAGTGCACATTATCCCAATGGAGATCTTCTAACAGGTCCTTATGGTCTCTATCCCCAAATCTGGCCATTTAACAAATAAAATAATTTTTTCCCAATGAAATTTGTACCAACTTCACTAAGTTCTTCGGGTAAAACTAAAAATCTCTCTTCCAATCCCAACGGAGAGGCAAAGGTTAAAAATAAAGAGTGTATGCGTTCCTTTACTCTACTATCAGTCCAAATGATAGCCCCAAGGATAAGTAACCTAACCATCCTAAATGCATGAGAATTTTGGGGTTTTTTAACCTGATGGATTATTGTACGAACGTTGGTTCTACGAACGAGATAGCCCTTTTGAGGTCGTTAATATCGACAAATATGTTGATGAAAGCAATTACATATGTGATTGGTTTTATTATTTTGCGGCCAAGTTAAGATTTTTTAATCATTGATTATAATTATAAAAGAGCTGGATGCTACCAGAATCCCCACAGATACAAAATTCTAATTCTAGTGAGAAAAATAAAAGAAAATTGAAAAAATTTGTATTTATCCTTTTAGGATTTATTTTTGTAGCATTAGGGGTGATTGGAATACCTATCCCCATTTTGCCAACAACCCCATTTATGCTTTTAGCTGGATACTTTTTCTTAAGAAGCTCAGAAAAACTCAACAATTGGCTACGGAATCATAAATATTTTAAACGTTTTTTTGCTAGAAATGGTCTTACATTATGGGGAAAAATCCTTTTAGATGGGGCTGTATGGATTATGTTGGTAACTACCGCCATCTTCGCAAATAAAATTTGGGTATGGATACTTACGATGAGTTTGGGGGTCATTAAAACGCTTTATTTTATTTTTGTGCTAAAAACTATTCCCAGTAAGAGGAAATTAAGAGAAATTGAATCAAAAAAGAAAGAATCTAGCCTAATTACAGAATAAGAGAAATTTATTTAAAGAAAAGGTTAGGACTAAGAAGAAATTCAAGAATAAGAGAAAAGAATGGAAGAAAAAAACTTTCTCTATTGATCTTTCTTAACCTTCTTGTTCTGAAAACCCATCTGTTATACAAATCAAGGTTTAAATAGAATCATTTATAAATGCTTATAAACCTTTTAAATACCATTGTTCTTTTCGATCATATAACCATAGGTACAACAAGGACGATGAAGATTAAATAAAATATATTATTCCGAGAGGAGAATTAAGTTATGTCTGAAGAAAATGAAGAGATCCCCGAAGCAACTTATAAAATTGAGAATGTTGTCGCTACCGTAACATTAGATATCGTAGAAAAGATTGATCTTAATGTCATCGCACGTCGTTATGCAGACGTGGAGTACAATCCAGAACGATTTCCCGGTCTGGTAATGCGAATAGATAAACCAAAAGCAACAATATTAGTATTCAGCACGGGAAAGATGGTTGTAACAGGTATGCGACGGGCTGATGAGGCTGAGGGTGTCGTACAAAAAGTCATTCGTCGTATAAAGAAAGCGAAGATTGAAGTATCCAATCCAATTATTACCATTCAAAATATTGTGGCATCTGGTGACCTCCACACAAGCATAGATCTTAATCTAGCAGCGGTAGTCATGGAGTTTGCCATGTATGAACCTGAGGTTTTTCCCGGTTTGATTTATCGAATGCAAGATCCTAAAACGGTCTTTCTGATTTTCTCTACTGGCCGTATTGTATGTACCGGCGGTAAAACCAAGGAAATTGTGGCAGAAGCTGTTAAAAAGCTATCTGTTGAAGTTCGTGAACAAGGTGTCACGAAAGAAGAAGGTGATTTTGAATCCGATGGATTCGATGAAGAATTCACCTTCCTTTAATTCATTTTTTTGTCTACCCGTAATGTTATATATATATATATATACATGCTGAGAGAATTGCCATTATAAATTACCTTGGGGATTTACGAACCAATGAAAAGAATTCAAACTTTGGATATTTTACGCGGAGTGGCAATGCTTGGTTTGGTATTTATGCATGCATTCGAAAAAGTAGGCCATAATAGTGTAATTGCTCAGATTTTTACTTACCCGTGGTATCTTTTTTTCCCCTTAGGATTATTATTTTATTTTGCATCATGGAGAGGGTTCTTTCTCATCATTTCAGGCGCAGGCAATGCCTATGGTTTCCAAAAAGCAGTAGAAAATGGAAAATCCCCCCATATTTTATTATTACGACGACTTTTATGGTCGACCGTACTTTTCTTCCATGGAATATTTATTCAAGTATTTTGGAATCCTTATGGCGGATTGTATAATGTATTTCAAGGAGTGACGGGGCCAGGGATTTGGAATCTATCCTTTCTCCAATGGTCCGATGCAGTAGAAACAATTGCAATAGGGATCTTTATCTCATCAATTATACATTATATTTTGATTCTTGGTAAGATACGCAACAAACCATGGATTCCAATTATTGTGTTTGGGGTTCTTACGATTTTAATTTTTACCCTAACACCGTATTTGACTCAAACTGTATTACAAAAATTTGGTTGGACTAGCATTAAACAAATCCAATATCAAACCGTAAACAATTTTGCAGATCGTCTAAGATGGTTATCTCTAGCATTATTAATAGGAGAACAACAACCTCTTTTTCCCTATTTAGCATCATCTTTTCTTGGGAGTGGTATTGGAATTGCGCTCACCGACCGAAATATTACAAAAAAACGTGCAGTTATGACGGGATTTGTTTTAGGGGGATTCTTCATAGTTTTCGGCGTATTGCTTGGTGGGTTGCTAGAAAATTTCGTCGTAGGCATAAGCATTATTCCCAATCGATGGTTTTTAATTTTAGGAACAGGCATTCAAGTATGGGTGCTGACCGTATTCTTATGGATATTCGATTTTTCGAAAAAGGCAAAACATCTTACAAATTATACTAAAACCATTCGAAAAGCTGGAATTTTATCTCTAACTATATTTACACTACAATCATTCGATTTTTTCCCACGATGGCTATTAACAAAGATTTCTGCTGATTGGGGGGGTGGCGTAGATTATATTACTAATAGTGGTTGGTTAGAAATAGGCAATGCATTTCTGACTGCATTTGCGGTTTTAATTTTCTGGATAATTTTTATCAATCATTGGGGATTGGTAAATTTCACTTTAAGTTTCGATTGGTTATTTGAGATCTTTCGACGAGGAACTTCAGGAGAAAAAATCAATTGGAAGGATCCGATGCGATCTCGAGAGATTATACATAATGCTGAGATTGTATTTGATAGAAAACCCACATAAAGACCCCAGAAGTTTAAGGAGGATTATTTTCTATTATTTTTTTTATCAGAGATGTGAAAGCAGTCTCCACCTTTTCTCCTGTTTTTGCACTGGTGGATATGTAATCTAAATCATGGGATTTTGAATAAGATTCTGCAGTCTCATCATCAATTACAATAAATTCTTTTAGATCCAATTTGTTTCCAATAAGAAGCATGGGTTTACCTCCTCGTAAATCTCTAAAGGATCTTACCCATTTTTCCAGATTTTCATAAGATTTTTTATTTGTTTTATCGAAAACTAACAAAGCTCCTTGAGATCCATCTAAATATAATTTACGTAATCCCTCATATTTATCTTGTCCTCCAAGGTCCCAGATTTGTACAGTCACTCTAATGTGGTCTATTGCAACTTCATGTTTTAGCAAATTCACCCCTAAAGTAGATTTGAAATCCGTCGAGAATCTATTCTGAATGAAACGATACACTAGGGATGTTTTACCCACTCCTCCATCTCCTAGAAGACAGATCTTCATTTTAATTTCTTTTTCTTCTTCTGCCATAACTCATCATTTTCTTTTTAGCGTTTTCACACTTCAATAGCGTCCTTATAGTATTAAGGATAAAGTAAACCTAAATTGATTTACATTTCCTCCATGTGAAAGTTCTGTGAGAATAGAAAGGAATTAAAGGTGTATCACACATACGTACCCGAACTCCAATCTTATAGATTTGAGAAAGATGATTCATGACAGATATAAAAGCTGTAATCCTTGCTGCAGGCACTGGTAAACGACTTGAACCAATCACTGTAACTCGACCAAAGCACCTAATTCCTGTTGCAGGTAAACCAATTTTACAATATACAATTGAATCTCTAAAAAATATCGGAATATCTGACATTTTGCTGATTGTTGGATATAAAAAGGAGCAAATTACTAATTTTTTCAAGGATGGAACACTTTTTGGCGTGAATATTAATTATATTGAACAAAAAAAGTACTTAGGTACTGCGAATGCAACCCAATTAGCTGAAAACTTCATCTCAAACGAACCCTTCTTATTGATTTATGGAGATCTACTTATGGATTCTAGGATATACCAAAAGATCCTATCTCAATCGCAAACAGAGAAAAATATTATTGCATGCAAAAACGTAGAAAACCCAACAAAGTATGGAGTCGTTACAGTTGATGCGAAGGGATATGTGAAAAAAATCATAGAAAAGCCATTAAATGATTCGTTTGGGAATTTGATAAATGCTGGCGTATACCTATTTTCCCCCTCCATTTTTACATCTATCGAAAAAACCCCAAAATCTTCTCGAAATGAGTATGAATTAACAGATGCAATTGAGTTATTCTTGAGGGAAGGAAATAAAATGCGCGCATTAAATGTCTCTGATGAATATTGGAACGATATAGGAAGACCTTGGGATATTTTAGAAGCCAACCAATATTTTTTAGATAAAGTTGAAAATGAAAACCATGGTGTCATCGAAGAGGGAGTGACAATTCATGGAAAAACTATAATCGGTGCAAATACAATAATTAAATCGGGTACATATATTGAAGGTCCCGTCTATATTGGAGAGAATTGTACAATTGGACCAAATTCCTATATTCGACCCTATACCTCACTAGGAAACAATGTTCGAATCGGTAATTCTTGTGAAGTAAAAAATTCAGTTGTTTTTTCTAGAACACATATATCTCATCTTTCATATCTTGGAGATTCCATTATTGGTGAGAATGTGAATTTTGGAGCTGGTACGATCATAAGTAATGTGCGGTTGGACAAAAAAGATATAAATATGGATATCAAAGGTATGTCCGTTAATTCCGGTTTGAAAAAGCTTGGAGCTGTTATTGGAGATAATGTGCAACTTGGTATTAATTCCATGATCATGGTTGGAAAAAAGATCGGAACCAATTCCAGTATAGGACCTGGTACAATTGTCGATAGAGATGTTCCAAATGACACCATTTATTATGTAAAATACAAATGCGTAAATGAAAAATTCAAGTATAAGGAGATGTAAGCTATCTCAGCAATATCTTTTATTCCAAATAACCGTTCAGAATCCTCTATAATTAAAATCAATAGCAGAGCAAAAATAGAATGATTGATCTTATCTTAATCCAAGACCATAAATCCGGAATAGGATTATTTCAGTATAAGGGCAAGGCTGTTTATATCGAACCACGTCACGAAGAATTATTTCAGGGTTTTTTGAGTGCTTTCCAAAACATAATCCGAGAGTTGAATTTGGGAAAATTGCAACAGATCTCTACCGAGGATCATCATTTTATCATTGATTATGGAGAAAAAGACGAGATCAGTAACTCAATCAATGTTATTATGATGTTCGATGGTCAGGATTGTGTAGATACATTACGGAATATAGCGAGGGAAATTGGAAACGAATTCCGCAAAATGTTCGGTAAACATTTAGAAGGCACCGATATCAGTACATATGAAGTTTTCAGTCTAAAACTTGATACTATTTTAAAAATTGATTCCAATTCATGTATAGAAATGTCATAAACTAATAAAAAGAAGAGAAAATCTTTTTTTATCGATGCTAATCGGTAAAATTTATCCTTTTTCTCCTTAGTACTGTGCGGTCTTCTCCCTTATCGCCAAGAATCCATCCAAAATACGATTTTTGTATGCCATCATCAAAAATGCTGACTAAACGCACCGCATACAGTATAGTTACCTTTTCTTACATCTATCTGATGAAAAAAAATGAAAAAAAAATACGATTAGGTTCGATAAATGAAGATTATAATATTATTTTTTATCAGGTTTATTATCAGGTTTTTCTTTATCTTCAAAAAGATCTTGAGCTTCAGCCACTTCTTCGGTATCTTCAAGCCTAAGAGCTTCTTCAGTTTCTTCCGTTTCATCGGTTTCTTCTGTTTTTTCGAACTCTTGTTCTTTCTTTTTCAATTTCTTCTTAATCTGCTTGCCATGTGGTTTCAATTCCACAGTTCTTTCCTCAAATACCTCGGCTTCTTCATCGTAATCCTCATCTACAGCGCCTTCAGGATAGGATACCAGTTTTGTCTTCCGAATTTGGCATTCACGAAGCGGATAAATAGTTCTAGCGATATTAGATAAATTCTCAGCATACTGACCGTAAACGATACCTCGAATAAATTTACCATGTTTGGAACTTTTCGCGAATTCATCCAATACTTTATGAATAATATTCCGCATGGTGTATATCTGGCTACCTTTTGCTCTTCTCCTGGTAACAACGAAAGCACTTACCCTGTAAACAAATCCATCAGCCGTGCGATAGTTAAAAATGCCATCAATTCGAGTGGACCCTCTATGAATTAGTGCACGCACGAAATCTCGGGTTAGTTCGTGCCCTATGAAGATGGTCTCACAGCGATTTCCCATAACTTCTGCAATTCGGAATTTCAATTTGATGTGAGTATGTTTGAAATTACGAGTGATGTCATATAATAAAACTTCTATGGTTCTTCCGATGAGATTTGTTTCGTCACCAGAGGGTATTTGTCCCAAAAAGGCACTCTTGAAACTTTTGGGAGCATACACTTCATACCAATTTTTTAGCTTCCATGGATCTACTACTTTCCTTCGGGTTCGACCTTTTTTTGATTTTGATTTTGTACTCATTTTATTATCTCCTCTAACGAATTAATATTGCCACCTTATCGGGTCGATATCTGAAGTCTTTTTCTAAGATACCCCGCTTTTTATAATATTTAATTAATCGGTATATTTTAGCTTCTACTCGATGTAATCCTTTTGTACTTTCTAAATCCTTTTTGTTTTCTTCTAAATGCTTACGGACTTTTAACGCCCGTTTAATTAATGCTGTGAGATCTTCGGGTAAAGGGGTAATGATTTTATTTTCGGTTAAAATCTGGTGGATTTTTTTTCCTGTGACCGCTTTTACCAGTGGAATTCCATAGCTATCCCTTAGAACCAAACCAATTGAACTTGCTGTTTCTCCCTTTTTTGCAAGTTGTATAACGAGTTCTTCTACTTGTTCCCCCGTGTACTCCAACCATTCTGGTTTTATGGTTCTACTAGGGCGCGTCGATCCACTCTTTCCTTTCTTACGTGAATGCATTCGTGCCATTTATAATCTTCTCATATGTGCAGTACATTCCCGCTTCAAACTAGTCATCTAATGAGTTATGTCTGAACCGAAATGCCTGAACCGCAAATTACTTAATGCGGTATATAATTACTGAAAACGGTGCATGATAAAGATTTCGGATTTTTGCATCATACCCAGAACATCGAGTAAATCGAAGGAAGGGGGGGTATAAACCACAATACACTGAAACGATATAATGAAGCAAATAGTATAAATGCAAGAAATATTGATAAAAATAAAAAATCTCTAAATTGCCAAGGAATTTTATACAAATCGGTACGTCCCCTATATTTACCAAAACCTCTAAGTTCAAGCGATTTTGCAGTGATTTTTATTTGTTTAAATATTAGGATGAGGGAAGTTGTCAACCGATCTCGGACCAATTCCCATACTCGTTTAAGTCCTCTAGCATTGCTTCCTTCTAATCCACGTGCTTTTTGTGCTATCACCACAGACGTAGTACTATCTTGAATAAGAGGAATATAACGCATTCCAATCATAAGCGCATAGGCGAACTTATATGGTGCACCCAAGCAACGTAATCCATACACCACATCTTTAGGAGATGTAGTATGTAAAAAAATCAATCCACAATTACTAAGTATTAAAATCCAGAATGCAATACGAAATGCGTAGTATACGGCTAAACGGCGAATTGGCAATAACGAATCTTCGATAGGTTCTCTGGGGATTAAATAAAATAGAATTTCTGGTTCTCCTTCTATCGCATTAAAGAAAATATTGATCACTACAGTAAAAATTATGATCATTAAAATCCATTTCAAGCGGGAGAACAACGCTGGTATGGTGATTCCAACACTAAGAGAAAGACCAAAAACGAAGATCATCAATCCTGCTAATACCAATAAACTCGTTTGAACAAGTACAATATAGGTCAATAGCACGATAAAAACTATTTTGGGAACAGGATGAAGTTTATGAAACAATGATGTTCCCGGTTTAAAATTAAATACATAATCTACAATTTGCTGTTCCTTACGATTCTTTATGGTTGCTCACTTCCAAGCTTTTGATTTTTCTTAAAATTTGTGAAACCCGATTCATCTAATAAGAAAACTCTACTACACGATTGCAAGATTTCCTCATCATGGCTCGAAATTATAGTTAAACCTGAGTTTTCAGAGATAGATTTAATGATTTTGAGTAATTTGGTTCTCACAATATAGTCTTGGCCAGTATAGGGTTCATCAAATAGATAAATTGAGGGAGAGTATGCAAATAAAGATGCAAGATTTAAACG
The DNA here is from genome assembly GCA_016933055.1 of Promethearchaeota archaeon. Classification (GTDB taxonomy): domain Archaea; phylum Asgardarchaeota; class Lokiarchaeia; order Sigyniarchaeales; family Promethearchaeaceae; genus AMARA-1. The sequence goes on along the minus strand of JAFGBS010000008.1, from coordinate 126,470 downwards.
GCGTTTTTCACCCCAGGATAAATTAAAGGGATGGAGTTCAAATAGAGCTTTAAAATTAGCTTGTGATGTGGAAAAAATAAACTCTAAATATCGTTGAATTTGATCTTCTTCAATCCTAATTCCGAAGTTTTTTGGACCAAATTCAATCTCCTTTTTTATGGTATTCTTTAAGAGTTGGGACTCGGGATTTTGAAAAATTAGTCCGATATTTCTAGAATATTTACCATAATGTAATTTGGCAATATCTTGCCCTTTGAAAAATATTTCCCCATCGGAGGTTTGTAAAATACCCGCAATCAGATATAATAAAGTAGTTTTTCCGATTCCGTTTGGACCAATTATGGCTATAATTTCTCCAGGAAAGGCTTTAAATGAAATCTTATGTAAAATAGTGACGCTATTTTGAGTAAATTTCCCATAATATTGTGTATAATTAAAGGACACTTGCTTGAAACTAATATCAGGTATTTGTTGCTCGGGATAATCCGAGCTGTCTTCTTGAAATCCATAATGATGAATTAAATCTTTATAGGAAAATGCTATGGATGAATTAGGAATAAATTTTTGAGATTTTACTTCTGGAAAAGGAACAGGTGTGATCAAACCATCTTTAATTTCTAAAAAATTGGTAGCTAATGGGATAATATCATTAATCCGATGTTCCGCAATTATGACAGAGAGATCACTATATTTTGAAAGTACTTTTCGTAAAAATCCCAATAATTTTAAACGATTAGGATAGTCTAAAAAGGAAAGGGGTTCATCTAATATAAGAAGAGCAGGTTCCATCATAAGAATAGAGCCTAAAACTACTCGTTGTTTTTCCCCACTACTTAATTGTGTGACATTACGGTCCAAATATGTACGTAAATCAAGTAATTCGACAATTCTTTGAAATCTCTTTTCGATTTCTAATTTATCAATTTGAATGTTCTCTGCAGCAAAAATTAGTTCATCACGCACATTTAAGGTGGCAAATTGGCTATCAGGATTCTGCATTAAATATCCGATATCCCCAGCAAATTGGTTGGGTTTTGTTTCTTTGGTATTTTTACCAAGAATTTTTACATCGCCTTTAATAAATCCCCGAACCGACCATGGGATAAGCCCGGTCATTGCGTAACAAAGAGTACTTTTTCCCGAACCCGATAGTCCATATAATAGAGTTAAAGTTCCCTTTTCAATTTTGAAAGAAGCGTTTTGTATAATATCTTGCTCTGTATGAGGATATCGAAAGGAAAATTCAATGAACTCCACAATACTCGTCATGGTATCTCTCCCATTGATCGCTTAATCGAAATTGTGATTTGACGTCCTAGGAAACCCGTAATAAAACATCCTGACAAAAAAGCAAAAGTAAAAGCAATAGCAGCTAACGACCAATGTAAGATACCAAAGCGACCAGCAATCCACCAGAAAATCGGTGCTTGCGTAACATTCCCTATTCCTCCCGCAATAGACCAGCCAAAGTTGGTTTTATACTCACCTAATTGCTCAATAATGATAAAACCCACCATAAGAGACAACCCTTCAAAAATATTCATGAGTATGATGAAAGCTCCCAAACGATCGCCTAAAAGGAATTCAATAACTCCTTTTAATAAAGCAGTGATAAGTAAACTCGATTTCTTCTTGGTAGTTCCATATGCGATACTCATCCATATCATATGATGGCCAGACATTAGTTGAGAACCCCCCCAAAATGGATATATTGCTTTGATGATTAAACTGAAAGGCACCAATGATGAAATAAAACCACCCATAATGCCCAAAACAGATGCATATAGCAGATCTCGAACTGTTAATAATCCCAATATCGTATTTTTCTTGATATATTCTCGAGTATCCATATAACCCTCAGGAACTGTAATTCCCTCATCTACTAATTCATCTTGGCTTCTTCTTGTCATAGTAATCAATCAGTTGAATTATCAAACTACAACGATGGTATTTACATATTTAGCCCAATATTTACTGCAATAATCCGGTTCTGTTACACTTAAGTTCACGATTGCACGCAGGGGTCCACCATCATCACTATTATATTTTAAAGGTTTATTGTCTTTCTTAAAGGCTATTATCACGAGAGTGGGATTATTTTCAACTTTTTCGAGAAGTAATGTGTCAGTGTAATACGCATCATAAGAACGAAAAAAGATTTCAGTAGCATTGGAGTTAATTACCGATTTATGAGTTAATAAAGACCATACACTGACACCAGTATAGATGACGTTATATCTCGTATTGTACGGGGGTTGATTTAAATACACAAATTCTTGTTTTTCAACCACTCCAAATAATCCATCAACAATATCCTCATAAGTGTAAGTTAAGACTTCAGATACATTTCCCTCAATCCGTATCGAATATAATTCCGGATTCCGGTTTCTTAGGTTAAAAACAATTAGAGGTATGGGAAAAGCCATAATTAAAAGAAAAAAAAGGGTAATAAATGCGATTCTTCTTGTTCTATGTCTTTCCATTCATATTCTCCAGTAGTTTTTTCTAATAATGAATCACAAAAATAATGTAAATTCTATTCCCATTAAAAATTTTGCTTTGAATTGGCTGCTTGATGTTCCTTCTGTTAAACTATAATCTACCATGGAGTACAGGTATCCATCTGATTCGTGGTCTAAAAGTTGCCCATTTTCTTCATAAACAATCAACACTTTAGATGCATTTTCTTCAACCCAATCTAAGGAGACAGTCCAAGTAGACCATTCATCATTCGCAATGAATTTAACCCCTGAGGCAGTTGTGTAATTTACTTCCGTATACTGAATTATACTCCAAAGCGTAACTCCGGTCACATTAACTAACTCACTTGATCGAATAGTCCCATTGTCCCACAGTTTAGTATAATTTAATAAAACGTTGTGTCTATCCAATTCGGCTGAATTCACGAAATCATTGTATGAGATTGTTATATTTGTTTCGACATAAGTTTCTCCGAAAAGAGTCAGATCCCAATCCACCAAAAATTCTACTCCAATCAAATTCTTCATATTAAAATGAGAACTCTTTTTGGTTTCATCAATCGAGTAGTTTACTGCACTCATTAAATAACCTTCACCATCTTCTTCAGGACCCGTCAAAATTACACCCTCTTCCGCTATACAAACTATAATAAGAGATTTGTCATTTTCTACTACATCTAATGATAATGCAGGGCTCTTAAACCCATCAAGTGCTACAAAACGTAATGCATTAGCATGACCATAATCCACTTCAGAATATTCAATAATGTCCCATAGGGGAATTCCCGTATAATTCCTAATTTCGGACAAATAACCGTCAGGATCCCACCATCTGGTATGATTAAATGAATATTCTGTTGCGCTGAATTCCTCTTGAATTTCTTGGTAGGTAATATTTTTACTCTGATCAACGGAATCTCCATAAAATTTCAAATCCCATGTGGGATAATTGGGACTCTGCGGTCTCCAAACAAAGTAGTATAAAGGAACCAATACACCCGCAGCAACTACTAAAATGCCTACAACTACGGCAATCATGATTCCACTTTTTGATTTAGCCATATAAATAACACCTTTTGTTTATCGATATGTATTGAAATGCATAACGTTGTATAAAAATTTCCTTATACTTATTTAAAGTTTATATAATCCCATTTAGATGAAAAGGTAGGATTATGTTCGAACTCACACTCCAACCTAGTTTTAAGTTATGGTTATCTAACTCAAAAGGGGATTACGTTATTGGGAAAGGGGGAGCAAATTTATTAAAAGCAATTGATGAAACTCATAGTTTGGTGAAAGCTACCGAATTGCTTCCAAAAAAGATATCCTATCGGAAAGCGTGGGGGATGCTTCAAAAGATTAAACAAAATATTGGAGGATTAAGCCCTGTGGAAGCTTCTGCGGGTGGGAAAGGAGGAGGTGGAAAAACCATCCTGACTGAAGCTGGTAAAAATTTACTGGAAACCTATCTTGAATTTGAAAGGATTATGGATCAGGCAAATAAAAGATTCCAAAAAAAAATGAAAGAAAAATAATTACTCTTTTTGTTTGGTAATCAAAGTAAAAATATATGGAACTAGTACTGCCACAATTGCACCGAGTAGAAGATATTTAATCAATCTGAAAATATAGTCCCATTCTGCAAACGGGATCATATCGAAAAGCAAACTTAACCCAAAATATAATCCAACCGTTATTATCGATCCTACTATCCCATAGACTATTCTTTGCCAAGTCGCCATTTTTCTAGGATCATATCGCACATATTTTTCCTCCAATGGAAAACATATGGAAAACGCCAATAACGCTCCACAAGTCAAACCGAATTCATATGCATCTTCGGGAAAAAGCAAAATACTTCCAATCCATAAACCTAAGCTTGCAACAACTCCAATCAGTATTTTTACAATCATAGGCAATTTCGGTTTTAAGGATAATAACCAAGGTTCCAGCATGAAATAAATCAATAACACCGCATACCCGAACAAATAACCGAAAAGAACATCTTGGACATCATGAGCACCTATAATAAGTCTAGAAACGGGAACCAAGATTAATAAAAGAAAACTGATAATCCGGACAACTATCCCACTCTTTTTCTCGTGTCCTTTAAACTGATGAAATGTGAAGCCATAGAAGCCCACAGAACTCTGGGTGTGACCGCTGGGAAGTCCGTATCCTGTACCAATTGGTTCACCAAAATATTCATTTGCGGGAGGACGAGGATCCTTAAAAAATACTTTTAGTACGGTATTGAGATGAGTACTGAGTAAAAATGGTATTATTAACCTTCGTGAGTACCGCTTGTCAAAAGCAAAATAAATAAAGCTAAAAGCAATGATGAAAAAAAGTTCATCACCCAAGAATGTGATAATTTTGAATATCTTGAATACAGCAACCGGTTCGGGAATGAAGAATGCCTCATTTAACCCAAACATCAATAAAAATATGCCGGCTGTCGTCAAAAAAGCGAGCACTATTAAGATCTTTAAATATTCAGGGTATGAATATTTATGGTATGGTTCTATACGATTTTGATGGTTTTGTTCAGTCATGATATTCTCTCTTTGTGGTGGTATTATATAACCTTATTTGTCATTCAATCCTCATTGAATCATGGGAATTGTATATTTTATTCGTCATGCTGAAAGCATAGTTAATGTATCCCGAGAGTTTTCTTACAAATTAGTGGATAAAAGTTTGACTGAGAAGGGTATAAAACAAGCTTCACAACTTGCAGATTACTTAGATAAAGTGGATTTTAGCTTTCTTTTTTCATCTCCGATGAAAAGGGCATTAGAGACTTCAGAATTTATTTCGAAAAAAAGAAAAATTCCCGTGCGGATTGTTGAAGAAATTCGAGAGGTAAATGTCGGAGATCTTGAAAAAACACCTCCTTCAAAACTAGATGACGCATGGAAGTTATATTTCGACATTGCACATTCTTGGTACTCAGGAACTCCTGAACGAAGATATCCTGGGGGAGAAAATATGTATGAATTAGTTGATCGTTTTAATACAGCGGTTAAACAAGTGGTCAAAGAAAGTTCAGATGAGCCCGCAGTATTATTAGGACACGGAGGAATATTCATCACGGGTTTAGCAGAAATACTAACAAACGTAGATAGAAGTTTTTTTTATAAGAACCGGTGGTATAATTGTGGTATAGCAACTGTGAAGATAATAATCGAAAATGGGAAATTAATTGGACAACTGATTGATTTTGGTAACATTTCTTTCTTAAAAGGAATAACAAGCGAGCAGCATTATTCTGTACCAAAATTTGAGAAGTAAAAAATTAGATTCATTCATCTGAAAATGCTTTCTTTTGTCGATAGACCCCGCATTTACGAGATTCCTCATTCTTTTTCGCGGTTTTGAACATCAATTCATCATTTTCATCTTTTTCAGTTTTATTATCATTGTTATTTCTTTTCATTTATCTCAAGAACTAATCAAGTAATTATTTTTTAATATTATCTACTTAGATTAAGAAGAACAACGTAATCTTAATAGGGACTATTTGGTTTTCTTTTATTTGTCTGTTTTCATAACCTATTGGAGAAAAGTTATGGCAAATAAAATCGGGATTTTAAACGGTATATTACTAATTATATTGAATTTTTTTGCTGTAATACCAGTTGGCATTTATTTTGCAGTGGGAATTACTAGTTTTACAGGAATTCCCTTGGCTTTTGCTCACAACGGATCGATCGCCGTATATGCATGGGGAGTGGTTGATATTGCATTATCAAGCGGTAATTGGTGGTTAACATTGGGAGTTGCGGGAATTTCTGGATTCATATTAGAACTGTTGTTGATAGTTGGATGCATTTTAACTTTTATTGGAAGTTGGATTCAAGGAGTTGGGGGAAGGAAATTACTCGGCATCTCCTTGATTATGGAAATAGTCTGTTTTTTATTTATTACGGTAGACATTTTAGCTATTGGGACTCTGGGGATCACTATTTCTTTCTCGCAAATATTTATTGGAATCGGAATTGGCATATATCTACTAGTCATCATTATTCTTCTTCAAGTAATTGCAGTGAGAATCCATAATATGGTAACATAATAGGTGAGATAATATATGACGGAAAAAAGAAGATATTTCCGAATTTTACCATTAATCGGAGGATTACTAGGTTTATTGTTTACTTTCATGGCAAGTATTCCTTTGAGTAGCTCTTATTCTTTACCACTTTTTGTTATGGAATCAGAAGGTACGCTTTTCTATGTATGGGGTATTGTTGATACTAATGGAATTTGGCACGGATTTGACCAGATCTGTCTTGATAATATAGTTCCATTCATTCTATGGGTATTGTTTTTATTTATCAGTATTTGTGGTATATTTGGAACTTCCTATAACTCAAACCCCGCAACCATCAAAAAAATTCTACTCATTGGAGGTTTTTCTGCAATCAGTATTTTTGTTTACTTCTCTATAATTTTTTTCCTAAATTTTGGTTTGTTTATATTAGGTTTTGGTTACTATGGAATATTCTTAATTATAGCAATCTATTTTTTATCTGCCATGTTAATTACCGATTATAAAAATGAATGAATAAATAAAATTAATTTTCGGTTTTCTTGTATTGTGAATAAGCAGAACGAGCCAGTTGTATATAATTATCGTTTATTTTAAACCAAGAGGAATTGCCGGGATTGACTTTCTTAATTAAAAATGATTTTGATACACTGTCTTCAAATGAATACATTAACATTCCAAACCCAACTACACCAATAAAGTCACGCGTTTTTTTGGCGACTCGTAGTAATTCATTTTCATCATGCCATTGACCATCTAATAATTCCAATATCACATCGATTTTTGCTTTGTCCCGAATTTCTCGTAAACAGCGAATTAAATCGACTTCATTGATGTATTGTTGTTTTATGTTGGATTCTTCTTCAATGTAGTATGAATCCATATCGATCATAGGTGGAGATTTTTGCGGAGAACAGACTGAACTGCTTGTGGAGTGGGGGGATAGAGGGACAGTGGGGGGTTGCAGTCTACTGCGTGAAATCTCGATGGGTTGTCTATTTTGTTGAGTTCGCAATTCTTTTAGCATTTGAGTTCGTAAATACGAGTTATCAGGAGTTTGCTCAGGAGGATGAGAAATTTTGGGTCTATCTGTAACGTAATATCTATTATAGAGGGAAGAATTGGATGAAAGTGTAGACTCCTGCTGAAAATTTCTCGGAGGAATGGAATTTGGGGGTTCATTTAATTGTGGAACTCCGGAGTTTTCTGAATAATTCGGATAAGCTGTCGTTTTAGATATAGGATCCAAACGATTTCTATTAGAAATTTGGTTCTGATAATCATTATAGGTGGGAAGTTTATGTGTTTGGGATGATTTTACTTCTTGATTTTTGCGGATCATATAGTCTAGAGGAGTTTTTCGCTGGATTTTTATGGAATTCGTTTCTTGATAGGGAAAGGATGGGTGATGCTGCATCTGTTTTTTGGGTATTAGAGGTTTTCGTTCGACTAGGGAATGCTTAGACGATTGGTCGTCAATTTCTAACTCTTTCTCGAGAGCATCAAAAAATGCTCCCACTTCGATGTGGTCTTGTTTTTCCTCCATATTTATCAATAAAACGTGTTGCAACCAGTCTTATATTTATCCGTACTATCCTAATAATATTAAAAGAATAGAAAGTTGGATAAATTGTGAAGATTTCTAAATACACTAAAATCTTTGTGGAAATAGATACAGTTTTGAATTTTGGTTTCTATGCATATTTCTTTTCAGTATTGTTCTTGAATTTGATGAATTTTGGGATTTTTTTGTATTATATTTCGTTTCTTTTCGTATTTTCTATGAATTTTATATTAATAATATTCACTAGAATATGGTTCATACAAAAAAAAGCATTTACAATCCAATTAATGTATTCCATTATCACAATTCTGGTAAATGCCTGTATTTTGAGTATATTCAGTCTATTTTTGAGCGTGAAATTATCTTTGGGGTTCTTTCTTTATTTATTCTTATTATTATCAAATGTTGCACGGTTTGGTTGTGTCATAGTCGAAATTTTGCAGTGTAAACGAAAAGGAATTCAAACCAGACTCCAGATTCGGGGGAAACAAAATTATTTTTATGCCTTAATCATTACTTTCGTGATTCTCCAATCGGTAATTATCTTACCAACAAACGGATTGGGCATATATTATAAAACTATTGATATTAATTCCGATCCCTACATGAATGAAACGTTAAAACTCTCATTTTATGCTTCCGAAGTGAGTTACGATTATCTCACAAATAATTCGATTTTAGGTGTGCTTAACGGATCTTCAAATCTTGGTGTTATACCTGCTCAAATTATCATGCATGTATCCGAAAATACTCTAATGGATTCTAATAAGTCTTTCAGAACTGCTAAAATAATACAAAATTGCACAAGTAGTGGAATAGATGTCTATATCTGGTTTTACTATGAGGAAAATGGAATGTATCCCTCATGGGAAGACATTAGTTATTTACCGGTTTTTAAAAGCATATTCGATTCATGGGTAGCAAATTTTGCACTTAATATAACAGGTATAATTATGGATTTTGAATTTGATCAAACAGTAAGTGAAGAGACCCCAAGATCCCCTTTCTCATCTATGTATAATTTACTAGGTCATAAACTGGAAACGGAGAAAAATTGGACAGAAACCGTGGATGCATATGTATCAATTATGAATGATTGGCGATCCACGTTTGGATATGAGATAGGACTGGTTGGCATGGACATGACTTTACGAGATATGGACGGAGATCCTGATATACAACAGATGTTTGGTATAATAAATTACCCGCCGGAAACGGATTACTGGGATCGAGCCAGTTACATGCTCTATAGACATTGCGAGTATCATGTGAATCCAAATACGCAAGGATATGTGTTTATGCAATCTAGAATAGTAAACAAATATTATCCAGAAAATGGGGCAGTGGCGATTGGATGTACTGGATCATTCCCTACTTACGATACAACGGACAAAATTTTGCATGATTTAGCGCTAGTTAAATATACTGGTATTGACACAATCGAACTTTTCGAATTCCAAGGATTTTTTACCCATTTTGGAATACAAGGGCTTCAATCTGTAATGAATGCATCCAAAGTGGGTTGGGAGTATCCAAAATTCCGTATATTACTATCTTCGTTCGATTATATTACGTTTTTAGGTTCTTATGCAGTCGATGTTCTTATGAATTTTCACTAAAGAATATCAGATTGATTTAAAATATCTTCATGTGCATTAAATGGTATGCGAAAAGTATCTGTGGAAGTATGCTGTGGATTACATTGTAGTTTAAAGGGAGGTCAAGAATTACTGGATCTCATTGAATCTAATCCATTATTTCAAGGAGATCAATTCGATTTTATTCCCGTTAATTGTTTACAGTGTTGTGATGATGGTGCGCTATCCCCTGTAGTTTCTATTAATGGAGAAAACTATATGAAAATAACCCCAGAACGTCTAGTTTCCACATTGCGTACTTTTATAAACTAAGCTATAGTTTCTATTGTTAACTACAATGCCAGATTTACCCAAGCTCTCTATTTTTGAAAAAATGCGTGGAATTTTTACTCCGGTGAAGAATGTACGTCGCCAAGTTCTCACAGAGGTTGCAAGAATGATCGTGGAGGGTCACCCTCCGTCATATATAGAAACAATCCCTTATAATATCATATCTAAAGACACCCCAACCTATCGTGAATCGGTGTTTAGAGAACGAGCAATCGTTCGAGAGAGAGCAAGATTAGCTTTTGGTCTAGATTTGAAAGAATTTGGGGCACATGGTCCCATTATTGATGATGTAACTCCAGCTATGACGGATAAAAAATTCTTATCTCGTCCAATCGTCAATGTTATTAAAGCGGGATGCGAACGATGCGAAACGGACAGTTTCTGGGTTACAAATAACTGCAGAAAATGTATGGCACACCCCTGTAGTATTGTTTGCCCCGTCGAAGCAGTTACAATCGGAGAGAAGGCTGCGATTATCGATCAGGAGAAATGTATAAGGTGCGGTCGATGTGCACAAGCTTGCCCGTATAATGCAATTGTCCATCGTGAACGACCTTGTGCTCAAGCATGCGGAGTAAATGCGATAAGTTCTGATGAAAATGGTTTTGCCGAGATCGATTATGAAAAATGCGTGAGCTGCGGATTATGCATAGTTAGTTGCCCGTTCGGGGCAATTGGGGAGAAATCTGAGATTGTTCAGATCATCTATACTCTTAGAGGAGAGAAACCCGTGTACGTGGAGATCGCTCCAAGTTTTGTTGGCCAGTTTGGGCCGTTGGTAAAACCATCTATGATTATTGCAGCCTTAAAGCAAATTGGATTTGCGGGTGTCGTGGAGGTTGCATATGGAGCAGATGTTGATACTCTTATCTTATCGAGGGAATTAGCAGATTTAGTATCTAAGAAGACTAAAGATAAGCGTAGGTATATAGGTACAAGCTGTTGTCCTGCATGGGTACTGGCAGCAATTACGAATTTTCCTAAACAAGCGATAAACATATCCGAGTCCTTTACTCCAATGGTGGAAGCTGCGCGCAAAATAAAAAAAATGGACCCTGAAGCCAGAGTTGTATTTCTTGGTCCGTGCATTGCAAAAAAGAATGAGTGTTTTACACCAGAAGTTGCTGAATTAGTAGATTTTGTAATGACTTTTGAAGAATTAGGTGCATTATTCCAAGCTTTTAGTATTGATCCCTCTGAAATGAACGTAGAAGAAGAAATTAGCGATGCTTCAGAAGTAGGGAGGGCTTATGCTGTTGCGGGAGGAGTAGCCGATGCTATTCTTGCACAAACCAAAGAGATCTTAGGAAAAGAAATTGATATTCCTTTTACTTCCGCAGACACCTTAGCAGATTGCATGATGATGTTAAAAAATATACAAAATAGTAAAATTTCTCCCAGACCCCTTCTAGTTGAGGGTATGGCGTGCCCTTATGGATGCATTGGAGGTCCCGGAACTCTATCCCCCCTACATAGGGCGAAACGTAAAGTGGAAACCTTTTCCAAGCGAGCTAAGGTTAAATTACCCTCCCAACACCTTAAAGAATGATACGGTCATTTTACGGATTTATACATTGCCAAAGCGTTTATTCTCTCTTTAGAATGGTCCAGAATTGGTTTTGGGTAGTTCACTGAATCACTGAGAGGTTTTTTATATATATTATGGATCTTTTGACTTTCAACATCCTGCAATTCAGGAATCCATCGTTTAATATAGATACATTCAGGATCATGCTTCTTTTGCTGTGTCCACGGATTAAACACCCGAAAGTATGGAGCAGCATCACAACCAGTACCAGCAATCCATTGCCAGTTTCCATTATTTAGCATGGGATCGAAATCCGTTAGCTTTTCTGCAAAATATTTTTCTCCCAACTTCCAATCAATGTGAAGATCTTTAGTTAAAAATGATCCAACAATCATACGAACTCGATTATGCATGAATCCCGTTTGGTTCAATTGCCTTATTCCAGCATCTATAATGGGAAATCCGGTCATTCCGTCCTTCCACTTTTGCATTAATTCTTCATCATTTATCCATTCTAAGTGATCATATTTTTCCCGGAAATTACTTGAAAACACGTGTGGATAGTGATTTGCAACGTATACATAAAATTCACGCCAATATAACTGTCGAACTAGGGGATGATCAATTCCCAACTGGTTTACCATTTCATGATAGGTTTCACGGATGGAACAAGTACCTAGATTTAAATGTGCAGATAAGGAGGTTGTTCCATTTATAGAGGGGATATCTCGTTCAACAGCATAGTTCTTGAACTTTTTTAAATTTTTTAAAATTTTGAGTCCATTCTCTCTGCCTCCATGGAAATGGACATGTTTTTTCAGTTCGAGATCTCCCCACTTCCTCGGTGAAAAATCCAATTCCTCTGGGAGGGGTTCCGTGAAAAAATTTTGATGATAAATTGGACTGGGAATACGTACTGGTTTTACTCTTGCAGTATTGAAAAAAGGAGTGAACACTTGAAAGGGATTATTAGCTGTTGTCAACACAGACTCAGGCTTGTTTAATAGATAATCTTCAGAAATATAAATAGGTACATTTAAGGATTCTAAATTCTGCTTTATTGAATTCCAATACGGTGAATATTCATGATTAAGAAAAATTGCGTTAAAATATGTAGACTTTTTAATTGTAAGGAGATGATTCATCATGTTGCCAGTGAAAAGGAATAAACGCCCTTTTTGATTTATAAGTGTTTTATTGAGGGATTGTAACGATTCTATTAGGAAGTAGGACCAAAATGGATTAGATTTGTGTAATACTTCAACTTCATCTTTGAAAAAATAACATGGAATAACCTTTTTAGATTCGTTTAGGGCATTAACTAATGCTGTGTTATCATAAATTCTTAGATCTCGGGAAAATACAAACAAAGAAACCTCATACATGACTAATTACCTCATATACTTCTTTATTAAGTGACTGGTTATTTCTAATGATGTATGTACCAAATCTGTGCATTTTTCGTGTCTACCGGGTAGATCGAAATTTATATCACCATTTTCGTACCATTCTTTCATTAAAGCCCCGCAGTTCAAATTACCAAATTTTTCTTCCATCTGTAACAAAAATTCTTTCACAATTTCTTCTATTTTTTCTTTACTTAGGCCTTTTTCTGTAAAAATGAATCCTAGTGCCCCTATATTTCCCGTAATAGTGCCACATACAAGTTTGTAACTCAATCCACCACCATAGACTCGATAGGCTTTGTGCAATACTTTACTCTCTTCTTTATACCCATGATGTTCAAGTAAGCTGCATGCTGTAGTTTGAGCACAGTTGATATCGGGAGTTTGCAACCAGTATTTCATAGCTAGATTTAACAGTTTTTCTTCTATCATACAAGAGTAAATGGGGACATCTTTTTATAGCCAACGAAACTTTATTAAACAACTCAGTTGAAGATATAGTTACTAATTTAATTAAAAATTCATCGAAGTGGCAACAATGAATGAAAAAATAACCGAAAGTCCTGAAAAACCGGATACCTATAAGAGAATTATTTCCATAGATTTAGCCCGAGGAATAAGCATTTTTTTGCTAATAATATTACATACTTTAATTTACGGTGTCTGGTACTCTGAGGGTCTTGCCTTAGATGTAGTACACATAGCCGTGGTGGCAGCTTTATCTCCATTAGTAATGTTAGCAACGTGGGGAGGGGGATTTAGTTATATTTCCGGTATTGTTAACGTATATAATATGAAACGCCGAGTAGAACGGGGAATAAAATATCGAAAAACTACTATTCCATTAATTGTAAGTGGAATTGCATTATTATTATTTGATCCGCTCAGGTCAGTTATCTTATATCGCACAACAGATAATGTATTCTCGCCCATCGGCAGCATTTACATACCGTTGGAACCAAGCGGTGTAAATCGTTCTATTTGGGGGAATTTAATCGAAACTGGAAGACTAGCGTTCGCTGATCCAGAAAAACTCTATGCGATCGGATCCCTTCCCGCCATTGCAATAAGTGGATTTGTGATAGCTATCATTTTCGCTTTCCTCTTTTACAAAGGGGGATATAAGAAGGTTAAGCGGAACGTAATTGTATTATTGGTTTTGGGATTTCTTTTTGCAGGAATCGCAAATCCCATCTCGGACTATGTGATCATTGAGCTCAATCTTGTTGAACGACTGTATGTACAGGGTGGTTGGAAATACTTTTTAGGTTATATCCTAAAATGGTTTTTTGGTGGACAATTATCGTACTTTCCCATGGGGTCCTATGCTTTTTTCGGTGCTTTAGCGGGTTATTTACTCGCATTGAAAGTTGATTATAAATTCTTTAAGAAAATATTTCTAACAATAATATTAGTATTCTTAGGGGGATTTTTGATAACCGCAGGATTACTATTCCTAAATTCAGACGACATTTTAGCTGCACTGTTCGATTATGAAGTTCTACCTCGTGTTTGGTTATATTTCTCGCTATTCGCTATGTCACTACTTCTTTTAATATGTGTGAGGTATGTGGAATATGCATCCGAGGAAAAACGTGAAAACTTTCTTAGAAAGACCAAATTCTTCAGAAAAATGGGGAATGTCACTTTAACTTTATATCTCCTAGAAGGGCCCATTAATTTAGCTATTGCAACGGGATTTCATTATTTATTTAGTGAACCCGGGACCGTGGGTTGGGGAATGGTAGACTCATTTATGGTAACATGGTGGCAAATCGTAATTTTTATGGTCGTCTCGTTAGCATTCTGGTTAACTGTTATTTGGGCATGGTCTAAAATAAATTTCAAATATGGTTTCGAGTATTGGGTTATGAAATTCGGTAACTTATTCCGCACAGAAAAAAGCATCCGAATGATAGGTGACCAACCAAGTTCCGCTATGTAAATAGCAGAATCTCTCCTTTTTTTTGTATTTTTTGATAGATTAAGGATAAACTATTTTATCCAAGAATCAATGATTTTTTTATGGGTTTTGAAAAGTATAGTGGTTCCTATGATTACATAGCGGGAAGCTCCCTTCAAAATATTGTCAATGTCGCCATCGCTCTCCAACGTCCATTACTAGTAAAAGGAGAACCGGGAACGGGTAAAACGCTTCTAGCTAAAAGTATTGCAGATTCCTTGGGATTAAAATTGATTACATGGAATATCAAATCCACAACTAAAGCAATTGATGGGTGTTATGTGTACGATACCATTCAGCGTCTTAATGATTCGCGCTTTGGATCCAAGACCCGAGACGTAGACAACGTGGAAGACTACATTGTATTAGGTCAACTGGGAGAAGCGTTCACTTCCGAGGATCAAGTCGTATTACTTATTGATGAGATTGATAAAGCGGATGTGGAATTTCCGAATGATTTATTACAAGAGCTGGATGTTATGGAATTTTATATCCCTGAACTTCAGCGAACTATGAAAGCAAAACATCGTCCTATAGTAATAATTACATCCAATAATGAGAAAGAATTACCTGATGCATTCCTTCGAAGGTGTGCGTTTCATTTCATCGAATTTCCTGATGAGAAACTCATGGCGAAAATTGTAAACGTACATTATCCCAATATCGAAGAGAATATTTTAAAAGCGATTTTGGAGAAATTCTATGAATTACGCGAATATAACCAGCTGAAAAAGAAACCTTCCACGTCTGAATTGATTGATTGGATATTAGTTCTTCTGAAATCCGGACTAACCACTGAGGATCTGAAACAAAAAGGATTTCCTTTTTTGGGAACACTCATTAAGAAAGAACAAGATATGGAATATTTGACAAAATACAAAGGAATTTCGTAAACCCATTTATCATATTCACGCTGGAAGGATGCCGTCGTGTTCATAGATTTTTATTTCCTCTTGAGAGAAATGAAAGTTCCTGTTTCCATTAAGGAATATCTTGCATTAATGGAAGCCCTCGATAAGAAGTTGATTTGTTCTTCTATGGAGTTCTACTATGTGGCACGAGCTCTGTTAATTAAAGACGAAAAGTTTTTCGATTCCTACGATTTAGCATTTGCGAAGTACTTTAAAGATAAAGAAGTCCCATTAGAAATCTCAGAAGATTTGATTCGAACCATTGAAGAGGAATTAAGACAACTCAAGTTTAAGGTACCCCGGGAATTTTATGAGAAAGTCTATTCCATCGATATTGAAAAGTTGAAAGAGGAATTACGGAAAAAAATGGAAGAACAAGGTCCAGAACCTCATAAATTTGGGGACCAAATGATAGGAACGCGTGGAACTTCTCCTTTCGGTGCCGGGGGAAGACATCCAGGAGGGATTCGAATTGGAGGATATGGGGGTATGCACTTGGCAACCAAGATCGCCCAAAAGCGGAAATTTCGTAATTATCGCTCTGATCGCATATTAGACATACGTTCCTATCAAGTAGCGTTAAAGAAACTCCGTAATTTAACGCGAGATAGCCCCCGAGAAGAATTAGATCTAGACGAAACCATTGATAAAACGTGCAAACAGTTTGGAGAGATAGATCTAGTATTTCGTAAGGAAAAGAAGAATAATCTCAAAGTCTTGCTGTTAATGGATGTTGGGGGTTCAATGGAGCCATTTACAGAATTGGTGTCACAATTATTCTCTGCAGCTAATAAATCAACGCATTTCCGAGAATTTAAATATTATTATTTTCACAATGTGCCATATACCAAGCTCTATAAGGATATTGAACTTGAATCTTACGAGCAAACTGCAGAAGTGATCAAAAAATTAGATCCGGAATTCCGTGTGATTATGGTTGGGGACGCTGCGATGGCTCCAAATGAACTGAGTCATATTTATGGGAGTATTCACGTGTGGGAAGAGACCTACACCCCAGGAGTAGTCTGGTTGAACCGGATTAAAGAAAAATTTAAGAAAAGCGTGTGGTTAAATCCTGAAATAATCGCTGGATGGAAACCGTATACACGTGGTGTGATAGAAAAGATCTTTCCTATGTTTGATCTATCAATCGACGGACTTGAGGAAGCCATCAAGGTACTCGTTTAGAGGAACATAAAAATGGTAAATCCATTCTCTTATCCAATTACTTTTCTACCATGTAACTCTTTGGAAGAAATTCGGCCATTTTATGAAAAAATCCTCCAATTACCCGTAGCATTAGAGCAAGCACGATGTATTTTATATAGAATCGGTTCCAAAGCTTATTGGGGATTTTGCGATCATTATTCCGAAAAAATAATAGATCCTGAGCGAATTTGCTTAACCCTTGTAGTAGATACCCAACACGATGTAGATAAATGGCACTCTCATCTAGTATCAAACCAAGTTCCATGCAAAAAATCTCCCGCTTATAATCGCACATTTAAGATATACAATGCGTTTTACTACGATCCCACCGGGTACACAATTGAAATTCAAGTTTTTGATACAAACGCTCACCCTCTTTAGTAATTGTAGAGAATAGTTATTTATACAAGATACAGTGTATTTTTTTCTATGGATTCTACAGTTTTTGGTTCAAATTTAGCAAATATTGCACGTTTACGAAGATTTAGAAGGAAGAGAGAATCCTCGTACGACCGAACTGGTGGAAATAATGATTTTCTTGTTCTCCAAGCTAATGAGCGACGAGTGATTTTTGACCAAGATGGACCAAGTTCTATAAAACACATCTGGATGACCATGGCAACAATTGGAGGAAAACAAAACTGGTTACGAAATATTATTGTCCGCATGTATTGGGACTTTGAAGAGTATCCGAGTGTGGAGGTTCCAATAAGTGACTTTTTCGGAATGGGACATGGAGAATGCAAAAATTTTGTGTCTACACCATTCCAAATGAGTCCTCGTTCGGGAAAAGGATTTAACTGCTGGTGGCCCATGCCATTTAAAAAACATGCAATGATTGAGATTGAAAATCAATTAGACAAGAAATTTACTCTGTATTACTATGTCGATTATGAAAAGTATGAAAAACTACCTGAAGACCCATTAGAACCTCTCGGATATTTCCATGCACAATTCCGGCAATCAAAATTGGAAAAAGATCAAAGAAACGATCGGGATACAGGAAAAAGATTTACAAAAATTCAATGGCAAGTTTCAGGAGGAAAAAACACATACGATAATATGGGTTATGATCTCAATCATACAATACTCCATGCAAGAGGAAAAGGTCAATATGTCGGGTGCCATCTAAATATTGACAACAAATCTCGATTTTTCATCTTAAACTGGCCTGGTGAGGGTGATGATATGATCTTTATTGATGAGGATGTCGGAAAAGAACCTACTCTTTATGGAACGGGTACAGAAGATTATGTGAATACTGCTTATGGGCCTCGAACGGAATATAATGCACCTTATCACGGAATTATTAAACCAGGTGGATTCAATTGGAATGGGAAAATTACCTACTATCGTTATCATATTCCCGATCCTATTCCTTTTGAAAACGAGATCATTGTGTCCATTGAACGAGGTCATGATAATCATCGCCTTGCAGATCGTTGGGAATCCACTTCCTATTGGTATCAAATGGAACCACACGAACCATTCCCCCAACTTCCCTCGAAAAAAGAAAGGCAACCGCGAAAAACAAGAGGCTGGCAAATAATTAAATGGTTCTTAAAATGGATAGGTAAATTAATGTTAGCGGGGATGTTTGTATATTTCCTGTTTTGGTTATATTTTACACATTTCAAATAAATTATGCATCGATATTATTTCACAAACTACAATACCTATCTTTATTTAATCTAAATGTAAAGTAAAATGCAACGCACACCAGAATTACTTGCACCTTTAAATGACTGGAAAACACTAAGTCCAAAGTTGAAAGTTTTGGATAATGCGGATTCGATATATTTTGGTACCAATTTTTCTATGAGAGCACGTGCTGGTAATTTTTTACTGGAAGAGCTTCCCCGGTTAAGCAAAAAAGTCCACGATTATGGTGATAAACTTTACATTTGTACCAATATCGTAGTTTATAATGATGAACTTCAGAAATTGAATGAAACTCTAGAGATGGCTAAACGTAGTGGTGTAGATGCAGCAATTTGTTATGATTTCGCATCGATGCAAATTGCAAAAGAGATGGGATTGAAATTTCATATTTCTACGCAAATGAATATTTCTAACCAATTCAGCGCAAAATATTTTGAAGCAATGGGGGCATCCAGAATTAATCTATCACGAGAATTGAATTTAGATCAGATTAAAGAAATTGTCTCTGAAGTCGAAATTCCCGTTGAATGCTTTGTACACGGCGCTATGTGTACGGCAATAAGCGGTCGATGTTATCTGAGTGCAGAATTAATGGGATTTTCTCAATCTTATAGTGCAAATCGTGGAAAATGCGCTCATCAATGCCGTAGAATTTATAGTCTTGTTGGAGAAGATGGAGAATTATTGGATTATGAACCCTTTACGGGTAGGTTTTTCAGTGCGAAAGATCTCTGCATGATTGAATTCATAGATCTACTAATAGATTCAAATCTTTTCGCATTTAAGATTGAGGGACGTATGAGAGATCCCTTATATATCTCAGAAACTACCCAATGCTATAGAGAGGCTATCGAATCGGTGAAAGATGGAACTTATACAAATGAAAAGAAAACGAATTGGCTAAAAAGGCTTGCAAGAGTGTACAATCGTGGATTCCATACAGGATTTTATTTTTCTCCCCCAGATCCTAAAGATATCGAGCTAAAAGTAAAAGGTAATGCTTCACATTGGAAACACATTATGGTAGGAACCGTTTCGGAATATCAAATAGAGAACTCAATTGCGACCATTGAGCTAACCTCAGGAGAATTAAGAATTGGAGATACTATAATAATACAAAATGATGAAGAATTTTACACTACCACTAAAATCATTAAGTTAATTCACGAGGGAATATCAGTTCATAACACTGGTGAAGCATCTTCTAGCACACATATCATTGTCTTAATGCCCATTAATGAAATTCTACCGAAAAATGCCAAAGTGTTCAAAATTCAAAAAGTGTACGATCCAGTGAAACACTAGCATAATCATAAATGCGTAAAATTTTCATGCTACATAATGGATGAGCCCTGCACGAATATGGAAGATCTGGATAAAAAGCTTCAAGAACTCCTTCAAGAAGGATGGACACATTTTGATAATGGAAATTATGAATTGTCCGCAGAATATTCGATAAAAGCAATTCCGATCTGCAAAGAATTAAAATACGAAAAGCAATATGCAGATTTACACATGACGGTCGGGAAATCCTATTTATTATGCGGAAATTACCCCGAAGGAAGAAAATATTTGGAGAAAGCCATTGATTTGCATACCAAAATTAAACAATATTCAACAGTGTCCTCGGATTTAGAAATTCTTGCAGATATCTATCGTCAAGAAAAAAAATATATGAATTCAATAGACCTCTATGAAAAATCCATAGAATTCAAAAAAAGGGAGGGTATTGGTTCATTAAATGCTGAAATTTACATTAAAATTGCAACTTGCTATTTATATTTGGAAAATAATATAAAATCATACGAGAATTTATTTCTGGCTTTAAATATAACAAAGGATTTAGAAAAAAGCGAGAACAATCTTGTTTTAAACGCCACTATTTCTCAAGGATTAGGTGTTTGTGCAAGCAAGTTATCTTGGCATGAGAAAGCAATTACCCATTATCAAAATGCTTTAAATGTTTATGATAACCTTGAAGATACGATGAATGTGATCCTCCTCTTAAAATTACTGGGGGACGAGTTCAATAAAAAAAATGATCCAAAAGCTTTTATGTATTACCAAGAAAGTGTGGATTTAATTGAACAGAAGCAAATAGATGACTTCGTAAGCTTATTGGAAAGTATATACCATATGGCTGATATAAAAATCAAAACTCAAAAGTATCAAGAAGCTATTGCGTTTAGCTCCAAAGGATTGAACCTGTCTAAAGATAGCAAGAATGAGAATTGGACAATTCAATTTCTCCTTCAAACCTGTTTATCCTATATATATTCTCACCAGTTTGATAAAAGCGCCGATATTTTATGCTCACCAGAAACCCGAATATTAATTGAGAAATTTGGAACTGAGGAGGAAAATAAGCTTTTTAATGAGTTAATTACATTGAATGAAAATGCTCGAAATAATCCTTCCGGTAAAAAATAGTACTCGAAAGATCAGATAAAATTGTTAATTATTTTGTTTTAATAATTGAGTTAATGTACCAACTAAAGGCGAATCAATACCTAATTTTTCAAGGGATTCAAGTGTAATTTTATACTCCAAGAATTCTTTTTTTGTTGTTATAGAAATTTTCGATAGACTATCCTCGATAAGCGAAACTAAGTTCTTGATAGTTATTTCATAATGCGGGATTAAGACAACTGGTTTAGGAGAGTAATTTTTTCCAGCTTGTATTGTATTGATAATTAAGTCCTTACGGGGATACAACTCATACCCAAATCCTTTTTTTCCTAAACATGAAGAAGCAGCTAGTGTTGTTCCTGTTCCTAGGAAAGGGTCCAGTATGGTATTTGCTTTCGGTACAGCTTTTATGCAAATATATGGTAATCCTATTGGAAAAGGAGCATCATGACCTTTTTTTATAGTATTGCCTGTCGTTTTTTCATATTCAATATGAAATACATTACCAGGATCCCTCAAATCAGTATCTCCATACCTCCCAATGTTCGATTTATCTGCATAAGGGATTCCCACTGCTTTTGTATTTAATCGATATTTTCTTTTATTTTTCACTAATAAATAGATATGTTCCCATACATTATTGAATCGTCTGATACTGCCAGAGGGAGTATAATGACCTCGACCATAGATTGATTTAATCCACACAATGTCTTGAATCCGTTTCCATCCAGCAGAAACAGCAGTTTTTACCACTTTTTCAGAAATTCCTTGATTGTTTGCAGAATCACCGATATTCAGGAAAAATACCGCACTTTCAGATGCAACTCGATAACATTCCCCCCAGACTCGTTCTAGAAAATTTAAATAATCTTTTTCTGGTAAAGCATCATTATAACCTTCTTCACTGTTTACCGAAACCGAATAATTCTTTCCCCGATTATAAGGTGGAGATGTAATTACTATATCAATAATATTATTGCTCAATTCATTCATTCGTTCTGAAGATGAAAAATATACACATTGATCATCAATTATCATTCTATGTTGAAAATCCATTTCTATAAATATTATACTCAAGTATGTACAAAAACTGTTCCACAAGAATTATAAATAACAAAAAAATCTTTCATCATTATTAATGGCGTCTAAAGAGTATCATCAAGTAATCTATCGATACCTAAAAATGGCGATTGCGTTATTTTCGATACTTATAATAGCTACATTGATAATATTGGTTAGTATTGAATGGAAAAGACCAATATTAGCAGACCCTACTGAAATCCAAGTCATAATCTTCATTCTAACTTTGTTGATATCATTATTCCTGGCAATTTTCTCAGTTATAGAGATAAGGGAATATGTGTCATATTTTCGGAATTTACGAAATGATTTGAATTATCATAATCATAGGTTAACATACAACCAAGTAATAGATAATGAAAACCGTAAACTGATCATCGAAATCGTGATTGAGGAGTCAGGAATCCATTACAATGCTCTTCGTAAAAAAAGTTGTTTATCTCCTGGTCAATTTAGACACCATTTAACGATCCTATTACATTACGGAATTATCCAAAAATTGCGTCATGGACAGAACTTGTTATTTTTTCCGGTAGGTGACGAAAATAAAAGTGATTTTGATTTCTTGTTAAAATTCCCTCTTCGTGAATCCATATTTAAATTGATAAAAGAAAATCCAGGAATTATAGCCAGCGAAATAGCACGTAATTTGAACATGCCTCAGCAGCGAAATAAGATAAAATATCATATTGATAAGCTAATTGCAGGGGGATATATAATTTCAATCCAACACGGTAACCAGAAGGGGTTATACATAAATGATTCTACATCTTCACAACAAGTTTAATTAATGCAAAGTTCCTTACTATGAGCGTATGTCTCAACAAAAAATGAGTTTTACAGAAATAAAAAAACTGCTTGGAGCAGACGCAGACAAATTACTGGAACACACTTGTAAAGGAATTCCTAAGGAATTAATTCACCCTCCCGGTCCAGATTTCATAGAACGAGTGTTTGAAAAAACCGATAGGAATAACCGAGTGCTTAATAACTATCACCGATTATTCAATCAAAGAGGAAGACTTGCTGGCACGGGATATATATCCATTTTACCCGTGGATCAAGGAATCGAACATACCGCTTCGGCAAGTTTTGCAGCTAATCCACTATATTTTGATCCCGAAAACATTATTAAGCTGGCATTGGAGGGGGGATGCAGTGCGGTTGCATCTACGCTAGGAGTGTTAGGATCTATTTCCCGTCGATATGCGCGTAAGATACCATTTATTGTAAAAATAAATCATAATGAACTACTAACTTTACCAGAAATTTCTGATCAAACATTATTTGCATCGGTGGAACAAGCATTTGATTTGGGAGCGGCGGCGGTGGGAGCAACTATTTATTTCGGCTCCCCCGAGAGTAGACGTCAGATTCAGGAGATCAGTGAAAGTTTCAAATACGCACATGAATTGGGATTAGTCACCATTTTGTGGTGTTATACTAGAAACAAGGATGAATATATCAAAGAAGGAAAAGATTACCATGCAGCTAATGATATATGCTCTCAGGCTAACCATTTGGGAGTAACCATAGAAGCTGATTTAATCAAGCAAAAGCTTTCTAACACGAATCGTGGATTCTTGGAATTGAATTTCGCAAAAACTGATAAATTGGTTTATGAAAAACTAGCCCCGGAACACCCAATTGACTGGAATCGGTATGAAGTCGCGAATTGTTATATGGGAAGGGCAGGATTAATAAATTCTGGAGGAGAATCCGGTTCTTCTGATTTGCATGATGCGGTTATGTCAGCGGTTATTAACAAGAGGTCGGGTGGTATGGGATTGATTCTAGGTAGAAAAGCTTTCAAAAAATCAATGGCTGATGGAATCAAGATCCTCAATTCGGTTCAAGATGTCTATTTATGCGATGAAATTACGTTAGCATAATTTTTATTAAGTTTCAATTTTTTCTTCTTTTTTTTGCAGATCATATTTAAATCAAGTTAAAATTTGACTTAATTATGGCATTTAGTATATCCCAGTTCGATAAAATTATTGATCGAACCCAAACTTGGTCTTTAAAATGGGATCCCGACTACATGAAAGAGAGATTTAACCGAACCGACCTTCTCCCTTTCAATCACGCTGAAATGGATTTTGAATGCCCTAAACCTGTCATAAACGCAATTAAGAGACGTGCATCTCATGGGATTTATGGTTACACATTAGTGAAAGATGAATATTATAACTGCATAGTTGACTGGTTTAATAAACGACACAGTATCTCCTATAAAAGGGAGGATTTACAATTTGGTACGGGTATAATCAGCAGTTATCGAACAATTATAAATCATTTTACCATCCCAAAAGACAACGTCCTCATATTAACTCCCATTTATCGGCCATTTATTGAAGGCGTAGAAGAATATGGAAGGAAAGTTGTAAGAGTTCCCCTATTCCTTGAAAATGATAAATACTTAATTAATTTTGATTTATTAGAACGCATCTTCGAAAAAAAAAAAATAAAAATGTTAGCATTATGTAATCCTCATAATCCTGTAGGAAGAGTATGGAATGAACGAGAATTACGAAAATTGGGAGATTTATGTGTCTCGCATAATACTCTTATAGTATCTGACGATATTCACAGTGATTTGACTGCAAAAGATCATGCTTATGTGCCTATTACATCGATCTCTGAAGACATCTCGAATATAACGATAACTTTAACATCCCCCTCAAAAACATTCAATTTATCAGGATTAAAAATATCTAATTATCATATAACCAATCCTGAAATCCGTAATAGATTTTATCCAATAATTGATAAAAAATTCGTTTATGCACCTAATGTATTTGCTATTACCGCACTAATGGTTGCATATACTGAATGTGAAGAATATGCAAATCTTCTTACTCAATATTTAGATGAAAATTATTCATACATCGAAAACTATATCATTCAAAATGATTTGAAAATAAAAGTAATTAAACGAGAGGGAACGCCAACAATCTGGTTAGATTTTCGTGAAATTGGTATTCCTCATGATAAAATATTTTCTTTCCTGTTGGACCAAGCAAATTTAATTTCAGTTGATGGTCAATTCTATGGAGATGAAGGATTTGGTTTTCAAAGATTGAGTATCGGTTTACCAAGAAGTATAGTTCAAAAAGCAATGCAGAATTTAAGAATAGCATCCGATTCATTAAATGCTATAAGCAATCGAAATTAATTTGTTAATATATAGTTAAGGGAAAGTCCGTGGTGTCGCAAGATCAAACATTTGGGAAATATTTGGAAAAATTCCCAGAAAAAATTCGAAAAATTGCTTTGAGTTTACGAGTGATGATATTGAAAATCATTCCGAACGCTCAGGAAAAGGTGCATATTGGCATGAAGTGGATAACCTACGGAATTCCCCGATCAATTATTGCAATAAAACCCGAATATGATCATATCAAACTATTTTTTTTTGAAGGCACACGTCTAATGGATCCCAGCAATTTATTAAAAGGGAGCGGAACAAGATTACGCTTTGTTCCTATAAGTACACTTGCTAACATGAAAGAAGATCTTAATCTACTTATCGAACAAGTAAGTGATGTTCAAAAAAAAAGGACCTTTCGAAAAAGAAAGATTTGATTTTTAGTACTGATCTTTTCTTGGAATAAATGCACTAATGAAAGCTAAAAGTGAACCAAATATAATAGCATAGGTCCCAATAGCCTCGATTTGTGAACCAATTACGTAATTAAAGGGAAACCATCCCTCAATTACTGCGTCACCTGAAAATGTGCCCATTATCGGCATAATGATACTAAAAGAACCAAATAAGGAGTAAACCATAATCATTACACCAACAGCTAAGGGAAGGATAGAACCAATAAATGCCGATATTCTACTTTTTCCTCCTAACAATTGAAAGATGAATGAGATCAAATAAATGGAATAAAAAACAACAAGCAAATAGATGACCCAAGGATCTACACCTAAGGCATTAGACGCGGCGTTCGCAATTATATTACTATACTGCATAATTCCTCCAACAGCATAAGCAAACTCTGTAGCACTCACTGCAAATAATGTTAGCCACCAAGTTCCCGCAAATGTTATTATACCCCCCAAAAGCGCTAAAAATTTACCAGTATCCATAATATACACCTGTTATGATGGTGAAAAATGATATAATTCAAATAGTGCAATATTCCTAAAAATATATCCATAGAAATTAAAAAAACTTAAAATAATTAAAGAAATGATAAAAAAGAGTGTTATACTATTCTCGTGGGAAAAAGCCACTCACAAGGGATATGATTCCACCTACTGTGGCAATATAGGTCCCTAACCCAACACCCAGAAGTTCCACAGTTACCGGAATCACCCCCGGAATCCACTCGGTATGGTCTAATAGAAATCCAATTCCATTTGTAAATCCAGGAATTAGTCCGAAGACTCCCAGAAATATAAATACGCAAAAAATCAGAGTTATTCCCCCCCCTATTATTGCCGATATACTATTAGGGATACCGATTAACTGTACTATACATGCTAAGATAAAGATGATGAACACGATAATTAATACAAAATCGATCCAACTAGTTGCAAGACTAAACGCTGAAGCGAGACTAATTATTCCACCAACGCCATAAACAGGATTAATATATGAATACAATGTGAATAAGAACGTGCCTATTATTGATAGAATTGTTCCAATTAAAGCTAATAACCTACCTATTTTCATTTTTTTTACCTCTTTAAAAGATACAATTAATAAGATTATGTAGAAATTTAAATCCTTGTTTAATAACAATACCTAAACAATAAGTTGGAACCCTAGAAACAAGCTATATAACGGTATATGACCTAAAATCGGACCTTATGAATTCCAACAAAGTGAAAAAAAAATTGATGTGATTTTAATAATCTTCTCGAGTGATAAAACTACTGATTAACGCTAATACTGCACCCAAAAGAATAACCCAAGTACCCAGATCAATTCCATTAAAGACAACTTGGGAGAACGATAATGGAATCCATTGCGTCACTAAAGCAGGCATTCCACCTCCTCCAATAATGTTCCCAATATAGAAATAAGCCCCTGTCCAGAGATTGAATGCGCCTAATAGCACAAAAGTTGCCATGGCTAACGGAAAAATTGATCCAATTAAAGCGAGCAATCGAACTTTTATTCCAATTAAAATAAGTACAAAAGCAAGAAGATACAAGACAACTCCTATACCAATTAAAATGTTGATCCAATTGCCTGCGAAAAGCCCTATGAAATTTCCGAATGGATAGATTAATCCAATTCCGTAAAAATAAGAAGAACCAGATGTAAATAACGATAAACCAAAAGTTCCTATAAATACAAGT
Organism: Promethearchaeota archaeon; assembly: GCA_016933055.1. GTDB lineage: Archaea > Asgardarchaeota > Lokiarchaeia > Sigyniarchaeales > Promethearchaeaceae > AMARA-1. The sequence continues at coordinate 98,957 of JAFGBS010000008.1, read as the reverse complement.
ATTCCACCCAGCAAAGCTAGGATTTTACCACCTTTTGCCATTTTGAATATCCTCAATTTGATTTTTTACAATGATTTTGTGAAAATCATTATTATCATATAAATTGAATTATCTACTTAAATCTTAATGATTAGATAGAATTCACTTGTCAAAATTGTCAATTCTGAAGGGTATTCGGTATAAAATAAAATGCTGAATCATTAGATTGAATTGTAAGATTATAAGAATAGATAGATAGTTTAATAAATCATATCAAGATGATTATTGTACTAATCCCAAGGAGTCTAAATTAGGTAAAACATTGCATGAATCACCGCAAATAGGCAAAAAAGGAGAATTCCTATTGTTAATTGCCACGATTTGTAATACTTAATGCGTTCGGGGATAAACGACTCGACATTGTATAATGATTGCACCATATCCAACCTATTCTTTGCATTCCCATAAGTACTTGAGATTAATTTCACAGTCAGCCATTCAAAAGTACCGATATACTGGATTTTTTCCCACAATAGGAGAATTCCATGATAAAAACCGATGATGAAAACAAGAGCGATTAGAAACTGCCACATCGTGAGTCCATTATTAATAAGAGGACTGTTCACAAAATCCGTCCATGTCCCTGAAATCCAGTTAATGATGATTTGAATCAACCATGCAGGGAATATGATCAACCATTGCGTACACCATAATGTTAATGTGAAAATTCCCAGCCTTCTCCAGAATTTTGAATAAGCTATTACTTTTTTCGACCCATGCACCTCAAAAAAATAGAGAAAAAACAAAATGAATAGAATGGTTCCTGAATATGCAAATAAAAATGAGCCGAGATTATAATCCCGAATGCGTTGATATCCTTGGTATTCAAAATATGCGAAACCTAAGCCGACGAGTTGTAAAACAATCGAAATTAGCACCATCCAATTAATAAATTTCTTTTTAACTCCTTCTTGAGAGAATTTATATGCCATTATTGCCCCTAATGCTGATGCGCTAAAGTTAGGAAAGATGGGTGTATGTCTACGAATAAATGGATTGAGAAAAAATAATAAAATATTCATCCCTACCGTTCTATGTTCCCATCCAATCTCCAAACTATTCCATAATACTGGATTTAATTTTATCAATTCAATTATACCTGGAGTGACGACCAAAAAACCAATAAATAACCCGAGTAATACCATCTGAATTGATTTTTCCTTTCTGTTTCGTAATAGCATCAAATAGACAAAACTTAGGAAAATGTTACTTAAACCCATCACGGTCAATATTTGAGCGAAGAAGAAAGCGCTAATTGAACTGGTAACCCAGTTTGGATTTTGGGATATTAAATCAACAATCATACCATTGAAAAACCATTCAGATACATATCCAAGTATGGCGATGAACCCCCCCCGGATGAGTTGGGTTCTCATAATGGCTCTAAACCCTTCCTTCCTATCGTTAAGGGAGGATTTTTGCGTTATAAGACGTTCCCATTGACGTTGAACTGAAAAAATATTCCCAAACCCACTGATGCAAATAAACACCAAATCAAATTGCGAGATATATCCTAAAATCACAATAACACAATATAAAGGCAAATAAATCGGAGTGAATTCACTTAATGTATCCTCTATGATGTTCATATCAAGGCTACGCGTAAGTACGTGGAAAAAAATGACCAGAAACATACAGAAGCCTTTCAATATATCAATAGAGATATATCTTTTCATTATCTGATTTTTCAGTATATAAGTAAATAAGTTTATGTCTCCGAAAGAATTTCAAACATAATTTTTTTATAGTCACTCAACCAATCCCAATGCATGTCTCAGAAATTAAAACGATACCTTTCACTGGATGTGTTACGCGGTCTTGCAATAATTGGTGTTTTTTCTTTTCATGTGATGAATCAGTCTTATGATTATAATGCAGTAATGGCCGGAGACCCAGGTATTATTTTCTATATTTTACTGGTTCCTTTGGTATTCATAGGAGAATTCGATGTTTTATTCGTTTGTTTGTCCGCAATTGTGAATACCATATCCATAGATAAAAAATGGAACCGAATCATCACCAAGTGGGAAGGAGATCCTCGAGAGGGTAAAAAACATGCTTTTTGGACCTTAATTAAAACACAATTGATTCGAGGATTATTCATCGCCGTTCTTGGTTATGTTGCAGAAGTTCTGCTTAATCATATGCTACTTTATACCATATTGCGGGAACCTAACATTATTGATGAATCCGTTCAAATGCTTTTTAGATCACATATCCTATGGCTAATTGGAGTGGGGCTTATTGTTACTTCTTTAATTTATCTGTTGATGAAACGAGCCGATTGGTCGAGAAAACGCATGATTGTGACGTTCATCACCATAAGCGTATGTACTCTTTTTGTTGTAACTCCTCTACTTCAATGGTTATATCCCACGTTGGGTTTTCCCAATAAACCCCAAGATCTCTGGCAAACTACAGATATAGGGACGAATATTTTGCGTATAATTCTAGCTCCATTTATCAAGGATGATTTTCCATTCTTCCCCGATATTTCTATTATGTTTGTTGGGGTGATTATCGGTTTTCTGATAAGTAAGGAACAAGTAGAAAAACGTCATCTAAATTGGTTTTTTATGGTCAGCATGTTTCTATTTGTGGTAGGAGCTGCCTTCTACTTCCTTGAATCCACCTTAGAATCCACATTAGATTCTGTATTTATCGAAGTAGAAGCAGGTATTTACCTCATGACTTCAGGGGGTTCGATATTGGCAATATTAATATTTCTCTACCTTCTAGATGTACGTAGAGGGCGGAAGCAGGTTAAATTCTTCTACTTTCAACGCTTTGGAATTATGTCATTAAGTCTTTGGATGCTCCAATGGGTCATGGTTTTTCCAATTATGCTTCTCCAATTGATTTTGAATGCCATCAATTATGGATTTAACTGGGCTACATTTGTTCTCACCAGAGATGGGCCCTTTTTCAATGAAGGCTTAGGTGGATACGGAGTAATTGGTGAGCTAATATATATTCTCGCTTTTTGGACCTTAGTTTTGTGGTTATGGCAAAAAATTGATTTTATTGGTTCATTTGAATGGATAACGGTAAAATTGATGAGCGGAAAACAAGGACACGAACGAGCGAGGATTTCCGATGCAATTACGAATGTAGAATCCATAAGTGACCCCCCGAAAAAATATTATGGTGCAGGAATGGTGATTTTATTCTTTGTAGTATTTTTAATTTACTGCGTTCTCTACACAGCAATAACAATGTTACTTTAAAATTACCAAAAATCTATATTGTCTTTTTTTTATTCCTATTTAATTCACAGACGACTGTAGAAGTTTAGGTTTTGTTAGACCTACAATGTATGTTTAACAATAAAATAGAAGATTTAGTTAGCTTCGAAAAATTTAGCCTATATTTGATAGACGATCTACTCCCAGATTTGTTACAAAGGTTTAATTGTTCTATTAGGTTCTTTTCTAAGTAAAGATAATTTTATAGGTGGATTGTATTACCAATCAATATATCGGAGTAAATATTGGTTCTGTTTCGGTCAATGTAGTTAGTATAGATAGCCAAAATAATGTGAGACTCACTAAAAAGCCTCATCAAGGAAAGCCCCAAGAAATTCTAACTACTATTTTAAGCCAAGCCTATCCAGAAAACTCACAAAAAAACTATTATGGAGTATGCGGTTCATTTGGAGATATATCAGAGATAGAAAGTATTGAGCGTGCCATTTCAGAAGAAAACAAGCCATTTGATTTGGTTTTATCTCTCGGAGGGGAGGCATTTGTATTATATGTTTTAAACGAACAGCACCATATCGTGAATTCTTTATCCCATGACAAATGTGCAGCGGGTTCGGGAGAGTTCTTCCTTCAACAAATTGAACGTTTAGCATTATCTTTAGATGAAGCGATAATTTTAGCCCAGAAGGGAAAAAAAATCGAATTAGCATCACGATGTTCAGTTCATTGCAAATCTGATATCACCCACAAGTTAAATCGTGGAGAAGAAAAACTTGAGGATATTTTATATTCCATTCTATTAAGCATGGTGAATAAAGTAATGGGATTGATATGGCAATCCCGCATTGAACCAAAAAGAGTTCTATTAATTGGAGGATTATCATTAAATGATGCATTTGTATCAATTCTTAAAGAATGCTTAAAAGAAGTGGAAATAATCATTAAACCCGAAAGTGCAGTATATGAGGCACTTGGAGCGGCCCTTCTTGTTAAAGATTCACCCCAATTTACTGTTCCGAAACTCAATATAAGTAAATCTTTCACTACGTTGCCCAGTTTGGGAAATTATCGCGATCTGGTCACTATAATAACGACTGAACCATCAATTCACAAAACCCTTGATAAAAGATATATCCTAGGAATTGATGTAGGATCAACAACCACTAAAGCAGTGTTAATGGACGCTGATGAGAATGCAATAATCGCTTCACATTATGGGCGAACTAATGGTAATCCCGTTAAAGCTACCAAAGAGTCCATCCAAAACATCTTGGATCAAGTGGGAGACCATAATCTCCAATTAATAGGAGTTACAGGTTCAGGTCGAGCGATTGTTGGTGCATATTTAGGTACACCAGCTGTATATAATGAAATTTCGGCCCATTCAGCAGGAGCTGCCTATTATGATGCTGATGTAGAAACTATTTTCGAAATCGGGGGTCAAGATAGCAAATATATGTATCTAGAAAACGGAGTACCAGTAGATTACGCCATGAATGCAAGCTGTTCGGCTGGTACAGGCAGTTTTCTTGAAGAAAGCGCTAAATGTGATTTGGGCGTAAATGTTTATGAAATCGCAGAGGAAGCGATGAAAGCACAAGAACCAGTCAGTTTTAAAGCAGATTGCGCAGCATTTATCAATACCGATATCAGAACTGCCCTACAAGAAGGATATGGACGGGAGAACATAATTGCAGGGTTAGTGTATTCCATCGCAAATAATTACCTAAATAAAGTCAAGGGATCCCGTCCAATTGGGAAGAAAAAAATATTTTTTCAAGGCGGAGTTGCAAAAAACTCTGCCGTAGGTTATGCATTTGCCCAAATCACAGGTAGACAAATTATTATTCCTTCCAATCCTGAACTGATTGGAGCCTTTGGAATTGCACTTATCGCTAAAGAAAAGCATTTATTGCAGGAGATTGACCTTATACCTGAGAACGTTACGTTATCTTCCCTAGTGCGTGAACCTATGAGACATGTAGGCAGATTCACATGTAGATCTTGTACGAACTTATGTACAATTGAACAATATGAAGTAGGGGGAAGAAAATTTCCCTTTGGGGGAAAATGCTCCCGTTATGAGCACATGTGGAAACAATCCAAAAAAATTCAAGAAAAAGAAGACTTAGTAGCATTTCGCAATAATCTTGTGTTCCAAAAACCCTATTCATCTGTGATAATTTCATATTCGAAAGGAAAGTTGGGTATCCCTCGGGCACTATTAACTCATAGTCTGTATCCATTATTTTCCAGATTTTTTACGGAATTAGGTTTCGAAGTTGTTTTATCGGGGATCGATGAAGAAATGGAAAAAGTCACAAATGCTCCGTTATGTTATCCTATGCAAATTCTTCATGGAGCCGTGTTAGATTTAGTTAAAAAGGGGATAAAGAACATATTTTTACCGCACATTCATACCATGACCCAGAAAGAGGGGTGGGAAGACTCTACTTTTTGTCCGATTACTCAAGCAAGTCCCTATATTATTTCTCAAGCTTTTAATTCTGCTAATATTTACAAACCAGTCTTAGATTTCTCAGATGGATATGAAAATCGAACTGAATTGATTCAATTTGCAACTGAGGAACTCAAAATCCCGATAGAAATATGTACGAGGGCTTATAAGGGAGCAGTGGCAGCACAATTAGAGGTAGAAAACAAATTTCTATTAAAAGGGAGAGAGAGCTTGGACAGTATTTCGAAAACTGATGATATTGGGATCCTGCTTGTCGGGAGAAGTTATAATGCCTTTCCAGCTGAGACCTCTCAATCTATTCCGAAAAAACTTGTAAGTATGGGAATTAATGTAATACCATTTGACTTCCTGGAATATGATTTCGGTTATTCAGAAATTGATGCTAATACAACTTCATTTCCTTGGTATTTTGCGAATTGTATCAAGCATGCAGTGGAGATGGTGCGAAATAATGATAATTTATTTATTTTATATATTAATAGTTTTAGCTGTACTATTGATTCTTTCATCCAAAATTATGTTAGAACGGAATTAAAATCAAAACCTTATCTTTTTTTAGAATTGGACGCCCATCAGGCTGATGCGGGTACTCAAACCCGATTAGAAGCATTTATAGAAATAATTAAAAATTATCGCAAAATGAAAAAACCGCATAAAGAAAAGGAGTTTCAGATTGCGAAATTAGAATTGGAGAACAAAAGCCCTCATGTGATCAGTAGTACAGGAGAAAAAATTCCAATCAGCGATTCACGAGTAAAGATTTATGCACCCTCTTTTTCAAAATATCATACCGATTTAATTGAAAAAATGTTTGCAAATTGGGGATTTAATCCAGGATTCACGACAGATATTATACCCGAATACCCAATAGAGGGGCTAAAACATAGTAGTGGGAAGGAATGCAATCCCTTAAGCGTTGTAATTGGTCACATCAAGTATCTTACGGAACATAGAAGACCTGGAGAAGTCATCGGGTATTTCATGCTTCGAGGTGGTTCTCCTTGCGTAGTCTGTAATTATTATAGTTATCTCAAAAGTTTTATCATTGATAATCAAATCGAGGATGTCTTTATCTTCAATTTCGATAAATATAATAATTTTATGGGGAGATCCTTAACTAAAATATTAAGAACCGCTCCAAAATATGTCGTTCTCGGAGACATTATTCATGAAATTGATAGCGCATTGAGGGTAGTAGGTGATGAGCAAGGATTAATCTTATTGAACGAATTCTGGACAGAATTTCTTGATTCAGCAACTAAATTGAGGAAGTCCCGCAAAGCAATAAGAAAACTCATTCGAAAAGTCAAAACGATACCACGATCCTCAAATCCTAGGGAATATCCAAAAGTTCTGGTCTCAGGAGATTTTTTTGTGAGATTTAGCCCCTTTTTCCTAAGAGAGCTTAGTAAAATCTACAATCAACATGGCGTGATCATAAAATCCACGGATTTATTTGAACTTCTTTTGTATGGATTGTATTTTGGCAAAATGGTCAGCGGTACCACAAATTTAAAAAGCCAAATACTGGCGAGTAAAGTATCCTTGCGCTTTATGGAATGGGTAGAGCGATCTATGCGAAAAAGATTTGAAAGAACTGGATTATTGTATTCGCATCCTACTAATATCGAACAGATTTTTGCAAATGCGCAATCCTTGATAAGTCCCAAAATTTTTGGAGAATCAATCCCTGCAATTGGAAAAGGAATGGAGACAATCCACGGAAATGCATTCGACTCTTTAATCTTAATTGGACCACAGTTCTGTTTACCATATCGAATATCACAAGCAATTCTTAAACCTATATATCTTGATAATCAGATCCCTTTTCTAGTTTACGACGCTGAAGTAACAGGTGCGACTATGAGTCCTAATATGAGACGACTTGTTCTAGCTAATATACAACAAATTAAACGAAGAAGTAAATCGGCTCAAACTTAGTTTAAAATCCAAAAAAATGCTTTGGACCGTCGTAACACACATGTTTTGCAGTTTTAATTGCCAACTCTTCGGGGATCTGCCCTTTTTCCACCATAGATCCCAACACATCCGCTAATACTCTACGAAACATTTCAGTTCGGGACCCATAGGACAATAATTTACGGGAATCGGTTACCATCCCTGCATAGTTCATTAACAAATCCACCGATGAAATATATTCCAGTTGTCTTTTCATTCCTATAGGAGTGTCATTGAACCACCAAGCTGCACCTAAATTCACGTTTTTACCAAATGCACGTGTAATTGTTGCTAAAGTTGGTTGATGAGAAGGATCAAGGCAATATAATACCACTTTTAATCCACGATATTTTGGATCAAGTATAGGATTTTTCTCATCATAAGAATTAAGAAGGTCAAGTAAGGAATCTACAATTTCTACCGTATGATTAGAAATGTCCCCTCCACTATCTGGTCCAATAATAGTCAATAATGATTCTCTTGCATCACGAACTGCTCCAATGTGTAATTGCATAACCCACCCTTTTTCCACATCCATTTGTGCAAATTCATGTAACATGTAACTCATGAATAACATGTGCTCTTCTTCCGTGGTTTCTTCATCATTGATGCGACGTTCATAAATATCTTCAACATCTTCCTTATTTACTTCAAAACCTAGAGGAATTAGCATACCATGATCACTAGTTATACACCCGAATTCTGCAAAATAATCATGAGTAGTTCTCAAAGCCTCTATGAAATCATCAAGAGTGAGAGGGTATTTCTCTACTCTCTGCCCCAGTTTTTCCACGTATTCTACCCAAGTAGGCCTAAAAATATTCATGGCATTATCGGGTCTCCATGTTGGACGGATATATCCTTTCCCATAAATATCCATTAATTTTTTATGATCAGCTAACAGATCAATGGGATCATTAGTAGTACACATGGATTCTACAGACATTTCTTTTAGAATTTGTTGCGGACGTTTATTTTCTTGTTGAAGAATATGTATCGCTTGATTCCAAATCGATTGAGCAGTAGTTTTCGAAATGAGTTCAGTAATCCCTAAGCGTTGACGTAAATCTAGATGTACCCATTCATATACAGGATTGCCCACCAAGTCCTCAAAGATTTCAGCTAATTTCATCCATTTTTCTTCATTAGTCGCAGTTCCAGTGATGAATGTCTCAGAAACGCCCCGCTTTCTCATTAACTCCCAAATATAATGATCGGTGGCCACTTCTGCTTGCCAGATATCGGTATAATTCTCGTTTTCAGCTATTTCATGAGCGTCACTATGGTTATGAGCATCTACAATAGGAAGCGATTTAATAATGTTAAATAGTCTTTTTGCTGTATCATTTGTTAATAAATAATTCTCATCCAGAAAACCCATAACTCATTCACCTAAAACACCATTTACTCTGATAAATTTTAAATCTTCGTGTTAGATACACATTGATGACAAATTGTCAGTGAAGAGAAATGGTAGAGTTAAGAAGTCTAGGATGGAACTGTGGTTTTTTACCTACGGGAAAAACTAACTCTATAATTGATGTTCCCGGAGTTTCGATAGGACATTACACGATAATTGAGGGAAAGGGAAAATTAACGCCGTCAAAAGGGCCTATAAGAACAGGAGTGACGATCGTGCTTCCTCATCAAGAGAACCTTTTCAAACATAAAGTTAGAGCAAGCGTTCATGTCGCAAATGGGTTCGGAAAGTCTACAGGAATCCCTCAAATTCAGGAATTGGGTTGTATTGAGTCCCCAATTGCGATAACAGGAACACTAAATGTAGGATTAGTCTACGATGCTCTTGTGGAGTACATGATCCAAGAAAGTCCGCAGATTGGAATTACAACGGGATCCATTTCCCCAGTTGTGGCTGAATGTAACGATAGTTATCTGAATGATATCCAAGGACGTCATGTAAAGACGGACCATGTTTTTCAAGCAATTAGAGATGCTAAATGCACTACACAGGTTGAAGAGGGCAATATTGGAGCATGTACGGGTTTTCAAGTATTTCAATTGAAAAGCGGAATGGGGACTGCCTCACGAGTTTTAGATAAGAACTTGGTTAATTCGAATAAAGATTTCCACATCGGGACGGTAGTCTTTCCCAATTTTGGTATTTTCGAAGATTTTCTTTTCTATGGGTACCGAATGGCTGAAACACTAGATGAAAAAAAATATTTTCCGAAAGGACGAATTAAACCTAAATCAAGCGCAAAAAACGTTCACGGATCCATTATTGTAATTATAGCAACAGATATTCCCATGGAATCTCGACAGTTAAATCGTTTGTCCAAACGAGGAATAAACGGTATTATTCGCACAGGTTCGAGCATTTCAAATACTTCCGGAGATTTCATCTTTGCTTTTTCCACGGCAAATCAAATTTCTATGGAGAATCGTGAACCCATCCAAACTTGTGATATTGTTAATGATTATTCCTCTTTAATGGAATATGCTTTTAGAGCGGTTAACGAGATGATTCAGGAAGCAATATACAAGGGTATGCTTGCAGCCACTACTTTGGTAGGTAGAGATGATCATACTGCAATAGGTTTGGACATTAACGATCTCCCTATAGTTATAAAACCATCTTAATCCACCATTGGATCTTTGAAGAATCTTATAATTTTTCATCTTCCAATGTACAAATTGGGAATAATATTTTGTCGTCAAAAGAATTGTTTAAAATTATCCCGCTACAGGATTATTCAAAATAGGAAATCCCGAAATTGAGCAACCTATATTATCTCCTGGTTTTATTTCCACTGCTCGTGGTGTTCCAGTTGATATAATATCACCAGGTAATAAAGTCATTACCTCTGAATGGAAAGACACCAAAAAATCGGGTGGGAAGGTCATGTTGCAAATCATATTTTTCGCATGAATTTCCCCGTTCAATATTGTCGCTACTTGGAGTGAATTGATATCCATAACTTCCTCAGGAGTTATAAGAACCGGTCCGAAAGAGAAAAATGTATCGAAATTCTTACTTAGTGTTAGATAACGAGGATTCTTTCGTAAAATACTTTCTGCAGTCATATCAATTATACACGTAAACCCGGCAACGGCTTCTAACCAATTTAGGTGATGTATGTTTTTACATTTTTTCCCGATTATTATTCCAAGTTCCGCTTCACCAGTAGTTTTTTCGGCTACCTTGGGTAATTGAATTGTTTCTCCCGGTCCAATTATTGTGGTGTCCGCTTTCATAAAACTAGCAGGGATTAAGGAAGGTGTTTTTTCCTCCAAATCTGCTGCATGATCTCTATAATTTAAACCGATCCCCCATATTTTGGGGGGATGGCGGTATAATGGAGCGATCTTTATATTGGTTAGTTGGTAGGAATCATATCCTTCAAATTGACTCATATCAAGATTGATGTTTTTCACATTGTGTGCTAATTTCGTAAATGAATCGGATTTGAAAATCTCGTCTAAATGGTTTGGAAAGTGCCAACCAAACACGTCATTTAACACATCCAAGGGAATAATATTTTCATCCAATAATATTCCGGTTTCCTCAACTTTATTTCGATAATAGGTAATTAATTTCATAGTTTTCACAGTCTAAATTTTCGTAACATAACTTGCTTAGTTCACTCAAGCTAATAGATTTGATGATTTTACCCTTTAGAGAAAAATTATTTAGAAAAGGTAAATTGTGAATAAGTATGGAATTTGCATTGCCTTATGGGAAATCAAAGATTTCCTTTAGGCTACCAGAGGGAGTGGGTGTTACCGAACTCAAATTACCAGAGCAAAAAGTTATAGAAAATCCAGAAGATTTGTTGTTCTCTACATTTAAAAATCCAATTTTTTCTAAACCATTGCATAAATTGCTAGAGGCGAGTAAACCTCAAACGATTACCATTGTAGTTGATGATCAGACCCGAAAATTCCCTCACGATAAAATTTTGATACCCTTGTTAAGATACATGGAAAATTATGGAATTTCAAAAGAGTCTATAACGATACTGATTGCTACTGGAGTCCATAGAGAACCAACTTTTGAGGAATTAATTTCTTTATTCGGTCAATATGTTGTAGATTTCTACACCATTAAATGGAACGACCAACGCAATTCTGAATATATATATTTCGGAGAAACCTCTCGCGGAACCCCCATACAAATAAATAGCGTTTATGCAAATGCCGATTTTAAGATAGTGGTTTCCGATGTTACGTTGCATTATTTTGCGGGATTCGGAGGAGATAGAAAATCTGTATTTCCCGGAGTTGCCTCAGCCAAGTCTATTAATAAAAATCATGCACTAGTGATGCAAGGGATCTACCCAGGTAATATTGAATCTAATCCCATTCACAAAGACATGCAAGAAGCGGCAGAAGCAGCCGGGGCAGATTTCGTAATTAATGTCAATTTAGATAGTTATGGGAATATTTTAGACATCAAAAGTGGAGCGTTGAATGACGCATTTATGCAAGCTGTAGAAAAATACAAACCAACTTGCACTATTTCAATTAATAAAGCTGCTGATGTATTGATATTAAGCGCAGGGGGGTATCCATTTGATAGTAATTATCAACAAAGCATGAAAGCAATAATGCAATGCCAAACTGCGGTCAAACCTAAGGGTATAGTCCTCTATTTTATTAAATGTGAGAAGGGATTAGGGATTCCCGCATTTCAACAGTACCTCGAGCAATTCCCTGATTCACAATCGATTTTAAAATATTTACAAACTCATGAATATGAACAAGGCATGCACAATGTATATTTATATAGAAAATTCATCGAAGAGCATGATGTATACTATATAACCGATTTGCCTTGCGAGTACGTTGAAGAATGTTTACAAGTGAAATATGTGGACAATGTACAAACTCTGATAGACCAACTAGTCACCCATGACAAGTCAATATATATCATTCCTCATGGAACGAAAGTAATGATTGAGGGATCTTCAAATGCGTGAACTCATTGTTCACGAAAGATTTTATGAAATCCATTCCAAAATGTATTTTTACCCTATCTAAATACAAATAGGTATGAAAAATCGCTTTGATGTAATTATCGTAGGTGCAGGAACAGCTGGTGTATTTTTAGGTTTAAAACTTGCACTACTCAACCATTCGGTTATTATAATTGAACGTGAGATAGAAGCGCAATGTGGGAAGAAAATGGATCAATTCCACCTAGCAAAATCTGCATTTTCACAATACAAGATCTCCCCGCCAGACGAGGGGACAGATGAATGGATTGCAACCTTAGAAGGAACAACACATGTTTCCCCTAATTTTGAACACAGAAAATTCATGCATTATCCTATTTATGCGATGCGATTTCAATTTTTCGTACAACGACTAATAAAGATGGCAAAAGAAGCAGGAGTGGCATTTGAGTTTGAAGCAGAATTTAAAGAGGGAATATATGAGGACGGAATACTCCAAGGAGTGAAAATCCTGAAATATGATGTGGTATTGGAGTATTACGGTAAAGTTATAGTTGATTGCAGCGGTACTGCTGCAGTGGTTCGACGATCACTACCTGAGAGTTATAATGTAGAAACTTTTGATATCGATGATTCGGAGAAAATGTATGTGATACAACGAGTTGTAGAATGGGAAGATCCAGATGAAAACCCGACTAGGATAGAAAAAAATATTTCGTTTACGTTTTATAAAACGTGGTTTGCGCAACATTACAAGCAAAATGCAAATATCTTTGGAAATGGGCAACCCGGTGGATATCAAAATGCAGAGAAAGCATTTGAGATATTTAAAGAGGCCTATACTACTCCAGTTTATAAATTAATTGAAGAACATCGTGGTCTCACAACATACAGACGAAGCCCATACTCATTGGTGGGAGATGCTTTTGTTTGTGTAGGAGATTCTGCGTGTATGACCGAACCTCATTCAGGAGAGGGAATTAAGTGCGCATGGGGTGCATGTACTCTTATTATTGAAGGAATTCATGAAATTTTAACTAGAGAGAATTCACCAGAATATCTTTCAAGAAAAGATTTATGGAGCATAAATGTTCGTTATTTTCGTAATCAAGGTGCAAAACTTGCCGCTTTGTTATCTCAAATTCCAGATGCTGCAAATATCTCCTCAAAAGATATGAATTTCTTATTCAAAAAAGATATTATCTTTAGTTCCAAGGATTTTGAGGATATGAACAATCATTATGAATTGAAATTATCGAGAAGTAGGATGACTAAAGTTACAACTACCTTTTTAGGAGGCTTACTATCTGGGAACATCTCTCTTATGGCAATACGTTCAATGCTTAATTCTATGAAACTATCTGGTGAGATCCGAGAACATTATGAGAATTTTCCAGAGAAATTGGTATTATTTCCGGAATGGAAAGAAAAAGCAGAGAAATTATGGTCAAAAGTAGGGAAAATGCAATTTACTTTGAAAAAAGAGGAAAAAGAACTTTAATCCTCGTAATGGGGAATGAATCCTTCTTTCATCAGAAATTGAGCTATGTCTCGGGAACTTTTGATGATTTTTTCAGCTTGTTCAAAAATTTCAGCTCGAGAAAGTTTTAATCGGGCAAGGCCTTGTTCAATAGCTTTCATACCAACAGCAACTGCCTCTCTGGGGTAGATTTCCCAATCATCCATAGTCGGTATAATTTGAGTCTCACTCAATCCCTTATCTTCTTGAACTTTTGCTATTTCTTCCGCAGCAGCGACACACATTTCATCAGTAATAGTAACAGCCCGTACATCCAGAGTACCTCGAAATATACCTGGGAATCCTAAAGAATTATTTACTTGATTTTCAAAATCAGATCTCCCCGTTGCAACGATTCGTGCTCCTGCTTCTTTCGCATCCCATGGCCAGATTTCAGGAATTGGATTCGCGCAAGCAAAAACAATAGCATCATCCGCCATTAATGTTACCCATTCTTTTTTAATCGTATCAGGTCCTGGTTTCGATAATCCGCACATAACATCTGCACCCTTCATAGCTTCTGCAATTCCCCCCGTTAAACCCTCACCATTGGTATTATGAGCAATTTCCTCTTTATACCCCTCTAGATCGTTTCGATCGAGACTCAAAATACCTTGAGAGTCTACAAATACACATTTTTTGGGATTATATCCCGCGGAGAAGAGAATTCTGGCAATTGCTACATTAGCCGAACCCGCTCCAACTAAAGCGATTTTTACTTCTGATTTTTTCTTTCCAACAATCTTTAGTGCATTAATAAGACCTGCTAAGGTTACGCATGCAGTTCCTTGTTGATCATCGTGCCATACGGGAATCTTTACCTCGGGATCTGCTCGTAGTTTGTCTAAGACTGTAAAACATTTGGGTTTTTCAATATCCTCTAGATTGATTCCTCCGAATGTAGGTTGAATCCATTTCACAATTTGAATGATCTGTTCAGCATCTAATCCCGGACCAATACATAATGGCCATGCATCAACCCCCCCTAAATATTTAAATAGAAGAGATTTTCCTTCCATGACTGGCATTGCAGCTTGGGGTCCAATGTCTCCCAATCCTAATACACGGGTTCCATCAGAGACTACTGCAACCGTATTCCACTTATGAGTATATTTATAAACCAGATCCTCATTATTAGCAATCTCTCGGCATGGAGCAGCAACACCCGGAGAATACCAAATGCCAAAATCTTGAAAATCTCGTATAGAACAGCGGGGAACCGTTGCAATCTTGCCCCGAAAAAACGGATGCATTTTTAATGCATTTTTAGCCGGTAATTTCGCTTTTTCAATTAACTCTTCCTTTGTAACACGTTTTTCTTTACTCATGCTATTTCATTTAGTCGGTGATGATAATCACAACTAGTGTAGTCAAATAAAGCTATTCCTTTGTGTTTTTGGAAAGAAAAAGAAAAAGAAAAGGAAATGATGTTTCAATATTTTGAAAATGTTGCTGTTTCTCGATGACGTATAATCACCGCAATGCCGAGAGGAACGCATAATATCAAACTAAAAACAATCGCTACCAATGTGTAATCAAGTGCTGCTTCTACTCTAAAATAATCGTTCTTTATCCCCTCAACTAAATTATACATTGTCAATCCATTATTTCGAAGTAAATACAGAGTGTTTGTGGATTGATGGACATAGATATCTCTTGCGTTGATTAACTCATTATAAGGATCAAATCTGCCCACCAATTCCCGTTGTATAGGATCAGTTAACGAAAAAACACTGATAGTTCCATTTTTTTGAAGCACGTATGCATAATTAAAAGTCGCAAATAATGATATACTATAGGGCATGGAAGTGCCACCAATTGGTTGAGGAACTGTAGGGTCCGTCACATCTGCTACAATATAACCGTTGTCATGATCTGCAATAAGGATATAAGTTGCTGTAGTAGTTTTTTTAATCGCAGTTTGATATGCATTTATTGCCCACGGATATGTGCTAAGTAATCCAAACTTCGTTAAGTATCCCAATCCATTGAGATTTTCAGGATTCGTAATATTAACTATTGCTATACCTTTATCAGGATGAGTGATATAAGCAATATCTTCATGTAAGGTTAATGAATAGGAATAAAAACCGTATCTTCGGTACATTGCACCTTCTTTGGGATCCAATGGATTGCTAATATTAACCGAAACTAATACTTGGAAGTTTAGACTGTCTATATACGGTGAAATTGGAGAAACTGCCAGAAAAACATAATCCCCTTTAATCGCCACATCTGCAATTGTATAATTGACATTTATGTTAAATATACTCAAGTTCACAGGTAGTGCAGGGTTACTAATATTGATGATGTTAAAATCATTTTCCCCAGCGAGAACTAATAGATCGCCCTCACGTGCCATGAATGTTGCCGGATTGGTTTTATTGAATTCTGATAATAAAGAAGGATTGTTAGGGTTATCAACGTTAATAATTTGTAATACATCTCCTGAAGTCATATATACAAGTTTGTTTTGGGGATTTACATTAAAACTATGGGCATTAATTGTAGTATACCCCCCACCATAAGGTGTACTAGTATACCATTCTTTGGGTATACGCAAGTAATAGTCAATACCAAACCCTATATTTATGCCTAGAAAAATAATGATAATGGGAATTAATCGTACTAATAATTTTTTAGTTCTTTTCCGCATGAACACCACATTTATTCGATTTATTACGATAGTATGGTTAATGTTAGAAATGATATAATTGTTATGTTTTTGTCAATTCCATCTCAGAACTTTTTTATGAATAGAGAAGTTAATTCATATAATGAAAGTCCCACATAGCTGCAAAAGAGATGATTGGAAAGATTTTCCTTCCGTACAAAAAGAACGATATTTATTGAATAAAAAAATTGCTATTGTAGGATATACAGCTCGTTCATTAAATTTTGTGGCAAAATGTGCAGGATTGAATACTTTTGTCATTGATTGTTTTGCTGATATGGATTTACGTCGCTTAGCGGATGAGTTTTCTCAAGTTGATTTAGACGCTATACGAGATGAGAAGGGAGAACTTCAACATACAGCAGCATATTATCTATATCAATCTATCCTAACCAACAGAGAGAGAATCGAAAATTGTGATTATTTAATTTTGGGAAGTTCATTTGAAAATGATTTCGAAATTTGGGAAAGGATTACAAAATTTAAAAACTATAAAGGAAACCTACCAAAATTTGCACAAAATGTTCGAAATCCTAATCTACTTTTCCCTTACCTTATGAAAAATTCGATCCGATTCCCAAAAACGATAATATTTAAGATAATACAAGATGAATTTCATTATACAATCCATAATCCGAAAGGTGAAGTCAAAGATTCCCCCTTTACTGTGAAAGTGAACGCAAATGAATTCTTAAGAATTGTCGCGAAATGCATGAACTATCCCTTTGTGCTAAAATCTGCTAATTCGGGAGGGGGATTAGGCATTTATCTTATTCAAAATCCTGGAGATTTTACGAATTCATTAGAAATCTTGATCAAGATACGATCTCCCCCCTATATAATCCAAGAGTTCATAAATGGTATTCCTATGAGTTGTTCATTTTTCGCAAATGGTAACAAAGTTAAGATTCATACTATTTCACAACAAATTATTGGAGAACACCGATTCGGATGCAAAGGGAACTTTACTTATTGCGGCAACATAATGAATAAGACCATTTCTGATCCAAATCATCCAAAGAATGCTTTAATTACCGCAGAATTAATGAATTTGGCCCTAAAATTGACCCAGTTGGCTCAATTAAAGGGATCTAATGGGATTGATTTCGTTCTTCAGAACACAAATGAAGATGTACGGATTTATTTTATCGAATTAAATCCAAGGTTTCAAGGGACAATTGATTTGGTACTGGCATGTACGGGTGAAAATCTCATACAACATCATCTCAAATCAATTGATCAAAATATTTTGCCCAATGATGCGTATTTATCCGATGATAAAACATATCTCAGAGCTATATATTACAGTCCCCTTGATTTTCATATAATGGTAGATCTACAAGGGCTAGAGTTCCGAGATGTACCTTTAATCGGTTCATTCATCCCCAATGGTGCTCCATTATGTTCAAATATCGTAAAAGGAAATAATGTATATGATGCATTCGAGAAAGCTATGGACGATAGGGATTTAATGCTCCGAGTGTTGGGATTAAAAAATAGAATTGCTGATACAGAATTAATTCGTACGCGATAGCGTAACACTTTTCTTTTCTAGATCGTTATAAATTTTGGTCACTGTGAAAACAAATCTTGAATTAGATCATCAATTTTGGTTAGAAGAGGATTCGATAGTCGGAAAAATATTAATTGATATCGCCAGTAAAGCAACTTCAGAAGAAATTCTTCCTGTTTTTCTTAATGATGAAGTAAAATTTAGGCCGGAGTTTTATATTCAGGTGCATCATGACAAAATATTAGTATTTATGAATGCTAATGATGAAGATACTCCAATAAGATTGCTCTTTACTCATAAAACAGAAGAAAAACTGTCAGAAACACATAAACCTACTCGTAGAATCCAGACTCTAGCAAATCAAAAAACCATCAATTGTGAAAATGAGAAATTGAGGCCTTTTATCAAATTTATGGATGAAAATCAGTGTGAGTGGTTATATCCGCTAATTACCGAAATAACACCTTGTAATAGTTCGAATTTCGCACGTATATTCGGATATAATTCTTTCTTTTATCACTGGTTTAAGGAAGCTCCCAAAAACCTCTCTTCAGACGTTTTAGAACTGTGGAAGAAATATTTTCAACAAATCTACCACGATTCAAACCTTTCAAAGGATTTGTATTGGACTCACTTTTATTTAATATTGGTATGCCAAGAACTCCTTGTAGTTCTTAACGAATTCGATGAATATCAATCATATAATTTGCAAACGTTGTTCCCAACCCTATCTCTATTAATAGAACAATATTTCCTATCCAATCAATTTCAAGATATAACTATGAGGAGAATCTTAAGAAAAGCCCTGAGAACCACAATAATCTATAATCCCCCCCAACAAATTTCTGATATATTATATCTATTTTACCAAGAACTGATATCTTTCTCGCATCGGCACAAACTTGGAGAGTATTATACAACGATTGAGCTATGTAGAGATATGGTAAAAACTGTTTATTCACCAGGGGAAAGTGTGTTAGATCCAGCTTGCGGTTCCGGCATGTTTCTTTTAGAAGCTATCAATTTAATTATAGAAGATAACAAGGAAATCAACGAATCTGCTCTTCATGCTCTGTATGGAATGGATATAAATCCCCTCTCAATCATAATTACAAAACTTAACTTAATGATTGCAGTTCTATACCTCCAAAAACTGTCGATTTGTCGTGAGATTAACTGGGATCGCTCCGTTGATGTTTTATTATCGCATATTGACATTGGAGATTATTTATTCCATAAATTGGACATAAAATATGATGTCATTTTGGGTAATCCTCCTTGGATAGTGATTAACAGCATCAATTCTGAAGACTATAAAGAAAAATTAAAAATTCTTGCACGAACTTTGAGAATATCGACTGATACACAAAATATTAGTAATTTAGAAATATCCTCATTATTCTTGGAAAAATCAGCAGGATTTCACCTCAAATCAGGTGGGAAATTATTCTTAGTTGTCAGTGCAGGTATTCTCACAGGTTCTCAAAATGAGAAAGTGAGAAGATTTACTAATTTGAAAAATATCTGTATCTGGAAATTTGATCATGATCTGTTTAATATACATAATGTCTGTATCCTTGCTGAATTTGGACAAGAGCCTCCCGCAAATAAATATCGAATCCTCGTGAAGAATAAAGTATCAACAAATCACGGAAATTTCATTACCAAATCGTCCGAGACCTATATTCCCGTGTATATTCGAGCGGCAAATAATTTTTATGCATTACACGAGGTTAAGGATAAGATCATGGAGGAAGAAGGGGGAGTTGGCAGATTCATTCCTGAATTAAAAAGGACATTGAGAGTGGAAAAAAGTCCCTATCATAATGAATTTCGACAAGGTGCATGCATTGGTCCGAGAAATCTTTTATTTGTTTCAATTTTGCCAAAAGGTCAAAATTCATCCAACTTGATAAGTATAATCCCTGATTCACTAATTAGATCTAAACGATATGGAGGATGGAGTTATAAGGCATTTGATAAAACAACTATAGAGTATTCTTATTTGCATTGGGTTTTGAAAAGTACTGAACTGGTTCCTTTTCATATATTGCGTTATAGTACTGTGTTTTTACCATTGAAAAACGATTACTCGAATAGAGATGCATTAAAAAAATTTCAAAGTTTAACTGAAAACGATCTATTTGAACTATTTGGTAATGATACGCGAGCCAGAGATCATTATCTTTTCTTGCACTCGACATATATTAACAATATTAAATCTGGCGCTGCAATTGCAAATTTGTTCGAAAACATTAATTACAACAATAAATTACTCCATGAAAACCAACAACAAAGTAAAAAAGTAATATATAGCGGCATTGGAAGTAAAGTAAAAGCAGCATTCGTACAAACAAACGCATTAGTGGATAGCTCATTATATTATTATGTGCCAAAAAGTGATCTTGAAGCTTATTATTTGGTAGGGGTACTAAATTCCCCAACTATAACTGAATTTACAAAATGGATGGGAAGCACAGGAGCGGGAGGTTCTCTTCGTAATATTCATAAAAATCCCTTAAAATGTTATATTGGAGTATATAAAGGGACACCAGCTCAAAAAATGATTGCAAAATTGGCTAGAAGCATTGAAGATTATGTTAAAACCTATTGTTTTGAATTTATTTTCTCTCAAATTCAGTCTGCTCTACTTTGTAGATTCTGTAGTAATTGTGGGAAGTTTTTTGATGCAGAAAAATTTAAAGAACACAATCAAGAGTGTGTACAAAGCAATGACTATCAATTTTATTCTGAAATTTTTCATTCAATCACCGAAAAGGAGAAACTTTTATTAACTAATACCAATAGTCTCAAGCAAATTATTCTGCAAATGGACCTTGAGTCCCCATTCAACAAATATCAAAAAATTTGGACATTGTTATCTCTTCTTATTAAACCCAAAACACTGCAAAATCGGCTATGGAAAAACGAATTATATCAAAAAAAAATTCATGTTTTAGATACAGCTGTTAAAAGGTTGTGGAGCTAAGTGAAGACTATTTCCGAACAATTACTCCGTAAATATGTTTGCCATTCTGTAAAGAATTATCAAGCTTGTGAAACATATGAGTCTGTTTATCGAATCTTACTTCCCCTTTTTTATTGAGAGTTACTGAGGTAACAAATTCCTCATTTGCATACACATCGACGTAACGATTAGAATAATTCGCACCACTTCGCAGAATTAAGGATTTCTTACCATAAATGATATAGAATTTTATGACATCTTGCTCATTTGCACCTATGTGTTCAATTAAATCCTTTTTTCGAAAAGCTACTAATCCATAATCGTTATCATCATCATCATCATCCAACATTCCACTTTCAGTAGAGATTAGATCAGACTCATTAAAGAAATCTGCATCTTTGTTCCAACCAGGATTATTTGAAGCGTAATTTTTTTTTTTATAAGACTTCTTATACTTGCTTTTTGATTGGGAAGAATGAGAATAATTATCCCCCCGTTGAGAACTCCTCGTGACAGGGATCACAACAATATTTGATCCGAATTCATATATTTCGTATAATACCTTGTTAGTTTGATAATCTGATACTTCGACTACCGGGCGAGCAAGATCTGCATCTCGTAAGCCATGCGGAGTTTTTACTGTCATTTCTAATTTTAGAATTTCTTGAATATCCCCCTTGCGGATAAATACTACCGTATCAACTATTGCGGGGATCACTCCTAACTCAACTCTTCGAATAAAACGCTGAATCGCATCAAGAGCAGAGGAAGCGTGTACTACTCCTATCATTCCTACCCCCGCAAGACGCATATCTGCAAAAATCTGAAAATCATCCGAGGTTCGAATTTCATCAAAAATAGTATAATCAGGCCGAACAAGCAATAAAATATCTGAAGTTTTCTCGAAATCATCCTCAAGTTCTGTATATTGAGTAATCTCCGGAGGTACTTGTAAATCCCTAACACTTTCGAGTGTTTTTATGACCTTTTTCTGTTCTAGATAGAATCGAGCTAAAGCTGAGATAAAAGTGGATTTTCCCGCACCCGGTCGACCTGCTACTAAGATACCTTCGGCATGGGCTAATCGATCAATTAATCTGTCCGTTAAAGTATAATCTTCCATGCTTAATTGGACTAAAGGTTTCACAGCAGTAATTTCATGAGTGTTAGAAAAGGGTGGTGTACAAATTACAATACGATAAGTTCGCAGCTGAACGACGGTTACACCCTTAAGTTCTTTCTCGATGAAACTATGGGGATCCGCTCTTGCTTCTTTAATAATGTTTGCCGAAAGATCCATAATCTCATCACGAGTTAATACTTTATCCCCTATCTGAATAAGATTCCATTTACCGGGTTTTCCTTTTTTGGCATATGGTTTTGATCCAGCTTGAAGATGTACAGACATAGATGTATCATCAAAATATTTATCCAAGGATTTTTCATAAGGAATTTTTACTTCCTTTTGGGGAAGAAATATAGTTGGAATTTGTTCAATATCAGCTAGGTTGTATTGGACTTTATCTGCACTTATTAATTTCGATCCTGTTTCTAAAGCGTGTTGTCTGATTGCAGCATCGAGCTCCCCCCCTGAATTTAACTTAACCTGTTCCAATGTAGGACGTTCTCCGTATGTGAGGGTTACAATTGAATGACCTTGTGCATTTAATTCCTTAATTTTTACATTTAACTGCTGGAGTAGTTCTATTCCAATTGTTCCCATGGATTTATCTTGA
The DNA here is from genome assembly GCA_016933055.1 of Promethearchaeota archaeon. GTDB lineage: Archaea > Asgardarchaeota > Lokiarchaeia > Sigyniarchaeales > Promethearchaeaceae > AMARA-1. Next base: position 75,951 of record JAFGBS010000008.1, on the reverse strand, counting down.
TTGGCAAGATTTTCCAGTTCAGCAATAACAATACGGGAATACACAAATTCAATCGGGGATTTTTCATCTAGTTCCAACGTATCATACAACATATTTAGGTCCATAAGCTCGATCAATTGCCCACTCAAAATAACGGAAGAATCGGGTAAAAAACGATTTCCTTCCTTTTTTTTAATTAAAGTATCCATTATCTTAATTTCCTCTTTGGTAAATACATAAATATAGTATATATTATTTCAAAATATCTTCATGGTTGATTATAGGCGATTTCAGATTCCACGAATCTTCAAACGTATTGATTGGGGAAAAGGTAACTTGCTCTAATTCATAAAAAGTAGAATCCCCTAATTTATCAAATATAGCAAGGATCAGTCTTTTACGATCCCCTAATACTTGGTTAACTAAATTTTCTAATTTGCCTAAAACGACAGGTATGCCGTCTTTAATTATGAAAAAAACATATTTTGCTGAATCTTTTGCAAAACGGGCACCCCTTGAGAATACACGAAATTCGGCGGCACCTCCATATCCAACCCTGATAATATATCCACGATGCCTTATATCCCGATAAACGATATATTTTTGCCACACATAAGGATCTTTTGTCATAGTGGCTTCTAATAGACCATCAAACGTCATTTCAGTTGTGGAGATTGTATTCAGCTTGAGTTTATCACGCTCCATTAAGTACAGTGCTTCTAACGGATGAAGTAAAATATATGCGGGTCGTTTATCTACGGGAGCAATATCATCTCTAATTTTGAACACTCCATCAGAACTTTCTTCTACTAACTGGAAAGAATCCATTACTGCTTCTTTCTTTTCCGTATATAAACTACCATAATAGGATTTTTCATAAAATCGTCTAGACTGATCCGTGAAATTCATCCAGATTCCCATTTGCGGATCAAAAATACCTAAAAGTTCAGTTTCGGTTGTAATATGGTTCTCGCTATGCATTAAGAATCAAACAAAAATTTTTCATAGTAAAAAACGTGATGATACATGCATGTAATGTTTTGAACGTGCTTAAAGTTTACCATATATATACAAATATGGGTGGTGTAGCAAAATGCTTTCAGTTGCAATTAAGCGTTATTTAAAGGATCTTGTTGATAAGTATCACCGAATACTATTTCTAGGGATCGGAGAGAACCGAATGGGAGATGATGGATTCGGACCCTATGTGTCTTATGAATTGTTATCCCGTTTGGAATTTCAAAATCCCAAAAAAACTATACAAGTAATTAATGGAAAAACGAATTACGTAGAAAGAAAACCCGAGATCCAAGAATTTAATCCAGAATTACTTATCCTTATTGATACATGTAAATCTGATAAAAAATCCGAGCCCTCTCATCCCGGAAGGATTGTGATTGCTGAAGAGAATGAATTAATAAATTGGTTGCCCTTATCTTCCCATGTTTTACCATTACCTGTATTCATAACACAACTTAAATCCACAATTAAAGAAGTTTTTTCTATATTAATTGGTATAGAACCAATCTCTCAAGAGTATAATAATGATGTGGTCCAATACAAAGCTGAGTTCTATTCTCTAGATGATTACGAAAAAAATCCTGATTTACCGTTTTATGAATTTAATCTTTCACCTAAAATTCAAAAGAGAGCAGAAGAATTAATTGATTATTTACTAGAATTACTGGTATAATGGTTTTAATCTAAAATCCTTACGCTAAAATGCCATTTTTCATTAAGAGATCATGTTAATGGATTTTGCAACACGATTGGAGAAAGCGAAAAATCTATCTGATATTTTTGAGATAGTAAAAAAAGCAGTATATGAGATAAAAAAAGGACGACGTTCAGGAATTATGCTGGGGTTAGCAGATCTAGGTGCCGGAAGGCATCAATGGATCGGGGGTTACCATGTTATTTCATCCAATGGTATAATTATGAATTCCCGTCCTATTGAGTACATTAAACAACACAATCCCTCTCTTTTGAAACCATATGAATTCGTAATTTTACTCCACGAGTATATTCATTCATTAGGTATTGTAGATGAGGGGAAATGTCGCGAAATGACATATGAAATTTGCATAAAGTCATTTGGAATTGATCATTTAGTTACGAAAATGGGTCGGGATATGGCACAATTCCTCCCCTATATTCAAACCGCTTCCTATGGCTGGGAACCATCTACTGATCCTGCGATTTATTATGTAAGGGGATTTGACCGATCCAGTACTTCATACATAGTTTGAATCAAGATAGTTTGAAAATTTTTAGATTACTCTTAAAAAGGGTTTGATTTCTCCTACTAAAGCAGATGAAAAATCAGATAGGTAAGTATTATTCCAATCTATGGGAGTTCTAAATAAACCAAATAATAAACAATCATGTAATAGATTTTTTTCACGCTGCCATGCCGGAGCGTATCCAAAACAGGAAAAACCCAAGTCCAAAAAAAGTTGTTGTTGCTCCACGTTAATAGCGGGAATATAAATCTCAAAATAATCAAGATGCTGGTGTTCCATCATAGATTTCAGATACACTAGCATAGCCCCCAGTTCTAAGGTATTTGTAGTGGTCAAGAAAGCTTGTTCTGCAGTGCAAATTGATTCATTCACTAGAAATTCTAATCTGGAATGATGGGGTGTACGAATAATGAGTGTGTAGGTCCCGTATTTTCCTTGTTTTTTGCCGAGTTTGCAAGAATCTGCAATCTGTTGAGCTTCCCTCAGAAAGGTCGATGATACAGAGAAATTTGAGGTAGTAAAATCAACTCTCGGTAAATCATAATAATAAGCAATATGGTTATATAACGATTTGAAATGAGGTAATAATCGGGGATGTGCATTTCGATACTGGTACAAGGCTTTCTGGTTGAAAACTATTTCCAGTACGTCAGATTCACGCTTACCATCTCCAAAAAAAATATCCTTGTTCGGGAGAAAGGCACAAGGTCTACTTCCACATTCTTCCATCCATTTTTGACCCAATATATGTGCAGTTCGGGTTTCTCCAAACCACAATTCTACATCCTGATAATATTTCGAATATGCTTCATAAACGGTTTCAAATCCTCGATCTTTCACATGTATCTTATTTCTGAATCGTGGATCCACCATTAATCCTCGAAAAGTTCCTTTGCGTAAATCTCGATTCACAGAAAGCATGAGAAATCCCCCTACTTCCCTAGTAGAATCTATGGTATCATAGACTCCTATTATACCCTTATTTGCATCAGAAGCAAATTCCCGCACATATTCGACATCCAATAAATCTCGATAGGGATAATGTCCTTTGTAGACATTATTATTCACTTTAACTATTTGTTCCGCATCGTTTTCATTTGCAATGCGAGCAGGGGGAGCGAGTTTAAAGACATTACGTGTGAAATTAGTTTCTTGTTGAGACAAAAACTCCTCAACATTTGAGGGTATTCTCTTCTTCTTTAGAAGATTAAGCAGGGCATTTTCCTCTCGATCTACAGTAGCACGTTCTGGATATTGCATTTTTATGACCCGTTCCCATGTTGGTGATGTTTTGTACCATAGGTTCCATCAATCGTACTATAGTTCACACAACAATATATTTAATTACCCGTAAGATCCATTTCGGTTAACCTTTATAAATATAGTGATAGGTAATATCACGTAGATGTTACATCGGTGATATTCAGAAAAATATTTTGATCGAAAATTGATCTTCGGCAAGAAGATTTATTATTAACTTCATCGAAATACTGTTTTTAAACAAAACCGAAGCCTATCTCTTAAATATACTTATACACATGCTGTAATATATATTCTAAGAACATTTTTGGAAGAATTCCAATTTTGGATTAAATAGATTGAAAAACTATTCTAGTATGTTTCAAATGATATCTTCAATTACAAGATCTATTGTCAAATTTTTTGCATAACGATGTTGGTTAACGGTTATCAAGGTAGAGAAAAAAGGTTGGAAAAAAAGAACATAAGTTATTCTTCGGTATACAGATGGCATGCTACTGAATGAGTATCACTGAGCTTAATCATAGATGGAAATTCTTCTATACATGGCATATCATCTGTACGTGCAAAACAACGCGGATGGAAAGGACAGCCACTGGGGGGATTCACAGGGGAAGGTACTTCTCCTTTTAATATAATTTGTTTTTGTTTTTCCTCTTGATTGACTGCAGGTCGTGCTGAAAGTAAGGCCTGTGAATACGGATGTTTTGGATTATAGAATATATCAGAAATATTTCCCTTTTCAACGATATGACCTAGATACATAACTGCTACATTTGAACCAACATGATGAATTACGGAAAGATCATGGGTAATAAAGAGATAAGCTAAATCAAATTCTTGTTGTAAGTCCTCTAATAAATTCAGAATTTGACTCTGTACACTCACATCTAAGGCAGAAGTAGGCTCATCCAGTACAATTATGTCAGGATTGCAAGCTAAGGCTCGTGCTATAACTATTCTTTGTTTTTGACCACCCGAAAATTCATGAGGATATCGATCTAAGTGCTCTCGTTTCAGAGATACTTGCTCCAGTAAATTCAGTACTTCTCGGCGCATTTCCAATTTTTTGGTCATACCCATCAAATTACGCAATGGTTCTCCAATGATATCAACGATTTTCATCCGTGGATTTAAAGACGCATCAGGATCTTGGAATACCATTTGTACCTTTTGACGCACTTTTTGATTTAAACCCTCGTCAATTCGGCTATTACGGTAAAAAATTTGACCAGTTTTTATTGGAACTAATCCAAGAATACCCTTGCCAATGGTTGTTTTACCGCACCCACTTTCTCCTACTAATCCTAGAGTTTCTCCAGGATAAATTTCTAATGTGACATTTTGTACCGCTTTTACTTCACCGATCTGTCTTTGGAATATACCACCAAATACGGGATAACTGATACTTACATTATCCAAAAATATTACTGGATCTTTCTTTTTACTTGGAACAGATTTTGAAGGTAAAGTTTCCGTTTGGGTGTAGATTTCTTCAGTCATTACACTATCTCCTCTTTGAATTCATCCCCTAGTTTTTTAAAGGAACCGGGTTCATATTTATCTTGATCTTTTTCAAATAGCCAGCACGCAACCGAGTTCCCATTTGGTTGTTTAATCAATTCTGGCCGGATTTTTCTGCATATTTCCATTGCATGCTCACATCGTGGATGGAATCTACAACCCGGTAGTGGAAATATTAAGTTTGGAACCATACCCGGGATGATGGCTAATTTTTGATGACGATCGCGCGGTTTAACTCGCGGGATTGCTCCCAGTAATCCATGGGTGTAGGGATGCATAGGATTGTCGAATAATGATTGCTTTTCACCGTACTCTACAATGTTTCCCGCATACATAACCGCTACTTTATCACATAATTCATAAATAACACCCAAGTTATGAGTAATGAACAGTACCGAATTATGCAAACGTTTTTTCAATCCTCGAATTAATTCCAAAATTTGTGCTTGAATGGTAACATCCAAAGCAGTAGTCGGCTCATCACAGATAAGCAGCTTGGATTGACATGCTAAACCCATAGAGATCATAATTCTCTGACGCATTCCACCTGATAACTCATGGGGATATCGATCGAGTATTCTCCGACTATCTGCTATCCCCACTGCTTTCACGATTTTCGAGGATTCTTCCAACGCAATATCCATTAATTTGATTCTTTTACGCACTAGCACTTTCAGTTCTTCAATCTCACTTTTAATATCCTCTCGATATTGAATCAGTGGTTTGAGTTGTTCATATAGGACTTCCTTACGTTGTTTGTTTACTCGGACGGAATCTACTTTTTGTTGGAGTTGATTAATTTTTTCAGTAACTTTTGGTGGAAAATTAGAAGTGTCGACCTTTCGTACATCTTCAAATTCTGTTTTTATATCCCATTTTAATGCATCTATTTCACGATATAGCTGAGTTTGCTGTCGTTTGAGTTCCTCTAAAACATATTCCAACTCTTGAAAATCGTCTTCATCCACTTTAAAACCTATTCTTTTTAATCCTATAACATCTTCATGCTCATAGTATTTATCATAAAAATCTCGGGAGACTTCCTCATGTTCTTTCCGAAGTTTACGATATTTTATTTTCGCCCGACCCTTCTTTTTTTCTAATACCTTCTGGCTTTCCTCTACCCGAATTTCTTCAATTTCTTCTTGGATTGCTTGTCGACTACTCTCCAATTTTGTAATTTCTTGATATTCGTTAAGCAACGCGGTAACTTTTTCGATTACATTTAGGTTGGAAATTTCATTCAATAATACTTCTTTTTTGCGGGTGAATAGTTCCTCTTCGGTTGTATGATGCAATTCTTCGAATTCTTTTTCAAAACGATTGATCATGGGTTCATCAAGATCAAGTACTTGCATATATCGAAGAATGAGATCCGTCCGCAGTTTGCTTTGGTGAATGAATAAATCTAATTCATGTTCCAGTTTGGTTCTTCGTTCTTCTTCTTTGTCTGCTTCTTTGACTAGTTTATCATACTGACTCATCTCGTTCCAAAATGCCTTGAGAGATGATTCTAATTCATGCAATTGCTCTCTAGATCGTGTGAGCTCTTCAATAATTTGTTCCCGCTCTAAATCACTTAATTCGCCTTCTTCTTGTTCCTCTTTTATCCGAATAATAGCTTTTGGATCGAGTTCCTTGATCAAAATCTTAATTTCCCGAGAAAGAATTTTCATATCTAATTTTCGGATTTTTTGAGGAGCAATACGGATCTTTGAAATGATGAAATTTAGTTCTGCATCCTGTAGAGGTATTTGATTGACTTGTTCATGAAGATCTCGAATTTTTTCCTTAATCTCAGTTTCGAATTCCTTTCGTGCGTTTTGAACAGCTAGATATGTCTCATTATCTGCTAAAGACTCTTGTAATTCAGAAATAGGTTTGGCATTTTTAAAGACGACTGAAAAGATTTCATCAACATCAATCGGTTTCTTCTCGTATTTTTTATAATAATCATTCAATGTTGTATATTTTTGTAATTTGATGCGATTTTCAGTGTTGTGGGTCCTTGCGTAGTCTAATTTTCTTTGCAGAACATCCCTTTGATGGAGTAGATACACTTCAGAAATTTGATATCCAACTTTAAGAACGGGATTTAACGAGTTTAGTGGATCTTGGAAAATCATGGTAATGTCATTCCCTCGAATTCTGCGAATTTGTTCCTCAGTCAAAGGAACTAAATCCCTTCCTTCAAACATGATTTTTCCGCTTAGGATCTTCCCAGGATAGCGTATCAGTTTTAAAATCGAGAGTGCCGATACGGATTTTCCACATCCAGTTTCTCCTACCAATCCGAGAATCTCATCTCGTTTTATATCAAACGATACTCCATCAACAGCTTTCACTGTCCCTTCTTCTGTATAGAAATATGTATGAAGATCTTGCACACTTAGTAATAAATCGTTTTCTTTGCTCATATCCTTGAGTTCTGATTCTGATGCCATAATGTATGTGTCTCCTAATAACCCTCTACTTTTAACTCATTATACTTTTGATCGTGGATCCAAGGCGTCTCGCAATCCGTCTCCCAATAACATGAAACCCATTACAGTAATCACAATTCCAATTCCGGGCCAAATTGCTGCCCATGGCGCATTTATCAAAGCGGATTTATTAGCGTTCACATCGAAACCCCATTCCACTGCATCAGTCTGTGAAAAACCTAAAAATGCTAAAGAGGCTAAACCCAATATTGCAGTGCCGATATCAAATGATAAGGCTACAAGTATCAATGACATGGAATTTGGTAAGATATGTCGAAACATAATCCGCCATTCCGACGCACCAGATACTTTCGCAGATTCTACATAAGTCATAGCACGTTGAGATATTGCCGCACTACGCATGAGTCGAGCATACCCAGGTATTCCTAACAATCCAAGTGCTAATAGAATGTTTTGAAGATCGTACCCCATAACACTCACAATAATTACCAGCAGGATTAGACCCGGTATGGAACTAACAATATCTGCTATTCGCATGATGAGATTGTCAATCCATCCACCCTTGTACGCTGCAATGGTTCCGAAAATGACTCCGCCTACTAAGCTCACCACAATAGATGCCAAGGAAAGAGTTATTGAACGACGAGCACCCCAAATCAAACGGCCTAATACATCCCGACCAAATGCAGCAGTGCCTAATGGATGTTCAAAACTTGGGGGTCGGTTAGTTCCCGGAAGAATACTAATAGCTACGTCTTTAAATGGTATAAATGATAACCAATGGGGAAATACGGCCCATGAGCATATTATAAAGACAATTAAACCTCCTAAAATGGTTAAAGGTGAATTCAAACGTCGTATTAAACTCCGTTTTGTCTTAAATTTATTCATTTCGAAATCTCGACGGTTTAACTCCTCATCCTCTGCACCTGGCTTAAGTAAAAAGGCTAGGTATTTTGGAGTAAACATCTCTTTTAATTGTTCTTTAAAACTTCCAGGGCGGTATGTCTCTCCATACACCAGAGAAAGCTCATCTTCTCTAATTAATTTTTGTTCTACCATTTTTCTTTCCTCCTAGTACCTTATTCGTGGATCTATAACGGCATATAAAATATCCACGAAAACAACCATAACTATGAATACAAATGTGGTTATAAAGACTAACCCATTTATAACGAAATAATCTCTCCAATTCACCGCATCTACGAAAAGCATCCCCATGCCTTTCAGATTAAATGTGGTCTCTGTTAAAATTGCCCCCCCAATCACACCCCCAAAGCGTAATCCGATAATTGTCACAATGGGAATAAGTGCGTTTTTTAATGCATGTTTGTTAATTACATCCCGTTCCTTGCATCCTTTTGCTCGAGCAGAGCGAACATAGTCCAATTCCAAAATTTCCAACATGCTGGAACGGGAATATCGAGTAAGACCAGCAACTTGTAGGAAGGATAACGCGAATACAGGTAATACAAGATGCCATGCTGTATCAATAGCTAAATCAAAACGACCCGTAAGCAGACTATCAATTAATCGGAAACTGGTTATTCTAATCGGATCATCATAACCGATTGTTGAGATCCTAATAGTAGGAAACAATCCGAGTTTAATGGAAAGAAAGTATTGCATTAGAATACCTAACCAGAACACCGGCATTGCTACACCTAGTAACGCAACAGTCCGAATAATCGTATCTCCCGGTTTATTCCGGTGTACCGCAGAATATACTCCAGTGCGAATACCAAGAATTGATGAAATAATGAGAGCATAGATCCCAACCTCTAAAGTAACCGGGACTTTAACTTTAATAAGATCCCATACGGGTATTCCTTTCGAAACTATTAAAGATTCTCCCCAATCCCCTTGCAGCATGTTTTTAAGGTATTTTAAAAACTGGACAATTATTGGATCATTTAATCCATGTTTCTCCAATAATGCTCTAACATACTCAGGATTTCCTTTAATAAATTGCCCTGGCTTTAAAAAGGGATTCCCCGGCATCATATGTGATAAAATAAATGTTATAAATATCACCCCAAAAAGGATGGGTATCGTCATTAATAATCTTCGAACAGTATATTTTAATAAACTCATTGAGCTACCTCCTTATCGCTGATAATTAATCTTGCTTTTTTATACAATATTTCTCGTCTCAATATTTTCAAATAACCACCTAATAATCCACCGCCACCAAAAACAACTAGTAACGCTAATAAATTGATGTATCCGTGGATTGAAGTGAAATACCTGCCCAAATTCATAAAAATCGTGAATATGAATGATGCATTTCGGATGAAATTTCTGTAGTAGTATACATCATTGATACCATTCCAAAAAACAGACAGAAATATGACAATCGGAATCAGCCAAATGTTTCTCTTAAATGCATGGATTAAGAAATCTTGGCTATATCCAACAAATACCGCTGTGAAGAATAGTATGAAAAATATATACCATGTGCCAAAATCTAATATATCTCCACCTACAGACCAGACATATTCATACCCAGGAAAATTAAAGAAATTTTGGTAGATGAATAATACATTATCGCGTATAGGTTTGTAAATGATGTCTCCTTTTTGCCAGTAATTGCTGAGAACACCAAATACAATAAAATATATGATGAAAATTGCTACAAAGGTGGGACCATGTCTAAACCCGTGTTTATACTCAAATTTTTCTTGTTCTGCCATTTGTATCCCGAAAAATTGTTTTTTCTTTTTTTGATATTTTTTATTCTTTTCTGAATTAAAATGTTTATTATCCTTCTACCAGAATATTATCGAATTTTGAGTTGGAAAGGTGGATCTCATTTAAATTTTCATTTATTGTTTTCGGTTGATTTCCAAGAACTTTTATTTGTGTAAGGACTGAGAATGGGATTGCATCTAATTCTCCACGTTCCAATTCCGCTTTATTGGATAGAAAACACTCCAAAAGATCATCATATACCATTAAAGGTACGAACGCTTTCTTTCGGATTCGATTTTTCTTTAAATCCATACGATCGATTTGCCATACTTGTGGTATTTTCATTCCGTCCTTACGTTCGGTATACATCCTATTTTGAACTATCTTGTTACCCATCTGGTATATAATGCGATTTTGTTTTATGCGATCTGCGCACAGTGAAATGATCTTATCCGCGTAGGATATAAGAGAACCAATGCAATCTCCTGTGTTTAGAAAGTCAATATACGCCTTTATATAGGTTACTAACATGAAATCGAGATCTTCTCTGTAGGTTGGAATGTTACAGTCGTATTTTCTGGAGATGGACCACCATTTTGAAACTGTTACAGGGTTCAAAGGTTTATAGCAGATTTCTCGATACTTCTTGGTAGAATAAACTACTAGTGTACGAATTCCCAATTTGTAAAATCGGTATAAATCAATGAAATAAATTGAATCATCTTTCAGTACTTGAGGTGTGTTTGTAGGTAACACAATAGCGGTGTATTCGCCATTGGTCACCTTATCAATACGTGAAGGAACCGGGATAATAGGATTTTGAAACTGATCAGAACGAATGAGATCGATGAAAAACATAGTAGGCGCTACATCATTCTGATTTGACGGAATTTTAATAGGTACTAGGTTTTTCGGTTTGTAAAACATTTTTTTTACCCGTATTTTTATTTTGTCACTAAATTTCCAAAATTGATGGTGGTGTATTATTTTTAATCACAGAGACAATAAAAAGTCTTTGTACGGAGATGTTTAAAATAAATAATGTAAAGACGATGACGATTAGATCCATCGTGAAATTTTCGAAATATCGCAAACCAAATTAAGAACTGATTTCCTCAGACTAAGATATGCTTTTCTGATCTCGTATTTGTTAAAAACACTTTTACATTTTATTTATTAAAAAATCCCGATTGTTTTAATAAAAGATGGAAGTCACATGGGAGTTTGGTAGGTATGAGAAGAAGGAAATCACCTAATACATATATAATTCTACCCCCGATCCAATCAATCAATGTGAATTAATGTAGATAAATAGTCTGTTGAAAGTATATGGAAGATGGCAAATTTCCACACTGATAAATAGAACACAAGGCTTTTAAATGATAAGATGCAAAGTTATTCTAGTTCGTGTGATTATCGTCACAGAACGAGAAATAAAAATACTATTGCGGAGTATTTACAAAATGAAAAAACTATATGTATATATACTCATTGCGACAATGATTTGTTCTTCTGCTTTTGTTGTTACAATGGGTTTTACAGCGGCTCAACAGGACGCCCCATTTGTGGTGGGAACCTATAGCAGCCTTCCAAAGCTCGATCCCCAAGATCAGTATGATTCTGAATCAGCGGAAACCATCGGGCAAGTATGTGAGGGTTTATACCGCTATAACTATTCCTCACCTGAAATGGAAAGCATTCCTCAGCTTGCAGCGGCAATGGGATCCCTTAATGGAGACAATTACACCGTTACTTTACGTGAAGATGTAACTTTCCATGATGGAACCCCCTTCAACGCATCAGCTGTAAAATGGACATTCGACCGAATTCAATATTTCAGTTTTGGATTATGGGTTGGTGGTGAAGAATTTAGATCCCTTGAACTCATGGAATCATATTCAATTTTCGCAATTAACGAAGAACCAATTCTTAATACGACCGTCATCGACAGCGAATTTCAAGTAACGTTCGTATTGAATACAGGTGCAGGATTCTGGGAAAAACTCTTGGCGTTTATGGCAACCCAAATAATGCTGCCAGATGAAGATTATGCCTATGGAGAAAAATTCACATCATTCCTGTCACTAAATGACCATTTAGTTGGAACCGGTCCATTTGAGTTTGTACAGTATATCCCCGATACTCAAGTTGAGTTCGTATGGTATGAAGATTACTATCTAGAACGACCTGAGAACTTCATCAAAAGAATGATCTACTTGATTGTTCCGGATGATGTAACCCGATCGTTAGCTATCTTGAACTATGAGATTCACTGGGGTGGCGTCATTGCCGATTATGCTGATGAATTTGCAGCCGATCCAAACCTTATTGAAGTCTCTGTAAAAACCTTTGTAGTATTCTATATCCAGATGAACATGGAAAACATGCCATTTGAAGCACGATATGCATCCGCCCGTGCATGGAACCACACTTATATGCAAGAAGAGCGTTTGCGAGGTAGACAATATTACTTGTATACTGCCGTACCGGATGGAATGTTGTACCATGCAACAGACGAGGATATTGATGACTATCCCTACTTTAACCTAACATTGGCTCGAGAAACGCTATTAGGTGCAGCAGGTGATTTAGGTACCAATGCCACCAGTCGAGGATTAACCATTGCGAACGAGACTGCTGATTGGGTTGCTGTTGCAGAGAGTACCAGTCCTATTGCCTGGTATAACTTCACTGGATATGAGGGTCTAGCTGCGTATTACACCATTGTTTCAGAACAGATGAAACAAATTGGTATACGTATGGATTTAGTTCCATTGATGCCATGGGCTACCTATCTAAATGATTACCTACACGATGAGGAAGGTAACAAGAAGTTAACCTATTCCTTCGGTGGGTGGGGCCCAGACTACAATGATCCAATCAACATGATTGAACCCTTATACGGATCAGGTGCAAGTGCAAACTGCTTCTTGTTGAGTGATGCAACCTTAGATGGTCTAATTTCAGACAGTTATAACAATGTTCATCCAGCACGAGAACAAGACTTCTTTGATATGCAAGAACTCTTGGTGAAGGAATTAGTTCCATCGTGGTATATCTACCAACGAGGAGGATCTTTAGCATTCAACCAATTGTATGTCGATCCAGACACAATTGATGATATGAAGAATCCGTTCTCCGATTACTACTGGTTCAATGTGCAATTCTTCCCACCAGAGCCAAAGAGAATCCCAGGATTTGAATTATTCACATTACTGGGTGTAGCCTTAGGCGTAACCTTATTCCTCGTTTTGTACTTACGAAAACGAAAATAAGCGGGTTAGAATTGTAAAGGTTAGAACTGTAAATTTAATTTCTTTTTTTTTTATTCTGATTTTCTCTCATATTTTCATTTTACGATATGACATCTCGAGTATTTTGCCATTTTTTCATTGTAGGGTGATTTAAAACACAGCAATTCCATTTTTACTACATAGTGGAATTTATAATAATGGTTAAAAAAGAAAAATGAGAAGAATCATTGATGCTCATGCCCATCTGTATAAAGAGAAGGAATATGAAAAAAGACTACTGAAAACGATGGATCAATGCGGTATTGAAAAATGTTGCATCAGTGGTTTGGGAGATTTATTTTATTGCGGAACAAATGAAGATGTGTATCACACCATGAAAGAATATCCGGATCGATATATCGGTGCGTATTTCATTCGACCTGGTGTGAGTGCAGTTTCCGAGATCCATGACGCCTTCACGCAAGGATTCCATATGATTAAAGTTTCTATTCCCAAGGCACCCTATGATGATTTATCCTATTATGGGTATTGGAAACAAGCAGAAGAATACCATATGCCGATATTATTCCATACAGGAGTAATTACCTATACTGGAAATCCACGGGGGGAGCTAATCAACTCATGGTATATGCACCCCATGCGATTGGAACCAATTGCAAATGAGTTCCCAGATCTTAATATAATACTTGCTCATTTAGGAGTGCATTGGAATAAGGATGCAGCTGAATTATGCCGAATGAGATCCAATGTGTATGTAGATCTCACGGGTGAGGCGAAAGGATGGCGCTCTCGAGCGGATGTGGAGGGTATGGACAAATATCTGTGGTGGAAAGATGCATGGAAAAAAGTGGTATTCGGAACCGATGTCTATTATGAGAAGATTCCAAAGATTTTGCAGGAAGATAAAAATAGATTGGAGAAATATAAGGTAAGTGAAAAAACACAAAAACTGATATTTTCCGGCAACATATCAAAGATGTTAGGGATCTGAAACTATGAATCGCAAAGATGAAATTCACAATTTATTAACACTCACTGTTGAAGAGGTAATGGAGAAAGCGGGTGAGAAACTAATTGTGTGTGATGGCGTGGAAAATTTGTACAAACAGTTTGCCAAAGATGTGTTTAACGAAATTCAAGAACATAATGACAAGAAAAATTCAACTCGATTGATTTTACCTGTTGGTCCTACCGAACAATACCCCCTTTTAGCAGAAATGATCAACTCTGAACAGTTATCATTAAATAACTGCACATTATTTTTCATGGACGAATACGCTGACGATGAAGGAAAAGTACTTCCGCAAGATCATCCATTAAGTTTCAAAGGTAGTGCCCATAAATTATTTTTAGACCGGATTGAGAATAAATTACGACCAGATCCCAAACGAATTCATTTTCCGGATGAGACAAATATAGAGAATTTAGCGGGATGGATTAAATCGGGGGGAATTGATACATGTTATGGGGGAATCGGTATTCACGGCCATATTGCATTTAATGAACCCGGTCTGGGAGTAATCCATTCCAATCCTCATCTCGCAAATTTGAATGCGTATACGGTTACAATTAACGCGATTCGAGCGCAAGTGGGAGGAAATTTAGAAGGTTTTCCTCACCATGCCTACACGATAGGAATGCGTCAAATTTTGACATCTAGACACATTCGATTGTATTGCAGAAACGGAATTGGATTCGATTGGGCTAACACAGTTTTAAGGTTGGCGTTATTTGGTATACCTGGGGATGATTATCCCGTTACTCATATCCGTGATCGGGATTATGTTATTGTGACCGATAAGGACACATTAAAAACCCCTGAAATTATACTTTAACGGGATAAATCTGAAACAGAGTGCTTTTAAAGATTAACTACAAATTATAGTTCATGTCAAATTCATCTCATTCTGTCGGAGTAGCGCGTATGCGACCGAATGTTCCGAAAAAATTGAATTACGGTCGCACAATTCTGCTCTCTTTTGCATTTACTATTGTTCTTTTGGCATGGTCTTTTTTCAATATACGGGTCCCGTTATTGCTGTATCAATTTTTTGAAGAAGGAGATATTGCCATTGGTTTTATCATGGCTATTGATAATATATTAGCAGTACTGGTACACCCCTTTTTTGGAGCACTCTCAGATCGTACGAAAAGCAGATTTGGGAGGAGAGTGCCTTATATTTTTGCAGGAGCGCTGATTTCCGCGGTTTTATTTGTATTTTTCCCATATATGAAAGTAGTGTGGGGATTAATTGTTATTATCTTTCTGTTTGATCTGGCCATGTCTCTGTATCGAACTGCTTCTATAATTATTGTACCCGATTATACATCCGAAGAATTACGAGCTAAGGCGAGTGGAATACAGCAGTTCATTGCAAATCTAGGCGGAGCAATTGGGTTTGCAATTCCAATGGTGGTCAGTTTTCTCGGTTTTAGTGAAGAACAGTTGGATAAAATAGGCTTTCCCATAGTTGCTGGATTGATGCTAGTTTTTCTGATACTTTTCATTTTTATTATAAAAGAAACTCCCACGAGTAAGGGGATTTTAAGTTTTTCAAAGAGTGAACTTGCTATAAATCCCGAAACATTCCACCTAACCCAGGATAAAAAAGAAGAGAAGCGAATGCCAGTACTCAAGACTATTGGAAATATTTTTAACCAAAAAGATAAAAGTATGGTTTTTACTTTATTGTTTGTTTTCTTTACTTATCTTGCATTTGGTAGTGTAGAAACATTCTTCTCATCATTTGCAGAATTTTTCTTGGGATTAGAACCAGCAGAGTACTCCATTTATTTAATCGCGTATTCCCTTTCGATGATTCTCACCGCGTATTTCCATGGCGTAATTGGTCAAAAGATCGGGAGAAAACGAGCCATAAAAATTGACATGGGAATTCTATTATTCTTATTGATTATTATGATCGTTTTTTCTATCCCACAAGCGAGAGATGGGACTTTTGTCTATCTATTAATTAATTTTGTTCTTGTGGGGATTTTTTGGATGGGGGTCATAGTAAATACTTTTCCCGTGGTATGGGCATTAGCACCAGAAGGTCAGGTGGGTTCTTATACGGGGATATACTATACATTTAACCAACTAGCCTATACTTTAAGCCCGATTATTGTTGGTGGGATTTTACAATTATTCGGAAGATATGTATGGCCGACACAAACCGAACTTAGATTTATCATCCTATTCCCATACCTATTTCTATGTCTTATGGTCGCATTCATCATCCTATTCTTTATTAAAGGCGGAGAAGCGAACATTTCAAAAGAAAAAGTGGAAGAATATACGGGAAAATATGTACAAAACGATTAAATCCACTTATTATTTTTTCCTTTTAGATTAGGTTTTTTGATGTTCTTTATGCTGATAATACTAAATATAGGAATGCCGTATATATAATATAGAAAAAATCTATATAATTCATAATACTCGAAAAACTAGGTGGATAGAAATAACACAAGGTTATTGTCCTCATTGCCAAAAATATGTGTATACAGAACGGGATTGGGATATCGTACTTATCATTTTAGCTTTCTGTTGCGGTGTACTTCCGGGTGTTATCTGTTTGTTAGTGAATCTAAGTAAACCCGAAGATAAATGCACGATCTGTGGTTCACGTGTTTCCGTAACTGGACCTCCTCAACAAGTACATGTGCACGAAACAGAAAGAATCATTATTGAAACGGAAGCAAAGCCCTCCACTCAAGAATCTAAATTAACTTCTGAAAAAAATACAAATAGTGAATTAAAATTCTGTCCTAATTGTGGGGGAATATTAGGAGACGCAAACAATTTTTGCGAACTTTGCGGTGAGGATTTACGGAAATATGCGTAATCTCACACCTAACCTATTTTTTTAAGGTTCTCTCTTGGTTGTTCCTTTATTTGTTTGCCCAAAGCATCTTATATAGTGGTATATTCAATTCATTTGATTATAATGGAAGAAAAAGCAACATTTGGTGGTGGCTGCTTCTGGGGTGTGGAAGCCCGTTTTAGAGAATATAAGGGCGTGCTCTTCACGCGTGTAGGATATACGGGTGGAAGAACAGATAAACCTACCTATAAAGAAGTCTGCACTGATAAGACCGGTCACGCAGAAGCAGTGGAAATTACTTATAATCCTGATTTGATAAGTTACGAGGATTTACTCAACATATTCTTTGAAGTTCATGATCCGACTCAAGTAAATCGTCAAGGTGTTGATATCGGGACTCAATATCGATCGGTAATATTTTATCATAATGAAAAACAAAAAAAAAAAGCTGAAGAAATTATAAAACGATTGACAGAATCTGAAGCATTTAAAAAACCCATAGCTACACAACTTGTACCTGCAACTACTTTTTGGGAAGCTGAAGACTATCACCAACGATATTATGAAAAACAAGGAAAAGTAAGTTGCCTATTCACTTTAAAAAGATAGGCAATATTATTCCATAGTGATGGGATAGTTTCCATATTTTGCAAGCGTTTCCCGCATAGCGAGAAAATTTTCTAATTTTACGGCGGGATTGATGCTATGACCAGAACTGAGAATAAATCCTCCTCCAGGAGCTACCTTTTTAATCAACTTTTTTGTGTAAGCGCGAATATAATCAGGTTCTTTGTCAGACAAATCTTGAGGGCTAACATTTCCGACAAAACACAACCTTTCCCCATATTTTTCATTCAATTTGAAAATATCATATTCAGGGTTCGCAGTTGTGGGTTCTATAGGGTGTAATGCATCCACTCCGGCATTAATAATATCATCTAGCAGTTTGTAGTTATCCCCGCAAGAATGTAATAATACTTTTACTCCACCTTTATGAGCAGTATCACAAATTCTTTTCAACCATGGAATTACATATTCCCGATAATTGCGAGGTCTCATAAAAAGTCCTTTTTTGTATCCATAATCGTCGTATATCAATAAAGCAGTCTCCTCACCCCACTCTAGAATTCGTTTTACCATTTCCACTGCAAATTTTCCACGATCATCAAACACTCGTTTCGCTTGAGAAGGATGTGCAAGTAATTTACTGAAGTTTTGAAGCCCAAATCCCTCCCAAGTAGCTTCCATCATCCCCATAATAGCGGGAATCATGAAAATTTCATAATCGTATTCCTTTTCTAATTGTTTTCCCGCTCGAAACAATCTTTCTCGGAGTTCTAGGTCGGGATCCAGGGAGGGATATTCTTGATATTCCTCAAATGTATCAAAAGCGCCACCCATGTAATAAAGCATTGTCATGCCATCCGAGGGATTCAGTTTATAATCCATCCGTCTTCCATATTCATCCACGATCCCCTCTCTAGTGTAGGTTGTTGGAAATAATGCTAACGGTGTCGCGCAGATGTCCAATCCAATTTTCCGATATAATTTTGATGCACCCCTAACCATCATGTTGGTGAAGTATTTAGACTTCTCCATACGCTTGATTATTCGATTCATAAGTCTTGCATTTCCAAAACACAGATTATAAAGAAGCTTTTGCATAGATGCAGTACTTTCCATATCATAATTTTCTCCGTAGTATTGGCATATTTTAATATTATCAATACTGGCTTCAAAACTCGGAATTCTATCGGGTTCTTCGTGATCAATGGTTTTGTGGACTCTGTCTAATGCATTCATAAGCTTAATGGAACCTAAGAGCTATTAATGGTTTCGTATGTCGAATTTGGAAAATTAGTAGAAATCCAGCAAAAAATTCTTACCTGATGGTTTTTATTGTTCCATCGAATTTTCGAAGGGTAAACCTTAAACCTTAAATGATTCTTCAACGAGTTAGTAGTCATGTATGACTTTATGCTGGATGAACAATCCGTTAAATGGAAAGACAAAGCAAAAGAATTTGTTAAAAAGGAAGTACCTCGTCAGTTGATTCTGGATATGGATGAAGATAAAGTCCAATATCCGACGGAATACGTTAAGAAATTAGCCGAATATAACTTACTGGGATTAAGGTTTCCAAAAAAGTGGGGGGGACAAGGTTTAGGTTGGATTACCGAAACTGCTGTATTAGAAGAGATCGGACTGCTTCCTATGTCATTGGGATGTTTATATTCTCTACCAAGTATTTGTGGGGAAGCCTTGGATAAATTTGGGACCGATAAACAAAAAGAAAAATACTTGAGACCCATGTTGGAGGGAAAAATAAGCACTGCTGAAGCACTCACGGAACCAAGAGGTGGTTCCGACTTCTTCGGTGCCACCACAACTGCCATAAAAGATGGAGATCATTATATTCTCAATGGGCAAAAACGGTTTGTGGTCGGTGCTGAAGGCGCCGACTTCTTCTTGGTTTATGCTAAAACAAATCCGAATTCCCCTCCACGGGATTCCATTTCCCTCTTTATAGTGGAACGGGATATGGGCGTAGAAAGTAAGTATATCTATGGATTGTTGGGGACTCGAGGAGGAGGTGCAGGTCGATTGTTCATGAAAGACGTTCAAGTACCAGAAGAAAATTTGGTATTAGCCGAAGGAAAAGGGGGATTAATATTTTATCAAATGATGATTCCTGAACGAATGACATCTGCAGCGGGACCGCTAGGAATGAGTAGATCGGCTTTGGAAATTGCAACGAAATACGCACATAAACGTAAAGCTTTCGGGCAAACAATCAAATCCTTCCAAGGAGTATCATTTCGACTCGCTGATTCGATTATGTTACTAGATGCCAGTCGGGCAATGGTGTACCAAACCGCTAAAGCTATTGATTCTGATCAACCAGGGTCGATTTGCAGACGTTTAGTATCTGAAGCAAAGCGATTTAGTACCGAATCCGCTACGACAATAATTTCCAACGCAATGCAAGTACTCGGGGGAATTGGATATACCAATGTATTTCCCATAGAGCGCATATTTCGAGATATACGTCTATCCACTATTTGGACCGGAACCAGTGAAGTCATGAATCTAATAATTCAGCACGAATATTTCAACGAACTCCTGAAAAGGGAGGAGAATATCCGGGACGTAGAAATGGATGCTAAGGAAAGCGAAGCACCCGATGAAAAAATTTATGAATAATATCAATGCTCTGTTAGACAGTTAGTGACGACATTAGATGATGTCGAAATCTAAGTACATAAGGTACCGAATAGATAAACAGCTTGATAAGAGCAAACTCCCCAGCCCAGTTTTTGAGGCAATCCCAGAATTCATTGAATTATATTGGAAAGCATGGGAATTAGCTTGGGAACACGTTCTGTATCGAGAGGATTCTCCCCAGAAATTCTATATCGATGAAGCGATGACTCCAGATACAATCTGGATCTGGGATACTTTATTCATGAGTTTATTTTGCAAGTATGGATATACAGAATTTCCCGGAATTGAAAGTCTCAATAATTTTTACTTTATTTTACACGACAACAAAAACCATCCTGCCCGAGTCCAACATCCCGATAATCCTCCACTGTTTGCATGGGTAGAATATGAATATGCAAAGCTTACAGGAGACCTTATGCGATTGAAATGGGTATTAGAAGAAAACCAGTACCTACAAAAACACTTTGAATTTATCGAAAAAGCTCATAGATTCAAATTCATTCCGGGTTGCAATATTCCCATGATGGTAAAAATGACGAAATATGGCTATGTATGGAGCGGTACCTCTAGCGGGATGGATAATACTCCTCGGGGAAGGGGAAAATACTGGAAAATTTTATGGGTGGATTTAATTGCACAACAAGCACTTTCTGCATATTACATATCGCTCATTGCGAGTTGTTTGCACAATTCCCATCTCCAATCGATTTTTTTGCAAAGGTATATTGAAATAAAAAAATTAATTAATCGCTACTATTGGGATGAACAAGATACTCTATACTATGATTTGAATCGATATTGCCCCCAAAATCAAATTAAAGTTATCACTCCTGCATCTTTTTGGCCTATGCTCGCGGAGGTTCCAAGTCGAGAACAATCTATTAAAATGGTTCAACATATCAAGAATCCTGAAACCCTGGGAGGATTCCTCCCATGGCCAACAGTTGCTCGAAATGATAAAAATTTCGATGAAAAAGGTCAGTATTGGCGAGGAAGCGTTTGGGTACCAACATCTTATATGGCAACTAAAGCTTTAGAGAAATACGGCTTTTTTGAAGTAGCCAGAACTACTTCAGAGCAATTGCTTAAAGTAATGTATCAAACTTTCCATGATTTTACCCCACACACAATATGGGAGGCATACTGCCCCATAGCACCTAAACCTGCAACCTATAAGAGAAATGCGAGGTATGTCCGTCCGGAATTTTGTGGATGGTCAGCTCTAGCTCCTATTTCCTTGTTTATTGAAAATCTCCTTGGTTTCTATTCAATCGATGCATTGCGAAACGAAATACATTGGAATCTCCATAAGGACTATTCGGGAAAATTAGGCATTCAAAACTTACATTTTGGAAATATTTACACTGATATTTTGTACGAGGAGAATCAATTTCGGGTGAAATCAAACCTACCCTATAGTTTGATCGTAAACAAGTCAGAAATCTTAGAGATCAAACCAGGTCAAAATAATTTTAATCTCAAAAATTGGAAACCCCTAAAAATAAAATCACAGTAGCATGAAATTTTGGATGGTTTCATCGATTGCAAAATCAAGCGGGGTCATAATTACACCTAATTCGGTTTTTAAAGGAGTGTTGTCTCCTAGCACGTCACACTGAGAAACGGAAGCTTTTTCAATTGAGATATTTAATTTTTTTGTAACCTCCGTATAGGGAATATGATGGAGAGTCACTTTATGACTAGTTTTTCTTATCTTATTATAAAAGTAAATTACCTTATTCACCATTTCTGACATATTGGTGACTTCTGGACCTACTAAGTCATAATATGCGTTATCTTTACCTAATCCCTGTGCTGCAGAAAGAAAACAGCTAGTCACATCCTTTACATAGATTGGTTGCATGGGAACTAATCCATCTCCAATAATATTGATATATGCTTTTTGAATCCCACGAAACAGTGATTCAAACCAATAACTTTCCGGTCCAAAAATGTAAGAGGGACGGAAGCTCACAAAAGGCACTGAATACTTCGGTAGTAACTGTTCGGCTTCCCATTTTGATCCAAAGTAATCATTATTTGCCCATTCGGCTTTTCCGAAATAATCAACTCCTAACCCTGAAACAAAAATTACTCGAGACACTCCCACGGATTCTGCACTTTCTAATACAAGCCGTGTAGCATCCACATGAATCTTGTGAAACTCTTGTGAGGAGCCATCAATAATCCCGATTAAATGTACCACAGCAGCACAGTCCTTAAAAGCTTCCCTATATCCAGGATATTCAAGATGCTTGCTGATAAATGGATCCGCACCTAATTTTTTAATATAATCAGCAGATTCTTGTCTTCTTACGATACCTTTAACATGCCAGTTCTGTTTTCTAGCTTCGACGATTAGATTTGCTCCAATGAATCCATTAGCTCCGGTTATACCGAGTACTCGATTTTCCATTTTATTATTTACCTCTTTATAAGTAATTAAAAGTGATTTCTTGACCCTCCAATGCAAATTCGGGTTTGAATTGCCATATACAAATATAATCCGTCTCATAAAAAGCAGGCCAGATCGTTGAGCTGTCTGGATCATCCTCCCAGCCTCCAACTGCAAGATTGATTAAAAGGTATTGAGGTCCAAGTTCCGAGATCGCATTTATATCGAAGAAATACCTGCCAACTTGAATCCCATCAAAATACCAGCTCAAATGGTCAGAACTCCATTCTAATCCGTATCGATGATATTCTTGCGAAAGATCGTTGTCCACGTTAAAGAATTGACCATACGAATGCAGGTTTTCTGAATTTTCACCCCAATGATAAGCACCAGAAAATCTATTTTCATGGGAACTGAGGAATTCATGAATATCTATTTCAGGTGGCCACCCACCAGAACCTGGTAATGTCCAAAATGCAGGCCAAAATCCCTTACTTTTTGGCATTTTCATGCGCGCCTCAACATATCCATACTTAAATTGCATTTTTCCAAAGGATGTAATCGCCCCAGTAGTAAAATTGTACTCCATCCATTGATTGTATGTATATTCTGATGGTGGAGCATCGGGATGAGTTTCGTTTAATGCCCGAATGTACAGTATCCCATTACTAACATTAACATTATCCTCTGTCATATAACCTCGATGATTATGGGTATGCCCCCCATGCGGAAATCCCTCATGATAATTTTTTGACCAATAGGAATAATTCAAAGTAGATCCGAGAAAGTCATCCTCAAAAACCAACTCCCATTCATCCGGAGTCTTAAAGACACCCGGAATTCGATATTTCAGACGTGAAACGAGATAGGGGGGTAAAAAAATACTGGTCCCAATGATGATCAATAATCCGAAGGTTATCAGAACCAGTTTGGAACTTCTCTTCAAGTTTTTCACTACTTGATCTTCTCAACAATATAAAATAGAATTTTGCTTTAAATTTTAAAAGAAAATTAGAGAGAGTAAGAATTTTACAGGTAATCCTTACAAGCAGGATAATATTTCGTTAGTTGATTAATAACCTTGGATGCAATGAATTTGTTATTTTGGGTAAGTTCAATACATTCAAATTGTGATAATTCTACGCCATTTGGAAACCTGCACATCACTAGTGTATCTACAAGCTGCCCATTTCCTATTTTATATGAACCCGGATCGTACCCCGAGAGTACAAATTTATGTTGAACCGCATAAAATTGGGAGGATACGGCTGACTCAATTGTGGGAATCCTCCACTCGATGACATTCCATTCCTTATATTTCCCTAGAAGTTTTACCAAGGTAGGTTGCTTAAGTATTCCGATAATTAATACCGTTCCTTTGTAGAAATCTTCTTCCACTATATAATTTTCCCGAAAATGCTTGGATTCAGTATATTTTACCACAGTGATTTCGTCTTTTTTCATTTTTCGATACAGATTTTTTATCGATTGATAGAAATCCTTGATCCCCTCATCATCCAATAAGATTACAGTTTTTGATCGTATTTTCCAGAAATGATTGATAGGGGCAACATACATCACCACGGCTTCCTTTCTGCCTTCGGTAAAGGGTTTTCCACACGATGGGTCATAAAAACGCTTGTCTGCATAATTATTATAATTAGGGATGAAGCCATAAGGTATAGATCCAGCTACTTCCGCCATTTTCTGAGAATTAATTTGACTTGAACGCACATCGGTATCTAATCTTACCACATTTTTGTTTTCTGGTAAATTAAGAACGCTCATAAGGCTGCTAACTCCTAATCCACGTCCCATACCCATCCCCCGGAAACGATTATGAACCACGGTTTTACCTGCATATAAAGAGAACTCATTTCTACGTTCCGTTAAACAAATGGCAGCCGGTTCTCTCTTATCATCAATAGATTCTGCAATCCCCCACAATCCTTTTTTCCTGTTCGTTTCATCTACTTGAGTATCTGCCCCGATGGATCTTTCTAGTTCTTTTTCAGAATAAACTTTTGGATATAAATACTCATATCCATATGCATCTTTCATAATTTCAGATATAGATTTTGCATCCTCGGTGGTTGCGAACCTTACACCAAAATGACGTTTCTCTGTTTTGCTTTCAAACTCCCCTATATATTTTTTTATTGTACTCAACTATAATTCCCCAAGTATAGTTTTCGTAATTTTCGCTAGAATTTTGAGAAGTGATTATTTAAAGATTTAGTTAGGTATTACTGTGAATTTACTCATAGCTAGTTATTCTAAAAATTACTTTTTAATAATCTGTCATTAAAATAGGGTACGATTTTTATGTATAAGATGCATTGACTCCTCCTATTTTAGATTGAATTGTTAAATATACTAACTGTGGTTTCTTTTCGATCGATATATTCTCAAAATTTCCTATTCGAAGTTTACGACAAATCAAAGATCACAGAGTTTGAGTTTAAAAGGGAATTGTTATCTCTATGTCATCTGTACATTAAACTGATATGATCGGGATGTTATGTTAAAAAGGAGAATTGTTAGCGAAAACAAAAAAAGAAGAAATTTATTCTTTTGTAGGTTGGATAATAAGTTTCCAATAGAAGAAATAGGTAACCGCACCCAGAGCAATAATTATTGGAGCAAAAATCCAAAACCAAAACTTGAATGGATAACGGGTAGCTAACTCGAGATTTTGATCAAGAGGATATATATCATACACATCAGTTTGAATTTTATAGTTACCCCAACCGCGCCAATCCGACCAATAATTACCTTCTTGAGATGTAACATCGTAGAAAATAGTGTTAATATCATCAGTAATTACTAACGCTTGCATTTCATTTTGGAAAAACCAATTCCGTATGACTAAATTAATTTCTCCCTTTTTGGGAGGAGTTTCTACGATAAATAGTCCTTTCTCAGAATTTTGGGATATTATATTATGCTTAATTTCAAAATTGGTGCTTCCGTAAATTTGAATACCATTGTTACCATTAAAAATTATATTATCCGAAATTATTGTTTTATTACATGATAATAGATAGACTCCATAGGCGGCTCCCGTAATATTATTACTAGTGATGTTCAAATTGGTGCACTCTTTGGACCACAATCCAAATTGTTGTGAATTTATAGCCGTGTAATTCACTTGAAGATTATTTCCCTCCAAATGAATTCCATTTAAAGTGTTTTCAATAGTAACATTCTCAATTACTCCATTATCTGCTAGAATTCGAATTCCGGTTCCTAATAATTCAGTATTATTGTTTGTAAGTGTCAAATTGCGAATGATGAAATGTTTTGTAACATTTTCTATCAGAATTCCTGCAGTTGTACTGTTGAACGTAAACACTAATGAATAATTCTCAATTCTGTATGGATTTTCGGCAGACCCATTCCCTGGAAATCCATAAGTTATAAACCCGGAATCATTGCTAATCATAAGGGAGGCATTTGTAACAGGTTTAGGACCCGATACATGCAAAGCAATAATGGTGTTCGGATTCCCGTTGAAATTAGTGGGGATCGAGATAACACTCACAATAATCGCAGAGAGTAGAAAGGGGAGAATTATTTTACATAATTTATTGTACGACATTATTTGTCAAAATGGAACCCACTCTATTTATTTTTTATAGTATCATAGTTATGTTTCAGAAAGAGAAGTAAGAAAAAAGAAAATAAGAGAATAATCTACATTTGTTGAACCTAATCGCTTTTTTTCCATTTTTTTTGCATGACAGA
This sequence comes from Promethearchaeota archaeon, assembly GCA_016933055.1. GTDB lineage: Archaea > Asgardarchaeota > Lokiarchaeia > Sigyniarchaeales > Promethearchaeaceae > AMARA-1. The sequence continues at coordinate 49,365 of JAFGBS010000008.1, read as the reverse complement.
TGTATAAAGGGGTAACTATACTGTACGCGGTGCGTTTGGTTAGCAATTTTGATTATAACATGAAAAAATCGTATTTTGGATGGATTCTTGGAGAGAAGGGAGATGCTCCCACAGTACAAAGGAAAAAAAGGGGAAATTTTACCGATTAGCTTCGGTAAAAAAAGATTATATTATCAATTGTTTAAGACATCATCAATTTCTGGGAAAGTTTCAACGGGTTTTGCATCTTTTGGTCTTTTAAATAAAAATAATAACCCGCTCAAAGCTGCAAATAATGCAGTTAACATCAATATGATTCCTTCGATTCCTCCAACAGTTTCGTAAAACGGTATGAGGCCTCCTAGAAAATTACTTATGGGATTTGATATCAGTGGAAATTGAGATAATAGTGGTACGATTATTGCAAAACCTGCCGATATCTTAGCACTTGTAGTTTTCACTACCTTTGTTGGGGTTGGAATCGTCTCAATCAATTGTCCCTTATGGTACAACTTCACCTTGGCATCGGGAATTTCCCCCGTCTGAAGCGGTGTAATTAGAAAGGATGCAACATCATATTCCTTTTCTGCATTGATATGTTGCACTGAAGGAACACATACGCAACCCGGAAATTCTGGTACTACATCCACAATTGGAAGATCCTTATCGATCTCCAATATCTTGTCTGTCGCGGCTCGAGCGACTTCCTCAATTGTAATTTTTAATTTCTCATAAATTTTTTCTGTCGATAATACTACCGCCAACTTATTCAAAGTTTCCGGATTCATCCGTTCTCGATAAAACACGGTAGTTTTCCGTTTTAATTTCTCGGTAGTAATTTCCATCATGTGAGGAGCTTTTTCTGCCCCTCCCCAAGTGAAATCTTCCGGTGGTTTTTCGGCTGTAACCACCTTTTCTACTTCTTCTTCAACTACCATAAAAGGTTCTGGTACTGTGGATGGTTCTGAAATATATTCTTCAGCCATTGACTCCATTTCACTTTTTCCCCGTTCAGCCAATTTTCGTTGCTTTTTCGCTTTTAATCGTGGTTTTTCCACAATTCTTGGTTTTGGAGGAGATATAGGTTCTGGTTTTTCCTCCAGTGAAACAATCGGAGGAGGAGACCCTGGTGGCGGTGGAGGAGGAGCACTTGATGGTGTCAATGTTCCAATTATCTTTTCCTTTTTTTCTTCATCGGCAATTTCTGATCGGACTCGTTTGACTTCTTTTTCGATGGCATCCTTTAAATCCGAGGGTAACTCAATATCCTCCTCGGTCTCTTTGAATTTCATCGGAGCTAAAGGTTTGGGTTTTTCTAATCGAATTTCATCACCAGAAATCGTTTCTTTTTTTGGTTCTTTTACCTCTTGTTTCATTTGAACGATTTCTTCCAGTTTCTGTTGTTCTGTGTCGATCTCTGCTTGCAATCTTTCCGTTATAGCTATTTTTTCGATGATTTCATCACTTAATTCCTCAATATCTTTTTTTAATTCGGTGGGTTTACCAAGTTCTGCTTCGGGTTGAGGAGAGACAGCTGGAGGAAGATCTTTATCCATACGCGGTTCCGGAATTAGGTGGTGAATATCACGATCTAAAGTTTTTCGAGAAATCGCACCACCCATAGTCGAGGTTGGAGCGGCAAATCGTGCCGAATCATATTCCGAGATTAAATCTTTTCGAATAATTTTATCCCCGATCATTGCAATTGCATAGCTGAATTGAGTTTTTCGTTTAATTTCATCGGGACCTAATTTTCGAATGGTTTCTTTAATGATTTCATCCGATATCACCTCAAATGCTCGCCGAATGCCCTCACCCGTACTCATTGATATTTTGATAAAATGGTTAATGCCATACTTGAACATGAATTGATCAATATCCATGCTTGGAATGAGTTCTCCCATTTCTTCTTCGATTTCTTTATTTGTGCCCATGAGAATGATGGGGATATATCCAGCATTTTGGGTGATTTCAAACATGTGGTTTTTAAGGTTCTGGAAGGTTTCGGGTTTTCCCAAATCGAACACCAGAATAATGCCTAAAGACATCTTTAAGATTGTTCTTTTTGCGGAAAAATCCTCCAGATCAATATTTGAGATTGTAAATTGAATTGTTGCCAATTTTGATACCTTCCCATTGGTAAGATAGATTTTATTTCTAATATGCTAATTGCACTATATAGATATTTGGCTTTATTGCTTAACTACTCGGGTAAAAATATGAAAATCTAGTTTACTTAAAATTCATAAAAAGGTTAGATTTGTGATTTGCGTATCTGATATTGTGATGAAAAACTATCGGGAAATAAGTGGGAATCCGTAGGATATTTATAGCACATCTTCTAGTTTTATTTCCCAGAATAGGAGAGTTTCAAAATGACCAATTTTACACCAGAATTCTTTATCCAGAATGAGATCGATTATATTCAATTCCAATTTACCACTTTACTGGGAGATTTGAAAGCTGTGGAAATCCCCGCAAAAAATTGGGAGGATATGCGGGAGGGGACGGGAGTTGATGGTAGTTCCTTAGGTTTTCTTGCTACCGAACAAAGTGATATGAGAGCAATTCCAGATTATTCCACTTACTCAATCTTACCTTGGGATGACGGTTTGGCTCGTTTTATCTGTGATATGTATGGAAACGATGGAACACCTCATCCCTTAGATCCTCGTTCAATTTTTAAAAGAGTATTAAACCAAGCACAGGAAATGGGTTTTACGTATTTAACTCGACCCGAATTAGAGTGGTACTTTGTCACGGATAATATGGTCCCAGCAGATGAAGCAAAATATATGGCTACCGTTCCGATGGACATTTTCCACTTCCTTAGGCGCCAAATAACTGATTACATGATACTAACATTTCCAAAAGGTGCACCACACACAATTCATCATGAATGTGGTCCTGGGCAGCACGAGATTGAACTTATGAAATGTGAGGCACTTTCTCAATCGGATAATGTTCAAACCAGTAAAATTATTATTAAAACGGTCGCTTTGGAAGAAGAAATCATCGGCACATTTATGCCGAAGCCCTTTCCAGATCAAGCGGGAAATGGACTTCATATCCATCAATATTTAGAAAATGAAAAAGGAGAAAATGTATTTTCAGAGGAATCTGGGGTTTCAGATATACTACGACACTTCATTGGCGGAACGATTAAACATATCGATGCGTTATGTGCAATTTTGAATCCCTCTACAAATTCATATAAAAGATTAGTGCCTGATCATGAAGCTCCAGTCTATACTGCTTGGGGTATCGCAAATAGGACTGCATTAATGCGCGTTCCAGGTTATGAAAATAAAGCTCATGTAGAATATCGTGCAGGTGACGCATCTATGAATATTTATCTCGGAAATGCAGTACTACTTGCTGCTGGTCTTGATGGAATCAAGAAGAAGATCGAACCACCCGCACCAACCAGCAAGAATGTTGATAACATGACCGATAAAGAACGCAAAGAACTCGGAATCACCCAATTACCAAAATCTTTGGAAGAAGCTGTTGATGCATTTGAACAATCTAGTTTTATGAAGGGTGTATTAGGAAAACCGTTTATGGATATTTACATAGCTACAAAACATGAAGAAATCCGAGAACATAAGGAAGCAGTAGAACACGGGAAAGAAACAGAATGGGAACGGAAAAAATATCTCTTCTGTTAAAATATGTTATTTCTTTTTTAAAACCTATTTAAGTCCATTTCTAAATATAGTTTTAATGATCGAAATACATTCTTCAGGATTTTCTGCTGAGAAAATTGTATCCGTTCGAGTCTCATCCAAACATAATCCTCCAATGATGGAAGACCATCCTTTGGATTTCTTAAAATCAGAATGGGATAACAATTTAATTTTTTCAACAAGAGATTGTGATGGTTCAAAATCGAGTGCAATAATGGGTTTTTGAAATTGCCAAGCGAAGGCGATTTCTGATAATGTACCAGAACCTCCCGCAACAGCAATGACTACATCAGCGGTATTTACGATGATAAGGTTTCGTGCATATCCAAATCCCGTTGGAATTATTATATCAACGTATTTATTTGCATCGGTTTTTAATAGTCCAGGTAAAATACCGATAATATCCCCATTAGTGTGATTTTCCGATTTTTGTCCACCTCGAGAAACTGCTTCCATTACTCCTGTTAAACCACCAGATATAATTCGATAGCCATTATCAACAATAAGCCTTCCCAATTTCTCTGCTACTTGAATGACATGCTTCGAAGCCGAAGAAGTCCCGACAATTCCTACTATTAACTTTCCCATACATTATTGTTGAGTACTAAAAACAAAAACTTAGTTGTATGGGAATGAAATTTATCAGAGGTCATCTTGAACTATAAGGAGATAGATTGAATGATAATTATATTAAATGGTTATATCAGGGATGCATTTCATCGAATTTTTATTATGCTTCCTCGACGAAATATCCCCTTTCTTATGGAACCTAACTCCAAATCCTCACATAGTTTTACAGGGACAGATATATCTGAAAGAAAAAGGCTTCCCGTGTAATATTTTGTTTCCAGATTTTGAAATCCCGTTTTTGGAAAACCTAATGTCATCGTTGCAGTTGCTTTGATGGTAAGGTCCCCATAGGTCTCACCACTGCTAGCATCCATACCCGAGGGGATATCTAAAGATACAATTGGAGCTTGAGCTTTATTTGCTGATTTGATAAGAATTGCAGCGTTTCCTTCTGGTTCTCCTTTTAAACTGTATCCGATTATTGCATCCAAGATGAGATCTACCTGGAAGGGGAATTCTAATTCCGTAAGGGGTGTGGTTAGATGCAAAGGAACTCCTCATTCGATTAGTATTTGAGCTTGATGTTTTACGGCTCCTTCTAATTCATCAATGGATTTTGTCAACAGAACAACAACATCCGCACCCCAATTATGTAAAAATCTTGCTGCTGTTAATCCCCCTCCACCATTTCCCCCCGAACCTACTAACACAAGCACTTTTTTATGAAGGGTATCCTTAGACAAAAAATGTGATCGCGCAAGGATCGCGAGATTGCGTCCCGCATTTTCCATCATCTGCTCCAGCGTAATATGATATTTTTCCACCATAATTCGATCTATTTCACGCATTTGCCCAGAATTGACATATGGAATTATCATATTTTATTCCTCAAATAATTAATGTACCTTTTAAAACAGTTATTGCTTTTCCTTGTATGAAAATTCTATTATTAGGATTGTCCGTTGGGATTTCCATCCAGATTTCCCCTAACCTATCACTAACTTGATATGCAAATAACTTATTTTTACCCAGTTTAGATTGCCAAAAAGGTCCTAGTACAGTGTGTGCGGAACCCGTAACCGGGTCTTCCCGTATGCCGACCCAAGGGAAAAAACATCGGGAAACGAAATCTACATCTTCATTATCACTTCTAGCAGTTACATAAACTCCTCCAAAATCCAAATTATATTTCGAGTTTACCAATGCTGTCCAATTTGGATTCAAATTTTTTACAATTTCGGCAGAAATAACCTCAAATACCGCTACTAATTCTCCTTTGAATTCATTTTTAAAGGTGGAAATGATCTGGTTCTGTTGTATCCCTAAGTTCTTACACAATAAATCCGAGACTTCTGAAGGCGTTGGATTTCCCAAGGGGAAATCCATTTGGTATCTATCACCCAAATGATTCACTACCAATTCCCCACTTTGCGTTTGAAAATGTATATCCTCACGGCATACTTTTAATTCTTTGAATAATACGTGTGCACTTGCCAAAGTAGCATGACCGCATAAACTAACTTCCACTTTTGGAGTGAACCAACGGAGTTGAAAATTATCACAATGGTCTCCAGACATTGGGATAATAAATGCGGTCTCAGAAAGGTTCATTTCAGCGGCAATTTGCTGCATTTCGGCATCTGTTAGATCATCTTTCGATTCCAGAATACAAATTGCAGCAGGATTACCTCGAAAGCGTTCTGAGGTGAACGCATCGACTTGATAGAGAGGAATTTCTTTCATAATATTTGTTAGGCATTTGGATTATTCAATGCTTGGGTTAAATGGAATATCTAATACTATACCGGGATATTTTGGGGATAATACATCTGATCGTAAAAGAATTGTTTCACGAATTTTACCTTCAAGGTAGTTTATTCTATATTCCAGAAATCTGATAGCTATTCCAGAGAAATACTTGAGATATTATTAAATACATGATAAATAGCACACATGATTAGGGAGAGGATATGAGAACCAATCAACGCTATGTTAGTATAGACTTTTTACGGGGAGGATCAATATTCATCATGTATATCCTCCATATTATTAACAACTTGATGGATTTTGACGTATTTTTTCACGAAGAAAATATTGGAACTACACCACTGGCAGTTATTGTATTTCTAATAGAATTAGCGATATTGGGAGGACTTGCAGGGTTGTTTCTGATGGTCTCTTCTATGAGTCACATGATAAGCATGTATAAACATTTAGAATCGGGTAAAAGTATAGCTAGTTTAGCAAGCAGACAAATTCTTAGAGGCCTTATCCTATTATTATTTGCGATGATGATGGAGGCGGTTATTGGAAATTATGGGATTTTGGGACGAATATTTCAACATTTAGATGGTATATCCGCTGTACAGTATGACATTTGGAGGTACAGATTCGTACACATGGAAACTATCCACACGATTGCGTGGTGTATGATTCTTAACGGCATTGTACAGGCGTTATTATCGATAAAAAATAATTGGAAACGCTATACTTTAATGATGGTTCTCTATGGAGCATTAGCACTGATCGTTCTGGCATTAACGCCAATAATCTGGCAATGGATTAATACAATACTTCCGGGGTATCCCTATTCTCAAAGAACTATCATTACACCAGACGGAAATCCTCGAAATATTCGGATAATGTATCCCTATATCGGTTTTGATTCGATTTGGTATATTATACGATCAGTGTCTTTTGCACCATTAGCAGGGTATCCGGAACCAATATTTCCTTATTTAGCAGCTTCTTTTCTTGGGAGTATCATTGGAATCTATTTATCTAAACCGCGTAAGCAAAAATCTTGGAAACAGATGAGAGTATTAGTTTGGATTGGTATTGTTATGTTTGTAATCGGAACAGTAGGTCTTTTAGGTAATTTCTATGTGCTTTTAGATACCGCGGGATTCGATCCTGTATACAAACTATTCCGGAAAATTTATGATCATCGATTATATACCTCCATCGGAACTCAAGATTATGGAGGGGGAGTCATATCACCTCCCTACGTGGGTTGGTTGTTCCAATTTTTGGCTTTCAACGGATTATCGATGATTGTTATCTTACTTATGGTACGTCTCGTGGAATTTCGCGGAATAAGTGAGAAACTGGCAAAGAATAGTAAGTTCATTCGAAGGTTTGGATTTATTGCTTTCACCCTATACACTATGCAATGGATTTATTTTATAATATTTTTCCTTATTACCAAGTATCTTATCCCCGCGGTCACAGTAACTGCTATTGAACCTTATGATTTACTGAGTTGGTATTGGACACTTGCAGTTTTAGCCATTACTTTATTATTCTTTTACGGATTGACACTTTTATGGGAAAAAATTGATTATGTTGGCTCTCTCGAATGGTGGATGGCAATGATTGGATTCCTTGTCTTACCGGGCGTTTTGAAAACATTTCTTGAAAAAAAGAAAAAGGGGGAATTCACAAAATCCTGGTGGAAACCATTAAGTGTGCAACAAACATTCTACAATGCCGAATGGATCAGTTTCGATGAGATAAACAAAGAGCAAGAATTGGATACAATTCACAGAGAAGAAGCTAGATTGTCATCGATTTTAGGATGGGCAGGATTGATTTTTTTTCCATTCTCTTGTATTTCACTTGCGATAACTGTAAAGTCACTCAGAACCAAAAAAAAGAGCGGAAAGGAGATTTATCAAATAGTTCTTGCGTGTTTGGGTATAGTTCTGGGGATTACAACGATTATCGTTTTATCACTACTCAATCTAGAGGTTTTGGGATTAGATAGCTTGCTAAGCTAATCAACCCGATTCCTTTTTTTTGTTTGCGTTCTATTTAGGATTCTTATCCCCCATTTTGGAACCTGCTGTTGATAATCTCTGTACAAATCTCCAAATTTCTCTATCAATATTTTTTCTTCATAATTTGCTATGTAATTATAAAATAGAATAAGTAACAAGAGTATTATTATCGAAGCAAGGGATAATGTCGAGATTATCCACCCAATATACACTAATAACGAAGCTAAGTAGATGGGATGTCTAGAAATTTTGAATACACCCTTCGAGATAATAACCGGCTCTTTGGGACCACCGCCAAATACCGCAGTCATCCCTTTATAAGCCAGAATACCTCCAGTGAACCATATGGGAGTAGCAATAAGAATTAGAACCCACCAGGGAACATAGCGAGATAAGAAATCTGAGAAATGAAATATGAACGAATCTAGGATCCATACAGTTAAAAAACTCACTAAGCCGATAATTTGTCCAATGTCTGATATTTTATGCTCCCCCGTTAGATCGGGTCTATGTGCGTGCATTTTTTTTTGATTTTGAGGTTTAGATTTTTCTTTAATTGAATCTTTCATATTAATATGCCAAAATTCTCATGTATTAAAAACTACTGGAGTCCAATTATGAGCTTCTTAAGAATTTCTTCTCATCTACCCAAATAATATAATTATTGTATTATTTAGTAGATAGAGATATTTTTATAAAGTTCATTGTCTTTTTGTTTAGGTATGAAAGCCTTGGTCATCTTTGGATCACGTTATGGTTGCACCTTAGAGATCGCTCAAAGAATTGCAGACATCATAGATGGGGAAGGTATCGAGACCCACCTTGTTAACTTGAAAGATACGAAAAAGAAAAATTGGCCTATGATTAATGCCTATGACGGTGTTGTAATTGGTTCTGGAATCCAGATATCTCAATGGGTAAAAGAGAGTAAAAAATATTTGAAAGAAATCGCTGATGAATTGAAAAAAGGAAAGATCAAATATGCTCTTTTTGTTTCTTCAGCATATTCTTCAGTAGATTCGGGTAAAGCAAAAGAATTGTATATTGATAAATTCATTGAGAAGATGGGTTTACCACCACCCGTAATTAGCGCGGCATTTGCAGGTGTTTTGGATTTTTCCGAGGATTCGAATTTGGGGAAAATTAAGAAAGAAGCATTGAAAGCCGCTGCTAAAGGGATGACAAATGAGAAAAAGGAATTAGAGTTTGACTATCAAGGCTGTAATGACCTTCGAGACTGGGATTCTATAGAAAAATTTGCTCATGAATTTGTTGATCTTCTAAAATAAGTCCCCTAATCGTTCTATTATTTATTAGCTGAATTTCAAATTTCCTTGATGCCTATATTTTTTTATGAATATTTTGATAACAGGTTCAAATCGAGGAATCGGATTGGAATTTACTAAACAGTATCTTTTACGAAACGACTCAGTGATCGCAACTTGTAGATCCCCTACTACAGCAAGAAAACTACAGAATTTAAAAAAACAATATAAAAATCGACTGATGATTGTTGAAATGGATGTATCTAATTTTAAATCGATTCAAAAAGCATATGAAAAAATTTCAGGAAAAATTAATTCTATTAATATTCTAATCAATAATGCGGGAATAATTTCAGGTAATGAAGAGACGGAATATCGAATGGGCACTATGCATCAAGAAGATTTTTTACATGTCTTTAATGTAAATTCTATTGCGCCAGTGTGGATTTCTGAACGATTCTTGAATTTACTTGTTAAAGGATCTAACCCCAAGATAATCAATATTACATCACGAATGGGTTCCATCACGGAAAAAACCGATAAATCCCACTATAGCTATTGTATGAGCAAAGCAGCACTTAATATGGCTTCAAAATTGCTTGCAAATGATTTAGAATCTCAAAAAATTGGAGTTTGGGCAATCCACCCGGGGTGGAGTAAAACTGATATGGGGGGATATCATGCACCATTGGATCCGAAAAAAACTGTGTCATCTATGATTCGATTAATTGATGGAAAAACTATTCCAGAAACGGGAAAATTTCTTAATTGGGACGGAAAAGAAATTCCTTGGTAATGAAGAAAATTTTTAATCCTTAAAGTTCCAACGCTTATTATGATAAAAAAGATTCATGAGCATATCATCGAAGAATTAAAAACTAACACGAAAACTGATACTATATTTGTTCTAGCAGCAATAGTATTGAATTTCATTGGATTGGGAATCAATTCAATATTTTCAGATATGATGGATTTTGCAGAAATACTAATTTTTACGATTATCTCTATCCTTATAATCATTGTAAACATGGTTTCTCTTGTGGGGTTATCCAAAGGGAAAAAAACTCGAGAAAAACTTTTAAATGGTCTTCTGAAAATGTATAAAGATCAAAATGTTGAGGGTTATTATGATAGATCGATTTTGCAAACTTATAACACAAGATATAATTTATTCACAATAGCGGTTATAGCGACGGGGATTGTTGCTTTAATAATACCGATTATATTATTTTTCAGAACATAATGTCTGGTCCATCAAACAATTATAGATATTAGGATAAAGATATTTAAATCGTGAAAATTCCAATTGAGACATGAACTCATTAAAGAATAAGGTCCTATTCATTACTGGAAGTAGCCGGGGAATTGGTAAAGCTATTGCAATTCGAGCTGCACAAGATGGGGCAAAGATCGCTGTAATCGGAAAAACCTCAAAACCACATCCTAAGTTACCTGGAACTGTATATACTGCAGTTGAAGAAATTAAACGGGAAGGGGGGGATGCAATTCCTTTAATAACAGATATACGGTTTGAAGATCAAGTTGAGTATGCAATCATTGAAACAATTAACCAGTTTGGTGGAATTGATATTTTAGTTAATAATGCATCTGCTATCAGTTTCACTCCAACGCTTCAAACTCCCATGAAACGATTTGATTTAATGTTATCAGTGAATCTTCGAGGTACTTTTATGTGTTCTCAAAAAGCTATTCCTTACTTAAGAAAAGCAGAAAACCCACATATTTTGATGCTTTCACCACCACTTCATATGGATTCCCGTTGGTTTCAAAGTAGTTTAGCCTATACGATGAGTAAATTCGGCATGTCTATGTGCGTTTTAGGTCTTGCAGAGGAGTTTAAGAAGGACAAGATTGCAGTTAATGCACTATGGCCTCGCACAGCAATCGGAACTGCTGCAATTCAAAACCTTTTAGGGGGAGATGCCATAATGAAACAATCCCGAAAACCGGAAATAGTAGCGGATGCTGCCTATCTCATTCTAACTCAGCCGAGTAATGAAGTTACGGGGAATTTTTTCATAGATGATGAGATTTTAATGCTAAACGGGATTTGTGATTTAGGGAAATACTCAATTATTCCAAATGCAAAATTAACTCGAGATTTCTTTCTTTATGGAGATGGGGAAAATTATTGTGAAGATGAATAAAAATAATCATGGAAATTAGTCCCATTCGTAAATATCAAAATCGGGGTCCTGGATAAGTTTTCCATCTTTTATCCAGATATTTCGACCTTTTTTGTGCTCTGAAACAGTATGTGCGATCCGAGGATCATGAGTAACAATGATGACGGTTTTCCTTTCATATGACAATTTTAGAAGAAGATCGATTATATTCCTCCCCGTTTTGGAATCAAGATTCCCTGTTGGTTCATCTGCAAGAATTATTCGTGGATTATTGATTAAAGCGCGTGCTATTGCTACTCGTTGGGATTCTCCTCCCGATAATTTACTTACTTTACTACTTTCTCGACCTTCTAATCCAACTTTTTTTAGCAAGCTGATAGCATGTTGTTTACTCTCCTCTCGTATTATGTACGGCACTAATGGAACCAATACGTTTCCTAACACGTCTATATTGGGAAGAAGATAAAAATTTTGAAATATATAACCAAGTATATTCTTCCTATATTCCGATAAACTTCTTTCTGGTAAATTAGCAATATTTCGATTATTGATCAGCACTCTTCCGCTTGTAGGAGAATCCATAGCCCCAATAACGTTTAACAATGTTGTTTTTCCAGAACCAGAGGGGCCCATGATGGTTACGACTTCACCAAAATCGATCTGCAAATCAACTCCGTCTAATGCACGTATTTCTGTCTCTTTTTCTCCATAAATTTTGCTTACTTGCTCTAATTTAATTAACATAATCAACCTTTACTCCTACTCGTTCTTTAAAACAACCACTGGTCTCACTCTTGCTGCTTTAATTCCAGGATATAGACCCCCTAGTATGCCTAAACTGATTGCATAAACAAACACTTTTATCAGTTCGATAAAATTCACTATAGCAGGAGCTGCCCCAAAGGGACTGGATTCCCCACTCAGTAAAAATATCATTCCAAATCCGATTCCTATCCCAATTATTGCCCCTAAAAGGCTAAGAGTTAATGATTCCAATATTATATTTACGAAAATATGAACATTTTTCCACCCAGTTGCTTTCAGAATGGCAAATTCCTTCATCCGTGAAGAGACCGACATCAACTGGGTAACAATGATTGCCATACCCCCAGCTAAGATAGTTATCACCCCCAGAACGGCTGTGAAAGTATCAATAACGCTTAGATTTTCCTCTACAGCTTCATAAAACGTTGCTAAAGCAAAAGCGGATACATAGGTCGGACTAAAATCCCCGTTTTCAGATGCATTATTAATTTTCTCTACAAATTGATTGGTTTCTAAATTACTTCTCACATCGAAGCGAAATTGAACCAAACTATAGGTATTTATAGTCTTATTTACTTCAGCTAACATATCCCAAATAAATTGGATGTCTGTGTAAATAAAATAATTTTGGGGCACAAATACAGGAGTACCATCATTTATACTTTGATATACTCCGACAATAGTCAAGTTCACACGAGTTGCATTGATTGGATTCAAAGTAAGTTCAATTATATCCCCAATTTCTACAGGAAATTGGGCTATATCTCTCAAATTCGTTCCAATTATTGTTTCGTTTTGCCCTGGGATGAATGATCTTCCCTCTATTAGGTTCGTTGTATAACCCTCCCATTCTTCATCAATACTAGCATTTAAACCCGAAAGAGCAATTGCATCTCCAGTATTTCGTAATTTGTCTGCATACTCCACTGTGAAAAGAAATGGTGCCTGAGTTTCAACATTATACCCTAATATGGAACCCCCAATTCCCTCAGTAGCATATATTTTTTCTACGATATCTATAGGTAGTTTACTTTCTGGACCGATTTCAGATGTTTCAATGACGTTAACAATACCCAGAGTTCGAGTTAAATTATCTTCAAATTGAACTTTTAGTCCTGCAGTGAAAGCGGAAACGACGAATACTAACATTAGTCCAAAGGCGACTCCTAAAGAAGCCAAAATCGCAGTTCCCTTTTTGCGAAAAGCATTTTTTATACTGAAAATGATCATTCGTTTTTTTCCTCGGTGATGTTTTCGTTAACGACGGAAATAATACCCGAATTACCATCTACTACAACAATTGTATTATCCTTAAGAGTCAATGCTCCATTTACGGATACAACGGCAGGGATTTTATATTCCCGTGCAACTATAGAGCAATGAGAGAGAATACCCCCAGATTCTGATACCACGGCTTTAGCTTTTGCAAATAAAGGCGTCCAGCTGATATCAGAATAAGGAATAACAAGTACATCTCCCTCTTTTATCTTATCATAGTCATCTAGGCTTTTTACGACTTTAACTTTACCAACATATATTCCTCTAGAAGTCGCTACACCTTTTAGCACCTTATTTGATCTTTCAGCAGATAAGGGTTCTGGAGGAGTGTCATCATAAATTATTTCGGGGAGAAATATGTCTCTGTATTTTTCCATTTCTTTTTTGCGTTCATCGATTTGATGCTGATAGTGATCTACCATGCTTTTATTAGAGGCTAATTCCTGAATTTCATCATAGGTTAAATAGAAAATATCATTAATTTCGCTGATCATGTTTTCTTTTACAAAAATTTCAGCGATTTGCAGAAAGAAGGGACGAAATAGTCCGTATCCATACATATACAATTGGTTCACGGATTCACGATATTCTTGATATTTGAGAGATCGATTAAAAAGAAAACGGGATAGAGGAGAACTAAATACTTCAGCGATTATTTTTTCTGTTTCTACAGGAGTATAATTTGTTGATTTGGGGGAAGAAAAATTGATTAGCATTTTTAGTACGGTATTTGGAATTTCTATCCAAGCAGGGATTGAGAAGTCATTACCACTTTCTCGCAAAAATCCAAACCGTAACATAAATCCAGAAATCAATGATGAAAATTCTCCATATTCAGAATAGTTACTAAGCTGGTCGTAACTCATCGATTTGATGACTTCTTGAGCATGTGGACTCAAAGTAGTGAAATGATTGTGAATTTTTTCCATAGAAGTTCGAAAATCTTGATATTTAATCCGAGGATTTAGGAGAGTGAAATTTATCTTTTCAAATGAGTATTTCGTTTTTTCGAGTCGTTTCCGTACAATCCCCGTGTAGAGACTATTGAGTAACTGAGATAAAATGACGAGATATGATGAACGAATAGTTAACTTGAACAATTTGTCAACTTGGGAAAACAAAGTTTTGATATTTGCAGATTTGTGAAGACTATTTTCTAGTATATTATATTTTTTCTGATAGGTCCGTAGATGTTTTTCTATCTTTTTGGACAAAAGAAAGAGTTTGATCCCAAAAACTATCATTCGTGGTAAATACCTAAGGGTAATTATACTTGGTTTAAATTTGGGTTTTTCAACATTCTCGACATCAATACCAGCGAGAATTTCCAGAAGATCACGTGGCATTCCTACAACTTGGAATATATCTCCAATAACTCCCATATTAAAATAAGCACGATAGTAAAAGGACTTTGTGAGATGATCTACGTCAATCTGCCTGGCAGGAAAACCAATGAGTTGTCTGAATATTTTCTTCCATGATGAATTCACAACAGGTATGTTTACAGAAAAAACTAGGGGTTTTATCATACCAGGCAGGAATTCTTTTGAAATCTTATTGGAATATAGGCGTGCATGTTTCATAGTGGTTATATCCCGCAATTGTAGCCAGAAAATCTCCTTTCCATCATACGCAAACTCCAGATCCACGGGTTTACCGTACTTCTTTTCGATTTTTTTTGCTTCCTTAACAATTTGTTCTAGGACATCAACCTTGTTTGCATCTGGTACTTTCAACCATTGATTCCATTTGAATACCCAACATTCGGGCGTAACGCCTTCTTGTACTAAAATGTCCCCCAAACCTTCTACAATTTCCACAATTACTTCATTAAGATTGTAAACAGGATCTCTCGTAAAAACAACTCCAGAAAATTGTGGATCTATCATCTCTTGAATTACGATTCCCATTTTTATGGTTTGCTTATCTTTAACTAGAATTTGGGTATAGACGTTGTTATTAGATGTGAGTGCAGAATCCCAGATTTGAGAGACTTTTAGAATCAGTTCTTTTAATGTTGTTACATTCAAGAAGGTTAGATATTGGCCTGCAAAAGAATATTCCATGGTATCTTCATAATTCGCTGAAGAACGAACTGTATATTTGATCCCCTCTTTAATATATGCCCTCAATTCCTGATTTAAATGAAATAATAGATCCTCCCGGTTTTTTTGATAATCAATAAAAGCAGTATATGTGATTACGATAGATTCTGGAACACGAAAACCCTTGCGGTTTAGAAAGGAGATATTTTTTGCTTTGTTACCAACGTTATTTTCCTTACCTAAATCTTCTAAAAAAAATACATACCGGGGATTTTTTTTATAATATTCCTTTAATTTTCGTAATTTTGGTTGAAATGTTCGTGATGTAATTACCCGAATTTCTTCTAAATTTTGTTTGCGTTTAAGGAAATATGTGATAGAGATTGTTAACCCAAATAAAAAAGCCGACCACCAGTACGGAGTCCATATGGTGGAAACCAAAAGCAGTAAGGAAATCAAATACTTAGATTTCTCCATAACTAGGTTTGCTTTAGCATAGCTACGATAAATAGCAGTTAAACTCAGTATGGTTACTGCCATTATCAATAAAGCTATTGGTGCTAATAATAGTAAGGACCAAATTGTGATAGTGAATCCCATCCCACCTTTGAATTTCATAAATAATGAGAAATTTGTTCCTAGAAAACTACATCCAACAAATAAAAACGCGATATGCCTATTATGATATCCTAACAAGAAATCAATAAAGGTTAGGAAACCTGTATTAAAGAATAAAAATGCAATTAGTATTGGTACTACGGCTTTGGATATCTCCCCTATGACAGTGATGATTCCCGCAGCTAAACCACCCGAGGTGAATGCATTTTGAACTCCTATACTCTTGGATCCTATTTCAGTAATATTTTCTTTTTTAATTATGTATGTAGAGATATAAGCCAAAGGAATGGATCCAAATAGATATGATCCAAAGGCTCCCCCAATTAAACCAAGATAATTCATTAAGTATCCATCTGTTTTTTCCTAAATAAAAATCATCATGAAAGCTTATAGTTTACCAATCGATCAAGGATGATTTATAACGGGCAAATGTGGATTTAAGTTATAGTTTGATTGTTAGGATCGACTTTTGGTTGTTCTTTTTGATTTAAAGTGGTATTTGGAAACACAAATCTCTTATCAAGAAAATATTTCGTTATATAACCCGCACTTAACGCAGTTATTACACTTACCACCAGAGGAGTTCCAAATACATTTGTAAACAGAAGTTGAATTCCAACATTTTCTAAGGTCGTAAATACGGCCAAGACAAAATAGATCAAAAACTGTTTACTTGTGGTTTTAAGGGTAGCGTCGCGATTTTTAAACACTATGAATTTATCCAAGAAAAATTTAATAAGATATGTGATTCCTACCGCTATAATTGATCCAACGAATTCTGTCATGTTAATGGGAGTTTGAGATAAATATAGCCCATTTATAATTAATATGTGCCCCCATCTAGATTCTACCCACGGAGCAACCACCGATATGTTAAAAAATTGAATAAAATAATTCAATGCAATCATCCCACCAGCAAATACCAAGTAGAGAGTTATTTGCACATAGCTGTGCATCTCGGATTTATGTGCCATATGACTAGTCATTTGGATTTCTCCTTCACTCATGACGAATAGTATTGAGGATATGGTTAGGAAGAGGAACACTTGAGTAACTTTTGAAAAGCTTTCCCCATTCAGTTTTATTATATCGGAAAATTCGATATTTTCCAATTGTGTTATACCATACCACATCATGATAGATCCCGGACATATTTACGGTTAATAAATTGAAGACAATGCGATTATACATCATTATTTCCTTCAGAAAACGGAGTCTACCTTTACGAACTTGTTGATCTGCCCAAATAACAAGGCTTCTTTTTGCTTTGAACCCCCAATTTTCTCCTCTAATATCTTCACCGATTATTTCTATTTGATCTACATCACCACAGCCTAATCCCATATCATGAGCTATTTTAATGAAAGGTAGTTTCATGGGATCAAATCCCATTAATTTTGCAACCACAGCGTCAACTGCAACTTGATCATATCCCGCAAGGATAGTATTTTTAATTCGAGGAATCAAACATCGAGGACCTGCTCCATCCCCCGCTACTGTTCCATCTACTATGGCCATAATGTTTGGATGGATTTGTTGTTGTATAATTAATAAATCCACTAACACTTCACTCATATATTCATGGGAATGATGTCTTCGTTTAGTTAATAATCCCCCAAAAGAGTTTTTTATGGCACATGTTATCCCGCCTTGCATCTCGGGATTTTTGTCAGAAAATGAACCCCCTCGTGCGCCTGTATGACCATGAGTTTTCATGGTTGGCAAATGAATGATGTTTTTTCCGATATATAATTTAGGAATAGAAAAACCCTCGGGAAAAATCTTGGAATCCAATGCTAGTAATGGTATTTTAGATTGAAATGAAACAAAGGGAACACGCGTGAGTGGAACAAAATAACAATTGTGACGAGTAATAATAGGCTCCCACTTGTTTCCAATTAGACCCTTTTTAATATTAGTCACAACCGTTCGATTCTCCGCGGTAAAGATATCTTTGCCTGTAAATCCATCGGCTTTTAACTTCCCAAGCACACCATCCACTTGCCAAGGTGGAGAGGAGCAAGCGGGAAAATATTTCGACCAAGATAAATTAAGTTTAACAATTACTTTTTCTGAAGGTTTGAAATATTTGGTATAATTGGACGAATCCATCAAGTCTGCATAATCTTGGAGGATTGTATTAGATGTTACTCGTTTTACGTATATTTGAGCAGATTTCATGATTTTTCATCATCATTGGTATTTTACCAGAATGGTAAAGGCACATAATTTGCAATGTAAATCACAATCACTAATATTATACCTCCCGTTATAATCCCCACGTCAAATAGAGCTTTCTCTGCTTTTCTTGCTACTTCAAGTTTCGTTTCGACGATATAAAGATAACGTAGGACGATATATAACGCAATTGGTATGGAGCATAAGATAAAATATTGATTATTTTGTAATTCAGGTCCAGTAAATTCACTCAAAGGACCCAAAATACAATAAAATGCATAAGTCATAAAAAGACCAACTGCAGCTATGGTTGAAACTTGAGTCAATAATGTCGTAGAATATTTACTATAGATTGGTTTATGTAGAATCGCTTTTTCCTTTCCCAAAAAAAGTAGATCCGCTTTTCGTTTATTTACAGCGAGTAATAATGCACTTAAAAATACGATGAGGTAAAGCCATGGGGAGAAAACAACATCTGCAATAAAGATTCCCGCCAGTGTTCTCCATATGTAAAACAATGATAGGGTCAACACATCGATAATTGCATAATGTTTGAATAAGAGAGTGTAAAATAATCCATGAATAATAATTAGAAGTGAAATGGCGCTGAAATTAATGGTGATCTCTTTAGATGACAATAAATAAATTCCCCAGTTTCCCAAACCAATCAATATTATCAAAATTATGGCAATGCCTACCGCACTACCTATTTTAATATTCCCCGCAGCTATAGGACGAGTTTTTTTTTCGGGATGCGATTGATCTTTTCTATAATCTATAAGATCATTAAAAAGGTAATTTAAGGACGACACAAATCCTAAGGTGATAAATCCTACCAATAATTCCAGATAAAGATGATAATCCAAAATTTTACCCCCAAAGAATATCCCTAATAGGATTACACCGTTTTTATACCATTGATGCGGTCTAAGGCATCTTATGATGGCACGCATCTTCTTTGATGGGGATTTCGTAAGTTCATCCATATTCTTTGTACCGATTCTAGCTAATTTTTTGAAATAATGTTAGGGATGATTTTATTTTAGCTGTTTATTGATTGCCTCTGCTGAAAAAACACCTCCAAGCATGCAAGTAGGGGCTCCACCGGGTGTAAATGACCATTGTCCGACATGATAGAGATTCTGGATGGGGGTCTCAATCATTTTTTTCATATCCATCATAGATTTTTTGTTAAAAGTATGATCTGGATTCTGACTCCAACCAGTGATGGAACCTCCAATGTTCATGGTATAGTCTTGATTGGTAAATGGACTTGCGGTTATTTTCACTTCTATGCGATCTCTAATGTTGGGGATGATTTTTTCTAAGTTATCTATAATATCATCAGCAATATTGTTTTTTAATTGATTGTATTCTGGAGTTCTTTGACCGTTCACCATATTCCAATAATTATTGTATTCAGGAACTGCAACAACGCTTATATTTAATACAGATTTATCCGAGGGAGCCATATAAGGGTCATAGATCGTCGGAATCGAAATTTCTTGGGAGGTTAGCTTAAAATAATTTGGATTAATATATCGATCTTGAATTGTGGTACCGATATAATTAGGATTATAAAACACATGACCGCATTGATTAAAGGGAAGCGCTTCCGTAGGCATGTTCAACCCTAAGAATAATGAAAAGTTCGATTCACATGGTCTTGCCTTATTTAATTGATGTTTCTGTTTTTCGGATAGATAATGTGCGGGAATTATGTTTTTGTACAATTTAAATCCATCTCCAGCATACACTACAACCTTAGAAAATATTCTTTCACCATCCGAAAGAACTACTCCCTTTACTTTCCCGTCTTCAATAATTAAATTTTCCACTTTAGACTCAGTGAGTATTTCATTTCCATTTTGTGTAACGTAAAAAGCGAGTGCATCAGTTATAGACTGCATTCCCCCCGTCGGGTAGTAATAATCCAGAAAAATCTGACTGTACCCTAATCCAAAAAAAGCGGGTGTACCATCAAAAAATTTCTGAGACAGTAATTTCACCAAATTTTCATTGTGCACATGACTTCGCAGGAAATCTATAAGGTCAGTATTTAGAGTCTTCTTCATAATCCCAACTTTCATGAAAAAGCGTAAATGTCTGATAATGTAAAAAGGAGTAAATAAAAGACTCAGAATATTTTTTCCGAACAAAATATTTGACATTCCTTGAAATGCATCAATCAATCCAGATATATCACGAACAAATTTCATGATTTCTTTAATCCCGTGTGCATCTTCCGGAAATTTCTCTTGGAGATGGGTAAAATAGTGGTTGATTTCTTTTCTCGAATATAACGCAATTAATTTATCGGGAAACATCATACCCGTTATACTATGATGCAATTGCACTTTATTTTCTAAATCCAGCGTTTTGATGACTCCTTTGAGAATACCACCATCTTCTATAGCTTTTATTCCGGAATCAAATGTATAACCTTTCTCGGTAAATTTCCGAAAATACCCTCCTACATCCTTAAATTGTTCCAGAACTAATACTTTCTTCTCATATTTCGTCAGATATGCTGCTGAGGTTAATCCAGCTAAACCCGCTCCGACAATGATAACATCATACTTATCCATATTCATGAATTCCGCACGTTTTTTAAAATGGTTTCGATTTTTTTTCATTATGCAATAGGTGTTTATTAACTCTAAAATTCTGCATATACAAGGCAATTGCTAGTAATATTAAAGAAATTGGTTGAATCAGATCAATAGAATAGGGTTGAAATACGTTTTTTGTTATAAATAATGCTTGTATAATTCCAATTGTGAAATAAATGATTCCATAATTACTCACAACATAAATGATGATTTGCGAAAAACTCTTGTCTTGGGAATCTCCTCTGTATTTCTGTAATATGTACCGGTACTTTAGAAGCCCGGGTACTGTAATCATATACCAAATGAGAAAATATAAGAACCACGAGTCAGGGTAGCTAATCATCAATATCAACATAGCGAATCCGAAATACACTGAGAAGTTCCGATCTTCTGGAATCTGTAGAATATAATACAAAAAAATCATTCCAAATAAGAAAAGAACAATAACAACCATAAACCAGAATTCGGAGAATCGAATCCCTATCATGGCAAAAATTGAAGTAATAATTCGCGTGATGCTGGTGCTAGGATAATCTAAGATTTGTGCTGAAGCATTTATTGCGAAAAAATCAGGTAGATAATTAGGATATTTTATCCAATAGTACAAATTGGGTGAAATAGGTAAAAGAAATCCCGTTATAGCATGAATTATCGCCTTAAAGTCTATGCTGAAGTGTTTTTTATTTAAATTTAGATAGATAGGAAATAAAAACGGTAATAGAAGAATAGAAAATGGTTTATAAATCATGGATAACCCCAGCATCACCCCAGCGAAAAAGAAGTTAAATTTATGTTCATATCTAGGGTTTTTTGCATTTTCCAAAAACAAAACCGCAAGTAAAACTAAGAAGATATAAATTTCAGAGATCTGTCCGATGATGAGATTTGGAACTTGTAAGGGTGCAGCCAATGCGAGTATTAGATATTGCATTTCCCGCCAAGTAGACAAATCCAAATGGTAAAATTTCTTACATAGAATTAAAATAAGATAGAAGGACCCTATATGGACAGTTTCCATCAATATTGTGTGAATCACAAATCCAACTGAAAAGGGAAGGAAAGACATTGGTATGTTGAGAAATGAGAATAAGGGAAAATAACGGAAAGGATACCTATAATCTGTAGATGTATATAGATCTGTAGGATTATCCAACAAAATTTTAGAAGATTGACCAAAAATCCTGAAATCATGGGCAAGTAAAAAGAAGTCTGATAGAAAAAAAACCATTAGAGTTCCGATTACATAAATCAAATTCAATAAAAGACATAATTTGAGTGGTCGAGAAGTGCGGATAAACTCCGTAGATTCCTTTAAATCTTCCAAAAATTGAAATTTTTTATGGAGGGGACTCTCATCCATATTCTTTCACCTTGAATTTAAATGTGTATGAATCTTTTGTACATTTAATCTGGATTGAAAAACAAGGGGGCTTATTTCACTTTTCAATTCAGGGGAGATAGCATCCGAACTTGTGAATAGGTTTGGATATTGTTTTAGATCGAAGGTAAGGCTGAAGTTATTTCGCAAATCGTGTGGAGATACATATACTGCATCATATTGTTGCGATAATTTAATTATATCTTCAAAGGAAATGGATTTATTCGTTTGGATTTTTATGGTGCTAAATAATATACTGCTGAGTTCTCGTTCCACTACTTCTTTCGGAATCTTGTCTTCTTGGATCAAATTCGATAAATGTCCGCCAAGTTCAGCGTTTTTTTCATACACAGCAATTTTATATCCCAATTGAGCAAAAAAATACGCACAAGAGAGACCATCCACTCCAGCTCCGATAATTGCAATGGATCTACCATTAGGGGGATTTATTGGTGTATGAGTCATTGAATTGTATCGTTCACCCAACCAACGATGAAGTTCTTTTATTCGGACGGATTTATCCGAAAATGAGTTTCGATAACAGCTCTTTTGACAATATTTTTCTGCAGGGCATAGATATCCACAGATCTCCATGAAAGGATTCATATGTCGAATTTGAGTGTATGCACCTAAAAAATTGCCTTCTTCGATTCGCCTCATGAAATTCGGGATATCTATATCGGCAGGACAGGTTTTACACGGTCGAGTTTCGCAATGTTGACATTCCCTAGCTAAGAGCTTCGCGCTTTCTTCAGATTCATCAAATTTTATCACTTTTGGGAGAGATGCCTTATGGTTAATAAATGTAACATATTGCTTATCGAAAGGATGTAGAACAAATTCTTTTTTGCCCAATTCCCGTAATATTACATTAGTAGCACCAATTCCTGATGTGGTTACAGCTGGGACTCCCATACCCATTGTGGTGGAATCTCCAACTGCATAAAGATTTTTCCAATCGGTTTTTGCATGCAATCTTTTCATTAACTCTTGCCCAATGGATTGTTTGGGACCCCCAACACATCCTCCTCGCTTCAAAGTATACCGTTCAACGGTGCTGGGAGTAGAAATATATAACATAGTAATTCCCTCCTGGAAACCAGGAAATCTAATCTCAATTTCACTAATAATCTGATCCGCAATGTTTTTTTTTTTCTGTTGATATTCTCTCGATTGGTATTCGGGATCATTTGGGGATGGCCACTGTTGATTCGGAGCGGGAGAGAAAATTGTGATTACATATTCATCCGAAGGTCCTAACGAATCGTCTTCTAATCCTGGAATGTACAACATAATATCTCCTGCATCAATTTGGGAGCTATCTGAGATAAAATATTCAACAGGGTGGATTTCAGGCGGAAAAATTTCTTTTTTAACTGCTGCATACATTACGATTGCGGGGTAAGTATTTTCTAATTTATTAACCCAGTTAAGTTGGGGTTTTTTTATATGTGAAGAATCTATGAGTTGTTCATATAAGTTGTATACCATCGCATTTGAAATGATCCTGTCCGCAAGAATCTCGGTTCCATCATCAAGTTTAACTCCATATGCCCGATGTTTGTTATCCATTAAGATGTTTTCTACTTTATGACGATATAGCATTGTTCCCCGATATTTTTCAATCGCATGCTCTAATTTATTCGAATAGACTTGTGCTCCTCCAGCAATATATCCGGGTCCACCTGTGTGATTATCGGTGAGCATCGTTAATGCCATCAATGCGGGAGTCTCATCTGTAGAAGTATAAGAATAACCGGCATAAAGCATGTCAAAAAATTCCTTCAATTTCTGGGATTTTAAATAAGGTTTCTGGATATCTCCAGCAGATTTCGTGAGAAGAGAAGCAATCTTAAGAGTTCCGAGGGGACGCTGAAAAAACATCTTCATTTTCTGGGATAATGACATATCGGAAGCAGGTGTTAGCATATCTTGATTTTGGATGAACTTTTTGTAAAATTGTCTCATATATGCATAAAAACTACGCAATTCATCTTCTTGATCAGGAAAAAGGCGGCTAATCTCATTCAAATATTTATCCATATCTTTCCAAAATAAGATTTTCTCTCCCAAGAACCACATTCGATGGAAAATGTTTCGAGGAATGACCTCAATTTCTTCCTCAATCTCGTTGATCACGAATCGAAGGGGATTAAATCCCTCTTTTCCAAAGCCAAAAATTGTTGCAGCACCGCAATCAAAAATTCGATCTTGTTTCCGAAAACTGGTGCATGCACCACCTGGCAAAAAATGTTGTTCTATAACTAAGACATCCAACCCTCTTTTAGCAAGTAAAGCAGCAGCAGTTAGACCACCAAGTCCAGCTCCAATAACTATGATCTCGTACTTTTCTTTCAAGATTGCATTATCAAGAATTGTTTCTCACCTATCTCAATTATAATGCTATTTCCTTTTTTGGTTTTAAATGATTGGTTTTATAAATATACCCGTAAAATTCTAAAATATCAAAATGGTATTCCTATATTTCGCAACAATATTCGGGGGAGTGTTTTTTCTCTTTAGATTATGGTTATCGATGTTCAAATTAAAAGATGAATTGCAATTTCGGCGGTTTTATGTAAGTAGATTGGTAAATTACTATTTTTGTTTGATGTTAATTTTTAATTTTCAAAGTATTGTATTTAATGTGATTGTAGCTACTTGCTTACCCGCAATGCTATTTACCACAATTTGGGACGTAAAATTTTACCAAAATTTTAAGAAGAGGAATTATTGGAAGAAAAACCGCGGATGGTTATTCGTGGAGCGCTTGACTATGCATCCTCCCATCCTAATAACGGGATTGTATATGTATATCACCGGAATTTCGACTTATATTCCTAATGATCAAATTGTTCCCTTTATCATCGGGATAGTCATAACGTTCGGAAGTTCGTTCATTTTTGATATCAGGTTGCGTAAAAAATACAATTGGCCAAACGGGAGGGATTTGCTATTGGTAATGATTTTTTCCACCTTAGGTTTTTCCTTTTATTATATTCTTAGTTGGGGTTTTGGATTGTAATTTAATATTCATCTGCAAAAACGATTAAATGTAAAAAAAACGAGATTTTTATTATATGGAGTTTATGCAGTATCGTTGGTATTTAACGGTGATTGGAAGTCTATTCCTGGGATTTCGTATATGGTTATCCTTTTTTAAACTTAGGGATGAGTTAGGCTTTCGGCGCTTTTATGTCAGCCGATTTGTGAACATTTATACTTGTCTTATGATGGTTGCGGGGGGTTCTGTTAAATTTTTAAATTGTATAGTAGCTGCGTGCTTTCCCGCAATGATTATTACCACAATTTGGGACATTTCCTTTTATCGAAGATTCAAAGATCGGACCTATTGGAAGAAAAATCGGAAATGGGTGATCGTGGAACGAATCACTTTGCATCCCCCTACTCAAATTTTAGGTATTTGGATGTATGCTACCGGCCTAGAACGTTTTTTCCCTATGGGAGATTTCTTGAACCTTATTATCGGCAGTGGTTTAGTATATCTCACCACAATTTTATTCGATGTAAGGATTTTGAAGAAATACAATTGGCCTAGTGGGTTATATTTACTTATAGTAATTGGCTTATCTACTTCCGGTATTATTATTTACAGTTTCTGGCCTTATCTATTCCCTACTTAAGTATTTTATTTTTTAGCGAAAAGGGAGGCATATATCTCATTAAATTCAGAGATAAGAAAGAAATATTTATGATAGGGGGATTAGTATCGGTTGTAATAAGTTCAGCATTTGCAAGAATTATGGTTTTTTCAAAGTATTCCAATATGGAAAGAAATTGGAAAAAAGAATTGAAAACACACTTATTACACATAATTAAACATCCAGCTAAAGTGAATTTCCGATCTAACCTAAAGCGATATTTATTTCTCAACTATTACGTACAAATACGATGAAAGTCGTTCTTCCTAGTGTATAACCAATTTTTTATCCATATCTTAATTTTAGATTTGTTAGTTCTACAAATAAGTCTTATATAGACAATTGATCTTTATTGTGCTATGTCTCAGACACACAGATTCAAAATTCCGGATGATCGTCCATTCTATGGTAAATTTTGGCCTAAAGGTTTACCTAAAGAACTTGATATCGATTATTCCATGTCTTTAGGACAGCTCTTTGATGATTCAGCAGAAAAATATTCTGAAGATCCTGCCATTTGGTTCTTAAATACTTGGATGACGTATAAGGAACTTAAACGCCATGTAGATGCGTTTACTTCTTACTTACATAAAATTGGTGTACAAAAAGGAGATTCTGTTGCCATAGATCTGCCGAATTGCTTCCAATTTGTTATAGCATTTTATTCTATAATGAAATTGGGCGCAAAATGCATTCCACTTAATCCGCTATATAAGAAACATGAATTACTCCCGATTTTGAAAAGCACTGAGACAAAAGTAATCATTACGCTAGATGTACTTTGGGCAAAGGTTATTTCTTTAGTTGAACCGGATTGGATATTCAACAAGATAATTTATACGGGAATGCTGGATCTGGCCACTGGAATCTCGAAATTAGCTCAATTTTTCGCCAAAAGGGTTCTTAAAAAAGTGCCTACAGCCAAGGTTACTGATCCACGAGCTATAGATTTTCGTGAATGTCTGAAGACTCCCATCGATTATCCCAATGTGGAAATTGATTCAAATCATGATATAGCAGTCATTTCTAATACAGGTGGAACCACCGGTATGCCGAAAATGGTAATACTTTCTCATAGAAATCTGATATCTAATGCTTTTCAACTCGGATATTTATTCCTGAAGCAAAAACCTGAAGGTGAGGAAAAATTTATCTTAGGTCATCGGACAGGATTTATAGCGATCTTACCTTTGTTCCATTTATATGGATTAGGAGCCGTTATGAATATGGCTGTAGCTATAGGTGGCTATCAAGTGTTATTTCCACGACCCCCGGCACCAGAAGAATTTCTAAAAACCATTTACAACCTCCCAAACTATAATCGGTTTGTACATTACACAATAGAATATATGTTGATTCAATTTTTAGAAGTTGATCCTAAGTTCGTTAAAAGATATCCCTTGAATGGGCGAATTGCAATTTGTGGATATGGGGGGGGATATCTGCATCCGTATGTACGAGATAGATTTGAAGAAATGACTGGTGCCAGAATTACTGAAGGATACGGACTCACCGAAGCAGCTCCAATGGTCAGTGCGAACAATTTATATGGCCACAGAGAGCCAGGATATGTTGGAACTCCCGGACCCAGTATTGATTGGGATATATTTGACATGGAAGACTTTAGTAATGGTCCTGTAGCTATTGGAGAGAGGGGCGAGATTTGTGTGACCGGACCAAATGTAATGCTGGGATATTGGAAAGATCCAGAAACTACTGCTAAAGTATTGCGAGAATATGAGGGAAGAACCTGGTTGTTAACGGGAGATATTGGTATAATGGATGAACACGGTCGAGTGAAAATAATGGATAGAAAAAAACAGATATTAAAAATTGCAGGTCGATTAGTCTTTCCCACCGAAATTGAGAATGAAATTGGGTACCATCCTTTAGTAAAAGAAGTAGCGGTAGCTTCTATCCCCGATGAAAGAACTGGTGAAGCTGCAAAGGCGTGGGTAGTGGTAAAAGAAGAGGGGAAAGACACCTTAACTCCAGAAAAGTTGCGTACATGGCTAACCGATAATCTTGCACATTTCAAAGTTCCAAAATTCATTGAGTTCATTGAAGAAATTCCCAAAACTTCCGCGGGTAAAGTTTCACACCGTACACTTCAAGAGAATGATCCTTTATGGAGAAATAAGCAATACAGCCAACAAATTTCAGAAACTAATTAATTAATAAGGTGAAAAATCTAATTGTATGAAACAACATATTTTCTTTCTTCACAAAATTCTTATTTATCTTCATGGAGATGTGATGAACGATGATTGATGAACGATTTAACCTACCAGAAAATCGCCCTTTTTTTGGAAAATTCTGGCCAAAGGGATTACCTCATGACTTAGATATTGATTATTCTGCATCCTTAAGTCAAATGTTTGACAAATCTTGTGCTAAATATGCAGATGACCCAGCAATTTGGTTTTTAAAAACATGGATGACATATAAGGAATTGAAGAAACATGTGGATGCGTTTGCAACATATTTACATAATATAGGTGTGAAAAAGCAGGACACAATAGTAATTGATTTACCTAATTGTTTTCAATTTCCGATAGCTTTTTATGCCATAGTGAAACTTGGAGCAAAATGTTTACCAATAAATCCATTATATAAAGGGAAAGAACTCATAGATTTATTTTCCAGAACTAATGCCAAAATCATAATCACCTTAGACGTGTTATGGGCTAAGGTAGTGTCCAAAATTGAGCCTGAATGGACATTTGATCATATAATTTATACAGGGATGCTCGATATGGCCACAGGCATTTCAAGGCTCGCCCAGTTTATAGGAAAAAGAGTTTTAAAGAAAATTCCCACCGCTAAAATTACCGATCCGAGAGCGATTGACTTTCGCGAGTGTTTAAGGATTGAACCAAATGCACCGAACGTCTCTATAGATGCTCATAAAGATATTGCTGTTATTTCGAGCACGGGGGGAACCACAGGAATTCCAAAATTGGTCATGCTTTCGCATCGAAACCTCTATGCTAATGCAAATCAAATTATGAATTTATTTTTAAAGCAAAAGCCCGAGGAAGGAGAACAGTTTGTTCTTGGTCATCGTACAGGTCTTATTGGTGTTCTTCCATTATTTCATCTTTACGGATTGGGAGCAATAATGAATGTCGCAGTTGCTATGGGGGGAATTCAGATCCTATTCCCCCGACCCCCACCTCCAGAAGAATTATTAAAGACGATCTACGAACTCCCGGATTATAACAAATTCGTGTATTACACTGTCGAATATATGTTGGTTCAGATGTTGGAAGTTGATCCAAGGATAGTGAAGAAATATCCTTTAAACGGAAGAATTTGTATAACAGGTACCGGAGGAGGGTATCTTCATCCCCATATTAGAGATAGGTTTGAGCAAATGACAGGAGCTAGGATTACGGAAGGATATGGTTTGAGCGAAGCGGGACCAATGGTTAGTGCTAACAAACTTTGGGGTTATCGCGAACCAGGTTATTTAGGAACCCCAGGTCCTTCAATTGATTGGGAAATATTTGATATGGAGGATTTTAGTAAAGGACCGGTTCCAATTGGGGAAAAAGGAGAAATATGTGTGTCTGGCCCCAATGTAATGTTAGGATACTGGCAAGATCCAGAAACAAGTGCGAAAGTTTTACGGGAATACGATGGAAGAACCTGGTTGTTAACGGGAGATATTGGAATAATGGAAGAACATGGGCGTGTGCAGATCATCGACCGAAAAAAACAAATTATCAAAATATCCGGAAGGTTAGTATTTCCGTCGGAGATCGAAAACGAAATAGGTCAGCATCCCTTAGTCAAGGAGGTCGCGGTTGCATCAGTTCCAGATCAACGCACGGGGGAAGCAGCAAAAGCATGGATAGTGATTAAAGAGGAGGGAAAGGGCACATTAACTTCCGAAAAACTTAGAAACTGGCTTAATCAAAATATTGCGGAATTCAAAGTTCCAAAACACATAGAATTTGTTGAAGATATTCCAAAAACAGCAGCGGGTAAAATTGCACATCGAACCTTACAAGAGCAAGATCCTCTATGGGTGAAAATAAATAATGGATAAAAAAGGTAAACTTGATTTAATAGGTAAATATAGTAAAAAAGAAGTTCCCCGTGTAGCCCAAGTAGTGGATGATTATTTAACTATAGCAAGAAAAATCAACTCAACCGTGTGGGGAATGAGTTATATAGATGTCACCGATGCACGTAAACTGATACGGGAGCATTATAAAAAAACTGGTTATAATATAAGCTTTACTGCCTTCTTGATAACATGCTATAGTCGTGCGGTGGAGAAATTTAAATATCCCGTAAACACGTTTCATAGGCGCATGAAATACTATTATACATTTGAAGATGTCGATGTTCAAACGAATATAGAGCGAACTTTACCATCGGGAATTAAAAAACCTCTCAATTATACAATTCGTAAAGCTAATACAAAAACATTAAAGGAAATAAATGATGAAATCCAAGCCGCAAAACAAACAAAACCCGAAGGTGTTTCAACCCATAAGCAAAAAACATTGGGAATAATGAAAATATTCCCTAAATTCCCCCGCTTTTTGCGACGCATAATTATATACATTATTTTTCGAAATCCATTAATAAGAAAACGTCTCTTAGGTACCGTGGGATTGACTGCAGTTGGAATGCTTGCGAAGGAGGGAATAAGAGGATTTGGGCATGGAATTTTTATAACCCCTCACACCATGTCAATTGCAGTTGCGGGAATTGAAAATAGACAGATGGTCATCGATGGAAAACCAGTGATTAGAGAAACAATCGCAATCACGCTTGCAATGGATCACCGGATAATTGATGGAGGACCTGCAACCAGATTTGGCACTGAATTTTTCGATATAGTCGAAAATCAATATAAGGAAGCAGATTGGTGTTTTAAATCTTTATAATAGTGTACTGAAACATCTGCTGAAATCATAAAAAGAAGAGATTGAATGAAGACTATTTCCGAGCAAAAGTGAAAAAAGTATAAACTATGAAAATAAGACCACCTTAACTTCACAGATTTCAGTCGTTTTAATGTAAAATCAGTTTGGTGTTAATGACTACTCAATTTTGTACCTACGACCCTAATCCGTACGAACTACGCTACAAGCCTATCCGAAAAATCGTTGGATAGGTTTTTTAGCGTAGGTGTGCCTAGAACCCATGTGATCAAGGACAGGGCATATCCATGAGTATCGCTAGGGATCGACCGTTTGGGTAACGTTGTGCCGTAGAAATAGGGGGGATAGGGAAACACACGATAGATGAACCCTAAACGAGCGTGTGGGATATGGGATAGGTGTTGATTAATCAAAATTGAAGGTCTAAATTCTAAAGAATTATCCTGTTAATCAACATCTTTATGGCTCTATCCATCAAAAATTGAAACCCCTTAACATGATACTATCATAAAACACGTTCAAACGAATAAATTAGAATCAATTCACGAATTTAAACCAATTTACTACCATTCAGATGAAGAATACTTAAGTCCGAAGTGCGGGAACGAGGGAGGATGTCAAACACCTATCTTGGATAGTTCAAAAGCCGAATGAGTAGCATGAGGCAGATAGGATAGGCACTAAATTGACCGCACTTCATACTATATACCCTCTATTCACTTATCCTATCGGATAGTTGGGTATCACAGAATAGATGTTGATAAGTGGAAAAAAACTTAATAACGAATGTTATTTTTTCTAGAAAGAGTCATATCAGAATTGATGCAAAGCTATTTGTGTATAATGAGGTTTGATGTATGAAGAAATCAGTGATTATTTGGGGATTTATTCTATTATGTGGAATTATACTAGGAAATAATCAATATTCATCTAACTATCGGTTAAAAGTTCCAAATGCTATGAATGCGGAGTCAATTACAATTAGGGACATGTTTAATCGAGAGGTTGAAATTCCATTTGAAGTGAATCGGGTTGTCGGAACTGGAGCAGGAGCATTACGATACATTGTTTATATGAATGGTACTGATAAAGTGGTTGGAGTTGAAAATATCGAACGAGAAGAGGAAGCAGACTCCGCTGCTGAAATGCGACCTTATTTCTTTGCCCATCCGGAATTACAATATCTACCCTCAATTGGGGAAAAATGGGGGGGAAATCCGGAATTAATAGTCCAAGCTGATCCGGATGTGGTGATCACTACTAATGAAAATCAAGCAGGAGATTTAGATAATTTACAAGCTATGCTGGGTATTCCTGTAATTGGTTTGATATACGGAGATTTAAGTGAAAATTTGAATCTATTGTGGGATGGTTTAAACATAACCGCTCAAATTTTAGGAACACTTGACCGTTTCTATCAATTTAAGATATATCTTGAAGGATTATTAGATGATTTAGATGAACGAACCCGTAATATATCGTCAGTTCAGAACAAAACTTGTTATGTTGGGGGAATAAGTTACAGGGGAGGTCATGGAATCGATTCGACAATGCCAATGTTTGATTCTTTTGTGCTGGTGCACGCGAACAATGTAGCTCAAAATATATCCCAAGATCATGCCTTTATAGATCCCGAACAACTTTTAGTATGGGATCCAGAGATTATTTTCATTGATGGAGGAGGTTTCTCCCTTACTCAAAATGATTTTAAAACAGGTAATTTCGACACGTTGCAAGCCGTCCAGAACCAGAATATATACGTTTTATTACCATATAATTCGTATACAGTTAATTTTGGAAGTGTTTTAATTAATACGTATTATGTGGGAAAAGTTTTGTATCCTACGGCATTTGAAGATATAGATATCAATACCACTGCAGCTGAAATTTACGAGAGTTTTGTAGGAAAGAATGTATTACC
The DNA here is from genome assembly GCA_016933055.1 of Promethearchaeota archaeon. Lineage (GTDB taxonomy): Archaea > Asgardarchaeota > Lokiarchaeia > Sigyniarchaeales > Promethearchaeaceae > AMARA-1. The sequence continues at coordinate 16,578 of JAFGBS010000008.1, read as the reverse complement.
AGATTTAATGGAAATGTTTCAATATTACGCTAAAACCACACAAAATGCTTTGGAACACTATTTTATTCCTGAAAATAATTCTAACCGTATACTAGGGTATCCAATTCTTCTCATCGGGGTAATTTTTATGTTGATTATACCATTATTGGTGTTAAAAAGCAAAATCAAGTGGACATGATGGAAATTAAGGCAGCTGATAATCTTGAGGGAAAAGAGTCCAATGATAAGGAAGAAAACAACAAAGACTCAAAACCAGAGAAGGTAATAATTACTACTGAACAAGAGCAAGCGATTATTCTCCAAACCATTGGTAAGATCAAACACGAATATAAAAGGCATGTTGGGAGAAAAATTTCTTTTATTATATTGACCTTAGGAGCGCTGTTTTTTTTCATCCTATTTGGAATGACTCTGGGATCCGTCCGAATCCCACTTCGGGAAATAATCATCCTAATTTTTCAGGAAGGTGATCCTGTCTATGAAACCATACTTTGGAATATTCGTTTACCGCGAGTTCTTTCGGCAGCATTAGCCGGTTTTTGTTTATCCGTGAGTGGAGTGGCAATGCAAAGCATTCTACGCAATCCCCTTGGATCACCTTTTACCTTAGGAATATCAAATGCAGCTGCATTTGGTGCCGCATTTGCGGTTATTCTCTTTGGAGCAGGCTCTATGCATTCGACCTATGGGGATGCTGTTATCATTAACAATCCCTATATTATTACAATATGCGCATTTGCATTTTGTGTTCTAACCACTTTACTTATTTTGTTTATCTCAAAATTTTTTGATGCAAAACCCCAAACAATGATTTTGATGGGAATCATTATCGGATCATTATTTTCAGCTGGATCAACCGCCCTCCAATATTTTGCTGATGAAGTTCAACTGGCCGCTATAGTCTATTGGACATTTGGAGATTTAGGACGAGCAAATTGGACACAATTTCTCATCATCGGTATTGTGACTGTACCCAGCATGCTTTATTTCATATTCAATTCCTGGAATTATAATATCTTGGATGTGGGGGATGATGTCGCACAGTCTTTAGGAGTTAAAATAACCAGTATTCGGATAATTGGGATGATTGTTGCTTCGTTAATGACCGCTACTATTATCTCATTTTTTGGTATCATAGCCTATGTAGGTTTAGTAGTGCCCCACATAGTACGGCGGATTGTTGGAAACGATGAACACTTTTTAGTTATCGGATCGGGTGTATTCGGGAGTGTTTTTCTGTTGATTGCAGATACTGTAGCCCGAACCATCTTAAGTCCTGTTATTTTACCCGTTGGTGTTCTTACGTCCTTTTTAGGGGCACCACTATTCTTATACTTACTATTACGGAAAAAAAACATTTCAAAATCTTAACACAAATATAGAGTCGAATAATATGGAAATAAACGTTGATTCAGTAAGTTTTGCCTATAACAGTACACCGGTACTAAATAATATTTCATTTACAGTACAAAAAGGAGAATTCATTGGAATAGTCGGACCGAATGGTGCTGGTAAAACTACCATATTAAAACTAATTCAAAAATTACTGAAACCTAAATCAGGGAAGATTCAAATCAGAGAACGTTCACTAAAGGGGATGAAATTAGAAGATATTGCAAAAACTATAGGATATATTCCCCAAACTGAGTTAACACAATTTCCAACCTCAGTATTCAATACAATTTTGATGGGTCGAAAACCACATTTTTCATGGGGTCCGACTGAAAACGATCTGGAAATAGTCTCCTCAATTATTCTAAATTTAGGTTTGAAAGACTTAAGTTTGCGCAATATTAATGAAATGTCCGGAGGACAGCGTCAGAAAGTCATTATTGGACGGGTATTTGCCCAAGATCCCGATATTTTGTTATTGGATGAACCCACTGCTAATTTAGATTTACACCATCAACTTGAAATTCTGGACCTATTAAAGGACTTATCAAAACGAGGAAAGACCGTGGTGATGGCTATTCATGACTTGAATTTAGCATTGAAATATTGTGATAAATTTATCATGGTGCATGATCACCAAATATATGCTTGTGGAGGGCGCGAAATATTTACACAAGCAATAATAAAAAAAGTATTCCAAGTCAAAGTATCCATTTTCCATGATGATAATGGAGGAATTTTTTTAATTCCCATCCAAAATTCAAAAGCAAAAAAAAATGTACACCATGAACTAGTAAACGCAGCACCAAAAGGTAGCACCAATAAACAAGGGGAAATGGATGCAGTTAACTAAAATTGGAATCGTTAAAAATTCAATAAACGCATCGATGGATCCGCTGAAATTCCAAAATATTGAGAGTGTCATTGAAATTAACGAGGAATTTCGAGATGGATTATACCGGTTGGATGAATCTAGGTATGTTACTATTGTGTTTTTGATGCATAAAAGCACAGAACCCATACGATTAAAGCATTTTAACCGACATGGAGAATACAAAGGTGTATTCGCCACACGTACACCTCACCGTCCTAATTCCTTAGGAATTTCTACCGTTCAATTACTCGAAACAACAGAAAAAGGAATTCAGGTGATGGGATTAGATGCGATTAATGGCACCCCTGTTATTGATATCAAGCCGTATTTTCCACTATATGATTTGAAAGAAGAAAATGGTCCTTTAGATACTTCGATGTTGACTTTTGTTCCTTTGGATACTCCCCGCAGTTGGATTATAGAAAAAATATTAGCTGATGATAAGACAAGTTTATTTCACGCAGCGGGACAACTGCATGGTCATTACTGCCCAGGTTTAGCATTGGGAATTCATTTAGGTACTAGGGGTATGCAAGAACTTCGGAAGTTTTCAAATGGGATCATGGAGAATCTGATCGCAATCGTGGAAATGAACAATTGCGCCTCTGATGCGATTCAATTTGTAACCGGATGTACTTTCGGGAATAATTCACTTATTTTTGAGGATATTGGAAAAACTGCCGTAACTCTTGTTGAACGTAGTGGAAAAGCTTTACGTATAACAGTGAAGGATAATTGGCGGGATTTGCTTCCAAATAGGGATGAATATACCCAATTATTTGATAAAGTCGTAAGAGATCGCAACGCGACCGAAGAAGAAATCAATGCTTATCGAAAAACTTCCCGTCAAGTTGGATTTGATATGATGAATCTCAACTCAAATTTATTATTGAATGTAGAAGTAATATCATACGACCTTCCAGCAAGAGCACCAATACATTCTGATTTTTATTGCGATAAGTGTAGAGAAAAAGCCATGAGTTCCCGTAAAATAATTAAAAATGATCAAGAATATTGCATGAAATGTGCATATGAGGGCTATTATCGATTAACTGGACATGGTATCGAATTTTATCATAAAGAAAATCTGAAAAGTGGTTAATTATGAGCGATAAAGAAGAATTTCATCGGTTTTCCATTTCATTACCAAAAGCTCAATTTGAAGAATTCGAAGCGTTTCGGGCTAACTATGGAATTAATCGATCTGATGCAATCCGAAAAGCAATGCGTGATTATCTTATTAAAGAAACCCGAGAAGAAAAACTGATATCCGATAAATTTACTACAGCAGTGATTATAATTTGTCTCGAACATTTATGGGAAGGTCATGATCATGATCATACTGTGCTATCAACCGAATCCCACAGTGTTCAACATGCAGAAGATGATGCTTCACATATTCTTATGGCGCATTATTTTAATTACCCGGATAGTGATCTAATAAAGATAAATCATTTGGAGCATCTTTACCATGACATTGTGCTAACCAAAATGCATGTTCATAGTGCTCATGAACGATGTATTTTGATAATCCCCGTGAAAGGATCGGGAAAACGAATTAATGAGTTTTATCAGCATGTGATCCAGTTGAAAAGCGTATTATCTCATGATTTAATTATCGAAAATTGAACCAAATTATGAATTATTCGAAAGAATACATAACCCCATAAGATCCCTTTGATCTTTCATTCATTCTTTTTTCATATCCGTCAACTAAAGCCATATAAAGGTTAAAGTCGAATCAAGGAGTATGAGCTCGAATTATGATGATTGCTTTACATCGTTAATAATGAATTTAATGGCAAAACATAAGGTACCTGGATTATCCGTGTCTGTGGTAAAGGACGACAAAATTATTTTTGAAAGGGGATTTGGATACCGGAACCTTGAAGAACTTTTACCAATGACCGAGAATACTCTAATTGGAATCGGAAGCATATCAAAATCCTTTACTGCACTAGCAATTTTACAGTTGCAAGAAAAGGGATTGCTCAATATTAGTGATCCCATAAAAAAGTACTTTCCTTGGTTTCCGGAAAACCCAGATAAACCAATTCTTCTGAAACATCTTTTAAGCCATTCCTCGGGTTTTCCAGCTCTTGATGGTACGATTATAGAAATGTTACACCACAATAAGCGACATATAGATTTTACTCCTATTATTAGTCGTTCGGATTTAGAATGGTATGTAAAAAGTGCAGAAAAAGAACGGCTGTTCGAGCCTGGGGAACGTTTTTTTTATAATAATGACATGTATGCATTAATAGGGTATATTATAGAAGATATAACGGGACAGAAATTTTCGGAGTATATGAGAGAACATTGTTTGTCAAAACTGGAAATGATACGAACGAGCTATAATTCAGATGACGTAAAAAAAGATTCACTAAACGATTTCAGCACAGGATATTGTATAGAAGACAATAAGGTTACCACATATTCTCACCCTTACAGTGACTTTCTTGATCCTCCCGGTGGTATTCTTAGCTCAGCACATGAAATGGCTAATTATATTCAACTTATCCTCCACCGTGGGCAATTTCATGACTCTTTAATTTTACACCCCGAAACTTGTGAAATACTGTGGAATCCCATAATTAAATGCCCATATTCTTACAAAGGAGAGGGATACTATGGGTTGGGATGGGTGAGAGAAGAAAGATTCGGGACCACATTATTGCAGCACGGAGGGGGATTGTCATCATCCACAGCTTCATTAATGATTTTACCAGAGTTGAATATCGGAGTATTTTCAGCGGAAAATGATGCTAATGCGAATTGTCGATTGATAACAGAAGGGATCTTAGCGATCTTAACTGGTAATGACCCTGAAGAACTACCCGCACTAAAATACAAAAACCTTATTTCCATGGTAGAAGGTACATATAAAAGCTATAGAGAATTGTATTCTCTTAAATTGGAAACCAAGGGTCCCCTACTGATGGCTCATCTTGAAATCGATGACGGGGATTTTGATATCCCTATTTCAGTAGAAGACCCTGAAAATCTCATTTTTACCATCCCTACGGGATTCCCAGATCAAAGAGAAAAAATTCAATTCGTACGGGATGAAAAAACAGGAAAAATTTCATATGCAACTTTTGATCGTTATTTATACCATCGAATTTAAGTATATGAAATTAAAATCTCATTTTTTTGTATACGACAGTTTTTTCATCTATAATACGACAATCATATTAAATTTCTATCCACTATTAATATACAGCATCCTAATTATTCAAATATGATATTTTCAATTCAGAAACAAAACATAAGTATTTAGGATTTATTCTTAATCTTAGAAAGATAATAATTTATTTTTTTTTGGTTCAAAATAGCAAACTGTAAAGGTGGGCATGACCAATAACAAAATCTGATGAACAGAATGCAAAAGACATCAATATTCTTCGAATAGAGAGCAAAACCCAATACACAGGTACCATAATAAATGAAAATCCGCAAAAAATTTTTCACACGATACCTACTAGATTGAAAAGATTAGCAGTACGCTTTTGTTATTTCATCCAGCATCCAAAAGAAGCGGTAAAATGGCTACTAGGTAAAAAATATTTCGTAATGAATTGTATAGCAATTTTAAGCGGATTCATGGGAGCGATCGCTGCATGGTTATTAGGGATCTTGATTTCGGGAACAAGATTCTTTTTTTATGGTGTGATTTATGATAATATTCCTGAACGGTGGAAATGGATCATGATTATTGTTCTTCCTACGCTTGCTGCTGTTATTACAGCTCCCTTTTTGATTAAATACGCACCTGAAGCAAGGGGACATGGAATCCCCGAAGTGATGGAAAGTTTGACTTATAAAGAAGGCTACATTAAAACAGTGACACCTTATTTAAAACTTGTCCTATCAGGAATTTGCATCGGGGGAGGGCTTAGTTTAGGGAGAGAAGGACCGATTGCTCAAATTGGAGCGGGTTTTAGCTCGTTATTAGGGCGTAAACTAGGGTTGAAAGGAAGAAATATTCAGACAATCGTGGTGTGTGGATTAGTAGCGGGATTATCAGCAGCATTTAATGCTCCGATCGGAGGGTTGATATTTGGAATTGAAATATTGCTGGTATCCATGAGTGTACAAAACCTGATACCCATTATTATTTCCTCAGTAGTTGCAAATGTAACCGGGCGTTTAATTCTTGAAACGGGGGCACATGCAATTATCGAAATCCCTGATATCTTCCGGGATATTGATTTTTTGGAATATTTACCATATCTTCATTGGTTTATCGTATTGGGAATATTCTGTGGATTTATTGCTTTATTTTATAATAAATCCATCTATTACATTGAGCGATGGGCTTACCATACAAAAATCCCACCTTTTATGGTTTTGGTTGGGGGAGCTCTTTTAACAGGCTTACTGGGCATAATCAGCCCACGAGAAGGTTCGGTTACAATTAACTTTTTACTGGGGACACGGGAAATTTATGCAAAGGATGTTGAAAATATACCCTCCATATTTGGTGGAGTGGATTATAAGTTGATATTAGATGCATTTAATGCCGGGGAAGCTGGATTATTTGGATTCTCACTTATCTTTGGAAGCTTAGGAATCACTTTGATATTATTAATCATCTTTAAAATTCTTGCTACTGCACTATCCGTAGGAACGGGTAATTCAGGAGGAATTTTCGGTCCTGCATTAGTTATAGGCGCAATAGCTGGATATTGGGTTGCTCGGATGTTATCATTGGGTGGATTAAATTTTTCTCCAGCTATGTATGCTTTGTTCACCTTAACAGGTATGGCTTCTGTTTATGCTGGTTCATCACGCGCGGTTCTTACCATGATATTTATGGCGGCGGAAATGACACAATCCTACCAAAATATACTCCCATTGATGATCACATGTAGCATTAGTTACTTCATGAGTCGTTTACTTATGAAAGAAACAATTTACTCCCAAAAAATTGCAATAAAAGGACTTAGCATTACTATGGGGGGTCCAAGTGATTTGCTTGCCGAAACAAGGGTCATGGATATTATGACAAAAAATGTTATTTGTGTTCTTGATACCATGAAAATGGGTGATTTTGCTGCGCTAGCTGAATCCATGGATCACTTTGCATATCCTATAATAAACACCGAAGGAGAATATCTGGGGATAATTACGGATTCGAATGTAAAACAAGCTCTAGCACAAGATAAAACGAACATGTCGGTATTGGAGAATGCAGGAAAAAAGGCAAATATTATCTATCCCGATGACGCTGTACAACAAGCTTTAAGTGCAATTTACTGTTCGGATATTGATCGTCTGGTGGTATTAGAATCTCCCAGTAAGAAGCATGTTGTGGGTATACTTTCTCATTCTGATATTCTTCGTTGTCTTGAGGCTCAGAAACTCCAAACTATGGAAACACGAACTCGTTTAGAGGAAGAACAGGCAAAAACGCGACTTAAACGTGTTGAGAAATTGACTATATCAAATCCTGACGCATATAAACAAGTGAAAGTCATTACTCGAAAGGAAATGCTACGAGAAAAAAACCTACTCCAACATTTAAAAGAAGAATCCACGAAAAGTCAAAAAAATCTACAAAAACACGAAATACAAATAAAAAACAGTAACGTTCTTCAAAAATTGAAAGATGCTATCAGTAGAATATCGCACAAACGGTAAAACTTACTCAATAATAAGCCATAAAATCGACAGATTGTGTAATTATAAATTACATATATATCTATATAAACAGATGAAAGATTTATATCCGAGAAAATGTATTGTATCTTAACATTTCTGGGAACTGGTGGATAGAAATCCGTTGGAATCCAGATTTATTATTTCTTTAGTATAATCGACAAAAATGAGGTATGTATAAATGAAAATTGAAGAAAAACAATTGGTACTAGGTGAAAAAATAGCAAAAATTGCGATCTTTGCTGGAATATTCCTCTGGATGTTCCAAGTAGTTTTTTCTGGTACAAGTGGAACTAGTTTCGGGGTATTTATTTTAATAGCAGGGATCTTTGGAATGGTAACAATTCTTGCATATGTTCTGAAAATGTTTCTCAATAAAGGAGAAGCAATCTTGAAACTAATGGTTATTTTTGGTGGAATAGGATTTTTATTCTTAGTAGCGTTAGCCTATTTGATCCTAGGAATAGCTTATATGACAACAATCACCATGATGATATTAGCCTTTCTAATATTAGCAGGTTTGGTTTACGAAGCCTTTAAAAAGAATCTAGATAAATATGAGAAATTCATCCCGGGTCTAGTGGTATTTATTTTTGGGTTTTCCATTGGTTTTTTTTCTGGATGGACTGGGGTATTTTCAATCATTGGTGTCATCCTCCTTGCTTTAGGAGTAGCTTTATACCTCACAGTCTTCTATTTCAAAGGGACAGCTAGCACTAAAACCGCAGAATAAGAACCATCGTAAATTTTCTACTTTTTTTTTCTTATATTCTTTAGAATTACAAGAGATGCTAAAACTCAACAAGCTTAGTATACACCAAAATTTATTCAAGAGAATATATAATTACGAATATTTTTGTCATATTAGGTTGTCTAATTGACTTTTTAAATGTATTTTTAAAACTGAAAGTGACCTATGGAGGAAAAAATTCTATACAAACCCATTATAAATGGTGTTTTTTTATATATATTTTCATATTTCACTTAAGTTTTAGCAACTTAGCAAAAAAATTTAATAACTCATATGTGGTATATTTGATGTTCTTTTCAAGGTGAGAGTAATGGAAGAAGATAACAGTGAGCAAAAACCGTGGTATGAAGATCCTTTTATCCAAGAAATGATGGGATTGATGGGGGCTAGGGCTATGCGAAGTGTAATGGCAGGATTTAAAGCCAATTTAGTATTTTCTGGAGAAAATGGGATAGCAGATGCCACAAAATATATGGATCAATCTCTATACGATAATGAAAAACGAATTTTAGTGATAACCGATAATTTTACTAAGAAATTCTTACCAAAAATGGAAGATGCGTTCTCAAATACCAATTTTGAAATTAAATTATGGGAGGGAGTGAAAGCCGAAGTCCCTTATGAAACCATCGAAAAGGGAGTACAAATTTGTAAAGAATTCAATCCAACTATTCTCATGGCTATCGGAGGGGGATCGGTGATGGATACTGCAAAAATTGTAAACATTAAGTATGAGAAACCTGAATTGAATCTACTTAATATAGATGCAGTATCCGGTTCAATTGGATTACATCGAAAAATAAAACATTTAGTTGCAATTCCGACAACCATAGGCACGGGTTCGGAAGTCACAACTGCGGCAGTATTAAATGATACGCGTCGTGCACCCCATAAAAAGATTGGAATCACTGCAGATGATATTCTACCGACGATAGTTATTCTTCACCCAGATTTTGTGAAAGATCTCCCTCCTTTCCTCATCATGGGGACTGGTCTAGATACGTTTGCCCATGCAATGGGAGCATATGTATCCAACTGGAATAACCCATTGACTACAGCAATTAATATTACTGCAATTAAAGAAACCTTGCAGTATTTACCTCGACTGGTTAAATATGGATCAAAAGATCTGGAAGGATGGGAACATATGCAGTGGGCTGCGTTGATGGCAGGATTAGGATTTTCTAATTCTATGCCCGGTATAGAACATGCTCTGGGTCACAGCTTTGGTGCATTGATGGAAGTGCATCATGGATATTCTGTTGGATTATTCACTCCTCAATCGGTTGCATGGCAAGCGAAAGTAACCGAACGATGGAGGGATTTATGTCCAATATTTGAAGTCGAGGATAAGCAAATGTCGCGTCAAAAAGCATTAGAATCCTTAATTGAAAATATCCAAACATTTATCAGAAAAGTAGGAGGTGCCGTGGCAGTGCGAGAAGTCAAGAGACCCATTATCAAGGAAGAGGATTATAAGACTAAAATTCCATTAATGGCTGAATACGCACTCAATGATATCGCTCATTTAGCATCCTATCGCCCTTTGAGGTTAGAAAATTATCTGAATATTTACAAATCTGCATGGAATGGAGAGATTATCTATTAGGAGGGAAAAATAATTACAGAATTATATGGATATAATGGAAAAATAGCATTTGTAAATTTAACTGAAAAAACTGTGGATATCAAATCATTAGAAGAAAACATTGCCAGAGCATATTTGGGTGGAGCGGGTTTAAGCGCTAAAATCATTTATGACTTATTAAAGAAAGAAGATTATGAGGAGTTAAAAATAAATCCTTTTTCTCCCATTAATCCACTAGTTTTTGCCACGGGTCCCGTCACTGGTTCCACACGTCCCGCTTCTGGAAGGTATTCCGTATGTGCAATCTCTCCATTAACGAACCAATGGGGAGAGTCAACCTCAGGAGGATATTTCTGTATTGCACTTCATAACAGTGGTTTTGATGCTTTGGTAATAACTGGAAAAGCAAAGAATCCCGTATTTTTGTATGTGGAAAACGCAGAAATTCAATTCCAAGATGCATCTAATATCTGGGGAATGGATACATATGAAACCCAAAAGGCAATTAAGGACAAGTTGCAATCAGACCAAATCAAAATTGCATGCTGCGGAGTTGCTGGAGAAAATCTAGTGAGATATGCATGTGTAATTAATGACGAGGGACGAGCAGCAGGAAGATGTGGAATGGGAGCCGTGATGGGATCAAAGAATCTGAAAGCAATAGCCATTAGGTCTTCCACCATGCCAAAAATCGCATCTCCCAAAGAAATTACTGAACATCGAAAGAAAATCGATTTTCTTCTGGAAGATGATTTGGTTGCATCCATTTTACCCAAAGTATTCAACATTTTTGGTACCAATTCCTATATGGATATGGGAATGTTTGCAGGAGATGTTCCAAGTTATTATTTCACAGAAAATGAATTCTCAGCCGAATTACTCACATCGAAAACTCTGAAAGAACAATTTCCCATGTTCATTACCGGATGTGCAGGCTGTACACTAAAATGTGCAAAACAGACGATAGTGCCCTATGAAGGAAAGGAAATTCGTGTAGATGGTCCCGAATACGAATCCATGGCATCGTATGGATCTCTCACGGGGGTGTTTGATCCAAAATCGGTTATCTTAGCGCATCATTTTGGAAATGTGTATGGAATGGACACGATTTCGAGCGGAGTTTCCATTGCGTTTCTAATTTACTTGGTCGAAAACAATTTAGCCACACGCCGGATTAGAAAACGTCTTAAGTACACTATTTTGGAAGAGATAAGGTGGGGTAATCCTAATTTAATATTAAAACTTTTGAAACTAATACAAGAGCGTAAAGGAATTGGGGACCTACTGGCGGAGGGAGTAAAACGGATGGCAGAAATATTAGAAGTAGATTCCGAACTAGCAGCCCACGTGAAAGGTTTGGAAATCCCCATGCATGATCCTCGTGCCTATGCGGGTCAAGCTTTATCTTATATGACATGTTGTGTTGGTGCAAATCATGAAAAATGCGATTGGTTTCAAGTAGAAAGTCAAGCAATCATATTTCCAGAATATGAAATAAATCCCGGTGATAAATACGATATAACGGGAAGAGAAGCGGGAGTGATTGCATTCCAAGATATTCGAGCGATTGATGATTCTGCAGTGAATTGTTCTTTTGAAACTCCACCGAAAGTTAGTGATATTGCAAAATATATATCTTTAGCAACTGGATTCAGATACTCTCCTCAATCAATTCTCCAAATGGGAGAACGAATGACTAATATTAAGAGATTAATTTCGTGTAATATGGGAATCACTCGACGAGATGATCGATTACCTACACATGTATTACAAGTCTTTGATCACGGACCAACTGGAGGAGTGGATCTTCATTTAGAAGAAAATCTCCGAACTTACTACAAATTACGTGGATGGGATTGGGAAACAGGTAAACCTACTACTGAAAGGCTGGAAGAACTTGGTATAATTGGAAAAGGAGTAGAATTGCAAGCTGAAAAAGAGAAACTAAGGATCACCCCTGAAGAATTACAGAAAATGGAACAATTAAAGGAAAAATATATTCCTCTATTAAAAGATCATAATATGCCCTCTGAGGGAATGTTTGAATATATCCAGTTTGTGTGCTTATATGCACAATCGGAACGAGATTTTCTTGAGGAATTCGGTACAGTAAATGAGGGAATTCAACTTATAATTCAAGATAAACCTGAAGACGAATGGATTTGGATGAGCTTAGATAATGGAGACTTCACAGCAGGTAAAGGGAATCTAGCTAAACCCAGTTTAACTCTTTCATTTCGAACTCAAGAAGTATTCGATGATATTATGAATATGAATCTCAATCCCGTTTCAGCCGTTCTTTCCAATCGTTTGAAAGTAAAACCAATCGGAAAAGTAAAGATCTTCCAGAATTTCATGGGATTATATCTGGATAAATTTGGGTTAAAATTCTGATTTTTATCATTTTTTCATTTGAGTTTTTTTCTAGAGAATCGGTTGACATGATTTTTAATATCAGTTCGAAGGAAGGATTACTATGGCCATTGGTTACAAAGTATTCAGTTCGATGTGGGAACGCCTTTTTCAATGGTTTTTTCCGAGCGGGTACTTAACTGTAGAATTTGGATGGTATTATGTCCTTGGTGCGTTAATTTTGTCAAGTTGCATGATACTACTCCGTGGAAAAACAATGGAAAAGAAGCAGACATACAGAATCATATTATTAAATCTATGCTTACTTGCTGTAACTATGTTTATTCCCCCCCTTTTAGGGGTATATTTGGGATTTTTAGTGTGCAATGAATTTTTGTTATTGCGATCCAGTCGCGAAATGCCAATTGCTCGAAAGATAGGTATTATAGTATTAAACAATGTCGGTATTCTGGGGTTAATAGGTGGAACTGGAATAATGATATATTTCTGGCGATTTGTTATAGCCTATATGATTTTAGGGGGATTCATCGCAGGAATTCTATTATTTTTAATCAAACCTGTTCGTTCCTTCTTTGTCTCCTTACCCACTAAACTGACTTCCTCAACAATGAAAAATATCACAATAAGTTCGGCATTATTGTTCATCCTATTAGGTGGAATGTTCATAACCATTGGTTTTATTCGACCCTACATTCCCGCCCCATCTTCCTATATTCCTTCTGGAGGGATGAATGTCACACTTACTACCTATAATATTCGACTAGGAACTGGTATCGAGGAAAATGAGTATGATTATTGGAGATACAGAAAAGATGAACTTACTTCATATATAGATACTTTCGATTCCGATTTTATCTGTATTCAAGAAGCTTATTATTTTCAGATACGATACCTTATGCAAACGTTAACCTCTCGAACTTATAAATATATAGGTGCAGGACGTGACGATGGAGTGATCAGTGGGGAGCATGCATGTATCCTTTTTGATTCATTAAAATACCGAGTAATTACAGGTGGAAATTTCTGGTTGTCTGATTATCCTTTTTATCCAAGTCAAACCTGGCATGGAAAATTTGATAAAGATCGAGTTGTTTCTTGGGCAAGATTCGAAGAAATTGCCACTCAAGAGCAAGTCTGTGTGGTTTCGGTGCATTATGATTCAGGAGCTGAATTCCGTGAGAAAGCAAATGTTCTGTTGAATGAACGTGTTGCAGAATATTCGGGGGATGTTCCTGTAATAGTAGCAGGAGATTTTAATTATAATTCCTCCATGAGTGGCTGGAACTTCATGGAAAATTATGGATCAAAACCGTTAAAGAGCGCTTATCACCTTGTGAATGGTCCGGGTCCCCATTTGATTGATACATTCAATGGTTTTGAACTTACTTATGATAGTCCCACAAATATGATTGATTTCATCTTCGTGAGTTCGGATATCTTGGCTATGACATGTGAAGTGCTACAAGATACCTATACAGGACCTGATGGATTACAACATTACCCTTCAGACCATTTCCCAGTAATAATGCAATGCTTAATTTAATCAAATGATTTGATTATATCGAAAACATGAGGTAAGGTGATCATTGACTATGCCTATTGCTTGTAAATACGCATAAATAATAGTACTTCCGACAAACTTCATTCCTTTTTTTTTCAAATCCTTGGAAATTTGATCCGATAACGGTGTTTTAGAGGGAGATTCACTCCAATCTGCTATACTATGCTTTAATGGTTGACCCTCCACAAATCCCCAAATGTAGGAATCGAAGGATCCAAATTCTTTTTGAATTGTTTTGAAAATCCTTGCATTTTGTATTGCAGATTCGATCTTAAGTCTGTTTCGAATAATCCCTTTATCTTCTAAAAGCCTTGCAATATCAGCAGAGTTATATTGGGCAATTTTCAAATAATCCCAATTATCAAATGCTTTTCTATAGTTTTCTCGTTTTTTAAGAACTGTACTCCAACTAAGGCCGGCCTGAGCACCTTCTAGAATCAAGAATTCAAATAATTCCTTATCATTGTGGACTGGAACACCCCACTCCTCGTCATGATATTTTTCCATCAGTGTATTTCCAGTTCCAAAACAACGAGATTTATGATTGATATTCATAGAGATGGGTTTGTTTTATTTTCTTATTAAATTTATGGAGTATTTCTTGATTCTGATTAATTAAGAATAATATGAAGTTTCTATTTATGGGAGTGAGATTAATCCTCAAACAGGATCCGAAAAGCTGTGACCACTTTATTGTCATCTTTTTTCTCAAATAGCTTTCTCCACCAATAAAACAATTCTTCCACGTCCATATTTTGAACCACTGTAAGGATATTATATATTTTAGACTTGATTTGGATTCTCGCGATCACTTTAAATAGAACCGCCAAACGAATCCCGTAATCCTGGGTTATCATGTATTCCTGGGATAAATCATCCAAGTGAGTGATATCTCCCTCAACGGTAGTCTGTAAATATTCTTTTTCAGGTTTGAATTCTTCTAATATTTTATCAATATAGGAGTGAATAAGGTCCAATCTCCACCCTTCCGCTGCTGCAAGTCGTTCTAATCCACTATTTTTCTTTCCTCGTGCAGATCGTGCAATGGGAGGGACGGCTCGTAATGGAATGAGTTCTTTTTGTTTTGTGCTAGGCGATGGATGACTTAATTTTATTTTATCTTGTGAATGTTTTAAGTACACTCGAAATTGGTGATATTTTTTGGGATCTTTTTTCGTGGAATATCCACGAAGAATAAATCTACTCATTCCACCTAGAATTCAGTATCAAGCGTTAAAAGGACTTGGTATTAAAGCGATAATAATGTCGATGCATATTTTAGGAAGAAGTTAAACTAGTCCCCTATGAGCGACGATGACGGAGATATGATTTTGAAAGTTAACGCTGTTGCGGAAGAGTATAAATACATTGGAACTCAAATTTGTGAGAATTGCGGATCCAAGAGAACATATAAGATGCAAATGCAAAGGTTAGTGGATTTTAGAGGTTTCCCTTGTGACGAACTGGATTGTGTTTGCTCAAATTGTGGTTCAAAGAAGACCTTTGTTTTCGATATAACGGGAATATTTGAAGGATATAAGAATATGTTCGGAAACTGAAGGCAATCTGTTAAAAACAGGAATCACCAATAATTTTATCTATTAACAATCCCTTTTTTTGAAAATGGCAAACAAATTAGGCAGTTGGTTAATTGAAAGTCCTTTTAGAATTGAAACTGACAAGAAAAAACATCTGAAAACAGTTAAGATCGGATTTTTCATCTCCTTTTTTTATTCTATAGTTTGGGGAATTTATGAATATTATATCATGAAAAGTGGAATCGTTCCCAATATGATTCCACAAATAGCACATTGGGCAATGATGCATTTACTTTTAATAGTGATCTTAGCATTTACGACAAAATTTTCGTTAGAACAAATTATCATGGGGCAATTTTTTATGGCTGTGTTTGAGGATTTAATGTACTTTATTACTCTATGGATAGACACTGGAAATTATCCCTATCCATATTACAATTGGTGGGATGAAGCATTTGCATCCTTTCGGGTTCTTGGAGGATTGGGACAACCTATTCCGTTTTTACCGTATATTCCTATATACTATATCCCTGGTTTTATCATAATTGTTGCATTTTATATCTGTTCGTTTAGTGGGGCTAAATCATCTCGAACTGCTGCGTGGTTAATTATCCCATTTTATTTGGGTGTATTAATCGGAACGATGGTAGGAGATCTGGTAGCGTTAATTTTGTTGATTGTCGTACCTATAGGATTGTATATTTATCTCGGGGCGGTGTTTTTTGTTCGGAAAAAAAATAAAATGTAAAATAATCTACATTTGCTGAACCTAATCGCTTTTTTTTTATTTTTTTTTCATACGACAGATGTATAAAGGGGTAACTATACTGTACGCGG
>JAFGBS010000007.1 GCA_016933055.1 Promethearchaeota archaeon | reverse complement strand
TCTTAAACTCCCCAGATTGGGGATTGGGAGAATTAAGAATAAAGAATTGAGAATGCAGAATATTGGAATGCCTGCGGCATGACTGATTTAATATTATTTCACCACGAAACGAAGATGCACGAAGGATAAATTGGGATTTTTGATTTTCAATGTGCAATTTTCAATTTGGGTGGTTGAAGTTTTTTGGAAACGCTGATTTCGCTGGTTTACGCTGATTTTTTAGACGGGATTCACGGGATTTGACAGGAATTTCACTATGAAGATCGCAAGAGCATGAAGGGAATCGCCGGAGCGTTTTGGACGCTCCTTACCGGCTCAGAACCAGGCAGATTGCTCGAAATGCATTTCTGTGCATCTACCCGATTCCGATCCGACCGACTATCGTCGGGCGATTTTGATGGGATTGAGAGAATTAAGAATGAAGAATTGAGAATGCAGAATGTTGGAATGCCTTCGGCATGGCTGGTTTTCAAATATAATTTGTCGGGATTTTTGGGGGAAGGTCAGAATGTCGATAAGGTATGTTCTATAATTGGGGGGCAGCACGGAGATTTTGCCACTGATTCGAGGAACCGCAGATTTCGCAGATTTACACGGATTTTTAGTTTTTAGTTCGTAGTTCATAGTTTTGAGTTGCGGGAAGAGGTTTTGAAAAAGGAAGGGAAGTGAGCTTTATCATTTCCGGACGGCATTGGAAAATTTAATATTGAAGCAGATATAATTTCAGAGCATCTACGAAGAAGGAATGAGGGAGAAGTTTATTCTAGACCAGACAGCATTAGGCAATTTAGGTCTTTTGAAAATGTGAGAATTTGGGAACAAAGTGGATAGCAGTGTTATTTAGGAAAAGAGAATTATTTAATAGTAAAAGGACGTGTTGTGAACCCACACTCTTTTAGAGAAATTAGTCAACTAGAAGATCTTATAAATGAGGGCAACCGTCTACAGCAATCACCAAAATCAAATAATATTTTACAAACTTCATCTGATTCTGGATTGGCCATTCCAGTCACAACATTAATTGACCGTTGGATCGAGAAATCAATAACTTTCATTTACTCATTGCTCCCAGATACGATAATTATTTCTGATTTGAGTAGAGTCAATGAAATTATGTCAAAACGAAACGGCAGGATAATACAATACGACACCAATGACATATCAGTAGTAATTGATTCTCTTCAATTGTGCTTGGCTTTCTTTAAATGGCTTACAGGTTTTGATGTCAGTATTTTAGATCGTCGGCAACAAGCAAATTTTTATTTTGGACCTCTCGAATCGATAGTAAACTATCTTTATGTAAATCTTATTCCAAAACTTATTGGCTTGGAAGATGGAAGGACAAAAAATACAGCACTGTTACATTTATATGGCCGAATGTTTCTCCTAGCATTTGGCCTTGTTAAATTAAATGAAGTGAGATGTTGCCAGATCTTAGCTGCATCATTGCGAAGCATGTTAGAGTTATACATAGACTTCTTTTTAATTAGTCGTGAGTTAATTGATAATGGGATAGAAAAGTATTTTGTATTTGACATGGTGCATCATTATAGATCAGCAAAGAAATTATTGGATATTGACAAGGAACTTGGAAGACCCGATAGAGAATCATCAAACTTAAGGGACTATTTAATTGATGGTGATCATAAGCAAGAAATTATCCGTTCAATATGGGGAAAAAATAGAGTCTCCCATTGGTCGGATTTAATTGTCGAAGACAGAGCACGCAAAGCGGGATTATTAGATATACACCGAGATGTTTATTATTACGGTAATATGTTTATTCATTCCGGCTATGTTGATTTTCCAAAAACAGAAAAAGATGCCCATCTATTATGTGCGCATGTGTATTCACTTTCCACTAAGATGTTAAAAGATACAACAATGCTCATGGTAGAAGAAGGAAATATTGAACAAAAAAATGATGTCAAAAAAGAAGTTGAAGATTTATATTTGTTTTATGCTTATTTTCAATTATGGAAGTCTTGGGGGAATAATCAAAAATATAAATAGAAAATACCTATGGAATAAGAAATATGATTACAAAAAAAATTGTCCTCATTCTTGGGGCAGGGGCCAGCAGGGCATATGGTTTTCCTCTAGGGGCCAAGTTAAAAGCGATGATATGGAATATATTTAATGGCAGTATAAGTTCCCCAATTCTATGGGCTTTAGGTGCAAAACAAAAAGATGCCATAAGTATATCGGCCACTAAAGCTGACATTAAGCGATTTAACAATGCACTATTGTTGTCACCAGACTATTCAATTGATTCATTTTTAGAGCATCATAACTCCCGATTTAGAGAAATAGGAAAAATAGGAATAGCTTCATGCCTTCTTCCTCTGGAAAAAAGAAATTATCTTTATGATGACTGGATGAAAAGATACGTCAACTCAGAAAAAAATATGTATACAGAGATAATTCCTTCTGACGGTCATTGGTATCAATACCTATTTAATAGAATGTGTGAGGGATGTGATTTCACAAATTTCGCAGATAATAAGCTTTCTGTTATCACGTTTAATTATGACAGAACTTTTGAATATTATCTCTTACATTCATTAGAAGCAAAGTACGGAGAACCGATTAGTGATTGTGCAAAAGTTTTAAAAGAAATACAGATAATTCATGTTTACGGCAGTTTGGGAGAACTGCCTGAATTGGCTACTAATGCCAATAAAGCGGTTCTTTACGACATAACTCAAAGCAATGAACAGGAAAGAATGGATTACTATAAAATTGCTGCAGATTCATTAAGAATTATTCCTGAAGAGAGAGGGTCTCGATTAGACTCTAAACACTTGTCGAGCGTACCTTCAATACTTCGAGGTGCAGAAAGAATCTATTTTTTAGGATTCGGTTTTCTTGATGAAAATATGGATAAAATATTTACTGAGACAGGCAAAGAGGAAAATAATATCCTGAAAGAAGTTGGCGGTCGTTGCTATGGGACTGCTATGGGTATGTCGCCACACCTTAAGAAAAAATTGGCAACAATGGGCCTCGAGAGAATAGCAGCAGACTTGAAAAATAAAGCATCAATAGATCCTATAAATTTCCCTGACTGTAATATTAATGACTTTCTTATTCATCATCCATACTCTAAATTGGATTGATGATTTAAGGAATCGAGTAAAAACATGGGACAACTCAGTTGATTCATAATGGACGAAGCTACGCTGGAAGATTTGAGCAGGGGAAGAGGAGAGCAGGCTTTTGTTTCGCCCCTTTGGGGCTTGAGAGGGTGTTTGGGGAGGGGGAAGAATTAAGAATTAAGAATGAAGAATTGGGGGGAGGATTTTTTGCCCGCACCCTAACGTTCTGAGGTGGGGCTTCATTGAAAGCGGCGATCTATTCGACCCCGTTGGGGTTGGGGGTGTTTGTGGGGATTGGATACCACGGGTTTCGGGGGATTCTGTCCGCTCCATCACTGTCGCGGCTCTGATTTATTTCCTGCGGCTATTGGTATTTAAGCCCGGAGGGCTTTGATTCGTGAATAGTCGTTGGTAAATAG
>JAFGBS010000036.1 GCA_016933055.1 Promethearchaeota archaeon | reverse complement strand
TTTTTCCCATGTAAGTTAGTTAAACTTATTGGATCTATCTCTGATGGATTCTCCATCAATCTTTTCTTAGTATTTTTTTCGCATACTCATAATGCTCTTCCATCTCTTGATCTGAAAGTTCCTTTGGATAAATTTGATGCTTTTCAGTAAATTCCATCATTTCATAGATTGATACTTTTGCAGCTGTTGCTGCTTCTTGTAGTGATAGAGCACCATTCCGATAAGATTCCGCAACTCTTTTCATCCTTATCTTTTTCTTAATTTTATTTCCCCTCCTTCAATTTGCGAAAGATATCTTCAGCATTTGTTCTATCTTTTGCTAGTTCGGAGGAATCTGGTTCAATTGGGTGAATTTGCTCTCTTTTGCAGTACTCCATCATATCGTAAATTGTTACTTTCGCCAGGGTTGCAGCTTCAGCTAAACTAATTATTCCTTTACGATACTTCTCCGAAACATTTTTTAAACGATACTCCTTAATTTGTTAAAGTAAAAATTTACGTATTAACTCAGACCGATCAATCTTTTCTTTTGTTGCAATTTCATCCAATTCTACTACTTCGTCATCAGATAAAGTGAAGCTTACTGTTACATACATCATTTTCACATTTTTATACAAATGGGTCAATATCTATAGGAAGACCAACTCTCATAAAAAACCGTGCGAACGCTTGTGCAAGATGTTCTATATAGGGAGATAAAAGTCGAAGCCGTTTTTTCTGAGATTGTGAATATTCTGTTGCATAACTGAATGGAACACTGTAAACATCTCGAAAGTCAACTACAATATGAGAAAATTCATATTCCTCCAGATGACATTCATTAAGAAGATGGTAATTTGGCTGATCCCCTCTTCGCAATTTTTCTTTATTTTTGTTTGATTTAAACCACGGATATTGTTCTTCGATTTCCTCAAGTTGCCAATAAGGACATACTAAAACATTATTGAGTTTCTTGTTAATTAAATCGCAGGATTGACTCATAATTATTACATTATACTCAGAATAATCAGCTAAGATCTTCTTCTCGTCAAGATCATAATTGGGTTCTAGGATTGGACTATTGAAAATGAAATCTCCTTGTGATAATCCATCTTTGGATGAAACCAACGAATACCAAGGATAATTAACTGAATTTTTCTGTTTAGACACGGTATTATTCACCCCATTCATCTGGATACAATCGAATAAATGGTTTTTTTCGACTTTTGATCTCTATTGGTACCTTTTTCTTTTTTGGTTTAATAACAGGTGACTCTGCAGGAAAAAGCTTGTCCAAAAAGTCTTCATCTTCAGTTGCAGCGGTAACTATTTCTTCCAATAATTCAGCTTGTGTAATTTTAAGGTCTTTTTCAAGCAAGATCTTTGCTTGCGTTTTATCAATACGATCTTTGGTTTTCTTACTTACTTTTATAGATTGCATAATTATCAGTAGAATAGTAGAATTTTCTACTTATTTAGTTTTGCGTTTTAGACAAAAGCGCAAATAGAGCAAAAGAAAAATAGAATGAAAAGATTGATTAAATTATAGAATGAGAATCGCTTATAGGTTATTTTAAAAATTACATTTAACAACTTTTAAACGTTGTAGGGTGTATTGTGGAATCTTCATGAGGTTTTTCTCGGTTATGTGAAATGTTACGTCATTATTTAGACAAAACGCAATACTCATACATTCAATGTAGGACAAATCGGTTCGGTGCTGGCATTTAATTTCCCTGCAGTGATGATCAGATCTTCATCTAAGTTTACAATGATATGGGGAAAATTACGAATAAAAGATGATATCGTGATTCTGGCAATTTTAATGCCTTTTAGCTTACAAATGTTTAAAAATGATTTATATCACACGGATGAGTTACCTTCTGATTTATTTTAATGTTTTTATATGCACTGTTCGATAAATTAAATATCTGTTCCTTCGTTTACTATATGTATATGCAATCCACCAAGAAAAAAGTAATCGATATCATAGAAAAATTACCGAATGATGTTGAATACAACGATATTTTCGAAGCAATTTATCTTCAACAAAAAATTGAGCTGGGTATTACTCAAAGTGAAGAGAAGAAAGGCATCCCCCATGAGGAAGTTCGAAAAAGGTTCGAAAAATGGCTGAAATAATATGGATGCCACAAGCAATAGAGGATTTAGAATATATCACTAATTATATCGGTAAGGATTCCTCTGAATATGCATCATTGTTAATGAAAAAGATTTTTACTTCCGTAGAAACATTAAAAAAATTTCCAAAGATGGGTAGAGTTGTCCCAGAGTTTGATAAAGAAACCTTAAGTGAGTTGATTATCAGAAATTACAGGATAATTTATCAGATTAAAGACAATTCAGTTGAATTTTTAACTGTATTTCACGGATCATACATTGGTGGATTAGATAAAATTTAGCATTCAATTGTATGCAGAAAAAAATAAAAGAAAAATGAAACTAATGCACGTTAAATTCTTAATAGAACCCAGATGACATGCCTAAAAAATTTGTATAGGACGGAAATAAAGTGATGCCTTATAGAGGAGTTTTTGGCGAGTAGGATATTATACTAAGCCTTTCCCCTTGATATGGGAAAAAGAATATATTTTATATTCTTGTTTCCTTTTCGATTGAATTCCCAAAATATAGGGACAATTATTCGGTATTGGATGGAAAGGATATAAATCGTTCAGGTACATCGTATACCAGATTAAAAAACAGTTATATAGTGCAGTATAAAATATATGCGCATTGGATGATAAAAAAGAGAATCCATAAATAATTAAGATGAGATCAACTGGTTTTCTTTTTTTATCAGCATTATACTACCATAATCATAGAAATTAATATTAATTATCCATATCGTACTTCTGCTTTGGGATAGGATCCTAATACTTTCATCCATTTCACAACAGATTTCATGCGATCGAAAATTTTCTCGATTTTGGAATCCTTGCTATTTCCGTCAAACTCTAAAAAAAATACATATTCAAATTCTCCTGAATCCAGCTTTCGAGATCGAGATTCAATTTTTGTCAAGTTTACGTCCTTCTCTGCAAACAAACCTATTACTTTCGATAATTGTCCTGGCTTATCCAATGTGACGAATATTATGGAAGTTTTATCACTCTCAGTAGGATCGTGGGAATTTTTTGATAATACTAAGTACCGTGTATACGAATATGGATCAAACTCCCCTAATTGGTTGAAAACAACTTCTTCGCCAAAAATTTTCATGTCTGTTTCAATAAGAGTGTCTAAAGCTTCTATATTCGTTCCATCAGACGAACTTTCAATACAAATTTTCGTGAGAAATTGCCCTTGTTCCTTAATTCTACAAGTTTTCATGATCTCATTCCAAATTGCAGTGATATATTTTGAAGGAACGGAAGAACTTGCTTGTTTTATATTCTTAATAATTTCTGCTTCTCGTTCAGGATTTATTATCGGTATCCCTTTCTCCGTTTTAAGTAATCCTATTTCCTTTGATATGTTCATCCGTTCTTCGATGAGATCTGCTATCTTAAGATCGATTTCATCGATAATTTTTTGTAATGTCTCTAACTTTTCCACAAAAATCACCAAATATATAGTATAGGTGTGAATGGATTATTTATTTTCATCCGTTGTGATTTTTGAACGTTAACTAAAAATTTTGAATAATCAACACCTATTCCATCCTATCCCGTGAAAACTATAAACGTTTAACATGAAACCATCATAATACTACGTCAAACGTCAAATACCGAATTTCTTAGGGGTTTAAGGAACTCCTACGCTATAACCTATGAATCTGTTCTATTGAACTGAGGAATAGGCTTGTAGCGTAGTTACAGAATAGAATATTCTAAAATCAACGTGCTAAGCGATAGCATGCTTGTTGATTAGTCACCATCTATGGTTATAGCGTAGATATTTCGATTGGGAATACTGTTTTTTGTGCGATTTATGAGGAATCTTATAATGAAAGGATGGGATCTAAAGAACCTTTGGAGACCATTCCGTCTATAAAATGGAGAAGACATAAATTTCGTAAAAAAAAAAAGCAAAATGAGTGTAGAGATTACAGGATTTAGTATTAATTTGAAATAAGGTGATTAAGAAATTCGTACAGCTTATATTATTCATGATTCATTTTTTTGGTGAACTTATTCCGTTTTAAAAGATAAATTTCTCCTTGCATGTAGACTCTTCCGTTTTTGCTCACAAAATCACAAACAGTTTACATGGAAATGACCCTCAAAGTGAGGAAAATATTGAAGCATACCTCGAATTCAACGAGGCATAGATATTTTTATTAATGTGGGAACCACATTGTAATAAAACGATGTCAATGCCTAGAAATGGTTTAAATAAAAAAGCAATTTTCATCCATCTACCAAAAATCATTCTCATTCTTGCTTGTTTCGGCTACGAGATATATTTATTCATTACGTACGGTTCCTATTTTCTAAAATATTTCCTATTTCCAAATGTACTAATAATTGGTAGCATTCTTGTGATTATTCTTTTTCTATTACTTCTTCGGTTACTAAGAGGGCACAAGCACTCCAAACGGATAAAAGATTTTATTCAAACCAAGAAAATAAGGTATTTATTAGTCTACTATATCTTAATGGCGTTCGTAATTTTTATCCCTACGATAGTATTTTCTTATTCTATAAGCTTAATGGGATTTTTATTTTCATACCCGTTGTTGTGTCTTCTAATTATCGAACTTATATTTCTCCTCATTATCAGAGAACCAAAATCGATTGAAAATTGGGAACGCAGATTCGAAATACGAAAAGGAATATGGGTAGGAATTCTCGTGACTGTGCTTCTTTCCCCTGTTTCAGTTCATTTTTTGGTAAAAAATCTCCCCTTCTTCTCTTTCCTCACAACAACAACAGAAGTTGAAATAGAAACTCACTATGATTCTTCAGTTTTTCAAATTTACCCAGAAAAAATCCAAAGACAGGTTTTAGATAATGCCAGTTCGTTTTCTCTCAATAATTCCTGGTTCTATAACGGGAGTGTAGGTAGTTACGTTTCGGATGTGATTACTGAAAAGCAGTTATCTAATAAGGGTATCCCCAGCTTCATTGTAGTATCAGTGGATTATATCTCCTATATTTCTCGTATTACGGTTCTTCAGACAAATTTTACTTTAAATTCCACAATATTTCCGTATAATCAATCACGGATCACTAGTGCAGAACAATCTTGGATAAATTGGTATGTTTATGATGATGAAGATTCCTATTGGATCAATCCTGGGATAAATTTCTCTTTACAAGTAGAATCATCTGTTTTTTTAACTGGCCCATTATTTTATTGTGAGTTTATAGTGTATACTAGTACACGTGATTTGTTTGCAACTAGATGTACTATATACGAACGGTGCTTACTTGATTCTGCAGGACAGATTCTACTTATCGTGCGCCAAGATAGTTGTTTCATGCTGATTTAGTATGGTTCTAGGAAATCTGACAAAATTAAAACAAATGAAAGATATTATTAATAAATTCGAGCAGTAGTGGCTCCTTTTTTTTGCCTTCTATATTGAATTGCTAACAGTTAGCCAATGGAAATCATATAACTTCTCTTCAGATTTTCAAATATATGAAAGATGAAAAGTCAATAAAAGTCAATTGGGGGAATTCATTCGTGAATATCAAGAGATTCGTTCCCAAATTTTCATTTCGCATATTCGATTAACAAGCGGTAGCGATGTCTGTTATCGGAATACTCACCCCTTTTGCAGAGAATTAGGAGGAAAACAGTATGTATTTGCTCATAATAAAACTCTTCTCTGGTATGATAAAAAAGGAGGATTAGATTTAGGAGATTTTAAACCCGTGGGGGATACTGACTCAGAATGGGCGTTCTGTTGGTTAATGGGGCAAATTAAGAAACGTTTTGGAACCGACGAGGATTCGACTGATGTGTGGTCTTCTGAAGATTTTGATTGGCTGCAAACGAAACTCCATGATATCAATGAGTATGGGGATTTAAATTGCTTAATGAGTGATGGAGTACGATTATTTTCATATTTTGACAAGAGAAAATACAATTCATTAATGTTTTTGATTCGAAAATCCCCGTTCGGCTCTATCAGATTAATGGACGATGATTTCTGGATAGATTTGAGCGATGAGAAAGAACCGGACGAGCAAGGGGTGATCATCGCAACCAGCCCGTTGACGGATGAAAATTGGGTGAGTTTCAAGCCAGGGCAGTTGATTGTGGTAGAAAATGGAGAGATTATTTATCATTAAAAAATAAATAAAGAGAATATAAGGTCGATGATACGAGTTGGAAAAAATCACTGGAGAATATTTGGCTAATTTAATCAAAGATTGCACAACGATAGAGTATGAAGACATAATTAGGATAGAAGCAAAATGGATTGAAGTTTTGGAAAAAATTAAGGAAAAAAATAAACCTATCAAGATTTTAATTATTGGTGAATATCCACAATCTTGGAAGAAATTCATATATAATCCTAAATTCGAAAAATCTCATCCTCTGGATGAAGAGCATATTAATTCTCAAATTATCACAGTAGATTTATTTCCCAAACGAAAGCGTGGTAACCGTAATGAAATCAGAAAAAACCTAAAAAAATATATCGAAACGAAAGTAAATCTCATAAAAATAGCTTGCATTAGATTTCAACATCCTCCTAAGGTTGTTTTTGCATATCATGGATTAATCAATAAGAGGAACATATTTGCTCCTTACACGATGGAATTATTGACGGATGGTTCATTTAAGACAATTTGCAGTTATAGATCTTTCATCCCTCAATTTAAAACTCGTATCGACAGAATAGAAAACCCGAAAAAAAGGGATTTATTTATACCGTTGTATCCAAGCGCTTAAAAAACTCAGAAAATTTAAAAATAATAATGAAAAGATCGTGAAACGAAGATATGAAGTATTATCCAAATCGTCAGTTTTTAACAAGTTCCCATTTTTCATTCCATTAAGGGGTACATAATTCCAGTAAGTTCTCATAACTTGATTCTTCACGCTCATTGTACTTAATAGTAAATGGAATATCTGCTTTCGTATCCTATCTGCAAACTATTGCACTTTTGGAAAACGGAACACCTAAACCCACTGAATTTGCTTTAGATAACGGGCTTGACGTTTTACGCTAAAATACGTTAAAAATACATGTTTTCTTATACCTACCAAACCTTAAGAACTCAGATAGATATTGATTACACTAAAAACATCTTCAATTCTGATCTCATTCATTTTCTTGTCTAATTTTCAAATATGTAAATCTAATTTTTAAAGAAGCTCTGTTAAAGGCTTATTCAATGATGGATGTGAGTTAATTGAAAGAAAAATTACTAGTATTCTCATGAATCGAGTAAATAATACCAATATTATTTCATAAAATATGCTTTCCATACACCCAAAATGCTCTATCAATTTCTCGAATTGAAGATCCTGTTTGATTTTGGAGTTTTAATATGTAATCACGATAATCCAGATAATGATAAGATATGAAGTTAGTTCTGTTTATTAATAAAGAAATGTTTTGACCAGTTACAACATCATATGTGAGTATAGCAAAGCGGTCAAGGATTGGTACTTCCAAAGGACGGGCTAAATGCATCATAAATACCCTCAGCACATTACCACTTTTCACAATTTTCTTTGGAATGGTATTTATGAAGTTCATAATTACAATTTCATTGATTGAATTTGCATTTCGTAGATTATTAATTTCTGAAAGATGTTGAGAGACATTATTTGTCCATTTATTGAGCAGATTTCCTTTCCAATCCATTTTCCAATGTAGAAGATGTTTTAGATTAGCCTTTGATAAAGGCTGATATGTGTTGTTTTGAATTCTGATGTTCTGATCATATTCAATATCTATGTTACTGTATTTTGATTAGTAAAATTCTATTCCGTGATACCCACGTTAGGGGAATAGGGGGTATATAGTACGAACTTCTGTCAATTTGGAGTGGATTTAGATTCATTTTAACATGAATAAGCCTCATGCTTCGCATTCGGCTTTTGACCTATCCGAGATAGGTGTTTATTCCTCCGCCCAAGGACCCGCACTTCGGACTTAAGTATTCTACATCTGGACGGTATTAAATTTGGTGTAAATTCGTAAATTGATTCTATTATACGAGTTTGACGGTGTTTTACGATAGTCAAGCATTAAATGGATCAATTTTTAATTATGTTAAGCCGTATAGATGTTGATGTGTAGAAATTTGACCAATATTCAATAAATTCCGTAATATTTTTCGTTGGTGTTAATATTTTCATATATCTCTATAAAACTTAATTGGATTTAAATTAACTTTGGGATTAATGAATGCGAGAGGATTACTTGAAGATTATTTAAGTTCACTCTTTTTTATCGCTAGACTATTGCGTAATTAAATAATCTGAAACCACTAAAATATCATTATTCAATCTAATGTAGTGTGTTGTGTGGGTACATTCATTCCGACAATAATATGAAGGATTCATTTTGAGTAATTTAAATTTCGATTTATCCCAAATTTCTAATCTTGTTGAAATTACAAAATCTCAGTTAGGTGAGTTTAGTAAAATTCGCGATTTAAGGCGAAACATTTAATAAATCCAATGAGTCCTTCTATTTCATGTTTAGAAGCGAAGCACGAGAAAAACGGAAAAAAGAACGGGAAGAAAAGCGGAATGCTTACGAAGAAAAATGTTGGGGAGGTCACTCAAAAACATGCCCTCAATGTGGAGCGGAATTAGTATTAAGAGAATTTCGAGTGCGAGGATTTGGTGGAGTTATAGGAGAAACATTTTTTGGAATGGGTCTTCTAGGGGAATCTGCTGTATTAACAGAAGGGAATAGAACTTTGGAGATCCATTTTGTTGATTGCACTAACTGTGATTATCAGAAGAGAACACACGAACGGTTTAGTGGATATTCTCTAAGTCCTTAACACAATCATTGGATAATTGATTTTTTTTCTCTAATCAACATCTATACTGCCCTTTTAACGGCATATAGCACCCAATTCTAAAAATCGGCAGAGTTTTAGGAACATACGCTTCCACATGGGTTAAAGGCTTGCCTATGCGAAAAAACCAAAAATTGCCATTACGGGTAATGCACGGGAAACAGAGAGAAAGGCAATTTTTGGCTTTTTAGCAGAGTTTTTGGGAGGGGGTTACCGTGAATTTTTGCTAATAGAAAAGAAAGGAGTTCTTAAGGATATTAAGTTAGATATCCGTTCACACTCGTCTAGAAAACAATTTTATACTTTATCCTCGAAAATGCTTATATAAGGAATCTTATTTGAGATAGTGGCTTGATTGCGCATGGAGAATGAACTAAATATCCCTCTTAAAGAATGGATGATTGTTATCTCGAGTGTTATAATTACGATCAGTTTCTTTATTCTGACTATAGTAGTTAATCCTTGGTTTATTCTCGCACTGTTTGCATCTATTGGCATTGTTGCTCTATTCTTACGAGATACTTACTTGTCTGTTTGGAAATTCTATCGCGAACGAGAGAGTATACAAAAAATTGCACAATTTGAAACTGAATATGATGAATTTCATCGTGGAATTTTTTCTCTTTTAGAGGAGTATTCCAATTATCTCACTACTTCGAAAAAGAACGCAATAGATAAGACTTTGAAATCTTATAAAAACCAATTAAGGGGATTCGGAAGAATATGGAGGGAGGAAACAAGACATATTGAAGAAAAGATTAACCGTTTGGAAAATTTTGTCCGAGAATATAATACAGTTTACTTAAAAAAACATAGGCAGAAATATCATTCCTTTTTTGATGGTACGGAGTTTAATCAATCCGTTCAATTAAATGAAAACCAAATTCGGGCAATCTTGGTTAACGATGACAATAACCTCGTTGTAGCAGGACCTGGGTCTGGAAAAACTCGAGTATTAGTAGATCGAGTTGCTTTTTATGTATTAAAAAAGGAAATTCCTGCTGAAGGCATTTTGGTTATGGCATACAATCGAACAGCTGTTGCTGAGATAATTGAACGCTTGAAGAATATTTATGGAATTCAAGATGTGGAAGTACGCACTTTTCATAGTCTGGGATTTAAAATTGTTAATCGTTTTAAAGATAGGGAAGAAGAGATTAGGGTAGAGGAGAATACAACCCATGTAATCCGAGAATTAATTGAAATCAAAAAAGCTGATGATCCGATTTACCAGCATTTATACATCCAATACTATAGCAATATTTCCGAATTTATCGCTGAGGAGGAAGAAAATGAAGAAAGACTTCGAAAGATGTATAGTTACCAAGAAAATAAACCCTATGAGGCATTGGATGGAAGTCGAGTAAAAAGCGTTGCTGAGAAAGAAATTGCGAACTTCTTTATCACTCACGGGATAAATTTTGTGTATGAAATGAAAGTAGATTGGTGTGATAAGGATGAGTCCGGGCGTGAATATCACCCCGATTTCTATTTACCAGAATTCGATACCTATCTTGAGCACTGGGGTATTTCGAAAGATTTTCCAAACGTGTATAATCCCGTTATTGAGGATGTGCCTAAATATTTTAAAGAAATGGAATGGAAAAAGGCTCAGTTTAGAAAATATGGCAAGAATTTACTGGAAACGGATTATTGGGATTGGAAAACCGGGAAATTATCGAAAAAACTATTGGATTTTGTTCGGCAATTATGGAAAATCCAAAATCGAGAGGCAGCACCCCTATCTCATCAAGAAATTATTAAACGTATAGACAATTTACCCCATCGTCTGAAGATCCTTTCGGATATGATTCATACTACGATCATGGATGCTAAAATTTATGGATATAATTCAACGACTCTTTCTACCCATCTGCGCAATAAGAAACTACATCGGAAAGATCACGCTTTTTTAACTCTTGTTTTCCCCATATTTGAAGCATATGAGGATTATCTTGCTGCACAAGGGAAAATTGATTATCAAGATATGATAAACCATGCCGTACAATATCTGGAACGGCCAGTAACGAATGAAGAAGCGAAAGAATTTTGTAGCTATACCATGATCTTCATCGATGAGTTTCAGGACATTTCGTTTCAGCGTTTACGATTACTCCAAGAATTACGCAAAAGAGGAAAGGAATGCCATATGTTTTTCGTAGGAGATGATTGGCAGTCAATTTATGGATTTTCAGGAGCATCTAATAAATACATGGTCAAATTAGATCAATTTTTTTTCCCCGTGGCTCAAACGATATTACAGTTGAATTATCGTAATCCCCCTCCTATAGTTAATTTTAGTTCTACGCATATAAATGCCTGTTCAGATTATATTCCGAAAGATTTAGTTCCAGTGAATAGAACTGACGAACCATCGATGTTCTTAAAGCGAATGTATGGCGGTAAACGTAGTTTTACCCAAGAACAGCACGACCTAATTGTGGATTTGATTAAGAAATGGATTCGAGAGGGAGTAGATCCCAAGGAAATTATGATTCTCTCCCGATTTAATTTCGGGTACTCAGATCTGTTTGATTATTGCCTTAAAGACAAGGAAATTCCAGTAGCGCTAATGAAGGAAGGTGAAATGGTCAGAAACGGGATTCGATTCCATTCTATCCATAAAGCGAAAGGATTGGAAGCTGAATACGTGATTTTAATGAATGTGTATAAAGGTTTATACGGATTACCCTCGGAATTGACATCCTCTTTTGACCACAAACTCATCAATCCCGACCTGCCCGATGACTTAGATGAAGAGAGAAGACTATTTTATGTTGCATTGACTCGGGCTAAAAAACAAGTGCACATTTTCGCCCAACTACCCAACTTATCCGAATTCTTAGACCAAATACCGACCACTAGAGAGGAATTCTTTGCGAACTTAACATCCAATACTGGAACCTATAGAATTAAGGGTAAAATTATTCGAACATCTATGGATGCGATTTGTTGTGAGGTAAAAAATGATTTTCAAGAGAACATCGAAATCTGGCTTCCTAAAAGTGTTACCCGTCCAAGTTATGGATTCGAATATGGAGAAGAACAAACTTTCTATATACAAGAGTGGTTTGTAAAGAATGAGCAGGAAGATTTACATCGGAAAAGGGAATTAGATAATAGGTATGCGAAAGAGAAAAAGAAAGCAGAGCGATTTTTGGAAGATTATAAGAAATATGGTGGGATGCGTTATGAAGACTGAAAAAATTTATCTTCTCTAAAATTTTCAATAGCTAAATGCTATTTTTTTTCTACTTTGTTGTATTGATTCTTGAAGAATTTCTTATTTTCTTTCTCAATTTTATCGTAAATATCTTTAAAGGAATAAATATCATTCATTTTGATTTTCTCGTTCTTTTAATGAGTGTATTAGGAGTAAAATGGGTATCTTTTCATAATTATGCATTTCTTATTTGTGGGAATTTTTTCAACCATTCTTTTACTTTCTCTACGCTGTTATATCCATGTTTAATAAGTATCTCCGCTATATCTCCTGCGGATATAATCAATATGGGGTGTTCATCTTCCACAATTTCCTTGTAGGCTTGACCTGCAATGTAACTAGTTGTAACCAAAATCCCAAACTGTCGATGTCGAATACGAGATATTAATCTTGAAGTTTCTTTGACTCCGCAAGAATTTTCGAGAGAATAGCACTTCATTTCCATAGCGCATTCCACCAGTAAGTTATTATCCTTAATGCCAATCTTGTATTTTGCTAGAGCATCTCTTCCACCGTCACGATGAGTTCGAGTAATGTCTACATCAATTATGTTTTCATCCATCATTTGTGCAAGTTCTGCGCCACAAGGTTCGAAAGCATAAGGATCCTCTTTAAAATAATTATATATCGCATTTACTAAGGGTAATTTTTCTCGTTTATTTGGAAGCTGTTCTTCTTTATTTCGATATTTTGTTAAACGTTCTGATTTTAGAGGATGAATTCCCTTTCGTCCATTTAACACAAAATTTTTCCATGCTTTAGGTGCTAGATATAGTACGGGATCTGTTCCGTTTCTCAGTGCTTGGAGCCAGTCTCTGCGAATTTTATCAGGACCAATATTTAGAATTGTAAAATAAGCACGATAATTCTGAAATCTCTGATTATTAGTATGTTTCCATACCGCTTGAAGATCCTCGACTAACGACGAGTTTTCTCTTCCAGGACATGCCAATCCTAGGAATTTGACATTTCTTTTCATTCCTATCTTTTGAAAGACTAAAAACGGTGGAATTGATTTTCTCTCCTCAGCACTCTTATCAATTTTTTCGAATACTTCCAATAAGAGTTTATTTCCACCTTTGGGCGTATCATGAATATCCTTTCCAGGTGTGCGATTGTCGCCCCAATAACGAAATGTGCCGAGATATATGTCGAAAATATCGGGCCATTCAATTTCAGAACCTGTTGTATAGAGAATAACATATGCAATTTCATCTGGGTCAGCGACTTTTTTGCATATGCGAAAACCTCCCGAATTACCGATACCCTCAAACAAATTACTTAGAACGTCGTCTGAAATATTTCCGGTGCTGCCTCCCTCATAAATTGCATCGTAGACTAATTCTGCTCTTGGAAGATCTTCAAATTTTATTCTAATTTGATTTTGTAACTCCACATTCACACACATTGCATTCTCGTATTCCAGAAATATATACGTTCCGGATTACTTATGCTGGTTTTTTATTTGTCTTATAGAAACATTAGTTATTGTGATAGGTATAGTTTAGTCATACGAGGAAAAATTATCACTCATGATTTTATTTTCCTACCTATTCTTCTTGCCAATCGGGATATTTTTGGATTTCTTCCACCAGTGACTTAGGTTGGCTCGGTTCAGTCGATGATAATATCAACTTATTTTTCGTCCGAGTCATTCCTACATATAGGAGTTGTCGATCTTGATAATAATATTGTTCCAGGTCAGGAATGAACACGATGTCAGCTTCTAAACCTTTAGCTTTCCTCAAACTAGTCACAACAATCCCATATCCACTGGAAGTACAAGTATCCAGGAAATTTTCAAATAAATCGTATTTCATAGCTTGTGAAAAGAACTTATTATTTCGGTCGTTCCATGGATTTCTTTGGAATAAAACTAAAAATGATTTTCCTTTAGTCGAATTCTTCAATTCTTCTTGAATTATCTTTAAGATTTCATCATATTCCTCAATTTTTGATTTTGCAATTACATAATTGATACTTCCATGCATTCCGATATATTTTTCGGGAAATCTAAATTCATCTTGTGATTTTGATAATTCTTTCAATTTTTTGGGCATGATAAATTGTGCGAATTCGCCTACTCTTTTGGAATTTCGATAGGAATTTGGAAGTTTTTTCGTCCGACCTGATGCCTTTATTCCTAATGAAGCAAAAATATTAATAGATATTGTATTAGAATATAGGCAAAGAGTTAATGATTGGCTACATATTCTTGCTCCAGGGGAATTTCCAAAGAAAAGATTGACATATCGATTCAAATCTTAACATCATTAATTAATCGAACTTATATCACACCAAAGAGCATGGAACTAAAAGAATGGGTATGATAGAAATGGTTAGAGAAACAGCATGCTCTTTTGATTTGTTTCCTAGTACAAGTTCCATACAGAACCTGATTGCTTTGCAAAATAATTCTGTATTGGTTCATGCTTTATTGGTTCAATCTCAAATTTATGCTGAGATTTCTCCAAATTTTCAATAATTCGTTCCTTTGGATCAAATCCATGAACTGTTACTGCCGCAACTGCAAAAATGTCTGATGAAACTAATTTATCAATAGCATTAGCACCATCCACTCCGCAAGATAATGGATAAAATGGATAGTCTACCCGTTCCTTAAGTTCACTAAAATTATGAAGTAAATTCATCCCTTTAAACAAATTTCGAATTTCATCCTTTTTTTCCATTATTGAGCTAAATGATTTCGTTAGAGTATTACTAATTTTGTCGGATCTTTCAAGCATATCATGCACAAGAGCATCCGGCAAATCCTCAAAAGGATTTTCGTTACCCACACCCACCACTTGAAGAAATATTCAAAATTGAGAGTTATAAATTTATTTAATCACCATGTATCACATATTATTTTTTCTGAATTGCAGTGAACCTAGCTATCTGGAATCTAAGATCTTGGAATTAAGTTTATGTTTATGAACAAAATGGCGTAATAATAGAAAAGTCAAGTCCTATCGATAATTATGCCGATACTAAACAGTATTGCGATGGAATATACCGTAGGGATGAAATTACCCGTGATGAAGAGAACAAAGGCTGTTCCATAGACTGAAATATTAGTTACAATTGTCTGAATTGCAAGAGATTCGGTTTTGCCTATAGCATAGAACAAGGCATCCGCTACGGTATTATACACAAAGGAAATATAAGCTGGTAATAACAGAAGCACTAATTGAAATACTACCTTTGGTTCCGCAGCATTCAGAACATTTGTGAAGAATCACATTCATCCTAGCATCATTAGACTATGTGTATTAAAAAATCCAAATTCTTCTTAGGATATCTGTCTTATTTATTGCCCACTTTATCGAAATGGTTTATGTGACTAAAATTTTTGATTCGATGGATTATTGGGTTTAAAGGATCCCTAATACCATTACCCGCAACAAATTATACACCAACACCACCATGGTAATCCACATGGTCCTCTAGACGCCTCATCCTCGGTAACAATTCTTTCACATTTTATATATTCTTTACAAAATGGGCATGAGAGGATCCTCTTATTCTCATCTTCAGGATCTATCCGATACTCATATTTTTCGATTATCTTATAACAATGTGGACAAAAATCTGGTGGTTTCATGAAACTACCGATTATCATCAATAAAAGACCGATTGGGATAAGGAATATGCCTACTTCAAAAAGAAAACCCATACCAATTCCTCCCAAAAAAATTCCAACTAGTATGAGGAATGCGCGAATTATAGTGATTTTTCTTGCCCTTTCTTTCCCGTTTGTTTCCATTTTTAATCCCTCACTATATCATTTACATCCATGAGGATTTATATTTACTGGTCATAATCGAGTAAACCATCCATGAGAAAGGATAAACTGACTTAACCCGATTCCCACATAAAAAAAAGACCGAAAATGAGAAAAAAGTGCAGTAGCCGTATTCTATCATTCTGCGTCAAAAATTTTATGTAAGTGTAAATTTTTTCGTGGAAATTTCGCATTTTGCCCGATTTCTTGTGCTGTATTAGCTACTTTTTCATCCTGATTATGTAGTAATTTCTTCAAAAATGTCATCAGGGACAGTCCCATCTTTTAGTTTCTGGATTTATTATAAAAATTACTCTTCAAATTTCGCTTTGTAGCTTACTCCATATCAAATTTTTGTATATGTCTCCTTTTTGGAATGCTAAAATCTGTCGACAGACCAATGTGATGAAAAATCATATTCAACAGAACACTTTTATAGGGATTTTCCTCAATTTATGGTATTCTGAAATGATTACTGGGGATTATCATTTCTTAATTTTTAACTACTAGTAAAAACAAACAATTTAAAATAAAAAAGAGGATTGAATGATGAGTTATACAACAGAGTATAAGAGTATGAAGTTCCTATCAATTGGTGGTTTATGGGGGTATGCTATCATGGAAATTGTGGATGATAATAACACCACGAAAGTCCGTCTGGCAAAATGCAAATTAAAGTCATATTTCGAGCTGGACGAAGAAGATTATTTTCGGTGGATTGATGTAGATGTTGATGTTCTATACAAAAAGGAAGTTAGTCAGGTGCAAAAAATAAATTTTAAATCGCGTAAGGAAGTTATGGCGTGTTTTGATGAATTATTGGAATATTTTTAGATTAAATTCCTTTTTTACTGCATAAATGAAGATAAATACAATAATAGTGTAGCCCAATGAAATAAGAAACCAAATCAGTATTATTTCTCTACACTACCGAATTTAATTGTTGATAATAATAAGTTTTTATCGTTTGAAGATACCTCTATTGTTGCTTATCTAACGTTATTATTCTGATGAAATTTGCATATTTAGTATATGTAATTAAT
This sequence comes from Promethearchaeota archaeon, assembly GCA_016933055.1. Lineage (GTDB taxonomy): Archaea > Asgardarchaeota > Lokiarchaeia > Sigyniarchaeales > Promethearchaeaceae > AMARA-1. Next base: position 19,937 of record JAFGBS010000036.1, on the reverse strand, counting down.
CATCTAATTTGCACAAAATCTTCCGATAATGTTGTTTAACAGAATTTAAATATATATTTTGCACACCAGTGGATCATTATTAAATTTCACAAACAAAGGCTAAAAATTATGGTCGAATTTCTACCTATGGAAGCAGCATGCGGTGAGATTGTTAAAGTTATAATTGATGCGAGGAAGTTCATAATTATAATCAGTCCTTTTCTGGACTTTCCGGAAAAAATCTACTCTCATCTTAAATATGCATCTAAGGAGAGAGGTATTTTAGTCGAAATATATTATCGTAAGAAAAAAGCGACTATCCAAGAAGCAAAGCGTGTAGCGGAAGAGTTGAAATATGTTAATCTTTATTGTGTTGCTAATTTACATTCGAAATGTTATTATAATGAGAATAAAATGGTTGTTTCATCTCTAAACCTTCTTAAATCTTCCTGGAAAAAAAATTGGGAAATGGGATTCTTAATAGAACCAGAAACTTCGATAAAGGATAAGAATTTATATGACAAGGTTATAGAAAACGTCGAAACCATGAGGAGGTCAGGAGATACAACACCAATTCACGAAACTGCAGATGAATACGACGAAAAATTGTTACCTGCAATTGATTGGACGATAATGAATTCAAGTCAAGAAATAAAAGTTAAACCTGAAAATTTTAAAGAACAGCGATCAGGAATATGGCTTTGTAAATTGTGCGGTTTTGAGTTAATGCATAATACAGATAGTAATAAAACTCTAATTTGTCCAGAATGTGGTAAACTAAGTCTACGCCCAATTGAAGAACGTGGATTTTGTATAGGTTGTAGAAAATTCGTTTTTTTTAACGTAAAAACTCCATTTTGTACAGTTTGCTATTATAAACATGAAAAAGGAAAGTTTTGTTTGAAATGTGGAGAGGAGAGTAATGTATCACGTGAAAATCCTTTGTGTGATTCATGCTCTTAATTTTATTGATATATTAGTGTGAAATACAACCGACGATTATTTTTTCCCTTATTCTGTATCTTTTTTGTTATTAGAAATATTGGCATTTTTGGAGATTTATACCAATTGATGAAAATCATTCACGTGATTTCTCTTTACTGATTGGAGTGGAATAATACGTAAATATAAATATCCTACATTCATCTTTAAGTTTCTACTCAAAAACCTATAGCAAATGTTGAATTATATATTCCTAACAAAATTTCGTTAGTTTTACATATTAGACTCAAATTTGGGATCAGTGCGTGGAATTCATTTCATATTTGCGAATATAATAACGTAGCAGTATGAAAGTCAAGATCCCGTCAATTACTATGCCTATACTAAACAAAATTGCGATAGAATATAACGTGGGGATGAAATTACCAGTAATAAAGAGGATAAAGGCAATTCCGTACACAGAAATATTAGTTAGAATCGTTTGAATAGCAAGAGATTCAGTTTTGCCAATGGCATAGAAAAGGGCATCCGCTACGGTATTATACACAAAAGAAATATAGGCTGGTAACAATAAAAGCACTAATCGAAATACTGTTTGTGGTTCCGCAGCATTGAGAACTTTTGTGATGAACCACATCCATCCTGGCATCGTCAGAAACCAAAGAAGAACAATAATCGTTGAAAATAGATAATATGGATTTAAAAATCCTTTGAGTTTTTCGGGAAGGGTTGTAGCAATTTTTTGCTTAATGATATCGGTCAACGGATAAACGAGTAGTAATAACCAACTCCAAATAAATCCGTTCGCAACCCAATACGTGCCTTGTTCGGCTATTATATTCATCATTCGAATAATAAATACCATATAGAAGAGGTTGCGAATGAAGGAATCCATAGCTGAATACCCTCCGACACGTCCCCATTCCTTCAGCCATGTAAAGCTGGTATGCACCCGCCAATCTTTTTTCGTTAGCTTAAAAGTTCTAATAGCCCGATAAATGCTCATCCCTACTAAGAGGGAATAGATAATGATATTTGAATAAGCGATGCCATTAACTCCTAGATTAAGCGAAAATGAAAACGAACTAACAAAAAATGTATCCAAAATCACCGTTCCAATCATCTGCACGAGTAAAAGCAGATAAATGGTTACTCTTTGGTCATAAATTATGAATAAGATAAAGAGAAATTTGAAAACACTTTGAATGAGTAGTGAAATTAGTTCTAAGCGAATATAGACTACAGTAGCGTCTTGTAATGCGGGATTTTGAGCCATTGCCCGTACGAAAGCGGGAGTGAATATCCCAACAATTGCGAGAATGAGAACATGAATTCCAATCGTAATTAGTAAACCAGTCTTTACCTTATTGATTGTTTCGTTCCGATCTTTAGAAGTCTTACCAATAATGTAAAAAAGTGGTAGGATGAGACCTTCCTGTATGACTTCTAAAACTAAACTTATCCAAACTAGTTGCGAAGCAATGTTTACACCCCAATCGCTGGGTAAATCACCGAGGAAGTAAATGCGAATGGTAACGTAAATTGTTGGTAAAAGATGTGTCAATAACACAGAAAGATATAGTTTCCAAGGGATTGTATGCATGTTTTGGATGGTTTTCTTAAGGTTTTGACTCAACATACTCATTTTTCTCCTATTAAAGATCCACTTATGTGGTATTTATATTGTTCTGCGCATGTCGATTACTCAAATTCTTCAGTGTCCAGTATAACTGTCCTATTTTATTTTAATGGATATCACCATTGAATCCAGCTAATCAGCATCCATATTATGGAAATCACCGTGGAAATTCCAACAATTACCCATATGCACGTTGACATATTCGTAGATTTCTCTAAAACAGTATTCTGCTTTTCCCTAAGTTTAAGTTCTCGCTTTTTTAACTCCAATTCACGTTCTCGTAGCTCTCTTTCACGTTCTTCCAGTGATTTATCCTCATCCATGTTTTTTTCCCTCAATATTTACATATCGGTGCTTAATTGACCTTGATCAACCGACTAGCACATTTAACTATTGAGAACTTAATTGTCTTAATAACTCATTTATGGATAAAATCGATTAAGCTCATGATGCTTAAAGGACAAAAATTTTTTCAATAAGTTCTACAGATCAAGATTTCATGCATAAAAAGTAAAATTCAACATCTGATATTGACAAATCGACGGCAAATTGAGGATTCTGAGTTATGGGATTTGAACAATTTAAGACATTTAGTTACGAAGTTCTTGGTCAAAAAAAGTGTTTTACCATGATCCTCGATTTTATGAGGATTTTTTGCGAGTTCATCGACATTCAGATCAAAGGGATTCTCAAAAATTTCCCCAAAATAAGGTAGTGCATTTTCTATCCTTTCTTTTATATTTTTTATTCTCTTTGACATAATACCATACTCTCCAGTTTCTCTAATTAATTGAATAAGGGGATAATTCGTTCTGGAATCCATTGTAAAAATTCTTTCAATGTTTCATGCTGAGTCATTAAATCATATAAATCTACTTTTAAAGGCTCTCCAATCAATTTTTCATCCAAATCCAAATTATTAACTGTGTTCTTATCCAAAATTCCTGAACAATGAATAAAAACTACTCGTTTAGTGTATAATTTCTTAAGTAACTCCCATTTGGGAAAATCTTCTAAATTGATATTCATTCGAAGGAATATACGATGTAAAAGGTTCATTTCTCCCCCCCATCGTAGAAAGTCCATGTGATCAGTATGATCAACAACTAGTTGCAACATGTCTTTCAAACACGCTTCAAAAAACGAGAATTGATAGACAACTGCCATTTTCAGATAGTGATCGTTCAATGGGTGTAGCATTTTATAAAAATGCCTAGAAGCCCAGTATACAAACAACCTTTCAGAAACTCGAATCTCTGTGGGAGCATAATAATACTTCATTTCACGTTCGTGTACTCCTACTTCTACAGCCCCTATGAGATAATTCATGACTACACAAGATATTTCTTCTTTTTTATAATCTTCAATTACTTGATCAATTTGTTCTGCATCCCTCTCTAAGTCCTCTTGACTCATCATTTCATCTGGTTCTATTTTTTTCAAATTCTCCTCCATTCGTTTTTTAGGATCAGAACCAAAAATAATCTGCACACCAGGAATCTGAAACTTTGACAAATAAGTTCGAACAATTTCGTGAATTGAGGGATTTAAAATGCATTCTTTCATCAATTCGTTATAAAACTGAGAATTATCGTAATTATCATAGGTTGCTTGGCGTGAAGCTAAATATGCAGTTTTTAAATCATTAAGGTAATGTTCCTTAATTTCTGTCAAGTGTAATTGGGGATTGAAGTTCATTTACATCTAATATATAGAACTACTTTATGATATTTTTTTTGATGGAAAATTTGGAATTGTTATTAGTCTACCTTATTTTTTCGCAAAATGTCTTGGATTTTCTTAAACACTCCAACGAAAATTCCGCGTTCATTCATTACAAACACTTCAACTGTAATAGAAAACAATCTCGCATAGAGTCGTTTGAGATCGTCTATGGAAAAAACCTGCGATATGTGATCAGGAAATGTAATTTTTAGTTTTGATTCTTTTAGAATTTCACAAAATCCTTCTTCTTCCATATTATGCACTATTCGATTCCGAATTTCCCGATACCCATGCGGTCCGAATATCTCTTCCAAAAAATTCATAAGAGCTGAGGGCGGAGTAGCAAATATTCGGTTGAGACCATCCTTTAATAAGACATCTGCCGAGGGATATTGCCCATTTTCTTCATATAATTGCCAAACCGGAATTTTTTTATGAGTTTTTAACGCATTTTCTATTAAATTCGACGGTTCCTTTAGCAGAAACCGAATCAAGACTAGAAAAAACGTCAAAATTACCACTAGACTTTCATATGCGTGACAAAAATTGAAGCAGATATCCTTTAGATAAAAGAGCTCCCTGCCTCTGATATATTCAAGATAGTTTGGATCACTCTTTACTTGTGCAAATAAGTCCAAGTCACTTTGATGTTGGAGAAAATCTAAGCTCTGTTTCATCTGTTTTTCAACAGAAGCGACATCAAATTCGCTTATTTTATTGCTGGTGTACTCTTTGAGTATTTTGAAACTTGGATCATTGAATTCCTTTTCAATATAGCGTAAATAATCGAAATAAATGAGGGTTTTTTGAAGAATTTTAAATGTGTTGGATAAAAACATGATTAGTTGAGTCAATTCTGCCCAATATTCGAGATGGTTCAACATTTCATTGAATACTGATTGAAATCCTCCGAGAATTTCCTGATGAATCGTTTTTTCGAACACAGTATTCTGTTCGATAAGAATTTCCATGATTTCATCGAAATGCTGAATGAGTTTTGGAGTCAATTTAATTAAATCTTGCATTCGTTGGAGCTTGGAACTATTTTTTACACTTTTCATTGGGTTCATATCCGGATATGGAATTATTCTGCATCTCAGGATTACTATTCATTTGTTAAGTTTATTATGAAATGTACTTTTTCAACAACTTAGTACAAATTAGTAGAAGAGTGTGTGACTTTTAATGACTGCCTAGGTAAATGAGCTTATCCAATATGGGATCAAAAATTTAAGAAGAATCGCAAAATCTAAGGAAAAGATCAAAGAGATAGGCTGGCAAGCAAAATAAATCATTTATTTAATAGAGTACCTATTAACCACTCAGTACCTGAAAAAATCAAAAGTTAAGTTAGGGAAAATATGAAAAACTAAATATTTTACCAAAACGAGTCATATCTTCCATGTATATAAACTATCGCAGTGGAATCGGACCATACGAGAAAATCTCCCCTTTTTGGGATATTTCCTACTTCAGATAGATAACATACACAGGAATATCCATTCTTCCCTTGAAATCCCATTTTTTATATATCTTCTCAAGGTAATCTTGTTTCTTATACAAGATCTTTCAACAATTTTTTGTTGATTGTTCGATTTCACATTCTTATAATCAATGGGATATGGATCAATTGTAAAGGGTGGTATAATTACGGGAAACCCGCATCTACGATGTTTTCCACTAAATCAAAAAATCTCTTAAATAATACTACCCCCATCGACATTACGAAGTGAGCATTGTGGGTAATATCCAAAAGACGGGGAGCACCGAATAATTCACCATACTTAATTACCGTTTTTAGCAGTTTTTGTTTGTGATGCCATAATCATTACACACAAAAAATAAAAATAGAAATTTGGTTAAACACTATTTATCAATATCTGTCGTGTGATATAAATCATTTTTCCTCACTTGACACATGTTAAAGAGGTAACAGTATAGTCCGAATAGGTAACAATATAGTGTTAAACGGTTCGTGCGGGTAGGTGGCACGGATAAAGGCTCGTATCCACAGAACCAAAAATGGAATCAAAAATATGTTATCACATTAAAGATGTGGACCAATAGCAATTCCTATTGTTTACACTTTGGACTTTGCATTTTACATTTTTACTGATTTAAAATACAATAAAAAATTTCGATAGTGCTGTTCCAAGATTATATTCATATTTTTAGCAAATTCTACCGAATTAATCCTAATTTGAAAAAATACTTTTTCGGTAGTTTCCATTCTTTCCAGAGAGTCCAAGACGACAAATTACCATATCTTTAGAAATAGAATTTCTGAGCTAATTAGAATCTGACATCATATTTTTCAAATTTGATAAATTATCATAAAATCTATCTATTTCATCAAAGGAATCAAAAGAGTAATTTACTTTTTTTAGAAATTGAATCAAATTTAGGTTTATCTTCTTTTTAAGATTCGTATAATTTAAACTAAGATAAAGGTATGCTGATTCTTTAATTCCTAAGTACTTAATTTCTTCGACTCGAATTTTTTTATTTTTGATAACAACTCGAAAATCATCTTTACCAATAAACTCGTGAGGTAATCGAAATTCTTGAAATTGCTCATCGTAAAAATCATATAAATATATATCATTCAGTAGCAAGAAGATAACATTTCGAAATAATTGGTTGATTGTTTTTGTGATAATTTTATGATTTAAGTACTCTGGGAATGTATTGAAATCACGGAAATATTTCTCAATTATTCTGTAAATCCCAATTTTGTTATTTTTATTGGTCAAATGGTTAAGATCATAATACTTAAGCGTATAAAAATAGAATTTCAGAAAAAATAGTGCGATATCATTCAATGAAATAAAATAAATATTCGCAGAAGGAAGATACGTGGATTTTCTTTGTTTAATATGATACAAAATTGACAATAACATCACAGGTTTATAGCTTGAAGTCATACGTGCGTTTTGGAAATAATTCTCAAATTTCCGAGCAATAGCATCATGTGAATTCATTAAATCCCAACCAATTTTATCGAGATTTTTCCCTCTTTTAAAACATTGACAATTGGTAATTGAGACAATAAAGAGCAAACAAACGAACTTCTATAAGAGGTCAGCTCATGATTATCCAGTTCTAATTCTCCATATTCTACTAAATTGAACCATACATCTTTAATTGTGTTAAATGAAACTTTTTTTGCTTCTGAGTCGTGATCAGTCTTTACCATTAATCCTGTATCATCAAATACTTCGATAATATTTGGTTTTCCATTAGCTAGTGTATTGATTGTTCGATATTTATTGATAATTTCAAGAATTTGTTTTTTAACGCAATTCCAAGAGAATTCGTTCTTAACTATTATTTTTTCTTCGACAATCCGTAATAATTCATTGTAACTTTCAATCCATCTAATCCAGCTTATTATAGCTGCTGTTCTTCTTGCGATCGTAGAATCAGATAGAGCACTCCTATGCTTTAAATCATTCAAGTATTCTTCAACGAGGATATAATCTTCTTGACTTTCTTTTAACATTAAGAAAATGTGCTTAATAACTTCGGTTTTCATTATTTGGTGATATAAAATTTCATTCTGTTCGTTTTCGTCTTTAGTCTCAGCAAGTTTTTGACCAATAGAGGTGAGTGTGAATGTATAATTTCTCCCATTCTCTGTTAATAAATTTAGAATTTGAGCTGCATCCTTATAATAATGTATCTGGCGTTCAGAAATTTCTATATTATCGGCTAATTGTTCTGGTTTTGTTATTCCATGAGAAACATCTTGGACAATTTTGATGAATTTTGAAACATCATTAGCTTGTGGTAAACGAAGCACTCCATTCTGTTCCAAACTGGGAAGTACTTGTTCTTTTTTCTGCTTACCAGATTTTTCAATAGATTTGACATAATTTAAAGCATCAGGAAAACTCATAGAAGTTTTAATTTCTTTTACATCAGGCAAAATTCGACGTATGTACTCAATTTTTGCTCTATTTATAGGATCTTCCCTTACTAAATTTATTATAATCCTCAAGTGTCTGTCTGTGAAAGTTTCTTCTCTACGCAATTCTAATATATTATTTTGAAACCTTTTTCTTTGATTAGGGGTTTCAAACATATCTACTGGAACTCGTTCTACTAATTCTTTATATATGTATACAGGGATTTCAGGATCCAATTCATTTTTGTCAAACTCATATGCAATAGTTGAAAAATTTCGAAGATATGTTTGATTGAAATTGTATTTTTTTTCATTTTTGGACGAAAAATCTATTAGAGAGGTTAGATGATTTATCACACTTCCTCGATTAAATGTAAATCCTGAGCTCTTTCGAAACTCTTTATTTTCTAAATCTATTTCTCGTTTTGACACAAAATCATTAACAAGTGTCCCGATATCATGAACCAGAAAAATATTCTGTTTTCCTAATCCTATATACTCTGAATATTTTACCATAACTAGATATTTATAATCCATAATCATCTTCCCAACGAGTAAGTCTAACGCAAGTTGAATCCATTCATTATCATTGAAATTCAAAGCTTGGTGCAACTTTTGAGCTATCTGAGATACTCTACCTGATTTTTCTGTATTTAGTAGTGGATCTTCACCTACAATAGGATCTATATAATCTTGTTTTCCTTTATCGGTGTCTAATAATTTCTCTGTCATAAAATCTCCCCCAATTTTTTATCCTCTAGTATATATTTCTCAAATTCCCACATTTCTTCAAATCTATTATCCTTTGTTATCTGATCTCGAAACGCAAACCATAATGCTTGAATGATGCATTGTTTGAATAGATTGAGATCAATCCCAGTAGGAGTTTCAATTCGCCTAAATAAATAATGAAAAGTATTGATCATTATTGTGCCTTCAACAGAAACTGCCAGATTTTTATCCTCATATCCTTTAATGCTCTTATTATAATCAAAATGACTAAGAGCTCCCTTCGAATCTTTGGTACTAGTTTCTGTTTCGAGGAAAATTTTTGTTGTTTTCACTTCTGGAGCAAAATCATCTTCTAGCTTGAATTCAACAATAACACTATATTTTCCTGTATCACAATCTTCATCAAATTCTAAATCTCCAAGTTTTATTGCGAAGTCTGAATTTTTCTGAATAGAAATGTTTGTAAATTCTTTTTTCATTTCAAAATGATTAGAATTTTCAATTCTTATTGTTAATTCTGCATCTTCTACAGGGATCTGTCTTTTATTTTCAAGATCGACGGTAATATCAAATTTTTCATTGTACTTTACAATTCGTTTTGATGATTTTATTCTATTGATGAATAACTCCACAAAGAAGTATTCTCTTCCTTTTTGTATGATATTTGGTCCATTTTTTACCTGATACTCAAAAGTATATCTCCCTCTTAGTGCTTGAGGGGGAATTTTAAAATAAAAAGATTCAATTTTATCTGTTTCAGCCCGTTTTAAAGTTATAGGTCCTTCTTCATGAATTTCAAAATTTTCATTGTCATATATTTTGCACGAGAATTCTCTGTTTCCCCTCAAAGAGGATCTACAAACCTTATAGGAAATTTGATATTCATTCCCTCTCTCAAAATTTCTTTCAGATAATTCTACCTTTGAAATTATAGGTAGGATTTCTCTTGAAATGATCCTTTTTTCCAATAGTTTTTCATCTTGAGATCTAACAATACTTTTTAAATGAAATGCTCCTCTCATTGCATCTTCGGGTATCTGGAATTTAAAAATGTCCTTAGTGGTTCCTGGGGATATTTTTATCGCTCTTTTAATTTCAAAATATTTTGGAAATGAAGAGTAATTGACAATAGCTTCACATTCATCTTTTGTGTTTAAAATTTCCACTAACGCGCTATATTCATTACTCGGAGTTAATGGATCAGTATCATTCATTTTTTGGGGAATTCCATCTTCAATTTTTTCAGTTAATAAAATTCCTTTGATATAAATGAATTTCTCAGGTTTAGGAGTTTTATTAAATGGTTCTTCTCCCAAAGGTTCATAGTCAATATCTGATTTTGCTTCTGAAAACAAATCCTCACTATCAATAAATTCAGCAATTGCGTTGTTTATTGTTGTTAAAATTGTATTTCCGTGTGAAACTTTAGGCACATCAACAACATGAAGTTCATTTATTTTTACGTATAGTTTCTGTATCAACGTTCTTATGAAATGCCTAGTCAGTTTTACTTCGGGAAAAATATCATTTAATTTATCATGAGTCATATTGTCTTTTTTATATAGAAAATCACAACAAACATGACCAATTAATTTTCCATTAGCACCAGGCGTTCCAACCCATTGTGACCTAGGATTATACCATTCAACTACCCTATCTCTGACAATAATTGCTACTCCATCATTTATTTTTGAATGAATTTCATTTGTAAATCCAACAAAGATATCTTTGACCACACCGTAATTTTTGGTCTTGTTACGAATGAATTTATTTGAGGTTCTGCAATCGGAATCATTTAATCCTGGATATAAAGGAGGGTATTCATTAAGGGAGATAGTGACTTTCTGAGATGGTTGAGTTTTTTTTGAATTTGTATAAATCAAATCAACACTAAATGTAGGATATTTTTTCAGAGCCCAATAATATCTTTCCTGAATTACTTTTTCACAACATTTCCATAATTCTTGAAAATATGTTGTTGATTCATCTTCGTTAAAACCGTGTGAATTGTTCACATTCAAGAACTTTATTGAAGTTTCTCCATTTTCACTTATTAATGTGTCTTGAAAATGTTCAAAATATGTACTCCAATTATCGTCATTATGGGCGACCTTTATATCTCTATTTTCTACCCTTTGGAGAGTTTGATAATATCTCCCATCGACTATAGTCTCTGTATGCACTTCATCGCATATCATAAACCATATTTTCCAGCCAACTCCTTGACTTCCTGCAGCGTCTTCATCCTTATCCTTTTGAGTTAAAGAATATGTGACATATTCTTTTCTATGGATAATACCTGTTGTACCGGTTTGTTTAATTACAATTGCTGGTTTTCCATTATAATCTTCGATAAAAAGAACTTTCATTGATGAATTTATTGGTTTTACATTTTCCTTGACGCAATACCTATAATATTTTTTAGCAGAATCAAAGAAATTTTGAGCAATTTCATCGACAAATGCTTCATAAGGTGAGATTTCATTTGAATAAGAACGTAATACGTTGCTGATCAGATTATATAATTCCACACCCATTTTGGTTAACGTACTCATCTTTACCCCTAGACCCATTAAAAAGTAATAATACCATTGAATTCCTTTAACATTGAGACTTAAATAATTACCTGAAAATCCTTTTTCACGTAAAATTCGATTCCATTAAGATTATGATAGTTTGAATGAAATCTCATTCAACTAAGCAATACTCAATATGATTTTTAGTCGTTTATCCAGTTTCTCTCGGAAATCATCCATTTTATCACCCTCATATTCGATAGCCTTGTGATGTTGCACATCGAATGGAATTTTTTCTCCACTTTTTCGGATAATCGGAATGACTTTTTTCCCAAAAGCATGAGAAATCCCTAACTCATAGAATACATTCGGATTTTTTCCTGTAAGTTCCACAATAATACAACGAGCGAGATATATTAAATCAAACACATCTTGAATTGCAATATAGTTATCGAATATCTGATCAGCTCGTTTGCATTCCATAGATAAGTTTTCACAAACTTTCATGATTTCCTGAAAAATAGGATCAAATTCTTCTCTGAAAGGCATCATAACCGAGATTAAGTTTGTATTTTGGATTTTATCAGGAATTTTAAAAAACGTGGGTTTTACTGATTGGAATGGAAAATCTATTGAAATTCCTTGTTTTTTATATGTTTTTAACCTTCCTACATACCAATCACGACTTTCTAATAATTTGGATATAGCTTGATTTCGATGATAAGGAAAATATCCATAATCATTCCAATCTGGATATTTTGCAGGTATTCGTTTTTCATTTTCTGCTTTAATCTCTTCTAATACTGCCAACAACACAGGTAATGAATTAATTTCATACAGTTTTTGATTGTTTATACCATAGAGTTCAAGATCAATAGGTTCTTGACGAAAATTTGGGATCACTTGAAACTCTAAAATCTCTGCAAGAACCTTAAGAAAATAAACTTTTAATCCTTCGATTTCGATATGAATTTCAATGATTCTCTCTTCATCTGTTTTTAGAGTCTTTAATGCATCGCTTTCGGTTAATCCCTGATTACTGTACCGTTTTATTCGATTTATGATTTCTTCATGTGATAATCCTAATTTACGTAAATATAGGTAATCTTGATTATTTTTATCCAAAAAAACCTCCTCAATAAAATGAACTCATTCTGTATATCTAAAATTTCGTATATAATTTTACTGTTGAATTTAAGTGCTGATTGTTCGTTTTCGATAAAATTCCAATAAAATATCTTTAAAGAATACCTAAACGAACAAAATGGCAACAGATTACCCCAATCTTGTCAATTTCATGACGAACACCCTCCCATCCTCTTCGTGTTCTCTTTCTTCTAAATCATGTTCTTCAAGAGAATTGTATAAATTTCTGCAACAAGAGAGAAATAATGTGTGGACAAACATCCCATGTTTATAGCATTGACACTCCAGACTCGATAGAAACTTCCACACTCGAAGTTATTGCTCAAAACAATGATAATGAGTGGTTTGGAGAGCAAGAAGAGAGTTCTCAATCAGATGTGGTTGAAATTATGCATGATCCCAACCCACCTCCAAATCCAGTATAACCAGTCAACATCTATCTAGTGATTTAAATAATTTTTCATCCATTTTTCCTCTCTCAACACATGTAGAAGAGGTAACAGTATTGTCTGAATAGTTAACAACGTAGTTTTAAACAGTTCATGCGGGTAGGTGAGACGGATAAAGGTTCGGGTCCACAGAATCTAAATAGAATCAAAATCGTACTATCACGTCACAAATTTGAAATAATAAATATTAATCCCCTGATAATGAAAGTTCTTTAGACTTCAAACCTTTATAAACGGGATACAGTAATTATTTTTAAAGAGAATCATATAGGGATATTGATGGCTGATTCTGAAACCAAATCTAACAATTATCGAGAGATTTTCGAAGAATATTTAAATTACTGCCCCATATATGCTCGAGAGTTAATAGATTTGAAAGATATGTTTATATGGTATTCAAAACTGAAAATAAAAAGAGGATTTGAGAGATTTGAGGATTTTTGTATACTAATGGAATGGTATAACTTTATTGGATTGATCAAGCCCTTTTGTGTTGCAAAATTCCCAAAAAACCATCCATTCCTTCAATGTATCAACGATAAGGAGGTTCTGATTAATAGGGTTACTCTAAATTCATGGAAAAAAATGGACGATTTTGGAATTATAGATTTTCCGGAGGAAATTTATAATATTGATACCACGGAAGAGAGTAAATTAAATAACTTTATTGAAACAGATTTTTGGAATCATCAGAAAATTGAGCATACCCTTGAGGTTCCCGAGGAAAAAAAAACTGAAATATCTGAAACTACTGAAGAGAAATATATAAAAATTTCTATTGAAGAAACTCGATATTATTACCATCCAATCCAGTTCATTCAAGCTATGACCCTAATGAGAGGTGATTCTTTATCATTATTAAGTAATAGGAGTCATTTTGAGAAATTCTATTGGATACGCAGATTTCGATTTGATGACTACGTAATAAATCGAATAAAAGAATCATTGAAATCTAAAAACAATTCCATAGAAGAATTTATTCAAATGAAAGTCGATTCGGCGAAAAATTATAATCTTCTCAGAGAAATATTTTACGTCCAGTATTGTTGGCTAAAACCTGATATTTTGAGATTATGGATTAGAGTGGAATCCTTTACACGTCCTTTTTTTTACACTCTAGGAAGTAATCCACGCGTTAATATGAGTTGGAGGAAATACGATCCTTGGGTAAGGGATGATAATAAAAATGTTCAAGATGGGATTTCGGAGTATAATAATTGGTATGATAAAAAGCTAAAATCTCTATCCTCTGATTTTTCAACTGATGACTTAAAGACTCTTCGAGATCTCTATAAAAAGATAGAATGTCTTTTGGTCGGAAATTTCGATGGTTTAGAGAAAATTGTTGACATATTGTCTATCATCAAACCAAGCAAAAAAAAAAAACTTAAAGGATTTCTCAATTACCTCATGAACCTCATTCAAATATCCCGATACTTAGAGGCATTTACGAAAATTTGGGAAAAAAATGGATTGCAATTTCCTGCAGAAAAAGAAAAAGCAACAGATTTTTGGAAACCAAATTTTTATTTTGATACAGAAGAAGAATTCTATGAACACCTCGATAATCTACTTCTAGATTACGGATTAACCCCAAAAAATTCTGTAATTATTTTTGTAGAAGGCTCAACAGATTATATTTTCTTAAGAGAATGGTTATATATGGTTTATTATATAATTGGAGTACCAGTTATCGCAGTTCCTTTAAATGGTAAAAGTAGAGACTTCCTTTTCATTGAATACTATTTCAAAGTTATTAGCAAGAGATCCTTCCTTGTTTTAGATTTGGATAAAAAAGAATCTCTGCCAGGTAAAGTAGCAAATCTCAAAGATAAGGGCATACCTGAAGAAAACTATTACTTACCATATCCCGATTTTGCTACAGTTAATTTTTCCCATGAAGAAATCATTCGTGCAATAAAAAAATACATATCAGACAATGAAGAAAGTTATGAAGGAAAAGAAGAGGAAATTTATGATCAAGCTAGAAAAAGACTATCAGAAATGAAAGATGAGGAAAAAGTTGAAGATATTGTTACAGATGAGATACTCTTTGGAATAAACAAGAAAGAGTTTTCAGAATACCTATCTAAAGTTATGGTAGAGCAACTCCAAAAAAGAGATAGAACTAAATATGACTTTGAAATAAAGATTGGGAATTTCATTAACAATATCATAACACAGAAATTCCAAGCTTATCAAGAATATTTAGATCGAATAGATACCAACTCAGCGAAAAAAGATCCTTAGATCATTTTATTTCAATGAGGAATCATTGAATGTTATATTATTACCTACCATGGATTCAGAATTAAAGAAGATCAGATAAATTGGGAATTAGTACATATGAGATATTTCTTTTCCAAAATCAACTGAAAGATTTCGCTTTTTTAGCAATTTGAAATTTAATAAACAATTCCGATAGTGCTGTTCCAAGATTTTATTCATATTTTGCGCAAATTCCAACGAATCCAGTCTATCTTGGAAAAATACGTGCCTAAATTCCTCTTCCAAATTCCGTTCCTGTATTTTCCTCAAATATTCTTCCTGAACCACATGATTCGACTTTTTCCCGTTGCATTTCTCACACGCACCGACGATGTTCCAAATCTGAGAGTCAAAAAGATAATTATACGGTACAAAATGATCCGCTTCGGCAGTATCACTCATGTTTTTCCCGCAATAAAAACAACAGTCGTTCTGATACGCACATAATTTCTCTTTTAATAATGGAGAGATGTTTCGGATCTCATCGAAACTACCATCCGCTGCAAGAATTTTGATGTTCAAATTTGGAACTGTGTTAATCTTTTCCAGAAATAGAGCAAGATTCGCATTAATCGCGGCATCCAGAATTGGGCGATTCATTTCGATGAATAAAACAATTTTATCCGGGATGCCGATGAAAGCGATTTCTCTGCGGTGTACGTCAAGTTTCTTAAGCAGATGGTTGAAATCTTGCTCATCCTTTATCTCACGGGGTAAAGCGATCACATCGTGATGGGAATCGTAGAATTCATAAAAATATGAATCTTGTCTCAGCAGATAAATGACATTTCTATAAAGGGCTTTTTTTATCTTATCAACAATCTCATCCGAGATGTCCCGATCGTATAATTTCGTGGTTTCTTCATCGATATAACGGTCGATTATCCGATAGATCGTGATTTTGTTATTTTTCGAGGTCAATTGCTTAATATTAAAGCGCCGATATAGCGAGAAGTAGAATTTAAGGAAATAGATGGCAATGTTATCCATGGATATGAAGTGAATATCCCTCATACGTTGAGTTTTGCCTCGCTTTATACAAAATAAAATCGACTTTAGGAGAACGGGCTTATAACTGGAAGTCAGCGAACCGACCTGGAAGTAGTGGGAGAATTCTGTGGAAATGTCTTCAAATGAATCGGTGGGTATTGATGACATTTGAGTAAATAATGTACATAAGTGCTAAAAACAATACTAGAATTGACCATTGAATCATCATTTGGTGTAAAGGAGATTGCATTTGAAACCCAAAATAATGATATTAACAAGTTGCTCTAAATCTAAACTTGACAGATCGAGTAAAGCAATCGAATTATATCAAGGTCAACTGTTCAAGATGATTGTGAAGTTATCTCGAAAAATAGATGCAAAGCTTAAGATTCTGAGTGCAAAATACGGACTTATTGACTCAGATGATGTTATAGAACCATATGAGAAAAGGATCGAGACGATGCAAGATATTCTGAGATTAAAATCGGCAACAAATGACCAATTTGAAAAATATTTACAGAATTACGATAAGATTTTGGTTATCATGGGAAAAAAATATCGTAAGGTTGTTGAAGACTACTTAGACCATCCAAAAGTAGTGATTGCTATTGATAAACGAGGAATCGGGGGATATTTACAACTGATTTCCACACTATTAAAAAAAGAACCTAAAAGATTAATTGAAATAATCTCTAAACAAAAAGTAATTGAATTACCAACCTGAATCATTTGTTTTTTTTTTTAATGCGATGTTTTGTGTTGTTTATATCCATTTTTGGATTTAAATATAAAGGATTTTCCTAATCAACATGAACTCACAGTTTGATAAAATGAAGAACTCATCGATAACGTTCTGTTATTACTGTAATTCTCCTATAAATATATCAGAGTATCAAAAAGTTGATTTTGAGTTATCATGCATAAATTCTGAAGATCAGGAGTATCTTTTAGACTACTTAAATTCATCTAAATCATCCAAAAAGCCCCTCATAGAGCAATATTTCCACTTATCTAACGATGGTTCAAAAATAATAAATGTGTGTATTAAGTGTTATAGTGAAGCATTTCATTCTGTATTTAATGAAGGAGGAAAATACAACAATTAAATCTAAAAGAGGTAGGTGGCTCGAAAGAAATTAACGTTTTGCCTTATTAATTAGAATCTCTGGGAATAACTGACGACCTAAAGCAATCAGGATTGTTTCCAATTCGGGAGTAAAAAGTCCCAATTTTCCACCAAATACCACATTATATGGATAAGTAGGTTTCATCTGGAAATAAACAGGACACTTAAGAATTGGGCGTTTTTGTACCCGGCATAGATTATCAAATATTGTTTCAACCCACTGTTCATAATTCGTACTTTTATAATTATTAGGAAGATCATAAAATCGGAGGGATAAACCTCCGATATGGCGTGCTCTGTCGTTCCCCCATCGTGCAAAATATTGCTTGTTTTTCCCTTTAGCAACACCTTTCAAATTTTTGGAAAATCCTCCACTTGATCGTCCTACAGCTTGCGTTTGGCCTATATAAATAGGAATGATCTCTGTTTGTTGCTCAATTTCTAACGGTAATCCTATTTTTTTCGCGTCATCTCGCAATAAATATACCATATAGACCAAACCATCACTAAAAAATGGTTTGTGGATTGATGCTTGATTTTTTACGTAGTAATCATAGGAATCTTTCACAATTTTCACCGCATTGATTACCTGTTTTTCCATTGAGGGAGACCGTATGAATAGAAGGGTTCCATTTTTACTCAGGTGTGTTTGGACTTCTTGTTTTCCATCTTCTAAAGAAATAGTTGAGAATAAAGGAATATGTTCAATTGAAGACTCAAGGAAATTATTAGCCTTTTTCGATTTCGTTGAGATTAGTAATTTTGGTTGCAAAAACCACTGGTCACACCAATTATTCCATAATTGTACTGGGGAGTTTCCCTCAATAATTACTTGAACATTAGAAGATATTTGTAAATTTGAGAGGTTGAGATGATTCCATCGCAACCTAGTGATAAAATCGTGGTTAATATTTGCTTCAGGGAAATGGGATGATAAATGGGAGATCAGGAGAGCTTCTGCATTACTAACATTACATTCAATAGGAAAAGGAAAGATCCCCAGCATCGTTTTGTTTTCCTTCCACTCAATTATATCCAATCTTAATGGTATGGATGATTTTGTTGTGAATAGTTGGTGATACATACGATGATGAAAAAAAGCCATATCGAGTTGATCATTTTCATATGCCTGTTCTGCTTTTTTCAATCCTTCAAAATGATCAATTAGGCGTCGAAATTTCTTTTGTGTGGATTTTCCGATATAAAATGCATAAATCTGTTGTTCATCCTCTTTAATTAACATATAGAGATAATTCTGATTTTTCCATACGGATTGTAAATCATTCAATATCTTATCCCAGTTATGTACTTCAAGATTTACTGTTTGGAGTTGCAAAAGAATTGAAATATCAGAAGTAATTCCCAGTGCTCGGAACATTCCAGTTGAAATACGGGGAGATTCATGTGATGAACCCATGAATCTGAAAGTGAGTTACAGGTTAAATGGTTCTAAGCGCAAAACTTTTCGCTTAATACATAGCGGGAGTGATTTTTTGAAAGGATAGATATTGATATAAGGTAGTTTCAATCAGATTCTAATCGAATTAGTACTATTTTCCTTCAGAAAGATTGTTATTTTTGGTTTCTTCTGATAATCCACCCATTCCAACTTACTTAGTAATGCACAAATGAAAGAACTCCGATAACTAGCTTTTTTATGATCATCCCGATCAAGTTTTCCATCTTTTAACAACCATGAATAAGCTTGTTTTATTTTCCCTGTTTCAACTAACCTTTTTCCTTTGGTTGTTTCCACTTCGATCCCCATATCGGAAACATCGATTATCACGTTTTTTTGTGGGTGCGCGGAAAGAGTCATAATCTCACCGTTTCTTTTACAAATCCGTTTTAAACTATTCCATGTCTCTTTCCAATTAAATTTTTGATAAATACGATATATTCGCGACACGTCTGTGAGGGTTTTTTGGAGAATGGATTTTTCAATTTGTGTAGTTTGAGGGATTTGAGATAGTGGTGTGGTTTTACTGACAGATTTCAATGTTATAGCTATTGTATTTCGATCTTGAAGAGCGATTCCGTTTAGTAATGCTTTTACTAGAATTCCTTGGGTAGTTAGTTCATATTCCTTCAATAATTGGTTTTGTCCATAAAATATTGTCGTTCGCGCCAGAAGACCTACTTCTACGAGATCACTTAAACGATGGTCGAGAGTGCGCGCTGAAATCTGCTCCTTCAGTCTAAGTTTCAATTCATTATATTTAATGGGCACATAACCCATCAAATCCAGGATATTAAATGTACCCTTATATTGTAATGACAACAATAATGTACTTTTTGATAACTCCATGAGTTAATGAAAACAATGACTATTTGATGTATTTAATTTTCCTGAAGAAAGGGGAATTAATACTTGAATAAAGAACAGATTAGATCCGGGAAATCAATATGAGGTCATTGAGAAGTATCCCACCATGTTCATCAAGGTCTTCTGCAAACAATCAGCAGATATTGACAAGTTGAAGCAATTATTCTTACAAGATAAGATAGAACAAATTAA
>JAFGBS010000035.1 GCA_016933055.1 Promethearchaeota archaeon | reverse complement strand
TTTTTCCCATGTAAGTTAGTTAAACTTATTGGATCTATCTCTGATGGATTCTCCATCAATCTTTTCTTAGTATTTTTTTCGCATACTTAAAATGCTCTTCCATCTCTTGATCAGAAAGTTCCTTTGGATAAATTTGATGCTTTTCAGTAAATTCCATCATTTCATATATTGATACTTTTGCGGCTGTTGCTGCTTCTTGTAGTGATAGAGTACCATTCCGATAAGATTCCGCTATTCGGGTCATTCGCATTTCTTTTACTTTTTCAGAGTTCATTTCTTCTTTCTTTAATTGAGCAAAGTATTTTTTACTCATGATAATCCTCATCTTCCATTTTTGGATTGATTTCTTTTACAAACTCCTGAAGTATGGGAAGATCTTCTTTCAGTGTTTTCCATACCAATTCGAAATCCACTCCAAAATATTGGTGAATTATTTTATCCCGCATTCCCGCAATTTCTTTCCATAAAATTCGAGAATGTTCGTTCTTAAAATCTGAGGATAACTGCTTAGATGCTTCTCCTATGATACCCAACTGCCTTAAGACTGCATCATGTATTAGAGATGTATTGACAAATTTATCATAATCTACATCCTTAATGTAGGAATCAATTTTCTCCAGAGATCATTGTATATGATATAGGTAGAATTGGTCAGACTTCACCATACACAATCCTCATTTCTTTTAGAACGGTTTTCCGTAAAATTGGATGAAGAGAATTTTTTGTAACTAAATCGACTTTAACTCCCAGAAGGTCAGATAACTCATTTTCCATACGAATAAATGAGAGTAAACTAGGCGATTCTTCAAAATCGACCAAAATATCTAAATCGCTTTCTTCTTTTTGTTCTTCACGAGCATAGGACCCAAAAATGGCTAGGAGCTTCATTTTATACTCTTTTGCCTTTTCTTTGAGCAATTCGATATTTTTAGGAGTTAATACTGGTGATTGCATCTCTCTAAAGGAATTATGCATCTTGGAATAATAAATATTCGGCATTTAAATGACTATGAGTAAAAAGCAAATTAATATAAAAGAGTGCGAGTTCCGGAAAGATGGAAAATTGCAGTGATAGAGTACCATTCCGATAAGATTCCGCTATTTGGGGCATTCGTATCTCTTTCTTAATTTTATTTCTCCTCCTTCAATTTGCGAAAGATATCTTCAGCATTTGTTCTATCTTTTGCTAGTTCGGATGAATCTGGTTCAATAGGGCGAATTTGCTCTCTTTTACAGTACTCCATCATATCGTAAATCGTTACTTTCACCAGGGTTGCGGCTTCAGCTAGACTAATTATTCCTTTACGATACTTCTCCGAAACTTTTCTTAAACTATACTCCTTAATTTGTTGAAGCAGGAATTTTCGCATCAATGCAGACCGATCTAAATGTTCTTTTGCACTGATTTCATTTAATTCATCAATTTCCTCTTTCTTTAAACGAGTCGATATTACATCACTCATAATTTTTCCTCCTATTCTGTTATGTTTGAAAGGATTTTTAGATGTTCCTTACTGGAAAGTGCCCAAATGATTTAATCTCTCTCAATTTTGTATCGATTAAATCTATGGCAAGATGTTTATCGATAGAAACTTTTGGCATGTTTATAATTAGATAATCATTCAAAATTATAAAACTCGCTATACTAAATGGAAAACTGCATTTAAAAGTAAAATCTGGTGAATAGAGGAAGAATATTGATAAGAAATTCATGATGCGCATACATAAAAGTGTAGAGTAAATCAATTTCTGCTCGAATGTACAATTCAAATATTTTTAACATAATCTATATTTAAAGGTTCGCGATATAACCGAAGGATTTGCTACAAAGTTTACGGTGTACCGCGAGAAAATTGTAAAATCTTTACGGTATACCCGAAAGACTGACTTCTTCTCTCATAATGCAGTGTATCAGGTTTAGACTTCTAGGTTGACCATTTGTCGACCAAAAAATGTATTGATATTCGTCCTTCATTAGTTCATTAATGGAATCGGTGTTTAGAATCTTCTAGAATATGTGATTTAATGAATTCAACTAATTTTGGGATATCTACTTTAGGATCTCCTGTCATAGGACTGAAATATCCTTCTAATTCAAATCGAGGATGAAAGTGATGTGGAGAGTTTTTCACACTCCAATTTTTATCCATCGCATCAAATCTAATACGATCCATGGGATCAAATGAAAAACAGAGCTGATAAGCATATTCATCGAAATTGTCATAGATTAGATATAACCGATTACCATTTCTGAAATCAAATCTTAATTGGTTTTGTTCTTTAAGATAAATATGACCAAGAATTTCGTTTGAAAGCGAGGATAATATGATTTCTCTTGCGATTTCAATCTTTTCAGTTGCAAAAATAGTTATTCCTCCAGATCTTGTGCAAGACTTTCTAATTCGACCATCTTATCGTTCAAATTAGTAAGGCTTATTGCATCCATTTCTGATTCTGGGAGTTTACCCTCTCTTGATAGTCGAATCATAGTAGTAACTGAATCTTGATCCCATTTCTTCAAAATTTCTGCAATTTGAGACTTAATCTCTCTCAATTTAGTTTCGATTAAATCTATGGCAAGATCTTTATCGATAGAAACTTGTGTCATACTCATAATTAGATATGCATTCCAAGATTATATAATTCACGATAGTATCCAGAGAAATTTGCATTTTAAGACAACATTTTTTTTCACTCCATAGGTTTATATACCAGAAAAAACGTAATTTCTTCTGGTAGATATGATTACTGGAATAGTTGGATCGAAAGGTGAATTGTTTCCCCCAAAATCGATAAGAGAACAAATGGGACTAAAGAAAGGGCAAAAGATCATTTATCAGGTATTAAATGGTAGACTAATAGTGGAAAAATATATTGAATTAGAAGAAATCCTATCAAAATCGTCTAAAATTGAAATTTCATTTGATGAAATTAAAGGGGACCGAAAGGAATTATCGGAGGAAATTACTAATAGATGAAGGTTTTTCTCGATAGTTCGTTTTTTTTTCCATTTATACGAGTGGATGTAAAAAACATATCCAAAAAAGACATAGGAAATTTGCTTAGGAATACTAACTACGATATATTATGCTCAGAACTCGTATATTTCGAACTTTCTGCAAAAGGATCGAAATATATTGTCCAAGGAATATTAGAAATGGAAGATTTACTGGATGGTATTAGTTTTATTCATAATTTTAACAAAATTGCAAAAATTCCTATTTATCATCCCGAAATTTTAATTCTGGCACAAGAATTCCGAAAAACACATCAAGATTATATAGATTGTATAATTTTAGCCTCCGCTGTTAAATCCAGTGAAATTTTTATAACGATGGATTATAATTTGAAAGAAAATATCGAGGAACACTGGAAAGATGTCATTTCAAAGGAGAATCCGATTTTTGTTGTGAAAACCTTGTCTGACATCTCAAAGAAATAAGAAGAGAAATTTGGAGGTCTAAGAGAAATTTATTTATTTTTCCCAATAGAATAGCAAGAATAGAATACTTACACTGGATTATATCTAGTCTAAATTCGTGTTGTGGGATCTATTGTTAAAAGTTGATTACAGACACTTAAAATTCTAATAATAACTTATTTTTACTTTTTGGAGGATAGTATAAACCTATAATTACCCATGTTCCAAATAGGGATGTTGTTCCTACAATGAAATATAGATCTCTCTTTTTCATATTAGTATCAAATTTTTCCCTTAACTTTTTTTCCAATTCAGTCGGACTTGTGTATTTCTTCTTCCAACTTCGAAATGCTTCAAAAAGTTCCCAATCCTCACAGATCATGTCGTGTCCTTTACAAAGGGGATCATCACAGCGGAATTTATAGGAGAAAGTTTTCTCAATTTGGTCCGGGATATTTACTTTATATCCATCTAGTGTTTTTTGAATAAAATTAGACTTGATTACTTCTATTTCATCAATTTTCTTTCGTATCTTGAATTGATACTTTTTGGGCTTTATAATTCCCAAGGATGTATGATCTTTAGATTTAAGTTCATCAAGTTCTTTAATCGATTTATTTAAATGAGGAAGTATGATTTGGTTGCGATCATCCCATATTTTTTGTTTTTTTAGCTTAGATGTACTTATTTTCGTAAGTGAGTCATCAACGAGCTTTATTGAGTGTTCAATTATTTTGTGACTTTCCTTTCTCTTTAATTTCTCGCTTGCTTCCCGAACATCAGCTTCAATTAAGTTCCATTTCTTTAACATGTCTTTATTGATGGAATAGTAACTTAAATCGATAGGATAAACTCGAATCCATTCTCCTTCAGTAGTTAATCCAGCCGTACAAATGGAGGACCCATGCTTTTTACTTTTTTCTGGATATGCTTTAACTAATAGATAAATCCTCTTAATCGGCATTAGATTGATACCACTTGATGGTGTTTTTCCTGTAAAACTTCCCCAACTTGCCCTCTGTGACAAAAATTAGGATCTTTTTCAAAGCACATGAGCGCAATTCTATGATCTTTTCCTAATCTAATGACTTTATTGAGAAATTCTGTTTTATTCTCCAAATTTTTCCTGTATTGTTTAAATAATACAAGATAATCAGATATTAAATCAAGATTCTTCCTTTTTTCGGACTCAATCCCTAATTCAGGGATAGATATGTATCGTATTCCGACTTTTTCAAGGAAATTTTTAAGACGGCTACCAATGAAATTATATTTCATAGAATATGGATTTGCGCGAATATCCACTAATATTTCTATGTTATTTTGAATTAATACGTTCAAAAATTCATCAATATCTCTACCTTCATATCCTATTAAGAAAAAACCAGGTTTATCATCTCTTTTGTGAGGAATGGGTATATTTTTTCGCTCGGATATGCAAGAAAATTCGGGATATTTACAATATATAAAATCAATAAGCTCTTCTACTGTATTTTGGGTCCTCAGTACATTCATAACGTAGTTCTTGACCTCTTTAGGAAATTCCATTTCCTTCAGACCTGAATTTGTTAAGTTTACAGTTTTAGGATCTGGAGTCGTTATTAGACTATTTTTTTCCATATACGCAAGATCTTGATATAGCTTTGCTGAATATGGACCAAATTTATAGGGATGAAAATGATATTTCGCAAACTTAATAGGTATTTCTTGGGAAATCAGAAACATCGATTTCATCAAGGTTAGCCTATCCAACCGTTCTTGTTCGTTAAGGAAATTTATGAGTCCTAACAACAATCTTTGTTTGCGATATAACATCTCTCTCACCTTCGGTTGAAAATGAATAATTATGAATAATACTATTGATATTATGATTAAAACTTCTTTTTAGGATTTATATTACCCCAGTGTATCAAATTCTTGTTTTTATTATATGCAATTTTTGTGACTTAGAAAGAATAAAAGTGAGATGTAAAAATGCTCTTCATGTGTGCTTCATCATTAG
>JAFGBS010000034.1 GCA_016933055.1 Promethearchaeota archaeon | reverse complement strand
TTGCATCCACCCAAGCGGACCCACCGAAAGCGGATGAATTACTCCAATTAGTAATCGTACCATTAAAGATTCCCTTTATGGTTGATGCGTTTAATTGATCTATAGGATTATTTGGGTGAACAATTACGGCAATACCGTCAGCGCATATAGGCCATTCGATCAAATCTGGATGTGCAGTAAACTCAGTATTTTTCACACCTCTTGAAGCCATACCAATATCGACAACACCATCAGCTGCCCCAGAGACACCAGCACTGGAACCTCCACCAGTCACTTGAACATCAACGAGTGGATTTGCTGTCATATAGGCAGTAGCAGCTCCTAGAGCAATAGGTGTAACAGTAGTCGAACCTCTAAGAGATAAGGTTTGATATTCGGGTTTTTCAGGGACTAATCCAAACCAGTTAGTGAAATAGCCCGTAATTACTACACCGCCAACAATAACAATCAAAAATCCACCAATTATCCATGATGTAGATCTTTTCATATTTTTTTTCACGTTTTAAATTTTTAGTTTCTAATTTGAAATTCGTGTTTCAGATTTTTGATTCTGAAAACTTGAATCACTTGAAAATTTTGAAGTTCAAAATATAAAGATACTCCACCGATTCTATGTTTCCCACTGAGATCTATAGAAACTATGATAATTCGACATAATTAGTATAATTCCAACTTAAAAAAGATAAAATACCGTTTTTAGGTGATTAATCCGACAAAAACAATTTTCTAATCCTACTTAGCATTAGATCGATGTGAAATTAATTAAACTTCATATTTATTCGTAAAAAAGATTAAAACCCTATCCTACTTCTTTGATAAGGTTATCAATCACGATTTCTGCGATGTTTACTGAATAATCACCAGTTCTACGTAAACTTTCAGCAATATAGTTTAAAGAAACATAGAGTTCGGCATCTTGAATATGGATTTTTGTAATCTCTTCACACAGTTGTTTCAATACCTGATTTCTTTCTATGGATTCATTAGCTAACTTAATGGATTGACTGGGAGCGGTTTTTCGGGTTTTACTTTCCCATGCTCTCAAACAATCGGATAAGATATGCATTGATTCTTTACTAGCAATTTTCATTTTAGTATACAACTCAGCTGGTAAATCCATTTTTAAAATATTCAGCATTTGCTTTCCAATCAAACGCGCATGATCCCCTATACGTTCCAGCTGTTTGCTAATCATAAAATAATGATGGGCATCCTCTAAAGTTACATTCATCTTCTTAGCAATAATCACATCTCGTAAAATCATATTGGTTTCGCGTGCAACTAACCAGTTACGTTGATTAATTTGTTTATCACGAGCTATCACCTCATGAATGGTATCTGCGTTTTGAGATTGAAATGCATCCATAAGATCATCGTGCATAGTTTTGATTATCACATGCATTCGGCGGATATTGTTTTCGAATGGCATTTCCGTGGGATTAAGAATATCTTTAAGAATAATTGTATTTTTCGTTTGTTCATCGATCACAGGTCCTAATGCTGTATTCACAAAATCAGTAACAGTTTTTATTGTTGTCGATGAAATTTTACCCGAGCTGTAAATTCGATAATTTTCGAAGCCCATAATATATGCACCGATAAGCATACGATACAACACGGTTTTACGACCATTTCCTTCATCACCTATTTCATCGATATTGAAAATCTTTTCGCGTTTTTCTTGTTTTGTAGATGTTGCATTTGCACTTAAAATGAGGGTAGAGTCAGGTTGGGTAATAATTGATATTTGATCTTTTTCCTTGATACCAAGACTAGTTACCCACTCTTTAGGAAGAGTTATTACATAAGAACCCCCCCCAGTTTTTTGAATTCTTCGTATTTCCATCTTTATTAACCTTACATAAACTGACCATATTTTAATGTGAAAATATAGAGTAGATCTATAGGTCAAAATCATTTCTATATATTAAAAAGTCATCTATAGATCATTATTATGAGGACACTTCACAACGTAATGATTTGACAACTTTGGACCTTTTCACTTTTCTCGATATTAATGTGCTTATAGATTTAAATTGATAGGCTACCAATCCAATAACATCACTGTTTGAGATGTTAATGAAACATGAAATCATATGACGTTAGATGTATTAATGAAGAAATTTTGAAAATGTTGGATCTCAAAAAACGATATGAGATCTTAAACGCACAGTTTATGGGTATTTTGGACGACAAACAGAAGGATTTCTTAAATAAAGTTGAGAGATTCTGTAGAAAATATGATAAGAAGGTAGATCATACCACAGCCGATGTTTACGACTGGATTCCGGACTTTGGAGAGCAGGGATATATCACTCGTTCACGAGCGTTTTCTGAGTTCGATCTAGACTGGAACGGTCCAGATGGGTACACTGGATTAACAGCAGATTTGATTAGGGCACTCGCTCTGGACCAATTCAATCCCCAATTTAATATGGGCGCAGGAGCTACTGTTTTGTGTGTCAATCCCCTTGCAGAGCATCATGAAAATCAACCTCATCGGTTGGAAGCATTAAAGGAATTGATTACGGGTCAAGCTATAGGGTGCATTATGATCACTGAGCCTGAGGTTGGTTCCGACGCGGTTCGTCCACTTACTCGTGCCGATCCCCAAGAGGATGGATCTTTTTTAATTACAGGTGAGAAAATTTATAGTACAAACGGACCAAAATCCAAATATGGAGTATTTTATGCTGCTACAGAGCCAGGAAACTCAAAAACCGTAATGCAAGGTTATTTTCAATTTCCTACTGAGGGTATAACCATCAAACGTGTAGGTATTCCTTGGGTACCGAAATTATTCTTAGGACAAGAACTTATGGAGAATGCTCTATGTCCCAAAGAAAATGTGTTAGGACCGGTTGGTGCTGGTAAAGCCCATATGTTTGAAGGATTGAATTTAGAACGAATGGGCATCGCAATCTTAGATGTTGCAGAAATCTGGACGGCTCTAACCCATGGTCTCATATATGTTAATATGAGGGAGCAAATGGGTCAGATCATTCTTAAACATCAAGGAGTAGGTTTCTTACTCACAGAGGCATGGTCGAAAGCCATGAATTTCACAATGGCATGCTTACGATTTTGTGAGAAATACGATGCAGCAGTTGAAAAATACGGCGGAACATTGCCCAGACCTCTTGAAACCAGTTTCATTCCCATTGCTCATGCATTGAAATACCGTGGAGCTATTTTAGCGGAACGAATAAGTTATGAGGTTGCGAATGTCATGGGGGGGGCGGGTGTTTGCGATAACACTTTAATGCAAGATTTGCTCGGAATCAGCCGGATCCAAGAAATTATAGGTGGAACTCGTCAGATTCAACAGTATGTTATGTCCATGTCTTTCCGACAATTCTTTAAAATGATCTAAATTTTATTTTCCCTTTTTATATTTGCTAATCAAGAATTTCGATAAATAAATCTACATAACTTTGAATTCGTAGAATGACTTAAAACTAATCCATATATTACTATTTTTTTTTACACAAAACCTAGACTTTATAGTGTTGATTTTTTTTAAGAAAATGTAGACATAATTTACCATATCCTACACAGCAAGTTTTAGTAATTAGAATGATTTCTAGGGAGAATTTATATAAAAAAAAAATCTTACGTCTATTTACCTAGTTTCAATCTCATAAATTATGAAACAGATTCATTTTTTTTCAAAATTTTCAAAATCTTGTTAGTGGATATTTTAAATTCATTCCATTATAATTCTGATTATAATTTAACTAGTTGAACAAATAATATGGCTAATGCATCTGAATCTACTATAAAAGGGGAACTAAAGCGATTAGAATTCCTCGTGGATAAAGATCCTCAAAACTATGAAGCACATATGGAAATCGCAGAGTATTATCACCGTCTGGAAAATTTCATTGAAGCATTCTCCTGGTATAACAAAGCTAATAAAAGATTCCCCAAAAAAATTGGACCCTACTTAAAATTGGGGGAAATTTTTATTGAACGAGGGGATTTTCAAGAAGCATTTCGCATGTTTGAGAGAGCAACGGAACTCGAACCAAAGAATTATCTGGGATGGATGGGTATCAGCAAAGTATTTGAGCATTTTAATGAATTAGATGATTTAGTTAAAGCTTGCATTGTTGCGATGGATTCAGCACCCGAAAATCCTGAAGCTCTCATTTCTGTTTTACAATGTTTAGTCCGTGCTAATCAACTCGAACGGGCAGAAGAATTAACGACAAAAATTCTTGAAATCATAGGTGATGATAATAAATATCTTCCTATAACAAATTTCTATAAGGGATTAATTGAATTAAAGAGGAAGTTATTCATTAAAGCCATCCCTATTCTTGAATCAATTCCTAAAGATTCTAGCAAATATCCTGCCGCTTTACATAATATCGCCCTAGCCTATTCAGATTTAAAAAAATTTGATCAAGCAGAAGAATTTTTTAAAAAAACTATGGAAACTGATGTAAAGGATAATCCCCATGCATGGGTTAACTACGGTCTAATGTTAGAGAAAGCAAAAAAATATGAGAACGCTTTGGTCGCATATCAGAAAGCAAATGAATTGGAACCTGGTATATGGCCATGGTGGGAACACATGAAAGCAATTTTCATCGAAAAGGTATCTCCACCTAAAAACCATAAAAATTTGCAGCATACGGATACAAAAATGAATTTAGGAGATAAAGAGCAATTAGAATACTCTCTTTATCTTGGATGCGTGATTCCCAATAGATATCCGGTTATTGAGGCTGCTACACGTTTATTTATGGATGAATTGGGCGTAAAGCTCAAGGAAATGGATGGTGCCAGTTGCTGTCCCGCGCCAGGTGTATTCCGCTCTTTTGACATCCCGACATGGCTCACTATAGCTGCACGAAATATTGCCATCGCAGAGGAAAATCAGGCAGATATTATTACTTTATGTAACGGATGCTATGGAACACTACTAGAAGCCGATCACAAGTTGAAATACCAACCGAAGAAGAAAGAAATGGTTAATGAGCATTTAAAAAAGATCGGAATGGAATACAAGGGTAGCATAAAGGTAAAACACATTATTGAAATAATGTATTATGATATCGGGAAAGATAAGCTACGAGAGCATTTAAGGAGGAAATGGAAGAATATCCCCGTAGCAGTGCATTATGGGTGCCATATATTGAAACCTTCCGATACTAAACCGTGGGGTGATAATGTTTCGGAAGAACCACGATTCTTTGATGAACTTGTAGATCTAATTGGATTACACAGCATTCCGTATCAAGATAAAAATATGTGTTGCGGGGCTGGTGGAGCAGTTCGAACAGCAGCGAAAGAGGTTTCGCTGGATTTTACACGAGAAAAACTGGTAAATGTACGCAACGTTGGAAGCCAAGCAATTATTACTTGCTGTCCTTTCTGTCATTTACAGTATGATCTGGGTCAAATAGAGGTGAACAACATATTTAAAGACCAGATCGAAGAACCCTTTCAAATTCCTGTGATCTACATCACTCAACTCTATGATTACGTGTATGGAAAGGATCCTTACAGTATTGGCTTGTTAAGACCCGATCAAGCAGCAGGCACTCCCCCATTTGTCGATAATACGCCTTTATTTGAAACTTTCTTAGATTAAGTCTTCCTTTTTTTCTTTTTCCCGACAATAAAGCATAACCAGGTCAAATTTAGATAAGAAAATAGGTGTTGTGTTTTATTCTACCTCTCGTCACCCATCATCAAATATCATTATATCCATAATTTTTTGTCATTTTCTTAGTCCTTGCTAGTAAATCCATTAATGTATTATAGATTTTTCCAACTTTATGTGGAAATAGTTTTTTAAGGAGTCAAAATAGACCAATCTGTAACTAAAGTGGAATTTAGGTTTATACACAAATTAGTGAATAATAGTTTTTAGTGGAGTTTATAAAATGGCAAAATTAACATTCGCATTCATGCAGTTATCCTCTTGTTGGGGCTGCCATCAATCCCTCCTAAATGCACATTTGAAGCTTTATGCATTAATTCCTGAGTTTGATATCGTTTATTGGCCTGCTGTGGTAGATTTCAAACTAAAATCTCTTGAGGATAGATCCGATGGATCGGTCGATGTCGGATTCATCGAGGGTGCGGCTCGAACTGAGAAAGATAAAGAAATGGTTTATCTCATTCGAAATAAATGCAAGATTGTAGTAGCTTTTGGTGCATGCGCAAATCATGGTTCGGTGATTGGTTTGGCAAATCTCTATAAAAAAGAGGAGCTACTGAAGAGGAAATTTGTTGATGCAGAAAGTGTTGTTGAATCTGATGTGAAAGGAAAATGGCCAAATGACGTTCCCGAAATTTTAGATCGACTATACACGGTTCCTCAACTCATTGATGTTGAAGTGAAACTCCCAGGATGTCCACCAACTACAGATAATATCGTTGCAGCCGTTATATATGTTATAACCCTACTCTCGAAGAAACCAAATGCCGTAAAGGCAGAGAAGAACGTCTGTATACAGTGTGCATTAAATAAGAGTGGATGTTTTCTGGATTCTGGAGAATTATGTTTCGGACCAGTTACTGCAGGAGGATGTTCGTTAATGTGTCCCGAATCTGGAGAAGGTCCATGTGTGGGATGCTTCCAAGCAACTTCTAAACCAGAAGGGAAACGAGCGGGGCAATTATTGGACTTGATTGCTTCCAAGGAGAGTTTGAGTAAAGAGGATACCATAACAGTACAAAAATTCATCGAATTATATCTTGGGTTGGCAAATTTTGATTTTATGTATTTTGCGGGAGATGTATTACAAAAATTAGCAGAACATCCCGAGACTTTTGAAGAGAAAACGATCAAGACCAAAAAAGGACAGCAAAAAGTGTTGGCATTTACCGGAACAGGGACTGCAATCATTGATGATACAATTAGTTTACTATTGATGAAATTAAAGGGAAGTAAGCACTTTAAATTCAGCCAAGCATCAGTTTGTTCTACTTGTGAACGGTCGGTTGTGGATAAAACTTATACGGAAATTAAGCGAGATTATGAAGGATTACCCGATAAAAAGAAATGCTTCTTAGAGGAGGGATATGTCTGTCTTGGTCCTGTAACCAAAGCAGGATGCGGCACTATATGTCCAAATAAAGCAAATGCCCCATGTTTGGGATGTTATGGTCCGCCAGAGCAAATTAAAGATCAGGGTGCAAAAATGCTATCCACTTATGCATCTCTCGGTCCTGATCCTAAGACGCTGATGGATAAAATCTTGGATCCAGCTGGATTATTTAATCGATTCACACTTGCTGCTAGCACATTAGGTGGACATGTTGAAGACACGAAGGAGGAGGAGAAATAGTTGTTTGTACCGAATTATGAAGTAAAGAAACAAATTATAGACCTCCATATGGGAGAGAAAGTACACTATTGCTATCAATGTGGCAGGTGTACTGATATATGTCCCGTTTCAGAATTAGAACCAGAGAGATACGATCCACGAACGTTAGTGATGCAAGGGTTATTAGGTCTTTCTCATATGATTTTACAACCAGATAAGCAATTCAATCTATGGGGATGCCAAACCTGCGATTTATGCGATGAAATCTGCCCAAATGACATTGTACTCACGGATATTTTCACAATCTTGAAAAATCAAAGTATGAGAATGGGATTAGCACCTGAAGCGTATATATCCCAAGCAAAAATGGTGATGGAAACGGGACAAGCAATCCCCCTACAAGATGCGATTGCTCGAAGACGGGATAAAATGGGCTTACCTCTAATTCCTAAACCAAATGTGAAGGAGATCCAAAAAATCCTTAAAGCAACCGGTTTCGATAAAAAAATCGGATATGAAGAACCCAAGGAGGAGAAAAAATAATGACAGATGCTGAAGAATTCTTATTATACGAAGGATGTATGATTGGTCAAAGATTGCCCTATTTGGAGAAATCTGCTCGCTTGGTTTTCGAGAAACTCGAATTAAAACCAAAAGACGCTGCCTTTGGATGCTGTCCTGATCCTATTGGCATCCAATGCTCGGATTATACTAGCTGGCTTAGTCTAGGAGCGCGAAACCTAACTTTAGCAGAAGCAGAAGGAAAAGATATTGTGTCCCTATGTAATGGATGTACTCAGACACTCACTGTAGTAAATCATGAACTAAAACATAGTGAATCCAAGCGTAACAAGATCAATAGAATTCTTAAAGAAGTTGGTAGAGAATTCAAAGGAAGTATTAATGTGTCACATTTCTTGACCTATTTGCTGGAAGAGGTTGGAGTAGAGGCGATTAAAGCAAAAATAACGAAACCGTTAACCGGATTGAAGGTGGCTTGTCACACTGGTTGTCACTATATGAGACCAGTCGAAATAATGCAATCTGAAGAGGACCATGAGAATCCTCAAAACTTACGTAAAGTCGTAGCTGCAACTGGAGCAACCATTATAGATTATGAAGAGGAACACCTATGTTGTGGTTATGCAATAATGAATGCGGAAGAGGATGTATCATTACGAAGATTGCAGAAAAAGCTCGATAGTGCTATTAATGCGGGAGCTGAGATATTCTGCGTCATTTGTCCCTCTTGTTTTTCACAGATGGATTTCAATCAGCGTAGTCTTAAGAAGAAATTCGAGAAGGATTATGATATTCCAATATTCTACCTCACAGAACTTCTTGCTCTGGCTATGGGATACACTTATGATGAAATTGAATTGAAAATGCATTCACAAAAACCCAAACTCATAAAAGAGAGATTTGAAGGAGGAGCAGCATAACAATGCCGAAAATATACGAAGTTGAACCTGTCACTAGACTTGAGGGACATGGTGGATTAATTCTCAAAGTATCTGATGATGGAAAAAAAGTGCTAGATGCACAATTCAACGTTACGACAACCCGTTTCTTTGAGAAATTTGTGGAAGGACGATTTATGGAGCATGTGCCCCGAATCACCCCTCGGATATGTGGCATCTGTCCAATTCCACATCACATTGCACCAACCAAAGCTGTAGAAGACGCATGGAATGTGAAGATTCCGCCTGCAGCATTTAAAGTTCGAGAACTTTTACTCCAAGCTAAGCAATACTCGTCTCATTTATTGCACTTTTATGCTTTAGCAGCACCCGATTTTATCTACGGACCTTTTGCTGATCCTGCGAAACGAAATGTTGTGAGTATTCTCAAAGATCTCCCTGCTGAGGGGAAGATGGCACTTGAAATGATGGAATATGGTCAAGCTCTCTGTGCTGCCATTGGAGGAAAATCCGTACACCCAATCGTCTCAATCCCTGGTGGATTGAAGAATCCGTTCAGTGAAGAGCACCGAGATTTCTTCCTTAAGGACTGGGAGCGACAGGTAGAATATACCAAAAAAACCGTTGAGATTGCACTTAAGGTAGTTACTGATTACTGGGACGTTGTAGCAAATGTGGGAGTAGTTCCTACATGGTATTTAGGCGTTGCTAAAGAAGATGGTACTCATGATATACATGACGGAATGCTCTCAATTTGTAATCCCGAGGGAAAAATAAAGCGATACAAGCCCCAAAAATATTTGGAAGTCATTGGGGAGCATGTAACTTCTCATAATTACGGTACCCACACTTTCATAAAAGAGGTGGGATACCCAGAGGGAGTATACCAAACCGGACCGTTGGGAATGATTAATGTAGCAGAACGGATGAATACACCATTAGCAGATGCCGCACTAAAAGAAATGCGGGATAAAATTGGCACTAATCCAATCCACAACGTGTTTGCTTTCCACTGGGCTCGAATAATCGAGACTGTTGCTGCGATTGAGAACATAGGAAATCTCTTAAAAGATCCGGACATCGTTTCGACTGATATTAAAACAATGGATGTCGAACCAATAGCTGGGAGAGGTGTTGGTATGGTAGAAGCCCCCCGAGGAACGTTGATCTACGATTTAACAAGCGATGAAAAGGGAATATGTCGCAAAGCAAACCTTCTTGTGGCCACAAATCACAACCTCGGTGGTATTGATAAGCTGGTGACTCATGTTGCAAAGCAAATTATTGAACAAGATGCCTTGAAAAGCATTAAACTACCCGATCCATGGGTTAAATAAGGAGAAGTGTTGAAAAAATGGTTGAAATAGACGAAAAAATAACAAATCTACTCGAAATGATCATACGCTGTTATGATCCTTGACTTTCGTGTGCTGCACATTTAACCGTTGTAGATGAAAGCGGAG
Source organism: Promethearchaeota archaeon (assembly GCA_016933055.1). GTDB lineage: Archaea > Asgardarchaeota > Lokiarchaeia > Sigyniarchaeales > Promethearchaeaceae > AMARA-1. The sequence continues at coordinate 166,556 of JAFGBS010000034.1, read as the reverse complement.
ATGTGCTACACGACAAGAAAATCAAACTTGGAATGGGATGAAGCGTTTCCTAAACTGAACGGGAACGTGGACGACCCGCCCGGGTTTTTCAAGTCTGATTTTCATATAATTTCCTTTTTTTTTCATCTACCTTAATCTTAAAAATTTTTTAAGTTTAGAGTGAAATTTACTCTTCTTCTTGTCAGTATTTTTTTACCATTGAGTACTTTCCGTACCACATATTCGACAATATCGCTCGTTTTCTTCGAGGGGTTTACCACAGTTCTTACAATACCTTGCTGGAGAACGATTTTGGTCTGAAGATGCTGCTTGTCTATAAGATTGACCAGCGAATATACCAGATGTTGCTTTGGCTTGCTTGAGGAGAATTCCCCCGATAAGGGAAATCCAGTTAACGCCTGCAACAACACTTCCGATAATCACAGTTGTTCCTGCTTTATCCGGATCTACTTTTTCTACTTGTGCTGCGCCGATGATAGTTATGATGCCACCAGTAATCATCATAACAAATAAAACGATAAAAATTGCAACGAATACCCTGAAATCAAGTATTTCTTCTATATAACCAAAGATCCCACTGAATCCTACTAAGGGAAAAAGGATGAATATGCCAGAAATAAGTGATAATGCACCTCCCACATAAGAGAGTGTTTTTCCTAATTCAAGATTGCCCATATAATTTCAGACCTTATTATGGAGATTCAATGGGAGATATATAAGGTTAACGTCCTAATTTCGTACGCTTTAAATCCTGTACTAATGAATGAATGCATTATCGAAAATGTAAAGGAGAAGATTATTGTTTTTGGCAGTGACTATAAATCTTGGTGTTACGATTGAATCCATATGGTTAATGTTTTAGATCTTGCGGAAAAACTATGGACAGGACAAACGAATACATATCTATGCCATCCATTCGCAGAACCTTATGACATTGAGCAAATTATTGATGGTCTATGGTTTTATAAAGGATTTTCTAACAGTATAATACGAGAAACGTCCGATGGGTTGATATTAATTGACCCTGCTGCCCAATTTGATGAAGCAATACGATTTACTAAAGTTCGCTCTATATCTAAGCAGAAAGCAAACAGTATTATATTTACACACGGTCATGTTGATCATGCATTTGGTGTGAAACCCTACTATCGGGAATGTAAACGAAAGAATTGGAAAAAACCTCATATAATCAGCCATGTGAATGTACCCAAACGCTTTGGTAGGTACATAGAAACTCACGGATATAACGCATTCATCAATCAAAGACAATTTTTAGGAGGACAAGGACAACCTTATTTTCCAATTGAGTTTATCTATCCTACAATATTGGTTGAAAACAGTTACGAACTGAATGTTGGAGGAGTCACCGTAAATTTATTTCATGGGAGGGGGGAGACCGATGATGCATTATGGATCTATTTACCAAACGATAAGGTTCTTTGTACGGGGGATTTTTTTGTCTGGGGGGTTCCAAATGCGGGAAATCCACAAAAAGCTCAGCGTTATATAAAAGAATGGGCAGAAAATTTATTGAAAATGGCAGAAAAAGATGCTGAAATTCTACTTCCAGGCCATGGGGTACCAATCATAGGGAAGGAACGCGTAAAAAAGGCATTATCCGATACTGCGGAATATTTAGATCTACTCTATTCTCAGACTATTGATCTCATGAATCAAAGATTATCATTGTCAGAAATAATTGAAAAGGTTACATTTCCTGAAGATCTCAAGAAAAAACCATATCTACAACCCATCTATGATGAACCAGAATTTCTCATTCGAAGTGTATGGACAAAATATGGGGGTTGGTATGACGGAATCCCTTCGCATTTAAAGCCAGCTGCAGAACAGGATATCGCAAATGAAATTGTCGATTTAGTAGGTGGATCGGAAAATTTGGTAAATAGAGCGATGGTCCTTTGTAAACAAAAGAAAGTGAAAGTCGCATGTCATCTAATTGAATGGGCATTAAGATCGGATCCCAATAATGATTTCATTAAGAAAGCTTACGCTCAAATCTACGCTGAACGGGCAAGATCTGAAAGTTCTACGATGGCTATGGCAATTTATCTCTCCGCAATACGGGAAATTGGAGAAGATCCAGGAAGAGATTTAAAGGGAAATACTGTTATTTATGTACAGACACAATTAGCAAAGGAAAAAAAACAGCATCAAATGAAATGACCATCATAAATCATTAAACCATGAATTCCGATTCCAGTATTGGGTTCTCAAACCGTGTATGAGTTTTGGATATTTTTTTTATGGTCGATTGATTCAGCATTGTGTATGATTTTAATCGATTTTTTTAAATTTTACTCTCCCTCATTTGATTCTGTGGAATACAAGTAGAGATTTAAAGATGAACACACCATCTTGATTAAATCATCGAATTATACATTCAGAATTTTCTTCAATTCATGCTCATATAAAATCGCTGGTAAAAAGAAAAAAGAAAAAAGTGGAATTAAGATTAGTAGAATTTATTCTTTATATCGTAGTTGAATATCCATTGTACATGCTTTACTGCATAAGACACCAACTGGGCAGGCTTTTAGAGTCTCATCCAATAATTTCTGGCAAGCTTCTTCACTTGCAGGAGACTTTACCGTTACGGTTGCAGAAAAGGATTCTATAGTTGGTGCCCCATCCGGCATATTAGCCTTCATTTTAATGGAGAGGTGCTTTAAATCAATCTTCTCACCCATGGCTTTTACGGCATAGATTGTGATTATGCAGTCCGCTAGTGCCATTACCATTAATTCCACAGCACTAGTTCCTTGGTCATAACCGCCTTTCTCAGGCGGGAGGTCACATACCATTCCATGTCCACGTGTATCAGTGACAACAGTTTGGTATCTTTTTACAAGAGTTGCTTCAGTTTTAAATTCACCCATATAAATCACGTTTTTTTTTTGAATAAAGTAGATTTTCGTTCTACAATAAAATGTTATATTGAATATATTAAAGCCTTTCTGGATTTTATTTAATTAACAAGGAGAATTATATGACTTCGTTGCAATATTGGGATATAGTTCCCACTCTAGCAAGTAGAATAATATAACAAGAATTTTAATATACTGAATTTATATATCATCAGTCGATCTAGTATTTTTTACCAAATTCTTTTTTTACATATCACCTCTCGAAATCCCGAATTAACCGGTAAATATTCTTAGATTTACATTTTGGACATTCCCTATCTAGAGGAAGAATTATTTCCATATCTTCTTGAGTTGGTTCCAGCATTATATCGTTTTGATCTATATCAATGAACCATTCAAAACCACACTCACACCCATATCCATAATTGAATTCCTTTAAACTATATTCTCCTCCTGTTAAATGAATAGATTTTCCCTCTACTAATGCAGCCGTAACTTTAGTGTGTGCGCTTTCCAAGATTCGAGAAAAAGTAGATTGAGAAATATCCATTAACCTCGCCGATTCCTCTTGAGTTTTTCCTGCTAAATGCTTTAATCGCATTGCCTCTAATTCATCAAATGTTAAAATTTCCAGGGGATAGTTCACATTTCGATGTGGTTGGGGATTAAAATATTGAATATCTGGTTCATGTCGAATGATTCGTTTACTCTTCGGGCGAGGTATAGTATTCACTTCCTTATCAGTAATTACGATAGAAAATGGTTTACGATGTTTCGAGTGATTATTTTTAGTGCTTTACTTGAGGGGGATTGCGGATTAAAGGTGTATACAGGAAGTCCATTTACAATCGCCTGAGGAATGGTCATATCCACTGGTATTTCTCCTAAAATTTCAATATCATGTTTCTTTGCGTAATTCACGATTATATCATAACCACTTTTCCACATATCTGCTTTATTGATAACAATTCCATAGTTACGTCGTAATTGGTTGAGCATCTGTATTGCGCGATCTGCATCATGCAATGCAGTCGATGTGGGTTCAACGATCACGATAACATAATCTAAATCAGTCACAGTGGCTATCACGGGACACCCAATTCCAGGAGGACCATCAATAATTGCCAATTCAAGATTATTAGCTTCTATAGTGTGATTTACAATTTTCTTGATTTCGGTTACTAATTTTCCTGAAGTTTGCGCACCTAATCGAGTTTCCCCCCAAACAAGATCAAATCCGTATTTTGTACGTTCATGAGAGATTGTCCCGCTATCAATTGCATGAATTTCAAAAGCATGTTCGGGACATAACTCATAACATGCACCGCAACCTTCACACGCTATTGAATCTACAACGGGCATATTTATCGAGGAATCCCAACTAAGAGCATTGAATTTACAAAATTCTTCATCTACACATCTCTTACATTGTATACATAATTCTGGGAGAAATAAGGATTTTTCGGTCGTTTGCACAGTTTTCTGTTCCAAAACCTCTCCGGATTGAAATAATAACCCCAGATTTGGAGCATCCACATCACAATCAGCAACTAAAACCTTTTTTCCCAATTCATGAAATATTACTCCGAAAGAGGAACTAATGGAGGTTTTACCGACCCCCCCCTTTCCAGAGATGAGCCCAATTTGGAAAGTGGATCTTTTTTTCGTTTTTTCAATCATATGTACTTTTCTCCTTTTGTACAACAAATTGTCCAATGCTTTCAATCGCAATTTTACTAGAGGATTTCTCTTCCGCCAATTTATAGAACAGGAAGGGAATACCTTGAGCATATGATTCCATAATTTGTAGATCATAGGGGATAGATGCTATGATATGTGTATTATGATCTTTTTCCAAATTATTCAATGGATAGTCAGTAATGGTCGCACGATTCATAATCACAAAAGTATTTCGTTGTACTATGTTAGATAACTCTAGGATTCGTTTCAAATCATGTATTCCAAAAGGTGTTGGTTCAGTTACGCATAATACATATTTACTTTGTTTTATAACAAATTCCACATCGCAATGTGCTCCTGGTGCAGAATCTGTTATTATATAATCATATTTATGGGTAGCGTTCAATTTCTCTAATTTCTTATACATTCTTTCAAGAATTTTTACTGCTTGCACTTGTCCTACAGATAATTCTCCTACCATTAAATCTAAGGAAGTATCTTGTACTCTTATAGTTTTAAGGTAGATTTTTCCAAGAGGTTCATATGATGGAATGATTGCATCATCTGGACAAACACGATAACATAGCTCACAAGAAGTACATAGATTTTGCATTAAAAGTGGAATTTGGTTTATTATTTGAAAAATAGCATGGGGACGGCATACTTGTGCGCATTTACCGCATTTTGTGCACTTATTTTCATCAAACTTGGGAACAAAATGAGATATTTCAGCGGATTCAAATTCTGAAAGATCGGTCTTACCTAGTAGAATATTTGTGTTCGGATTCTCAACATCACAATCCATCAAGAGTACGTTCTTCTTTTTAGTGGCTAGGTAAAGAGCTAAATTTACTGCAACAAATGTCTTACCTGTGCCTCCTTTACCACCTGAAACTGAAATAATTTGCATTACTCTTTACCTCACGAACGTAACATGTTTTAGTTTTTCTTACCAACGACTTTGACCGCGCCCCATACCGCGCCCCATACCGCGCCCTCCCCCCATTCCAGTGTGACTATCAACATTAGCTGTATTAACTGGTTGAAGTTTTCCTTGTTCAAATAGATCTAGTACATCTTTCACAGTATTCACTTGATTATTACCAACTTGATAGAGATTTGCCCCTATACTTCCTAATCCATAAATTGCATTGGGTCCAACATTTCCAACAATTATATCAGATGGACTAAGGTTTCCAACAGTTTGGCTTGCTGCAATACCAGCTCCTCCCATAGCATTTACTGCATCATTCGTTAGAACGGTCACTTGAGTGATCTTATCGTCTTCTTTTTCAATTACGGTGAAATGGGAGCAACGTCCAAATCTCCAATCGAACTGAGCATTTAGTCCTCCAGGATTCATACTTGGAATAACTATTTTTTGATTTTTCATTATTTTCACGTCTATGGTTATGAATGATTATGCATAACACCTTAAAAAGATGATAACTTTATCATTTCACGAACTAATCGAAAGATCTGAAATTTCATGAGTATCCACGTATACGGACCGGTACCATCAAGAAGGTTAGGTAAATCGCTTGGAATCGATTGTTGTCCTCCTCTCCCCAACAAAACATGTAATTTCAACTGTGTATACTGTCAATTAGGTCGGACACGTCATTTTACTAATCAAAGAAGAGAATTTTTCCCGGTAGCAAATCTAATTAAGGAAGTAGAGAGGAGAGTAGAAACAGTTGGAAAATCTAATATTGACTATTTAACACTTGTTGGTGATGGAGAACCCACTTTATATCTGAAAATGGGAGAATTGATCAACGGAATTAAGAATAACTGGGGGATCTCGGTATGTGTAATAACCAACGGTGCATTATTATATGACGAAAAAGTGCGAGATGAATTATTAAATGTAGATATTATAATGCCAACTTTAGATGCGGGTATCGAAAAAGAGTTCAAATTGATTAATCGCCCTATTCGTCATATTAATTTTAATGAAATGGTGAAAGGAATGATTCAGTTCAGAGATTCTTTTGATGGAAAAATCTGGATGGAATTTATGGCAGTAGGAGGAATAAATGATCATTTTGATTCTTTAGAAAAAACCCGCCAACTGTATGAAAAAATCCGTCCAGATCGAATCTATGTAAATACTCCTATCCGTCCTCCAGCAGAAGTATGGGTTAAAACCCCCTCTTTGGAAAATATGGACTTAATCGAACGAGTGTTGGGACCATCTGCTAAAAAGGGCATTTTTCTAATAAATCTTTCTGAAGAGGGAGATTTTTACATTGAGGGAGAAAAAGAGAGAGAGATTATCCAAAGCTTAGCACAAACCATTAAAAGGCATCCAATGCGACAAGATCAAGTTGATAAAGTATTAGAAGACAAATATATAAAAAATAAACTTGAAATCATTAACCAATTGACCGAATTAAAGATAGAAAAGAAAAAGTTTCATGATAAGGTATTTTTTGTTTATACTGATATTGAGTAATTTTTTATCAAATTGATCGTAATGTTCAGTATGAAACGTTCCCTACTTCGCAGTAGTTTCCATCTTTTCTTCATTTTTTCCTCATTATTGTTAGGTTCGACAGGTTCAGCTCAAACTCAAAATTCACATTATCTCAATAAAATTGGGGAATGTAATTTTGTTGTAGGGTATGATGTCGATGTTGAAGGTAATTATGCCTATGTGACTAATAACGATGGCGTGATGATCATAGATGTTTCAAATCCAAAGAATCCTGACAAAGTATCTGAAATTTTGACAAGTCAAGCCCCTTTTGCCGTTTCAGTTAAAGGAGGATATTGTTACGTCGCTTATAATAGCGGAACATTTTTGATAAGCGATATTAACGATCCAGTTAATCCTCAAGATGCAATTTCATCTAGTACAGGTCTTGGTATACCCACTAAAATTGTTGTTGTTGGCACTTTTGTGTTTGTTAGCTATCGCGATGTCGGATACAGGATTTACAATTTTACATCCACAGGTTTGGATTTATTATATTTCTATTCCGACTCAGGAGGGGAAAGTTTAGCTGTGAAGGATGATATGCTCTATTTTGGGAACCCGAATTCTGGAGTTAGACTCTTTAACATATCTACAATCACTTCTCCTGCTTATGTAAGAACTTTAAGCACTTCTACTAGCGTATGGGACATGGATATTCATAATGATCTAATGTATGTAGGGTGTCATGGAGCAGGAATACGGATTTATAGCCTTAGCAATCCATCCAATCCATCATTACTTCGGAGCTTAAGTGAAGACAATGGAGGGGAAGCACAAGGAGTTGTTGCAGACGATGATTTACTGTATGTCGCAGATAATTATGGAGTCGAAGCTTACAACATAAGTAACCCTTCATCACCCATTGAGATTGCAGAAGTAACAAATGGAATTGAAGCAGCTCATGATATTGATATCGACAATGATTATGTGTATGTCGCATTAGGGGGAGGATTGATGATATTGGAACTTAGTGATACGAAAGAAACATATTTTCCATGGTATCTTTATTATGTGATTCCTATAGGTGCAGTTGTATTAGGAGGAGGAATCTTCCTGGTTATCAAATTATGGAATCGAAAAAATCTATAGATTTGACCAGATTAAATCTTTTAAGATTTCTTTAATTTTCTCTACTAAACTCGTATTAGAAATCGTTGAGAGAATTAATCTTTTAATTCTGCGAGTCATACCCACACATAATAACTGGCAGTCTTCCATTTTATTAATAAACTTTCATTCCATCCTTTAGGGCGGGGGGTTCTACCTATCCTGTCGGATAGGAACACTTTTCGTTCTGTAAACTACGCTAAAGCCAAACTCCACTATTTTAATAACAGTTTTGTAGGTTTTAGCATAGGTGTTCCCTTTCCCCCACATATTCTACCAAACATGATGTATTTGACGTTCAACGGTATTTAACGATAGTATTACGTTCAAACGGTTACCTACTCGGTGGATAGATCAGAATAGCTGTTGATTACTAAACAGATGCACCGAAGGGTAAGTTATGCGAGTAAAAAAAAGATTTTAGATAAAATTTGGTTTTATTTCTTGAATTTTATAGGGAAAAAGACCGGAGTATTCCGCTTGTATTCTTCATAATCAGGTTGTCCGCCCCATTTCTTATCAGCATAGTTCTCGTTAATTGGTACTCCACTCACAAAATTGAGCAAAAGAAATACAAAAATGGGTGAGATCAAACCGAAATATCGCCAAGATTGCATAGTGGGTAGACAAATAAGCGCCATACCAAGCCATAAGGTGAACTCTCCGAAGTAGTTCGGATGTCTGCTAATTTTCCAAAGTCCAACATTGATGAATTTACCTTCATTATCGGGATTATTTACGAACAATTTCTTTTGTCTGTCCGCAATTACTTCAAATCCAAACCCTATTAACCAAACTATTAGACCTAGAACAAGCATGCTCCAATCATACGCATTATACTGCTCCAAAGATCCCTTTAAATCTCCCGTTATGGCTGTCAAGGCTGCTGCAAGAGTCAGACTGACCCAAAGTCCTTGAATATTCCAAGCACGAAAGAATTGAATTCCGGATTTTTTCATTTCTCGGAACCGCTGATCCTCACCAGCTTTCATAATCCTACGGAATAGAAAAATTCCCAATCTCAGGGTCCAAATTAACACTAAAATCGTAATAAGGATATTTCGAGGACTATAATTCCCGCTCAAGAAAAATGAAACTAGAATTACAGTTGTATAGGTCGCAGAGCCTGTTAAATCATAATATTTTTCGGTTTTATAAATATAAGAGGGAATAAACACGATCCATTGGATTCCGAACGCAATAATTACTGCAAGAGCATAAATTGGAAAATTTGTTCCAGAGATAGTTTTCCCGCCCAAACTGATTGCATAAGCTAAACCAGCTGCAATAATAATTACTATTATATTTGTTCCTAATGCTTTCCAGTCATCTTTATTCATTTTTTTTTCTCCAGTATATAGTTGTTTAACATTTGAATGTAATATACTCAGTCTCTTAAGTATCAGTATTTATTTTTATGAATTCAAATACTATAATGGAATAGAAATTATCGGTTGATTATGGGTATAGATCATAAATTATTAACTTCTATCATTAAAAAATAATCACCCAAAAACACATGATGAATTCAAATTGAAAAAAGGGAAATATTGGTTTAAAAAAAGAATACAACTAACCAGTAGCACTTCTTATGTTTTATTCCTCAGTACGTTAACCCAATTAGATAGTCTTTCCTCAAGATTAGCTGTTTTGGAGTCTTGTGCGATAAAAGTTCCAATGACTTCAGATTTTTTTGCAACATCTTTCTTAAACCTCCGCATAGCTTTTACTCCATCACCTGCGGCTGTTAACCACAAAGCTGCTTTTTTCACTGGATAGCTGCTGAAAAAGGTCCGAACTGGAGAACTTGGACGCCAATTCCACGTTGGACTTCCAAATACAACTAAATCATAATTGGTAGTCACTACATTGAGTGGTTTAATTTGTGGTTTTATCTTTAGCATGGCTTCGCCACCCAGCTTAAGATATTGAGGTTCGTCTTTTTTGCTAGGTTTAACTAGGTGAATTGCGGCTATGTCAGCATCAAGTTTCTTTTTGAGAATTTCAGCGACTTTCTTTGAGTGCCCTGTAAGGGAATAAAATACAACAAGTGTTTTCATAATTTGGTAATTATTCTTGGGTTTATATCGATTGTGTTTTTGATTTGCTTTACATTTTATCCAAAAATTATATAAAACCAAAGTAAGAGATTGGATGTAATGGAGAAAAAAGAAAATATGGAAATTGCATGGATAAATAATCCAGAAGATATCCTTGGAATTGGTATTAAGAATTTACTTAATTATAGATACGAGGAACCCAAGTTTCATAATGCCGTAGAGAAGTTCAATCAAGTTGTTGTGTTTGATTTTGAGGATCTTTATCCCATATCGGTTCATTTTCAGAAACCCATAATTGAGATCCTTCCGTTTAACGGCAAATCTCATAATTTGAAATTGAAAATATCACTCAATACACTGATTTCGATAATGAGGGGAGATTATTCCATAGTCGGTGCATTTGTGAGAGGAAAGATAAAAAGTAGACAATGGTGGAAATTCCTTAGTATCATCCAATTACTACGAATATTAATTCCAGCTATGCACCGAGCGAAGGAGCGTGCTGAAGAGTATGGAAAATAAAAACTCAATCAAGAAGAAGTTAATCAAGATATTTGGAGCTGATTCTGTCTCCGATAAACAACACGATCTATATCTCCATAGTTACGATGCCACTGAAAATGAAGCACATCTTCCAGATTTCATCTGCTTAGTTGAAAACTCCAAACAGCTTGTACAAGTCATTAAACTTGCAAACGAGCAGAAAATCCCCCTCGTTCCATATATTACAGGTAATAACATTGGAGGACTCACAATTCCTGTAAAAGGGGGAATTATCCTTGATTTTAGTAAGAAAATGAATAAGGTAATTCATGTGGATGAGGACCAGATGTATGCAATTTTGGAACCTGGTGTAACATTCGGACAACTGGATGCGTACTTAAAGAAACACCATCCGAATTTGCGATATTGCTACCCATTTGCACCACCTTATTCAGGTGTTGTGGGAAATGCAATCTTATCAGGGATGAATAACTTGAGTGCTACACATGGAAGTATGGGAGATTGGATTAATGGATTGGAAGTCGTATTGCATGATGGATCGATTGTGAAAATTGGGTCATGTTTCACTAAAGAGGAAGAAAATTGGGACAAGTGGTATTCAAGATATCCCATGCCGGATTTGATGGGTCTTTTTGTAAACTGGCAAGGGATGACTGGATTGGTCACAAAGTGTGCTGTACAATTATGGTTGAGAAAGAAAATACAAACTTTTATCATCGCAATGACTTATGGAGGGGACGCAACAGCCGAACTGATTAGGGAATTCGGAAGATTGGAGCTTATTGATGATCTATCAGCGGTATCCTTGGAAGTAGCAAAGATGAGTCTTGGTTTTCCCACACCTAAGAAATTTGATTTTGAACCCGATTATGCAATTCTTATCCCAATTTCAGCACATTCTCAAAAGCATTTCAAAATAAAGATGGAATTACTCAATGAGGCTCTAAAAATTATCAATAACCGAGTGAAACGAAAAATCATTCTTACAGATTTTAATTATCTTTCAGCAATTTTGGGTGAAGGAGTTAGATGCTTCGCAGATTTGCCAAATGTTGTAATCCCACTTGTAGAGTATTCTGGTTTAACTTGGATAGGCTCCTATGCTCCGATAAACAAGCTCAAACCACTAATGGAAGAGGGGGAAAAGATTTTCAAGAAATACCAAGTACCCGCTTTCATTTATATGAAAAGTATGAAAGGAAGTCATTATGCCATCTGGCGTCCCATTATTCGCTTCAAAAAACATGCTGAAGAAAAGAAAGTTCATGAAATATGTAAAGAATTGTTAGAAATGGGACTTCACTATGGGATAATTCCTTATAAGACTCCCATTTGGATCACGGAATATCTAAAAGAGAAAATTATTGATCCGAATTGGGTGAAATTTTTTACTGATGTAAAGAAATTCATGGATCCCAATAACATATTTAATCCAGGGAGATGGGGAATATGAATGAAAAACTAATCGAACATCTTTCTAGTAATGCAAATTTTGCTCTACCCTCCACTTTGGATAGATGTATTCGCTGTAATACTTGTAAATATGCAAAAGATGAATTTTTTAGATCTTGTCCTTCAGGAGAAAAATTCTTATTTGAGTCTTTTTGGGCATCAGGTCGTATAAAAATTGCCCGAGGAATACTGAATGGTGATATTCCAATAACGAACGAATTGTATGATGCAGTTTTTGCGTGTCCCACCTGCGGAGCTTGTGAAGTGAGTTGCCAAGCACCCCATCAAGACACTATCGTAAATATTATTGAAAGTCTAAGAGAACTCATCGTGGATTCTATTGGAGCTCCGGAAAGACCGTCGAAGATATTTGAACGTGTACAAACCACTCATAATCCATATAATGAACCTCATTTTGATATGGAGTTAATAAAACGAAAATACATCCTACCGGATAAAGCCAATATTGTATATTTTATCGGTTGCACCTCTACTTATCGGCAACAAACAATTCGTGATGCTACATTGTCAGTTTTGAAAAAATTGGGAATTGATTTTACAATCGTTAATGAGTACTGTTGTGGATCACCTTTAATTCGAACAGGCCAAATAAAGAAAATTTCCAATCTTATGCAGCATAATGTTGATGAAATTAGGCGAACGGGCGCGACTATGATATTAACATCATGTGCCGGGTGTTATCGCACACTTTTCAAAGATTTTCCCAAGTATGGATTCGGTTTTCCACCAGAAATCAAGATTCTGCATACATCTGAATTTCTAAATGAATATTTTAAAGAACATCCCATTCCAAAAAAGGAAAATAATGTTCATTGGATTACTTATCATGACCCCTGTCATTTGGGAAGACATATGGGGATTTACGAAGCCCCTCGTGAACTAATTGCTAAAATTTCTAATCTAGACTTAATTGAAATGAAACGAAATCGAGAGTTTGCATGGTGCTGTGGAAGCGGTGGAGGAGTAAAGATAGGGTATCCTGATTGGGCTACAGAAGTAGCTTTTGAGAGGATTGAAGAAGCAAGAGAAACGGGAGTGACAACCATCGTTTCCACATGTCCCTTCTGTAAAACAAATTTAGAGGATGCTAATAAATTACATAAATCTAATATGCAAGTACTGGATTTGATTGAGATTTTAGATAAATGTCTATTGTGAGTTGCTTGCCATATGGTAAATCTGCAAGAGATTCGTACTATGATTGAAAAGCAGAAATTGCAGAGTCCGAATTATTATGTTTGGAACTGCGAGGATAGAAACAACAAACCAAATATTTTAAAAATAGGTAAACGAATTTGGGACGGGGTATTATTAGAAGAGAATGTAGGGATGGAACTTGGATCCCGAGAGCGTCCAATAATCAAAACATTTCTTAGTCTTGAGGATCCATCTGGTATTCATAACTTGAGAATTACAGTAATTGGTCAAGATATATCCGATATACCCCTTAGGAGATGTGATTTTGGATTTCTTATGTTGATGGGAGGAAATACTATCTCTAACTCCGATATACAAAAAATACAAAGAATTTCCGTTCTATCTCATTCAGTTGAAGGGTTTTTTGAAAAACGCATTGGCCGCCTTTCTTGGTATCAAATAAGTAGTGATTTAGTAGAATCCGGATTAAGTTTGTTCCATATCGGTTCAACTTTGATTCATTTGGTTAAAATGGAATTTCAAAGTAGAATTACAGCTATCGAAATACTAATGGCTGTGGATGTTGATATACTACTTGCATATTTCAAAAAGCTACATGATATATCTAGGGTGGAATCGATAAAGCAGTTTCAGCAAAAAATAAAGGAAATTCAGAAACTTCGTCCTGATTGTGATCTTGAAGCGGAGTGCAATATTTGTGATAACCGAGCAATATGTGATCAAATACGGGACATGATTGCAAAAAGGAATAAAATACGGAGAGCGGATGAATGAAAAGTGATATCAGAGTAGTGGCAGTTACTGGAAAGGGGGGGACAGGCAAGACAATTTTTACATATCTTTTCGCTCAAAATATGATAGATTTAGGATATTACCCCCTATTAATCGATGCAGATCCTACAATGAGTCATCTGACCCATCTTTTAAATCAAAAATCAAATCGTTCGATGGAATCAGTACGAAAGCAAATTATTCAAGTAGCATTACGAGGAAAAGAGGACGAAAACCAAAAACTGGCAGAAAAAATTGATATAATTATTGAGCAATCTATTATGGATACAGATAAATATTCACTACTAGTGATGGGACAACCGGATTCTAAAGGTTGTTTTTGTGCAACAAATTCGTTATTGCGCAATGTGATTTCTACCGTGATTCAAGACTATGATTTGATTTTAATTGATGCAGAAGCCGGATTGGAACAGATTCACCGCCAGGTTTTGGGTGAAGTAGATTATATAATCATTATAACGGATTATTCTCTTCGTAGTGTAGAAACTGCTGAGTTCATTGCCAAATCAGCAAACAATTTTATCGGTTTTAAGAAGATTGGATTGATTGTAAATAAAAAAATGGGAGATTTTGATGCGAAGTTCAAAGACAAAATCGAACAAGTCGGGATTCCAATCATTGGAGTGGTTCCTTTTGATGAGAAATTAATAAAAATTGAACAAATGGGAGAATCACTTGATATACTTGACGATAGTAGTGTAGCTGTTAAAGCAATCAAAAGGATCGCTCAGAATTTATTAGAAACCAACTAAATTTTGTTGGTCTTTAAAATAAAAAAGGATCATACATCATTGGTTTTGCAATGAAGAACCATTTTACTTAATACAATATTGAACATTGTTATAATTAATAAAAATGAGTGACAATCACAGCACAAATATTACACACACATGATGAAAAACCACCAAAACTAAAATGGTGGAAACCGTTTTGGATAGTAATTTTTATTTCGATGATTGGTTCGGGTATCACCTTTTATTTTTTTGCGGATAACAAAATTATATTCATTCTTTCCGAAATTATGTTATTTTTAGTATTGCTTGTTGCCTATTATATCAGAGTAAAACCTTCTAAAATAGTAAATAAAGTCGTATACATCGCTTTTGGAACCTTCGCTATCGGGTTTGGATTGTTTTTTGTGTTTGCATTAATATGTGGAATCACTGGTCTTGGGGTATTATTATTGAATTTCAAACCTGCAGGACCGTGGATCCTTTAGAGCACAATAATAGGATTGTTCATTGTCGGTGGTTTCATTGGTTATGGGATTGGTAAAAAAAGGGACTATAAACTTCCATTTAGTTTGTAATCAGAACATGTTCAATTTTAAGCGAAATCCCATGTAACGAGAATCTAATCTAAGAATGATTTTTCCTCACTACTTTAAAGGCTTCATCTGCGACCTTCAAAGTTACTTCTATATCAGCTTCAGTTAAGGAACAGTTAATGAATTGATTATGGTGGCTAGTAAAGAAAACACCTCGTTTTACGCATTCAGCAATCCATTCTTGATGTAAATTCAAAGTATCATCATCTGCTATTCTCATAAACCACATTGAGGGATGCCCTGTTACCTTTAAATTAAATCCATTATCCTTTGCAACCTTATTCAATCCATTTGTCAGCTTCTCACCAAGTTTTTTCATCAACTCAGTCGCGTTAATCTGTTTTAACTTATTTATTGTGGCAATTCCGGCTGCAAATGGTATTGAACTTAACCAGTAAGTTCCGGTGTAGAAAACATTTGAAGCGGCTAATTTCATTTCATCGGTTCCCAAAATTGCAGAGAGATTCCAACCATTTCCAAGCGTTTTTGAAAGACATAAGAGATCAGCTT
Source organism: Promethearchaeota archaeon (assembly GCA_016933055.1). Taxonomy (GTDB): domain Archaea; phylum Asgardarchaeota; class Lokiarchaeia; order Sigyniarchaeales; family Promethearchaeaceae; genus AMARA-1. Next base: position 150,578 of record JAFGBS010000034.1, on the reverse strand, counting down.
TAAAGCCGAAATAATGGTCACTTCCTTTCAAATCTAGTCTAAATCCGCATCTGATGTCATCAATAGCGAGAATTATACCATTATCCGTGCATAACTTTCTAATTTTTTGCCAGTACTTATCCTTAGGCATTTGATTATCTTCGAATGTCGGATGATGATAGGGAGTTGCCAGAAAACATGCAATCTCATCTTTATTTTTTTCAATAGCACGTTCTACTTGCTCATAATCGTTCCAATCCACATAAATATTATTTTTTATATCGTCATAAATGACACCCGGCATTCCTAGTTTTTGTGTCCATGGTGCGATTCCATGGTATCCGCCTTTGATTAAAAGTGTCTTCGTTCTACCTGTTTTGGCTTTAGCAATCATCAATGAAAAATTGGTAACATCTCCTCCATTCTTTGCAAAAAATGCCCAATCTGCCATTTCAACGGTATTTACTAACAACTCAGCCATTTCGATGCTTTTTATTGAAGGTAAAGTAACGCAGTTGCCAAGCAGCATTTGTTCTTTAGCGGTATTTTCAACATCCGGATCATTATATCCCAAGATGTTTGGTCCATAAGCACACATATAATCAATAAATTTGTTGCCATCAACATCCCAGAAGTAAGATCCCTCTGCTTTCCCGGAGAATAGTGGAAAAGCATCAATCGGTATAAAACACCCATTAACTGGTCCCAAATGACTTGGAACTCCAGTTGGAATGACTTTTAATGCTCTTTTGAATAGTTTCATTGATTCATTATATTCATTAGTTTTCATTTTTATGTATCCTCCTTCAAGTACATCGATGTTTGATACAACAATGCATTCAAATCTTCAAGCAGTGGAATATATCCTGACAGTTTTAACCTCTTACTTCCTATACAGCTATAAGCGTCTACTGTATCGTTTAACATACCACTTGCGGTTTCATAATCAACAAATTCCATCCTTGCATGGACTTTCTCTGGTTCTCCAATATACGTTTTTAATGTATGCTTTTTAACTTCAATATAGACTTTTTCAGAGGTACCTATCGTAGCTAATGCATTTCCATCGCTTAACCGTTTAGCAGTGTATTTTCCAACCTCATCGGTATTAGCAACCTGACATAAGGCATTAAAAGCAGTATAGAATGCTAGAATCGTATTTATTTTAGCATAATTCTCATTTTCTAACAGATCTCTAGTCGGTCTAAGATAATATTCGAGTTTCTTCGTAATTGTATTAAACTCTTTTGTCAAGAACCCTAATTTTATGAAACCTTTTAGAGGAATTGGGTTAGATTTTCCATTAATCATGTTATTGAAATGAATTGGTGAAACGAAAAATAATAACACATCATTTTTATGCCGTCCCTCTAGGAAGGTGCACTTTCCATTTTCAAACTTAAGTAAAGCAGAGGGACCCTTTCTAACTATAAATTGAATAGCAATATTTCTGTCTCCCACTAAATCCTTGATTTCTTTATCTAATTCATACAAATGTACAATACTTTTGATTACAGCATTCAAATTGATGTACGCTAAAGTGTACTGATCCTTTTTCATCCTCTTCATCAACCATTCTAAAATTTGATTTGGTTAAAGGTTTATTTAAATTCCTAGGAATATCCCAATCATCATTATTTATCTTTTAACTCCGAATTCATGTCCTCAATAGGGTATGGAGTTTTAAGTCTGAAATTTTGAAGATTTATTTCTGTAGAGCCTTCTCTATAATGTGATTAAATTGAAAACTCTAGTTACTGGTGCAACTGGTTTCATTGGTTCCAATGTTGTAAGAGAATTGATAAAGGATGGCGAAGAGATACGAATTACTCTTAGAAAGAATAGTGATACGCGTAATATTAATGATTTGGATGTAGAAAAAGTTTATTGTGATATTCGGAATAGAGAATCGGTAAAAAACGCGTTGAAAGGATGCGATACACTATATCATGTTGCTGCATATTTTGCGCATTGGTCACCAAATACCCAATTGTTTTACGATATTAATGTGGAAGGAACCAAAACTCTTCTCGAAGAAGCTTTATCTCAAGGATTTGAAAAAGTAGTCTATACAAGTACATCAAATACTATTGGTTCTCATGGAGCTGGGAACTATGTCACGGAGGAAGCCGAATTTAACGGTTGGAAGGCAAAGGATCATTATGCGATTTCTAAATATTTAGCAGAGATTGAAGCAAAGAAAATTTGTGAAAAAGGACTTCCTATGGTCATTGTGAATCCAACGTTAGTAATTGGAGTAGGGGATAGTAAACCTACTCCATCAGGAGCCTTAATTGTTGACATTGCGAACGGTGATATGCCAGGATATATTGAAGGAGCGATTAATGTCATAGACGTAGAAGATGTTGCGCGAGGACACATCTTAGCAGCGAAGAAAGGACGAAGTGGAGAGAGATATCTCTTTGGAAATAATAATATATATGTTGGTGAATTTTTTAACCTAATCGCAGAAATTACGGGAGTAAAACCTCCAAAACTGAAAATTCCATATAGACTTGCAATTTTCTTAGGGTATTTATTCCAATTAGGATCCCGAATAACAAAAAAACCTCCTACGGTATCAGTATCTCAAGTACGTTTGGGAAAAATGGGAGAACATTTTGATTGTTCGAAAGCAATAGATGAATTAGGGTTGCCCCAAACTCCGATAAAACATACTATTGAGAAAGCAGTTGATTGGTATCGGGAGAATGGATATATAAAATAATGATCACCAATAAGATTTTGCAAAGATTGCAGCACCCAATGCACCAATTAATTGGGAATCTATACTTAATGATTGAAATTCTACTTTCATTAGTCTTTCTAACGCTTTCACAACTCCCACATTTTTAGCTACACCTCCAGTGATGGTGAATTTAGGTTGCAAGTTAATTTTTTCTGTCATTTTATGGACACGCTGCGCCATTGCATGGTTAATTCCCGCTGCAATGTCTGCTTTTTTTATTTTTCGAGATATATAATTCAAAACCTCTGATTGTGCATAAATACTGCATTCACTCGATAAGGAGATTGGAGTTTTGGACTTTAAGGAGATGGCGCCCAACTCTGGCAATGCGAGACCTAATAAGTCTGCCATGATTTCTAAATATCGACCCGTTCCTGCGGCACATTTCTCATTCATTCGAAAGTCTACTAACTCGCCATATTCATCAATAGAAATAACTTTACAGTCCTGGCCTCCCACATCAATAATTGAACGGATTGCATTATTTAGGAAGAAGGCTCCCCTTCCATGGCAACTGATTTCACTTAATGATTTGTTGATATAAGGAATCCGTTCCCGTCCATAACCTGTCCCCACGCAATAATCAATTTCATCGGGTGTGAATCCAGTTTTTGATAAAGCATCTGTATATACCAGTTCTGAGGTCAAGACGGGATTTCTCTTTACTTGAATGATAGAACTTGAAATTAGGTCATCATCCTTCATTATAACCGCTTTTCCGGTTAAACTTCCGATGTCGATCCCGGCATATAACATGTTATTAAATTTCCTCCTTGCTGGTATTTTGTAATGAACGGGCACATCCATACGCACAAGTAAATATGGGATCGATGGAGGGGTTCTTCACTTCTATATGCAACTGCTCCATTAAGTCTTGTTTAATGAATTCAGACTTTGCTAATCCTCCTGTTAACATAAGAACTTGATTAATTTCCCTTCCAATTTTAAGAATTAAAGGTATCAGTCTCCCAGTTATTGATTTACACGCACCTGCTACAATATCCTCAATTTGTTTTCCTTCATTCATGAGATAGATTACTTCTGTCTCGGCAAAAATAGAACATTGACTACTGATAGGATGGGGATGTTCAGATTTGAATGCATAGGTATCTATCTCCATAATATCGATGCCAAGAGATTTACAGATTAAAGAAATAAACACACCTGACCCAGAACTGCAGATATTATTCATCAGATAATCCATGATTCGCCCGGTTTCATCGATTTTAATAATCTTGTTTGTAAATCCCCCGATATCCACAATGATTCGATTATGATCTGAAGACGTATGAATTCCTTCTGCTAAACAATTCAACTCCGCTATTTTGGGATTCATTGTGAGGTTTTCACAGTTCCTACCGGTAAATGCGATTTGTAGATCCCGTTTTTTTAATCTCAGCTTCTTTCGAATATTATTGATCAAGGTTGTAACAGATTCTTCGGGATTCCCGATTGATTTTCCAATTTCTTGTAAGACAATATCATTGCTATTTTTTTCGTCTAGAACTATCGCTTTTATCAAAATACTGCCAACATCAATTCCGCATATCATCGGTTTTCGTCCTATTCTTCTTATAGTAGAGTTTGAGTGAATTCCAATACTTTCTTCTTAATGGTCTCTAAACTGGTCATACGTTTATCCCCGATGTCCATTTCAATTGTTAACATCGGAATTCCGACTTCTTCTTTTAATATTTCTCTCATGAGTTGAATCATCGATGCAGATTGTTTACATCCTATATGAGCTGTAAATATCGCACAATCTGCACTGAATTGGTGAGCTAAGTTCACAGCATCCTCAAAAAATACTGATGCAAAGGATTCGGATTGTCTAACCATTGGATATTCCATACTCTGATAGGCTAACCCATCAATCATTCCTTTAGTATCTAAAGATTCAATATTCTTGATTGGACCAAAAAAGAAGTAATTGAATATATCAGTAACGATTGGCATTCCTAGCTTACGATCCAGCCATTCACAGAAAGTTATATCAAAGAAAACCGACATATATGGCCAGAAACTCCTTACCCTTTCATCAGTTTCCCTCCAAGCCTTTTTAGTTCGTACTCGTTCACGTGCAATCTCTAGCACCTCGTTATAAAAAATTTCCTTCTCAACTTGTCCTGAAAAAAAGTTTTGAACCGCACTTCCGATTGGATTGAAGACACTTTCCACTGGGCAAGGAATCGAGCGTCGTAAATTATTTATTTCCGCGAGGTTTTCCACCGCATGATTACTATATATAATAGATTGACGTAATCTCTCGTAATTAGGTTCTTGATTCAGAATGGTACTTAATTCTTGGATCATGGATTCTAATTCATTGCTATAATATTCATATCCCCTAGAATTATGATAATACGGCATGTCAGCAACGATGGTAGGTATGTTCAGGTGTTCTGAAAAAAACTGGTAGCTTGCAATAGTATTGTCGCATGGAGCACTGGGGATTGCAATAACATCAAAATCTATGAAATTGTGCTCTAAAGCCATACCTATCATTCCCTTCTGTGATGTACAACTATGATATGGATGCCCCCAAGAGTTAGCGAGATCATAATATTTTTCCGATCCAGTTGTAAACAATGCAGAGAAAAGGTAGGAAATTGCTTCTACACATATAGGAACAGCATCAAAACATGAAAAAACTTCTGAAGGAAACGCGAAATGATGTCCAATTATCGGTTTTCCTTCAGCGATCTGTTCCAATTTAATCCGTAAATTACTTTCCATGCATCTGAAAAATGATTTAAGAATTTGCATTTCATGTTTAGGCACCGCGCCTTCAATCAGCCCTAAAGTTGTCTGACTTGCTTCATACAGCATTTCCACTGGTTTCACATTGGCTTTCAAGATCTCTCTAACCTCTCCAAAAATGCTTCAACTCTCGTTCTAAGACGTCCTGTATCCCCTAAAAGGTATTCTCGATCAATTGATAATATGGGAGTACCATTTATTTCTTCCATTTCCTGTTGGATCAACATATTTTCACATCCATGGAGATCACAGAATTCTAATCTTTGCAAAATAATTCCATCTATTTTAGCTTCTTTAATTCTCTGTTTAATCAAGTTCATTCTCAAGGAGTGCCCATTCATGATCCGGGGACAAAAACAGTCTCCATAGATTCGTTGAATAATGGGATAATATGGATCCTCACTGTTCCAGTTATCATAGTGCCAAAGTGGATCTTTCAGCCCCCATCTTTCCGAAGTACATAAAAGATCAGAAACTACAATCGCACCATGATGTTCCAGTATTTGTATAAATGCAGGGTTATCTATGGAAGAACCGAGTAGCATCAGACGCGCTCGAACATTTTCTATTTTGGGTCCTTCATCTTGTTGATAATACATAATTAACTGCTCCAACTTTTCATTTGCATACTCCTTTCTAACGGAACTGTTTGCTATACTGATTTTCAGGAAATCTACGCCATTCAATTTGGGTTCAGGCAATATCCGAAATTCCATAATTTTTCTAATTAGCTCTTGATTTCGTTTGTAGAGGTGATTGGTTTCTTGTATCTTTCTTTCATCAATTTCTATATTGAGGTTTCTGGAAAGTTGTTCTTGGAAAAGTTTTAGTTCTTCTCGAACCCACAGCCATCCATTTTCGTCAAATAAATGCGGTAAGGATAAAAAAAATAGCGCGATCGGATTCTGAGAGTTTTTATTGAGTTTATGTTTATAGATATCATACATTCTTCGAACATGATCACAAGTATTTGCTATCACAATCCCGTTCAAGAAATTATATTTATCCTCCATGATCAAGTTAAGAGTAGATTTAACGTATGAACAATTAAATTGACTTAACAGACTATCTGCTAAATTATAATTAAGATTGTTTGTGGCTCGAATTCGATAAGGAAGCATTCCCGCTGCATGAATTATCTCTTCGGGAATGGAAGAACAATAAAATCCTATGACTTTTTTATGATTTTGGATCCATTCCGTTAGATGGGCATTTCTTAATAATGATGAAAAATCCAAGAAGTTTGTAGCACTCATGAAGTCATCTTCTCCATCTTGTACATATTATGGTTACCGGTCATGAGAGCTTTTAAGATGGGTAGAATAATTCGAAGAGAACCTTTGGGTTTAAGTTTTCTTGTAATAACATATTTTCCGACAATCTTAATAATACCACGTAGATTCGCAGGTGACCTAATGATGTCGTTAAGAAGGGGTACGATTTCATCAACTTCCACCCAAAATTCGATTACTGTCTGGTGGGGTGTATGAGTATTATATTCAATAGGAATAATACGACAATTAATGATTTTAATGATAACGCTAGCATTACTCATTTTAGGAAATAGGAGTAATACTTCCTGACCCTCAATTTTTTTTAGCCCACCCAAATTCTCTTGTCCGAATACGTCCGTTAAAATTTGAAATAATCTACCCAAGTTTGATGCTTTTGCATGATATCGCGTATTTTGGGAAGTATTTGAAGTAGATATTGGATTATCAGTTATACTAAGGAACCTCCTACAAGATTTACCACTAATATTTGTTCTTTCTTGGTACTTTTATAGCTTGACTATGTGTATCTAAGGGCAAAATTTCACTTCATTTTGGGAGGCAATCCACTCTTTGACTCCCATTTCCTTCATTTTCCTCATATTTTTAATCGTTCGAGAATGATGAGGAGCAGTTTTTGCAAACGCATCAAGATTGGTGCAAACAAAATCTTCACACTCAAAACAATAGGTATGTCCTCTTTGTGTAGCACAATTCCGGAAGAAGCAATCGGGAGTCCAACATTTATTTTGTTCACCACGGCATTGTTCGCAACTTATGCTAGTAATGCTTGAATCAACATTCTCTTGAAACCACTTAACTAATTCATCATGTAATTCAACATCACCATGAGAAGCTAAATAGATCTCACATGCAACACAATTTAATCCACAAAAACTAAGATTCCATTTTTTGTTCATGCATCTCATCGGGGATATTTCGTATTTAATATTTATCTACATTTTAAGAGGGATTTAATTACACACTTTTCTCAATTTTTCGGAATGAAATAAAATCAAATTTTATATTCCCGGGTCTGATTGACAACTATATAACCTTCATCTTACTCGATTCATCGGTTAGTTGGAAAAGGTTCCTTTCATTTGTGAAGTTCATGGCACAGAAACTTATTATAAAAAATGGTCTGGTGTACGATCCCATTAACAAGATACTTGGCGAGAAAAAAGATATTTTCATTACTGATGGGAAAATATGTGAAGAATTCAAGGATACAGACGCAGATTTAATCGATGCTAAGGGATGTATTGTGCTCTCTGGGGGGGTTGATATTCACTCACACATTTCTGGAGCGAAAGTAAACCTTGGAAGACTATTCCGTCCCGAAGATCATATAGGTGATCCAGTAAAAAAAACCTCAATTACACGCTCGGGTAGTGGATATTCAGTTCCCTCAACTTTTGTAACAGGTTATCGATATGCAAAGATGGGATATACCACAGTTACGGAACCCGCAATGCCACCACTCAAAGCCAGACATACGCATGAAGAATTTAGCGATTGTCCCATCATTGACAAATTAGCTTTTCCTCTTTTTGGAAATAACTGGTTTGTGATGGAATATATTAAAAACGGAGATTTTGATAAGCTAAAAGCCTATGTAGCTTGGTTGCTAAACGCTACCAAGGGATACGCTGTTAAGATCGTGAATCCAGGGGGGGTGGAGTCGTGGGCGTGGGGTAAGAATTGTGAGAGTTTAGATGAAAAAGTATTATATTTCGAGGTAACTCCCCGCCAAATTCTGGAAAATCTTGCAAAAGTAAATGAGGAACTGGGATTACCGCACACAATTCACGTACATGGGAACAATTTAGGGCATCCCGGGAATTACCAGATGACACTCGATACCTACGATCTCATGAAAGGAGTCAAACCGGGAAAAAATCATGATTCTGTAATGCATATGACCCACGCACAATTCAATGCATACTCAGGAACGGATTGGAAAGATTTTGGATCGGGAGCAGCGGATATTTGCGACTATTTGAATAAGCATAACCATATTACCATTGATGCTGGACAGGTGATATTCACTAACACGACCACAATGACGGCGGATGGTCCATGGGAATATGCATTACACCATATTGGGGGAGTTTCTCCATGGGGAAACAAACCTGGCATAAAATGGGTAAATGGACAAGTGGAGGGAGAATGTGGTTCAGGTTTAACTCCATACATTTTTAATCCCAAAAATGGAGTGAATTCCATTCAATGGGCTATCGGCTTAGAGATTATGTTGGGCATTAAGAACCCAAAACAAGTATTTCTCACTACAGATCACCCCAATGGGGGCCCATTTATCTATTACCCTACGATAATCAGTTGGCTGATGAGTAAAAAAACACGAAACAAAAGATTGGGGGAAATCAATGAAATGGCATCTTCTAAAAGTGGGCTTGTGGATTTGGAACGGGAATACACAATCGAAGAAATTGCATGGATCACCCGAGCGGGAACTGCACAATGTTTAGGTTTGAAAGAAAAGGGGCATCTCGGAATTGGGGCTGATGGTGATGTAGCCGTCTATCGACTTGATCCTAATGAAAAAGATGGAAAAACAATCGAAAAAGCATTTTCTGATGCGGCATTCACGATTAAATCGGGGGAGATAGTTGTGAAAAACGGTGAGATTGTGAAAGTCTTCCTCGGAAATACTATATATAGTGATGTAACAGGTAAAATCAAGAAAGATATGTTAGAATCGGTAATTGATGATGTCCGGGCGGTTTGGGATTCAAGATATTCCATTAATTATGGAAACTATGCTGTCCAAGAAGTCTATTGTGAGAATCCCATTGTTCATAAAGGAGTATAGTCAAGCTAATAGTTCAAAATCTTACGAAATTACGAGTATAGAATTCATAAAATAATAATAAGAGAGAAATGTTATCCTAACACGAATACGAATCTGTGACTAGAAAGATGGAATACATAAAGAGAAATCGAATTGATAAGATATCGGCGAAAATATCCGAGGAAATTGTGAAAGACGATCTTGAATTAATCCGAGCTTGTTATCAATGTGGAACTTGTACAGGGAGTTGTCCAAGCGGTCGGAGAACGGCATTAAGAACCCGTGCAGTCATAAGAAAAGCACTTCTAGGGTTGGATCAGGTGTTAGATGACCCTGATATATGGTTATGTTCCACTTGCTACACTTGTTTCGAACGTTGCCCAAGACAGGTACCAGTAACAGATATCATCATTAAATTAAGAAATCTCGCGACCCAAAAGGGTAGAATTTTAGCTCCTCATAAATCACTGACTCATCTTTTAATTGATACTGGACACGGTGTTCCAATTAATGATAAAAAATGGAATGACTTAAGGGAGAGTTATGATTTAGATCCTGTTCCCCCGACCGTACATAAATATCCTTCCGCCGTAAAAGAGGTACAAACCCTAGTGAAGTCATTGGGGTTCGATAAACTGGTGGAATACAAACCTCCTGTAAATACTAACAGTAAAAAGGATGAAAAACCGGAAAAAAAGGAAGAAAAGGCGACACGTAAAGGTCGAAAATCAAAAATCAAGAAATAGGTGCACAAAAATTTGAGTCACGAAGAAATAACACCCCCAGAATATTCGTTTTACCTCGGCTGCGTCATTCCAAATCGCTATCCCTTCGTAGAGCAGGCAACTCGCAATGTACTGAATGAACTCGGCGTTCGTTTAAAAGATATGCAAGGAGCTAGCTGTTGCCCAGCTCCCGGAGTATTTCGATCGTTTGATATTCCCACATGGTTAGCTATCGGAGCTCGAAATATCGCAATCGCTGAAGAGAATAATGCAGATCTTGTAACAATGTGCAATGGGTGTTACGGAACTCTCATTGACGTAGATCATCAACTCAAAACTGACGAGAAAAAGCGCACTTTTGTCAACAACCATCTTGTAAAAATTGATAAAAAATTCAAAGGTTCAATAAAAGTCAAACACCTCGCAGAAGTATTATACATGGATCTTGGAATGGATAAAATCCGCGATTCAGTAACCCGTTTGTTAGGTGGATTGAAATGTGCAGTCCACTATGGATGCCATTTAACAAAACCCAGTGCGATACGACCGTGGGGGGGAGAAACGGAAGATCCAAGGTTTTTTGATGAATTAGTGGAGGTAATCGGATGTGAAAGCACAGACTATAAAGATAAACATATGTGCTGTGGAGCGGGTGGAGGAGTGCGATCCGCTATTAAAGAAGTATCATTAGATTTCACGCGGCATAAATTAGAAATGATGAGAGAGGCAGGAGCTGAATGCATCGTGGTGATGTGTCCCTTCTGTATGTTACAATTGGATCTTGGACAAATTGAGGTCAACAGCATATTCAAGGATGAAATTTCCGCACCTTTTGCAATTCCGGTATTCTATTATACCCAATTACTGGGGCTTGCAATGGGAATGCATCCGAATGATTTAGGTTTAGTAAAACATCACAATCTTAAAGGAGTACCCCCATTTGTGGACCAAGAACCAATTCTATCGCGAATTTTCAAGGAATTGGGATATGATTATAAACAATTACAAAAACAATCGGTGAAAACCGAATCTTAAGCAATAATAATTATAAGCATCAAAAAGGTATCAAATAATGGAAGAGGATCTTAAAATCGGCGTATATCTATGCCACTGCGGTGTAAATATCGCAGGGGTAATTGATATGGATGAACTCGAAGAGTTTACGAAAACTCTGCCAAATGTAAATTTGGTCCGTCAGTACAAGTTTATGTGTTCAGATACTGGCCAATCTATGATAAAAGACGATATAAAGGAAGGTCTAGTTAATCGAGTAGTTGTTGCAGCATGTTCGCCTCGTATGCATGAACCTACATTTCGCCGTGCAATTGAAAGTGCCGGTATGAATAAATTCCTATTCAGTCAAGCTAACATCCGTGAACACTCCTCTTGGATATCCATGAAGGATAAAGAAGGAGCCTCACGTATCGCTAAAGACCACATCCGTATGCAAGTGGCGAAAGTTTCCAAGTTAGAATCCCTCCAACCCCAAAAAGTCAAAGTTACTCCTAACGCACTGGTTATCGGAGGAGGAATAGCGGGAATTAATGCAGCGTTGGATCTGGCTGAACAAAATTTTCATGTTTATCTTGTCGAGAAGACTGCCACAATTGGTGGTCATATGGCTCAATTGGATAAAACCTTTCCTACTATGGACTGTAGCGCTTGTATTCTAACCCCAAAAATGGTTGATGTCAATCAGCATGAAAATATAACGTTAATGGCATACTCCGAAGTAGATAATGTCGAGGGATATGTTGGCAATTTCAAGGTTACCGTACGCCAAAAAGCTCGATATGTTGATACAGAAAAATGTACAGGTTGCGGAAATTGTGCAGAAGAATGTCCTGTAACCGTACCCAATGAGTTCGATTTGGGTTTATCTTTGCGCAAGGCGGCGTATTTACCATTTCCGCAAGCCGTACCGGGTTATTACACGATAGATATGGATCATTGCATAAAATGTGGGATTTGTGCGGATCCGTCTGTATGTGAACCCGATGCCATTCGCTATGACGATAAAGACAAATTCGTGAAACTGGATATAGGTACCATAATCGTCGCTACCGGATTTGATCCGTTCGATCCCACTGCACTGAAGGAATATGGATATGAAAAATATGATAATGTAATTACTTCCATGCAGATGGAGCGACTTCTTTCATCATATGGTCCAACCTTGGGAAAACCTGTGAGACCTTCCGATCTCACCGCCCCCCATAGTATCGCGTTTATCCAATGTGTGGGATCACGTGATTTTCACCCTGGAAGAGGACACAAATATTGCTCTCGTGTATGTTGTATGTATGCTATGAAACAAGCACGGCAATATATGGAAAAACATCCAGACGCTAAAATTTACATCTTTTATATGGATATCCGTGCATTCGGTAAAGGTTATGAAGAATTTTACGAAATAGCTAGTCGTGAATACGGAATTATGTTTATTCGAGGGCGTCTTTCTGAAGTCTATGAAGATCCCAAGGATAAAGGTATTTGGCTCCGTGGAGAAGACACATTACTCCAAGTACCAGTCGAAATTAAGGTAGATATGGTCGTGTTATCCGTTGGAATAGAAGCACGTGATGACTCGGATAAAATTGCTTCCTTACTCAGTATTCAAAAAACCGAGGATGGATTTTTTATGGAAGCACATCCAAAGCTGCGACCAGTTGATACATTAACCGATGGGATTTTTATAGCTGGTGTGTCTCAAGGTCCCAAGGATATTCCCGATGCAGTTGCTCAAGCGAAAGGAGCTGCTTCCTCGGCAGCGGCATTAATGGCTAAGGGAGAGGTCGAAATTGAACCATATTTTGCAGTAATTGATGAAGCAATATGCACCGGATGTAAAGCATGCAACTCGATGTGCCCGTTTGGAGCGATAACGTTTGATAAAATAAGCGGGATCTCGGTTATAAACCCTGCTAAATGTAAGGGTTGCGGAACATGTGTAGCTGCCTGCCCGTTTGGAGCAATTGCCCAGAATCATTTCAAGGAAGAACAACTAGATGTAATCATCCGATCCGTTCTGAAAGAAGGAGGGGTATATTGAAATGGCTAAAGCTGAAAAGAAAACAGAAACCAAACATGAACTTGAACCACCAAAGGAATGGAAACCATTTATTTTCGGAATATTCTGCAATTGGTGTAGTTTCGCCGGTGCTGACCAAGCGGGAACAAGCCGAATGCAACGCCCTGCTGATCTCCGCATAATGCGCGTGATGTGCAGTGGGAGAGTCGAAGCCCATTGGATATTAGAAGCACTTAAAGAAGGGGCAGACGCCGTGCTGATATGTGGGTGTCATCTCGGAGATTGCCACTATGTTGAGGGTAATTATAAAACCGCCCGTAGGATGCCTCTTCTCTTTAGGATGATTGAACAATTCGGAATTAACCCCAAGCGTGTCCGATTTGAGTTCATCTCAGCAAGTGAAGGTGCAGAACTAACGGAATTGATTAAAGAATATTCTGAAGAGATCAAGAAAATTGGACCTGGTCCTTTCAATAAATATTTCAAGAAATAATTTAAGTGGTATACAAGGAAATGAAGACTTACAGACTCCTAATTAACCAAGTATTATGTGATGGCTGCGGAAATTGCCAGAAAAGTTGTCCAATTAATGCTTTATTATTAAAGAAGAACCTACTAAGTGAGAACACGGCTGCTATTTATGTGCAGGACGGCAAGGCCCATGAGGGTGCCGAAGTCTGCGATGGGTGTGGAGTTTGCGTTAATACATGCCATAAAAAGGCAATTACGATTCAAATGGTAGAGTAAATAAAATGTTTCCCAAAATAACGCGATCACGCGATCAAAATTTGTCCATAGTCACCGTTAAGTATCTAAATGAGACAATTGGACTTCAGATCGATGAAAGTAGATGCCAAGGATGTGGGACTTGCGTTAAAATCTGTCCAACCAATGCATTGGAGCGAGGACCTATCGGAGGTACTCTTAAGAAAACTTTTGATAAGTCTGTATCAACGGTGGTGTCTCCCGAAACCTGTTCGTATTGCGGATTATGTTCCTACATGTGCCCGTGGACAGCGATTTCTTTAATGAAAAATGGTGAAAAGATAGCACTGGAAAATTTAGAATTAGTTAAAAAAAAAGCAGTACCTGAATTAGTCATTCAACTGAAGAAATGTAAGGATACTATTCCGAAAGCTCGATCTTATTTAGAAGGTAAATTGGAGATCACGACAGAGAATTGCCCTGGTGGGTGCAATACATGCATTGATGTGTGTCCAACAGGTGCACTTTCCGTTGAAAAATCAAATCAACCATGGGAAAAGGGCAGAAAAATCCTTGTTGATGAGGATAAATGTATTTTATGCGGTGTATGCACAAATAGTTGCCCCGTCGATGATGCAATTCATCTGAACATTACCAAAGTTAACTTCAAAGGCGATTATCAGGCCATCTTATGGGATAAAACCATAGAACGGTTAAAGACTTCCCGTATGCGAGAAGGAGAACGTATGAACTAATTAAGGAGAAATTCAAAATGCCAATTACGCTTACTCTTCAAAATCCTCCAGAATTCTATTTAGAAGCAGATTGTATTTCACCCGATGTGTTTGCAGGAAAATCCATTGGAGATATTGGATTATTACCGGTATACCATGGAAATCAAGAGAGAAAACTCAGCGAATTCTTTATCATTACGGGAGATTCGGGACCTATTACTAAAGAAACTGAAATTATCATAGAAGGAGACTGCCCATTAGTTCAACGTCTGGGAGAAAAAATGACGGATGGAAAATTAACGATTATAGGAAACTGTGGAATGCATCTAGGTAATTTTATGAAAGGAGGTTCTATCAAAGTAGAAGGAAACGCAGGAGAATGGGCAGGTGCCATGATGGAGAATGGATCAATTGAGATTTCAGGAAATGCGGGAAATCATTGTGCATCCGCATATCGTGGATTTTGGGTGGGTATGACGGGGGGGATGATAAAGGTTCAAGGTCAAGTCGGTGTAGAATCAGGATCTTGGATGCGGTCTTCCAAAACTTACAAGAAATATCCCATATTGTGGTGTGGTTCAGCTGATTATTACCTTGGAGTTCATAATCATGGTGGAACCTTAATTTGTAATGGGGATGTTGAAGGTCGAGTGGGTGCAGACATGAGTCACGGACAAATAATAATTATGGGCAAAGTCAAAAGTATGCTTCCCTCCTTCATAAAAAAAGGGGAAGTAAAAGAGGTCGTAACTCCTGCAGGTGATTTTAAGGGTAAATACATTGAATACACGGGAGACCATGCTATACCGAAACCAAATGGCTCATTATTTGTTAGAAAGTAAAAGTTCCATAATCGATTTTTTTAATTATTAATAATCATCATATATTTATAGTGTCTTTTTTTAAAATAGGCAACTGAATTAATCAAAATCTAGTTTTGTGATTACTATGATGTGTAGAGTCTGCCATAAGTGTAAGGAATTTGTCAAAATAGAGGATGAGAGCTTTGAGGGTATGCGTAGAGTGCAAAGATTTGAACTCGAACATAGTGGACATCCCGTTGGTACCGCTGAGATTACGGAACTCGGTGAGTATCATAATGTTGATAACAAATTTTAGTTAAGATTTATGAAGTAACAAAGTAATATTCAACCATACGATCCTTATACCATCTAATCACCTACAGAGAATTTTAAAAGGTAAAAGTATGTACCAAGTATTCCTAAATTACCGTGATGACATTATAATAATCGGAATTCTTGTAATTGAAATAAGTATATTATTATTTTTGGGTATTAATATTATAAAACATTCCCAATCCCTCGCAAATGTATATTTTTCACTAGTCTTTTTTACAGTAGTGGGTTTTTCAGGGCTAAATATTGTAACAAAGATTTTGTCTATTGTAATTGATACACGCAATTTATTATCCGGTACCTTTTTGGTAGAGATATATATGCTCTTAGTTTCCATTATTACCGCATCAATGGTTATCATTTTCATTTTATTTGGTACGGCTTTCTTCATCATTAATTTTGGAGAACGATATTATCGAGATAGAAAATTCTCGATTTTAGCCATATTTCTTATTCTCATCGTCTTTAGTTCAATAATTGCAAGTTATTTTTTATTTCCCACCAATGGATTTCAATTTATACCAGAACCAGAAAGTGGCTATGATTTTTTTAAAATCAATCTTCCGCTTGCTATCTACTTATTCACAATTTTGAGCGTTTTTTTCATCATAGATTTAATATTGATAATCCGCATCTTTCCTGATGCGGAAACTGGAACTCAAAAACGCAAGGTGGTTTATTTTATCTTAATTAATGCTGGTTATTTTCTAGGAGTAGTAAATCTATTACTCATAAACATGCAATTAGAATTTTATTGGAACTACATTTATATTACATCAGTATTGTTTCTATTTAGCATATTTCTCCTTTATTTTACGATTCGAAAGGGGAGATACAAGAGTATTTCTAAATAGAGAGAATATCCATTGCCAATTTTTTAATTCTACTCTCAGGAAATACTGCCACATTACCCGATTCCTTATATTTTGTTATGCTATCTCGATAGACGTACTCAAACTGGTGGATAAAGCGGTTCATACGCTCTTTCAGAATCTGATCCGCTGGTTTTGTCAAAAATAATGCTATATTCAACAAATCCCCCGAGATGATTTGCACAATGAATCCCTGGTAGTTAATTTCTTTTTCTTTAGCTCCCTCTTGTTTAGTTCCTATTTCTAAAGCAAGACTATCTAGTGCCGAAAGAAATCCAGAAAGGATTACATCATCAATTTTTTGTGTCTGACTTTTCATGGAAAAAATATTTAGACCTGATACGGGATCAATAATTAGCAAACTACGAAAGATATCGCGGAATTTGTGATTTGGTTCTGTTTTTTCATAGTACATCCCATAAATATCGGATTTTAATATGGAAAAAGTTGTAAATTTGTTGGGATTATAGGAATCTCGTTCACTAAAATCATATTTGCTGATTTTTCCTAATTGTGAGGGAGCACGAATGGGTTGGGATGGTAAGCTTTGTTCTAATTGATTTTTTAAATTCTCATCGATTTGATTCTTTTTTCCTTTGGTTATTCCATATACATTCTTATGTAGAGGGTCTACTACGTACAACCATATATTTAACCTCTCCATGTCTTTGATAAGCCGATCTAATCCCACTACATAGGCACCATAACTACTTGTAACAAATACTGTCCAAATCGCCTTTTTGCTAGCTTCTTGAATATTTTTGATCAGTTCTTCTGAATAACCACCATTTTCCAGTTCATGACCCGTACGAACAAATACCGTTTCGGTTTTCAACAAAGGTACACGTTTTGTTAAAAATAAATCCATCATGGAATTGATTTCATCCTTCGGATCCATTTCAAAGGTGATGATCCCCATATCCGCACAGTAGTCGGCAAACACATCAATAAGTTCGTGTTTTGCTATAAAATCGTGTTTCTGTAAACCAATCTTAAATAGTTCGTCTTTAGCGATCACATCTCCAATATACTCTACGGGATCGGAATACATTTGCCGAATAATCTGATCATTTTGATATTCTGTAAAAAAATGATAATAAATATAATATACCAATTCAGAACGAACGTTTAGTGTGGATTCCGGTAAATAAATACTGTATTTTTTCAAAAATCGGATAAGATTTTCCAACGGGCTGTGATGCAGTATGCAGTTGACACAAATTACTCCGATTTTCGAAGGGGTCTTTTTGTGAATATCGGATACTAATCCAGAAAGATCTGCCATTTTTTTTTCCTAGAAGATATGATTTATAACAGTTAGTTAAATTAGCAACAAAAACGTCTCGTTTTTATTCTATATTTGAATGTACCGATATTGCAGTTAAATAGTTACTGAAATATCTAATTATTTATGTTTTATACGTATGGAGTTCGATAATACTCTATAGGCAATATATAGACGTTGAAGAGCAGTTAGAAGCACCAAACCGAAAAAGATCCACAATATACTCATGCGAAATAATGGAAATGGGACTGCAATTAAAACTAACAGGAAAATCCCCGTTTCCGTCCTCTCCATTATACCATGAGTATAGAAAATCACTTTTTTCTCTTCGGGTATACGCTCTGTTTGTACTGAGCCCATTAACAGAAAGATGGTTATGCATAGCACAATGGATGCGAGGGAAAACAACCCGCTCCACAAGAGATAGGAGGGAGCTGTTGAGACGATAGCTATTAAAATGGAAATCTCAACAGTCCGATCGCAAAAAATATCTAATATCCCTCCAAATACTGTAGGATTACGATTACGCGCTAATATCCCATCAAAAACATCTAAGATAAAAGAAGTTGCTAATGCAAACTCCCCTAACACGAGATAGATAATTTCCCATGATATGGGGGAAATTCCGCTAAGATAGACAAATCCTGATGCCAGCAAACCAAGAAATAATGCTGATATGGTTAGTTGGTTGGGTGTGATTCTCCCTCTGTCATATTTTTTTACAATTTGTTCTAACCATCGATTCAATTTACTGTGGGTAAATCCATGATCAATCATAGGTGATAATGGTATATCCAAGATTTTAAGACCACGGGAAAAATAGAAATTCACTTCCAAAGTTAAAGAAAAACCGAAGAAAAATATTTTAAGCCCAGATGTGTGAAGTAAACGTAACCAACCAACAACAAAAAACTGGTACGGACTCAAATGGCAGCAGAAAACGCTGAAAAAGAGATTCGTATTGGGTGTTTTGTTTGCCGGTGCGGTGTTAACATAGCTGGTACACTAGACACAGAGAAACTCGCTGAATACTCAGGAAAACTACCTAACGTGGTGCATTCCACCGATAATATTAGTTTATGTACTACCTCCGGAGCGGATTTAATAAAAGAAGCTGTTGAGGAACATAAGCTGAATCGGATCATAGTGGCCGCTTGCACGCCAAAAACCCATCAACCTGTATTTAGGGCGGTTTTGGAAGATTCGGGATTAGATCCATCGTATCTGGAGTTCGTGAATATCCGAGAGCATGTCTCCTTTGTTCATATGAAGGAAAAAGATAAAGCCCAACTCAAAGCCGAAGAACTCATTCGTGCCGGAGTTGCGCGATCAATGTTCTTGGAACCAATTCCTGAAAAAACGTTCCCTGTCGAAAAAAAAGCGCTTGTAATAGGTGGAGGGATTGGAGGAATGCAAGCAGCACTAGACTTAGCTTCGGAATATGAAGTTTATCTAGTCGAAAAAGCTGCGACGATAGGTGGAAAAATGGCCATGTTAGATCGAACCTTTCCTACTGACGACTGCAGTATTTGAATCTTGGGTCCGTTGATGCTGGATGTGAATCGAAATAAAAACATTCACCTCATGACACTTACCGAAGTGCAAAGTGTCTCGGGTTTCGTCGGAAACTTCGAAGTGGAAGTGTTACAACACGCAAAATACACTAATAGCGATTGTAATGGATGCAGGGCATGTGAAGAAGTCTGTCCTGCTTATAGTGCTTCCGAATTTGACCAGAATCTCGGTCCGAGAAAAGCAATCTATGTATCATTTGCCCAAGCAGTTCCGATGGTTGCTCAGATAGATATGACCAAATGCATCCGTTGTGGATTATGTATGGACGAATGCGAACTGAATGCCATAAATTTCGATGATACAGATAAGATTAAGAAACTGAAAGTCGGTACAATAATCGTTGCCACAGGTTGGGACGAATTCCGACAAGAGGGGTATCTTGGATACGGTAAATATCCCAATGTTATAACCCAACTAGAACTGGAACGAATTCTCGCTCCAAATGGACCAACTTATGGGAATATCGTTCGACCATCCGATGGGAAACACCCTCATAAGATACTGTTCATCCAGTGTGTAGGCTCGCGTGATCTCAAACGAAATAGACATTGCAGTTCAGGTGTGTGTTGCTTAATCTCCATTAAGAACACGAAACTAATCAAGCAACATGATCCCAACATTGACGTCATAGTAGCGTTCATTGATATACGAGCAGGGGGGAAAGCCTATGAAGAATATTACCTTGAATCCAGAAAATATGGGGTAAAATTCGTCAAGGCATCTATCCCACGTATACAAGAAGACGCTGAAACGCATAATCTCAAGGTTTACATGCAAGATATGCTGCAAGATTGCTCAGAAATGAAAGAACACGAATTCGATCTTGTTGTATTATCCTCCGCTATGGAACCAGCCCAAGGGATTGGTATCCTCAATGATAAACTCAAACTGGAACGTAGTCCCGATGGATTCTTCAAAGAATATCATTCTCGACTTAATCCAGTGGATACAAATGTTGTAGGAATATCTTTAGCAGGGGCATCTCAAGGTCCGAAATCGATTGCTGAAACGATTATGCAGGCGAAAGGAGCAGCATCATCTGCAAATATCATCATGAGACCGGGAGAATACCGAATGCGTATGGAAAAAGCCGTTGTAGACGAAATACGATGCTCAAAATGCGGTTTGTGTGTAGAAAATTGTCCATATGACGCAATTGCACTAGATCCCGTACAGAAGTTTGCGGTCGTAGACGAAGTCAAATGCAGAAGTTGTGGAATCTGCGCACAAACTTGTCCCAGTCAAGCCATCACCGTTCGAAACTCACGTGGCTCCCAATTCAATGCTGTAATCGATAATCTACTATATCGAGTAGCAGAGTAAGGAGGTAACCAAAAATGACTCAAATTCAGAAGGAATTACATATAGTAGCTTTTATGTGCTGGAAATGAGGTTATGGGGCAGGAGACATGGCGGGAACTATTCGAGCGCAATATCCAACCATTGTTAGGCCGGTTCTTGTCAGCTGTGCAGGTCGAGTGTCTTCGGACATGATCATGAGAGCATTCGGAAAAGGAGCAGATGGTGTTGCGGTCGTAGGATGTTATGAACACGAATGTAATTACCTAACGGGAGCGAAACATGGTGGTAGAAATGTTAAATACCTCCAACAAGTAATGGATTCTGTGGGATTAGAGTCCGAACGGTTACAAATGCACTATTGTTCGGCTGCTGAAGGACAAAAATTCCAAAAAACGATGGTGGCAATGTTCGAAAAAATAAACGCTCTTGGACCCTCACCGCTCAGAGAACTCGCACCAAAACCAAAACCTCAATCTAATACGAATAAAGAAACTAAACCCAAAAAATAACTTGAAAACAAATCGATAGGAATGAAATTTCATCCTAAAGCATGCGGATGGAATGGACGCCCTTGCAAAGGGTCATCGATTATGCATTACACTATACACTTAGCCAGTTATCTGGCTTAATTTCCTTTTATTTTATCGATTATGCAATTGGCAATAATCTCTCCTGCATTAAATATTCCACGGGATCCAGGAAAATCATTAAAATCAATTACCCAGTATTGGTCATCATACGAACGTAAAAGATCTAACCCAAAAAATGTAATAGGCATTTCTTTTGCTATGAATTCTGTAAATTTTTTTAAGATAAGAGGAGTATCAATAGTTTTCCGTTGATTTTTACTCTCAAATAATATTTCCTTCAATTTATTACCCGCTTCCAACGTTAGGTGGTGAGATTCTTGTTGAGTAATGGTTGTATCTCCTAAATGATAAGTCTTGATGAGCAATTCTTGTGCTTCCACATATTGTTCAGTGTAAATACCATTTTTATTGAAGAATTTCGGTATTTTTGTTGAGAGATCTTGCATATTTTGAATAAGTTCCACATGATGGATTCCTAAATGGTTTATCGGATATTTTATCACAAACGGGAAATCAATTTCGTTTACTTGAGTTAGTAACAATCCTTTTTTTTTATAATAGCGGGACATAGGAATATGGATAGGACAGACGGGATTATCCTTTTTAAATTGGGTGAGAATCGAATTCAATCGAATATTTACTTCAATTCTCTGTTTGCACAACAGTGTGGTTCTGGGTGGATTGAGTACATAAATATTTTTAGCCAGTAAATACGAACAAATTTTAAATGCATTTGGATGGTCGGGAGCTAATAAACAAATTGATACATCATTTTGAAAATTTTTGCGCAATTTGAACCATGGTATTGATGGATCTAAGACTATGTAAGGAACTTTTGCATTCATAAAAGTGTTAATGATTTGATTTTTCGTCGAATGCGTCGGTTGTGCGGTAATAAATATAATCACATTAAAACCTCTAGAAAAGATTTGATGAATTCCCATTTTAATCTTATGAGAAAATGAACTTGAAGCTTTAAAAGCAAAAAATCTATTAAACATGGATAAAACGAATTATCCATCATTAAGCTGGGAATTGATAATGTCTAGCAAACAAACGGCAACAGAAACAGAGAACAATGATTCTGAAAAAAAATCATCAGTGAAAGAATCGAATAAGAAGAAGAAAGAAACCACTAAAAAGGAAACCGTGAATAAATCCTCTAAGAAGAAAATAGGATATATAGGGCAACTTGTGAAGAAAGGCGATCTTATTAAGCTCGATCTACTTGGGAAAACGGTACCAACAGCAACAGATAAAACTACTGTGACTTTTCAAGTGTCGAATGAAGAAGATGCAAAGAAATTACCAAATTATGATCCTGAAAAGTCCCATCTTTACACTCCAGAATTAGTATTAGTAGGGGAAAAAAGCGGAGTTATTTTCGATAAACTTGGAGAAATGCTTGCATCGGGTGAGCTAAAATATGGAGATGAGAAAACGGTGGTTCTAGACCCTAAGGATGCGTTTGGAGAGCGAGATCCGAAAAATATCGAAAAAATGTCATATAAGAAATTCATGGCAATAGCCAAGGACAAACCACGACTTGGGATGGAATTTCGTAATGAGAAAACTGGAAAAACTGGTACCGTAATCACGGTAGACCAAGGAAGAATACGTGTTGATTTTAATCATCCTCTTGCCGGAAGAAAAGTGGAATATCGATTAAAACCCCTTGAACGAATTGATGAATTCGAGGACAAAGTGTTCGCATATATCTCACGTCGGATTCCTGGGGTCGAAGAAGACAAATTTAAGTTAGACTATAATAAATCCGAAAACAAATTGGACATCGGAACACCTGATTTCTTTGGATTGCAGCAAAATATTGGTATGACAGAATTTTATGTAGCCTATGATCTTCAAAATAACTTGGACATTGACACTGTGAATTTCATTCACTCCTACAAGAAACCCAAAGCTCATGATCACGATCATGACCATGAAGAAAAAGTGGAATTAGGCAAAGATGAAAAGTTAGCAGAAGAAATTGCTAAAGAAGAGACTAAACCAAAAAAAACTGCTAAAAAGAAATCGACCAGCTCGAAATCGGAGAGCATGAAAATTTCAAAATCGAAAAAATCTACCAAGAAAACCACTTCTAGTAAATAATAAAATAGTTTATCAAATAACTGGCTCCTCTCTTTTTCTCTTCTTTTTCACAATGGTATTTTTGTCCAACATTTGACTTTCATTAACCAAACCCATTAAGGTATAGAATTATCATTTTTTTATAACCAAAACTATTTTTAAGAATTGGAAAAAAGAAGGTGCACTGTTACTTGACAAAATACACGAAACGCCTAACACAAACCACAGTTCTACTTATCTCTATACTTCTTAGCATATTTTTATTGGTTCCTAGTACTCATTTTTTTTCGCAGTCAAACCCAATTTTACCCAAACATGAACTTGGATTGAAATCATCCACAAATTATAATCCAACGGGAGTCTATGATTGGTCGAATTTTACCAGTTTTACCTATAGAATTCCGCTGGAAATCAACTCAACGTATATGAATCGAACTGATTATTCTGTGAAAATTGATGTTAATTTTACGCAGGTATTAATTGAATCAGGTTGGTCGGGTGAATTTGATAAAGATTCCGTTCGTGTGGTAGAATATGAAGGAATCGGTCCGTATTATCCGAAATTGTTTAATGTGAACGAAGTAATTGAAATGAATAAATATGTGATTCCATCACTTTTCATTCCCCTAGAAAAATATGACAATTATCATGCAGAAATTAATGCGTTCGGGCAACTATGGTTTGAACTACCGGGTAAATCAATTGCTAATACCAATCGTACTTTCATGATATATTTTGATACCATTGAGAATACTGGTGGATATCTTGCGACTCCTGATTCACTAATCTGGAAAAAAGATTATAATTATAAAACGGATGTTATTGGAGATAAAAAATTCCACCTTGCTTATGGCAATCTTCGAGATAATGTTGCTGAAAATAGAGGAAAACTCACAATATGGAACGATGATTTATCAGATACTATTTATTACGGGCGTCCTCATTCGGATATACAAAGGTACTTAGATCCTATACCCGGGGATTTTAATGGGGATGGTGAGGTGGAACTATTAGTTAATGATCGAGAAAATCAATTTTGGTTAATGGATTACAATCCCGTAACAGGGTTATTCATTCCACTGCAAACAGAAAACGGGGATCCTCTTGATTTCGAAAGTCTGGCAGATTCTGAAATAGCAGCGACTAGTTGGACGCATTATAGTGTATATGCAGCAGATATAGATAATGATGGAAGTGATGAAATCATTACAATGAATCGCTATGATATTCATAATTATATTGTGATTTATAACATAACTCTGGATGCTCAACTCAATCATGTATTAAATATTCAAGAGTATTGGAGCACTGGAGAAATAGGACTTCAAGCTATGGTTTTAGCGGATATGGACCACAATGGGTTCTTAGATATTATTGCTGCTGATGTAGATGGAGATTATTATGATCGATTTGGATACACCGTATATTTCTGGATGAATAATGGAACGGGAGAGTATGAACATTTTAATATCACACAAGAGGTCAAAACCGGTCATGGTGGTATACTCCCCCAAGAAGTACGTTCTATATCGGCGGGTGATATTGATAATGATGGGAATATCGAGCTAGTTATGTCAGATCATGATAATAATCATTACATATATATCTGGCAGATGAATGAGACAGGACAGATGGAGCACGAAGGAACTTTCAACATACCATCCGATCCCAATTTCAGAGATCCCGTAGTAGGAGCAATGTATGATTGGGATTACGATGGGTATACTGAGATTATTATAGGTAATTCTGATTCTTATTATAATTCATCTATAGCCGTAATTAAAGTCAAAGGTCTTGCAAATCAAACTGATAGTATTGTTCAAGAATTTGTATGGGGTCAATGGGGTAATACATCGGTTCCTTATCATGATTTATATTATCCTAGATTTGGGGATCTTGATAATGATAACGAGATAGAAATGTTCGCAGGGAGTTATAGAAGATATGACTCTGCATTAGGAAATCTACCAGAACCCAGTATTCTTGTTTGGAATCAATCATCCACAATAATCGATTGGATAAGCCCATCATATTACTCCTCGGTGGGAAGTGCTGATTCTAATTCCCAGACAATGATGACTGTATTTGGTGCCTGGGATAATTATGTATATCGTCAAAACCCCCTCCATTATTTATATACTGGTAAAGCAAAAAGCCCGGATTTAACTATTCATATATTAGATATGGATATGGGGCCAGTGTTTAATGCATCAGTAACCATAACACTCGATGGTTTCAGTGATACCAAACATACCGACCAAAATGGTATGGCAATTTTCGAACTCTTGAATGATGGCTCATATACCGTAAACGTCTATTATTCAACAAGCTATTACTCCGAAGAATTAGTATACGTAGATTCTTCCTTAGTTATTGATAGCTCATCTCAATTATATGCAGAAGAAACATACGTTGTGCCATTGCAGAAAATCTATTTTGATGTGACAGATATAAATGGAGGAGATTTCACCGCTGGAAATCTGGTAGTATGGAACCAAACTAAAGGAGGAGCAGTGGGGGATAATATGTCCTTAGGAACAAATTTAGAATACTTTACATGGATTGCACGCTCTTCCTATGATGTTTCTGTTCTCTACTTAAACAATAACTATAAGAATCCCATTACGTATGTTAACGATACAACTATCCTTCCCGTTGGAAATGAAACCTCCATTATAAGAGACTTTAACAGTACTGGAATGATCGATTTGGGAGGAAATGATTATCAATTTGTATTTGAATTCGAAGTGGATGAATTGCTCAATTGGATAAACATCGATCT
Organism: Promethearchaeota archaeon; assembly: GCA_016933055.1. Lineage (GTDB taxonomy): Archaea > Asgardarchaeota > Lokiarchaeia > Sigyniarchaeales > Promethearchaeaceae > AMARA-1. The sequence continues at coordinate 124,176 of JAFGBS010000034.1, read as the reverse complement.
CTCCTCTGTTACAGATTACATTGATTCGGTATCGGTTCAGTTGATTTTTGATTTGGGAGAAGATATGGTTTATTATGAAGATATCTCTGGTACATCAACCCAAGATTGGACGGGAAGCATTCCTTTATGGTCTGATAGTAGTGGAATAATGCGATTAGATTCCCTCAGAAGTAATAAAGTAAGAGTTATTATTTTGGGTCATAATACCACTACAAATGATGGCACCATAGAAGTTGATTTGTATCATCAAGCAGTGGAATCCATTAATATTCCTTTCGCAGAAGTGGAATTGAATTTTATTGATGGAGATGATGTTCCAGCAGAAGGTTTCGCAATTCAAATATATGATACAGAGATAGATCGACTTGCAGGAAATCACACGGCTATTGTGAATTTGACTACAAATGAGTATGGAGACGCCTTGGATGCAGATGGAAATCCATTCTATTATTTTACAAAATCCCCTGAAAACTATTCGTTAATGGCAGTTTTTTACCGACAAGCGCGAACTTTTAGCTCTACCGGTCAAAATTACGCAAATTTCACATTTTCAGCATTTGATAGCTTCCAGTTTCAAGTAACTGTGCAAGTACAAGCGACAGTTTATACAACTAATATTACACTACAAAACACTCTGGCTACTTCTGTCGATTTTGACCAAGACTACTATGCACACATTCGCATAACTGCTAATGACTCGATAGAAGTGTTTGATATCGAAGCAGATCCATTCTTAAAGATCTATAGCGTAAAAACCAACTCATTGGTATATCAAGAGCATATGGTAACAACGGGGACTAAGGGATACTATGATATAATTTTCAATCCACAAGCTGATGAAATAATTTTGGGTGATGCCGATTACAGTTATTATATCATAATTGAGGCAAATACTCCAGGATATGGTGCAGGACCACTTCCTATAGTGTCCTCATTAACCATCAATCCCATCAGTACAAGTGTCAGTTTTGATCAAATTGTAGCAGCGACATGGACTGATATTGCTACTTTTGATATTATCTACGAAGATCGAGAGTCTATTGCTATATCTGGTGCGTATGTAAGCTATGATGCACCATGGTTATTTGATACTGTGGTGGTTCCCGAAAGTGGAACGCCTGGGATCTATTCCGTATCCATTGATACAACAGATCCGGGAAATGTGGGAGATTATATCCTTAAATTTACCGCATTTAAAAATAACTATCTGATACAACAGTTTGATGTGAGGTTGAGTATTCGACCACTAGCGACCAGTCTAAATGATACAAATCCAGCTGATTTCTTATTATCTTACGTTACACCCAGGGTAAATTTGACTCAATCTTATCCAATTTATTTTGAATATACTGTTGCAGGAACAGGAGATGGAATAACGGGAGCAACGGTGACTTGTTTCGTAGATTACACCTATGTAAATGGCACTAAAGGGTCAGAAACACTATTAGATGAAATCACCGAACTCGGAAATGGTGTGTATGAATTAAATTACAATACCGAATCTTTACCAGAAGGTATTTATGAATTCGATATCAAATTTGAAAAACTCAATCATGACGCTAAAGTTGCATCGGTTACCTTAGAAATGGTGAAAAATCAATTTAATTATGCATTCACGAGCGGTAATTTTGATAACAATGTACTGAAATTTACAATACCTCAAGGAGATAGTGCCACTTTAAGTTTGGATTTGACGAAAAAGTTAAACGGTGAGGCTGCAGATAACGCGAGTGTCGTATTTATTACATCAGAGGGCCAACGCATTGATTTTACCTATCAAGGAGACGGAATATATACTTATCTGATATCAGGGGATATTAATACCTTCATTCAAAAGCAAATAGTGGAGGGAACCATAGAAATTACTGCTGATTACTATGAAACCTACACATTTACAGTCCAAGTGACGGTACAAATGCATTCATTATTTGCAGAAATTCCTACATTCTATTTCGTTTTGGGAGTTGCATTCGTTGTAGTAGGTGTAGGAGCTATTGTGCTTACAAAAGCAGTACAAAACTCTCGTATTCCAGAATTTGTGAAAAAATGCGATGCTGTTGCAAAAGAAATAAGCAAAAAGAAAACAATTGACACCAGAACATCAGTTGTGAAAGATAAAAAAGAAAAACTTATAGAGATTTTCAGTAAAGATTGGGAAGATCTCGGATTAGATTTTCGAAAGGCAATTGGTACAAAATCAAAAGAACCCGCTGAAAAGCAGCCATCGGAGGAGGTAATGTAATATGCCTACAGGTTTAGTACTAATGAAATGGGACGAACGGCTTGGTGTGTCGATTCTTGCAAAATATCCTGAATCTATCGATGTAACAAATAAAACCTTAATGCAAATCTATTCAACTCATGAATACTCTGGAGAATCCGGGTTAATTTCTCTCAATGTCGGTTCTATGAATTTAGTATCCTATTATACTGGACCAGATATTGGAGTGTATATGATTCTAGCATTGACACTAGATGAGGATCCAGAGGTGTTTGAGGACGGATTAAGTGACGCCACACGATTAGTTATTCAAAATTTAGAAAATGACGCCTACCGATTATTAATACCGAGTATTTTTCAAAGATTGTCCGTGTATCCAAAGCTTACAGAAGAACTCAAAACTGCAATGTTGTACACAGATAAAGCAAGAAGAATGGTGATTAAACGCTTACAAGAAGAAGGGTCTCTATTGAAATCCGAAGTTACCGTGTGGTTGAAGGATCAATATCGAGATGGATTCGCTGACGTAGAAGGGTTGATGCAGAGTTTGATTAAAGATTCAATTATTAAGACACGTTCTGTAAAAGGAAGCCCCAGTGAAATGCTCTACTTAATAAATGATATTTTCATCACGCGTGTCCCTCCTACAGAGTTAATTCGTGAATCTGTCAGTCGTGGATTACCGCAGAAATTAGCTGAAGATTACAAGAGCGAAGTAACATCCTTTTTCCGTGAATATGAAAATACGGAAGAAGATAATTTGAAACTGTTGAATACTTTACTCGATCCTGCCACATATGAGACTTTAAAGCTATTGCGACAAGCAATCGTCACACGGGATGATCTGGAGAAACTACAAAAAAAAGGGGTCAATGATATAGATGCAGTACTCAAGAATTTATGGGATGTTCAGATGATCGTTGTTTTACGGGATGAAGCCGGAAATGAATATTATGCATTGCAATCGAATGTCCAAATCGAAAAAATTTTTCCAGAATACGCATTAAATCTCATTCGAGAACAATATTCATTAAAAGCAATCAGTTTACAAGCTGCTTTGGAGTATATCGATACCCTTAAGGATGAATATCGCGCAAGATTCACGAAAAGTCGTGCATCTACATAAAACTAATTATTTTACACTTTTTCTATTTTTACCAAAGTCAAACTATTCGGGCATTTTTGATCTTTGATCTTTTGCACAATTTCTCTTATCTTTACCTTCGTACCCGGAGCTAGACCCTCCACTGGGGAACAATACTTAGAATAAGGACAATCGGGGAAATCGCAATCCAATGGTTGATATTCAATTTGAGCTCCTAAGTATGCATGTCGAGATTCAATCAAAATTAGAATTTCGCTTTCTTTTACCTTTACCAATCGCATGGGCTCTGTATGATAATCATAGGGACATTTATGCTCGATATCAGTTGTGGAGATTATGTTATAAATGGTATTTGGTACGAGATTATTCATGCATGGATTATAAAAGCGGCAAGACTCTGGACAAATGTCAGTCCGTGGTTTATAGAAAAAAAACTTAAATCCAGTTTTCCCATAAGACTTGCTAACAAAGGTGATAATCTCAGATTTAACCATTTTAACATCATAAAATCCACCATAATAGTTAAGGATTGTTTTATTACGACATATGCTAAAAATTGCGTATGTGGATATTTTCTATTTTACCAAAATTTTTATCCATTATATTGTTACAGTTAAGTATGAAACAAGGAGATTTCCGACCATATCGTTCCCAATTTGACATCGATGTTCAAGTCATCAATGAAGAACTAATTGAAAAGCGAAAGATGGAGATCGAGAAAAAACTAAAAACTGGTACTACTACTGTAGGGTTAGTTTGTAAAGATGGGGTTGTTCTCGCAGCAGATAAGCGTGCAACAATGGGATTGTTTGTTGCGAATAAAAATGCAGAAAAACTTCATTTGATTCAATCTCATGTATGGATGACAATTGCAGGATCAGTGGCTGATGCGCAATATTTGATAGAAATACTCCGGGCTGAATCCAATGTATTTAAACTGACAAGTGAGAAACCCATGACCGCAAAGGCAATAGCAACTTATTTGTCACGAATTTTAAACTATTATAAAGGTTATTTCCAAGTAGGGTTAATTATAGGTGGATATGGATCGGAAGGTCCAGCTCTATTCCAGTTGGGTGCTTATGGATCGATAATACCAGAAAAAATAACAGCGATTGGTTCAGGAAGTCCATATGCAATTGGGTTGTTAGAAGCTCAATGGCATGAGAATTTAACAGTAGATGAAGGTATAAAAATTGCAGCAGCTGCTGTACGATCATCGATAATTCGAGATGTGTTTACTGGTAATGGTATCGATGTGGTAGCTATTAGAAAAGACAGTTACGAGCAAAAATTTTTTGGTATAGAAACAGATCCATTAACAATCCTAAATTCTCCGGAAAATAAAACATAAAAAATATATACCTATTTCCCGCTTTTTTTAATAAATGGCTCGAATTTTACTTGACCTTAGCCATAATGAGAGATATACTCAAATACCGAGTGGAATTTTTGATTTTGACTTTACTTTTGAATTTTTATATCCCGGCATGCACTTTGCTCACTTGAATCAATACGATTTAATAATAATCGGGGAGATTCTTCCTGCAGAAAATGAGATTGACCACTTATTCTTAAAAACTGAAATTGATATGTTGGAGAAATATATTCGCGAAGGGGGAAAATTGTTTCTCTCAACAAGTTCAGGCGGGGATTTTGAATATAAGAAAGAAGATGCGGATATTGAGGATTATGGTTCCATTCGCGCATTAAAGCACATTACGGGTATTAAACGATATTGGTGGGGAGAGTTATTTCATCCATCCAAAGCACTGCATTATAAATCACCTGAAAATTTAGTGTTATCTCATTTTCCCTCTCACCCAATATTTCAAGGTATTAATCAAGTAATGCTGGCTGATACCACTTTTCTCGAACCGTCGAAAGTGCATGTTCCCAAAGCACTATTAACTACGTCTATTGGGACTAAGTTTCGATATTATGTAGACGATTCAGAGGAGCGAGTGGACAGAGTACCAATAATAACCACACACCAATTCGGGAGGGGCATTTGTCTTGTTATAGGTTCTACCTTATTTATGTCTAGAAATGAACAATTTGGTAGTTCCGTCATGGATAACTCCAAATTGTTCTTCAATATAATCAACTGGTTATGTTTTAATGGTCCGTATTAAATTCAATACTTTTATCTTAAGTTAGGATCCACATGTTTCTAGAAAGATGAAAGAAAAAAAAGTTCACTCCTATAAAGGATATCTGCTGTATTCACTTGGGGCAGTACCCTCCGCACTTCCATACAATATGATTCAAAGCTATTTTGTTCTGTTTTATACAACTAAACTGGGATTAGATTTGGAATTAGCAGGGATTATGCTGATTATTTATGGAGTTTGGAATGCAATCAATGATCCATTGATAGGATATCTAATGGATAAGAAAAAAACTCGTTGGGGTAGAAGGATTCCATACATAATTGTGGGTACAATTCCCCTAACAATAGGATTTATTTTACTTTGGATTGTCCCATGGAAATCAACCAATCTTATTTTTATCCATGGATTAATAATGCTTTTTCTATTTGATTTAGGGTTCACATTTGCAATGACGGCTTGGTCAGCATTATACACCGAAATGTATGAAGATGAAGGAGAACGAGCAACCGTCGTAGCAATTAAAGATTTTGTTGCGTTCTTATCGTCGATGATAGGAATACTGATTCCGACTATGATAGCAGATGCATTAGGATGGGGATATGCAGGGCTTATTCTGGGAAGTCTTATTCCAATCACGATGTTACTTTCTTTATTAGGATCCAAAGAAAGGGAAGAATATCAAATTGATGAGCCTTTATCTCTTTTTCCCGCCTTAAAAGCAACATTCACGAATGTACCATTTGTAATTATTACTCTTACTTATGCGTTAATCGATTATATTTTTGGTCTAACGATGACTGTTCTTCCATTATATGCGACCTTTATTTTGGAACTTGAAGAAGGTTTGGTAGGACTTTCTGCAGCGGGAGTCGCAATTGGTATTATTGTTGCCATTCCATTTTGGAGATGGATCTACACCAAAAGGGGACCTAAATTTGGTCTAATGTTAGCGATAATTTTGTTCGGATCCACAATTTGGTTGGTTTTTTTTGGGACTAATTTCAGCCATTTATTAGTTATATCTATTTTCCCTGGCTTTGGAGCAAGCGGAATGCTTATGACAGAGCCAGCAATCAGCACAGCAATCGATTATGATGAACTCCGAACGGGAAAACGACGAGAGGCTTCCTATAATGGAATTTTAACGTTAGTAGCCAGATTATCTATCGTATTCACAGGATTAACTTTAATTATTGTCAAATATTTTACGGGATTTGATCCTGATAATATCATTCAGTTCCCCCGTGCTTTAAATGGTTTAAGATCACTGATTACCATCGTGCCTGTAGTGACTATCGGGATAACTGCGATAGTTTTCGTATTTTTTCCGATTAATTTAAAAAAATTTAAGGTGATGCAAGAAACACTAAAAGAACTCCATAAGGAAAGACGAAAAAAAATTGAATAGTATATAAGGATTTTATTGGAAATTAAAGGAAAGTTTAATTGCTCCATAGGGGCAAGCTTCAACGCATTTACTACAAAGGTTACATTCACCGTTTCCCGTATAACCTTCAAATGGTTCGTCCAAAATTCGAATTTGTTTTGGACAAACATCTTCACAAATTCCGCAATCACGACGTCCAACACATTTTACGGGATTTCGGGAGAATTTGAGCATAGCATACCTAGAAAACGTTGCTGAAGCAGCTCCATATAAACAAAGTGTTCGGCAATAAAATCGAGGGTAAAACACACTAACTGCAATGACAATCAAGTAAAAAAGAAAGAGAAATACCATCCATCCGTTTTCGAACATAGCCGTAAAACTCAGTTGATCCACAGCAATTCCAATCATTCGAGGTAGCGTATAAAATAAAAATTCTGACAATGAGAATCCTGCCATGGGTCTTTGTATGAAAGTACCTATAGATTCCCGCCATTCTCCATATTGTACTTGATTGATGTGATAAACTCCATAAAGAAAAATCATCATCACTAATAATATTCCTAATATCCATTTCTTTACTTGTTTTAGTGCTGCATCTACTTGGATAGAAAATTTTCGTCGATGACTTTTACGTTGGAACACATATAAAATGTCTTGAAACAAACCGATTGGACATATCCAACCACATGTAAATCTACCTAGTACTAAGGAAATTAATATAAGGATCCCAATTAAGAAAAAAGGAATGTCACCATGTCCGATCCCAAACAATATATTCTCTAATAACCCTGCCCCGCCTTTTCCATCAAATAATAGATTTCGAGGGGTTTGTATGAATGGATAAGGCAGGTGAAGATTTGTAATTATGGATAAATCTATGTTAAAGATAGTTTCGAATATGATATAATTAATCGCAAGAAAACTAAGAACTTGTACAGCTTTGCGAATGATCGAAACCAATGGAAATTTCTTTTTCTCTGCTTCACTCAAGAGTCTCACTTAACCGAATGTTTAATCAAATGGACGTATGTCTGTATGTGATGGTTGTTAATTATAACCACTAACTAAAAAGATTGTGGTCTATCTCTTTATGATGCGGGAATGAATGCAAGGAAACAAAAAAAAAGGAATAATATTTTATCTATTTAAGAACGATAGACTCCCCATTAGATAAGGAGCGAGTATCTGCTTTCAAGCGTTTGTGAATTGTAGATGCGAGAGAAATACATTTCGATGACTCCCCATGGTTCGTAATGATCCGATCTGGTTTTGGTTTCACTTTCCGGATGAAACTTATTATTTGGCTACGAGAACTATGACCTGAAAAACCAGAAAGAGTGTATACATTCATCTGCATCTTCACAACATTTGATTGACCATGGCGGTTTTCGAATTGGATGTCTCGAAATCCCTTCTGGATACGACGACCCAATGTTCCCTCAACTTGGTAGCTAACAAACAATAAGGTATTCTTATCAGAATCTGCTAATAACTTTAGATATTGCACACTTGGACCGCCCGATAGCATACCACTTGTAGCCATAATAATGCATGGGTCTCCTTCAACAATGTCACGTCTAGCATCGTCTATTCCATTTACAGTTTGAAAAATCTCGGATAAGAAAGGATTTTTTCCTTGGTGAAAGATTTTTTCGCGTAGTTCTACACTTAAAAACTCTGGATGGGCTGTATGTATAGCAGTCGCCTCTGATATCATTCCATCCACGAATACTGGCACTTTTGGAATGATTTCATTATTTACCAACTCTTCCAATACAATCATGATTTCTTGAGCACGACCTACAGCCAACACAGGAATAAGGAGTTTTCCACCTGCTTGCATGGTAGTATTAATAATATTTGCTAAATTACGCTCAGATTCGTGACGTGAGGGTATGATATCTTGTACTCCTCCGTAAGTAGCTTCAGTGATTAGGGTTTCTAAGCGGGGAAAACGGCATAAAGCGGGTTCGAGTAATCGAGTTCGTTGAAATTTATAATCCCCGGTATAAACAAGATTATGATCCCCATTTCCAAAGTGTAAATGACATAAAGAAGATCCTAAAATGTGTCCGGCATTATGCAGAGTTAATTTTATATCTGGTGCGATATCTGTTACTTTTCCCCAAGATAATGGAATAGTATGTAACACTTCTGCTTTAATATCACTTTTACTGTAACATGCTACCCTACCTTCACGCTGGGTTAAAGCTACATAATCAAGTTGGAGCATTGTCATAAGATTACGGGTGGGTGCTGTGCAATACACGGGACCTTCATATCCATATTTATAGAGGAAAGGGACTAAACCTGAATGATCCATGTGTGCATGACTGACCACAACAGCATCCAAGTTATCAATTTCGAATCCGGGAGTATTAAAGGAAGGGAAAAGATATCGTGGATTACCAACGTTCATTCCGCAATCCAATAACACACTACTTTCATTTGTTTGAAGTAATACAGCAGAGCGACCCACTTCCCGAGATCCACCCAATGGTGTCATTCGAATGTTTAGATCTTTGATTAAAAGGGGTCGATGGATTCGAGCACCTATCTTTAATAAAATATCTTTTTGTTTTTTACTTTCATTTTTCAAAAGGTTTCGAATAGTTTCGATCGTTTTACTTTGGATGGGAGGTGTCCTAACTACTTTAGGTCTCCATAATGTCTCGCTTCGAATCTCTTTCAAATTAATGCCTTGTTTTCCAATAATTAAACCAGGTTTACGTCCTTCTATGGTAACTTCTCCTAATGTTTCATCAAAGAAGATTTTTGTCACTTCTGCTTCAGAAGGTACGAGATTTTGGATGAATTCCACTGCTTGACCCATTTCCATTCTGACTTCTTCGTCAGAACGGATAACAATGCGCATTCTCATCTTTTTGGCCAAGACTCGTAGAATATTAGAATCATCTACTAGTACTTTAGAATCTTTCGTATAAATTGCGACTTCGGGACCTTCGTACTCTATTTTTGAAATTTTGATTTTACTGGGTAAACTCTCTAGTATTTCTTTTTTCACACGTTCTATAGACATCGATTGCATTGCAAAAACTCCATTGGGTGCTTAAAATTGATTGTTAAATTTGAGTTTTGTTAGAAATTAATGATATATCTTGGAAATTATGGTACTGATAAGAAGATCAGATCAGTTCACCTAACGTCGTCCTATCACGTCAGGTATTGATTAGTAATTTTAACATGTTTTTAAAAAATATAAGTTTTTGCGTGATACTTCATAAGAATTGGAAAATTGGATTTATTTTGATTTTTCCTTTGGGTTCGGGGGAAGGGGCACTCCTAATTTCTCACAAATGGTCTCCATAAACATCGTACTATAAGGCCCAGATGTATCTATTTCCGTCCTTTTCATTAGGATCTTATCAGAGGGACATGCCATCACACAAGAACCACATACAATACACGCTTTATCATCCACTTTAATAGTGATTCCAGTTCTCAATGCTTCATCAAAGGGCATTCGCTCCAAAGCACCGTTGGGGCAAATATCAATACATTTATGGCATTCTCCTGGACAATTATTTACGTATTCCAATTGAAATTCTCGTTCATTAGAATTATCAGTCTTTTTAATCTCTATAGAGCCTTTCATATACACATGGGCTTCGATCTTGGCATTTTTCATCATTTGGTGACTACCCTCAAGTTTGGGCACAACCTCTCGCCTAACGATGTCAATTTCATCTTTTGGAATAATTCTTCCATCAATAGTTAGTTTCAGAGCATCAAACGGACAGAAATAGACACAAGTTCCACAATATACACATTTTTGAGGATCTGAAACATCCAATATGATAGCATCATCCATCACCGAGTGCAGATGCTCATCCTTTCCTTTCGTTTTTGGACCACTCACAATAGCTTCTTTGGGACATACAATGGCGCAAGTTCCACAGCCAACGCATTTAGCGCGGTCTAAGGAAATTTCCATTTGCTTCTGTAAGAACTTTAAACCGAATTTGTAGCTCATTTGATTGATTTGCTTATTCGTCTTTGGAAACATATACGGATTCATCCAATTAAAGATATAAAATTCTCTTCTATGCGAAAAATAAAAAGATAGCTAAACATGATTTTGAAATAATGAAAAATTAACTAACTATATACGTTTTTTTTGCTCGTTTTTAGTTGTCTGTGCCTCCTTAGGAAGGTCTTCCTCAAATTCCTCCAAAATATGGTTCTTAAAATCCACTCCTTTTTTTAACGCATGATGCGGTTGTGAATTGCGTGTTTCTTTTACCCGATGAAATGCTTTATCCCAATCAATTGAGATCAAAATAAAGGTGATAACGATGATTCCGACCCACACACTCGTACTGATAACTATGTCTTGCCATGTGGGAGGGCTTTCGGACACAATTCCAATTACAGCATCCTCATAATTGATACCAAAAAGTCTGTAAAGAAAAGGAGCAAGGTCAGGAAAAGCGGTAGAATTTTGGATCCATACAGGTATAGCAGCAGTGAAGGTGCATAATACAAATTTTCCTAAGAAACACCAAAAAAGTGTTTTAAATATACTATAACCAGTATATCCAACCACAACTAAAAACGCATCATCTGGTAAGGGAGTAGCTGCAAATATGAAAATCAGCACCGGCGCCCAACCTTTTTCGATGTATTTTTTCATTCGCTCCGTCTTTTCAGATTTAATAAATTCTTGACCCCCTCTACCAACCAACCATGCAGAAACTTCACCAACACCAGCGCCAAATCCAGCCGCAAGTCCAACAAGAATCGGACGGACTCCCGGAATAAATGCGCCAATCACCACTAATGCCACCACATATGGAACAGGAAAAATTACAGTAAAATTTGCAAACACTGAAATAATACTCACCCCGAGATATATTCCCCAATTACCATATCGTTCGTAAAATGTAATAACTAGATTGGCGAGCCATTGTCCGAAAGATATTTTCATTACGGCTAAAATAATGATGAGAGCAATCATTATAATTAAAAAAGTCAATCCTCCCCATTTGGCGATAAATTGACTCACTTTACTTTTTTGTTTTGGGTGCTTCTCGATATTAGATTCCGCTTCTGACATGTGATTTCTCCAATGTTATCCAATTAGCCCATGTATAAAATAGGAGTGAATTTATGAGTATATAAATTTATTTTTGCTACTCAAACTTTCAGTATTCACGAAGACTAAATTTTTGAATGAATTGCCCATATTTTTGTGTGATGAACAATTCGTCATAGATAAGTTAAAATGTTCGGTACATCGGGAATTCGAAAAGTATTTTCTCCATATGGGAATGACATAAAACAATTTACTCCATCTACCGCTTTGAAAATTGGGTTGGCTATTGGGTCATATATAAAGGGAAAGACCGTAGTAATCGGTCGTGATATTAGGACCACCGCTATCCCTATTGAGTTGGCATTGAATTCCGGTTTGATCAGTGCAGGGTGCAAAGTGCTGACTTTGGGCATGGTCACCACTCCTACGCTTGCGATGTCTATGAAATTTCTTGGAGGAGATTGTGGAGTAATGATTACAGCCAGTCACAACACTCCCGAGTATATTGGTATTAAGTTATGGAATCCCAGTGGTTTAGGATTCACTCCCGAACAAGAGTTGGATGTTGAAAACATCTATAAGAAAAAAGCATTCCGAAAGATCAAATGGGACGAAGTAGGGACTTTTACCCATATAAATGACATAAATACTCTTCATGTGGATGAGATTCTTAAACAAATCAAATGTAATCCCAAAAATGGAATACGTCAAGTTATCATTGATCCTGGGAACGGTTCTTCTTGTGAAATTGCACCTCTCTTATTGAAGAGACTGAGATGTAAATATGTAACATTAAATTCACAGCCCGATGGGCATTTTCCAGGACGTTTAAGTGAACCATCCATTGAGAATCTGCAAATTGTGTCTAATATTATAAAGAACTCTCCGAATATCGATTTGGGGATGGCATTAGATGGAGATGCGGATCGAGTAATTTTCATTGATGCTAATGGTGAGATTATTGAATCCATTCGGATGCTGACTTTCTTAGCAAAAAAAGAACTAGAACGACATCCAACAAAAAAGGGAACTGCCAGTCATGTCATGACCCCTATTAATTCATCTAACGTGATCGAACGCACTCTTGAACCTTTGGGATGCAAGGTAGTACGCACTCCCGTAGGTGATATCAGGGTAGCTATTGAGATCCAAAAGCAAGGAGGGTTTATCGGGGGAGAAAATTCGGGAACCTATATTTGGCCTACTTTTCATATGGGACCAGATTCGTTAGTGACAATTGCCAAACTTATTGAAATACTATCATATGAAAAGAAATCCTTTACCGAGCTAATTTCAGAGATCCCGAATTTTCCCTTTGTGAAAAAAGAATATCCATTAACTTATGATAAATCCATCACCAGTGAAGAATACAAGGAAATGGGGACGATGATCGAGCCATGGTTGCATGATCAAGGTTTTACTGAAATTAGGTACAATCATATAGATGGACTACGAATGGATTTCGAAAAAGGCTGGATCTTAATTCGGCGTTCAGGAACTTCACCCATTTTACGAGTTGAGGGTGAATCAACCATAGATATCAAGACAACTCATAAAAATATCGACGCGGTTGCAAAGATCCTAATGGACACATACGATTTTATCCAGTAAAAATACCCCCATTTTTCATAACTTGATATTTATGGAATTTTCGACTCTGTGAGGGATTCTTGTAACGACTTTTGAGGAGAAAATATAGATAATATAACTGCGATAAAAATTAAAACCATCCCAATCCCAATAAGCCAATTTAACAGTTCTCCACCCAATATTGCGAACAAAGTCGCAAAAAAAGGCTCAAAGGCAAAAATAAGAGAAGCTCGCGTAGAAGATACAAATCTTTGACCATAACTTTGCAGAATGAAAGTTAAAGTGGTCGCTATTAATCCCAAATAAAGAAGCACTATAGTATTTTGCAGAGAAAAGATGGATGTAATCTCAAGTGGTTCTGACATTATCCCGAAATCAATCACCAAAGAAAAAATAAGGGAAAAAAAAGAAATGATAAACAATTGAACCACAGTAAATGGAATAATCTGTATTTCATGAAGGTGTCTTCCAATGTATATTACATAAAAGGCGTAGGTTATAGCACATATCAATACTAAAGGGTCCCCAATGGAAATACGTTCAACTTTGGGTAACGATAGAAGCCCCACCCCAATAATTGCAAGAATCACTGCAATCCATAATAAATAGTGAATTTTTTGTTTATAGAATATGCTCACAAATAAAGGTACAAAAATCACCCCAAGAGCGGTTATAAAACTTGTCTTGGACGCAGATGTGAATTGTAATCCTATAGTTTGGGACATAATTGAAACAAAATATAAGGTTCCAGCCACCACAGAGATTTTCCAGTTATTAATTGATGTAAAAAAATTTCTATAACGAAAAAGAAAGGGGACCATAGCAATAAAGGCGATTCCAAACCTAATAGCTAAATAAAGAAACGAGGGAATACTTTGAATGGTATTTTTGGTTAATATAAATGTTGTTCCCCACAAAATAGTAACAAGTACTAATAGTAGTTCAGGAACATATTTCCATTTTTTATTCTGGGGGATGTGGGTGTCTGCCATTGAGGGGATTGTACTAAAATAAGGATAAATAGGTTATGTTCTTATGTGGATCTCTCTTTCTTTAAACCAGTCTCTAAAGAACTTCGGTTGAGCATAACCCAAGTACATGAAAAATGAAATAAGTATCGCGAAAGCCCAACCAGCAAGTCCCCAGACGCTTACTTCTGTTGGGCTAAATATGCCGCCTTCTAATATCCATAGAAGATATGAGACAACAATAGATACTCCCGACAATGACATTAATCGGAATGATACCCGATCAATTCGCTCGTCAGAATATTTTGCGAGTTTTGATGTATTAATAAACAGAAAAATACCTAAAAATAAGGATGCAACGAAATGGATTCCAAATCCCAGAAAGAATAAGACATCAAATAATGGCATAATTCCAAAGACCATTTGGGTCCAATAAGGACGCATGATTTTCCCCAGAAATACCAGTATACCGGCAGGAAAATCAAATAACCCGAAAATGAATTTATTCCTCATAGCTTTTTTGGGTTTTTTGCCAAATACTTCCAAACCAAATGCATAAAAGAAATAAGAGGCAAAAGTGCTGAAAACTACTGCAGCACCATATCCTGCTGATAATTTAAAACCATATTTTGGTTCAGACCACTGATCTAATCCTACTATATCAACTGCTTGTATAACAGCACAAGCATAAAAAATTGATGTGAGTAATATGTAAAGCACAACTTTGCTTTTGTCCTTTTTTCTTCTCCTGCTAAAATGGATAATATTTAAACACCATAGGAACAAAAATATGCCTTCTAATACCAACAATATTATTTCTTCATTTGTAAAGTCTAAGAATTCTAATAATGTCATCCTAATCACGAAGATTGTATTATTGAATTTAGTGTTTCTATCTTTTATAAGTATATATTTATTTACGATTTTAAACGATAAAGGATCAAGGTGCAATAGAAGGTTTAAACTGGGAAAATAAATTCTAATCCTTCCTCCTAATTCTTATTTATCCCTTGAGAACTACGCAAACAACTTACACTGGAATTTTTTAAAAAACCATTGAAATTCATTTTGTGTAAGGGTTCATAAACCCACTAAGTTTTCATGGTATGCAGAAATTTTGAATGGGCTTCTTCATAGATATCTAATAAGATTTACCGATAACTGCAGGTATTTATTGCTGTTTTTAGTTAAGTTGGTTATAGGATAAATTTTAACTAATGAATATCCGTTTAAGAATTATCAGAAAATAGAATTTTAAGAATTGGTGAAAAACTCAATAAGTAAACATTAATACCGCTTGTTATTAGCTAAAAATATTTCCAATTCTTTAAGGTGAGAACATGTTAAGAATTCAAAACCTTACTGTCAGTGTAAACCACGGAAATGGCAGAAAAATATTACGTGATTTCAATCTCAATATAGATGAGGGAGAAACCCATGTGTTATTAGGACCCAATGGAAGTGGTAAATCAACTTTAATATACACGATCCTTGGGTATCCTGGATATATAATAGAAAGCGGTTCGATTTTCTTTAAAGGGAAAAATATAACCAATCTTCCTACCAATCAGAGAGTAGATTTGGGAATAGGTACTCTTTTTCAGCATGCTCCGAAAGTTCCAGGGGTTAAACTTAAAAATTTGATGAATGTATGTGGAGAGAAAAGAGGAGAACGAACACAAAAAGGGGCAAACGAAGAATCTGCCCTAGAAGATGGGTGTGAGGATCTTGATGAACAAACTAGAAAAATTGCCAAAGATTTGAATTTTCCTTTAGAATTTCTGGAAAGAGACGTAAACGTAGGATTTTCCGGTGGTGAAATAAAACGGAGTGAGATTATGCAAATGATGGCGTTAAAACCCGATCTACTGCTTATTGATGAACCTGATAGTGGAGTAGATGTCGAGAATCTTGTACTAATAGGAAAGGTTTTGCGTAAACTTTTACAACGGGATGAAATTCCTTCTCGTCAAACAAAAGCGGGATTAATTATTACCCATTTAGGGTATATATTACAATATTTGGGGACATTGGATCGAGCACATATTCTTTTAAACGGTCGTATAATTTGCTCAGGTAATCCGCAAATTATAATTGAATCTGTGAAGAAATTTGGATTTGATGAATGCAAAATCTGTGAAGCAAATCAAATTTCATTAGAATGTCGAGATTAAGGAGGAAAAGAGATGACAAAGGAACTGCGGGAAAAATTCAAAAAAGAAGCCATGAAAACGATTAAAAAAAGTGGAACGCCTCAAATGGACGTAGATCTTAGTAAATTCTCAGCAGAACAACAATCTGAAATTGAAATCTCGGACCTAGAACAAGTTGATGAAGAATTTAAGAAAATTCTTCTTAATGTGGGAGTAGATCCACAACAAAAAGAAAGATCAGGTACCTATATTCAAACAGGGAATCAAGTAGCGTTCTGTAAGACTAAAAGTGATAAAGTTGAAGTACTCCCTATCGCCGTTGCGCTTGAAAAATACGAGTGGCTACAAGATTACTATTGGAAAGCAGTGTCGGTTGATACAGATAGATATACAGCGGAAACTGAGCTCACCGAAAATTTGCAGGGATATTTTATTCATGCAAAAAAAGGGGCAAAGGATATTTTTCCGTTACAATCATGCCTGTTTCTGGACATTGAAGGAATGAAGCAAATTGTACATAATATAATAATTGCAGAAGAAGAAAGTGAACTCAATTTAATCACCGGATGTACTGTTCATCCGAACGTCCGAAAAGCTCTACATTTAGGAGTATCCGAATTTTATCTAAAAAAGAATAGTAAAATATCGTTCACAATGATTCATTATTGGTCGGACAAATCAGAAGTACGGCCACGTACGGCTATTATTCAAGAGGAAGGATCTGTATACAATAGCAATTATATTGTAATGTCTCCTGTACGGTCGTTACAATCTAATCCTATTGCCTATCTTAACGGAGATGGGGCAAAGTCCTATTTTCAGACCTTAGTTTATGCAAAACAAGATTCCTATATTGATGTGGGTAGCAGAGCTGTTTTGAATGGTAAAAATTCAAAATCTGAAATGATAAGTCGGATAATTGCAACAGGAAAATCGCATGTAATTGCACGAGCTTTAATCCAAGGTAACGCATCAGGTGCTACAGGACATTTAGAATGTCAAGGATTAGTACTTTCACCCAATGCACGAATTCATGCTATCCCCGAAATAGATGCTACTAATCCTAATGTCACATTAACGCATGAAGCCGCAGTAGGAAAGATAGCTGAGGAACAAATCATGTATTTAATGAGTAGGGGATTGAATGAAGATGAAGCCCGAGACTTAATTATAGGAGGTTTCCTAGAAGCTGATACATCCCATTTACCAAAGGAACTGGCAGAAGAGACAAAAAAATTAATCAATATTGCTTCTGAAGCCGAGGGTTGATCCTCTGTAATTCCAGAAGTGTTCTTTTATTTTATATATCTGCATATTACGTGACGTTTAAAATCCTAGGAAACTAAAAAACTCGATTTCCATGGAGATTGCTGAAGATCCAAATGTAGCTTTGCTTGCGGAAAATATAGCTATTTTGCCATTTAATCGTGCGGTTTCGAAATATAACATAGAAGAAGACCCTAATCTGGATATTATCACCATGAATCGTAAAGTGGTAGATTATAATATCAGTCGCTTGATTCGAACCACGAATATTGACCAAACCGCACGATTCCTCCCCATTGTCGCTGACGCGGGATGTGGTAAAACGCATTATTACTGGGTTTTAAAATCACGTGAGGAATCCAAGGAAACCAAAATTCCCTATAAAACCGTGTATGTAAGTAGTCCCGCAGTCCCCTATCGCCTTTTTCACCACATTTATACTTGTTTAGTGGAAGAGATTGCAGATGAACGTTTTTTTATTCAGATTATGGATATACTCCTTGAGGAATTGAATATCGATTTAAGCGAAACTAATTATACCGAAAATCCATCCTTCTTAATCGCAAAAATTTTACCAACGTTTCCCGGAGTATTTTCCGATTGCATTAAAGCCCTAGTTTATCTCCGCTTGAAAGGAATTCGAAATTATCAGGGAGCTCTTGCTTTACGCTGGCTACTGGGTGAGGGTTTGACAGAGGAAGAACAAAAACAACTGCAAGTTCATTCCATTCTCGAGCAAGATGATGTTTGCTTAGCGATGATTAAAATTATCTGTGATCTTAGCGAGAAAGTACTCATTTTCTATTTTGATGAAATGGAATCTCCCTTACGTTCCTTTGGACCTGAAGCACAGCAGAAATTTTTCGAATATATTAAGCGGATGTATAATGAAACTCGAAATTCTATCATAGTTTCTGCATGTTTGAAACCCGTTTGGGCAGAAGTACTGAAGTCTGCGGATAGACCAACACTTCAACGAATGGAACCGGAGTTATATCTTGATAAATTCACATTTGAGGATCTCAAAGTGTTCTTTATTCGAGGAATGAGTCATTTCTGGACATCTCTCGGTAAACTTTCACCAAAAGACATATATTTTCCATTATCTGAGTCCATCCTTAAAGAAATTTATGATTTAACTGAAGGCAATCAAAGAGAATGTATCAAACAAATTAATTTTTCAATTGAGGCTCAACTAGATGAATACTATGATACACTACAAAAAAATCGACCTGGGTACATCTACACATACAAACCGCCCAACACTCACTTAGATCAAACCTATGTAATTAATCCGGAAACTAATCAACTTGAGTTGGTTGATATTCCCCATGAGTCAGTCGATACAGGGGATGAAGAAGAACTTGAACCTTCACCGGGAAATGTATTCAAGGTATTTTTCGATTATATTACCAAGAAATTCAATGATAAGAAGATCAAGTATGATTTTATTATTGATTTCAGCTTTAAACAGAATGAGAAAACGAAAAAAATCGGAGCCATTCTAAAATACGGCGGTTTAAAGCATAAAGTTATTGGATTTGAAATTCCAACCATTCGTTCTTTTGAAAAACAAGCAGGTAATGCTGCTAATTTTGCAATGAAGCGATTAATTGATGCTTTAGAATCTTCAATTATTGATTATGGAATATTGATTGTACCAGATAAGCCGCAAGGAGAAAAATACCAAAAAATGCTTACATCCTATGAGCATCTCTATGAATTATCCATCCCTATCGAAAAAGTAAGAACATTATTAAAATCTCAAATTTTAGCGGAAGAACTATTAAAGGAACACTTTGGAGATACAAATTTATTCAGTTTCTGAGATTTTGAGTGGAGTTTTTTCTTTTCTTCTTTTAAACCATGTTAACGACCACATGTTAATTTTATGAGCAATTTCATCTAACCACATGTTCAATCGGGATCTTTTATTGAGGGCGATAAAGGGATATAGAAAGATAAGTGTTAAGATCGATATTCCAGCAATAGGACCACCAATACCGGGGATATTTAACCAAAGCACAGCAGCAAGAATACCCATATTAAACATCATATCAAGATGAATAATCAAATATGGATATTTTTTCCTATTGGATTCAGAAATTTGAATAACCTCTATTTTAACAATTATGTTACATAAAATCCAGTAACGGATTATTAAAAAGGATTCATATTCTTAAGTATAAAAAACGGTTAAATTTGTGCTATCTAAATGGGTAGAAAGTGGGTTTATTGCTCTCGTGAGAGTTCCAATATTTTGGTTTTTAGTCGTTCGGGTTTGAACATTATTTTATTATTATTATAATATAATTCAAATTCCAATTGAGATTTGATTTGGGTCCAATCTGGTATCATATGGAAATCATCTTCTAAAAGAGTACCCTTCATTAACCCGTAATAAAATATTGCGTGAATGGGAACATGTCCTAAGTAATTGGGATAGGGACTTGTATGTCGATAGATCCGTTTCAAAGGTTGCTGAGAAATCGTTAATGGATTATAGAATTCAAAAAGCTTATTGTAGTTATAGTAGGAATTTTCTAAATACTTAAGAACTTTTAGTCCTATTTGAGATGCCAGGGAACCTAAGTTATATCTCTTTAAACCTACAATAATAAAATAATTTAAAGAGATCCATGAGGGTCCAGCCCAAAAATTTTGCGAATAAAATGGAGAATCAAACGCAATGCTCGGGATGGATAAGCCCCAAAATTTCGCAGGATTGGTTAAGTGTTTAATGTAAGAATTCAAATCTTGTTTGAATACACACCCTCCAAATAGACTCCAGAAACTAGAAGAAGTATAGATGGGTTGAATACAATTGGTTTCCAAGTCATAATCAAAATAAAATTTCTCAGTATCATCCCATAGGACTTCATGCATTGCGTTAATCAATCTTTCTGCCGTATCAAAATAATCACGTGCTAAAGACTCATCTTCCTTGCTTAATGCAATCACTCCAAGATTTTGATAATAGTCTGCCATAAGTGCATTTAAATCAACAGATACCAGATTTCGGGTTTTTTTGGATGGCAACTTCCTCCATTTTTCACCATTATATTGGTAATGCCAGCGTGGTGAATTTATTTGCTCAGTTTCTTGCGCAATGTCTTCCACTCGCATGTCTTTATATCCAAAAAGTCCTACGTCGGAAAAATAACGATATTTCTCCCACCACATAAGGTTTTCATCCATCCATTGCATGGAATTACTACAGATGTTCTTATCTCCAACGAGTTTGGATAATTCAATAATGCTATAACTGATTATGGGGGGAAATACTTCTTCTGGTTTGGATTTATATAGATCGGTTAGAATGCGTAATTGCTCTTCAGCCCTTTTTAAATCATAGAATTTCAGATCCTCTATTATATGCACCGTATCCCAAACAGATATCTTATTCGACAATTCGGAGGAATTTCGGCATGCACATATCCATTTCGTTGATAGATGTCTTTCAGGATAAAATGTGTTAATACGATGTAATACCCACGAATCAGCCCATAGGTAATTAAATCCTTCTAATTTCAATATTGGAGCATTATGTTTCCATTTATAGGAGGGTTGAAAAAAATCTTCGATTTTATCAAAAACTGTAATTAATTCTTTGATGTCGTAGCTTGGTTCGTATTTTTTTACCGGTAGTATAAGAATATTACCGTTTGGGAATTCATAATTGGTTATTTTCAATCTTTGCAAGTTTTTCTGGTTAAGGATACAATCAAAGCTTCCCTTGCACACTAAGCAATTGTTATACATTCCGAGAAAAAAAGAGGTGTTTTCGATAGGATCCATAAATTCAATGCAATCTCCGTACCATTCAGATTTATAACGTAATCCTTGAGTTTTTACCCTCAAAATTTCTTTTCCGTTGAAATATACAGTCGGTTGAGTTCTGAGGTCAATTATTATATGTAATAGCTTAAGTGCATTTACATCTACAGAGACTTCTATTGCAGGAAATAAATACACTGATTTTTTTATCAAATAGGGATCACGTCTCATGAAACAAACCCGAACGGTAAAATAGAAGAGTTGAACTACAATATAGTTTGAGTTTTTTATAATTAAATCTAGCTTATGAATTCTATGAAGAAAAAAGAGAAAAAAATGAATGGTTGAATCCTATAGAACGATCTTCTTTTTGATTTGGGTTAATTCTTCCGCCTCTTTTTGTGCAGCTTCGTATACTTTTACCGGGAATTGATTATGTAATGGTGAAATCTTGCATCCAGCGTAAGCCATCCAATAATAGGTTCGTGCGAAGAAACGAACCCCAGTAACCATATCTGTTGCCATATCAAGTTCTTTGAGTGTGTTGTCATCGAACCCCCCTAATAACCCTAGGAAGAACGAGTATACGAATTCCATCATAAACATTCCCACAACAAATAGCAGCATTGCCGATAGGATTCCAATTCCGAAAAGAATATCCACAAATAGGTATACAACCCCAAAGTACAAAATTGCAAAATTCACACCAGCTGCAAGAATGGGGGCAATAAATGCAGTCCATAAATTCCAATCCCATTTGTGGATCTTCAGTCGAACTAGTATGATGACTAAAATATCTTTAGTTCCAAGGCTAATTATATAGGCTATTATTACTGCCTCCATGGTACGCATGTAAAACAATAAAGTCCACGTTAATACTCCCCTAATACTTTGCTCAACAATCCATGCAAGACCAGCTAGTGCGGGTTTATCTGCCGCAGCAAACTCAAAATCCATTTGCCAAGATATTGGACCTAACATACGATACACCATCAACCATGGCATTAATGCAGCAGCTCGTGCCCAGTTCGGACCACTGGCACCTAATATAAAAGGCTGCCCTATCGCAAGGAATGTACTAGCCAGGAAAAACGTCCAAATACTCCCCCACCTAGTACCAGAATACGAGACATAGTTAAGAAGGTTCTTCTTTTTGTAGGTGTGTGCCTCGGTCAGACCTCCAATCATTGCATTCATTAGAAGTGAGATTGCTTGGGGGACCGTGGAGATTGTAAATGCAAGCTCAAAATAACCTTGCTCAGCAGAACTATTCGGTAGTAATCTTCCAACCCAGAATACTTGGAGCATCCATACCAGAGGAACCCACATATTACCGATCACCATCTTAAATCCAAACCATGCTGTTTCCTTGAATTCCTCTTTCGAGAATTCTGCAGCAAAAACGGGTCCTATAGGTAATCCAAGTTTCTTATACATTTTCATAGTTATACCAAATAAGACTACATCGCCTAGTAACTGCCCGATAAGGAGCCCTACTCCGGCACCAAAGGCTTCTCCGTACATTATGAAATTCCCGAAGATCCATTTGAATAATGGAACGGTCGCAACTTGGAGAACAAGACGTAGCACAAAATATTGAAGTGCGAATGCGATCATCTCGAGATCCGAGCGCTGTAATCCAGAGAAAAAGTATTGGAAGACTAGGAAAATCCCCGGAAATTGAATCAAGCTATGAACGATGAACATCCACGAAAGATAAGAAAAGTCCGTCTGTGGGAATATTATGGCACCAATAAATGTAAACATCAGAAGTTGAACGACTCCAGAAAGGATCTCCCACCACACAAAAAGTTGGACGTAGTGATAGGCCTTTCGGGGATTTTCAATACGGTGTTCAGCGAACTTCTTCGTTATAGCGTAGTTAAAGCCCAGATCGAATACTAACCATATTGCTTCAAAGAATCTGAGTGTATAACTATACCATCCACTTGCTTGGGGATAAGGTTGTATCCAATTTGGCATTACAATTGAGGTAACTAGCAGTTGGGGGATCAATAATAGAATCATGACGAAGAACAACTTGAAAAAGCCACTTATCTGTCGGTGAAATCCGACAACTTCCCATCTGTTTTCCTTGGAAATATGAACTTCTGCTTCTGTAATTCTGCGTTCTACAATCACTTCTTGGTGCGTACTTTCTTCGACTTCTAATACCTTCACATTGGATAAGTCTTCTGAAACTAATAGGTTACTTGCTTCACTTTTCCTCTTTCGTGCACGGACGAAAAAAGTAATTGCAACAATGGCAGCGATCGCGACAACACCACCTAACACAATTTGGGAAATCAAATGAGGAACAGGACTATATTTCCAATCCTCATATTCGGTGTGATCTAAGCCAGTAGACATCTGTATGGTATTGAACACCATGTAGTTAAAATACGGCCATAGCATGAAATGTTCGTTGGCGGATGTGGATTTGAAATCGTCTTGGAACCAACCGGTAAACAAGTAAACATTAGTATTTGAACTAGCACCGTATTGTACACCCGCAATTAAGGTCTCATTCGTAACAATTGAGGGATCATCTGACCAACTCATATTCACAAACGAGGTTGCTCCCGCTAAAAGCGATACTTGAGAGAAATTATAAATTTCAGGCGCGGTGTTCCATACTATATCTCTAAAGGGAGTATTATCAAGGGATCCCTCTGTATTGGATAGACCGTGGTAAGGATTTAAAGGATCAACAACTGTATGGTCTGTATTGTCTGAAAAACTGGTCTTGTCCGTGAATCCAAACGCTGTAAGATAATTATTTTGCAGAGTATCATTCCCCAATATTATAAATACTCCATGTCCCGCAACAGCTGCCCAAGTTGTCAAGTTAGTGATTTGATCAGTAGTTAGGTTCACATCATTTAATACTACAACATCAATTCCTGTTAGACCCGCGCTCGTTAAATCGGATGCCGAACCCATAGTGACCGCGATATTTTCTTTGTCAATCCCGACAACGTCTCCCATATAGTTCCCTTGGGTTCCACCTATATAGAGAACATCTGTTTTATTGAGGGATTGGGCGTTAGCGAATAAATTTCCATTACTAAACAATACTAACATAGAAATTATCATCGCAACGCTAAGTATCGTTAACTTTCGTGGAGTTATTCTTTTCATCATATTAACACCAACTTATAATAATGCACTATTAACACACTCTACTTTAAGACATTTAAAATGACTTCTCTTATGAATTTTTAAAAAAAAGTCTAAATTGTAACATACGATTGTAATTCCATAACTATGTATGATTTCAGAGAATTCGAACGAGAACTTTTAAATCGATGGATGCAGCAGTTCAAATCGGGTGAGGGAATTGGAGATTTTAGTTGGAAAAAAAATGGCTCCACCAGTTTATATGGAACCACGGATATGCTGATTTCGAAATTTATCGTTGGTCACTTAAATTTAACTGAAATTGAAAAAGACGAATGGGCTGGGATCATTAACAGTTTCCAAGATCCGATCACTGGTTGGTATAAAAAAACTTATACAATGCATTATAAAGAACATACGAGTGCATATGCGGTCGCTGGTTTGCATCTTATCAATCGTTCACCTAAATATGCATTTTCATGGAAAAATAAAATTATACAATCAGAAAAAGCAAGAAAAGGCTGGATATCGGGAGACTGGAGATTAATATGGACATTTATCTGGCCAGGTTCTCATGTAATATCCGGAATCCCTGCAATGCTTGCAATGACAAAACAAGCGGAGGATGAATTTTTTAACTGGTATTTTAACTGGTTGGATAAACAAGCCGATCCCCATTCAGGATTTTATCTTCGTGGTATTCCTCATCGATTAGGTCTAATCCGAAATCCCACGATGCGTGAATTAGGAGGTGTATTTCATATGTTATATATATATGAATGGTTCAATCGGAAATGGCCACATGCAGAGAAAATTGTGGATCAATGCATACGATTACAGCATGAAAATGGATTGTGGCATAAGGATGTGACCTATTGTATCGATCTTGATGGATTATACAGTATGATACGCAGTAGCCGAAATGCCAATTGGTATCGGAAAGAAGAGGTGATACAATCGGTGTGTCGGTACCTTGAAACCGCGTCCTATATTTTCAATAACGAGGAGTTCTTTTTTAAAGAATATAGTAATTCCCATATTCTCACTGGTGCATTAGCTGCAATCGCGGAATGCCAGAAATGGTTTCCAGAGCTGGTCAAAACAACTAAACTATGGACTCAATCGTTAGATTATGCGTGTTATATTTAGAGACAAAAAAGAGAGTTTTTATTTGATTTTACGTAATATTCTCAACAATTTCGGTGAATGGATCAATATTTTTTTCTCGAATTTGTTTTTCTACTTGTTGTATATATTGAGTTTGCTTTATGAATTCATTTTTCAACCAAGTGATTTTCTTCTCGGTTTCCTCTTTATTAGAATCGTCTAATGGGCAAGCTCGAATAAAACTATTTAACTCAATAATTGAACGTTTGAATGCTTTTTCTTCTGAAGGATCCCTGCTATAGGTAAATGTATTATAATAATGTTTGAAGGCATGTTCTAGATTTCCTATACAGATATTAAGGATACGTTGACGCACGATGTTAACTTTTTTATTTAGAGTGTCTTTAATTTCGGTTAAATTTCCATTCACTTGTGCGAGTGCTTCATCATATTCATCTTGCGTGAATTTATGATTAAAATTAGGTTTTTTGTAAATCTTTACTTTTCCCATTTTTTCTAAATGTTTCAAAATATCTTTATTAATGAGCAAATCCCTCCATTATTTGGCGATGATTGCTTTTTTCCAAAGCCCTTTTATAATATCTACTCTAGAGGTTTGCGGAAATCAACCAATTTATTGCATTGATCAAAATTTTTAGGTAAGTTAGTGCACTCATATGATCTATGTGTAATTCATTAATTCGTTAGGGATATGGAAAAAACAATTCTTATATATATTAAAGTAACAACATTAGAAAAATCATTGGATCTTGAATCGTATGAAATCTTCAAAGCATCTAAAAAAGTTAGTAATAGTTTTATTTTTAGCAGCTTTAGCTAGTTTGTCTATAATAGCCCCAGTAATTTTTTCTGATGATTCTACCCATCCAATTTCCTCGGTACACCTTCCAACCGAATTCAATGCAACACATGCATATGAAGACATTCGTACACAGCTAGAATTTGGATACCGAGTTCCTGGTACGATTGAACACAATGCATGCGCTGAGTGGATTAGAAGTCAACTTTACGCCGTTACTGACGAAGTGGTAACCCATCAATTTTCTCTACCAGGACCACAAGGGGAACCGATTTATTGTCAGAACATTTTGGGAAAATTGAATACAAATAAATCCAATATTATTATCATTGGAGCACATTGGGACTCCCGTGCAATTGCTGAGAAAGATACAATCAATACAACTCAACCAATTCCTGGTGCAAATGATGGGGGTTCGGGAGTTGCAGTTACTTTAGAATTAGCTAGAGTTTTTTACAACCATCGAGAGGAGTTTAATAGTCAGATCTGGTTCTTATTTTTAGATGCAGAGGATCAAGGAGGAGGTGGGATAGCAGATTGGTATTGGGCAGAAGGAGCTCGCGAATTCAGCAGCACAATTCATGATTTTTTTGATAATTCTACCGAGACTTTTTCTTTTTTCTTATTGCTCGACATGGTTGGGGGACACAGTCTTCAGTTTATGGATGAATTATACTCCAATAATGATCTTCAGCAAGCTGTGTTCAGCGAAGGGAGAGAGTTAGGTTATTTATTTCAATTTCCAAAGAATCCCACTAAGAGATACATAACAGATGATCATATCTATTTTCGCCCTATTATGCCCACTCTTGATTTGATTATCGATTTTGTGGAGGGTCCTTGGACACACCATCATACACATGAGGATAATTTAGATAATATTGATATAGATAGTTTAAAAGTCACAGGAAGAACGGTAGAATCCTTCATGTACACCTACCATGGAAAATCCAATTGGAAAAAAAATTGGACCGTATGGATGATTATCGGTTCTATAAGTGGAGTGGGGATAGTCACAATAGTCAGTGTTCTCATAGGTATTAGGTGGAAAAAGAAAAGAAGTTTAGGAACTTAGTTCTGAACCGCAAGCTGGGCAAAATTTCAACCCTTTTCCGACTTCTTGCCCACATTTCGGGCAGAATTTTGGAACCGCATTGGGAGATTCGTCTTTATATTCTTTGGAGGAATTCGTAGGTACCCCAATGGAATGCGGACTAACTTTCATGGGTTGATTCTCCAATTCAGCATCTTCAGCTATTATTAGATCCTCAACAAATTCGATATTTCCTGAAATTTTCGAATTTGGTCCGATTTTCACTATTTTACCACGTACATCCCCATCCACTTCGATATTCTCAATTTCTACCAGTTCTTTTCCTAGAATATCTCCATCTACTTGGGATCTTCCTCGACGGCGAATCAATCTTTTGAATACATGAGGTGTTGTGAATTTAACAGTCTCTGCTACTACTGATCCATCAATTTTGACGGATCCTTTTATATCAACTTCTTTATCTGAGTACATGTTTCCATCGACTTTACCTGAACCAAACACTCGAATTCCACCTTTTGCATTTACATCTCCATCTGCTTTCATAGAACCTGAAACCGTAATGATACCCGATGCATCAAAATCTCCGTCCACTTTGGCGGACCCAGAAACGTCGACATCACCTTCGACCAAAACAGAATTGTTTCCATGGAATGACCCACTTACATGGATATCACCATGACTCAAGATTCTACCACCTGCATGCAAGCTTCCTGCACATCTCAATCCATTACACTCAATATCCGACTCGATTCTTCCCGATCCAGCGATTTTGATTATTTTTGGTATGACTCCTCCGGGTAAATTCGCAGACCCTGATATTTTAACCGCATCATCCGTTACTCTCTGTGAACCGGATACTTGAAAATTCATAATGGTTCGTGTTTCCTCTCTTCGGGCTTTTGCCTCCTCCAATTTCTTAACATATCTTTGTTTCAAATCCTGATAAGAGGATTCATCAATTTTTCCCTCCTTGAAAGAATTTTCTAGTTCCTTCAAGATTTCTTCATATACACTATCATCATATTGTGTCATGTTGTTTTATCACTATTATTGTTTTATTTGTAAGTGTAAGATTGAATGAATCTATTTAAAGCAAATTGCACCAGTTGTCTTTTGGGTTACGCTGGATGGTTTTTCGTTGCAGATTTTGATGATATGATTAAACTAAGCAATTAATGTCTTTAACCATTTAGCTTAAGCGAACGTCAAGGTTATAACCAAGAGTTGCAACTTAATATTATGGATGAAGCATTCGTTCAGCATAAATTTTTGGATATGGTATTTAATGTTTTTCGAGATCCTAAACGAAGAACTATTCTCTGGTTATTGGAAAAAAATGAACTGACAGCTGATACCTTAGCAGAGAAATTAAGTATATCACGACCGGCATTGGAAAAACATATAAAACAAATGATGGAGTTTGGGTTAATTGAACGACGAGCGGAAACCATTCCCAACCTTCATTATCTTTATTATATTCCAGAATATACACGAGAATTGGTTCGCAGCCTTTTAGATACAGCGGATAATTTTCGAAGCGCTGTGGAAGCGGAGTACAATGAACGAATTGAAAATGAAGAACAATTATTCATTTTAGGAAATATCAGTAAGAATCACTATAATGCAGTGATAAAGCAATATGAAAGTGTGTTGAATAATATAACGGGTGAAGGGGAAAGAAGATCGAAATTATAACGAGTACTTCTAAATTCCCAAATTAACAGAGGAATCGTTGTTACCGCTTTCTGATTCGGGAAGCTGTTTATCTTTTCTTTTCTTAGATTTTTTCTTCTTATCTTGTTCTTCTTCCTCAGGATGAGTCAGATCCCATGCAATACTAATGATTAATATCAAACTCAACCCTACTATAAGCGGAATGGTTGCACCAGATCTTGCTAACCAAATTTTCACAAATCCGATTTTTGGAACTTTTCCGATGACAACACCATAGATATTTTCTTCAGACACCCATCCTGGATCCGGAATGGGATTAGTAATTACATTATCTCCTTGGGTTTGAAACTCCCAAATAGGTTCACCGTTAACAACAGTGGATCGCTTGTCTATTACCCGGTGCACTATGGGTTCACCAGAATAACTCCAACTTGCATCAAAAACAATAATATCACCCACGGGATCTCCCTGACCAGATCCATTCTGAATATCCACGGGATCCTTTCCAAAGAGAAAAAGCAAATCTCCTCGATAAATGGTAGGTTCCATTGAATCGCTTATGACCACAACCATAGGTAATTTTGTATCAAGTCCGATCCTAAGTACAGCAAAAGTGCCGAAAGTAAGGGTAAATATTATCACCAGAAAGATAATTACTTCGTAGATATCTTCCTTGTTTATCTTTTTCTTCTCTTTCTTTCGAGTCGGATTTGTTTTCGACATTCTACCGAACCTTTTGGAATATCCCTAACAATTAGGTTAAACCCTTATGCTTTTTTAAGAATTCTATTTCTTTTTCATGGTGGATTTTTGCTAGTTCGAGTTTTTGTTGCTCCCATTCCGGTCCATATAACGGATAATAACTTACAATTAAAAGCGTGGATATAGCTATTATTGCGGGTATTACAAACATAGAGAGCATGATCCCGAGTTGCGCAAATTGAGATTGGCTTGTTTGATTCGCTTCGTAACCAAATCTCTTAATAATAAATAAAAATAGCCAGTTTCCAATAGATATGCAAAATTTGGTCAGGAATGCTTGAATACCTGAATAACTAGCTTCTCTTCTCTTTCCTGTCTGAATTTCATCATAGTCAATAATATCCGCAAATAAGGGGGATGATGTAAGAGAAACAACCGCAATGCCAAAACTTGCAATAAGAAGTCCTATAAGAGCACCAATAAACCACCATCCTATTCCAAACATCAGAATAAGAGATCCACAAACCCATATTGCCCCCCCTATCAACAGTTTTTTTAATCCATAAATAGGAACCAACCGATTTGCCAGTATGGAGAAACCAACTTGCGAGAGGGCAAGTAAAACGTAGGGAATGACCACTTGAATCCCACTTAGGTTAAGCACGTCATTAATATAATAAAGCAATCCTGTAGTAAGCATTGTTTGAGCAATCAGAAACAAA
This sequence comes from Promethearchaeota archaeon, assembly GCA_016933055.1. GTDB lineage: Archaea > Asgardarchaeota > Lokiarchaeia > Sigyniarchaeales > Promethearchaeaceae > AMARA-1. The sequence goes on along the minus strand of JAFGBS010000034.1, from coordinate 93,337 downwards.
AAAACACCTGCTTCATAAATGATGAAAGGACGGTTCTTAAAAGTCTCTTTAAAACTCTCAATAAAACCAAGTGGCTCTTCTTCTACGGTGTAGAGGTTTTCTTTCAGAAAGAAACTGCTAATAAACATTATCGAACTCATTAGAATACCGATCGCGATCATTGCTGGTTTAAATAAGGGATGAATTTCGGTAGATTCGTCTCCAATAAGAAGATAAGTGACTAATACATTGGTGACTAATCCAAATATTCCTCCAATGATATTAGACCAAACCATAAGGGTACTTCTGTTGCTACTTTTAATCGCGATCTCTGCCGGCAGAGGATATAAAATGCATCCCAACATGGTAAATAAAGTATCAAATGCACACAAAGCAAGTAGAAGATTGAAAAATAATACTAATTCATTAGCGATATTGCCCAGTGGGTACCAGCATAAAATAAACAGTGCCCCATACACAAAGGATCCAAACCGAAGATAGGGAATACGTCTCCCCATTCGGGTTTTAGTTCTATCTTGTAAGGTTCCTAAAAGGGGATCGTTAATCGCATTCCATATTCCAAAGATAAGCCATGCAATTCCTACCAGATCGGGATCTAATAGGAGCTTATTTGTATAAAAAAATATCATCCCTGAACCGATAATTCCATTTAAGCTATTCAAACTCATATTAGCTAACGCATAATGTATTTTCTGAGATAATGGGAGTTTTTCTTTGATTTCACTCATGGGGAATCAATTTTTTTGTTTTTTGATAATTGGAACAAATAATTTTAGTTTTCAGTTATTCTATAAAATCATTGTGACTGAGTTTTTTTCAGCAAATCCGGAAAAACATGCGAAAATGCTTGTATCCGGGAATGAAGCTATTGCTCGAGCAATCTTAGAATCGGGAGTTGGGTTTGGTTCTACCTATCCTGGTACGCCAGTTAGTGATGTAGGGGATATTCTGCATCAATATTCTCAAACTGAGGATGGGGACCATTTCATTTTCGACTATGCCCTAAATGAGAAAGTAGCATTAGAGGAAGCAATAGGGGCCTCTTGGATGGGAATAAGATCAGTAGTTATTTTCAAGCATTTAGGAATGAATGTTGCATCTGATGCTTTACATACCATAATGTATTCAGGAATCGGAAAGAAAACTCAAGGTGGAGGATTAGTACTGATTGTGGGAGGAGATCCCCAAGCAAGTTCCTCTACAAACGCAGAAGATGTTCGTCTGTATGCATATCACACTCATTTACCTATAGTATTCCCTTCCTCCGTTGAAGAGTGTCATATATTTACAAAATTAGCACTCAAAATTTCTGAGCAGTTGGGAATTCCTGTTATGTTATATACCACCCCAAAGCTTAGTTTTATGAGTGGAGTTATTAATATAGACAAAATTCCTGAGAAAATTCCGATTAAACAGGATCCACCCGCCTTTAAACGGGATTTTGAGCAATTTGTTAATGCACGCCATTTTGCTTTGATGAACAAACACAAATTAAAATTGGCAATAGAAGACCTTCAAAACCAACCAATTCTCCACGATTCGGTAGAACTAGTCAAATCTTCAAACAATAGTGGATTAGCAATAATTTCGGGGGGATATCCTTATTTAATTTTGAAAGATGTATTGCAGACATTAGAATTACATGAAGGAGTGTCCCTTCTTAAATTGAATATGGTATATCCGATTTCGCCAGCATCTATATTAGAATTTGTTAAGAAATCCAAGCCTAAAGAAATCCTTGTGGTTGAGGAACTCGAACCTATGATCGAGACCGAGGTAAAAAAAATTCTATACGACTCTGGTAAAATAATCCCTGTAAAGGGAATTTGGCAATTTCATAAAAAATTCATGCCAGAAAATTTACCAGGTGAACTAACTCACAGTTATATTGAAATAGTCCTACGGAATGTTTTCGAAAAAGGGACTCTGAAGGCAGTTAATACTTATCAAAACACATTAGAACAAATAGTAAGACAAATACCTCAGCGAGAACCTACATTTTGTCCGGGATGCTCTCACCGCAATGTTTTTTATGCCTTACGTCAAGTAGCAGACCAAATCAAGAAGGACCACAGCTTAGATCTGATTTTTGGTGGAGATATTGGGTGTTACACATTGGGTATGTCCCCTCCATGGTCAGTTATGGATTGGTTAATTTGTATGGGTGCGGGTATTGGAATCGCCAATGGGGTAGGTAAGGTTCTAGATACCTATCAAAACAAGAATCAACATGTAGTGGCGCTGATTGGAGACAGTACTTTTTTCCATTCGGGAATTCAACCCCTACTAAATGCCCTAAAACAAAATCTCAATATCACCCTACTAGTTCTTAATAATTACTATGTTGCTATGACAGGGCATCAACCCAGTTTAAGTGGTTGCCCGGGTACAGAGCATCCGGATGCGGGTTTTCAAGGCTCCCAATTGCGTATTGAAGATTTTTTAAGAAATCTAGGGACCTCCCAATTACATGTAGTAGGGGGATATGATATTCCCCAAATGAAAAAAACATTCACTAACGTATTCACGCAAAATTACCATGGAACACGAATTGTTGTAGTAAATGCAGAATGTGCACTTGTGGAAAAAAAAAAGGCTCAAATAAAATGGAATAAGCCTAGAGGACCCAAAAGGGGAGAGGAATTATACATTCAGATTAACGAATCCTGTCCTATGTGTCATAAGTGTTATCGAGAGTTCGGATGTACGGCTATAAGACTGACTAGGAAGGATGGACGTTTAGTATATTATATTGATGAATCTTCATGCATGAGGGAATATTGTCAAGCTTGTCTTGATGTATGTCCGAATCACTGTATAGAAAAAACTATCATCAATCCGGAGAAAGGAGATAAATAATGGACTTAAATGTACTTATTTGCGGTCTTGGTGGACAAGGAGGAGTATTTCTCGGTTCTTTTTTGCGTAACTATTTTTTAAATCAGTACCCAAAAGCCATTATTTTAGGAACAGAAAGTCGAGGAGTATCTCAACGAGAGGGATCTGTGATAGCAACAGTCCGCATTCAAACAAATCACGAACCTCAATATATTTTTAGTCCAGAAATCCCGCCTATGTCAGCTGACATCGTCCTTGCTTTGGAACCATTAGAGTTACTACGTAATTTTCATGTAGTTCACAAACACACTATTATTGTGACAAACAATGAACCCGTACTACCAAAAAGTAGTGTGAAAGGGATGTTTCAGAATACCAACGATGAAGAATCAATTAATGTAACCCCTTATTCAAAACCAGAATGGGTAATTGCAAAAATAGTGTCCCTGATGGAGAAAATTCCTGATGAATTTGACCGAAGACCCATTCTAATCCAGAAAAATTTAACTGATACACAAAAACAACCCGAAATCCATTTGAATTCATTTAGCAAACATGAAAGAATTCATGATTTGAATTTTTATTCCTTAGTTTTGGAACAACTTGAAGAAAGCAAGTCCCTCAATTTCGTCATGTTAGGTTATGTGTCGACTATAAGTGAAAAAATTCTGGATTTTCTATTATTGCAATCCTACATTAAAGAATTCTTTAAAGATAATAAACCGGTTAGACAAAAAAATGTATCGGCACTGAACTATGGCAAAAAACTGGCAGAAATGCGCACTAAGCTTGAGATCTCGCCTTAATTTTTTTATGTTCTATCATCATACATTTATCCATTACGATTGGAATCCCATGATCCTCCGCTATTCTCTTGGATTGCTTATGAGAAATCCTAAGCTGTAACCAAATTAATTGGGGATTTAATTTTACAGCAGATTCGACTATGGAGGGGGTTTCATCGCTAGGTCGAAAAATATCCACTATATCCACCTTTACTGGAATTTCCTCCAAGGAAGCATAGGATTTTTCCCCCAGAATTTCATCTGCATTAGGATTCACAGGGATTATTTTATATCCAACTTCCTTCAAGTATTTTGGAACTTGATGGGCATCTTTTTCAGGATTAGTTGACATCCCGACAACTGCAATAGTTTTGCTTTGCTTAATTATATTAATAACTTCTTGTCTTAGAACCATGACATGTACTCATACTCTATAAAATAAAAGACTAAGGCAAATAATGAATAATTAAAACACCATATATGTCAACGCGAACAACCCTATTGACATAGACTAACATCAATGCATCTACTGGTAAAATATTACGCATTCCCCTTTGCAATCAGTCTGGGTTATCGGATCGAATTAGAATATAGATCGCTTGATAGTTATAGTGTTCACAGATCGAATTCAATTAGATTCTGTATGCTTCATAGAGATTTGCAATGTCTATTTGACCTATCAAACTCTATTTGCTTACGATTTATTGGTAAAATAGCAAATCCTCGACTTAAGTATACGCAATGATCGGATTTTCTTTAAACGGACTTTCTGGGATGTGGTCTAGGAGAATGAAGAAGTTGATATGTATAAAAAAATAAATTATATTTTTTAAGGAATTAACCATTTTCCAGCTCGATAAATTTCTCGGTCATCCAAATATATCACTGATTCACTGCTTTTCATATCCTTCAGTATATCCCAATGTATATTTGAAACGTTTTTCGACCCAGTTTGAGGATATCCTGATCCGAGAGCGAAATGTATGGTCCCTCCCATTTTCTCATCAAACAACATGTTTTTAGTGAATTTTGTAATTCCATAGTTTGTCCCTACAGCAATTTCACCAATTCTGTCCGCATTCTCACTTTCTAATACCTTTTCCAATAAATCTTTTCCTTTAGTGGCATCGTAATCGATAATTTTGCCATCTTTGAATTTTAACCAAATATTTTCAATTTCTTTACCTGAAAATATGCCTGGATAAGTAAAACGTATTGTACCATTAACCGAATCTTCATGAGGTGAAGAATGAACTTCTCCATCAGGTAGATTTCGATGGCCACAACTATTCATCCACTTTCTTCCTTCAATATTCATGGAAATGTCAGTGTCTTCCCCCACAACTCTGTATTTCTTACCTTTTTCTAAAATTGCGATAATCTCGTCATGTTGTTTCTCCACATTTTTCCAATAACCGACGGTATCATCTTTATCCAAAGCAAGAGCTTTATAGACAAATTCTTTATATTCAAAGGTGCCCATGTTAGCCTCTTGAGCAAAGGCTGGAGACGGATAAGGACATAAATTCCAATTAACTTCACCTTTGGCAGTCCTTTCCATCATAATTTTCTGTAACTCCTTGTTTGCATTCCTTGTAAGGGTTAATTTTTGAGGATCTACATTTGCAAGGGATTTTCGATTCGTCGCACTATAAATTGAAATCACTTTATCTAATGTTTTCATCATTTGAAGTGCAATCGGATTTTCATATTTCAGTTGTTCTTCGGAAGCATATTTAAAAAAAATCTCATTGCTATTCGGGATTTCATTATTCATCACTAGGAGATGTCCCCCGGCTTTAATGATCTCTGTATAGATAGAAAGCGTTAAGTCTACTGAATCGATCGATCCCATTACAACAACTTTATCTCCTTTTTGGACACCCACCGCATAATGAACAACTAATTTTGCTAATTTTTCATTGTAATCTGAGAACATATTCTTGTGAATTATTCTATGTACTTAAATGGAAGGAAAATTAATAGTATTTTTTCAGCTAGATTTTTATCAGAATTTGCATGAAACATCTAAATGAAAGGCAACTCCATTAAAATTTTACTGGTCGGTTCTCGATACACAGGAAAGGGGCAAATCGGAAGAGCATGGGCGCATACTGATGCAGATCTTCCCACTCTGCAACCTGTCATACTTTACGAGCGTATGGTCACCATACATGGAAACGCTTATCGAGTTTTGGCATGGGTTATATCGTTTGATCCCGAGTTTAAAGATCTGCGAAACGCATTTTACGATAAAGCAGATGGAATAATCTGGACGTATGATGCCAATGATGTTACTAAGCGTACTTTCGAAGATTTGGATAAATTTTTGAAAGAGATAAAAGAAAAATATCCCAAAGGTTTACCTCCTGCTGTAACCTTTGGGACCCGTTTGACCGATACCATCGAACAATCTGACCAACTGAAAACATATTTCGAACAATGGGCAGAAAAACATGATCATGAACCTGTTATTCAAGGATTATTTTCTGATAAAGAGCAATTCCAAAATGCAGTAGATTCGGCTTTTAATTCCCTTTTAGACAAAATATTCCAAGATCGTAATTGATGGAATCCCTATAGAATAGAGAACTATAAAAACACCCGTCAAAACCAAGGATAGGATTAGATTATCATTTAATTTGATGGGATTGGGAGATATAATGTCAATAACTCCAAAAAGGATTCCCGCTACTACGGCATAATAAGGCCCAATTAGGAAAAAAACTAATAAACATGAAGTGATTACTCCTGCTATGGTTCCCTCTATGGTTTTATTGTTATGCTTATAGGGGCGTTTTCCGAATTTCATTCCGATGATACTTGCCGCTGAATCTCCAAATGAAACTACAGAAGTGACTGCAAGGAAAAACATAGTTGAAAGCAATACAGAAGAAACTGCTAATCCCGCAGTTAGATATACATATGAACCAATTGCTTTTTTTTCCTCCCAATGCAATTGTTTATTTACTATAGCTTGAAACGGAAAAAACCATTTTTGAGATAAGCGAGTATAATCAATAGTAGCAAGTACTACCATCAAGCCTCCAAAAGTGATCGCGCAAATTGTTCGACTGGTCGCAAATATTTCTTGATTGAATATATTTTCTAAGAATGTTGTGTCATCATTGCGTTTCCAAAAATTCATTAATTTTTCTACAAAATAATCATATTCGGGGTGATTTGTGTAATATCGAACCAGCACATATACTGTTAAGACTCCAATAAAGATACCACTCAATGCAATGGCAAATGCAATCAAATGGTTGGCTTTTCGTAACCTATCTAACAGTTGTTTCTTCTGAGTACTCAGAGCTGGTTTTTGAGAATTTCCAATTAAAGGTAGATAATGTATTTGGAGGGATTTCACTCGTTTAAAAATTTGAGATACCAAAAATGTTATACCTAATGCAATGCAGATGGAAACAACTAAGATATTCACATTTTGCCGCAGACTTCCATCATATAGATAAGTTAACTTGATTTGGGAAATGAACAGCAGAAAAGTGTAACAACCTATTAAGAGAATGAAGTTTATGGGATTTTCATTAATAGTACCTAAATCAGGTGAGCGTTTGGAATGATGATTACGGATCATTAATTTAATAGTACCGAAAATTAAAAACACAAAAGGTAATGCAACGATAATACGTGAAACTATCGATAGGAATTCCAAATTAATATCACTCAAACTCAACTTTATTTAATAGACGAGATGGTCCCATAAAAAATTGATTCATTCCATGATGAGAAGGTGATTCCGAAGACTTCACTTCTATTCATGAGTATCATTCCAGATTGGTTCACATATTTCAAAAAACAATTTAAGGTTCAGTGTGTTGTTACACTAAAAAATACCACTTGATTTCCGTGGGGAATAATATGACTGAGAAATCCAATGATATGTTGAAAAAGTTAAATGACTCTTTCCAAGATTTTATAAAAGGAATTTTCGGTGAAGAAACAACTGAACGAATGAATGATTTTTCCAGCCAGGCGATAAAAACTCTCGTAGAATTCGGGGATAAACTCATCGAAACTTTGAACCTACAAGAAAATAACCTTGTAAAGAAATCCAGTGACCAGATTAAAGATATTCTAAAACAAACCGGATTGTTAGAGGAAGATACTGAGGAAGATTTTTAAACGTCAAGATCTACTATCAAAGCAGACGTAATCAAGCGGCAACGATGCCGGTCTCGAACTTTAGACCTACTTCAGACCTGAACTGGTGAACCGGTGGGCATCGCCCTCAGGGGTTCGAGTCCCCTCGTCTGCGCCACAGAAGTCTTTCTATTTCTAGTAACGAGATTTAATAAAAGAAGATATTTTCGTTCTACTACATAATAAAATCCTAGGAAGGATATAATGAATGAGAAAAAGAATGGGTCGTCTGAAAACTCCCCAGTTAAAAAAGATGAAGAAGAATTAGATCTAATTGCTAGTGCCGTTAATGATTTCAGTAAGATAAAAGAAATAAAAAGCTCTGAACCAAAAAAGTCTGTAGAACACTTAATACGTCAAGAACCTGAGGAAAAAATCGAAAAAAAAGCTCAAGAGTATCTCGAAAAACAAAAGGATTATAGTAAATATGAACAAGTGAGAACGGAATATCCTCTTTTTCTCCAACTACCCAACGCATGTGGATTAAGCTCTATCCTGATGCTAGTAGATCCGTTACACAATGAGAAAATTGCCAACCTTCTCACCAAAATATGGGAACATTATGCAAGAATATCCGGATCTGCCCAAGATCGAAAGGAGTTCCAATGGGCATATGCATTAGAGTATCTACTATTGAAATCTGCTGCACCAAATGATCTTTTAGATTATATTAAATCTCTCGGAACAGAAGAATTGGAAAATTACTATTTGGGATTAGACAATGTCCTCAGGGGGTTCCAACAAAAACACAAACAAACGAAAAATCACCTCATTATGGATTTATATGAAGAATTTTTTAACAGGGGTTTAATCAATCAATTTCTGGTGTCTCAACATTTAGGACTATTCAAGCATAATCCCGAAATACGTATTCTTATGGCACTTTTAGGGTACGAATTTATCAGTCAACCATCCCCGGATGGAACAGGAGCTTTATTCTTCACCGAGGAAGAATTATCAAGTAAACTCGAACAAGCCAGTGCGAAAAAAAAAATGAAAATACTGCGCTCAGAATTTATTAAAGGAGCAAGAATAATATGCGGTTTTTCTTTTCATTGGGTTGCTATGACTAATTTATTTGGTTCTATTGGTAATATGAATATATCTGTTAACGACCCTGAGGGTGAAAAATACACCGTTGCATTAAAGGAATTATCCGATAGAGATCGGTTTTATGTCTACCGTAAAATGAAATCTACACCCAAGAAGATTTGGAAAAGAGTTTTTAACATACTAGAAAATGATGGACCACGTGAGATAGAACTATTTGAGAATTATATAAGAATCAAAGAAGACATTATGGAATCTGCTAAAGAGGAGAAAGAGCAGGAAAATCTTCTTATAAATACAGTGGAAAAGGTGTCACCCTCCCTTAGATCAACTGATGAAATCCCAATAAAGATCCATGAAAACACACTCCAATCAATTAAAAGAACGAAGAACAATATACAAGAAACTCAATCTTCTGAAATTCATAAAAAAAATGCATCTAATGATACGCATGACGATCATGATTCTTCTCGTGAAGCATTTTTGAAAAAAATGAAGAAAATCATCGAGGGGGGTTTTCAAGATTATAAAGATTTGTGATTTTTCCTCATTATTTCCAGCTTGGATTAGCATAACAATAATCACAATTATGTTTACACGTGAAAATCCCAGTGTAACCCCCTATATCACGTGATTTCTGACATTCGCAACTTTTTCTTTGCCCTTTATCTTTTTGAAGTTGTATTTTGCCTTTTGACAACTCATATATCAGATCTCCATTAATACAATGCGCCTGTCGGATTCCTTTATAACCAACTAAGTCAGGATGGCAACAAGCCTTCATAACAATACCATACTTATTACAAATCTCCAATAAAGAACCTAATTCTTCTTTTTTTTGCTCTGTTGATAATTCGAGAATTTTCTTACCGCGACGATGCATGCGTTTCTTTACCTTAGAATACACTTGAACAAATGAAAAAATTATTTCCCTAATTCCTATTTTAGATACGGAACTTATTATTTGTTCAAAATCAGTTAAGTTGCTATATATACCATTTTTCTCATATTTTTCATATAAAACAATAGGATCAAATCGAACTTGAACATTATGCCTCCCAAAAGTAGAAACTAACCAATTTAATTGGTCAAATCTATCTTTTAAGGGTATTTTTAAACCTGATTCTAATTCAGAAACGGAATTTATCGTAAAATTGAAAATATGAATCGGATATTGGGTGAATAACCGTGGGTCTTCCTTGAATACCTCTATCCAAGGTCCAAAATTTTTACTCCACCATACCCAGGCTATAACATCCGTGGGATCCAAGGAGACCATAGAAATTATCGATCGATTAAACGGATTAACAACTTTAACATATCGTTGATTTATTTGTTCTTGAATCCAGTTCATTAGGAAAGCAGGTATATCAGTTCGACGAGAGCAAGAAATGACGTCAGATTTCACGAGATCCATAAATAGTCATGTAATGGGATAAGTTTATAAAAAAAAAGAAGGAAGGAATGCAAAAAAAGTTTGTTTATTACATTTTCTGCGGAGGAAAGTAATATGGCCAAAAGACTTTTGCATTCCTTATATTCTATAAGGAAAGATGAACTTAAAAACCTTTTTTGCCTTTTCCATGAGGTTAGAGAGGATTAAAGTGCGAATTAGAGCGGTTGAATAGATTAAGACTCATGATAGATACAGAAGATTAAGTATTTTAAAAAATCTTAAAGGAATTGTCGAGTATCCCCACCATTCTGAAATTTTTAAGTTAATTTTGATGGGGAGAGAGGAAAATTCAAAAACAAATTGACGAGTTTTTTGAAAAAAAACATAAAAATTTGGCTTGAATTATTAGCCAGCTCATAAGAATAAATTGTAAAAATGGTTTTGAGAGATCGATCATTTTCTTGTTAAAATCCTACAAATCAAGAGTCTGCTAAGAAAATAGATTCTTAATGTAAAATCATTTAAATTTTGAAGTGATTTACTATGAAGAATTCTAATATGTCTCCTAAATGACAATAATCCACTATTATATTAGTTCACATTAAGCACATTAAATTTCGATGAATTTCCTAAATTTCATAGAAGTTAACTTTACATAATCGGATCAAACCATGCACATCACTATCAAAATTTTAAGTTGACCATTTTTTTGCATTGCATTTACAAAACTAATTTCATTTTTTGGTAGTTAAAAATTCATAATAATAAGTAAACCAATTTTAATTTGAGAAGCGTACGTTATGGAAGTAAGTAAACATCAAAATGCACAAAAACTAGAGAGATCTTACCGTTTTTGGCCCTTATTCATGTTAAGTTTTATACGAACTTTTTTTTATGCGATTTACGATATTGCTCTGCCAAACTACTTAATATTTGAGAGAAAACTGGATCCCAGCTTAATTGGAATAATTTCTGCTATCACATCCATAATCTATGTGGGTGGTCCTTTTTTTGGACGATATCTCTCTGGTAAATTAGGTATGAAAAAAGTAATTCTTGCATCTTGGACGACAAGTGCAGTGATGCTTATATTAAGTATTACTATTAGGAATCCGATTGCTTTAATTTTGATACGAGCAGTCGAAGGATTTAGTAATGGGGCGTTCTGGCCTCAGATTTGGAATTATTTAACTTCATGGGAAAAACATCATCCTGACCACAAGAAAATCGATTTTCTGAAAACTTTTAATTATTCTTGGAATTTTGGATTAATTGCGGGATTTGCTTTGGGATATGTGCTATCATATTTCATTGATAACTATTTCGCTATGATTATTTCGGTTTCGATTGCAATATTATCCACATCAGTGATTTTTATGTTCGAACCCTCAGAACGATTTATACTACGTGAAAACCGAGCGGTTGTCGTTCATGGTCTAAAATTAACTCCAAAGGACTGGGACGAATATTTTAGTCCGCATAAAGCCCCTTATAGTGAAAAAACTAATACCGAAGATTCTCTATTCAGAGTTCCCTTAATCATGTGTATTGGAGGGATCATCTTTTTTGCATCAACAAAATCCATGTATCGTTTTACAATTCCTTATTTTTTCGAAATAGCTAATCAAGGAAGCTATTGGATTTTTGGGATTGTCTTATTCCAGCAAGTTTTGCAGATGATAGGATTGCAATTCATAAGAAAATTTAAGAAAATGCGTTATGGATATTGGATTGCGATAGTAATTTTATTCGGCACGACAATTACATTGACAATATTTAGCTCAACTTCCGTAATACCCTATTTGATTCCAATTTCTATCTTGAACATCACATGTGGTCTTTTCTTTGGTTTTATTCAAGGAGTTACTCAACGAATTGTACTCGATAAAGGAAAAGAATTGAAATCTACTAAGTATAGCATGTTATCCGAAGCGTATGTTGGTATTGCCTTTGGCATCCCTCCTATAGTTGCAGGATTTCTATATGAGATGCAATTTGAATACGTATTTTTCTTCTTGATTGGGATTAGCGTAGTTATAACTGGGATTCTCATGAATTACCATTTCGTGTATATGAAAAGTGAAAAAACAAGAAAAAAGGAATAAAAAATATGATGTACAATGCTCTTATTCAAAATTGTAATGCTTTTTTATTTGTTTTTTTACCGTCCAATGGCATTTTCCGGTTTCGGGTAACACAGTCACCAGATCACCTGGTCCAAAGCTAATTTTATCACCCTCGGAATCAATTTCTGCTTCCCCCTCAAGAACATAAAAGATCTCTTTACCATCATATTCCCAATCGAAGCCGGGAGGTGGAGGGCTGCTCCATTTTGGCCATTTTTTTACACCTAGTGCTTGTAATTCTTTCTCTGTTGGTTTTGATTTTTTAAATTTTACCATTGATTTCACAACATTTTGATGTTGGGGATTAATTTTTGATTTTTATAATATCGAATCCAACTCTCCATACTCGATAATCAATCAGAATACACAATATGTATATTCAGAGTATATATGTAGATCTCTAAAAAAATAAGAAAATAAGGTTAAAGAAAAATTGATATTTTAATCAATCTCTCGATCATTGAATTCGAAATAAGCTTCAATCCAAGATCGTGGTTTTGTCGCTAATTTTAAAGGTCCCTTAACGGTTAGGTCTCCCTTGAAGAATTCTGCATCCGTATTTGGATTTCCATAAGCTATTTTTTCACTACAGCTGGGAACCATTTCCATATACACATTTTGCTTCGCCTCTGAAAGTGGTTCAAAATCGCCTGTCCATTTACCAATTTTTTTATCGTCAGCAGTCAAGAGCATACACACTTTCTGATCGGGATTCCCACGTACCTCAATGAAGTACGCTAAGCTTTCGTACTCTTCTACATCATCATTAATAATTTCAGCTAACTCTTGTTTATCTTCATCATCAGAGGCTTGACTCATCGCGAGAGCCTCGGAGAATCCAAGATAAAAAAGAACAGTGTCCTTAGCTCCATCAACGCTCTTGGCGTCAAATTTCTTCAAATATTCTTCATTTTTACCTTTTAAATCGCTTTCGGTAAACCATGTGATTTCTGGCATAGTTTTTTTCACTTTTTATTTTTGTAAAATAAGGATTTATCATAGATTTTAGTACAATCCTTGAGGATCAGATTCATTTTAATTTTAGTTTTTTAAAACTTTTTGTGTTAAAAAAAAGTGAATGATAGGAATTACGGTATTATAAAGGAAAAAATTATTGCCGAAGGAATGATCTTTATAACTGTAATCCAAGGAAAAAAAGAGTAGGATTAAAAAAAAGCTATAAAAATTCATTATTTAGAATACTGAACAAAAAAATAGAATGAATCAGATAAAATGCGGGAACTATATGAAATTTTATTACTTTCAAGGGTCCTTATGGATGCAATATTGCAACCAATGAAGATATAAAATAATGAATCGATAAATCCGTATTAGTGAAATTCTATTTAGAAACTATGGAAGTCAAAGGAATGGAAAAACCAAAAATTCAGATGAAAAATATACAAGTGGAATTTGATCGACTAAAAAAAAATGGAAAAAGTGCTAAATCCATGCAGATGCGTGAGGATCTTCTTAAGGCATTTATACAAGGTTTACAAGCAGTAATGCCAGATCGATTAATAGAGAACTCAGTTTTCGTAAATGGGACCGAATTGAAGATTTCGAGTCGTTTAACTACCCAATCCATACGATATGATTTACTCCGATATTCGAAAATTCTAATAATAGGTGGTGGAAAAGCAACTGCAGGTCTTGTTAAAGCAGTCTTGACCAAAGTGGGTAACATTTTGCCTTGTTATGGAAGTATCAATATACCTAAGGGTCAAGAAGAACTTTGGGGAGAACATATCGTATATACATCCGATTCTGGAATTCACAGCAAGATTGATATTGTATATGCATCTCATCCCATTCCTGACGAAGATGGTATTAAGGGAACCAAGCGGATAATGAAATTAGCAAGTTCAGCAGATCTAGATACTTTAGTTCTCGTAATTATCAGTGGTGGAGGTTCTGCATTAATGCCTCTCCCAAAAAAACCGATTACGATTGCAGCCTTGAAATCCTTAAACTCTATTATGTTAGAAAGCGGAGCAAATATAATTGAGATCAATGCGGTTAGAAAGCATATCTCTGATTTTAAAGGAGGTCAACTGGCAAGGATTATTCATCCACGCACCGCGGTGAGTTTGATACTCTCAGATGTACGAGGAGATCCAATAGATTCTATTGCATCGGGTCCTACTACCTATGATACAAGTACTTATAATATTTCATGGCAAATTATCGAAAAATATCGCATTGTGCATATGGTTCCAGAATCCGTTCGTGTCGTATTGCGAAAAGGAGTAAACGGATTATTAAGCGAAACCCCAAAGCAAAATAATCCGATTTTTTCAAAAATCACTAATTTGGTGATTGGATCTGCAACCACAGCTGTTAACGAAATTCGGAATTTCATTGAAAATCAAGGATATAATGAAAGTCGTGCTTTACTATCCCCAGAATTATTTGGAGAAGCGAAAGCAATGGGGAAAAAACTTGCAGAATTGATTTTATCTGACAGGTTTTCTCAAGAGCAAATAAAGAGGAAATTGTATTTCCTAAACAGTGGAGAATGCACGGTAACGGTTAAAGGAGAGGGAAAGGGCGGTCGAAACCAAGAAATGTTACTGGCGCTTTTGGAAGAATTAAATGGGACGGCTATACCAAATTTCAATATTGCTGTACTATCAATGGCGTTTGATGGAATTGAGGGAAATTCGCCCTCCGCTGGTGCGATTATCGATACAGATACTCTTAAGGAAGTAAAGAACAATGACTTGGAAATTTCTAAATATCTCTCAGAAAATGATTCCTATTCGTTCTTTAAGCAATTGGAAGATGCAATAGAAATAGGGCAAACGGGAACCAATGTAAATGACATATATGGTATATTGATTGATCTAACTAATTAGAAAGAATTAATTTTGTGGATAAATTTGCATCACCAATTTATCCTTAATATGGCGGATTTTCATTAATTCAAACGCCTCTTCTTGTGCTTTTTTATACGGGATAGGAAAGCGATTATGAAAAGGAGATTTTTTTACAAACCAGTTAGAAATCTTAAAGATTGGCCCAAAGAAAATGCGGGAAGGACCAGATATTTCCGTAGCTTCTTGAAATACTGATAAAGTGTGCTCATCCCAACCACCGAATAACGCATAGAGTGGAAAATATATGAATAACATACAGCCAACAATTGCAAAAATTAACGTAATTACTCCTGCAATTAAAGGGCTATTTGTTAAATCCGATAAGAAAGGAAACACCAAATGAGTCCATAAAAATCCTATTCCACCAATAATTATTGCCGGAATTATGGGAGCAATGAAAGATTGCCATCCAAATTTTTTGATATGGACTCGAGCGATTTTCTTATCAATATAAATCCAACTTGTGATCATTCTAATAAGATTAGGAATAAACGGAATTAAGGGTAATAGCCAAAATATACCTCGTAGTCCCCAAATCTCATGAATCCTAAACACATTTATGGATAAGAATATCAATAATACCTCCACAAAATAGGATACTATCATGATAGCAGAGTTAAATAGAGGTTTATTAGCACCCAAAATGGTATCCTCCGCAGTTACTACGGGTTGCTCTATGATAGTTGCTATAAAATTCGGGATAATAAAAAAAACTGCTAATACATATTCCTCAGCTCCAGCGACTTGTAGTAGCACTGATAATAAAGAAGGGAGAAAAACAATTACAATAGTTCCCAATGCAAAAAGAAAGAACATAATGAATTTCCATGACATAGAAATATAATAACTCGTCAAGTTCTTTTGTCCGCTATTATACGCTTCGGATATAGTGGGGCGTATATTAATTCCACCACCGATCTTGATGTAGTTGGTAATCCCATCAGCAAATTCAGAGAGAGTTATTAATGTTAGATATGCTGGAAGTGCTGAGTACCACCAAAAAGCAGTTATTCCGGAGAAAAGAGCTTTAATTAACCCTGGTATAGATACAACGATCCCAAATTTTATACTTTTTAGAATAGTATCTTTTTCTACTTGGGGTATGAAGCAATCTTTTAAAGTGTAACCAAGAGGTCTTATTATTTTAGAAAAATAAAACATATTGATGAAGATGGAGACAAAATCGTCCAAATAGGTTCCGATGGCGAATCCTATAGAAATACCCACCAGAGGTCCGTATATAGGATTTCTTCCTATAATATATTTTCCAAACATTACAAAACCAAATTCAAAAACCGCACTGACGATAAATTGGTTGATGAAATTCAGTTTGGCTTCAAGATCATATTTTTGCATTCCCCGAATGCAATTTATATAAAAATCCTGAAGGGCAGGATACTCTCGTGAGATTGTAATAAGCATGAGCCATTTTGCCCAAACCAGTGTACTGTCTGAATTTATTATCTGAAAAACGTAATAGGAGAATCCTGTGACAATAAATACGCCCGACATCATCTGCCACCATGTATAAAATCGAATAAAATCAATCATTTTTCGCGTGTTTTTTACCCGATACTCGCCAACGAACCGATCTATTGCAAATTGTGTGGGGATATTGAATATGTTTTCAAATATTAAAAAGATCACACCTACAAGATTTGCATAACTCTGCGATTCGGGCCAAGGATACATGAAAGATAGAATGAAAGGATAAATTGCCAAAGAAATCACAGTTCCCAGTATATAATAAAAAAATTCGTAAAAGAAACCCCCCAGAGGTCTTGCGTACCCAATTTTATCAAATGCTTTGGGTTCTTTCCAATCGCTTAGTAAATTCTTTGCATGTTCATTTTCCAGATTGATCTGTCCATCCGCATTACATAATTCAGGATACAGAGTATTTATTCGGTTTAATTCATCTGGTTTGAAACTCATTATCTGCTACTATAGTGGTTATTTTTTATTATTTTTTACGCAAAAAAGAAGAATTCGAATTAAAGCTTAAGATGATCAAATAATTAGTGTTTCCAGTTGTACAGAAAAGACTAGACTATGTCTAAAATTGCAAATAATGTCCCGATGGATAACAATGCAAATACGATACCTACTCCAATAAAGCACCAATGGAACGTATTGACTGCTGTTAAGTAAATTCCACTGAGCATTAATTCATCTACGATCACAATTTTTCCCACAATTCCAATTACAAGTAATGATAGGCTGGTTACCATCATGAACAGAAAGTGTTTAATTCGGATATTATCGATGAAATCCCAAAATTTTTTCAAAGGCATATAGTACCAAGAGAATCCAACCATTATATATTCTTTCGATACCTAGACCAAGAATTTTTTTTATATCTCTCCTCTATTGTTCTATATAGAAGAAAATGAAGATATTTGTTAGTTCGTGGATCAAAGATTTTATAGAAAAATCTCCACAAGTTTCACGTAAAAATGCATGTGGTTGGTTAATTGGGTTTCCCTCCAGCACGGATCAAATCATCGCAATTTCTGCAATAATAGCTTCTAAATATGTGGATACTGATGATAACTATCGTTTACCAGATCCAAACGAACTGGAAGAAATTTTACGGATAATCCCTGGTGGGCTCCAAATCATCGGAATGTTTCATTTTAAACCAGGAGCAAAACTGAAAATTACTAATCAAGCAGGCATTCCCGAACGATTTTATAATAACTATGCTGATAAAATAATTTGCATCACTAATATAGAATCCACTAAGTGGTTTCAAATTTCAAATTTAGAATATACCGAATTAGAAGTGCATTATCATGAATTACCCGATGATCTACTGAAATCACTTATAGTGTTTATAAACATCTCTTTAGCCACAGAAATTAATCTTAAATTGGACTATCTCCCACAAATTCTTCGAGATATTATAGTAGAAGTAAACAAGGGACTCAAAAATAGTAATACTAGGCTTCGAAGAGATTCTCGACTGATAGAATTATCAAATCGGGTAAAACCATACTTAACTCGTGAGGATATAGATTCTATGCTAAATCCGAAAACGATCTTGAAAGACTATGAATCGTTACAAATGTGTGTAGAAACGGATTTCTCTTCCATAAAAAACCCCGAAATCTTTCTATCAGTGGATTTTTCACTTAATTTATTATCAAATGAAGAAGAGATTAAGAAGAGAGATAAATTCACGAAGCGTTTAGGAGCCTATGGTGTATTTAGTATTCCATGTATAATTGTAATGAATCTGCAACACCCGCAAAGCACCGAGGAAATTCTCTCTCTTTTAGAAACAACCTTGAGGGATCAATTATCCTATTTAATTCCGCACAGTATGATAAAATACTCGCACAATCGTCAAGGATTGCTTATTTTGCCTCCCGAATCCCATATTATGCAATATGAAGGCGTCATTCTTAATTTAAACGCGCACTTGAAAAAAATAGACATTATAAAGAAGCAATTTGATTTGGAATTAGTCGAAAATTTGTTACATTTATCCTATTTCAGTCAAAACACTCTTCCCGACATTGAAGATTGTTTTTTGCGCGAGGAGGATCGCTTATTAACCTATCGACAGAAGTTTTCAACAATGGCTAAATTAGTGGATAAAGTACGAGGTATTGGGCTATTACGAGGCTTGGGTTATATTTATAGGGAACGGGGACAAATCCAGGGGATTAAAGAAGTGCAAAGATTAGCATCGAGTCTTTGATACGTTTTCTAATAGTTTAGCACTTCTCCCACCGTGCAGTTATAGTTTTGTCCCGTGATTACTTTAGTAGTACTTAATAGTTCCACTAATGGTAAGAGATCCTCTGGATACATTTTACGTTGAATTTTCTGCAATTTTAATTTAGATCGTATAATCTCATGTTCCGATTTTCCCGTTTTTCTAGTTTCCGTCTCAATATCTTGTAGATGTCTCGGTGTGAAAATATAACCCGGACTAATACCATTGACTCGAATATCATATTCACCTACTTCAGAAGCCACATAATTCACTAATTTTGCTAATCCCGCCTTAGCAATTCCATAAGGCGCCTTATTATGAGAAATTTTTCGTGATGAAGAAGATATAATATGAATGATATTGCCCCCAAGAGGGATGTTATCCCTCATAAGACGAATTGCATGTTTGGTCAGGAGAAATGCACTGATTAAATTTACTTTTAATATTTCTTCGAATTCTTCTAGTGGGTAATCTTCAATCCGATGGGAATATAAGGACCCTCCAATCGTGTTGATGAAAACATCTAAACGTCCAAATTTTTGGTTTATCATCTGGAATAACTTTACGATATTCTTTTCTTCGGTTAAATCCAATGGAATATGAGTATAGTTCAGTGGAATAGCATCATATTCGTATAAAGTAGATACCTTTGAGCGACTCGAACTTACAACAGAATTTGAAATAGGAACTAAATGTTTAACAATACTATTTCCAATTGCCCCACCTACTCCTGAAACCAGTATTATTTTTTCAGATAACATAAATTAAGCATGAGAGGTATCGTTTATCTTGTTATGGTTTATTAGTTCAAATGCAATATCGGGATAATTCGTATAAATTGCATTGGGATGGAATTTTAAACATTTCTGTAATGAATTTGCTGAGTGTAGGCCCCAAATAAAAACTTGATAACTGTATTTTCGAATTTTATCGAGTATGGCGTCGGTAATAATTTTTCCTTCAAGATTAATTGCCAATATATTTATTGAAGAAAAATCTTGAACACAGGGAAATTTTGATTTGTTAACGATTTTTTCGACGTTAGAGGCAATTAGTTTTATACGGGGATGATATTTTCGAATTCTGTGCAGAGAGACCACATTATGACTGCATAGATACACTCGATCGACCAAATTCAATTCCACGATAATTCTTGCAAGAACCATTCCAACTTTAAGATCTTGAAGATCAATACTGAATTTGATCGGGACGCCATTCAAATCCCTAGATGTCTTGTATCTGCCAAAAACTTCCTGAATTAAAGGAATGGTACTCCCGTTAGGTAACTGGATGCAATTTAGATCTTCTTTTGTCATTTTTGAAATATTTTTCGGAAATTTTCCCGCTGTATGAATAAATCTATCATGGTGAATTGCTATTGAACCATCTTTAAGCAACCAGCAATCTATTTCAATGCCGTTTGCACCTAATTCTACTGCTTTATCAAATGCTGAGATCGTATTTTCATATTCATAACCGGATGCTCCTCTGTGTGCAAAAATGATTGGTGATTTTCCCATCGAACTCTTTCACTTATATCGCTAATTCATGTGGGTAAGTATTTAGATTATATATTTAGGTTTACTTCTGCCATTACACCATAATTACACAAAAAAGGGATAAGCATATGGTTGAAGAAAATACAGAAGTTGTTGATCGTTTGTACAAATGCGCTAAATGTGGAGCCATTCCACCTATGATACATGAGAAGGATGATAAAACTAAACCTCTTATAATGGGATCTGGGCTATCGACGATGTATGCAAAGAAGCTCGTCTGCGGACGATGTGGATACGAGTGGTCAAAAAACTAGTTTGATAATTCTCAGTTCTCTTCATTTTCATGATTTCAAAGTGTATTATGATTTTCGAATAGTTCACTAATTTTTTTTAAAATCTTAATCAAAGGTAAATGCGGTCGTATTGTGATGGACTAGCTGGATTTTTGGAATCGCCCGGTCGTGATATATTTTTCACCTCAAGGTACATCCATAAAACACCCTTTGAGCATAGCAAAAGGGCTGATTCATTAAATATTGCTTTGCAGACGGAGGAAAATTTGAAATAAATACTATTGGTGATGGTTCTTCGCTAAAAGCTGTTTTTTAAATACTATTGAGCTGAAATCATTGCATTATTCAAGTTAGTATTCATTCAATTAGAAGAAGAATTGAAAGTGAATTAATATGTCTGAAGAAGTAGTTTCACAAGTACATAACGGCCGAAGAATGGAAAGATTTGCATCCATCGATTTTCAGCGTGGATTAGCCATATGGCTGATGGTGTTTCTTCATGTATTTAACCATCTCTATGATTACTCTTGGATTGATCCCTCTACCATTTTTCAAGTCGTTCATCCCCTCTTAGCAGTATGGTTTATTGTAATGGCATTTTTGGGTGCTTGGGCAGGATACTTTGTTCTCATTAGCGGAATTGTAACCTCTTTAACAGCTATGAAACGTGCTAAAGCAAATACACCCCCTTTTAAAATATTTTTAAAACGTGCGATAAATGGAGTGGGAATTCTAATTGCGGGAAGAATTACGGAAGCATTCGGTTATTACGGATATTTTGGAAGAGTTATACAATCAGGTGAAAATTTACTCACTTTAAGCCCGTGGGTGAATCCTTACAGTGTATCAGCCATTTGGAGGCGAATTTTTATGCTAGAAGCATTACAGATAATTGGGTGGGCTGAAATAATACACGCAATTGTGCTATTTTTCATTCTCTTAAATCACGGGGAGAGAAAACCTACACGAAATATCATTATTTTAAGCATACTTACCGTTATTATTTTTGTTGCTTCCCCATTTGTGTGGAATTATGTGGATAATTTACCTTGGACCATTCCTCCTAATTACGATGATTTTCTTACTAATTATATGGGAGGTGTCGATCCTTACCATTTTACCTGGCCTAGTGAAGCACTCCAATCTGTAAATGCTTCATTTAAAACTTATTTATTAGTATTGATTGCTGGTGATCTCTATCCTTTTTTCCCCTTTTTAACCACCACATTCATTGGTTCTATAGTGGGTATCATTCTTGCAATGGATAAACCTCCAAAAAAAACTCCCTTGTATATTGGAATTTGCGTGTTTGCCATCTTTACCGCAGCAGTTCTTCATATATTCTTTGATCCAAATTTTGACATCACATTTGAGCGCCCCAATATGGGATTTTATCTGATACTCTTAGGCTGTCAGCTTGGCTGTGTTGCATTAATGCTACGTTTGGTAGAATTTAGAGGTAGAGGAGATAAAT
Source organism: Promethearchaeota archaeon (assembly GCA_016933055.1). Classification (GTDB taxonomy): domain Archaea; phylum Asgardarchaeota; class Lokiarchaeia; order Sigyniarchaeales; family Promethearchaeaceae; genus AMARA-1. The sequence goes on along the minus strand of JAFGBS010000034.1, from coordinate 71,109 downwards.
TTGGGAATCGAGCAATCATAAAATACTTCCGAAAATGGGGTATTATAGCAATGACGATGTTTGCAATCCAGATTTACATGCTTGTACCACGTGCTATCCTTTATCCATTATTCAGTAGATTATATGGATTAAACACGATTTCTGATCAGTTTTTAAGGGGGACTCATCCAGGAGCAGAAGTTTGGGTTCTCTTTTTTGCAGTTATTACCATTTTATCATATGATTTCCTGCTTTGGCTATGGAATAAAATAAACTATGCCGGAAGTTATGAATGGATTATCACAAAAGTGACATCTGGAAGAGGTCTGAAAGCCACAGTGTCTCGTCTAAATCACAGAGAAATTATGAATGAAGTAAAATGGATAAATTGCCACATACCTGAAAAGAAATGATTATTTTGAATTTTCTTTTTTTATACTCAGTTTTGTTTAACGTAACATTTCTCTTGCTTTTTCTACCTCATATTTACTCCCGATGTATATTGGAGAGCGCTGATCGAGAGCTTTCGGTTTGATATCTAAAATGTGCTCATGTCCATTAGTAGCAATACCACCTGCCTGTTCAATAAGATAAGCCATAGGTTGAAGTTCGAAAATCAATCGCATTTTGCTGTCAGGGTTATTACGTAGAGCTGGATATGCGTATACACCCCCACCCTTGATCATAATATGATTAACATCTGCTACAAATGCTCCAGAATATCGAACTTTATACCCTTCTTGTTCTAGGGCACCGATCCAGTTGGTATGCTCTGTAGACCAATCTCTTCGAAGACCTCCGGTTCCATAAATTTTTCCTTTGTCTTTCATTTTGATATTTTCTTCACTAAGAACATACTCTCCTTCTCTATTTAAAACGAATTCGTGCGATCCATTACCCGCAGTGTATGCTAGTGTGATTAGGGGTCCATAAACGATAGCCATTGAAGCTACGAGACTTTCACGGGCAGGCTTCATGATATCCCCCTCATAAATCCCGATTATGGTTCCAATAGCTAGATTAACATCCACTAGACTACTCCCATCTAGGGGATCTGCAGCAACAAAGTATTTTGCATCAGGACCAGTGTTTACGGTAATGACTTTTGCTTGCTCTTCTGATGCATAATATTTCACAAAACCCGAGTATTCTAATTGATGCATCAATATTTCATCTGTGGCTCTATCTAAAACCATTTGTTCCTCACCATAAATATTTTTGATCCCAGCCAACTTACGGTTACTTTCGTGGATCTTTGCAGAGATATATTTTGCAGTAACTGCAATCTGCCAGATCAGTCTACGAAGATTGAGAGGAACCCTATGTTCCCAGCAGTGGCGACGTAGGTCTGTGAAATGCCTAGTTGGGTCCGATATATTACCATTTTGCACTTTCATTATAATTTCCTCCGTGGTGATCAATATTGGATTATGGATTAAAAAATCATTATTAATAGAATTTATAGAAAGATGGTGCAAATTTCCAGTTTAAGCTCTATCCCCCTCCTATAGGAGGAAAAATCGCAATAACATCGCCATCCTTATGAATAGTAGTATCCAAAATCTTATCTTGGAATAATATTATGCCATTTATCATGAATTTCACATGATCTCTAATCCTATTAAGATCTTCTGGGTCGGAAACTTCTTTTATGAACTCTTTTCCTTTGTCAAAAACTTGCTGGATCGTATGGAGTAGATCCCGAATTGTACTCCCAGCTTTTATGTGCATGGGGAATTTTTTTAATCCCAATATATCTCTTAAAGTTGCAAATATTCTCACTTCGATGGTAATTAACTCATCCATATCTCATTCCTTCAAAAAATACATTTGACTTGATCAGTACTATAAAGACAGATATTACATCCTGGGGAGTTTCCATAGCAATCACTAGCATTGTTTCTCATATAAAAACATTCAAACGAAATATATGGACAATCTCCACTCCATGGAATATTTAAAGGCATTGTTTCTAACCTTTTTCTTAAGTTTTGATATAATTCATTGTTCCAAATGGTTGAAAGAGGCTGTTCAAACACATTTCCATAAGAAATTGCATCTTCTGTGCGTTTTTGAGAATTAATATATACACTATGAGAATGAAGAAAATTAAAGCATGGTGCAACCTGTCCATCAACCCGAATTATGGTAGCACTTTTATCTATATAAGGGCATTTTCTACGGTCTTTTTGGGGATAAAGGGGAGGAAGTTCCACTTGAGGCTTTCTGTTATGGAAGTTAAAATCTCTAATTGTCTCAAATGTTGCTTGAACTTGCCGAATAAATCTATTATTGTTCAGTTCATTAATAATTAAGGTGGAATCAAGGTCTATATCGGACTTTCGAGCGCTATCTATGATTTCTCGAATGTTCTTAACCCATTGGTCCCCCGAATATACTTTTTTTCTCCAACCTACTGAATTATGAAAGACCTTGAATAAAAGATCTTGCCATCTGGTAATGATCATATCACGTAGGGGTTTATTTTCTTGAGATACAGTGTGATAGCATATTTCTTTTGTTAAGTCGGCATTGTAGGGTAATAGATGTGAAACATAAATAGAATCTATACCAGGATAATTACTGTAGCAAATATTAACTAGATCGGGTAAATCAAATACATTTGAAACCATTAACACCGTTTCAATCGCTAATTCTTTAATCTTTCCGCTCAAACGTGCATTAGATAAATAATCTAAGTTTGCAAAAATCTCCTTAGTTGCCCCTTTCCGATATTTTTGAAGCTTAATCAGATACATAGAATCTAGAGAAACGGTTATTTGATTAATTTGAAAGTTCGAAATTTGCTCTATAATTTCTTTGTTCAGCAAAGAACCGTTAGTCGTAAAATCAATTTTTGCCTTTTGAGGTAGATATTTTCTTGCTATTTTCAATAATGCTAGAAAATCTGGATGCATTAATGGTTCACCTTGACCAAATAAAATAATTTTTTCCACATGAGGAAAGGAGGCTTGAGCTAGTTTTTCGAATTCGCTTAATGGAAAGTCTTGATCCGGTTGCGTCCATTCTTGTCGCAGACACATAACACAATCGTAATTGCATCTGGTAGTAACTTCTATTTGAATTATTTTAGGATGATGGTTTTGTGTCTGCACTATTATGTACCCTAAGTAGCAAATATAATATCAAGGTGAAAAAAAAGTAAAAAAAAAGGATTCGTATTTTAATCTATTCCCAGTTCCTTAAGTTTCTCGGGAAGGGGGATTCCTTCATCGGACCATCCCCTCAGCTCATAATATTTTCCGAGCATTTTTTCGAGTTTATTTATCTCTCCCTTTGATGGACCTTCGGGTATAGGTTCTTCTAATAGACGTTTCGGTAGAGTGTCTTGATTCTTAATTCCGAGTTTATCCATAATGTGGCGCTCGAGGTTGTAAATCCTTTCTCCAATTTTCAAGAATTCACCATCATTTATATCCCATCCGGTTACAGCAGTAAGTAATTCTGCATAATCACCCGCTCCTAATGCAAATGTGGCAAACAAGCAATTTACCGTGGAGTTAACTCCCGAGGTAAAATCTTGAAATATTTTTACCCACACTTCCTTCCCCTCATAAGATAATCTATCTATTTGTTCGGGTAGACCAATTACTTCAGGTGAAATAGTATAACCCGTAACGTGACATCCACCTCGATTAGAGGTAGCATAATTCAAACCAATTCCTTTAATACCACGGGGGTCATAAGCCGGCATCTCCAAGGACTTCACACTCATCGATAGTTCTGGGTGTCCATAATGTTCTGCAAGTTTTGCTGATCCCATTGCAATGTATTTTCCAATGCCAGTTTGATATGCTGCACGCCAGATTAAATCCACCATCGCAGACGGGTCTCCAAATTTGAGAATTAATCCTTGGAGATCTTCTTCAGGGATGTGACCCTTTTCAGCCAGTTCCATAGCACATGCTATGGAAGATCCGACACTGATAGTATCCAATCCAAATTCATTGCAATAATGGTTTGCCTTAATGATTGCTGGCAAATCCATTACCCCGCAACTGTTTCCTAATGCCCAAATTGATTCATATTCCGGACCCTCACTGTATTTCACTGCAAAGGGACCATCTAAAACTTGTACTGTTCGACCACAGGCAATAGTGCATCCCCAGCAAGGAAGCGCCTTTATTAAATATTTTTCAGCCAATGTTTCTCCACTGATGGGTTCTACATTTTCATTATAGGCTTGTTGCCAGTTATTCAATGGAAGACTACCAGTGCTATTTACAACATTCACGAGAACTGCTGTTCCTAATTTTGGTAAACCCTCCCCCGTTACCGGATTATCTTTCATCTTTTTTAGCATTTTTTGGGATACAGGTTTAAAATCTTCTCCCGCTGCCGTAGTAGGTCGTTTAGTTCCTCCAACCACTATAGCTTTTAGGTTTTTAGAACCCATTACTGCCCCCATACCGGTCCGACCCGCCGCTCGGTGCTTATCGTTCATAATACAACCGATTAAGGAGAGTCTCTCTCCCGAAGGCCCAATACTTGTGATACTCACTTGGTAGTTTTCAGATTTATGTCGTTTTTGCAACTCATCCTCCAAATCAAAAACGGTAAATCCCCATAAATCAGATGCATCATGGATTTCAACTTTTCCATCGAGTATAGTGATGTAAACTGGTTTTTCTGATTTTCCCTCGATAAAAATTCCATCAAATCCAGCAAACTTAAGAAAAGGACCCCAAGAACCTCCTGAATTCGCAGAACCAATCGATCCAGTTAGGGGGGATTTTAATGCCATTACATGGTATCTCCCAGGGCATGGAAATCCCTTGATTCCAGTTCCGGGACCTGTTCCAAAATAAAGAACATTATTGGGAGAGAAAGCGTCCATAGTTGTAATATTAAGATGATTTGATTTTACATAGTCATAGATTAATTTTAATCCAAGACCTTTGCCACCTAGGTATTGCTGTAAAATCTTTCCATCAATATCATTAGTTTTGACTTTATGTTTGGATAAATTAATCCAAATTTGTTTGCCCATATAACCGTGTGTCATTTTTTTATACAATCCTTAAAATTTAATAAAATTCGTCCAATCATGAGTGGGATTAACTGAAATATAAGGATTTTGGTGAAAAATTAGAGAGTATTCATGAATTTGGCGTTATGCATTACTCTGCATATCGATTTTTCGAATCTCTGTTTATGGAAACAATATCATCTTATATATTTTGGAAAGATCGAAAATTTCCATATTGACATTATGGATTAGAAAAACTAATTTGAAAAATCTGAAAAACTATTGCAAATGAATGGTACTTGATAATGGATGATATTTAACCAATGGTACGCAATTTTAGAGAGTTCTGAAGTAAAAAAAGGAAAATTATTGGGAGTAATTCGATTCGGTGAAAAGTTACTGTTTTGGCGAACCCATGAAGGAGAAATTGCCTGCATCAAGGATCGATGCGCTCATAGAGGAGCAGCATTAAGTAAGGGGAAATTAGTATCTAATAGTCAGGAAGTCCAATGCCCATTTCATGGATTACATTTTGATCGAACAGGAAAATGCACAATTATTCCCTCTAGAGGAGAAAAAGCATTTATCCCCTCAAATTTCAAGGTTGAATCGTATTATATTCGAGAAGCGCATAATTTTATTTGGATTTGGTGGGGTATCCCCCAAGATCGGTATCCTGATATACCATGGTTTGATGACGTGGATGATAAATTCCACTATTATACTTTAAAAGATCCTTGGAAAACCCATTACAGCAGATGTATAGAAAATCAACTCGATGTCAGTCATTTATGGATAGTGCATCATAACACTATCGGGCGTGGCAACAAAAAAGTAAGCGATGGGCCTTATGTGGATTTTTCAGATAATTTGGAAAAAGTATGGGTCACAAATCGAAAGGAAAATGGAAATGTTTCCATTCTACCCTCAGAAATTGAGAAACCGCCTCATCCTTCACTGGTTCAATTTAAATTTCCCAATATGTGGCAAAATAAATTTTCAGATGTCGCCAGAATAATTATTGCTTTTGCCCCAGTTGATGAAGAAAATACCATTTTATATCTTCGATTCATTCATAAAATGACTCGGATTCCTATTTTAAGGGGTATTATTAGTATAGTCGGGAGATATTTCAGTAAAATAATCGCCCATCAAGATAGAAGAGTTGTGGAGACTCAATTACCCAAAATTACTGCGTACAAGATGGAGGACGGGGATAACTTATTTCCTGCAGATTATCCGATTGTTATTTACCGACGCATTCGAGATGAAATGAAAAAAAGGAAAATATAGTCTATTCGATGCGGGCGAATGAATTATGTCATCTTATATACGTTATAAAAAAAAGAAAATTGATTCCTTTTTTTATTCAATTGTTTATTTTTGCTTTCTTATTCTTTACATGAACAATTATTAACGAAATTATTCCTACCAAGAGAATCGGACCAACAATAATCATAGATAACTCCAAAGGAGATAATTTACCATGGGGTACTTCCTCTTCAGAAATATCTCTTATTGTTAGGCACGGATCTCCCAATAAAACATTTCCTCGAACTGTTGGGTCCGATGGTCCGTGGGTGTGCACAATTGGGTCTAAAATATCATTGAACCACCAATTTCTGAAAGATTCCCCCAAAGTCCAACCGTTTGCTAAGGGTTCATATAAATATTGATTCATCTGAAATCCTCCACTCGTTGTGGCACCAAATACTGCCAGGGTGTTATTTGACGAAAAAAGATACTGGGTTCCAAGATTATCTTGCACGTCAAAGCTAGAAGCATAACAGCAATAAAGGTTAAGAAATTTGGGGGTGGTATCGATAATCTTTAATTGCGAGGAAGAAATAGTTCCATCTACCCAATAAAGGGATCCATTTATGAAATAATGTGTTGTGCTATCAGAATGTATGAAGATATGACCAAAATCATACGGTTTTATTATCTCTTTCATATAATTGGTAGAATTAGTTGTTTCTATCGTGTTATTGACAAGAGTAATATTATCGTATAGAAACTCCATATCCCCCTTCCATCCCTGGCTCCATACTTCCCAGGAATCATCGATATACATTAGTGAATTATTAAACATTACCGTATTTCCTGCATGGAACTCATGATTTCTTTGGAAATAAGCTTGGAGCAGACTCACTTCGTGGGTATTATTAACAGGGCGAGGATTAATTCGGCCGATAAAAATCTCGGGATACATATCTCCCGATCCATCAATATGACTATCAAAATCTAGGTCTCCATTTGGATTGTCCCAAGTTCCATCCATATCCATAAAATACAAGTCACAAATATATATTCCAGAACCATCTTCATAGAAAACATAGGGCATATCCCCAATTAGAACTGTTCCATTTAATCCATTATTGATGTACTCCGCCGTGATATTGGCCTTTAATGAAACTGCACGCTGCATTAAATCGATATTAGAATCAGTCCAATTATAAATTTTCACTGTATAACCTTTAGCTTCAACGTCCGTTTTGTATTGTGCTATTTCAGATTGGATACTAGGCGCAATTGTTGAATTCACATAAATTATGAAATTACTTACTCCTGTAGTTTGTTGCATGGAGGGTATGCAGAACACAAAATAACTCATGCTGGAAAGGATAAACGGAGCGATAAGAAAGAATAAAATTCCTCTAGTTAGTGCTTTTTTCATGCTAACCACCACTAAATGTAATCATAATGCCAACTGGACTATATATGCTTAACGATCCATTTGTCTACCAAGATACGATTGTTTATTCTCTATTTGGTAAAATTTGATTAAAGTACAAATGGGCGTTTTGGAACATTGTGATGGAACTATAGTGGAATTAAGATTATGAGGTTATTTGGCCTGCTTGGGGTGAATTGGTATGCAATTTCTTTGATTTTTTGATTATAAATAAAATTTAATAATGGTATAAATTGTCCATTTGATTACTTTTTTCACTCAGATCTCTTTTTATTGAGATTATGTCTAAAGGAGATATGATTTCAGATATTAAGGCAATTGAGGAGAAAGTCCCAACCAAAATAAAATTTAATTTCGCTATGGGAAACTTCGCCAATTCCTTTCTAAATGGATTTGTATTTGGGAATCTTACATACTACTACACAGAAAAACTCGGTGCTGATATAATATTAACGGGTTGGGCTTGGTTAATTTTTATGATTTGGAATACCCTCAACGATCCCATAATTTCCTACTTAATAGATAATACTCGAACAAAATTAGGAAGAAGAATCCCTTATATTCGATGGGGGAGTTTTTTTTATGGAGCAGTTTTTATCTTCTGTTGGTTCCCGATTGCTGAGATTGGAGACACATGGGGACTCTTTTGGAATTTTTTAGCAGCTCTCTTCCTTTTAGATACGATGTTTACTATAGTTGGGTGTTGTTTTTATTCACTTCCAAATGAAATTGCGGTGACGGCAAAGGAACGGGCTAGTTTAACTGTGTATAATGTCATTGCAGGTTTTGTAAATTCCGCAATTGGATTAGTGTTACCAGTATTATTATTAACGGGGCAGGAAGGAATTCATCCCTTATTCAAACCTTTAATGGTGATAATGGGAGTATTCTCGTCCATTCTTTTGTTTGTGAGTTCCTTTTTCATTAAGGAGAATATGTTCGCCCAAATGCAACCGCATGAAGGTTTTTGGGAAGGAATTAAGTTAAGTTTTAAGAATAAACCATTTTGGTTGTTTGAGGTAACTAGCTTCTCCTTTTCTTTCATCTTCCCGATTTTAAGCACGGGGATTTTGTACTATATTGATTATGTCATAGAACTGACAAATATAGTCAGCTATGCCTTTTTGGTAGCGTTACTTTTGGGTATTTTATTTGGTTTGGTTATAGGAGTATGGGTAATAAAAAAAATACGACCGAAAAAGACCTTAATTCTTGTAGAATTACTGATGATCTTCGCATTTACTGTCTTGTTTTTCGTGGGGAGATATCCTCTCATCTCAGCAGTACCTTTCTTAATTGTGGGAATTTGTTTTACAGGGGGGAGTGTAGCTACTGCGGTGGTTACAGGTGACTCCATAGATAATGATGAACTAATAACGGGAAGAAGAAGAGAGGCCATATACGGGGGAGTAAATGCATTAATAGTAAAACCTGCTCTTTCTATTGCGCAATGGGTATTCCTCGTGGTATTAGATAGGTTCGGGTTTAATGAACCCGTTGAAGTTGCGGGAATAGTGATCAAACAACCCCAATCTGAATTGACAAAAACAGGTATTCTGTTCGCTATTTTCATTATACCCGCAATATTGCTAGCAATTTCTGCATTTTTCATGAAATTTTACAATCTGGATGGACCCGAATGGGAAAAGAAAAAGGAAGAAATTCTCTCCTTACACAAAGCTAAAGAAAAACAGTATTTTGATTCGTTAAAAAACAGTAAAGAAAAAGAAAAATAAATCAACTGCTAGTTCATCAACAGAAACACAATTTCAGCAATGCACACAGGTTTTTCTCCACTCTCGGTATTCAACACGCATTTAAATTCACATTGCACACCATTCTTTATTTCTGTGATATTTGCGAGAGTTACTTTCATGCAGACACTTGAATCAACAGGTACCGGAGCCGGAAATCTGACCTTGTTTGTCCCATAATTGATTACAGTTTTAAAGCCTTTAACTTCTAAAACATCCCAAAATAAATCAGGAATCAATGATAGAGTCAAATAACCGTGTGCAATTGGACCACCATAGGTAGATTCTTTTTTCGCTCTTTCAACATCTACGTGGATCCATTGGTGATCACCGGTCGCCTCCGCAAACATATTAATCTTATCTTGTGTTATTTTGACCCATTTCGAGGGACCCATTTCCTTTCCTTGATATTCCTTCAAGTGCTCAATTCCATCCAACACATTTTGTGGTGACATATAAGAAAGTTAGTTTATCTTGTTCATTAATCTAGCGTTCCGTTCTGTGCTATCATTTCGATCAAATGTTAAGTAAAGATAATTGAATCTGTTAATTCAGTTGTTAATTGTCCGTTTTACAATTATCTTGTTTCGAAGCGATCAGTTCTTTTTCATGGTCCATGGTTTCTAAACCCATCCGGATGGATTCCAATGGAGAATAGAGAAATTTAAATCCGAGATTTTGAATCTTATTGCTGTCGTATTCATAGGAATTATTGAAAAAGGCAAGAGCTGTCTCCGAGAAAACCATTTGAACAAACTTATTTTTAGGAAAAAAGATTCGTATTAACCAAATTATTGGTCGTAATATTCGGAACAACCAGTATGGAATGGAAAAATTGGAATATTCTATGCCGTAATAAGAGGCAACACAGTCAAACATTTCTTTGTAACTTATCATATTCCCGGTCACGTTGTAGACATGATTTGAATCTTTTTTCGAATTCTGAGTGAGAAACACCATAGCACGAGCAGCATCTTCTGGTGCAATGATGGATATTTTCTTGCGACCTTTTCCAATTAATTTTGGCAATCTTTGTTTAGACATTAAAGTTATCAACATCGGAAGGATGATCCGATCATGGGTTCCACTCATAGGACCGATCCGTGCAATATAAAATCGCTTTTCTGGATGAAGTTTCTGCAAATGCGTTATTTCTTGCTCAATCATGCGTTTTGAGATTGCATAGGGATCTCCTTTTGTCAGACTTCCAAACTTTGCATCCTCAGTAAGGGGGGTTCCATCAGATTTCAAATAAGAATCGTAAACACTAATCGAGCTACTGAACACAAAACTGTGAGTTTGGGGGGATTCTACGAAAGCATCCAATAGGTTATTGGATCCGTCGATATTTGTGGAAAATAATAGTTCCTTATCCGCACTTGGGTTAGAAATGGCCGCACAATGAAAGATAATATCAATTTTATGTTCAGAAAGGATGTGTTTGAGATAATTTTTATCCTTAAGGGTGCCTTGAACAATAGTGATGTTCATGTCATGCAAATTTCCAGCTTGTTCGGGATTTCTAACTAAGCAAACAATTTCTTGCGGTGAATTAATACTTAACATATCTCCTTTTATAAGTTCTCGGATCAAACTATGTCCTAATTGCCCCGTAGCACCCGTAATAAAGATTTTCATGAGGTTGTCAAATCTATAGAGTATATTGTTGAAGATATGTATTCTTTTCTTTACACTTCATCTTTTTTTAAGCTCACTACCATCGAAGCTAAAGCTATAAAAAGTGTAAAATAAAATAGTTCAACCAATTACTGATTATATTAATAATTTACTTAAGGTAAAATACTATGAAGAGATATGCGTCTATTGATTTTCTGCGAGGGTTGGCAATTTTTTTAATGATTTTCGTCCATACGTTAATGCGATGGGTATGGCGAGATCCTATTTACACCGATATGGGCAGTTACTCCCTTTTCGTAATTATATTTCTTTTGGCCACATTATTCTTAGGGGGATGGTGTGGTCTTTTCTTGATGGTTAGCGCCACTGGAAATATGATCTCCATGTACAATGGATTTCAAAGAAATTCGGTTAGGCAGACGATAATAAAACAAATCGTCGGAGGGATATTATTACTTGGTGCAGCTATTCTAACTGAGAGTACAACCGGTTATGGGGGGTATTTTGGAAATCTTGCACTTGGAAATATTGATAAATGGACTTTGATCTTCTATAAAGGCTATCATTTTGAGACAATACATGCTGTAGCGTGGTGCGTAATTCTTAATGGCATTACACAAGCAATACTCTCAAGAAAAGGTGGATGGAAAAAAATAAATCGGAATATTGTAATTTATTTAATTTTAATCATCGTAATTGTTGCATTAACTCCATCTGTTTGGAATTTTGCACAAAAAGTTATACAAGGGTATCCGGATGCGAAAAGAACATTTGTTTGGGAAATTTTCGGAAAGTCTATACCTGTAACAGAAATTACCCAATATGGATTTCTATTTCATGATTCCATTTGGGAGTTAACGATAAGGTTCTTTTTAGGTCCTCTTGCCGGGAAAGTGGAACCTATTTTTCCATTTTTGGCAGTATCCTATACGGGCAGTATCATTGCTTTATTTCTAATCCGTAAGCAAAAAGAGAAGGAGGGATTTATCGAATACGATGTCTCGGTCATGAAAACCCCGGAAGTATGGTTTAAGAGATTAACGGTATTTCTCTGGTTTACCTCAACTATGTCTTTTATCTCATTTACTGCATTATGGTTATTTAGCCCAATTGGAAATCCTTTCAAATTTATGCAATATATGATACTCTCTTTCCTAATTTTTGCTTTATTGGGAATTTTGTTCTATTATATCAAAAAAAAAGAAAATATTGAAAATGAGTATAAACACGCGACACTACCATTAAAAATTGGGATGCTAATAGGATTCGCCTTATTTGTCATTGGTTTAATAGGAGTGGGATTGGTTGTATTCATGGGGGGAGATCCAACGGCAATCGATATGATTTTAGCTTATACCTATGATGTCAGAGCCTTATATGAAACTGGAACCTGGTTATGGTGGTTCTGTGTAGTAACGGGCTCACAAATCGGAGCATTTTTCTTATTATTAAGAGTTACCGAATTTCGTGGGAAGACCCATAAATTCGGTCAAAAAACTCTTTTTCTAAGGCGTTTTGGCTTCGTTCCCTTCAGCATTTACAATTATCAGTTCATCGATGTTATCCCAGCACTTTTTCTTAGCTTAATCGGTTCATTCATTCCCATAACAGACCAATACTCCAGAAATGGATTTATCTTTCCTGGATTTGGATTGTATCAGTACGGTGTGTACGGAATCTGGATTTTACTTGGTTTGATTATTCTTATGTATTGGGGGATACTAAGGCTATGGCAAAGATCACACTTTGCTCTTGGATTTGAATGGTTTTTAGCAAAAATATCAAATCTAATAATCCCATCTAAGCGCAAAGAAAGAATAGAAAATGAACAAATTAATGGTCCCCTCCCATGGTGGCAATCTAATCGTCTTAATGTGAAAGATGGGCTAGTAAGTCCCCAATGGGTTGATATTATATCAGAGGATAAAATTCCTAGAGAAAAGCTCGTAGATTCTAAATTCTCGTTCAAATTATGTTGGTTGGGATTGATAATTGCACCTATTTCATTAATATCCTTAGGTGTGACTCGAACCGCCCGTAAAACCGAGGGAAAAAATGCCTACAATTTATGCGGATTAATAATTTCCATCATTGGTGCTATATTATCGGTTAGTATTTTAATAGGGACTATATTTGTTTTTGGAATTAGTTTCTAGTTATTTTTTTCAAATATTTTTTATATTTTTTAGCGGTTTTTTTAACATTACTTGTTTTGAACTATACACGGATTTAACTTATTGAAAAGAGAACCTTAAAAAAACCTAAGAACGAAATTAAGACGATAACTGTTAGTTAGGTACAAAATAAAAAGTTCAAGGTTACAAAAATGTCAAAAAGATTTGCGAGTATTGACTTTCTGCGCGGACTGGCAATTTTACTAATGGTTTTTGTCCATACTTTCATGAGATGGATAGATCGAGATACTGTACAATCCAATATAAACGATTACCGGCTTATTATCCTATGGCTTATGCTGGGGTTAATCTTCATAGGGGCATGGGCAGGATTCTTCTTAATGGTTTCTGCCGCTGGCAACATGATTTCGATGTATAAAGGCGTTGAAAAGTCAGGAAAAGTGGGAGATATGGTTCTAAAGCAAGTTCTTGGTGGTACTCTCCTATTATTCTGTGGAGTGTTAGTAGAGTCGGTTTTGGGATATCATGCCGCACTTGGGGAACTGGTTCTTGGTAAGAACGATTGGTGGACGCATATTTTCTATCGTGGATATCATATGGAGACAATACATGCAATTGCATGGTGTATTATATTGAATGGAATAATACAAGGAATCCTTTCGATCAATGGCGGTTGGAAAAAGATAAATCGGAATATAATAATTTACTCTATACTCGCAATCGTTGTTATCGTGGGAACTGTATTTGTATGGCAGGGTGTTCGAACTTTACTTCCTGGATATCCATTTGCTGATAGAGTTGTAGACATATTCGGTGTTTCTAAAAATCTCGATATTCAATATGGAGTACTGGGGGTCGATCCCTTTTTTGAATTAGTATGGAAATTCTTTTTGATCCCCCTTGCTGGAAAACATGAACCAATTTTTCCGTTTTTGGCCATTAGTTTTATCGGTTCCATAATCGGATTATTTTTAATGAGAAAACAACAAGAAATGGAAGAAAATAAACCAGTTTCGACTAAATTGCTAAAATACGGTATGATCATTGGATTAGTGCTATTTGTGATCGGATTAATAGGAACAGGATTATTTGTTATTCAACGTCCCAGTGCAATCGATAATATAATTTTACCTCATCATTTCGACGTGATTCATATGTATGTGGAGGGATTGGAAAGTTACGGATCAGACTTTGTATTCGGTTTTATTCCTTTTTCCTTTATTTGGTTGCCGTGGTTCTTAATGGTCACAGGAGCTCAGTTCGGAGCGATATGTTTGATCCTTCGAACCGTAGAATTCCGTGGAAAATCGAAACCGTTCGGTAGGAAAACCCGTTATTTTAGAAGATATGGATTCGTTGCCTTTTCTATATATGCGTATCAATTTGTGGATATTTTAGCGGTATACCTACTAACCCTGATACCGTGGTTTCCGTCTCTTACATGGTCATCGTATTTCGGATCTGTGCCGGAAAATATGTTTGATGTATATCAGATCTGGCCACTTCTCATCTTGATATTTGTAATATATGAAATTTTAATTCGTTTCTGGGAAAAAGCGCACTTTACACTGGGCTATGAGTGGTTTATAGCAAAAATAGCGGGTGTAGTTATTCCCTCCCAACGAAAATTAAAAAAAAAGGAAGGTTTCTTCCGAACTATACGATTGGATGTAAATGGGGGTATTTATAACCCTGAATGGATTGAAATCGTTCCAGGGGAAAGTGTACACACATCTCTTGCGGATTCGAAACTTTCGGGTAAATTATGCTGGATTGGGATTTTTATACCACCGATTTCCTTTGTTTCTCTGGGCATTGCGTCGAATTCAATGAAAACTGAGGGAAAAAACAAATATAACAAACGTGGATTGATAGTTTCACTCATTGGATTAGGGATTGCAGTATCTATTTTTATTGCATCCTTTTTCTTACCCATTTCTGCATTAGGATTATTTTAAATTAAACTAATTTTCTTATTTTCCTTTTTTTCACTATTTATTATAAAGACTAGCTAATTTTAATAGATTAGATGCATGGATTCTTCCATTACTGCTGTTTTCTTACCCATTTATGTCGAAAAAAACAAGATATTTATAGTAACATCTCACATTAAACTAGCAAAATTCGTCGAATATTTACAGCGAATATAAAACTGAAAAAGGTTTCGAATAAAACCTCCACTGGTGGAAAATTACAATGAAAAGATTTGCGAGTATTGATTTTTTACGCGGATATGCCATTTGGATGATGGTTTTCGTACATACGCTCATGCGCTGGGCTGATCAAGACACAATTAGCGGGATGCTAGATCAGTTACCTATGTTTATTTTCGTATTCCTACTGGCTGCGATATTTTTTGGAGGCTGGGCAGGATTTTTCTTAATGATCTCGGCAGTTGGCAATATGGTTTCGATGTATAGATCCACTAAACGGTTAGGTCGACCGGGGGATGTGATTTTGAAACAAGTGATCGGGGGAATTTTATTGTATTTCTTTGCGATATTAACCGAATCTGTATTAGGGTATCATGGGTATCTTGGTGAAATTGCTCTTGGAAACTTGAACAAATGGGATATAGTTCTATATCGAGGTTTCCACATGGAAACAATTCATACAGTGGCCGTTTGTGTCATTTTAAACGCACTAGTTCAAGGAATTTTATCTATTAACAACGGTTGGAAAAAAACAAAGAGAAATATACGAATATATATTGTGCTTGCTATCTTGGTTATTCTAGCGTCTGTTTTCGTCTGGGAGGGTGTAGATATGCTTGTACCGGGCTTTAGATATCCTTTTGAGCAAAGAGAATTTGTATATCGAATCTTCGGAAAATATCTCCAAGTTGACAATGGTGTTCAGTATGGATATCTCGGTTATGATTCTATCTGGCAGTTAACGAAACTATTCTTCTTGATGCCTTTAGCAGGTGGACCAGAACCTATTTTCCCTTTCCTTGCAGTTTCTTTTGTTGGTTCGGTTGTGGGTCTCTATTTGACCAAAAAACAGGAAGAGCGGGAAGAAAATCCGGAAAAACTGCCCTCAACACGTCCTCTTACAAAAGGAATGATACTCTCATTTATCCTCTTCTTGATAGGACTAATTGGTGTCGCTTTACTAGCAGTTTTCTCGAATTTAGAGATAGTTCCCAAAATTATTTCCCATCATTATGATGTACGTCGGTTATACGAAGACGGCTTAGTGTTTGGGGGGGGTGCACCGTTCTGGAAGAACTCCTATTCATTCTTATGGCTGTTCTGGTTTTTGATGGTTACAGGAGCTCAACTGGGGTGTTTAACCTTATTAATACGTGTAGTCGAGTTTCGAGGAAAGGCAAAACAATTCGGACGCAAGACGCTTTATTTTCGGCGATTTGGACATGTACCATTCAGCATTTATAATTATCAATTCGTAGATATAATTATGGTATTGATCTTTGCTCTTGTTGGTTATATTTTCCCCGTTTTGGGTATTCCGGGAGCAAATCAAGTACCAAATGGATACGCAGCCATTTTATCTAATGGGACGTTGGATCTTGATGCAGGAGCATTCACCGCTTTTGGACCTATCCATATTTGGTTTTTAATCGCTGGTGTGTTTCTGGTTCATCAAGTACTCCTAAAATTATGGGAGAAAGCACATTACACGGGAGGATTAGAGTGGGCAATCGCAAAAATGGCGAATTTCCTCATTCCATCCAAACGCAAAGAACGAGTACGAGAAGGATTCTTCCGAACAGAACGATTAAACCCAAAGAAGGGTCTTATCACACCTGAATGGATTGAAATTGTCCCCTATGATAAAGTGCAACACGAGGATTTAGTGGACTCTAAATTTGCAAGTAAATTATGCTGGCTGGGGATAGTCATCCCGCCGTTATCCTTGGTCTCTTTGGGAATCTCTCGGACTGCCCTGAAAACTGAAGGAAAAAATAAATATAGTAAACGCGGGTTAATCGTTTCCATCATTGCCGTTGCATTATCTGCGATTATCATCGCATTACTATTTGTGTTTAAAGGAATTGCTCTGTAAATCTACTTTTATTTCAAATTTTTTTTATTATTTTTTCATAATTTCCAATCTTCGTCGTTATAATCAGATAATTGTTAGAGATGAACATGAAAAAAAATTAGTATATGAAACCTATTCTTCAGATTCGGGAGGTTTTACCTCAATTTTTTCATATTTCTGATTTCCCATTCCCAATTCTTCCCCATATTCAAACTGAATATGTCCTTTTGTGCCCTCATGAACGCCTGTAAATTTATTTTCGCCCGGTTTAAAACCCTTTTTTAACCGACTGGATTTCAATCCCTCTTGTGTATTGACGGCATCATAGCAAGCTTTGTCAATTGCTACCGGGTCTGTGGAAGCGAAGATTCCAATGTCTCGAACGACAATAGGTTCTGAAGTTCCGAAGCAATCACATTCAGGGGTAATGTTAATCGCAAAATTGAAAAATCCAATTTTGCCTTGATGATGTTTCCATACTCCATAAGCATATTCTGTCATCCGTTCAGTAAACGGTGCAATCTCTTCACCCCAATTGAATGCTAGAGCATCTTCGGGGCAAACACCTACACATGTACCACATCCAATACATTTATTCTCATCAACAGTGTATTTTTTATCCACTATTAGGATCGCATCGGTAGGGCATTGGGTTTTACAAGTTCCACATCCCGTACATTTCTCCTCATCAGCAAGGAATGGTTTTATTGCATGCTGTTCTTTCTTCCCTTGAACAGATCCGGCCCCCATACCTATATTCTTGATTGCACCCCCGAATCCAGCCATAAGATGCATCTTAAAATGGGAAATGACTATTAATGCATCGGCATGCACCAGATCGCTACCGATTTTGACACTCTTGAAGTGCTTTTTATTAATTTCTAGCGATTCGTAGTTCCGTCCTTTCAAACCATCTGCAATTATTACAGGAGCGCCGGTAGTAGAGTATGTAAATCCATGAAGATACGCATTTTGTATATGATCTGGTTCATATCGTCTTGAACCCACATACACCGTATTACAATCGGTTATAAATGGTTTTCCGCCGTTTTCTTTTATTTTGTCGACTACTACTCGTACATACCAAGGGGGAATAAAGGTGTTGTTTCCAATCTCTCCGAAATGTACTTTTATGGCAACTAAATCCCCTTTTTTGATCAATTTCGAAAATCCCGCAGTCTCCCAGAGCAATTCAATCTTATTTAAGAGGCTGGTTCTATAATCTTTCGCAAAAGCATCCGCAAAAAATACTTTACTCACCTTTTTTACCAACATAGTTCAAATATTTGGTTTTAAGAATTTAATAGCTATGGAAATAACCTATTAAATAGAATAGATGCCACGTTGGACTGCTATAATCGAAAATTTTCCGCAATTATGATCATAGGCATAGCATTGTGTATGGATTTCATTTTTTAAGAAGTAAAGTATAAGGATTATTTTCTGATGCAATTGTAAACGAGGGAAAATACTAACGGATATAAAGAAAAAAAAAATAAGAAATGATTCTATTTTACATTCCATTCGAATTTTCTGGGACCTAAGAAAATTATGAGTAAGGCACAGACTAACACTACCAGACCGCCCCATCCATAACCGAAGATTTCCAGAAGAACACCCATAATTAACATCCATGGGATTTGCACATTTCCGAGTACTAATACGTCACTTAATAGTTTTTCCCATTCTTTCTCACCACAAGGTACGCTAAATTTGGGTCGAACCCATAAAATGGAAACCACTATCAATACAGCCGCATTTATGAATTGCCAAACTGCAACACCATAACCAGGACCAGTATATGGACCTACACCATATAAACTCCACCATTCTTTCGCAATATTTACCGCTCTGATTGACAGAATAGCTGTAATTATGTATATAACACCCGCTATTATGCCGTAAATCCAAGCCCATTTGCCAGCAAAAGTTACGATTGGTTCTAAAGTATCCCAAGTGGATGAAGAACCACTAGATTTTTTTGAACTCATCTTAAATCCTCATTAATTTTTATTTTATACTTTTATTCAACGTTCAATCTTTATTGTTTGAAAGTTAAATAAATGTGGTTGTACTTCCTTTTTAAAGGTATTTAATCGAGTAGAATGAGAACAGCTGATACACAGTTCTTTATTGGGTTATGTAATTTTTTTCCCATTCTGCTTATGAAAATGGGATCGAATCATCAATAAAAAAGAGGTATTAGATTTTTAACACATGCTTAGAACGAAACTCCATATATGAACATGGATCCGAAGAACACGACGGTTGCAAATAGTATCGATATAATGGATATAATCATAGCTCTTTGATTATATCTATTTTTTCCCTCAGTTTTTCGAGATGTTCTAGAAATTGCAAGAGTAACGGGTGCAATAGGGGAAACGAGTAATCCCACCCAACTTAATCTAGCTGCGAGTTTTGAATCCACCAGCTTCTCATGGTGAATTTTCATTTGGGATTCGGTAACAATATTAATCCATTCAGGACCCAGTAGAGCACTTTTCACATCAATTTTACTAGATCTCCACCATGGTAGGGTAATATCTTTTTGTTTCCGTTTTAATGGAATCACAAATTCAGCAATCTTAGCGATCATCCACTCCAAACTCCCCACAAAATGTACTCTTTGCCAGATTTGGAGAATCAATTCGTATTGGACAAATACTAAGATAATTAATGGCCAGATATGGTAAACCCCCCACGTATTTTGAACGATTGCTTCAGGAAACGTTGGGATGAGAGACAAGAGCAATACCATGGTCACATCAACATACTCAAAACAATATAATGAGAAAGGGACGAATCCAAATCGTCGGAAGTGGAGGGTTTTACGTCCGAAGGGTTTTGCCTTTGCTCTAAACTCTACCAGACGGATGATCAAGCATGTGGCTCCAATTTGTGCACCCACAACCAGAAGAAACCAAAATAGCCAAACTCCACTTGCATACATATACCGGATATCATAGGTGTAGGACATTATAGCCTCAAAAGCACCATTTATATCGAAAATAGCAAATCCGATAGTCCCCATAGCACCAATTAAAAACATAATAAATCCGATTACCATACCCCAAGTCAAAGGCCGCGTTGAGGGGATCTTAGTCGGAATCTCTGACGACTCTTGCTGGTTTTTCACTAAAAATAATCCTATTGCAGATCCAATGAAACTAACCGCCAGATAGGGAAAAATTGGTTCCACTTGTCCTGCTAAAGGAGCTAAAAACCATAAATATACTAGTTTCCAGAAGGGAGTATATCCCAAAAACCCATATTGTATGGGTATCTCCATTACTCTGTATTTTCCAAATACAATATGGACAAATTCATACGTAGCATATGGATATCCTGGAACAGCTAATTCAGCTAAAAAATACACTAAAGGTGTAATTGCGACCACGATTATGGCTAATACGAAGTAGATGATAATATTACGTTTGACTTTACGGAACCCTTCCTTTATAGACAGAATCCAATGAATTAGTGCGTTATATATTACGCACCAGCCAACAGTATGTATAGTTTCGGTGTGAAACCCTCGCCAGAATATTTGATCCCACATTGGATTTCCAGATGCCCAATTTCCAATTGCACCTTTATACCCAATCAAGGCTTCACATAGTACGGCAAAAAAAAGCAATATAGAGCCACCAATTATTTGCTTGAAGATAATTTGCCGAACTTTTTGAGTGCGTTGAAAATTCTTATGCATACTTATCATATTTCCAATAGCATTTTGGAGAAGAAAAAATCCTGGCCAACCTCCGAGAAATAAAGCAGCAAGCATAAAAATGATGACGAAAAGAGAATAATCAGACATATTATTTGCAATATCCTCTCTATCCACCCATCTCATCAATACATGAATAAAAAGCATCAGCCATATTGCCAAACCTCGAAGAAAATCTACCGTTGCGAATCTTTGTTTTGCCATCTATAATCATCTATAAAGAGTTTTTTGAAAGACTGTTAAGGGAAAAACTATTTAATTCTTCCCTTTTGATAATCAGTCCTAATTCCAGATTTTAGTACGGAGGATGAGCATAATCTATAAGTGGGTTGAACTGCAAATTATCCATATGGAACTTGAGTCGCCCATCTATTTAGATACCTCAAAATCATTCGAGGAACGAGCAGAAGATTTAGTTTCTCGGTTGACATTGAAGGAAAAAATCTCCCAAATGGTTCATTGCTCTTCCGAGATTAAGCGATTGGGTATATACAAGTATAATTGGTGGTCTGAATGCTTACACGGAGTCATGACCAAGAAGAAGGCTACAATATTCCCTCAATCCATTGGTCTTGCTGCGATGTTTAATAGAAACCTTCAATTTAGAATAGCATCTGCCATTTCGGATGAAGCACGAGCAATCAACAACACCTATTACCCTTATGGCAGCCCCTTTACGGGCGGATTGACTTTTTGGAGCCCCAATGTCAATCTTTTTAGGGACCCAAGATGGGGAAGAGGACAAGAAACCTATGGAGAAGATCCCTACTTGACAGGAAGATTAGCAGTGGCGTTTGTAAAAGGATTGCAGGGAGATGATCCCACATACTTGAAACTGATCGCGACTCCAAAACATTTTGCAGCAGGAAGCGGTCCTGAACAAGGGCGCCACCAATTCAATGCTATGATGTCAAATAAAGACTTGTATGAGTCTTATCTTCCTCAATTCAGAGATTGCATAATCGAGGCGAAAGCGTATTCTATTATGGGAGCCTATAACCGTTTGAATGGCGAACCTTGTTGTGCGAGTCCCACGTTGCAGAGAATCTTGCGTATTGAGTGGGGATTTGACGGATACATGGTCAGCGATTGCGGAGCAATACGAAATATCTATAAAGACCATAAGTACGTAAAAACGGGATCTGAAGCAGCTGCAATAGCAGTAAGAAATGGGTGTGAATTGAACTGCGGACTTACTTACAAAATCTTTTTGAATCAAGCTGTGGAACAACATCTCATCTCCGAAGAGGAAATCACCCAAGCCGTAACTAAATTATTCCTTGCACGAATGAAATTAGGTGAATTTGATCCTCCCGAGTTGGTACCCCATCGATCGATCCCCTACGAAGTCGTGAATAGTAAAAAACATCAAGATCTCGCAATTAAAGCGGTTCAGCAATCAATAGTTCTGCTGAAGAATGCAAATAATATTCTGCCCTTACAGAAAAATTTGAAAAAAATTGCGGTTATCGGTCCCAATGCAGCAGGAAATAACGTATTGCTAGGAAACTATGTCAAAAAATCATATGAAATCATTTCTATCCTAAATGGTATAAAATCAGCAGTACACGATGATACAACGATTAAATATTCTAAGGGTTGCTACCGAAAGCGAAGATATCGACTGGGGGAGTTCATCTCTAAAAGAATTGTCAAGGATTGTGATGTAGTGATTATGGTTATGGGAATTGGGCAAGAATTTGAAAGCGAAGAAAAATTACTACGAGGGAATGGAGATCGACAATTTTTAAGTCTCCCCGCGCATCAAATAGAGTTTATGAACAAGATTCATGACTTCGGAAAACCCATAATACTAGTTTTAGTGAATGGGTCTCCTTTAGCTATAAATTGGGCACAACATAATGTGGATGCGATCCTAGAAGTATGGTATCCTGGAGAGAAAGGTGGTGTAGGTGTGGCTGATGTGATTTTTGGAAATTATAATCCTTCGGGTCGTCTCCCAGTTACTTTTCCTAAATCAGTCGATGATATCCCCCCAATTGAGGATTTTCGTATGGAAAATAGAACCTATCGGTACATGCAGAAAAAACCATTATATCCATTCGGATACGGCTTAAGTTACACTGATTTTTCTTATGACAATTTCTACCTTAATTCGGACGAAATACACATGGGAGACCCCCTCATAGTCTCGGTAGATGTAAAAAATAAAGGAAAAAAGGAGGGAGATGAGGTAGTTCAACTTTATATTCAGGATCTTGAAGCATCTGTAAAAATACCACGATGGTCCCTTCAAGGATTCGAACGAATTTCTCTCAAACCGGGTCAATCCGAAACGGTGAAATTCAAAATTAAACCACAA
This sequence comes from Promethearchaeota archaeon, assembly GCA_016933055.1. Lineage (GTDB taxonomy): Archaea > Asgardarchaeota > Lokiarchaeia > Sigyniarchaeales > Promethearchaeaceae > AMARA-1. The sequence goes on along the minus strand of JAFGBS010000034.1, from coordinate 47,857 downwards.
CAATTCAGCATCATAACGGAACAGGGAAAACGAATTTTAGAACCGGGATCATTTAGGATATACATTGGAGGATCCCAACCGGATGAAGTGAGTGAAAAACTCACGGGTAGAAAAGTCTTGTTCAAAAATGTGGAAGTTATTGGAGAACCAACGGAATTATTGTATTAATCAGCTATAATTTAATTCCTTTAAACAGGCCTATTTCATATCAATTTCCCCCAATTGGGATGACATTCATCTTTTTTTTTCTTTTCTGCTAATCCATACCCAACGGATATATAAATCCCCATAAAATTGTGTTTTGCATGGTACTCAGTAAACAAAATTTTGTGTTTTTCATTTGAACACTCCATTGATTCATAGCATCTTGCTTTTTCCTTAAATACAACAAAACTTTCCCGAATAAGCCATTTATGTGAATTTTTACGTTCTAAAAATCCTGTAGAAATATGATTTCCTTTTATTCGACTCTCAGATTGGTCGAATAAGTCAGAGCATACAGAACACTGTTATAAAGAAAGGAGATCGAAATATAGGATTAATTATTCCAATTCTTCAATTTGCCATTTCTTATCAGATAGTCTAAAATAAACGGCATAGAAGCAAATTGAGCCATTCCATGAGTGTATTCATCTTCAGATAAGTCATATGTTTTTGGAAGGGGAAAAAGGATCATTCCCTCCTTGGTTGCCATTAGTTTTCGCACTTTATCGCATGGAAAGTCTTCACAATCCATGCAGAATTCAAATCCTTTTTCTATGGCACAAGGTCGTGCTTCGCAGTTTTTATCTGCTATTCGTCCCCCTTCTTTGCATCCATCACAACGAACATTCTCGGGTGTATAATTCTGGTGTCCAAAATAGTTCTTCCAGATTGATACTAACTGTTCCCGATCCTTTATATCATCTGATTGAGCAGGACAGATACTGCAATTATAACCACAATATCCTCGATTTTGCATGTGTATGGTTACATAATCAGAATTATAAATACTTAACGTAGAGAAAAAAAAGTAAATTCTTTCCGATTATACGACTTTCATTGGGATTCCATGGTGTTCAGAAATGGGTTGTTCTCCGCATTGAATGCCCATTCCCCCTTCTTCTTTGGGTAGGTTCATCCAACACACAAGTTTTCCATCTCTTGGAATCATGTCTCGTCCACAATGCTTAGGAAGGGCTTCTTCATACCCGCATTCCTCACACACTAATTTAGACGCCATTATTTCCTCATCTCCTTTTTCTTTTGATGATTTTTCTATAGATTCTTCCTCTTCTACATCTTTTTTAATTTCATCTATTATCTTCTGTAAATTCACTCTATACAGTAATAAAGCAGATACGACAACCGAAACTGAACTAAATGCCATAAATAAAGATGCAATGGATGGGGGTAAAAATGGCACTCCAAGATAATAGAACAAACCTGCAGCGAAAGGAATCCCTATAATATTATAAATAAATGCCCAAAACAGGTTTTGAAGCATTTTATTATATGTTTTTTTCGATAAATGTAATGCAGCTAGGATAGTTCGCAAATCACCACGAATAAGAACGATATCCGCAGATTCAATTGCTATATCCGTTCCTGAGCCTATAGCTATTCCAACATCAGCTTTGGATAGAGCAGGGGCATCATTAATACCATCTCCGACCATTGCAACCATTCCATCACCTTTATTTTTCAATGATGCAATTATTTCCAGTTTTTGAGCCGGAAGCACTTCCGAAAAATATTTGGATATTCCAAGCCTATTTGCGATCGCTTTTGCAGTTTTTTCATTATCACCTGTTAAAATATAAGGTTCAATATCCATTTCATACAATCTATTTATTACGGATTTTGCATATGGTTTGATTTCATCAGATATTGTTATGAATCCAATTAAATCAGTCGTATTCATGACTAAAACTACTGTTTTTCCTTGATTTTGAAACAGCGAAATCATTTCAATTTGGGATTGGATGTCAATGTTACGCTCGTTAGCAAATGATGGATTGCCGATTAGGATATTAACCCCTTCTAAGATAGCTTCTACTCCAAATCCCGGATGATTCATGAAATCTGCTATGGGTTTTAGGGGAATTTCTTGTTCTCTTGCTTTTTCTACAATTGCATTTGCAAGTGGATGTTCAGATCCCCTTTCTACCGAAGCGGCAATAGATAATATTTCTATTTCTGAGTGATTCTTATTGGGAACGATATCTATGACTTGTGGTTTGCCCACTGTTAGGGTTCCCGTTTTATCAAACACGATTTTCTTGATTTTATGAATGGCTTCTAGGCTTTCTCCTCCTTTGATCAATATTCCGGATTTTGCTCCAACACCCGTTCCCACCATCACTGCAGTAGGTATTGCCAGTCCCATGGCACAAGCACAGGAAATTACAACAACTGCTACAAATCGTAACAAAGATTCTTCAAATGTAAAATTCGCAAGGAAAAACCAATAGAGGAATGTAAGTAACGCTAATGAGATTACAATCGGAACAAAAATCCTGCTCATTTTATCTGCAATTCTCTGAAGAGGTGCTTTTTGTGATTGGGCACTGCGAACCAATTCAATAATCCTCTGTAATACCGTATCATTTCCAATACGTTCTACTTTGGCTTTTATAACACCGTTTTGGTTTACGGTCCCCCCAATTACAATATCGCCCGGTTCTTTCTTTACTGCATAAGTTTCTCCCGTAAGCATTGATTCGTCAATTCGTGTCTTACCCTCTGTGACTCTACCATCAATCGGAACACTTTCTCCCGGTCGTATAATCACAATATCATCAACATCTATTTCATCAATGTCTACTAATTCTTCCTCACCATTACGTATTACAGATGCTTGAGAGGATTGGAGTTCCATCAGCTTGGTCAATGCTTTAGAAGTTCGACCTTTAGCTAACATTTCAAAAAATTTACCCAATAAAATAAATGAAAATATTAAAACAGATGCCTCAAAGAATTCCTTTCCTTCAATAAAAAAAGTCGTAAGAAGACTATAAATATAGGCAGTTCCTGATCCAATTGCTATCAGTGTGTCCATATTCGCAGTAAAGTTTCGCAAGGCTCGCCATGCATTTTTATAAAAATAACTTCCCACTAATAGTTGAGTAATAGTGGAGAGTCCAAAAAGTATGTATAATAAACCCATTTCAAAATTAGCGAATAGACTTGTATAACGATTCAATTGAGTGAGAATTACTACAGGTAAGGCTAATGTCAAGCTTGTATATAGTAATCGTTTTCGGTGCTGTATCTCCTTATTAAAGAGATCTTGTTCTTCTTCCAATTTACCCTTACTCTTCTTAACTTGGAATCCTGTATCCTTTAATAACCGTAGAATTTGATTTTCAGATATATTACCACTATTAAATGTAACTGAAACTCGATTACCTTCATTAAATTGAATTTTTTTCGTTCCGTGTAAGCCTTCCAATATATCGATAATATTTTGATGAACTTCTTCAGAGATTGGTTGTTCTAATTGAAAAGTCGTTCTGGATAGATTAGCTCTATAACCGATGGATTTTACTGATTGTAATATATCATCCAACTCAATTTGGGACTCATCTATTTCCAGCGTTGCACTTTCAGTGGTTAGAATTACTTCTGCGTCCTTGACTCCCTTTAAGGAATTCAATTTATCCGATATTTTCAACGCACACGCCGCACATGTCATGCCACTTATATTCAAATTTACACGTGTATTGTTTTCTTTTTTGGTATCTTTACTCATACCTAACCAAGTATACTTTTGAAAACTTTTAATTAAGAGTTCTTGATGTAAATTATAAACTAATGGAGATTTTGTGAAATAAAAGGAAAGAATAGCGATTTTTTTGGTTATTAGAATCAAGAAATGTTTGTCACTCTGTTACAATTGATTTTGAATAACTTCATAATTTCTTCGGATTAGGTACTAATATGTATATTTCGATCGTTCGACATGGGACTACTACGTGGAATTCTTTAAAGAAAATACAAGGCCAAGCCGATCCGCCTTTAAACGAAGAAGGGATAGAACAGGCTAAGCGATTGGGTGAACAATTAAAAAACACATCCGAATCTTACGATATTATTTTTAGTTCCTATCGAAAGCGTGCAAAAATGACGGCAGAATTGATTTGTGGAGACCAGAATAAAACAATACTATATAATAAACTGTTAAATTCCCGGAATGTGGGAATTTTTTCAGGTATGACACTCGATGAAATTAAAGAGAAATTTCCTGAGGATTATGAGAAATGGATACGAGGAGATCCTGATTTTTGCCCTCCGGGAGGAGAATCCACCGAAAAACTAGCTAAAAGATGTGAAGATTTTATTACATTTATAAAAGAAACCTATCCAAAAGATTCTAAATTATTAGTGGTTACCCATCGGGAAAATCTGGCTTTACTAGCATACTATATTACAGGAGAACGGATTATTGATGCATTAAGAAGAGTAAAAAACTGTACATTATATATGTATGAATTGAAGTAAACCTATCTATTCATGGTTTTTTGGCTTGTACATAATCATACGCTGAAAAAGCTGCAATCGCTCCATGTCCTGAAGCAACTATCACTTGTTTTTCCCTTCGATTAACTACATCACCCGCCGCAAAAAATCCGGGAATATTTGAATGCATTTGTTCATCCACGATGACCTCGTTTTTGCTATTTATAAGCACCCCCAATTCCTTTGCCATTTTCGAGCGCGGATCGGCACCAATTTCGACAAAAACTGCATCTAATGGAAATTTTTCTCCAGTATGGAAAGTAACTGATTCTACTTTTTGTGTTCCGTTTATAGAGGTTATTGTGGTGTTGGGAATAATTTCTATTTTTGGATTCGCTTCTACTCGCTTCTTATTAATCGGTTCGGGTCTGATCTCTTGATTTCGGTAAATCATATAGACTTTTTCGGCTAATTGTGATAAATATAGTGCTTCTTTTGCTGCAGTATCCGACCCTCCTATAACACCGATTCTTTTTCCTTTAAAAAATGGACCATCACAAGTTGCACAATATGAGACCCCTCGTCCCAATAACTCCTCCTCCCCAGGCACTCCCATTTTCCTTTCCTCCATTCCTAAAGCATAAATAATTGTTAAAGCAATTAGAGGTGTCCCAAAATCCATAAGCACACGGAATCGTCCGTCATCTAAATGTTCAATCTTGGTAACGTTATCAGGGATTTCTTCAATTCCTAAATATTCTATATTTTCCCTCCATTTTTGCATAAAGTCGAATCCACTAGCAGTTTTGAATCCAGGATAGTTTTCAATGACATGTGTTTTAGAAATTGCACCCCCCCAAGAATTCCCTATCAAAGCTGTCTTTAATGCGTACCTTTGAGCATATATTGCCGCAGTAATACCGGCTGGTCCACTCCCAATCACTATTACATCATACACGGTTTCTGTCATGTTAATCATCCGTAAAGCATTAAAGCTACCTACACAGAAATCTATTAACTGAGATTTTTATTGATTTTCTTTTTGTCTTCTAAAGCTTTCCCCTATTTTTTAATAAATCCAATACGTGGGATGCATGCTCTTTTTATGATTTTAAATGTTAAGATTAAGAGGGAAAAAATTCAGAAAAAACATAAAATTTATTTTTTCTACATAGCTTGTCTGATTGATAAGCTTGAGTTCTCAAGAAAGTATCTATCTGGATTTTGCTGCAACTACTCCTATAGATCCGCGCGTATTGGAGGCTATGAATAATTCATTTCAACAATATGGGAATTCAGAATCCGTACATGATTTTGGGTTTAAATCCCATGAACAACTCCAAATGTCTCGGAAAATGTTTGCAGAATCTATGAATGTGCATCCGAGGGAAATAATATTTACGAGTGGGGGTACCGAGTCGGACAATATTGCTACATTAGGAGTTACTCGTAAATTCATGCGGGATAATCCGGGAGTGCGGCCACACATTATAACTAGTGCTATCGAACATCATGCAATCTGGAAATCATGTGAATACTTAGAAAAACTCGGGGTAAATGTTACATATGTTCCTGTGGAGTCAGATGGAATAGTCGCAGTAAAAAAAATTCAAGAATCTATCACAAAAAACACAATACTCATAACCATAATGCATGTAAATAATGAATTAGGAACAATTCAACCGATCAAAGAAATCGGGAAATTGGCGAAAGATGAGAATATCCTATTTCATTCCGATACCGTTCAATCTTTTGGTAAAATTTACATTGACCCAAACGAAATGAAGTTGGATATGCTATCTGCATCAGCTCATAAATTATATGGCCCAAAGGGCATCGGATTGCTTTATATTAAAAATTCGGGTCGAAGGACCCCAATTGATGATTGGAATGAACAAGAGCCTGATGAAGAAGATTTCTTTCTGGAACCGATCATGTTCGGAGGTGGACAAGAAAATAAATTACGACCCGCTACCGTAAACGTGCAAAGTATTGTCGGTTTTGCGAAAGCTTATGAAATCATGGAGGAAGTTCGTAACGAAGAAATGAATCGATTACGAGAATTTCAACAAGAATTAACGGGTTTTGTTTTAAGTACTATTCCGGATTCACGATTAAATGGTCATCCGAACAACCGTTTAGCAAGCCATAATAACTTCAGTTTTAAGAATGTGAACGGATTTGACTTGCTGACAGAATTGGATCAGCGCAAAATTGCTGTTAGTACGGGTTCTGCATGCATCGCACAATCGGATGAGGTTAGTCATGTCATTGAAGCTCTTCGATTGCCTTCTGAATATCAACAAGGCACTCTACGTATATCCACGGGTAGATATACGACATCAGATCATATAAAAAGAATAAAAATTGCGTTAGAAGAATCCGTCAATAAATTACGTAAATAATAAAAGTCATGTGGTTCCTCGTTCCAAAGCAGTCCAAGAACGAGGAATAGGTTCTTTCTTTTTCATTCCTGTTTCGTATTTGAATTCGTTTTTTATTTTAGTGGTTACAGAATAAAAATAAAGGGATAATGGAAGATGGGTGGGACAATTTATGTCACATTTCCCGCAATTAACGCAAGAATCCCCGATATGGGCTACACGAGTCATCTGATAAGTCAAATTGTCAATGTTCTTTTCTTTCCGCTGTTTTTGCAAGATACAATCTGTACAGAAACAAACGGGACATGCATTGATACACACCCCACACATGGTGCATTTTGCGAGTTCGTTAATTCGATCTGGTCGGGAAAGATATTCTGAAATATCCTTCTCTTTTTGGATCCGTGCCTTTTCCATGATTTCGGATTGCTTTTTCAATAATACATCGAGTTTTTTTGTGTTTACCTCAACTTTTTTAATAGTCAACTTGGAAAATAGATCTTTAGCTTTCTCACTACCAATTCGTAGTATTAATTCATGAGAAAATGGTTCAAGTGTAATCCATGTGATGCCTAAATCAAAATTCTGGTCTAATTTTTTAATGTCCGCCCGTTTATCATTATCGGTGATATCGATCTTTTTTCCAAGAGGATATTTTTTAATCGTTCCATCCTTCAGTTTGATCTGATATTCTTCATCCGTCAGGAAATCATCTTCTACTGATTCCGGATCAATTCCTTCTTCTTTAAGTAAATTTATGACATCATTGGCTTGAATTGTTCCGATATTTTCCAGAACGATCACAAAAACATTATTTAGCTCAACCTGTAGCCGTTTACCTAATTCAATAAGGGCTCTAGCATCGGCAGGATGCCCGATCATAGCAATCTTTTCCGTAAGAGCTCCTCCTGCCTTTTTATGGAGAAACTTCGATGCACTGTTTATACGGTCGAAATTATAAATGAATAAAGATGACAATGGAAATTCTTCCAATTTCTTCGGATCAGATTCTAGTAAAGGGGAAATCTGAAATCTATTCCGTTTACCCTCTCCAGAAATGACTTTATCGACGATTTTTTCCCGAATCAGAGTTTTAAGAATTTCAGAAAAATCCGCAAAGGTAATGAGATAATAATTTGACACGCTGAAAACCTATATACTGAATATGCTTAGGTAAATACTCTCTGTTTAAAAAAATAATCCTACCTCAATTTTGAAATAAGATAGGGTTTTTTAATTGTTATGGTAGATGCTGTATTGTTTGATTTTGGGGGGACGTTGTTTGATTATTATCCCTCTAATTACTCCATTCTTGGAAGTGTAGCACGTCAGTTTGGCAAAAACATTCAAGATACGGATCCCATCTTATCTATCGCATTTCAGAAGCAAGAAGAATATATTCATACGCTTTTATTACAGAAAAAAGAGTATTCTACTGGTTGGATGACGGATCAAGATTGGAGAAGAGGGGATGAAATTCTCCTGGAAACTGTGGGTATCCACTCGACTGAAGCGAAGGAAATCCTTGCTAAACGATTTCTTGCCCGTAAAATGCATCATTATAAAATATTCCCCGATGCAATATCCACTCTTGAAGTCCTCCGGAAAAACGAGATAAAATTAGGACTCGTGTCGAATTTGCCCAAAAAGCATGTGCAAGATCGATATAAGATGCTGAATCATTCCAAGTTAACCGAATTTTTCTCTTCCATAGTATTATCAGGTGAACGTGGAGTAGCAAAACCTAATCCGGCAATATTTAAAATAGCTCTGGAGGAATTGCATGTTAATTCCCCAAACAACGTGTTTCATGTAGGAGATTCATACATATTTGACGCTATCGGAGCTAAGAATTCCGGTATAACTCCAATTCTCTTGGATCCCAATAAAGGAAGAGTTTGTGATTGTACGATTATCGCTTCTTTATCAGAAATACTTAATTTGCTATTACACCAAGAGAATTCATGATCAATGGAAAATATTCTAAAAATACTTAATTATGGGATTTTTCTTCCTTTAGTTTGTCTTCCATCAATAAAATAGATGCGATATATTTTGCTGCTTTCGGTTGAATTTGCTTATTTTCGACCATTTTGTTCCAACTTTCCACCATCTTGGCATCTGAAGCAATCTCTGCTAAGGAGGTGGTTAATTTAATCCCTATTTTCTTTTTTTTTACGATAGGGGCTGTTTTTTTAATGCCGGGACAGTAATCTATACCTTTTTTAGTGTATCCAATTTTATTGGTAATTTTCTTTCCATCTTCACTCATAAGAAAAGTGAATGGAAATGTACGACATATGGCGGGTCGATGTTCATATATTGTGCAAGTGTCATCTTCACCAAGAAAAGTGCATCGAGAATCTTGTTTTTTCAACAATCCGATAAATGCAAGACCTTGTTCTGTTTGAATGGGGGCATATACCATTTGACTCATGAATTTTTCGATATTTACCTTGCTAAAGGTGTAAAAACCAATAACTTCCAAAATTTCCTCTAATGAAAGCTTAAGCCCCTTTCTCAAGCGCAATATATCATGATAGGTGACATTTATAAAAGTATTCGGATCTTTACAACATTTACCACATTTTGTACACGTAAATCTTAATACATTCAAATTATTTGCTAATTCTATTCGTTGTTCCATTCCAAATGATCTCAGAATCTTTAAAAAATGAAAAAATGGTCAATTTACAGGTTTAAATGCCATTAAAGCAAGTAAAGCCCAATAACTTTTCGTCAGTTCGATTTCGTATTCAATGTTCTCATTTGCCCATGAAGATGTACGTTCGACCTGATCGGGATCAAAATACACCCCCTTCTCAACTATAAAATTTACCATTTGCTCACAGATTTCATAATAACGGTCATAGTCTCCAAATAATCCAATAGTAATAAGCACCTTGGCTGTATCCGTGATTGTTTGTTTAATACATCCCTCTTCATCAATTTCTGAAATAACCAAATCCATGTACTGCGATTCTAATTGAGATCGATTGATATCTTCTCCAATCATATCTAATGCAAGAACTTGTCCAAATGTTTCCAATAATGGATTAAAATCTTGGTAGTCAGTGAAGTCTGTATTCAAAATTTTATTAATGAGCTCCGGGAACTTGCTTATCTTGATTTTTTCTTGCTCCAACAATTTTAGAGAAAGGAATAACTTCTCATTCTGATACAAGTTCAATGGATTGAAATCTTTCAATTCCTTCATCAGAAAATAATGGATGCCATTCAAATCTAACAATGTCAACATATTGTAATCCCGGTAAATTGACAATCCATAGTACGTGCTGACAACATCAGGTGTAGATGCATCCTTTTCCCCAAAAGCACTGCCTTTTAAGAAGGGTTTAGTGACATTTAACACCTCTTTTTTTGTGAAATGATGTCCTAGTTTAAGTAAATGTTCTATTGTCACATATTCATGGAGTTTCTGAAGGGAATCATAGATATGATTTGGAGGATTCACGATTGCCTCATAATTAAAATTAATTTTATCAAGATAATTCTTTGATATCCCGACGGGATGAACCAAATAGGAAATAATCAATTGAGGAGAATTATCTAATATTTTTTCTTCTAATTGGTTTTTTTGTTTTTGTAAATCATAAGATTCAATTAATTCATTTGAGCCTTTAATTTGCTGCTTTTTCTGTTGAATTTGCTGTAATTTTTCCAATTCAGACGTAAACGTATCAGCTAAACCCAGATCCCTTACTTTGATTGTGGGGCCTTTAGGTTTTTCAACATCTTTTATTAATGATTCGATCATATCTTTTGGAATTGTCTTATGTTGAAGTCGTAATTCATTGAATAGATACTGTTCTAGTCCCTTAACCATATCAGTATTGAAATGATAACTAATGGTTTTCATTATCCTTGTACCAAGGAAAATTTTTGCGATACCGTTTACATCATCAAGTGAAATATTTTCTGCTAATTCATGCATACGGGATATTGTAAATTCCAAGATATCTCCAATTGTGTCTACTTCGATGGATTTGGTCTCTATCATTATATTCAATAAACCCCAAATCGATTCCATTTTCCAGAATGCAGACTCGTTTTGAGCTCGTTCGTTTATAATGTCTAAAATGACATATCGTGCAGTCTCTGGTAACTTATTCACGCGTCCTAGCTCTTTAAAGATTAATAAAATTAATGCTAATCGGTCTGTAGTATGAAGTTCTAAATTTTCTTTGGATACACTATTATAATCTAGGGAGATTAATCCGTTAATGATGTTTTCCGTGAATTCTATGCCCAAAAGTTTGGCAGCGTTAACGATATAGTACACTTTATAGGGGTCTGAAAAGATAGGATCTTTTAGTACATTCACAATTGCATGGATGAGTGTGAATAATTCATCAGAACAGATGGAGGTATCAATTGAGATACCATTTTGAATGGCCAGTTGTACACCTGCGAAAAGAGTAAGAGGGCGTAGAATAGATACGTTCTCATTAATAGCGCTCCATGAATTAGTTTTTTTCATTAAATAATCAATCGCATCTGAAATATTCACTGTGGGCATAGCAAGGTTTTGTGCCATATTATACAATGAAAATAAATTTTGGAGATCTGCCTCAGTATCTTCGAATTTAAATAATTTCTCAAAGTTTTGTTCCGTATATAGTTTTTCGCTTAATTTTTCTTTCAGTCGGTGATCCCAGTTAAGATATATAACAAGATTGGGATATCGTTTCTTTATTTCGTCGAACCGCTCAAGTATATCTGCATCAAATAACCCCATTTCAATAAAATGGTTTAGTATTGAATTCTCATCATCTACAAAATAGGTGAGCAATTCACTGTATAGTAAAGAGTCAATCGTTTTATTGAGTTTACGATATACCCATTCTTTATAGTTAAGAAGTTCGGTGGCGCGTTTAAAATGCCGGTTTTCCTTTTTAAATTCCGAATTGATACGATTGATTCCAACTCCCAAATTATTCAATCCAGTACGCAGCAAACTCACAATACGGGAGAGAACTTCCTGATAATCATCAGTGCTATAGTCGATTGTAGCATCCAAATCGATGTCATTGTTGTAAAGCATCTCTTCTAAGTATAAATAGATTCGATTATGGATTCTCTCCCCTAATGTAGGAAAGTGAGCGATAAATATTTCAGCGGTCTTGTCGTGGATCCTAATTTTCAGCGCCCCTTATAACCTATGATAGTTCTTTGTGTTTGTTAATTCCAAATGAATTATAGCTTATAACACTATTAAAACCTATTATGTAATAGTGGGATTAATATATATGTAGTAAGCTTATAGTAAATTTTCTATAAGGATTAATGTATGCATTATATGGGTAAAGAATTGTTGCTTCATTTTGCATTGGTATTAGAACTTACGTAATCGGGTCATCTGGTATCATGTTCTGACTTGCTTCTAAATTCTTTTAATCAAAACCAACTCATGAAGAATAATCAGATGACGTTTTCTTCATGAAAGTCTAAAATGTTCTTTATATTAAAAGAAAAAAATCACTTCAAAATCCATATACCTCTTAAGAAATCAATGAAGTTTATTCAATCAACCACAATTTTTATATAAATCGTATTATATCTAATCGATAGAATGTACGATGAATTTGCGGAAGATTTCTCCAATAAAAGATGGAAACCTTGGGATGCTTTCGTTAATTTTGTACAAACGATTAAAAACACTGATTTGGTGCAAAGGAGCATTAATAAGGGTATATGTTGCGATTTGGGAACGGGTAATGGTCGACATTTGCCAGTTTTAACAGAATTCTGGAATAAATATATTGGAACAGATATTTCGTATCAATTATTACGGATTGCGCGGGATCGAAAAGATGTTCATAAAATACATAATTGGGTTGCATGCGATGTAAATTTACTCCCTTTCCGAGACAAAAGCCTTCAAATTATTGTATCAGTAGCAGTATTTCATCATATTTTATATAAATACCAATTACGGAATGTTATGCGGAAAATTACGAAAATTATAGCACCCGATGGAATAATGATCCTATCTTTGTGGGGTGCCTATAAAGGAAAGAACGAAAATGTTCTAAAAAGAACAAATTATCACAGAAGAATATCACACAAAACGATTGTGGATAGTTGTTCAGCTCATGAAAGATTCCAACTAGGGGAAAATAATGTATTAGTACCTTGGACGGTTATTACAAAATCCAATCGGATAGAAAGAAAACCCCGAATTTATCATCTCTACTCATTCAATGAATTAAAAATCTTCGAGGAGTTTTTTCATGTTATACAACTTAATGTCCAGAATATGGGTAAGAACGCTGGAATCAATTATTTCTTGTTGATGAGTCTTAAATGATGACGTTTTTTAAACTTCATGGCATAAAAGAGACGCAATGGTCTCTTGTACTAGGTTTTCATAATTAGGATACAGATTTGCAATAATTTTCGCATGTATTTCAAAAACACGGTCGGTTAGGTCGCATAACACAATACAGTGAATGTGTTTGGAAGTATAAAATCGTTTCTGTATTATTTGCTTTCTTGTGCCGTACCAATAGGAATTTTCGTGAGATCGATTCCATCTGGTTTCTTTCTTAGTGATATTGACTTCAATGGCATTATACATATCAAAAGATTGTTGAACTCTGTTACCTTGATGAAATATAGAACGATCGATGGTTTCCCAATATACTTCTATGATGGCATCAGGGCCAAATATTTCTTCCATTTGGTTATATGACTCGAATATAACTTTACCCGCTTTAGAATCCCCTTGTAAATCCACTTGCTGAAAATAAATGGGAACTTTTTCAATTGAGACATTGTGTTCTGGTGATCGAAATATCCAGTAAGAGTGTTCCATTATACATTAGGTTAGTCACAAGAAGGTAAATATATTTCAATCTGAGAAATCCCAAAAAATTGATATAGAAGCTCATATTCAAAAACGTATTGCAGAATAAGTGATACCAATGGTTAAACATAAGAACATTCTCGTTCAAAAAGCACGGACCAAAAGCTACCGACCCGGACACGGTTACTCTTTAAAGGAAATAAAAGCTGTGGGATTAAATATTGGAGAAGCACGAAGTTTGGGAATACCCGTAGATTTACGTCGAAAGTCAGAATATGAACAGAATATTGAATATCTAATGGAAAAATATGATCTGACTAGACAAGTTGAACGTGCAAAGGAAACAGAAAAAGCTAAAATAACAAAACAGAAGAAAACAAAACCCACTAAACCGAAGAAACAAGGACAAGAAAAAGATCTTCCAAAACCTGAAACAAAACAACCTGAACCTAAAAAAGCTAAACCCGCACCTAAACCTGCTGAAAAAATACCTGAACCTAAAAAAGCTGAACCTGCACCTAAACCTGCTGAAAAAATACCTGAACCTAAAAAAGCTAAACCCGCACCTAAACCTGCTGAAAAAACACCAGAAACAAAGATCGAAAAGGAGAAAGCAGAACCTCTACAAACTGAGAAGCTTGCGAAGACGAAACCAAAAGTTGAAGAAAAACTTCCAATGAAGGAGGAACCAAGTTCAAAGAAATTCTCCACAGAAGATTTTCATAAAATGTACACAGAAGAAACCGGGAAAGATGCAATCTGGCGAGGAAAAGAATCCGGTGTGTATAAGAAATGGTTAGCTAAAAAGAAGAAAGCCCTTGGAATAGATGAATCGGAAAAAGAGAGACTAAAAGAAAAAACTAAATCGAAAACTGAAGAAGTACCTAAGGAAAAAACAGAAACCAAACCAAAAGATTCATCCAAACCGATTGAAACTTTATCCACGGAAGACCTTCATAAATTGTACAACGAGGAGACTGGAAAAAATGCAATTTGGCGAGGAAAAGAATCTAGTGTGTATAAAGAGTGGCTAGCTAAAAAGAAGAGTGAATTGAATCCGTGATTACGGGACTTTTACAACATCCAATTCATCTAATTTGTTCAATATTTTTTTTGCTTCATCTGAACTGATATTCAAATTTTTAGCGATTTTGAATGCAGAAGTTTTTCCATCACACATATTTGCTACATTATATTCATTGTGATTAATAATTCCCATCATTTTTATTCGCTCAAGAGCTGGTTCAGCAATAAGTAATTTTGGAAATTTCTCCCCAATTTTACCACCTAAGGTAATTGTTTCAATATCCACCCCAAAGGGATTGAAAATATCTCGTAAGTTTTCCTTCCGGAAGATTTCCAGATCTGTTTTATGTTTTAACCAAAATCGTTTTCCCACAATTTTCAAATTATTCGTAATCTTTTCTGTATCATCATCGGGATCAGAAATCGCACAGATCAATATCCGTGCATTAGGTTGAAAATGTAATGTGATCGATGAGTTCTCACTCGCAACAACTCGAGTTTTTTGTGTAAGGTCTTGCCCCTTTTTCATAGACTTTTGAATATCATCAATCATGTTGTTCAGTTCCCCAAAAAAATTTGCCAACGCATCTGCGGGGACATTGTTTTCCTTTTGAATTTTTAATTTCTTTTCCAATAACAAAATCCCGGAATCAGCGTCTACAAGTATGATTGAATAAATCAAAGTTATCATCGATTAAATGTTATTTTTGTATTAAGGGATTAAACTTAAAGATTTAAGCAAACAATTTTTATAGAAATTAGATGAGACTTTTTCACAATCGAAAACAAAAACTATGTTTTTTATACACATCATTTTTATTCATTTTGGTATATAGTTCAACGATAAATCCTGTTTTTGGAATAGATCCTGTTTCTTTCTCAACCCCATCTTCTGGATATTCCCAGTGGAGTACAATAAAAATTCAAATGAATTATGAGTGGAAAATGTGGTCAAGAAGTGATGCAAATAGTGTTAAAATGTGGATTCATAGATTTTCCAATCATACGCATCCATATATGACAGGTGTTGCACCTCTTCAGTCAGTGAAAATATTGAGCAATTCTTGCGATCCCTCTGCAACCTATTTCTATGATCCTCAAGATGATTTTAATAACACGATGGAATACGTTGCTGGTACTCTAAATTCGGATTCCGAACTGGTGTATAACATCAGTTATGAGATTACATTAAAAGAAACCTTGTGGAAACTGAGAGAAAGAAATGAAGGGGTTTATGATACTACTGATCCTCTCTATCAGAATCTAACTGGGGCGGAGAATAATCTACAAGTGGAAAACCCCAGTTTAATTAGTTTGTCGAACAGTCTCTGCGAGGGCAAAAATTCGATTATTGATAAGGTGGATGCAATTTTAGATTGGATTACGAAAAATATTGAATATGATGAAGATGCAACGGTTTCTAGAGGAGCTTATTTAACCTATCTTTTGAAATTAGGGGATTGCAGTGATTTTTCAACTTTATTTACCACACTATTACGAATCCAAGGAATCCCTGCTCGGAAAGTTGTCGGGTTAGTCATTATGGATGATGGTTACCTTGCTACCAAAAAAGAAGCAGGATATCAAATTTCCTACTACTATGGAACTACTTCCTCCGGAGAAACTATAGGCACGATCCCAGGCCATGCTTGGGTAGAATATTATATTCCGGGGTATGGATTTATTAGTATGGATCCAACATGGTCCCAGACTAATCCAAAATATAGGAATTATATGGATTATATCCATCTTCCTGTCTGCATTGGAGAAAATTTAGGGGGAGGAGTTCAACCATCGATAGAGGGCTCGGTTGTCGAGTGGGGGTTTATACCATATATAAAAACCTCGAATCCAAACGATATCAGATGGTCGCTCTCCATAGATATTACATATCTCGAAGTAGACTATAAAACCCCTCAATCAATTCCTTTTCACACTGGGACATTCATTGTTGCGTGTTCAATAATTATAGCACTTTTAAGTACTGGAATGATTCACAAACGGTCTAAAAAAAAGGATTAATCTAGATTGTCTTGGACAAGAGGAGTGGTTTGGGTAATGAAAAGATCGATATTTTTTCTTATTTTTTTCCTATCCTTTGGGGAGTCAAATACTAGATGGAATTCATGAGAATTGATTTGGATTTTATAATAATATAGGGTAATACCATTAAATTGGATCTTTAGATAGGGAATTTGTAAATCTTCACTATGTTGAAACATATTGAATAAATCATCTTTTAAATTCCAAGTTAAATGCTCCCATTCAGAAGTTTTACTATATTTACCCAACACCAAACCATATTGCGTTAAAAATGTACCGGAATGACCATCTACTTTTCGCACGAATCGCTGGATTAATGATGAAAACGGTTCCTTTTCAGAAGTAAAAATAGATATTGCATGAATAAAACTCTTTTTAATCGAATTAGAATCATATTTTGATGTGTAAAAAAATTGTAAGGACCAATTCGAATGAATCTGTGATATCGTTCTCTTGAATTGGTTAATCTTGCTGCTGATGGAAGAATTAATATTTGGATCAAATTTATGCAGAATTATTTGGATTTCAGGATGGACCTTTAATTTATCTAGAGTATGGAAAATTCTACTTAAAAGATCCATGGATTCCTCAAATCTGTCAGGATTTTGAGCATCAATAAGATACATCAACACGTCAACGTTATATAGATATAAATTCGCATTTTCGAAGTACGATTTATGATATTTTTCCTTTGGTTTATAATCCCATTTAATGAGGGAAACTGTATGTTTTGAGTTTTGCTCATTTGGGGCAACATTCAACAATTCTGAAAATTCAGAATTAATTATCTCGATATAACTTGTTTTCCCCGCATTATCTAATCCGGTGCATACAATTTTCAATTGGTTTGAATTAGAATTCTTTTGATTATAATCCCATATTTTTAGTATATTTTGTCGTAGGTCCTCAATGGTTTCTTTAATGGTTGATAGTTCGTGGTTTTTTCTTAGGGTTAACCTAGCATTATCAAATAAAATGCGAAGTATGTGGATATTATTATAAAGGAAATGGTCATCTGTTTCTTTTAATACCAGAGTTGCAGTTGCTGCCTTCGA
Organism: Promethearchaeota archaeon; assembly: GCA_016933055.1. GTDB lineage: Archaea > Asgardarchaeota > Lokiarchaeia > Sigyniarchaeales > Promethearchaeaceae > AMARA-1. The sequence goes on along the minus strand of JAFGBS010000034.1, from coordinate 30,080 downwards.
TTTCCCTCGCGCCAGTTCATCGGGTATAAGAAAAAAATAGGTTAATCCAATATAATTTAACTCGGGAAATGGAAGTATTCCAAAATATTTCAGATCATCAGACAAACCTGCTTGATAAACCGCCTCGCCCATTAATAATGAAACTGATTTCATTGCAATTTCTACTTGGGTATCAATATTTACGGAATCCGGATAACAGTATATGGGAACGGGACCTTTTACATCAGAAAACATGCTGAATGTTACGATGTAGAAAAATGAATCCTTATGTGCCTGCTCTATCATCCCAAATCCGTCGGAAGTGTTTTGATCTATATTGATAATTAAACCTAAAAGGATTAGACTGGTGATTTTCGAAGATTTCGCTTTGCATAAAAAAGTTCTATTTTCTTCTTTACTACCATTCGAGCTAGGTTAATCAAGCCTATTTTTGCATCTGAACTTGTATACAACACAAGAAACAGATTTTTCATGATGGGAGATAAAAACAATATGCCTTTTGTTGCAAAAATAGACACAAATTTAACATCTCCACTTTCCAAACTAGCCATAACGTCTTGAGAAATTGTTCCTAATGTGTTAGTGATTGTGGAAATTAGAAAATCATCTATTCGTTCAGAAATAGCAGATGCAATAATGTTTCCATCCACATTAACCAATGCGGATGCTTCAATATTCAAATCCAATTGAGATAGGTTTATTAGGATGTCATCCAGTGAGTTTGGAATGGTGGTATCAAGCTTGGAATCGTCTTCTTGAGAATGCCCCTTTTTATTTGAGGAAGATTTCGGTAATGGAGACACCCTTAAGCTATCCATAATGCTGGTCATTTCTTGTTCGATTTGCTGTGATTGAATGGATTGAGTGCTAAAAGCCATAATTGGAATTTGGTTAGAGGAATCTATTGGATTTGAATAGGAACTTCTATTTTCCCTTTGAGTTTGTTCCCTGTGCAAATTTTGAGGAATTGCCTGTAGATCTGTGTTTTGTATGGTCTTGTTAGACAAAACAATGGGGCTGTTTTCCTCTCTTGGGGAACTATTGTCATAATTACTTTTTTTCGGAATGATAGGTCGAGGAATGACAAAATTTTCTGTTGGAGTTGGGGGAATAGGTTCCAAAGGAAGTCCTGATTGGTTTGAGGACTTTTTTTCCGCCACTTTTGGGGAATGAAATTTATATTCCAAATTTGTGATTTTAGGAGTATTAGCTGAGGACATTTGGGAAGGTAGATCATGTTTGGGGTTATTTATTTGCTGTTGAACTGGATTGAAATCATTGTGTTGTTCTGTCTTCTGATTTGTTTTATTAGTTTTACGGTAGTTGGTTCTTACTACAACTGAATTCACTGGTTTTATAGGTGAGCCGCATTTTTTACATGCCCCTGTACTATCGGGATTCGTAGTTCCGCAATTTGTGCAAATTCGCATCTAAATTTCTCCTTTTGTCCCCTTCTTTATTGATAATATTATTGAAAAAATTAACTCATATAATTTTATCGAACAAGAATAATTGTCGTATTTATTTCAACTGTGTGAAAAAGAATCAATTAAGGGATAATCAAATCCCGAAATATATTCATAAACGTCCTGATTTTTTGGTCATCAAAATTGTTTTCTTCTTTCATAATGAGGAGAAATAAAGGTTTAATTCCTTTTTCAAGTTTGATTTCGTCAAAAAAATACACCATCCCTCCACGCTCAACAATCATTTTCTTGGATTCGTCTACTCCACTAAAAGAATCATTTAGTGTTAGAAAGTAAGGGGTAGCATGCTCGAGAATGGTCATTGCTTCATCATTATCGAAATGCTGGCCAATAATCAAACTATTTGAATCAAGAACTATAATTGCCTTCGCATTATTCATTTCAGCAAATTCCTTGATGGTCTTATCAATGAGTTCGGATTGGGGATAGATTGCCAACAGAATTTTGGAAAAAGCAGTCATTACCGTCCACAAATCGTAAATAGAGGTTTTAAAGAATTCCACAACATGAATATCACCAATTATTTCTAAGGCTTTATTACGGATATCCAAATTGCGTTTTTCAGTTTCTATGGGCTTTTTCTTTTTTAAGGTAGGATCTAATTTATGGAGAAAAATGTAAATTGGTGGATTAATTTCGAGCTTACGGAACTCGTCTACCACATCTTTAAGATAGGATAGACTTTCCTCTATTCTGCTTTCATCTTGTACATCAATTACGTAAATACACACACTGGTTTTATCAAAATATTTGCTGGGCGCTTTTAAATATGAAATCCGATAATTATACTGTCCACCGAGATCCCATTCGGCAATTTTGTGACTTAAAAACTCGAAAATTTTCCGTTGAGCTTGCCTAGTTGGATGTAAAGTCGCAATTTGTGAGAATTCTCGCTGTAAAGCTAAAATTATGCTTGTTTTTCCGGCAGAATCAAGACCAGTGAATAGGATTTTAGAAGCATCTATTTCTTCATGTAGTTGCGTTTTGAAAACCTCTCTACTTCTTGTTTTTTGTTCTCTTACGAATAATTAAGACTGCTTTAGACTAAAAAACTTTATTATAGTGTTTTATACTCTTGCAAGCATTGATTTTTATTGTCGAGATCGGTACATATAAGATATTCTACAGCTTCCCTCATTTCCTACCATACATGGACCCACTGGATTTATAGGTGTACATTTTTTTGCGAACAGCGGACATTGTTCTGGTTTCTTTTTGCCCACTAACACTAAATGACATGAACATCCCTTAGGAATATCTTGACTGTTAAGGAGGGGAATTTCGAATCGCTTTAATGCATCGTATTGCTGATATTTTTCTTTTAATTCTAAACCACTATTGGGTATAAGCCCAATCCCCCTCCATTTCGAATCTGTACACCCGTATACCTCTTTCATAAACTCTTGGGCTACTTGATTTCCTTGCGGTCGAACAACACGTGTATACTCGTTGATTGCGTAGGTTTCGCGGTTTTTGATTTGAGTTAGAAGAATATAAATCCCTAAAAGCATATCATTGGGTTCAAATCCTGCGATAACATTAGGAAAATTATGTTTTTCAGAAAATTGGATAAATGGTTTCATACCAATAATCGTTGCAACATGTCCGGGACAAATAAACCCATCCAATTTGAAATCGGGAAGACTTATCATGAGTTCCATGGCTGGAGGTATCAATTTGTGAGCAGAAAGTACGGTAAAATTAGAAGGAGGATTATTGGCTAATTCTAATGCAAGTAAGGGAGCTGTGGTCTCGAATCCAATTGCAAAAAACACAATTTCTTTATTTGGATTATCTTGAGCAATTTTAATAGCATCCGCTGGTCCATAAACAATCCTAATATCTGCACCTTTAGCTTTTTCCCGAGAAAGTGAACTGTGGGTGGAGGGCACTCGAATCATGTCCCCAAAGGTAGTAAGAATTATATCTTGATTTTTAGTGAGTTCAATTGCTCGATCTATATCCTCTGCTGGACAGACACAAACAGGACATCCCGGACCGGAGATTATCTCTACGTTCTTAGGGATGATATTAGGGGAACGTAATCCATATTCAGCTAAAGTATGTTCGTGCGTTCCACATACATGCATTAGTTTCACCGGGTGTATCAAATCAGCGCTGATGGTATGAATTTTTTTCAAAATCTTCTTTCCAAATTCTGGATTCTGGATGATTTGATCTCCCGGCATTTCCAATCCATGTTCATCGATTTGTTTCATCAGCTTTCTTCCCGTTACTGATGGTATTAAGATTGGACGATTAAATAGGATTCCTTTATTCTGATTCTACATTAACTTGATTAAATACCTTTAATTAGAAGTATTCTAAACCTTATTTAACCTTCAAACAATGAAAAATAAGGGAAGCATTATGGCAAAAATTCCGAAGTTCTGTCCTGAATGTGGTACTGAAATGGGCGGTAAGCCCGTATGTGAGAAATGTGGATTTGATACAAAAATTACTGAAGAAAATAAATCTGTTAAGACATCTTCTAGCGATTCTTCATCTACATGGGAGAGTTTAGAGCCGTTTGTGACTGTACTCGGAAAATATGCATGGATATTCGTTCTTGTTTCAGGTGTAGTGCACATTATTTTAGGTATTGTTTATATTACCACCTTGCGCATTGGCAGTGGAATATGGGCTCTCATTAATGCCGGAGTATTAATAGCTCTTTCTATAATTTGGGTAAAACCTAAGTTTTCTGAATTATGCGGAAATAAAGAATGGGAAAAATTACTTACCGATGTAGTGGTTATTGACAAGATCCAGATCCCTTGGATGTTGATCATGGGTGTTCTACTCGAAATATTTGGGTATGGTTGGGGAGGTCTCTTTGTACTTGTATGTGCCTTATTCATAATATTTCTTGGTCCTAGGAAGTACGAATGGAAAATCCAGTAACCGATTTCTATCTTTTCTTTTTAATTATCAATAGAAAGGAACGTATAGAGAATTGTAACGATAGATATACTTCTAGGTAAAATACTGCATATTTACCATTCTATTCAGTAAGTTTATCCGATCGGATTAGAACATAGATCTTTTAACCTTCATAGCGTTTAAAGAACTGATTTGAACACCTTCTACATCTTTGGGGGCATGTTATTCGCTCCAAGATGTAGATATCATAATTCAACCTGACTTTAGCATAACGTAGATGTAAGAAACTGAAATTAAACTGCGCGAACCTATCTACTATCAAAAAATTAGAAAAAGACAGATCTACTTTCTCGTAGTGCGAGAATATCCCGTTTTACGAGAATAAATAACTTTATTATCACTAGATCCATTCTTTTTGAGACATTCAAAATTAATTTCGGCTATCTCATCTGTAATACTGCGGCAGATGTCATCTTTTTTACCCATGCTAATCACCAGATTATAGTGATAGATCTAACTGCTATTTTCTCCTTAATAAATACTCCCAAATATTATACTAATGATTCACGACAACTTCGATTTTATTCTCTGAAAATCTCGACAAAATATCACTTAATTTCTCTTCGGTCAACTCTCCCATATCCTTGTAGGATGAAGATTTTCCGATTTTTTCATACTTAGTTTTTGCCATTTTATTGTAGGGCATTAGGTGTACGGGTCCTGTATAATTTGCATTTAGTAAGAAAGCAATGATTTTATCAATAACATTGATCTCGATATTGATACCAGGTATGAGGGGGATTCTCGGGATGATTCTATTTGCCCCCACTAATGAATAAATGGTTCTAAAATTCTGTTGAATTTGATCACTCGGAACACCTGTAACTTGTTTATGAACTTCTGAATTGGGATGTTTTATATCAAACAAGAATAAATCCACCACTTCTACAAGTTCAGAGATTAATTTTTCGGGAAATGCTCCGCACGTTTCAATTGCTGTATGAATTCCATTCTTTTTAAGTAGTCTCAATAAACCAAGCAAGAATTTTGGTTGTGCTGTAGGTTCTCCCCCAGTTATGGTAATTCCCCCTCCAGAATTTTCGAAAAAAGATTTATCGCGGATTACTTCGTTGATTACTTCGTTCACGGTCATCTCTCTACCAATGATTTCTAATGCCTTTTGAGGGCAATTCTCAACGCATTGCCCACATAGAGTGCATTTATCTTGGATAATCTGTACACCAGTTTCAAAGTCGATAGTTATCGCACCCTCCGGGCAGGTTTTCTCACACGTGCCACATTTACTGCATCTATCAAATAAATAAGACAATTGTGGAGTAAATTCTTGAGATTCTGGATTATGACACCACAAACAGTGCAATGGACAACCTTTGAGATATATATTAGTACGAATTCCAGGCCCATCGTAAATAGAATAAGGAGCAATATCAAAAATAACACCTGTTTGGACACCATTGATTTCTTTTTGTTTCATGATACCTAAATCCGATCATGCTCTGTTCGTGATATGATCTCATCTTGAATTTCTTTTCCCAGATCCACAAAATAAGCCGAATAGCCCCCTACTTTAATAATTAATCCTTGATACTGATCTGGATTCTTTTGGGCCTCGCGTAGCATTTCAGTCGAGACGACAGTGGGTTGAAGTTGTTCTCCTCCTAATTTAAAGTAGGTTTGTATTAATGATGTCCATTTCTTCTGGGATTCTTTCGTTTTCCCTATACCGGATGGATGCATTCGAATATTTACCGCGCACCCCATAACATGAGAATAATCAAGTGCAGCTACGGATCGTAATACTCCCGTGGGACCATGTTCTTCCACATTATAAGGATTGCAACTGGCAGCGAAGGGTTTTCCAGCATAGCGACCATCGGGAGTAGCAAGGGAAATTCTCCCTGAATAGGTATGAGTAGTCATAGAGTTAATGAAAGGTGCAAAAAAACCATCTTTAAAGGTTTTATATTTGTATGTCTGCTCAAAGAGATACGTGGTGATTCTGCAAGCTAGTTCATCAGATTCGGGATTTCCATTCCCCCATTTCCCTTTCAAGTTCATAATTTCTTTCCGTATCCATTCGTATCCATGAGAGTAATTATGATCCACAGCTTCCATGAGGCGCCGAAGAGTGAATTTTTGTTGCTCAAACACTAATTTCTTAATTACATAAAGAGAATCAATGGTATTTGCAATACTGCACATATATAAGATACCTTCGACATCGTAGATTGCTCCACCTAAAGTTATATCTTTTTTCGATTCTAAAGGTCCTTGCATAAATGCAGAAATATGGGGGGCGGGTAATTCTTTTGCGTATAATTCATCTCGAATCCGAGATCCTTTTACAATAAGATCTAGCATTAAATCAGCCTGTTTGAAGAACGCGTGAAGTAATTGTTCAAAATTTTCGAAGTCCTCGGGTTCGCCTGTTTTTAATCCTACATTTTTTAGCAATCCCATTGGGGTTCGAGTGTTTCCGTTACGCAAAGCTAAGTCAAGAACACTACACATCAACATGGAGGAGAATCCTTCTCCGCCTGTCTTGCCAGGGGCGACCATGTCAACGCATCCCGTGATTCCAAAATCATTTGCATCCTCTTGCGTAAATCCACGCTTCAACAATGTTTGAATACATATCTCGTCATTCATGAGGGATACACTGGATAAACCTTTACTGTGCAGGCCGGCCACTTCTAACAATAAGTCTTCAGGGGAATTCGGGTGTATCCGAACCACAAAGTTGAGGGAAGCACGTGATCGGTCCGCTGCTTCTAAAATGAGGTAGGTTAATTGGTTTGTAGCATCTTTACCACTTCTCGTGATTCCCGCCAAGGTTACAGGTTCCGAACCCTCGTAACGTTGGCTGAATTCCGTAGAAGCATTGGAATAGGGACGCATGTTATGTGACATTATTTTTAAAAATAATTCTTCTAAGATCTCCCGAGCAATATCACGGGTAATAATTCCCTCTTCTAAGTCTTTTATGTAATAAGGATACAAAATCTGATCCAATCTACCAGGAGCATGCACATTAAAAGGAACGGCTATTTCTACTGCAGTTTTAACCGTCCAATATGCTTGTACCGCTTCTTTGAAGGTTCTGGCGGGATAGAGAGGCACATTAGTGCAAATTTTTTCAATTTCTTCCAGTTGTCTTTTTCTTTCGGGGTCGTTAACAGATTCAGTTTCTTTCCTTACTTTTTCAGCCAGATTTCTAGCAAATACTTTAACACCTTCCAGCGCAAGTTGAACTGACTTTAAAAAGGAAAGTTCCTCTGATTTTAAATCAGGTTCTTTCATTGAGTTCGCAACGTCTTCCAACATCCCTATAAGTCCTTTTTTCAGGGGAGTATGGTGGTCAAGTATTAAATGTCCTTGCCAAACACCCAAAGCTGCTCCAATATTAGTGACCACATCGTTTTTTGCAGTGCTCCGCGGTAAATTATTTATAAATTCCTTAAATTCTCCTCGGTATAGGTCGGATTCATTGAATTTTTGAATCAATTTATCTGCAATATTACTATTTTTCCAATATGGTAGTAATTCTGATAATAGAATTTTCTTATCTTCTGGTTTAATTTGATAGGGATTAATTTTTCGAGTATCAATAGTATCATTTCCCAGTCCGGGCATAGCAATCCCGACTTTATTGCTTTCTTTTAAACTCTTCAGTAAATTACGCAATCCTTCTGTTTTGATTTTATGTAGAGCAAATGCTAAATTTCCCTTAAGAGCGAATTGACGCATTTTTCGTTTACTAAATTCAATTTCAAAAACACCATTATATAATCCCCTCTCAATATCTATCGGAATTCCGAGGAAGTTCTCCGTCCAGCCACCTACTATCCAATCATCCCCATCGATATGAAAATCCAGGTTCTCATAGACATGCATCATTGAAAGTGCGACTTTTTCGTTAAGGGACAAATCATTTCGATTTTTCAGTTCCTTCCATTTTTGTGTATAAAATTTCGCACGTTGGATAGAAATATACGGAATTTCTTTCAAAAATCGAGTCCGAAATCGCTTGATTCGTGCATTAGCTTCATCTTCCAATCCGACGGTTACTGAATGCTGTTGAGTCACTTAAATTTACCTCGAATTACCACTATCTTGAATCTAGTATTTAAAATGAGACTAAAAACTAAAGGTTTTTGGAGTATTCATATTAAAGAATGGATGCCTATAAAGGCAAATCATCACGGTTAATAAAAGAACTCAGTCAATGATTATTCGCATAACAGTATATATATGCGCATGTTATCAATCAAATTAAAGGAATGTCGACAATAATTCCAAGATGGAAGATCTAGCACCTTTTGATACCATAGTGTCTTATTTTGATTTAAAATATGGACCTTCGATTCTGGTGTCTAATTCGGATATTGCGAAAGATAAAGAATTAGAAAAAGAAATATCTGCACTTATGGATCTTCACCAACCGGATAGTTTTTTCGTTCATTATCACAACAACAGGATTTCGGCAAATTATATCTATTCTTTTCTATCGGAGGCATATGTAAGAGGAGGACATAATGAAATCATGATTTCGTTTGTGTTTAACAACTCAGATCGAACGAGTGGCGAATTTCTGAGATATTTTTTCTCAAACATCAAAAACTATGAAAATCAATTGAAAATACTCACAAAGTGGCTTCATAAAAAGGTAGAATTCAAAAATTTATTGGCTCATATTCAAAATCCGAGACAAGATACTATGGATCTGATTTCCTATTCAAAATTACAGTTACTGAAAATGCTGCAATACAAATGATGTGAAATTACTAGAATAAAACATGAACTTTTTTCTTTCTGGATTTTTTTTAAACGATAATTTATTAATTAATATGTGTTGTTAACGTGAAGTTTCTTACTGATGAGATGTGCGGCAAAGTTCTCAGATGGTTACGAATTCTCGGTTATGATACTACATCTCCTAAAGACCATCCAAATGAAGATGGCATAACTCCCAATGATGATCAAATAATTAGAATTTGCGTCTCCACATACCGTATTCTAATTTCTAAGGATGCGGAGATTATTCGGAAAATGCAAGAAATAACGGAAAAAAATCTAAAAACTGAATCTAATTTCATCCAAAAATTTCATATTCCCGAATATTCCCGAATTAATAGCGGAAATCAATTTTATCCTTGTTTATTGCTAAGATCAGACGAAATTGGAATTAATATGGCAGAAATTTACTTGCACTTTCATATAGAATTAGAATATGGTATTGAAATTGCTCGTTGTCCAAAATGTAATTCCATTTTGCAAAAGATTACCAAACCAAATGTAGATAGAGATAAGATTCCTTCTAGTGTCTACGAATATCATTCTGATTTCTGGCAATGTAGTAATAAAAATTGTGGTAAATATTTCTGGATAGGAACGCATTTTGAGAGAATAACAGAAACACTAAAAACTATTAAGGATCTTTACGCTATTAAGGAGCTATAGAAAAATAAAGGGATTTAAATGAGTGACTACCATGGGATTACTTTACCTCAAGATGAGGTAAATTTTTTACGGGAGATGGAAGAATTACTACAAAAACCAATCCCTATGGTAGATGCAATTGAACACACCCATTTATCAAACGGAACTTGCATCATCGATCGAAAAACAGGCTATACAATTAATAAAAACAGAATTACAGGATTAGGGTTCAATAATGAGAATTTAATTGCGTTACCCTCTTCTCTTGGTTCTTTATCAGAATTAAAAGAGCTTTATCTTTTGAATAACAAACTCGTATCATTACCTGCCACTTTAGGAAGACTTACAGCTCTTGAAAAATTAATTTTGGGAAACAATCGTTTGAATTTTCTCCCAAATTCCATCATCTCTTTGAAAAATTTATCAGAGTTGGATCTTAAGTCAAACAGAATTCAATTTCTACCCGAATTATTCGGAAACATGCAAAAATTAAAATTTTTGTCTCTTTATAATAACCAGATTTCTGCTATTCCCGATAGTATCGGTGAATTGCAAAACCTAGAAACTTTAGAACTTTCAAATAATGAATTAATATCCTTACCTGATAGTATAGGATTATTACGGTCCGTTAAACAATTAGATATATCTTATAATAACCTGATGCAATTACCAAATTCTATTACAACTCTAGCTAATTTGGAAGAACTCAATATATCTTGGAATATATTGGAGAAATTACCATCAAATTTTGGGAACTTGACCAATTTGAAGATATTATATCTGTTCAACAACAAATTGGAGCATTTACCCGACTCTGTATGTAATCTTAAGAATCTTCAAGTACTAAATCTCTCTTGGAATCAATTAGGCGATTTACCCGATAATTTTGGTGATTTAAGTTCCCTAGAAGCACTCAATATCGTAAATAATCGATTGACCTCATTAACAGAAACATTTGGGAACTTGAAAAATTTAAAATACCTAAACTTGCGAAGAAATCAAATATCTAATCTTCCCGACGCATTTGGTAATTTGAAAAACATTCAACATCTAGAGATTTCATGGAATGCACTTGAAACCCTCCCTGCAACCATTTCTAATCTCAACAAATTAGTCCACCTCGATTTATCTTATAATCAAATTATCCGGGTTCCTGCCGAGATCGTAAAACTAACGGAACTGAAACGTCTTAACTTACAGTCCAATAAGCTTACATATCTTCCGGAAAATATAGGTTTGCTAATCGAGTTGCGTTTACTTAATGTGAGTTATAATTTACTGAACTCGTTACCGGAAAGTATGTCTGCTTTGAAACAACTAAAAGCTATTGATCTACAAGGAAATCCATGGGATGAATCGTATGAATATATTGTTGATCAAACAGTTTCAGAAATAAAGGATTATTTCCAAAGAGTTTCCCAATTTGTTACATCTTCCGAAACCGATAAGCAAAAATATAAAAATCTCTCTCAAATTCCTGAATTATTAGCAAAATCGATGTCTTCTGAATGGTTTACAAATTTCCTTAAAGATCATTATGAACAGATAAAAAAGTTACACCATGATTTACATTTAAAACTTATTACGGAAAGGGAATTCTTCAATAAAATCACTTCAATGTACAATGCTCTTGACTGAGAGTTAAGGTTATAAGTCGATTATCTATATTTTCTCTATGAAAAAAGGTGCCAAAATTGCATTATTTATTGGCTTTCTATTAATCATTAGTGTTGTGGGGATTTACTTGGTTCCCAGTTTTTTGAATATAGATTTATTTTTTAATCCCGGTGCTCGATATGATTCGTCTGTTTTAAAGCTTAATGTGATTTTTGAAGATCCGAATGATATCTATGCTGTAAATGGAGGGTATTCAACTACCCGATCTTGCCCATGGGGGAGAGTACACGAAGGATTCGATTTTGCTTTTAAGAATAACTCAAATGTAATCGCAGGTGCTCCAGGAAAGGTAACGGAAATTACTTACGATGATTGGGGTGAGGATAGTGGAGAAAATAGATTTATGATTCATGTGTACATACGATTCAATAAATCTATTGAGTTGTGTTACTGTTTTGAACCGTGGACGAACATATCGGCTAATTGGGATCATCAAAAACAATTAATTCAAGTAAAGGAGGGGGATTGGGTACAAGAAGGCGACATTGTGGGAGTATTTTTGAATGCAGGTTCAGGTGCTCATATTCACTTCGACTTAAAAGATAGGGGGGAGAGAATTCGCCTTGATAAATACTATACACCCGTCGCTTATGATGAAATGATGGATTTAGTTCACATTTATCATCCCGAATGGCCATTTTTCTGTTTTGATGAAAATACACCCTTAGTGTATCTGGATGTGATTTGGGATAATCCCAGTGATGTACAGTGGATTTCTCCGTATGCTCGTGGTGTGTATAATCCTATGCATCGGGAGCATTTAGGAATTGATATTCAATTCAATAATAATTCCATCATTCGTGCTGCTGCACCAGGTCAAGTAACTATGGTTGAATACAAAGATTGGGGAAGTGGAGTGGAAAATCGGTATATGGTAGGATTAATGATAAGTTATAATGACACCACGATGGTTGGATATAATTTTGAGCCTTGGACAGGTGATATGGCAGATTTTGAGTTACAGAAATCCATGATCACCGTTGAAGAAGGGGATTGGGTTATACCTGGTCAAGAAATAGGGCGATTTTTATTCGTTGGTCCATCAGCACATATTCATCATGACGTAGTAGAGAATTGGGAGCGTCTTCCTATGGATAGATATTATGGAGACTATGGGTATTCCAAAATGCTAAACCTTTATCATACATTTTTACCAAATTGGCAACTTATATATGATTCTACGATTTTGAACAAATTGGGAGTCATATATAATACACAAGCAGATATATATAGTTTTGAAGCGGGTTTTTCAACTACAGATAGTTGTCCTTGGGGTTACGAGCATCTTGGCATTAATTACCATATGAACGACGGGGTAAAAGTACTCGCGGCAGCACCCGGGAATGTTTCATACGTGGGGTATAATGATTTGGGACTACCCAGTGCAAACAGGTATCAGATCATCATAAACATAACCTATAATGAAACAGTAGAATTTGAATACCGGTTAAATATCTACGCTGCAACAACATTTCAAAGAGAGGTACAGTTAGCACAAATTAATGTAACTGTGGGTACTTGGGTGGAAAAAGGATATGTTATAGCAATTCTCAGCAATAATAATATAGGTTTGGGACATATAGATTTTAGAATTTGCGAATCCGGGGATTATAGATGTCCCATACCTTATTTTTCCGTAGATGATTATACGGAAATCATGGATATGGTGCATTCTTACCATCCAACATGGAATTTATTTTATTCTTAGGGAGATATGTCAATATGGATCCGAAAGAAATCGTTAAGGCAGGATATAACGCTGTGGGAGGTATCTATAGCTCTATACGTCATGAAACTCTTCCAGAAATGTCCTTTCTCCCTGAATTTTGCCGTTATATTCCACAGAATGGAAAAGTGCTAGATTTGGGTTGTGGAGGAGGAATCCCTTTTACAAAATATCTCAGTGAAAAATTTGAGGTAGTTGGGATTGATATTTCACCTAAGCAAATACAACTAGCGAAAAAGAATGTCCCTAAAGCAGTATTCATGTGTAAAGATATGGCAAAATTGGATTTTCCAGATGAATTTTTCGATGCCGTTTTAGCTTATTATTCGATTATCCATGTTCCTAGAGAAGAACATTTTCCGCTGTTCACTACTATGTTTCGAATTTTGAAACCCAACGGTATTACATTGATGAGTTTACACAGCGAGGATGACCCCCAGTCGATTTTTACGGATTATTTTGGCACAACTATGTATTGGAGCGGATTCGACGGAGACACTTATATATCATTGCTAAAAAAAGCAAATTTTACGATAATATGGTCAAAATTAGTGAGAGATAGCCTTGATGAGAACAGTAAACATCTATTTGTGCTAGTTCAAAAACAAGTTCATGACTAATTTATTTTATCACAATTTTCTCAAGAAGCGGTTTTAAACTGATTTTGTGAGTAGTTTGTGCATGAGATAAAGTTTCTTCATCGCCTAGTGCTATAGCCAGTAATTCATTAATATGAATTATAGGTATGGGATCCGGGTAGGTGTTTTTTACTTCTGGAAGTAGCTGACTATCCTCCATCCAAAACATGCATAAGGGACAAATCGTGAGAATTGCATCAGGTTTCTCTTTAAGGGAATGTATGCTTGAAAATTTCTTCATGGCAATTGATATCGCATTATCTTCGTTTATTTGTCGTTGTGGTGTACTACCTCCACAACATAATATGTATTCGGGATAGTCAATGATTTTACTGCGAAGGATTTTAGTAATATCTTCTAAATATCGAGGTATTGAGTTATAATACCATTTCAGATTGCGATATTGAGCATAGAGATTCCTAAATGATAATTCCTTGGATAATTCATATTGATTGATATAATGACAACCATATTGGGTTACGAACTTCACCTTTTCAAGCGAGTATTTAATCAACGGAAATAAGCTTCGAAACCAAGTAGATATATATTCAATTGCATGCAACAGTAACGGGCGGTTATAATTTTCGGTTTCGGATGCATAAATTACCGAAGGGATGTCAGTAATCATTTTGTTAGATTTAATCATATAGGAATAACAGCCATTGCACGAGGTCAACATAACAGTTTCATTATGTTCACGGAGAGAAAGGTTTTCTTGTGTATACATACTCAGAGAATATTGATCACCAAATCCCATTTTTGTAAGGGGACCTGAACAACACGATTGCTGCTCATAACTATATAGATTTTGCTTCAAAATGGTATTTCCAATGAATTTCAGACCTCTTTTAATACCTGGATATTTTTCCTCAGCACATCCCGAGAATACATACATATTTTGGTTAGAAAGCCACGTCTTCAAATTATCAAAGAGTGCAAGAGGGTCCTTATCTAATTGTTGCATATCATCCTTTCTCCTCAGCATCTTCAATTTCATCAGCATTTTCCAATTCTTCGATACATTGTTTATATACATTTACGCCAGAAATTTCTGCAACTTTTTTCAATCGTTCCGTTCTTTCTTCCGAAACACTATTGGGTCCTGCTATTTTGCCCGATTCAAAAAAACGATATAACCAATTATCTAATTTTTTTAGAGATAAGGGAGCAACTCCTTTTTGAATGGAGATCTGACGAAGACGATAAATAAGATCCGGCAAATCCATATCTTTTTTTGGGCATAACATAGCACATTGATGGCATAAGAAGCATTTCCACAGCATTTCATCTGTTAGAACGCTTTCATCCTTATCGATAACTTTCGCAACAATTAAACGTGAATTAAAATCCGATACACGTGCGGCAGTGCATGCTGCTACACACTTTCCGCAACTAATACACTGATATAGTGCATTTCTTAAGGATTCTGGTAAATTTTGAGTAAAATCGTCAATCTTTTGGTCTAGTTTAGGTATATCACTGGTATTAGTAGAATTCACAATCTTAAGAGGAAAACACCAATTTTCAACTTAAATATTTCTTATCAATTCTGAATGAAAATATAGAATTAGGTGAGTGAAATTTTGTCGTAAAAGATTTTAAAAAAGTCATTTAACTCCACATTTCCACCACTAATAATGCCACCTACTTGTTTTTTCCTTAAATTTTCTTCCAATTTGAGAATTCCCGCAAGTGGAACTGCTCCGGAAGGTTCAACTACGATTTTCATTCTTTCCCAAAGAAATTTCATTGCATCCACAATCTCATTTTCAGTGACGGTGATGATTTTGGTATTATATTTCTTAATAATTCCAAAAGTTTTTTCACTCAACTGTGTACGCAGTCCATCAGCGATAGTGTTTGGATAAGGACTCGGGTAAATAACATTATCTCGAAGCGATCGAAACGCATCATCCGCTTTCTCGGGTTCTACTCCAATAATTTCAATATCAGGAATCATTCCTTTAGATGCAATTATAGTGCCACTCGCAAGTCCTCCTCCACCAATCGGAAAGAAAATATAATCTAATTTTCCTACTTCTTTTATCAGTTCGTATGCGGCAGTTCCCGCTCCCGCAATAATATTATAATCATCATAGGCATGAACCAGTGTATATCCATGCTTTTCTCCCAATTGTTCTGCAGTTCGAACTCTGGATTCCGTATTATTATCACAACGAACCACTTCGGCACCATACCCCTTTGTTGCGTCCACTTTTACTTGTGGTGCATTTTCTGGCATTACAACCACGGTTTTGATTCCAAGCAGTTTGCCAGCAAGAGCGACCGCTTGAGCATGATTCCCCGAAGAATGCGTCACTATTCCGCGAGATTTTTCCTCGTTACTTAATTGCAGAATTTTGTTCAACGCCCCCCGGGGTTTGAATGCGCCCACTCTTTGGAAATTTTCGCATTTTAGATACACATTTGCTTCAACTATTTCGTTTAAGGTGCGGGAAGTCATGACAGGAGTGTGGTTCACGTATTGCTTTATTCGATGATACGCTTGTTCCACATCTTCGAAATTAACCATAGGTACCTCTATTATTCATAGTATAAAAAACGAAGGTGAATACGTTTGAAAAATCTACTTAATTCCATGAATAAAATCGTACGGGCTGTTCCCGAACGAAGAATTAGCTCGGTTAGTTTTTATAATTATGCGGAAATTCGTTGGATATACGTTCTGGAATTATTTTGCGGTGTTCTTCCTTTCTGCAACCTCAATTAGTGTTTTTTTTATTAGAAGATGCGTAGATATCCCTAACATAATAAGATTCTTTCAAAAGAATGATCATTATTGTTTAATTTTTTAACAATAACTTACGTTTTCAGACAAAAGAAGCATGAAATTGAAGTTGCATTTCAAAAACTGTTATAATTTCACAATCGAATGTATACTTGATTCCTCTTATATGATATAAGAAAGAAAGGAGAAATAACCACTATGAAAACAGAAGATTTAGAAGCAACCCCAAAGGCGTTAGAAGATGGAATAGATAGAGAGAAATATATTATTGCGACATACACAGCTGCACTAAGTTCAAAAATGGAAGCAACTACTCTGGCACAATTCGCTGCCATTGAACAAAGCACAGGAACATGGATCCGGGTTCCTGAAGAGACGGAACAAGTTCGTAAAGAACACATTGCTAAAGTCTTAGGCTGCTATGAAATTCCCAATTTCGAATATGAAGTGGAAGTAGATAAAAATGCATTGCGCTATTATGTATTCAGAATTGCGTTTCCCGTTACTAATATGATAAACAGTAAAGGAAAATTCAATTTTCCGCTTATGTTCACGGCTATCTACGGAAATATAAGCATGGGGGGGAAGTTAAAGCTTGTCGACTTTCAACTCCCCAAGAAGGTCCTTAAATTATTTAAGGGTCCAAAATACGGAATTCAAGGATTTCAAAAATTGTTGGGTGTAACAGATAGACCAATTCTGAACAATATGATTAAGCCATGCACCGGTCACAGTTGTGGAGTTGCTGCAGACCTCGCTTACAAAGCCTTTTTAGGCGGTTGTGATGTAGTGAAAGACGATGAATTGATTGCAGATGCAGAGTTTAACACTCTGGAGGATCGTTTATCCATGGTTATGGAGGCTGCAGATAAAGCTGCAAGCGAAACGGGCGAGAAGAAGATATACACGATTGGTATAAGCGATGGTTATCCAGATATTATAGAAAATGCAAATAAAGTACAGGAAATGGGTGGAAACGGTCTTTTAATTAACTACTTGCCGGCCGGTTTATCCATGTTACGAGCAATCGCAGAAGATCCATCCATCAAATTGCCGATCCTTGCGCATATGGACTTCGCTGGAACGTGGTATCAAGATCCTTGGTCTGGTGTTGCCAGTAACCTAACTCTGGGAAAAATTCCCCGATTATGTGGAGCTGACTCAATAGTACTGCCTGCTCCTTATGGAAAAGCAATTGTAGTTGATGAGCGGTTCTTTATGAACATCAAGGAACTCACCTACCCACTTCAGAATATTAAACCCACAATGCCAATGCCGAGTGGAGGGATTACGGCCGGAATGATAGAGAAAACCATCAAAGATTGCGGTAAAGATGTCATGATCGGCTCGGGTGGAGGGGTTCACGCCCATCCTGACGGTCCAGAAGCTGGAGCTCGATCATTACGTCAAGCAATCGATGCGGCGATGAAAGGGATTCCTGCAAAAGAATATGCAAAGGATCACGAAGAATTAGCAAAAGCGATTGGTGTTTGGGGAACGGGCAGAACTAAGTTCCAGAGTATATAATATAATTCAATCTTAAATCTATTTTTTTCTATATTGTTCTCTCCTTGTTAGATACGGGCTTCCATTCACATTTACATATATTATCCCTGCAATAGACACATTCAAAATCTTCCGAAAGTTCTTCTTATTACTTTTCTATCACAAAACCGCATATCTGATACTTCCGGTAACATTTTCTTTAGTTGGTTTTTTAATTACCATTTGTCTGTGTTTGAAATGGAATTTAGGAGAGTTTTTATAAAGAATATCAAAGAGAGAACTGTCAGAGTAAATAGATTGGTGAATTTATGAAAAAAATGGAACTTAGGAATCCGAACGCTCGGATTTTCAAATGGGATATAGTGGTTTCTTGTATACAATTATTATTTTCGATTATTTTTACTTTCATTGTCTACTTGCTGATGGATTCATATAGCGGAGAATTTCTTTTAGTATCTCAATCCATCTGGATTTTACCTACATTTGCAGCAATTCTCTTGATTGGTATTCTTTATAGCCTTATTATGACAGTTATTAGCCTGAAATCCAAAAGATTTCGAGGACTTGGAATCGATCTAATAAAGAATAAACATTTACGTTTAGTTTGGGTAGTATTTTGGTCATTTTGGAACATTGCTGCTGCATTTCTCCTTTATAGGACATTTTTAATCCTTTCTGCAGGTGTAGCGGGAGGATTTCCACCAATTGTCATTACATTTCTTTCAATTCCATTCTTTGGGTATGGTGGGCTATTCCTTATTGGGAGTCTTAAATTCTATGTAGAAGCAATAAAATTGAAAAAAGTCCCTCGATTACTCCGAGGATTAACAGCAGGGGGATTTACATTCCTATTCATTTTTGGTTATTTTGGCGGAGTGATGTTATTCAACAACCCTCAATGGACCGAAGGGGTTATTCATCAACCCCTATTTATAGAAAATGAAGAACCCAGTAGAGGATACCGAATACCTTCTATGATTGTATTGCCAAATGATACATTACTTGCGTTCTGCGAATCTCGAGAAAACGGATTTTCTGATCTGGGGGATATTAACATTGTTATGAAAAAAAGCATTGATGGTGGAGACACGTGGAGTCCAATTCAAATAATTCAGGATGTTGGAGTGCATACAGTACACAATCCATGTCCTTTATATGATAACGATACTGGAATGGTGTGGTTACCTTTTTGTATTGATTATCAGAGCATGCATATCATGAATAGCTCTGATTTTGGGGAAACATGGTCAACACCTCGAAATTTAACTCAAGAATTAGGATTAATAAGTAGATGTGCGACAGGACCTGGAAATGGTATTCAAATGTCAACTGGAAGACTAATAATTCCAACCTCTGTAGGGGGTGCATGTGCAATTTATAGCGATGACCATGGAGTTACTTGGCAAAAAGGTGAATATGTAGGCAGAGGTTCTGAACCTCAAGCTTTTGAAAGTGTGAATTCCTCTCTGGTATTTAATTGTAGATCCCGCCTAGGAAGTTATAGGATTATGGCTTGGAGTAATGATGGTGGAGAAACATGGGAAGAGTGGTACTATGAAGAAGATTTACCGGCATCAAGTACCCAAGGGTCAATAATGCGATTTACTGATAATGTTACTTACATGCAAAATCGTGTGCTATTCTCCAATCCAACTCAAAATGCAAGAGGTCATTTAACACTTCGGATGAGTTATGATGAAGGATTAACATGGCCAGTAGCAAAATTGGTATATGAAGGACCATCCGCTTACTCACAAATTGCTATTCTCTCTGATAAAACAATTTGTATCTTATTTGAGACAGGAAAAAATGACTACCGCGAAACTCTTACATTTGTCAAAGTCGATTTAAACTGGCTTACTGATGGTGGAGATTTACTAGTACCTCGTCCATAGATAAAATTCTCCCTTTTCTTTTTATCTTCACCCTATAAATTAATCAGATATTCTTATTGGCTTGTGAAGGCAAATGAGTTTAAGGGATTCATATTATTAGATGCCCTTGTTATTTAATAGTATGACATGGATCGGAAATAATGGCAGTATTATTATATCTGATGAAGATAGGACATTATGAGAAATGAGGAAGAACTTTCCATAAAACTGCCGATTTTAGTAATTGGTGAAAGGAAAAAAGAATGAAAAAAATAGTTATTCACTCAAGTTAACATCTTTCTCTCGTCCCAGTCGACTAAACGATTTGGGTAAAAAGAAAGCGAGAATAATGGATAGAGCACAAGCAGCCGCAACTATATATGGCATAAGGTGAACTCCAAAGAAAACTTCACCATCAACGGTTAATTCTCGAATATTTAGCCATACGACACTCGTACTAATTGCTGCAACAATCGCATTGAAAAATCCTTGCATCGCAAAATACATAGAGGGATGACTTTTTCCTGTGGCTTTTAATTCCTCAGCAGCCATTTGTGAGGGGATGACATACGGTGCACTGAAAAATGCTCCTATTCCATAGCTACCAATTGTCCCTCCGATCGCTCCAATAATCAGTCTAGCCCAGACACTCGGAATCCATTCCACATAGGCAACTGAGAAAGTTATCATTGCTAATGCAAATGAAAACAAAGCAGTCTGAAATGCGAACCGAAAACCTTTTTTCTTCATTACTTTGCGATAAATCCATAACATAAGTGGCACAGGTGCAAATGCGGAAGTATTAATTACAGCGATTTGCCAACCTAATAATCCCATCGATCCCGAAGCTAGCACATTTTGCCCAGCTAAGAATAATTGCAGACCAAAAAAGAATGCAGCCATTACTGCCAACCAGATCATAAATCCTTTGTTTTTGGCAGTTAATTTAATACTTTCAAAAAAACCGACATCTTCTTCTTGGGGAATCGAATCAGGCTTGTTCTCGCGTTCTCGTTTCTCTTTTGCAATATCCTCAGGTAACGTGGATTTTTCTTTTAGCAAAAAGAATACCAATACCAAAGTTAAGAAGAAAGGTGAAGAGATTAAACAGACCGTGCGAATATTAATCTTCAGCGAAATAAATACCGGAATGAGTGCATAGCTTACACTATACTGTATGGTATCAAAAAATGCTTTCCAATTTGATAATAAGATCCTTTCTTCCGGAGATGATGTGACTTCGCTATAGGTTCCATAATAGGTTACAAACGTCAGAGTATAGGCTGTAAAAAATATCGAAAGCAATACCCCATAATATATAGTATTAAGTATGTTATGTTCTTCATTGATTGGTATCAGACAGTACAACATATACGAAAGGACCATGGGGATGAAACCAATCAGCATAGCAGGTCGTCTTTTTCCCCATTTTGACTTAAGAGAGTCCGTCCAACCTGCTAACGGTATGTCTGTTATTCCATCGAGTAGCTTTGCAATAAGTACCAATACGCTGAACACAGCAGTAACAACTAACGTTTTATTGGCGAAAGTCCAATATGGGGCTTCTGCACCAAAACCTTCAATTATAACTGCATTGATCATATAAACACCTAGAATGGTGCCTAGTAAGTTGGGTCCGAAACCTGCAAACGCATATAAAATTAGTTGTCCTTTGGATAATTTTTTCATTTTTATATCTTTTAATACTCCTTTTTTTTGTTTTTAAAGAAATCGATGACTTGATTTGCATAGGAATAATCTGGGTTTTTGATCAACTTAAGTAACGACATGATTCGAATCATGAATTTGATCTTCTTACATTCTTTGATTACCATTTCTGAATTAACTTGCTTAGGTTTTTCGCTCACAAGTCGAATGAAGTTACCATAAAAGATTTTTTGGCAAACTTCTAATGGTAAATTTAATGCGGGTAACTGAAAATCTTCAACTCCAATTAAAAAATTTCCGTCCGATTGTATTGTGTATTGACCTGATTTCGTCAAAAATGTTCGAACTAAATTGGACCGATTCAAACTTTCTGATTTTGTTTCATTTAAGTCAAAACCTTCTGATAACACTATTCTTGCTCCAATATCAGTACCATATAATATTCGAGATTGGAACCTTTCAAAAAAACGTGTAACTTCGCTGATGTTGTTCGAAAAATTTATGTACATTTCGATCCCAGGAGTTAAATCGACACACACATTTGGGTATTCGTCAAAAATCTTAGATAATCGCTCGAGTTGTGCGGACATAAAGAAAAAATGAGCAAAAATGAGTTTTAATCGGGGGTGTCTTTTTAACACGGTGAGAACTTGTCGATATTGATCCTCATTATTGATTGTATCTTCTCCATAGAACCATCCTCGGTCTTTCGCCCAAGTTGGAATTTTAGATTTATCCCAAAATTCCTCGGGATCATTAACATGCCATAAAATTGGAAGGCCGACAGCTTCCGCGAATGCCCAAAACGGGTCCCATACCGGGAGATCAAAATCAGGAATGGGTACGGTTCGTCGCAAGTCTGGTTTTCCTTCAATCATTTTGATCCCGTCGCACCCACATTTCAACATTCTTTTCACGTATTTTACAAAATGTTTACCTACAGAATTTTTGTGCATGAAATACTGAGTAACGTCTAAACAAGCAAACACAAAGATTTTATTAGGATTTAGATATTTCACCATCAACGCTTCAGGAACGGAGGAAATACGTTGCCTATCGGGTACAATTACCAAATTTGCCATGTTGGTTTTTGTATGATCCATTATATCAAACAGTTCGTAAGGTGTAACTGGAAGTGAGTAATGTATATGGCAATCAAGAATTCTGTTTTTGTTATCCATTAACTTCATTACTAAAATCTCCCAAAATCTATTAAAATTTTTAGGATAGTTCAATTGAGATCAATCGTTATAATCTCTGATGCTTTTGTTTAGGATTTTAATAGACTATACAATTAAGAACTGTACCTTTCTTTTATACACCTTTAATAAAAGAAGGGAAATTAAGGAAATATCATGTTTTAGCGATTTTAAAAAGTGTTGTATACAAATTAGTGTAATCTTAAGGCAATCTGCCCATAATCCAATTACTTGTATATGAATAGGTTATAAAATGACAGAGATCTTCGGCTTTCTATTGCCAAATTCCCTTTTTCTAATAATTCCACTAGTCGGAAGCAAGAAGTAGTATATATATTATAAAAAATATACCTAATACTAAAAAGATCTCAAATTTTATTATAAATATGTCAAGAAATATAAAAAAAAAAACTAAAAATAAGAGAATGTCTGAACCAACAAAAGTGTTTTTAAAGGATTACTCCAAAGTTATTTTGTATTATCCTTTATTAATCTACAGCGTAATTGCATTAATAATTCAATTGTTTATACCCCCCAGTGATGTTTTAGCGATAATTTGGGTTTTCGTATTTTTATTCAATACAGTTACAGTAGGTTTTAATTTTCCGACTGTGAAATTCTTTCTACTCTTCTTATCTTTTATAATAATTGGATTAACTCTAATTTTACTTGATATTGGAGGAGTGATAAATCTATTCGCTTGGTGGACTAGTATCCGACCATTTTTTGATTTTCCGTTAGCTAGTCATTTTTATGGTTGGATGGTATTCATATTCGGATTAATTATTGTAGCAGCCATCGTTGTAGCGCAATTCCGATTCGTAAAAATAGAAAAAAACGAGATTTACGTGCGTGGATTGGCAACTGGAAAAGCTAACCGGTATCCCACGGGTCCTGTGAAAATTTACATGGAAATAATCGACATATTCGAATATATTACTATAGGTGCTGGCATGATTAAAGTTTTTGTCCAACCAGACAATGTTTTAGAGTTTCACACTGTGCCATTCGTAAGGAAAAAGAGAAAAGCAATTGACGAACTTTTGAGTACGACTCTCGTGGAAAAAGTTCGATAAAAACTAATAAATTCTCCTTTTTTTACTTACTAGTTACTAAATTGAGATTAACAGGAACTACTGTTCCTTGGAAATGATTAGTTGGGCCATATCCTTTCCCAATTTGTAGTTTATCTGCGTAAATGATTGCAGCAGTAATATAGGATTTTGCAATATGAATTGCTTCCTTGATATTTTGACCTTTTGCTACTTCTGCCGCAATAGCACTTGCATAGGTACATCCCGTACCGTGAGTATTGTGTGTGTTAATTCGTTCCGCATGGAAATATGTAAATTGTTTTCCGTCATATAAGACATCTATCGCTTCATTAACTGTTTCAATATGGCCCCCCTTGATTAATATATTTTTCGGTCCCATCTCGTAAAGAATCTTAGCAACTCTTTCGGTGTCCTCGATGCTTTTAATAGGCTGTTTTGACAAATATTCTGCTTCTTCCCGGTTTGGTGTCAAAATGAGAGTCAAGGGAAATAGATCAGTTTTGTAAATTTCAACAGCATCAAGTTTCAGCAATGGATCCCCACTGCGTGCGAGCATAACCGGATCTACTATTAAATTATGAATGTTATATTTTCTTGCACATTTGGCAACAATTTCAACAATTTGTGCGTTTGCTAACATCCCCGTTTTCCACGCATCTGCCTTAATATCCGTCATAACAGAATCAATTTGTTTTTCCACAAACGATGCGTCGATCTCATATACACCTTGAACTCCAACGGTATTTTGGGCAGTTAATGCAGTAATTGCTGACATTCCAAACACTCCTCGAGCCGAAAAAGTTTTCAAATCTGCCTGGATTCCTGCCCCCCCGCCCGAATCAGAACCAGCTATGGTTAAGACTTTTTTCATATTAAAAATGTGAACGTGTACTCAGAAAAAACTTGTGCTTATTCGTGTTTTATGAGAATTAAGAAAGATACTCATATAGTCCCATGAACTAGCTTTCATCAAAAGAGTTTTGGAAATGCGTAAAACAACCAGTAAAATATCCATCATTGGGGGTGGAAATGTTGGGATTCGGTATGCGTACGCAATGTTGATTAAAAATCTCACCCGCGAGATCGTTATCGTGGATATTGATAAGGAACGTGTCGAAGGAGAAGTAATGGACCTTTCACATGGGATTCCATTTTATTCTCCAGTAAAATTGTCAGCAGGAGACTATCCTAATATTTATGGTTCCGACCTTATTGTGATTACTGCAGGAATTAGTCAAAAACCAGGTCAAAATCGCTTGGATTTAGTTAAAACAAATGCAGAATTGTACAAAAAAATCATCCCGGAGATTATGGAATATGCACCTAAAGCTATTTTAGTGGTTGTGACCAATCCTGTAGACATATTATCGTATATTGCATTTAGAATTGCACATCAATTGACTAAAAAACCCGCTCATGAAGTTATCGGTTCCGGAACTGTATTGGATTCTGCGCGCTTCCGATATATATTGGGTACTTATTGCAGTGTTGATCCCGCGAATGTTCACGGATATATTTTAGGTGAGCATGGTGATAGTGAGTTTGCAGCATGGTCGAGTGTCTCTATAGGAGGAGTATTGTTAAAAGATTATTGCCCAGTGTGTGAACGACATCAAGATCACCATGATTGTGAAGATCATAAGTTAGAGTATGACGAAATAGTCAACCAAGTTCGAAATGCTGCCTATGAGATAATTAACCGTAAAGGTGAAAGTTCCTATGGGATAGGAATTGCACTTACTCGAATCACCCGTGCAATTTTGAAAGATGAGAATTCCATATTACCCGTTTCTTCTCTGATTAGTGATTATCTTGGTTTAGAAGATGTTTATTTGAGTATACCTGCTATTATCAATCATGAAGGGGTTAGAAGCATGATTCGTCTAGAACTCAATAGTTCTGAGCAAATCGCTCTAAAAAAATCAGCAGAAAAAATTAAAGACGTTTTAAAAAATATAGCACTGGAATAAGGGATATTAGTAGTCAACATCTGTGAAGTGATACTCTGCTTCTAATTCCATTTTTGATTCTATGGATACGAACCTTTATCCGTGCTACCTACCCGCACGGACCGTTTAACACTATACTGTTACCTATTCGGACTATACTGTTACTCCTTCTACATGTGTTGAGTGAGGAGAAATGATTTAAATTACACAACAGATATTGATGTATGAAACAAATTTCGCATCTGTTTATCCCATAAAATTTTCTGCTAATATGTGATTACTCGAGAATAACCCTTGAAAATTCCTCAATTTTATCGGAATCCGAATCAAAGCTTATAATTTCTGAGATATTATTCGAGACCATACATGTAACGTGAAGTCCATCACGGGATTGTATATTATATTTTCCAATCAAACATTGTTGGGATGGTCTCAGTTATCATTGCGACCTGGAGTAAATTTCCATGGAGGATACACAAAATATAGTAGTGTCGGACTCCCTGGAAGAGAAATATTAACGGGTACTTATGATTGGATCATTACTGATGGAGGATATGATCCTCTTGATGTAAATTCGTCTTAACTTCTACTGCCGATGCACCAGATAGGGATGGAATTTTTATCTTAAATTGGACTTCTGAATATCAAGCAAACAATTATTCGTTCTATCAATTCTCAGGCCCCATTACGGAAAGTAACGGAAGTCTGACCTTATTAATTGAGAATTCATTGGTTTTAAGCTACGAAATTACTGATTACGTACCTGATACCTATTATTACGTAGTGACTGGAAATAATGACTTTGGGCAGAAATTATCGAATTGTATGGAAATAGTCGCGGATCTCAATCCTGGTGCTTTTAACTTGTCCTCAGATGCACAAAGTTCCGATCTTGATGGGATATTTACTTTATCCTGGACGGATACAAACTTTTCCGTGACACACGTTTGGATTTGCTGATATCCGCTCTAATCACGAATCTGTCATATTCATAATTAGACATGCATTCTAAGATTATGTAATTCACGATGGTACACACAGAAATTTGCGTTTTAAACGAAAAGAGGGAGACTGAAAAGGGGAACTTAATATGATACATCAGAGAGATATTCATGTCTAAAAATCCTGTTATCTTCAGTATTTTCGACGAAAAGTTCGTAAAATAGGGATTTGATTCTAAAATCCATATTATTTAAACTATGGAAACCCTAAGATTTTCTTTCTTTCTCCTCTCTATATGGGTAGTTTTAAGAAAATTTCAGATCGGATTTTTGAACTAAGGGAAAAGACATGGAGATCCCGATCCGAAAGACTCCTCATTTTCTCAGAAAAATAAGAAAACCGTGATAACCACGCTTGGAGACTAAGAAAAACCTTATGGATTCTTCCGGTTTGTTAGCCGGCTAGGAAAAAACCCCCGGTTTTATACGGGCGTATAAAGAACCCTTAAATACCCCTTGTTGATTTTCTTTATGTAAACCGATTTGAAGGTAAAAAAAAGTGCCCAGAATGTTTGAAGTGAATAAAAAAATAAAAAACCTACTAAGTGAGTTACCCCAATCGATCACTTGGTTCGCCAACGAGAGCGGTCTTGCGTATTGCTCAGCAGAACGACACCTTCTTCGATTAGTAATCGAAGGAGAAGCAGAAATCATGATGATCTCCGGAAGTCGAACTTTCATGAAAAAGAGGAAAGGACGTCATGCATAAAAACGAACGGACAAAACTTCAACACGCGATTAATGAACTCGAACGTGAAAACGATAGAGACATCGCAAAACTGGAAGTTTTGGACGATCTTGAACGTCGGCGTTCTGCATAAACTGAACCGGGGAAGGACACCATGCAACACAAAATCAGTTGTTTCGAATATTTGGAAAACGCATGTCTCCTTGCGAAGGCAGACTATACGATGTTATGGGGAGATAGTGGGCAGACACACCGGCAGGCGAACGAGTTTTCATGCTTAAAAGACGTTGAGTTTGAGCCGGAAAAGTTTCGGGAGTTGCTCTCCCAAGACGAGCTAGACATGCAAAACTCTCTTCTAACACCCATTCAAAGAAAAAAACTTGTGCATGCGTTTGACTGTTGCGTACATACAATTTCTCCAAACATGAAAGCCTTAGAATTTGATCCAGAGAATACTCCAAAGGAGTTATTTAATCGTAATTTTAAAGAGATAGTATTAGAAGATTTACAGATAAGAACACGATTGCGAAAAGGATCGATAGCAACAACAACGTATGTTTACAAAGACGAATATTGGCAACCGTTTTTAGATAATATGATTAAAAAACAAATTGGGGAATGGATGGATTTTTACGATTTAAAGGATACTAAGAATTCCATTGAGGACATTTTCGATTCAATTAAAAGAGAAACCCAAACGGAAGATTCTGAGTTTAATGTCAATTCAGAAGAAATCAATTTGGAAAACGGAATTTTGAACCTTTCAACAGGTAAGTTTGAAAAACACACACCGGAAAAACTGCATACGAAAAGAATTCCCATGATATATGATCCAAAAGCCAAATGTCCAAAGATCGATAAGTTTCTATCCGAAGTATTCAAAAAAGAGGATCAAACCGTATTACGTCAATTTTGTGGATTGTGTCTAACAGATTTAATGATCTACCAAAAAGCGTTCATGCTTTATGGGGATGGACACAATGGAAAAACAACTTTTATTTCTCTCCAATTTGCAATGGTTGGTGAAGAAAATTCCGTTAATATGGACTTGAAGGATTTTGGAAAAGGACATAAATCCGCTTCCTTAGAGGATAAAACTTTGGTATATTGTTCTGATATTGATGCAACCTATAAAATCTCAATTCGAAATTTTAAGCAGTATGTTGGAAATGAATCACGAATATTAGTTGATCCTAAACATATTCAAAGCTATCAAATTAAACCAACTGCAAAATTGGTGTTTTCTTGTAACACTAAAATGCCAGAAGTCCCGGAAGATACGGATAAAGGGTTTTGGAGAAAATGGATTATTTTGGAATGTTCAAATGATTTTTCAGAGAAGGGGGACGAGAAAATGTTGGAGAAAATAACTACAAAGGAAGAATTGTCGGGGTTCCTTAATGAATGTATTGCCGGACTCCAAACCCTAATGAAAAATGGGAAATTTGATGATAAGTATTACAATTGGATCGAAGTGAAAGATTTTTGGTTATCTAAATCCGAATTAGTCAATGATTTCATTGACGCTCATTGTGTTACAGGGGTAAAAGAAAAAGTGAGAAGTGATGATTTTTATCTAGCATATATCCAATGGTTGAAAACTCAAAATAAACCGCCTGTTACAAAAACCAAATTAACCCAACAATTGTCCCCATTGGGATATAATAAAGCTCGGAAAAGATTAATTCGTGGGGGAAACCAAGAATCTTGTTATGTTGGATTAGCCTTAAAACCAAACGGATCAGATCCAACTTGTGATGCTCCCGATCCAACCGGGAAAGATCTAGATGATTATATGGAATTCATGGATGAGTAGTTGGTGTTTTGTCGGATTTTATGAGTTTTATTGACACTATCCAAAAAAGTATACTATTTTTTTTTTTGAGGTTAATTTAATCACTGTAGAGTTTAATTTAATGGAGATGTTTTTTTTAAAGAAAAATAGTATACTCAATGATCTCTAAAATCTTTATGTGTAGGTTTAAAGGAGAAATAATAGTATAGTTTGCATACTTTTGAAAAAAATATGGTTATAAAAAAAGAAAAGAGAAAACAAAAAAAGAAAAGAGAAAATATATGTATAATAAAAAAAAAAAAACTATGCAAACTATACTACCCTCTCCCCAATTATTTTTTCGCCTATGTTTTGGAGAAGGGAGTAATAAAAATAACACACTTTTTTTACTCCTTGTTTTAAATTGCTTGTAACCGAATAAAAAAGGGATCAATTTTTAAAAAATAGTATAGTTTTTTCTTGGATAGGAAAAATCTCCCAATGAGAAACGTTTGTTGTTCAGTTGAGAAACAAACGTTTTTGTGAAACAACATTTGTTGTTTTATACCCCGGTATAAACAGATCTTATATACCCTACCTTCCTCTTTCTCCTTGGTGGTTTCGAACAAACTGCCCCCGTCCCTGTGATCGGCACCCTTCCCCCCGATCAGGGGACTCCCTTTTTCTCTCAACTTTTGCAGGTTTTCGGGTTTTTTCACCCTCTCTTTTGCGTTTTACCCTAGGGT
>JAFGBS010000033.1 GCA_016933055.1 Promethearchaeota archaeon | reverse complement strand
TGTGTTAATTACGGATTAATCTCGAGAAGAAATGTTTTTTAAAAATCCCCTAGACATGTAATCAATATCTGACCTTAGATATTATAATAAAATAGGTTGATTACTATGTTTGAAATAAAAATTAGGAATCGATGGATAGTAGTGATTGGTGCAGTTTTAATCCAACTTGCATTAGGGACTATTTATTCATGGGGAAATTTAACACCCTATTTTACATCCTACTTACAAGCGCAAAATTCGAATATTTTGTATCAACACACTCAGTACATTTTCGCCGTTGGTTTGTTAGCTTTCGCTGTAACCATGATTTTTAGCGGTAAATTGCAACAAAAAATGGGTCCGATGACTGTTGGGTTGATTGGTGCCGTGTTAATGAGTTTGGGTGTAATTTTGACATTCTTCATGAAAAGTTTTGTTGGTGCTTTTTTCACCTACGGGATTCTCTTTGGAATTGGAATTGGATTTGCATATGTATGCCCTATTGCTTGTGCTGCTAAATGGTTTCCAGATAAGAAAGGATTGATTAATGGAATTGCCGTAGCTGGATTTGGTGCAGGTGCGTTTATTTTTAATCTTATAACTAAAGCATTTATCAATCCAAATAATCTAGATCCGACTATTATTAATACAATCGATGGAAAGAAGTACTATGAAGCAGTATCTCCGATAATTGAACGTGTACCATGGATCTTTTTGTTACTGGGAGGTATCTATTTACTAATGACCGTGGGAGGATCTTTTTTACTGCAAAATCCAGAAGAAGGATATTGTCCCCCAAATTGGGCACCACCAGTGAAACTCTCTGAAGATGGTAAAGAAATTTTGGTTGAAATCCCTCGAGAAAAATCTATAAGAACACCTCAATTTTGGATGCTGTGGGGAATGTTTATTCTTACCGCTGCAGCAGGTTTGTTTACGATAGGTAATTTCAAAACTTTTGGGTTAGAGGAAGGTTTAACGGATGTACTCCTTACTCAAGTAGGAGCTTGGGCAGCATTATTCAATGGACTGGGAAGAATATTTTGGGGATTCCTTTCCGACAAATTGGGCTACAAAAAGACTATGTTTGCCATGTTCGGAGTCCAGGCTATATTAATGGTTCTATTACCAATTATTGGTGGCATTGGGTGGTTCTTCTTCATAGTGGTGAATTTAATCTATTTCTGCTTTGGAGGAAATTTTTCTCTTTATCCTACAGCAACAGCAGACACATTTGGAATTCAGAATTTGGGTCCAAACTATGGATTAGTATTCACGGCTTATGGCATAGCGGGGATAGCTGGAGCGTTGTTATCCAGTGTGTTAGGTGCCACGATAGGATTCATTGGATTATTTATCATCATGGGTGTCCTATCTTTAGGAGCAATCGGACTAGCCTATTTCCTAAAACCACCCGAACAAGCATAATTTTTTTTTTCTTCTCTTGTTTTTTTCTAATTTTCTTCTTGGGAAACTCTTTAAGCTTTCATAAATTTCTCCTCATAAACATTTCAGTGAAGTTCCATGCCAGAGGATAACCTATGTTATTGCGAAGAAGACACAGATAAAGAAGAATTGAAATCTATGCTTCTTTCGAGAAATGAGATTTGGATGAAAATAAAAGACGGTTCGGATACAGTAAATGATTCTATGAGAACTATTATTCTCTCTTGTGTTGATTCCCGTGTACAAGTAGAACGAATCTTTAACGTAAAACCGGGGGAGTTATTAGTTCTGAAGAATGCAGGCAACATGATTACAGAGGATATATTACGCTCTGTACTCATAGCAATATATGAATTAAGTGCGAAATTCTTGATCGTGTTAGGGCATACTCGCTGCGGTATGTCAATTTTAGGGGATAAAAATAAAATCGAGCATCTGATGACAAAATTGGGTAAAAATACACTTGATAAAATAGAGAAACAAACAGGACAGGATCCATTAAAATGGTTCGGCTTTTTTCCCCAAGGACAATGGTGTGAAAATGTAAAAACACAAGTGAATTACATCAGACAAGTACTATCTGAGTTAATTGATGGATGTAATATGCCATGTATTATCCCTGCTCTTTATGATTTAGATACTGGAGAAGTGAAATTCTTAGATTAGGAAATTGAAGATATAAAATGGAAATTGCCATCGGATTTTTTCTTTTACTATTTAGTATTGCGTTATTAGTAAGTTTTCTGAGCTCTATGGTTGGGATAGGAGGGGGTGTGCTATTTGTTCCTTTACTCGTAACGTTTTTTGAATTAAGTGTTCCTGAAGCGCGAGAAATATCCCTTTTTTGTATGTTATTTGTCACCATCTCAGCCACAGTAGGGTATTTTCAGTATAATTGTATTGATTGGAAATTAGGATTAGTATATGATTTATTCGCAATACCCGGTTTATTGGTGGGTAAATGGATAGCAGATATTCTTTACTTAAAATCGCCAAATGTTTTGAAAGTCTTGGTTGTAGGATTGCTGTGGCTTCTTGCTATCTTAATATTACTACGTAGAAATCGTGTTAAAGAACATGCTGAATCTCGTATAGTTACCGTGTCCTTTATGGATAAAGAACATTATATTCAGATAAAAAGTTCTAAAAAATGGATTCTTATCTTAACCTCATCTTTTCTTGGTGGATTTGTCACAGGTAGTGTTGGTATGGGGGGAGGTACCGTATACACATCGACGATGATTTTGTTGGGTCTAACACCATTAATTTCTGTAGCAACCGCAGAATTTTCGATGGTTTTCACAAATGCGTTCGGTTTTCTCACGGCAGCAATTTTTCCGCTTATTGATTGGAATTTTCCTGGCTTTGGAACGGGTTCCGCTCCAATATTGTGGAACTTTATACTCCCAATGGGAATTGCTTCCTTAATAGGGGCTTTCTCAGGAACTATCCTATCCCATCGAATGAATGGAGTTTTTTTAAAAAAATTACTTGCTTCATTAGCGATCATAATGGGAATACCAATAATCTTAGATATTTTCGGTTTTTGGGGTTTTTAAGCTATTAACACTCTATGCTATTTTTCGTGTATTTCATTATCTCTACCAGATTTACGTGGATTCAGGGAAATCTCCAATATATTAAAATTGCATCTTCTCTGGGAAATTTCCGTTGATTTGTCACCTTCACCTTCAAAAGCATGTTTGTTGAATTCCTCAAGTGAAATATTAATTAAAAAGCAGTATATTAAAATAAACCAGTAAATAGCTAAGTTTTTATCGGTTTTTGATGGAATTGATGACCAATTTACTTTTAGGCGATGATATATTCACTGTATTAAACAAAAGAGATTCAAAAATAGTGTATTATTGTTGAATAATTGGAGACTGGTTAAGTGTATTATAAAAAAAATAACAGTAAAACGAATCGATTGCGTGAATCTGTTAAAAATCATTTCAAAGAGTTGAAAATAGATGCAAAATCATGGAAAGATTATACTTTCCGAGATTATATATTTGGTAATTATTCAAAGAAATTCTTAACCAGCACATTCATTCCTACATTTCTGTTTATATTTCTCGGTGGGTTATTTGCTGCTTATATGCTTTTTCCTGAACAATATTCCGTACTCACTCATTCCATATCGAAACTAGGGAATTATCTTATAAATAGAACCGGCTGGTGGGGGTTCTCGTTGAGTTTGTTAGTAGGATGCTTTTCACTATTAAGTTTTTCCTATTATATCTATCAAAGAATTGCGCATATTTCACCACCCAAATTGGCAAAATTGTTCCTCAGATTATACCAAGTAACTTGCGTGGGAATGTTTTTGATTGCATTTATCGCTGATGCTGAAGTGAATTTTTTTAACTCGACATTTCAACTCAAGATCATTCACTGGCCTATTGCAGCAATTCTTTTTTCCTGCTTTATTTTTGGTAGCACTACCCTGCTGGTAATTTTATTCCGTGATAACAATCTAAGAAAAGGGGGCACAAAATTCGTTGATATTAAGAAAATTATACCCTCTTTAATTATTTTTGGAATTGCGGTAGTTGGTTCAGCAGTTACACAACCTTGGGCTTTCATTGGTTCTTTGCTGGGAAGCAAGATAGTTGAAATATTAGCATTTTCCACCTCTATGTGGGAATGGATTCTGTTCGTCGGTTTCATCTCATTTTTCTCTGGAATTGCAATTGCCATTCCAGACACGGAATAATCATTTGGTAACTACCTAAGATTTTTTTCTTCTCCAAATCTTCCAAATCTGTTTGATCGACCTATACATGGTTTTAAGGGATCAATACACACTGATGTGTATTGGATGTGCAAAGATTTATATATATGTATTGAATATGTATACTTAACACTCAATGTGTATAAACAACAAATAGGTGAATAAAAAAAAATGTCAGAAATTCAATATCATGAAATCTATCTAACCAAAAACATGTCTAGTTATATGTCCGAAATGAAAAACTACTCAAAAAAAGTACAATATCGACGAAAATAAAAATAAATAACGGAGAAACTAAAGAAAATGACAGATTTTAATGAGGATAAGGACCCTGATTTCTTCGATGACGAGGAGGAAGAAGATGGGGAGGAAGAAGAGGAGGACGAATTTGTCCGCGTGAATTTTACAATCCCGAAATACATGAGAGAAAGGGTAAAAAAATACGCTAAAAAGGCAGGAGTCTCTGTTTCCGAGCTAATCCGAGGTTCACTTGATGGAATCATGGCCTTGGGGGAAGCAGGAGTAGATTTAGCAAAACAATTAGAATTAGGATTTAAAGAGGGATTAGAAGAATTGAAAGACTTTGAAGAAGAATTGAAAGAAGGTTTAGAGGAAGGACTGAAAGGCCTAGAAGGACTGAAAGGTCTCGAAAAATTGAGAGATTTAGAGAAATTAAAAGATATAAAAGTAGATATCGATTTTGACTATGAAGATTTCGAAAAGAAAATTGAAGAAATCGATTTTGAAGAAATAGGGAAGAAGATGGAAGAACTTGGAAAAACAATAAACGAAAAGGTACAAGATGCGGTTAAAAAATCCTTATACAAGTTGGAACGGGAATTTCCACATGTTAGGAGAATGAAACATGTAAGACCACCTACCCCCCCAAGAGCACCACATGCTCCCGAACCTTGGTTTGAAACAAGAGCTCGAACGGAAAAGGAAGATCCAATGGCGCCTTTAAACAAATTGGAGAAACTAAAGGAATTACTGGATAATGGAATTATAACTCAAGAGGATTACGATAAAAAGAAAAGCGATATTTTGGATCAAATATAAAATTCATTTCTCACTTTTTTTATTTTAATTTAGTCCCGCAATTTCATCATTATTATTATCGCCAATTTTTCAGCATCTCTTTAACAGAACGATTCATCTCTTTGCTAAATTCGGCTCCACTTTTAAATTTGTAGATGTATTGTCCGACATTCTTCAATTCAGAATATTTTGTGGGAATTTTTCGTGTTGTGGTGATGTCTGCATGGAATTCTCTAATTCGGGAGAGTGACCAAGGAGCGTATGAATTTTTATGGAAAATCAAATTCTTCTCAAACCGTTTGGTTATTTGGCCAAGTGGTTCTGGATGTTTAGGGTATCCAAAACAAACCATCGCGGCGGGGAACGCATATTTGGGAAGTTGGAACAAATCTCGATGAGTCTCATAATGCTCCATAATATCTCCAATATAACAGGAACGGATTCCCTGGGATTCAGCTGTAATTACTGCATTCTGTGCAGCGATTACTGCGTCCACAAAACACATTAATAAATTGGATTCTTTCGGATCATTATACTGTAGTTCCAATCGGGAACACATCTCTTTGACATTACAAAATTCAAAATAATCATACCACTTTTGATAGTCTGCCAGAAAAAGGAGAATAAAAGGGGAGGTGGCAATAAACGGTTGATTATCACAAGTCTTTGCCAATGCGGTTTTTATCTCTTGAGAGTCCACTTCTAAAATGGAATATAACATCATATTGCCTGCAGTTGGTGCACGCATAGCACCAGTTATAATAAGATCCTTTATATTTTGTGGTATAGGCATCTCATCAAAATTTCGAACCGATCTTCGATTAAAAATCGTTGTTAATATAGGATTGGCAAAGTGATAAGGATCTATCATAATCAAGAATTCATACTTATCTATAAAATACTAATGGGTTTCCTGATTCAATATAATTTGGAAAAAAAGGAAAAAATTACATCTTGGTATATCGCTCTATCGCTCTTGCTTGTTAATTTCAATTTTTAGATATCTACTTATGGCTACCATATTTTCTAGTGCTTCAAAGCTATTTTTTCGCATCTCTTCAAACAGAGAATTGCATAATTTGCATTTACCGGTTGTTCGTATTGGACTGTTAATATGTTTGGGAACAAGTTCTCCACAACATGTACAAATATCTACACTATGTAGTAATTTATTTAATACAGTTTTTGAGCAGGATTGTAGCATCTCTCGAACGGGAATTACACGACAGTTCTCATTGAGAACAATCTCATTTGCTAGCATGATATCCGCCTTATTATGCAGAATAATTTCTTTTTAGAGATTCTAAGGGATTTGTAGATTTGGATTGAATCACAATCCACTCCCTCCCCCTTTTGATATGGACAAATATCCTTATTCTAAGGATGTAACATGGAGGTGACATGGAAAAAACGCAAGATTTATACTAAAAAATCTCCATAAATATGATAGGTGATTATAAGTGAGGAATTGTCTTCTCTGTTAGATTTCAAAAATACATAAAACCTCGGTCACAATCACCATTTGAAAATTCTGAATTCTCATTTTTAGACACCAGCCATTCAGTGCATATGATACGCATTGAGTTCGTATTCGGGATGCAAGGATTCAGAAACGTTTTTTTTACCCACTATATACAAACATCCAAGGAGAAGCAAGATGAAAGATGACTTTCTGACCGAACTGCGCAAAATTGAAAAGAAATGGCAGAAGAAATGGAAAGATGAAGAAATTTTCATAAGCAAGATCGATACGAAAAAACCGAAATGGTTTATAACTGTTCCGTATCCATATGCAACGGGGCCTTTACATATTGGTCACTGCCGTACCTATAATTTGGGAGATATTTTTGCGCGATATAAACGACAATCGGGATATAATGTATTTTTCCCTATGGCATTTCATATAACTGGTACTCCCGTGTTATCTGTTGCAGATCGATTGAAAAAACGGGAACCGAAATATTGGGATCTTTATAAAGACTATGTTAGTATCTACGAGAAAGATGAGCAAGAAATAGAAAAAGTTCTTAAAAGCTTTGCAGAACCTATGAATGTTGCAATGTATTTCTCGGGTAAACTGATCCAGGATTTTCAGCGCATGGGTTTTTCCATTGATTCCACTCATCAATTTACCACGGGAGATCCCGAATATAATAGATTTATCGAATGGCAATATAAAGTACTAAATGATAAAGGATATATCACGAAGGGCTCATATCCGATTTTATGGTGTCCAAATGATAATAACGCTGTAGGAGAAGATGACATTCAATCGGGTGATGAACAAAAAGTAGAAGTACAAGAACTTGTTGGTATCAAGTATCGACTGAGGGATAAGAAGTATTTAGTAGCTGCAACATTACGCCCCGAAACAATTTTTGGTATAACCAATGTTTGGATCCATCCCGATCGTTATTATGTAGAAATAAAAATAAATTCGGAAACTTGGATTGTATCTAAGGAAGCCATAGAAAAACTAAAATTGCAAAATCAATCCTTTACTGAAGTAAGATCCTTTTTTGGAGAAGAATTAATAGGACAATCCGTGGAAGTTCCAATTACTAAAAAGAAAGTTCCTATCTATCCTGCTACTTTTGTAGACACAGATCATGCTACGGGTGTAGTTTACTCTGTACCCGGTCATGCGCCCTATGATTATATTGCCTTAGTCGATTTACAGAAAGATGAAAACACGATTGTTCAATATACATTAGATAATGAAGAATTACAGGCATTACAACCGATTTCGATTATATCAAACAAAGATTTTGGAGACCTACCGGCTGTAGAAATTTGTAAAGAACTGGGAGTAAACAGTCAATTAGATGAGGAAAAGTTAGAGCGAGCTACACAAACGATCTATAAAACGGAATTTTATAATGGGATAATGAAAGATAACACAGGGGAACTTCAAGGACTACGAGTAGAAGAAGCTAAAAATCGCGCTGAACAGATGTTAATCGAAAAAGAATTAGGAATGCATTTTTATGAACCCTCAATTGAAGCAAAATGTCGCTGTGGAGCATATATTGAAGTAGCAGTTATTCCGGATCAATATTTCCTTAATTATGGAGATCCCGAATGGAAAAAGAAAGCGTTAGATGAATTAAACAATATGATGATAATCCCCCCGAAGTTTCGTCAAAGCTTTGAAAACGTCTTTGATTGGCTAGATAAGCGTCCTTGCGTCAGACGAAGGGGATTAGGGACAGAATTTCCACTAGAAAAAGGCAAAGGTTGGATTATTGAATCATTAAGTGATTCCGTAATATATATGGCTTTTTACACCATCATCAAAAAGATGCGGGAACATGGTATTTCGGATAAGCAATTGATCCCCGAATTTTTTGATTATGTATTTCTGCGTAAAGGAAGAATGAAGGACTTAAGTGAGAAAATTAAAATCCCAGTAGGAATAATTAAGGAAATCCGAAATGAATTCGTTTATTGGTACCCCAATGATTTTAGGCATACTGCGATTGCACATATTTCTAATCATTTGTCATTTGCCATATTCCATCATGCAGCAATATTTCCGAAAAAATACTGGTTACAAGCGTTTTCTCTGAATGACTTATTAATTCGTGAAGGATCAAAAATGGGAAAATCAAAAGGAAATGTAATTCCCATGGCTTATATCCCTGATCAATATAGTGTGGATTTAACCCGTTTGCATTTAGCAGCTGTTGCTGCAGCCGATTCAATTGTTGATTGGAGGGATAAAGAGGTAGAAAATTCTAAGAAGAAATTACGGAGATTCTATGAGTATGCTCAATCCATCTCAAATGTAAGGAAAGATGATAAAATACATTTCAGTTTCCGCTCGAATTTACTGGTTTCAAGTACCAAACTCCTAATGAATAAAGCGATTCAAGCAATCAAAGATTTTAATGCTCGTGAATTCATTCAAACAGGATTCTTCAATGTTGTTAATGAATTAGACCAATACGACAAGGATATGGAAGATATACAAGAGCGTAACCAAGTGATTCGATCAATCTTTGAAGATTTAGTTGTGATATTAACACCGGTAATTCCTCACCTGTGCGAAGAAATTTATGATCAGTTGGGATTACGGGAAAATAAATCAGATTTTTGCACAAATACATTGATCCCATCCATCACCGTTACTAACCATGATAGAATTCTAGCCGAACAAGCAAAATTCCTATCCCAGTTAGCGGAGGACATTGATCAAATTGTTTCGTTGATAAAACAGGATCCCAATTCAATATATATTTACATTAATGAACCATGGAAAAACACTTTGTATCAATTAACTCATAGTTTATTCGAACATGAAGCTATTGACATAAAAAAAATTATGTCTGCAGCAAAGAAAATTCCCGAATTACAAAATGTTATGAAGGAGGTCGCACAAGAAGTCAAATTTATGCAAAAAAGTCCCAACAGTTTCCGCATAGATATGTTATCGCCCAATAATCAACAGAAAGCAATTGAAGGGTATATAGATATATTAAAAAAGAAATACCGGACGTCAATCATAATTGCGAATGCGGGACGGAAAGATATTTATGACCCTTCGAATAAGAGATTAAAAGCACGACCTATGAAGCCTGCAATTTATATCGAATAGATTTTTTTTCTCTTTATCATTTTTTATTCGGGACTTTTTTCGAAATTCAAAAAAAAAGCATTGTATTCTGAAACTTAAGAGATCTTAAAGAAAAAATGCCATCATCTTTTAACGAATTGCTTGAATATCACTTTTAACTGCAATTAAATTTTTATTGTTGTTGTTATGGAGGATGACTAAATAGATAGAAGACTTATTTTGCATTTCCAAAAGAATTTTTCCTGAGTTCTTCGATTTCTTTTTTCAAATCAGAGATTATTCTCGCCTTACTATCATGGGTTTTTTCTAAAATTGCAGAATAAATTGCTTCACGATGGATATATCCAGCAATGTGAAGCGTAGTATCTCCGAGAACGGGATCTTCTTTCATACTGGCATTACAGGGATACGCATGATGAGATTTAGAAATCAGTTCTTTAAGTTTTTTATTTATAAGAGTATTATTTCTGACCAATTCTCTACAAATATAAAACGTAGAACCACATGGTGCAGTAGTTTTTACTTCACATTCTATAATGCGGTTGTTCTCTATTTTAAAGTCCATCTTTGGATATCCCAAATGAAAATAGTCTATGAACTCATTTAGCAATGGGTATTTTGAATTTTTCATTAAAGCACAAAAAGGGCGTGGAAATGCATATTCTATTTTATAGTTGTCTAATTCATCACTAACTTGGCGTTCCAATCCCTCAGGTACTAACTCTCCAATTTCGATCGGCACAATAACCAATTTTATGCCGTGATTATAAGCAAATTCTGGAATGCTAGTGAGGATATCACCGTGTAAATTAACTACAATCAATACATTTGCTTCCGGAATGTCTTCAGGTAGAAATGATTCTGGTTCATCAATTAGAGATGACAAACTTGTACTTTCTGGTAATTGATACACTCCGACAATATTCTCGGAAAATGGTCCATAATTATCTCTGCAGTCATCGCATTTTTCTTCTCCGCAAGATATGCAAAATTTTTTCACATTCAAGAGGTTTTCAATAAATCTCTCATCTTTTTGAAGAGAATATAAGAAGATTAAAGAAAAGAAAGTATTCATAGTTTAATCATCGGTGTGAGATTCTTAATGATAATTTGGACTAAATATTAAGGATATGATTTTTAGTTAATAATACATTATAATATTATAGAGTAATTTTTTCTCTTAGGGCATGGAGGAATATTTGCGAGATGGCAGAGTTAGTACCTGAATTTAACATGACAACTTTATTGCAACAAGCCGTGTATCAGCAATTATTTCTTTCCAAGGACAAAATTATGGGTCGCATGCCCCAGAATGTTATGCAATTTAAAGATGTAGGATTTCTTCTTGATACTTTTATTGAAAGCATTTATGATCAAATAGATTTATTAAATCCCGATGAAATTGATCGCTTTTTATTATATTTTGAAAATCTGTTCTCTATGAATCTCTCTCATGTACGGGAGCAAATTCTCAAGAATTTTGAGGGTATGGGGGATTTACATAACCAAAATCTTATTGTAATTTATATGGTGCTAACAAAACTGCTTGAGAATGCCAGAGAACAAGCATATAAACGCTATGGACTAAATCGCATAAAAAAAACCTTCGAAAAGCAATCAAAGAATGAGTTCAAAGAAGTGAAGGAAGATTTCCAATTACTTGCCCAAACAAGCGATAAGAGTATTTCGCTACTATATAATTTATGTTTCATTCGGTTACTCGCTGAGACATTCGACAAGGAAAAACGTATCTTAACTAATGCAAAACGACAAATCACTCATAAAATCAATGAAGTTTTGGAGAAATTATCGAAATAATATTATTTTAATGGTTTTTACAATCTTTTTTTAACAGCAGGATATTTTTCTGCCAGTTCTTCTAGTGATGGTAACAATTCGGTATAAGGAATATAATCTCTGCCTAAATCTGTCTCGGAGAGGCTTTTTTCAATTATCTCCTTCATGTTCTTATTGATCTCAAATCCAAAATAATGTCGAAAGTTGGCTATAGCACAAACTGCCGTAGTGCCATTACCCAGAAACGGATCAAATACGACATCTCCGGGTCTAGATGAAAAATGAATGCAACGAGATACGACTTCATCGGGTAGTCTTGTATTGTTTTTTGATTGACCTGGCCGATATCTCCGTGGAATTATCCATACATCTTCGGGGTAATGTTCAATTTTGTTGAAAAAATATTTTTTCGGATTTTTCACACAAAATAATATATGATAATGGCTGGTTACAAATTTACGTTTTGTAAATACTCCAAACTGGTATTTCCATATTATATGATTAATTATAAATAATCCGGACTGACCTATTGCTTCTAAAATCTCTTTTAGGTTTGTCCAGCCTGAGAAAATATAAGCAGAAGCAGTATTTTTCATAATCCTGGGTAATTCATGTATCCATAAACTGGTAAAATCTGAATATTTAATCCTAGACACTTCTTCATATCCATCCAGAATAAGGTTACTATTACGATTATAAAGACTCTCTTTATCTGAAAAATCGATACCAAAAGGTGGATCTGCAACTACTAAATCAACAGATCTTTCAGAGAGAGATCTCATTCCGATTATGCAATCCTCATATTTAATTGTGTCAAGAGGAATGTTTCGATTGCTATTCATATCCAAAAAAAGTGCTTTTGCTTCCATCATGGTCCAATCATGGTTCGGTTTGAATTTCATAGCGGCAATTCCAGGTACATATGGAGTTTTCCGTTTTTTTTTTACCATATTTTCACCTAACAAAATTTTAAATAACCAAGGACATCCATGATGTGAATAAAAATATTACTTATATCAATTAGAATTGTATTTATTTTATGTTTGGGAATTTTCTTGATATATATATTGAACCAATGGTTAGGAACCTAAAGTTCAGTGTTCAAAAAGCCCTATTCTTTTTCACCCTATGCTTCAAGCCTATCCAAAAAAGATCTAACCCTAGTATAGCTTTGAAAGTATAGGAGTGCCTACATCTTAAATGAGCCTATCCTATTCGTTTCTGGAAGTTGATATGATAAACGACTTTTCTATTTATTTATTAGATCCCGTTATCAAAATTGAATATAAGATGAATATGCCTAAAGAAATCGGAAATCGGTTTATTTTAGAGAAATCACATTTAACAAAAGACACGCATACCAATAATATAAGTCAAATTATTTCGGATTTACTGGGTTTGCATGCAACAAATACTTCTTCTGCATATATATCGCTATTTTGTCGCGGCAAGGACTTTACAACCGATGTTTTGCACGAACTTCTATATAAAAGTAAGAATATTGCGAAAATTCGATGTATTCGGGGTACGGTGTTTTTTCATCATGAAGATCTAATACCTACTATGCATGTTGCAACTCTGAAATATCGTCTAAGACAGATGCAAAAACGTTTGGATTATATTAAAATAGGAAACCAAACCTTGTTGGACTATAAAGAGAGAATTTTGGATTTATTGAAAAACAAACCACTAACAATAAGAGAAATAAGAGAAAAATTGCAAACGGATGTAGATCTGTCCTCGATCTTAATTATTTTATCAGATCTGGGACTGATTGTTCGTAGTAAACCCCGAAATAATTGGTTGGATAGAATGCACACATATGAATTATTCGAAGAAGCAGTACCAAATGTTAAATTAGATTCTATAACAGAACAAGAAGCTATCGAGAAAATAATTCTTCAATACGTCAACCATTATGGTCCAGTTTGTCTTAATGATATTGTATGGTGGACGGGTTTTGGAAAAACTGTTGTTAAGGAAAGCCTTGAGAAATTATTTTTAAAATTGACCACGATTGATGTGAATCCGTTTAATCAAGAATTCTATATTTCTTCAGATCAGTTAATTTTAGCAAAAGTTTTAAATCCGGCTCATGAATCCATTATTTCCCTATTGCCCATTCTGGATCCTTATATTATGGGATATAAATTTCGGGACCGATATATTGAAGAAGGAAAGGATTATATCTTTGATAGATCTGGAAATGCAACAAACACCATAATTTTAAATGGAGTTGTAGTAGGAATATGGGATTGGGAGCTGGATCCTCCCCTCATAAAGTATTTTCTCTTCGGAGAATTATCAAAGAACCAATTAGAGTTATTAACTATCGAGTTAAAAGAAATGGGAAATTTTCT
Organism: Promethearchaeota archaeon; assembly: GCA_016933055.1. Lineage (GTDB taxonomy): Archaea > Asgardarchaeota > Lokiarchaeia > Sigyniarchaeales > Promethearchaeaceae > AMARA-1. The sequence continues at coordinate 83,759 of JAFGBS010000033.1, read as the reverse complement.
CATGCCCAAACCATTTGAAATAAAGAAACATGATTCCATGGGTCCATTGACGAAACGAACCGCAGGTTGGGTTCTTAAGCCTTTGAGGGATACTTAATTGATAGGATAATACGTCGAGAACTGATAATCGATTTTCATTTATAATAGATTACAGAGAGTATTTTGAATTATAGGGATGCAATAATCAATATCTTCCTTAGTAATACCATAATGCGTAACCAATCGGATTCGGGGTCCCATGTCGAAGCAAAGTACTCCTTGCTTATGCAGTTCATTCACTACTTTATAAATTGTTTCCATAGGGATGTTTTGCTTAAATTCAACCATCACAATATTAGTGTCAGGTGTGGGGACATGAACTGGTTTCTCTGCCTCAATTTCGGAGATACTTTTAGCTAACAGTTTAGCTATCGCATGATCTTCTTCTAATCTTTGTATCCATTTAGGTTCAAGTGCTATTAATCCCATAACTGCAATGATCCCTCCCTGTCTGAAACCACCGCCGATTAACTTACGTATTTTCCGTGCGTGTTCAATAAAATCTTCCGAACCAGCGATTATACTTCCTATAGGGCAAGAAAGTCCCTTGGATAAGCAGAATTGAATCGAATGGACATGTCTTGTATATTCGGTAATAGGTACTTTTAGTGCAACACACGCATTGAATATTCTTGCACCATCTAAATGTACTTTTAAACTAAATTCATCGGCAACGTCACGCGTTTTACTAAACAATTCTGTTTTTAAAGCTATTCCACCGTGATAATTATGAGTATTTTCTAATGCAATCATAGATGTAACAGGTTGATGAATATCGGAAGAATCTCTGACAAGCCAACTGAGAGTTGATGGATTAAAAGTCCCCTTTACTGAGGGAAATGTATTTACCATCAGCCCCCCAATTCGAGCAACCCCACCAACTTCCCATTTCACTACATGGCTGTGTTCCTCTAACAAGATCTCCTCTCCAGGTCGTGTTTGAGATAAAATGGAAATAAGATTTCCCTGGGTACCCGATGTCACAAACAAAGCTGCAGGCATCCCCATTAGCCTGGCCGCTTTTTCTTCCAATTTATTCACTGTAGGATCTTCATGCTCCACATCATCTCCTAATTTATTGTTATCCATTGATTTTAGTGCTTCCCACATTTCGGGGGATGGTTTGGTAACTGTATCTGATCGAAGATCTACAATTCGCATGAGTGGAACTATTCCTACTCTTACTTAAACTCACCATAATTTGCAGAATTAAAAACCAAAAATATCGTTGGAAAATTTGGATAAAATGAACTCTCTTTCACAAACAGAGGTGAAATAGCTATGATGAATTTCCAATCCCTAATTTGTTTGTTTATAAAAGGACAATTTCGAAATTTAGAACATTTTAGGAAATATGATTTAAAGATCGAGAAAGAGTTTTTTGTAATTCTACGATTGTATAGGGTTTAGATAATACACCGATAAACCCAAATTTCGAAAATTCGGCCATAATTGGATCTGAAGAATAACCACTTGACACGATTGCTTTTACATTTGGATCTATTTTGAGTAATTTCCGAATTGCTTCTTTTCCCCCCATACTACCAGGAATAGTTAAATCCATAATAACAGCCAGAAAGGATTTGGAGGATTTGTAAACCGCTGTGTATTTAGTAATGGCTTCTTCGCCATTTTCAGCAAACTCGACTTCATATCCCAGTTTCTTCAGCATTCCTCCTAAAATCTTGCGGATGGGTTCTTCATCATCCATAATTAATATTTTTCCCTTCTGCAGCTCGGGATCTAAGACTACAAGTTCCTCCGTAAATTTCGTTTCACTGGATGCGGGTATGTAAATCGTGAATTTGGTGCCTTTCCCGACCTTAGAATCCACGTCAATAGTACCTCCATGGTTTTTAGCAATCGTAAAACTCATTGTTAATCCTAAACCATTTCCGTCTGGTTTTGTAGTAAAATAAGGGTCAAAAATACTATGTATTATGGAGTTGGGAATTCCTCCCCCTTGATCTTGGATTTCAATTTTAACATATTTGCCATTTAACTGCGGATTTACATCAGATTGGAGGCCTGTATCAAAATTCATAGCATTAATTCGGATAGTCCCCCGATTAGGCATTACCATCGCTTGATCGGCATTAATTACAATATTGTTGATCATTTGACTGAGCATGCCTCCATCTCCTTCTACCAACCATAAATCCTGATCTATATCAAAAACGCATCGATTTTTTGAACCCATCAGACAAAATGATGCAGTCTCCTTGATAATCACGTCCAAAGATAAGGGCTTCTTGACTGGCACTCCTCCTTTAGCAAAAGCTAAAAGTTGATTAGTCAATGCTTTTGCTCGGACTGATGCCTTCTCTGCTGAAAATAATATTTTACTCGCATCAGATTCTGCTGGTAATTCTAAACGCGCTAAAGAAATGCTACCAAGAATTGCTTGAAGAATATTATTGAAATCATGCGCGATACCCCCCGCTAATATTCCTAATGCTTCCAATTTTTGGACTTTCATTAGGTTCATATTATATTTTCGTTGCTCGGTGATATCTCGAAATACTAGAATCATACCAATAATGTTGTCATCTTTATCTTTTATTGGGGAAGCAGAGGCTTGAATAATGTGGTTTTCTTTTGATTTTGCCTTTAAGAGTAATGGTTCTGTTACCTCATAAACGTCTTGGGTCTTGATCACCGTGTCCATAAATTCTATGGTTTGATTCTCATTTTTTTCTAGCGTGACTTGAAAAATGTTTTGCAAAGGCATTCCTATGGCCGTGTCTTGGGGCCAACCGGTGAGATATTCAGCTGTGGGATTAATAATATTAATGATTCCATAAATATCGGTTGCAATGACCGCATCTCCGATACTGTCTAAAGTAACAGAAAGTCGCTCGGTTTCTGATGCTAACGCTTGTTCAGTTAAGATCCTATCAGTTACTTCAATAGCAGATATCAGTACGGATTTTTCCCCTAAATGGGGTGCACGTCCCATAAATATTTCACAATATATTATTTCGGAGTCTTTCTTCATCCAACGGATGATCAAATTACGCTTGAATTCCGATTTCGGATTATAAAAGTCTTCTCGCAATTCTTCGATTAAATGACGATCATCGGGATAAATATGCTTTGCAAAATGATATCGCTCCCAGAGCTGTGCTTCTTCGAAGGTGAATCCTGTAATATCTTCCATTTTATTGTTCATGTATTTTATTTCCCCACTTTCCATCAATAAAATGCCCATCAAAGAATTTTCTGCAATTACTCGAAACTGTTGTTCAGAATCTCGTAATTTCCTTTGAAGATTATTCCGTTCGATAGCATATTTTATGGAACGATATAAGGTATGTGCATCAAAATTACCTTTTGGAATATAATCTTGTGCTCCTTCTTGCACAGCATGTATTGCTAATTCCTCGATTAGTCCTGATAAAATAATGATGGGAATATCATGTAAGTGGACGAACGCTTCTCTGAATGTATCAAACCCGGTGCTATCTGGTAAAGTCAAATCTAAGAGTACAACGTCAAATTCTTTCATCTGATATTCGGCGATCCCTTTTGCGAGACTATCTACGAAAGTTACCATAAATGTCGCATTCTGTATTTCTTCCAAATATTCTTGAATGAGAAAAGCATCACCAGGATTATCTTCAATTAATAAAACTTTAATTTTCTCATCCCTCATTCTTGTTCAATCTCCCATTCGTGTTTATCGGTATGGTTGCATATTCAAACCAAAAGAGTTTCATTACTTGGATCATTTCCAGAAAATCATCATACCTAAATGGTTTGATGATAAATGCATTTGCATATCGTTTATAAGCGTCTTCTATTTCATGTATGCGTGACCCATTAGTGATTATAATGGAGGGAATGCGCTTATAATGCTTATGGGATTTTATTTTTTTTAATAAATCCAGACCATTCAATAAGGGAATGTTAATATCTATCAAGATGAGATCTGGCAGACTACCTTGAGATTTAAATTTGCTAAGGAGTTTTAATGCTTCAATACCATCTCGAACATCTATGATTTCGATATCATAGTTGTCATTTTCTAGTTTAACTTCTGAAAACGCTTCCTTGGTGATTAACACATGGGCAGGATTATCCTCGACTAGTAATATTGATTTTAATGGTTTAATTTCAATCAGCTCCATGTATAATCTGGTATGGAAACCATTTCCATCCAAAATTTGAGCATTATACTTATTAGACTTAAATATCGCTCTTTGGATTTGGGTTTCTGAATGTATGCATTTACATTGTAGTCATAACTATTCCATATATCATGGGAATTGTTTGACTTTGTTACCACTAATACGGGTATTTTCCTATATTCGGAATGTTCTTTTATGGATTTTAGTAACTGTATACCTTTATGATTTGAGATCGTTAATTCTAACAGAATTATATGGGGTTTTGACTGGATCTCATCGAAATGTTTTTGAAACAGAAGATCTACCGCATCCACATAGTTTTGTGCAATTTTAAGATTAATATGAGAATCAAATTCTTCTATCAGATTTGTAAATAGCATTATATCCTCAGGATCATCATCAATCAAAAGGATTTCTGTGCGTCTAATCAATTTATTCTCCTCAAGTTTTTTGGGATAATGAAATAAAATGTCGTGCCTTTGGATAGTTTTGATTCCAACCAGATACGACCGTTATGATTGGTGATAATTTTTTTACATAATGGTAAACCAATTCCACTCCCAGGATATTCATCTCGTGGATGTAAACGTTTAAAATTGAAGATTTGTTCAAAATATCGTTTATCAATTCCAATACCATTATCTTTTACAGAAAATTCCCATTCATGTTCAAGATTTTTCACAGAAATTACGATTTCTGGGTTTTCATCTGAAAATTTAATTGCATTTGATACAAGATTTTGGATAACTTGTGTAAACAAAATCGGTTCCCCATAAATTTGCGGCATCTCTCCAATTGTAATCTTTGCACCGGAATCTTCGATCAACATTTTGATATTGTTAAGGGCTTCACTAATTTTTTGATTTACATCAAATTCACAGAAGTTTTGCTCTTTATCTACTCTAGAGTATTTGAGTAATGCTTTAATCATTTCATTCATCCGATTTGCTCCATCGACCGCGTAATGAATGTATAGATCTGCTTTTTCATCTAAGTTTTCTTTATATTTGCGCTCAAATAAAGAAAGATACGTACTTACCATTCTAAGAGGTTCAGGAAGATCATGAGATGCAAAATAGGCGAAATTTTCTAACTCTTCATTTTTTTGTTGCAATAGCATATTTTTAGTTTCCAATTCTTTCTGAGTTTGCTTTAATTCAGTTATGTCAGTAGCTACTTCAAAGCGTACTGTTCTCCCATCTAGCCATTTGATGAATTGGTCAAGAATCATGTAGGTGCGATTGAATTTTGGATTTTGAAAAATATAATTCATCGGTTTCCCATCTTTTTCGAACAAATCCTTGTTTGTACAATCAGGACATGGAAGTTCTAAGTCGAAAAACACCTTATGACATTTTTCACCCACGGGATTGTACCCTAGAGTTTTTCTTACTGTTAGATTTGCATATAATACGTCATAATCTATGGGATCAGCTATATAAATTGCACTGGGTATACTATCAAAAAGTGTAAATAATTGATTTCGTTCAAATTCTAAAATTTCTTCCATTTCTCTTCGTTCAGTCACATTACGAGAGCGTAACACGATTCCGTTGAGAATAGGATCATCAAGATAATTTTGAGCAACGCATTCAATGACTCGCCAAGTCCCATCTTTATGTCTTATATGAAGATCGACGATATGTTCAAAAATCTGATTGGAGATAAATTTCCGCATAGCCGCATTAAACGATTTATAATCATCTGGTAAAATTAAATCTGATAAATTTAGTTCGATGAACTCTTCAATGGTATATCCTAAGATATTAGTGACAGAAGGGCTTATATAATCGATGTGTTGAGTGGAACTGAAAATAAGAATAAAATCTGAAGAATTTTCCGTAATTCTGCGATAAAAATTTTCACTTTCCCTAAGTGCTGCGGCAATAAGCTTTCTTTCCGTTATATCTTGACCGATAAAAATACATCCAATGATGGTTCCATCATCGTCCTTAATTGGGGTTGGATTTGAGAGTATATGAACTTCAGTATCGATACTAGTTTTAATGGCAATTTCCTCAAAAGAAAGTTTTTCTCCCTTTAAGATACGTTTGATGATATGTTTTGTGTGATACTTCTTTTTTTTTTCAATAAAATTCTCAATATTCAATCCGCCTACGTCATCAAATGAATAACCAGTGATTCGAGCAATTCCTTGATTCCAAATATTTATATTTCCATGATTATCTACGCTAAAGATCGGAGCATTGGAGACATCTAATGCGTTGTTTATATTTTTGGTGGATGTGAGGATTTGATGGTGCATTAATTTCTTTTTATATAAAGACAACTCCTCTTCCAGTTGAGAAATGCGCTGTTTCAGTTGGGTCTTTTCAGTTTTATTGGATTTATGGAAATTCATAGATATATCCTCTCAATTTATGCTTCTAACCAATTCTCTTCCGGAAAAAATATGCACATGATTCAAAGAAAATTACTTATGGAAAATATCTTTCTGCAAAAAATATTATTGCGAAAATTACATTTTGTTATAACTTTACTCTGTGATTGTTTTTTTTTTCCCCGATACATTTCAAGCGTTTATGATACTTTGTGATCAAAAATCAGAGAAATCCAAATTTAGATGATTTGCACATGGTTTTTGGTGTAAATTCCACCACCTATTTTATGATAGTATGATTTTGATCTTTTCAAATGAAACTTATTGTTCCTTGATGTACGTTCACAGGAAATGTAATCTAAGAAGGATTTATTACTTTATAAAATAATTTCTTAGGAAAATCAACACTGGTTATAGTTTCACGTATATCCATCCTTTATTTGAGAGATACAGAACGGATTGAAATCCCAAGACCAAATCACAATCCGCCATAAAAACCCATCGACCTATTGGATTCACAAAATTTAGTTTTTTAATTACCATTGCAAATATTTTAATCAATTATGCTTAAAATGTCACATCATCTATTTGATTGATGGATTAATTTCTATTCTCCAACTTTTTACCTTAACCTTAATAATCAAGCAAAAGGACCACGTCTTAGAATTCATCTAAAATTTATACCCAATATTAAAGGTACTCTATCATATCCAAGAAAATACAAGATTATGCGAGGATATGAATATACGTTAAATGCAGATGACGTAAGTAGATATAACAAATAAAACTTAAATACTTCAAATGAACATCTAGACAAATATCAATTCGAATAGTCATGGTTTCATACAATGGCACTTACTCTCACTCTTACAAATATTTTCTATATAACTATTTATGTGATGTTTGTACTCGCAATTATTGTTTTTATAACCCTTTTTCGAAAAACAGCAGGATATGGTCAGCATTATACCAAAAAATGGGGATTTTCCATCAATAACAAACTGGGATGGATACTTATGGAAATACCTACTGTGATTATATATGGATTTTTCACATACTTGGGATATCTAAAATATGGAACTATCCCCCTTGTTCCAATTCTTTTCTTCTTGTTATGGAATTTACATTATATACAACGCACTTTCATATTCCCGATCCTAATTCGTGGAAGAGATCCCATGCCCATCATGATCATCCTCATGGGGGTTATTTTCAACGGAATAAATGCATATCTGCAATCTTATTGGATCTATATTTTGTCTCCAAGCATCTACAGTCTCTCTTGGATATTAAGCGTCCGATTCGTTATAGGTATTCTGATATTTTTCTTCGGATTTTTCATCAATTTACAATCTGATCATATTATTCGAAACTTACGTCCCAAAGAGTCTACAGAATCATTCCAATTCAAAATTCCCCAGGGTGGGATGTTCAAGTATGTATCTTGTCCCAGCTATTTCGGAGAAGTTTTGGAGTGGACGGGGTGGGCGATTATGACATGGTCTCTAGCGGGTTTAGTATTTCCTATATGGACATTTGCGAATTTAGCCCCACGAGCTATAAAGAATCACAAATGGTATCAAGAAACATTTACAGATTATCCTAAAGAGAGAAAAGCACTCATTCCATTTGTATTATAATATTATCAGCATTTTTATTCACGTTTAAGGAAGGAAAACGGTCTTGCAAACCACTTTTTTTTCTTTTTATTAGTACTTGAAATTTTTTCCCCAAAAAAGTAGTCCATTGCTACTTTCTCTACCTTGCGTAGGTGTTCATTCACTGCACTTACTGATATTCCTTTCCTATCAGCAATACTTTTGGCGCTGATCTTTTTTGGAGAATGATAAAAACCATTTCTAACAGCGTAGCTGGCTATTTCGCGTTGACGGTCAGTAAATGTTGGAAAAGGCATATTATGAACTCCCAATAATTCCTCGATATGGTCAACATCATTCATCCTTTCAACAGCGAGTACTGTGTAATCTTCTGTAAACATTTTGACCATTTGGAACAAATTATGGATGTATTCCTTCGGGGCTACGAGTGTAAGTAGAATATAATCGGGATCAATAATAATAGGAGGGACTAACGCCCAAGCTCCTGGTAAGATAATCGGCCAAAAACCGCTATCCCGATGTTGTTTTAAAATGCAAACAATTTCATTATCTTTTTTACGAATTATTTGCAGATAGGTGGCACTTAATTTCTCTTTAAGTTTTTGGAGGTCGTCTAAAATTGCTTCATATTCTTTTTTAAAGATCAATTTTTGAATGGAAAAGAAATTTGTCTGCGAATACTGCCAGACATTGATGATTTCCAAGAATTCTAGTTGATCAAATAGAGAGAAACCCCATTTTTTTACCATTTCACTGGATATTTGGAGTCTAAGAATTCGCATGGTGTACCATATAAATAGTATTAACCTATATTTTAATTTCGGTGTGAACCACAGAAATTAATAGAAATGAGTTTTCGTTATTTTGATAATAATAATTGTACTTTCACCGATTTTTTTTTAATGATCAACTATATATATTTAACAATATACTATATATATATAACAAGCGACATTTTCGCTTTCTCATCCAATTCAGAATTCAGGAGAAGATGAGTGAGATCTGGAGTATTTAAAGAAGTTGTGATAACAACACCCAAATTCTTTACAATCAAATTATTATAGTAATGTAGGAAGAATTGAGAATTTTCTATTATGATCGTTAAAAATAATAGATGTATCAAAAATTTTGGCTCAAAAATACAAAATTTCTGAGCATTCCTTGCTTTTAATTAATAGAAGCATGATTGTTATAACTACATATCTAAGGAAAGTATATCATAAAAAATGGTAACTGCAATGACAAAACGAGTATTATTGACGGGAGCATTCGGAAACGTTGGATCCTCCACTTTAGAAGAATTACTGAATAAAGGTTATAAAATAACTATCTTTGAGCTCAAAAATCCAAAGAATCGCTTGATTGCGAGGAAATTGAGGAAAAAAGTTGAAATCATTTGGGGAGATCTACGAAAAAGAGAAGATCTTATTCCCGCTATCAAACGACAAGATGTCGTAATCCATCTGGGAGCAATAATACCACCACTTGCAGATTTACGCCCAAAATTGGCAGAACAAGTGAACGTGGGAGGGACAAAAAATATCATCTCTATCATTCAAGAATCCTCGCCGAATACAAAACTCATATTCACATCCTCTATTTCAATATATGGCGATCGAGTACGTAATCCATTCATTAAGAAATCGGATCCCGTACAACCGAGTAAAGGGGATGAATATGCCAAAACTAAAATTAAAGCAGAAAAGATCATCAAAGAGTCAGGGATTGATTTTGCAATTTTCAGATTAACCTATATAGTTGAACCTTATCGAGTACAATTTCAGCCAACTATGTTCAAAATGCCTCTCGCGACCAGTCTTGAGATTTGCCATTCAAAGGATGTAGGATTAGCTCTTGCTAATGCAGTGGATTGTATTGATATTTGGGGAAATACGTACCACATAGCAGGTGGAGAGAATTGCAGAATTACCTATAAAGATTATTTGGACGATATGATGGAAATATATGGATTAGGAAGAAATTTACTTCCACCAGAAGCATTCAGTACTGAAGGATATCATTGTGGATACCTTGATACCGTTGAATCTCAAGATAAATTCCATTATCAAAGACATACTTTGCGAGACGTCTATGACACAATGAAGAAACGAATTCGCGGTAAACGGTTCTTTATATGGATGTTTAAGCCTCTTGCCCGATATATTTTGCTTAGAAAATCAGAATTCTACACAAAAAAATCGAAAATCTAAGTGGATGAGGGATTAATCGTATTTTTTCTACCTATAAACTCAATTGAAAAATGAAACTTATGAAAATTCTAATCACTGGCAGTTCGGGATTCCTAGGTTATGCAATCAGAAAATTTCTTGATGAAAAAGGCTACGAAACCTATGGAACTACCCGATCTCGACCACCTTTAGACAAAAGAGAATTTGTGTTTGATATTAACAAAGATTCTTGTGCCACAGTTTTCAATGATATTGATTTTGATGTTATTATCCATACTATTGGTTTACTCGATGATAATGCTCGATTTAAGACATTAAAACAGACCAATGTAGATGGTACAAGAAAAATCATTGATTACGCAAAACAGAAGAATTGCAAAAATTTCATATACCTAAGTTCCGTGTCAGTGTACGGATTTCGGACATTGGGTCAAAATCGAGATGAATATTCAACCAAGATACGCCCTCATTTTTTGTTTTCAAAATATTCAAGAAGCAAGGCTCAAGCGGAAGTAGTAGTTCTAAAATCTGGAATCCCTTTTACTGTGTTAAGATTACCACTTATGATCGGAAAAGGAGATTGCATGGTCTCTCCTAAACTGGTTGAGTTAATTAAAAATAAGCAGGTATTTTATTTCGGAAAAGGAAAAAAATTAATCTCCATCATGCCAGTGGATAATTTATGTGAATTAATTTCTATATTGATTGAAAAACCAGCTTATAACCAAAGTTTTCATGTACCTTCTTATCATATTCCACTCGATTTATTTCTCAATAAACATTCCTCCTTAATCCAAACACCTTTCCAAAAAATGAAACCGTCAATTTTCATATCATGGGGCAAACTAAACAATATGGCTAAAATTATATTGGCATTTTCCTGGCGAGGTGCTCATTTTCAAGATTCATTGATTCGGAAATTATTACCAGAATATCATGATCTTATTTCTTGGGATAATGCTATAATTCAAGCTCTTAATAATAAAAATACAAGATTCAACACTCCCATTTCCGTGAAGATACAACCAGTATAAACAAAATTATGATTTTTTCGGAGTAAAACTGGTCAAGTGAATCGGAAAGCAGCCCACGGAATTATACCTAAAAATACAGGAATAATAAAGTATGAGATACATAGGTTTCTATTGAGTTAGTTGAATCCCTAATCATCTCTGATTTTCTAAAAAGTTAAGGATTATTATCCAAATCAAAAAAATGTATTGATTTTCCATTTGGGTGAACTATTAGTATAATAGAATCAGTAAATAAGAATAAAAGGAGAGATAACGATAGAAAAATATGGAAGCAGAATTCATTCTCAAAGTGGTTTTTGAAGGAATAACCACGGCTACGGGATTCATTTGTGCAATATTGGTTTTTTTCAGATCAAGAAAAAACTTGCCAAATATATATCTAGCAACTTCATTTTTATTGTTAGGATTTTATACCGGGGGAGTGTTAATCTATGATCTTTTAGCAATAGATGCAAGCAAGGATATATTTATATTAATCTTTATTCGTGTAAGTCTGATTTCTATACTTTTTGCAGGAATGTTATTGTATTTTGCTATGATGATGCAAGCACACAGTAGATTGTGGATAACATTCAAGAAGAATACCTTGCCATGGATCATATTATGCAGTGTATATTCATTGATGCTAATAATTTGGACACGACCGCTATTCATTCCGGATTGGATTACTATCAATACCTATCAGCCTGTAGATACTACCTTGAATCTCTATATATTATTCCCTCTCATTATATTATTATTCATTTTCTTGATTAGTGCATGCTTAGTCTTGTACAACTATGGTGTGAAAAAAACTACCGGTTTGAAGAATCGTAATATGAAGAGATTTTTACTCGGTGTTTTGATTGCGATTGGTGGAACCATTGTGAATGTTATGGGGCAATTACCCTTCTATGGGGCTTTACAAAATACAATTAGCCAGATAATGGACATTGCATCTTTCGCAATTATTTCCATTTCAATCATTGTTATGTTCTCAGGATTAGCTATCCGCTCGAAAAAAAAAGGGGAGATTAAGACTACTAAAATAGATGAAAAAAGTAAGTAATTATATTTTTTTTATTAAACTATATTAGTTTAAGGATTGTTGCAATCGCCTCTCCCGCCGGTGTTAAAGATAAATCCTGTTGTATTAAACCCATTTGAATCAAACTTCTTGATCCTTGATCAAAATTGGAAATTTCTTTTATTCTACGCAGCTTAGATTCATTCTTATTCCCATCGTAAATTTGTAATAAAACAATTTTCGCATCCTCGCTTAGTTGGTCTATGATCGGTTTAAATTGATCAATGAGAATCCTAGTACGGGGATTAATGGCAAAAATGGCATTTTTTTCTACAAGTTCGATTATTCCATTGAAGATATGAATGTCTTCTTCCCCAGTTGCCCGTAAATGGTTCATCATCTCCCGAATGTAGAAAACATCACCGAATGGTTCACTGTGGGCAGCTTCCAAAATCTTGTGATTGATAGATTTCTTTTCCAAGGTTTTCAAGTTTTCATTTAATTTTGCCACATTAACATTGTGAGGATAAAGTAGATCAACCTCTAAAAATTCTTCAACCATTTCCAAAATCGGACCTTCTGCGGGGATCTCCCCTGTCCAGTTTTGAAGGATCCCCATATATTTCTCTTGGAAACGGAGATTAAATCGACGAAGTTTTTCCTTTAAATCAGGAGATGCATCTTTTAGAAGTAATAGAGCTGTACGGACAATAGCAAGGTCATCAACAATAATCTTGAACTGTTTATAGGAAAGTTGTTCCAATCCTTTATCAGTTGATTCGCTTTGTTTCATTTTCGTACCAATCTCTGCCCCGAAACTGGAGATTGCACTTAGAAATCCAGAAATAAGAGTTTCCTCAATAGGAACACTGGTAAAAGATCGAGAAAAAACAGATAGACCTGTTTTCGTTAGAATTAAGATATATTGAATATTTTCAACATCAGAAAACCTTTGATGAATCGCTTTCAAAGATCTGAGACGCTTCTTTCTTCTAGGTACTACGACAGCATACTGATAAATAAAACCACCTGCCACAACAACTGCAAGAGAACCACCTATATAAGGTAAAAATCCGACAAAATACATCAAATCTGATACAGCTTCCACTATGATTTCTTGGGACGTGGTTGTTGAATAGATCCCCGTTCCATCAAATTCTGCGATTATTTTATAAGTCCCTGATTGCTCAAAAGTTATTGAGATCGCTGCTACACCCTCTTTATTAGTGGTTGTAAACGGTGAATCAATAAGCAGATCATTTTCATCGTAGATTCTGAAGTATACTGTGGCGTTTGGCACCGGGAAACCGAATTCATCTTGCAAAATAGCGGAATATGAAAAAGTTCCAGTACGTTGCTGACCCAATACAAAACTATCCATCTCAAGTATTGTACCGAGTTTGGGTAGTATTAGCATAGAACCTGATATTAGAAACGGTTCGATCTTAGAAGTCCCAGGAAAATATACCGAGTAGTTAACAACGGATACATCAGAATCGGGAATTTTTACATTGTAAGAGAGTGTACCATTTTCATCTGTATAGTAGAGAAATTCCTGTTTAACGGTGCCATAATCAAATTTAATGATGATGGGCATTACGGCAAAGGATTCCGAAAAGGTGATGTTTGTGGAATTTAAAGTCAAATCGATTGGAACTGTCTGTCCAAGACGCATGGTGCTGGGAAAATTCTGTAATACAAAAGATGAGTCCCATTTCGGAATTATAGATCCATTTATGGAATTAAATTGATCCTCTGTACTAATATCTCCTTGAAATTCCAAAAATACTGATAGATTTATATGACCATTCTCAATTTCGTCTATTGTATAGGATACCAATCCATCACTACTCGCTGCTAATTCCCTTATGAGAAAAGGTTGGGAGAGATTACCATCAAAATCGTAATATCCATACATAGTGAGAATTTTTCCTTCGTAGTCTTGTTCATAAAGAATTGAAAGTGTCGCTTGGTATGTCACACTATATCCTACTTGGATGGTTTCAGGTGTATCTATAAAAGTAATATTCACAGGAATTTTACCTAATATAATCTGGTTTTTTATAGTCTGAGATGGGTTTAATATATTGGTCCCAAAATATTGAGCATACACTGTAAAATCATTTCCCTCGTAATATTCAGGAATCAGAAGTTCATAAATTCCTCTACCTTGATAATCAGTTTGTACACTTACCTGGAACGAGTAGATTGTCGAGTAATTAATAGTAAGGAAAATTTCCTCACTAGCTAAAACTGTGAGATTAGCATACTGTAATTTTGAGGATATACTAAAATAATTGCCGATTCTGACTTCATTTGGAAAAGTTAAGCTTAATAGAGTCACATATTTTGAATAAATGGTAAATGGTAAACTTCCAGAAACTGATGTAGAAAGATCAATACCAGTTCCATTCAATATTACGTAATATTCACCAGGATGTAAATCATGAGTGCTAATTAGCTCAATATTAATTTCAAAGAAATTAAATATCTTTTTCGGTAAAGATCCCCCAAAAATGTATCCCGAAGAATTATATACGGAATAATTCAGCTCACAAAATTCATAAGCACTAAGAATCCCGGTGTTATTAGCGAAAGTTGTCGCTTGTATCGTTAATATCTCTTCTTCATATTGTGGAAGAATAGGTTCTGGAGTAATAACTAAGGGAACTGGATCGATTTGAACCTCCACTCGATGTACTTTTAAGGCGTAACCTGGTTTATAATACGATATTTGTAGAGTATAATTAAAAAAAGGAGACCCGTTCGTAACATGAAGATTTACAGTATTTATTGTCAGAATATATACTCCTTTATCACTTTCTACAAACGTAATGGAATATTTTTCACGAGCAATCATCAAACTACTACTTGAGTCATTAAACGAAGCTGAAATATATGCATCCCTTAGTCGTGCACTGCTAGTAGAATCCTCCAAGGTTATTTCGATAACTGAATTTGTAGAATCATTTACGTAGGGGATATTATTTGAGTCCAAATATAATCTTGTGGGAGATGCTTGATAGATAAAAGCTCCCGAATTATAGGTTATATCCATACTTCCCAAGGCACCTGTAATCGTCAGTCCCGTATTCAATGTTATAAAAATTTCATGAAAGGCTTTGTAGATAGTAAAATTGACTTGATAGCTTCCAGTTGGGACAGAAATCGTTTTCAGGGCGATTGTGTAGGCGCCTCCAGAATCATCAGTTAAATAATCTAATAGATATACATAAGGAGGAATATCTCTACCCCATAAATTACCAGAACTTGCATTATACGCATATATATGCGCACCAGTGACACCGGAGGTACCAACACTAGTCTGATTAAACTGAATATGATAGACTGCAGATTCGCCTGAGCTTACAGTGACTCCCAGCGTCCCCTCAAGAATTGAAGCGGTGGTATGCCGCCAGACTTCGAAAGTGTCCCGATACCATCCAAGTCTACGAGTCTGATTTAAGGAATTTGTATCATTCCAAAGATTATACAACCGGTATAATCCTACTCCCTCATCAAAGACCGTCCAATCATACGTAGCGTTATTTACATTGGAATAGTATTTTGGAAAATTCGTTGTTGTATTCAACGTGGCATTCCAAATTTGAGTTTTGTAGTTTCCAAAAATTCCACTGGAATTTCTAACATATAAATGATATTCTGCAAGGTCCCCATTATAATATATCTCGTTATTGATCCCACCATCAAGATAGAGACTTCCATTAACCATATAATTAACCTGACTTGAATCTAACTCCCATAAACCTCGTGTAAGAGATCCTCGATTCCCTGACGTAGCGTTATATATCGTAATGTTCTGAAGAAAAGGATCATTACTATTTTTTATAATCCGGAGGGTTTGATCACGTGCATTTGGGTCCACTGCTCGGTATACATTCCAATCGTTAGAATTGTCACCCATCCCATCGAAAGCTGGAAGGTTTTCAAATCGCAATAAGTAAAGTAGAAATTTAGAATTTGCACCCAACAAGGAAGGGTCATCAAATTCATTGACAGACTCTGTATTGTTATAGGTTGTGTTCCACAGCGCAGATAGGTCATTAAATGAGTGAATACTAACTGTTGAAAATGCTTGATGTTCAGAAAATTTTTTCGCTACTATATAAGCTTGAAACCGAATGTATGAATCTGATATAGGATT
Source organism: Promethearchaeota archaeon (assembly GCA_016933055.1). Lineage (GTDB taxonomy): Archaea > Asgardarchaeota > Lokiarchaeia > Sigyniarchaeales > Promethearchaeaceae > AMARA-1. Next base: position 67,236 of record JAFGBS010000033.1, on the reverse strand, counting down.
GGTAGTTAAATTAAACTGCACCTCTAAAGTGGTAGATTGGATTTCAGTATAAATCTCGTTTGTACTATTGACTTGCATCCAATTAGTTCCATCATTAAGTTTCATTTCTAATCCCAAAGTTTCAGGGGGACCTAGGTCAAAATTAACGGTTAAGTAGAAATTATCTACGGTTAATCTTCGGTAAAATCCAACAGTTGTTTCAGGAGGGCCTACTAATGGTCCAGCATCTTCCATTCCCACAAAAAAATTGAAGGTATCTACTTCAAAAGCTTTGTGATAGTGTTGAGGAAGAATTATACTCGCTTCATTCCAACTACCTTCTTGTAATTGGGTGCTATATCCAATAAAATATCTCATGAAATTATCTGTTCCCTCTTCTCCAATGTATATGGAAAATGCGAGATTTCCATTAGGGTCGGTGCTCCCTAAATCTTCCCAAAGAAATTCAAAATTTAATTCTGCGGATTTATACCAATCATAATGAGTAGCATTGATCATAATATAGTCCCAATTAACAATAACATCATCATCGGTGCTATCTGGACTCAATAGAGCAATACCAAAATCGAGAGTATGCCATCCTGCATGATATCCATATGGTCCTAATAACTCAGTAATGTTATAAGTTCTCTCCCAGTACTCATGGCTCCTTATGTCTCCGCTTCCATATCCTGATCTAGTACCATCATATTCTAAAACAGTGTAATCAAGAGTATCTACGGAATAATCTTCTCCATATAATCCTACACTACCATTAATATACTGATGATTAATCCTTGAAGCTACCAAAAAATCATCAGCATATTCATAGCCTAAATTTTCGACACTCCAACGAAAAGTGATTGATACGCTATCAGCTTCAAAAGGAATGTAAAAGGGAGTACTGAAGCACACACTAGGTGAACCATAACCATACAACAAAGACCATCTTGTATCAATTATATTTTCTAATGCATTAATTCCAGCAATCCAATTTCCTGTGACTTTTGAATTTCCCCGGTATCCGCCATAGGGATCAAGAATTACATTATATTCAGGGTCCTCAAAAAATTCATCATTGATAGAAAATTCGGTCGTTTCTTCTTCATACAATTCTCCGAATTCGAGATTTGAATCAGATTTATCGAAATCTGGAATTGTTGTGGATGCAGCGCCAAAAAAAGCAGGTTCCGTGAAGTCACTTCTCACGGGAAATCCTTTATTCCCTCCATAAAAATCTGCATATGCATTTTCATCTAACGAATCATACGTAAAATTTGCATATGGCTCACTCATGGGAATTCCACTGTACCAAGAATGAGTGGTATAGTATTCCCATGGATTTGCAGTTCCACCCGAAAAATCACCATTTAAACCATAGTCATTAAAAATTTCCAGGGCTTCAAAAACAGACGGGACAGATAAAGAAAGTACGGATGTTTCCCAATTATTTGGTATTCCCATCGAAAGATTTTCATTTTTTATTAATATATCAGTTTTAGGTGATCTATAATAAGCATATTCAGATACATTATATTGCGAAGCATTTATTATAGTAATCCTTTCATCAATTTGTGTTGAGTCTGATCCATCAAAAGGATTAGTAACTTCATCAAAAATTGATGTAGTGTAAAAATTGTTTGTGAATTCAGCCATGGTTGGTAACAATACTATCAGAACGAGAGATATACTTAAATAAAGAATATTCTTCCTTTTTTCACGCATATAAATCCCATTTTCGAGATTCTTTTGTTTAAAAACTAAAACTAAGATATTGTTTTTATTTTTATGCCTAAATTTCTATTCTAATTTGGTAGAAAAGCATAATCGGAAGATTTTTGAAGTGTTGTGTGTAAAGTAAATCAGATTTATCAATATTTGTGATAAAGAGGACAGACCAAAAATTGATAAGAGAAAATCCTATTGATGGAACGAAACCTAAAATCCATTCTACCGCTTTTATTGCGGAAGATGTAATTATTATTGGTAATGTGGAAATTGGTGCTAATGTAAATATTTGGTATGGTGCCAAATTACGTGGGGATCATGGCAGAATTATAGTGGGAAAAAATACCAGTATCCAAGAGAATTGTGTAATTCATACGGAACCCGGTTCTGAAATCATCATAGGATCTAATATAATTATTGGTCATATGGCGGTTGTACATGGCCCAGGCATAGTAGAAGATCATTGTACAGTAGGTTTGCATGCTACAATATTGCAGGATGCCCATCTCGCAGAAGGATGTATTTTAGCTGGGGGGTCAGTTTTGCGTGGTAATACGGAGAAATTTTGTCTGTATGCAGGTATACCAGCAGAAAAGAAGAAATTTTATGGAGAAGAACGAATCGAAATGGCAAAAATTGAAGCAGAGAATTATGTGAATACGGGTCGAGAGTTTAAAAAAAAGGGATTAGGGCAAGAAATCCCTAAAGATTTTTTAATAGATTAAGGAAAAGAAGTGATCATAAATCCCCTAATTTCCCGCCATTAATTGGAATTATATTACCATTCATAAATATTGATTCGGGTCCCGCTAAGAAAAGTATAACTTCACTGATATAACTCGGTTTTCCAATTCCGAACGGTATTCGTCCCTCATACATTTCTTTAAATTTGCCTTCTTGTTTGGTGAGGAGTTCCTCCGTTAGCGGAGTTGCGACCATTGTAGGTTGAACCGCATGTGTGCGGACATTATATCTGACTAATTCTTTTGCTGCCGTAAGAGTCATTCCAATCACACCCGCTTTAGATGCGCTGTAGTTCATTTGTCCGATATTTCCATTTGCCGCCATGGAACTTATATTTATAATTCTCCGATCAGGGTATTCCATAGTATTTAAATTTCCCATTTCTTTGCATTTCTCAATCCAGCGTTTTGCACACGCTTGAATAGCCAAAAACGTCCCTTTGAGATTAATTGCAATTACAAAATCCCAGTTCTTCTCCTCCAATTTATGAATCATCGCATCTCGCAATACTCCAGCACTATTTACTAAAATATCTACCGCCCCCATTTCATCAAATGCTTTTTGTATCGCTCCATCAACACTTTCGAAATTGCTAATGTCACCTTTTATGAATAGAGATTTCTCAGCACCCACTGCTTTACAGTCTTCAGCGGTTTGCGTTCCACCCGATTCGTTAATGTCAAAAATTGTCACCATAGCACCTTCTCGCGCAAAATCTAGTGCAGTTTGTCGGCCGATTCCGGTGGAACCGCCGGTTAAGAATACAGATTTACCTTTAAATTTTTCCATATATTATCATCTCGTTTGATTTGGTTCGAAATAACACTTAGTGATCGGGGATACTCAATTATAAAATTTGTTCCCCCTTCTCATCGATGAAAGTAAAGATGAAATATGAAATATGAATACAGATCATAATGACACAACAGCGAAACCAAAATGTGCAACTTCCCCTCCTTAAATATTTCTTTCTAAATTTTTTCAGTTTCACAATTCCGTTGTATCCCTCATTTTTTCTGGTCGCATATTATTACCCACTGACCCAAAAGATTGGAATTCCGTGGTATTGGAGTTGGTTACTATTTCCAATGGTTTTAGTTGGAGCAATCTTATTATACATTTTCTTAGTCATTGAGTTTGCGACATTCATCACGCGTAGATGGACTAAGAATTTACTCCCCATAGAAGGAGTATTCCATCGCACATTCAAGGAAGGCAATATAGAGGATGAAAATTTGAAATATTACCATGATCGGGGTTATATCATAAAGTTTCCAGTATGGTTAGCTTATAAATCTCCTTTTCCATGGTTGATCAAGCGAGTATTAACGCGTGTTGGTTATGCAAATGTTATTGGTAAAGATGTCACATTTATGGAAACGATTCCTACACTGGAATTTGCAACGATTCGGGATGGTGTATGTTATTATCCAGGAAGCGCTTCCGCAAGTCATGTTGTGGATTCGATATTTGGAAATCTAACTATAAAAAAAGTAATGATTGATGAGAACGCTACCGTTTTTCCCCATACAATAATTGGGCCAGGTGTGCATCTTGATAAAAATAATACCTTAATGCCTCGTTCTGCAGCTATTAAGGATTGGAAGGGAATTTCGAACAAAAACTATTATTCGGGATCTCCTGGAAAACCAATAGATACATATGAAGGTATATTTTCACGTTTACCATCTCAACTCTCAGAACTATATAACAAGCAGGGATATCTTCTGGGATCGACAATAGATCGACATATCCAGCAAAGAGAAAAAATACAGTAGGAAAAAAAATTAGGTTTACGAATTATTCTTGTTCTTTTTTACGTTCATACCATGCACGTTGAGCTTGTTTCAAACTTTCGGGCAAATCTTCCTCGGTGATTTCCTTTAACTCGTATTCTACTCCTTTTCGGGCGCCATTATGAACATATCCCACTTTAGCGATTTCATTTGCCCTTCTCATCGCCGTCCTTCTAATGATTAAGCTTGTCCCATCAGAATAACTGAATAACCAAAGTCGATTTTCATCATTCATTTCCAGAAATACACCCTCTGTTGCTTTCGATTTTGTGGGTTCAAATGATCCCGAATCGCTATTCCACCATAAGATCAGCGGTTCACTTTTTTGCTCATCTTCCATGATAGGTCACAATCATGTAGTATTGGTACTAATGAACGCAAGTTATCGTAAATAGCTTCCGTCAAATCCTACGAATTTAATGATTTTTGATGATGTCATTACATAAAATTTTAACATAATCATATCAATTTTTTATCAGAAATCATATGGGAAAAACTCGAACCTCTACTGAAAAAGAATTAGGAGTACATTTTAATCTTGAGCCGATTTTTCGACCTAAATCTATGGTAGTTGTAGGTATTTCTACAAAAAATTACATAAATCCCGGGACTACAACGTTTCTTAAAAATGTGTTTGAGACGAATTTGGGTGAAAAATGCTATGCAGTGAATCCACGTGGTGGAGAAATAGAAGGACAAAAAATCTATAGGGAAATCAAAAATTTACCCGAAATACCTGATATAGCCGTTATTGCAGTTCAACCGAATATTGCCGTATTTGCTATTGAAGAATGTATTTTTCTAGGTGTGAAAGGATTAATTTTAATTAGCGGAGGATTCGCAGAAACGGGAACGAAAGAGGGACGAAAAATACAAAATCAAATAGCAAAAATGTGTTTAGAAAATAATGTTCCACTCATAGGTCCTAATTGTGTGGGTGTATTTAACCCCCCTTATATCGATTCTATATTTTTGCAATCAGAAAAATTAGTTTTTCCCCCGAAAGGTAATGTCAGTATAGTATCTCAAAGTGGAGGGATCTTACTAGATCAATTCTTTCTTGCGTTCAAATCTCGGGAAATTGGAGTTTCTTCTGCGGTCTCTGTCGGAAATAAAGCAGTGATCAATGAAGTACATATGCTGGAATATTATGCGGAGGACAAGGAAACAGATGTAATCTCGTTTTATTTAGAGGGTTTTGGACCGGGTGAAGGGAGACAATTTTTAGAATCGTCAAAAAAAACGAAGAAAGACATCGTTATTTATTCGGGAGGGACCACCGAAGCAAGCAAGTCTGCCATTCAATCCCATACGGCTAGTATTGCAACAAATTTCGAGGTGGCTAGATCTGCTTTTAAACAGTATGGAATTCTCCAACCTATTACTGAAATGGAAGTGCTGAATTACATAAAAACCTATTCTGTTCTCGCTTCTTCCAAGAAGCCGATTCGTTTGGACAAACGTCTATCTGGAAAAGTTGCTATTCTATCAGTTTCAGGAGGTCATGGTGTTGTATGTTCTGATTTATTACACAAATACGACTTAGAATTAGTCCAATTCACTGAACATGAGCAAGAAGAGATGCGAGCACGTGTAACATCAACTGTAGCTGATATTGGGGGTTTTAGTAATCCCATTGATATCACAGGAGCAGGTACGGATGCAGACATCATCGGCGTTCTCGATTATTTAATGCAATTAGAGAAAGTCGAAATCGTTCTATGCATCGTGGTGCCCTATCCTCCTCAGATTAGTGTGCAAATAGGAAGAAGAATAGCGATTACAGCTCGGAAATATCCAACTAAACCATTAGTTTGTTTCGTGCCATATATTGAAAAATATGATTTAATCCGAGAGTCATTAGAATTATTTCATATTCCGCTATCAGCTACTGTCTCGGAAACAGTTCAACTCGCCGCTGCAATACGAGATAAAAGTAGAGCTTTATTACGATTGAAAAAACATAAATAAAATCTAGAATTTTCCAATTAAGATGCTAACCCAATTTTGCAAATCTGGTACAATCCAAGCAGCAGAATCCTGCTTTCCTTGATTATTGATAAAGTATACCTTTAATAGGGGTGTGCCCTTTGTTTTTTTCAAGTGCCATTTTGGAGTTTCAATTTTGGTAATAATCTGTCGAGGGATTCGTAAGCTTCGATTAGGCCACCACATCTCAAAATAGAGTTCAGAATCCGTTAAGATTAAACTTCCATTTCCCCGCACTTGTCCCAATCCCTTAGATTCTTGCCCGAAAAAATTTACATTTGGAGCATATTTTACGATGGGTATTCCCATATAGGGCTCAAATATCTGTTTGATTCGTTTTCGGAACATACATAAGGAAAATCCTTATCCCTAAAAAAACTCTTCCAATTAGTATAACACTAACATTTTTTTTAATGTGTTATTAAAACAACCACATGGATAATATAGGTTTAATACTCGTTCTTAGTTTGGTCATTGGAGTATTTATCGGTATTATTAATTTAATGCTCCTTAAAGTGAAGCAACGGTTTAGAAACAAAGCGCTCGCACAATTAAAGGAATCTAAATTATTCACACTGATTCGTATTTTTGGATATGCACCGTTTCTCGTTTTTGCTACAATTCTAGGTATTAATATTACACTGTATATATTGCTTGTACTGTATTCATGGATCCCCGCTAATATGGGAATTCGTGTGTTATTAATTTTGATGGAATTAGTGATAATTGCGGTATGTGGATTTATTTCCACTAAAATATGGAAATATGTATCCATCTTGCCAAAACCATTTAGAGAGCCTGTAAATCCTCCAAAACTATCCATCAAAAATGGAGATAATATTGAAGAATATTCAGCATTGGTTTCTACATTTGATAAAATCTATGAATTATTGGACATAAACCTAATCCATCCCTTTGGAAAGATAAACAATGTATTTAGCATTCCTGGAGGTCCGTATGGCCATCCATATTTATGGGATTCGGCTTTTATTAGCGGAATTTGGAGAGTTTGGGATCCAAAAATCGCCAGAGAAATCTTAAGAGTATTCTTAGACTTACAATCCGAAGAAGGCCAGTGTCCCCAAAATATAACCTATGGAAAACGCCCCTACTATGTAATCACAAATCCCCCCCTTCTCGCTTGGGCTTTACTAAAAGCAGCGGAAATGGATGATGAGTTTCAGGTTTTGGAAGAACTATACCCCAAATTAACTCGCTTCCATCGCTTTTTATATGAGTATCGCCGAAAAAACGGCTTGTTTGTATGGAAACATTCATATGAATCGGGTATTGATAATAGCCCCCGCTTTACCGACCGCTCTGAGAAATTAAAGTACAATATCGATCATCTCTGGGCAGTGGACTTTAATACATGGATGGTTTTACAAAATGATTGTCTAGCGAAAATAGCGGAGAAACTCGGTTATATAGAAGATTCAAAATATTTTGTCGACCAAAGAGAGAAACTCAAACATTTAATTAATAAATATCTCTGGGATGAAAAAACTGGTTTGTATTATGATTATGATTACCTAAAAAAAGAACTTAGCAAAATCCCCACAATTGCATCAATCTTTCCTATGTTTGCTGAAATACCTGATGAAGAACAAGCAAGGAAATTAATTGCACATATCAAGGATGAATACACATTTAACACAGTGATTCCATTTCCCTCTGTTGCTCGGAATTATCCCGATTTTATGAAAGATTGTTGGAGGGGAGCAGTTTGGATAAATACGGCATATGTAGGAGTGAAAAGTCTTGAAAAATATGGAGAAAACAAACTCGCGGGAGAATTGGCTTTTAAATTAGTGAATGGGATTGCCCAAACCTACAGAAATGAGGGATCTATTTATGAGTTTTATGATTCGGATGCATATAGGATAAATGAATTAACTCGAAAGAAGGGAAATTTATATAAACAAATCACCATCGGAGGAAAACCCGTGAAAAATTTTGTTGGGTGGACGGGATTATCGAATACGATGCTAATCGAAGATGTTTTAGGTATTCATTTCCAAAAAAATGAAATAACTTTGGAGCCACACTTACCCGAATTACTATTAGGAACAAAAATCACAATCGAATTGCCATATTTTGATAAAATTGTGTACATGAATTCTGATCCAAACCAAAAAATTACTGCAGAAGTAACTTCATTTAGCGATATGAAATCTGTAAAAGGTTCTGTAATTTACGAAGGAAGCAATCACGGTTTATTAAATAAAAAAGTAGATTAAAACAGATTTATTATTTCTTTTCGGTATTGCTTTTTTTTAGTGAAAATTACTAGACCCAGGAAGATACCAAATCCTATTAATGTAATACCTGCCGCTATAAGAAAACTTACACGATAAGCAAATATTTCTGAATACCCTCGAACTAGCAATAGATCGACAATAGGAGCTAAGAATAAGGTTCCCGAAAGCCCCCACGACAAGAAGAACGTAGCATTATATACAGCGAACAAACGAGCCCGTTTCTCATAAGGAATTAGTTTGGATGCATAAGTATAGGAAGCAGCAGAGACTACCAGATCTGAAACACCTAAACCGACACTAGCACCATAGATAGAGTTAATACCCACTGGTGATGCAAATAGTAGTAAGGAAATAATACCAATTAGGGCTCCAAAAATAACAGCAATATCCTCACCAATTTTTTTACATATCCAACCTGTTACTAAACCCAATATAATCATTGCAATGGAGCGCATATTAGCAATTCTACCTAGGATTCGAGATGTGACATCAAATCCAGAATCTAAGGTAAGATACTGAGATTGGATGGTAGTAATGGAATTTCTTCCAAAATTAATGAAAATGAGAGATATGACAAAGATGAGATAAATTTTGCGAATTAAAAGGGGATCCAGATTTAATACTGGCTCTTCTTGTGGAATTTGTTCTGGGGTAGATGAAGATTTTCCCCCTTCAGGTGTAAAACTCATGGGAATTATGGATAAAAACATAATCCCTGAGGCGACAAAAAATAATAGCCCCTGTTCAAATCCCCATCCTTCGTATTGTTGACCATTTAAGTCATAAAAAAATCCCCCCAATGTTGCGCCAATGATTCGACCAATTCCTCCAATACTGTTTAACCATCCCATTATTCTCGTCCTTTTCTTGGATGGATATAGATCACTTATTAATGCAGACCACCCAATATTCGACATAGACCAAAACAATTCGGTAGCAGTCAATCCGATAATGATGATGTATCCAGCGATGATTTGGGAAGTTGGGATAGTATGAAGATACCAAACAAGAATTAACATTATCCCCGCAATAACTTCTCCCGTAATAATCAATGTTCTCCTTCTTTGAAATCGATCTGAAAGAGGTCCCCATATAAGATTCTGTCCAATAACACTGAGAATCATTGGAATAGTAGCATAGAGCGATGTCGCTGTGACAGTTAAACCCAAGAAGTTGCGCAAGTAGATCGATAAAAAAGTATAAAAGAGTCCACGCCTAAACATCGCAAGTGCTTGAAAAGATCCTAATCCCCATATCGGATTTTGGAATAATATTCTCTTTTGTCGATCGGGTGACATTCTCTTAATCGAATTAACGTTTAGATATTAACCTAATGATTTCTGATTAGTAGTGGCATTTAAATATATGAGATCATATAACAACATTAAAAAATTGGCTTAGATTCACTGATTCGACGATTTTTCTTGTGTTTGAATGACCGTATAATCGGCGACTTTACTCGGCAAAAGTCGACTAAAGAAGAATTAAATGCGACAAAATGTATTATCCAGATAATATCCAATATAAAAAAATATCGAAATAAATGGTGTTCAAAGATCTTTATAAGATCAACAGAAATAGAAGATCAATGGACTTTAAAATGTTATCAGAAAAAGCATTGTAATGTTTCTAACAAAAATGCTCATAATAAGTAATAAGAGTAAAATTATGTGTTTCAAATTATCGACAAAATTAGATGAATTGACTTAAACCAAATTGAAGGGTAAAATAATGGAGCAATATTCCGAATATACAACACTTTACGTGGAAAATTCCGAGCTTTCTCAGGAAATTGAGTTTACTTATCGCATTACTAATATTGTAGCGCTTGGTATTCTCGAATTAGAAAATAAGCAAGAAGATATTGATTTTACAAAAATTGAAGCCGTCATTGATGTTCGATCTCTCAATCGTTTCCCATGTGTGTTATTTAAAGTTGGTGATGTGTCTGTAATAATTTTCAAAAATGGGAAAATGATTATAACTGGATTGAAACGTGAAGACCAAATTCCTGAGATAAAGCAGCAAATCGAGAAAGTACTTACTAAAGCACGGATTAAATATACTGAATTCGCAATATCCATCCAAAATTTTGTTGCTATGACTAATTTAAATAAAAGAATTAATTTAGAAATGGCTTGCCTTACTTTAATGAATTGCATATATGAACCTGAGCAGTTTCCCGCAGCCATCATCCGAGATTTGGAAGAAGGTGGTGCGTTCTTATTATTCTCGAATTCCAAAATTATTTGTTTAGGAATCCGTTCAGTAGAGCATCTTGAAAACTCTTTGAAAAACTTAATCCAGCAAATCTATGATTTTGAATTAGTATATTAAACATAACACATCTTCATCTTTTCCTCTTTTTAGCTGTTTTTTAGTAAGATAATGCAGTAAATCATTCATTAGTGCAAAAAGCATTTATTTTTGAGTTTATACTAAATTCCTACTCATGCTAGAAAATTTTGACTTGGAAGAAATAGAGTTGCAGATAAAAAAGATCGAGTCCGAGATATTATCATTATTACGACTTATATCAAAAGATTCGATCCCCAATAGAATTACAATGATAAATAGGGATTATTTCAAGCGTCTTCAAAAATATGACATAATAAAAAGTGAATACCAAATTCAAAAAGCTGAAACTTTAATTCCTAACGAACCGAAAAACACAGTTCAATTTATTAAATCAATACTTTTAAACATTCCTAATGACCTAATAGAAAGAAAACGTTACTTAGAGAAACTATTTGGTTATTTTGGGAGCATTTGTTCCAATGATAAAGAGGTATTGATCCAATCATTGTTACATCAACCAACCGAAAAAATACGGACCGCAATTGAAGAAATATTAGAAACCTTTTCGTAGATTTTAGGAAATAGATTGAAGAGCAATATATTTGAATGCTAAATCGACATTCTCTCCGGTTTTTGCCGATGTTTCTATGTATTCAAATCCCAATTTTTCCGATAATTCCATAATTTCCTCATCCGTCACTTCGATATCGAAAGTTAAGTCAGTTTTGTTTCCGATCAGAATTTTTGGAATACCTTGAGGATTGCGACGATCAATATCTTCTGTCCATTTTTTAATATTTAGAAAACTGTCTCTACGTGTTTTATCAAATATTAAAAATGCTGCATGAGCACCATTATAAAATCGCTTCCGGTAAGGAGCCATTTGATGCAACTGTCCCCCGATATCCCAGATAAGAAAATTCAACGTACAGTTCTCATCAAACCGCATTTCTCTACGAGATATATCAACACCGATGGTAGCTACATAGCTTTGTTCGAAGGAGTCGTTTACAAAGCGTCGGATTAGAGAAGTTTTTCCTACACGATAATCCCCACATAAAATTACTTTAATAGTAAAGATCCCTTTTGGAAGTTTTCCGTCCTTAAATCGCGAAAAAACTTTCATTTTACTCATAATTTTTATGATACCCGGGATTTCTAGAGAAACGTTTTCCTCACCTGACAGAATTCGGTTTACTCTCCCCAATGCTAACTCACTATACACTCGGATTTCACTTTCGATACCTTTTTCATTTGCAACTACAGTTAATATTGCATTATCTCCAACACTTGCGAAAAAGAACTTTCGTTTTCCCAGTGTCATTATGTTAATAAACTCGGAACCCATGAATTCTTGTTTCAATCGCTCTATAAACATGTCAAATGCTGCAGTGATCGCACCTAATATAGCATCTTCAGTTTCTTTTAGCATAGACATCAGAACCAAACCATCACGATCAATAAGTGCGATCATATCAACATTTTCTATAGCATCAATAAAATTTTTAATAAGTTGATTTAGTTGTTTTTCCATTAGTAAGAACCCACGAAGTTCTGTTTGTGTTTGTAGCTTAAGGTAGAAATTTTGTGTTGTTTGATGATTAATGTGTATGCTCTGCTTAAAAATTAACGAAATGATACTGATTTCACAAAATTTTTGTTCGTTCTGTTCTATGTAAATGCAAGATGTATAATGTAGGTATCGACATAGGAAGTTTGGTAACTAAGATAGTTCTGTTAAATAATGATAAGCTTCAAGACTTCCTCATCGATCGATCCTCATACCAATATAATGAAGTTGGAAACTCGCTTTTCAATCAGATATTGACAAAGAATCGTCTCAAAAAAGAACAGATTTCTCACATCATGAGTACTGGATATGGAAGACATTCTTTAGATATTGCTGATCAAAGAATTACAGAAATTTCTGCTCACGCGCGCGGTGTACAATTTTATTTTCCGAATGCATTATCAATAATTGATATTGGTGGTCAGGACTCTAAGGTCATCAAAATAGAGAAAAATTCGGGAAAAATAGTTGATTTTCAAATGAATGACAAATGTGCTGCAGGAACGGGTAGATTCCTTGAAGTAATGGCTCAGGCATTGGATATACCCTTACAAGATTTAGGGAATCTGGCTTTAAAGTCGAACTCACCCGAAAAAGTCTCTTCCACTTGTACGGTGTTTGCAGAAAGCGAAGTCATTGGCTTGTTTTCTCAAGGTAAAAAAAAGGAGGATATTGCCATGGGAATCCACATCTCTATTGCGAAAAGAGTAGGAGCAATGGCAAAACGAATTAATGTTGAATCTCCGCTAGTTTTTTGTGGAGGAGTGGCTTGGAATGTGGCAGTAAGAAAAGCACTAGAAGAAGAAATTGGCTTCCCTATTTTTGTTCCCGAGAACCCCCAAATAACCGGAGCGTTGGGTGCTGCATTGATTACCTACGAGCAATCGATTCAAAATCAATGATAAGAGGGTTTGGGCTTAGATATCATAGGTATATTCAAATATATCTGACACCCGTATACCGCGAATTCCAAAATTATTATCAACTTCAATGATTACCGCATGAGCGTCGACGTCTAAATCTCCATGGGCATGAACGATTAAATAAAAACTACCTGGTTCGACTTCAATCACTTCAGTATTAATTTCTATCCGCATTTTTAAATTACAGCGTGGGCATTGCGGAAACAGTGTTTTTTTCTTCCCAACCATTGACTTACTAATTATCTAATGGTGTATAAAAATCCTTAACTAGAGATCACCATGACTAGAGATCAGAGAATTTTATTATAGAGGTTTTTTCACGTTTATTATATGGTAAAAGAAATCAAAACTCGCAATAAGCGAAATACATTTCTGGTGGGAGCAGTAATATTTTTTATTCTGTTCATCGTATATATAACAATTTTAATTTATTTCATCATTACAAGAACTAGTTCTTCATCCGGAATTTCTTTAGTTATACCTGGGGGATTAATTGTAGATTTAGTAATTATGTTTATTATTCCTGTAATAATCCAATTGGTCACCGTTTTTATTGCCATGGGGATTACTCCTTTATTCATTCAAATCGCTAAGCTAATGAAACTAGGGAAATACCCCATGGGAGTGAAGAAAATTGAGAAAAATTATACCTTCCTAGAGTTTGTATCACGGGGATTTTATTCGACACTTCTAGCAATCACCTTGAGTTTAAGCTTAAATAAGCTACTTTTCGATTTAGGAATTGAATTTATAAATGGATCACTAGCATTCTCTTCAGCTGCAATGTCTTTAGTATTAACCCCAATTAGTATTCTTATTATATTTCCAGCATGGTTTTTGGAAGATTCGGGCATTATTTTCATGAAAAAAGAGAATCTGGAAGATTTGCTATCAGATAAAGTTTTGACGAATTCCTTGGATGTACGGGGAGTAGGTTGTTATTTTGTTTCTATTATCAAGGGATTTGCAGGCATAACAACACCAATTCTATATATACTGCTATTTATACAAGAAAGAATTTTTCAAAACTCCTTGGAACTAGGGATTATTTTAATTTTTGAACCGATCTTCCTTATCGGCTCATTTTTTTTTAGTTTCTGGATTTATCTAAAAATAGTTCCCAAAATCAAACACAGGCTTCTGAAAAACAAGAATTACCCGGAAATAAAAATAAAAATTGAGATTGGTCAATGAAAAGGAAACTATAGAGGTTTATAGGAATAAATTTACCTATTAGCAAAATACTGCGTATACATCTTTCTAGTAAGTAATTTTACCCAATTGGATTAGAACATGGAATTTTAACCGTTATAATGGCCACTGAACGGATTAGAAATCCTCGTACATTTTTGGGACATGGTATTCGTTCCCAGATGTTGATGGAATAATCGATTCAAAAAATAATTCATTTCATTTAAAAAATTATGTCTATTCCAAAATACCATGATTCAGAATTTGCGAGAATTCAATTTTTTTTTCCCTACTTGTACAGAAATTTGATAAAGCTCTTTCCATACAAATATGTATAGGTTATGAGATTGAATACGATGAGTGATATTAAGAGGAAAACTGTATCCGTTGTTGGAATGGGCTATGTAGGATTATGCCTTTCTGCATGTCTAGCGAAATTAAATACTCCCGTTATTTGCGTGGATGTTGATAAGAAAAGAATCGAACAGATTAAATCGGGAATTTCACCCATTCATGAAGATCAATTACCAGAATTTCTCCAAATGGGTGTTGAGGATGGTATTATCTCTGCAACAGTCGATACGGAACAAGCAGTATTAAATTCAGATATTACATTTATTTGCGTAGGAACTCCAACTTCGGATATGGGGTATATTGATCTTAGCCAAATTCATACCGCATCTAAGAACATTGGGAAAGTTCTGAAGAAAAAATCTACCTACCATGCAATTTCGGTGAAGAGCACAGTTATTCCTGGAACAACGGATTCTCATGTTATACCGATCATTGAAAGAGAATCGGGTAAAAAAGCAGGAAAGAATTTTGGAGTGTGTATGACCCCTGAATTCCTCCGAGAAGGGGCTGCTATTTATGATTTTTTAAATCCTGATAAGATAATTATTGGTGCTATCGATGATAGGTCTTATCAAGAATTTTACGAAGTCTTTCAAGATTTCCATGAACAGAAAATCGGAAAAAATGTATTCTTACGATGTGATTTACGCACAGCGGAGATGATAAAATATGCGAACAATTCGTTTCTGGCAACTAAGGTATCATTTATCAACGAGATGGCTAATATCTCTGCCTTATTTGGAGTAGATATAAAAATTGTCTCAAAAGCATTAGGTATGGATAATCGGATTAGCAAGGAGTATCTAAATGCGGGTTTGGGATTTGGGGGTTCTTGTTTCCCTAAAGATGTGAAAGCGCTATACAATGCCGGTAAGGAAGCAGGTTACATTTCAAAAATATTAGATGCTACATTGCAAGTAAATGAAAACCAGCCGTATTATCCCATTACTATGTTAAAAGAAGAACTCGGGGATCTGCAAGGAAAACTTATTGGACTACTTGGATTGTCATTTAAACCCAATACCGATGACGTGAGATTTGCTCCTTCTATTAAGATAGCAAAAAAATTGCTGGATATAGGTGCAATACTGCGTGTGTATGATCCAGTTGCTAAAGAAAACTTTAGGAAAGAATCGGGAATTGCGGTAGATGCCCCAATAACGTATTGTGATTCTGCATTAGAAGCAATAAGGGATACTGAAGGAGTATTGATCGTTACAGAATGGGACGAATTCTCTCAAATAAAACCCAATGATTTTAAACGATCTATGAAAAAAGCTATTATTATTGATGGAAGACGGATTTTTGATCCAAATCTATTCGAAAATATGGGTGTAATATTCAAGGGAATTGGTTTTTCTACATCTCGAAATTATGCACCCACGTAAAACTACCTTGCACAGAGAGAATCCTTATGAGTAAAAATGAAAATCCTTCCGACAAAAGGGGGGTGCACAGATTTCGGTTCAAATGGCGGGAGTTGATCACCAAACCTCCCGAAAATGTAAAGCAATTGGTGATGAAATGGGAGGATAATACTGCCAAATATTATTTTGAAAAAGAATACGAAGGATACGAGGGTGCAGTGAGTTTAGATGAGATTGTGAATATCAAAATTCTAGAAAAAATATCTCAAACAGAATCTTCTTTCAAGGTTATTGGAGCTCGAGGAAGAAACATTATTATCGGGGATATCTCTTTGACTGAATTTGGTATTCCTGGGGAGAAGTTGCTTATCCTTTCTTCCTTGGCAGATTGGCGTGATTTTTCGAAAACAGTGCTATCAGAAAGCTGAACTAAGGTAAAACTATGCGGAGATACCTAATAATTACCCTATTCATCCGGATAGGTGATTGATGGTATAGGTACGAGCTCTTATCAATTGTACTATTCACAAGCATAAATTATCTTTATTACTCAAAAAGCATGCTATGGGCTTTCACGGTGTATTTGGAATTTTCCCTTCTACAACTACGCTACAAGCCTATTCTGTAATTCAACCGAACAACTACATAAGTTGTAGCATAGACGTTTCTAAAACTCATAAGAACCCTAATGGGTTTCTGATCTTGACGTTAGGAGCATTGTTATAATAGTTTTACGTTTAATCTTTTACCTACTCCCTCAAAAGAGCAGAATAGGTGTTGATTAATCAATTAAATAACTTATATTGATGCAAAGAAATTTTTTACCCCTACAATATAAAAATTATTATATATTAAGATATTTTGTAGGGGTAAATTAATTTTTATTATCTTGCACGATCGATTTAAATGTATATCGCAGCAAAATAGTCATTTTTAACGAAAATATTTCTTCGGCAGCGTTCAATTATAGCGCTAGTATTGAAAATTATTTGTTCTTACCCCTACATTTTCATAACATTCGCAAAATTTAATTATTTGTATGGGTAAATATAAGTATGGTTACAGTGAAAAAAAAATCCGTTCTAGGGTATGAATATTATTACCTTATCTATAATTATCGAGAAGAACATCAAGTTAAAACCATCGATAAAGAAATTGGTAAGGAATTGCCGGAGAATATGGAAGAAATTAAGGAAGAATTTATTCAAACAATCGTGGATAAACGATGGATAGCAGAGATCGAAGAAATAAAGAATGATTACAATAAAAAATTAGAATCTATTCCCAGTCTACTAAGAGCAGAGCATCTAAAGGATTTCGGGATAAGATTTACCCATAATACAAACAAAATTGAAGGATCAACATTGACTTTACGGGATGTAGAATTGGTTATAAATGAACCAGAAGTTCCAATAAATAAATCGACCGATCATATCGTTGAAGCAAAACTCCATATGAAAATTTACGAAAATATGGTAAATTCAATTGATACTACAGATTTAAGTATGGGTGTGATTCTTAAATGGCATAAATCCATTTTTAATCTCCACCCAAATAGGACTAACTTTGCTGGTTTGATAAGAAAAGGGCAAATATACATCAGTGGAAGTAACTATGTACCTCCTCCAGGGGGTTTCGATTGTGAAGATTTATTGGATCAATTATTTATCTGGTATGAAGAAAACCCTAGAAAGATTCATCCCGTGCTTCTATCTTGTTTAATGCATCTTCGTTTTGTATCAATTCACCCCTTTGATGATGGTAATGGCAGAATGGCAAGATTACTAATGAATTTCATTCTATTTCAAAACAGATATCCTATGTTTGATATCCCTGCTAACATTAGGAAATCCTATTATAATTCATTAGAAAAGGCAAATCTAAAAGAAGATGAGATGAGCTTTGTCGGCTGGTTCTTTAAAAATTATTTAAAATCAATCAGGAGTTTGAGAATCCCTAAATAATCTAGAAAATTTTGAAGATTGATATTAATATTAAATCTATGAATATTCGAGTTTTTTCTTTAATTTTCACCCAAATATAGGATAGAAATTGCACCCAATTTCTAAGTTTTTTTCATTTTTTTAACTAGGTTCATGTTACACATTCACCTTTACGTATTTCCTCAAACAATATGTAAGAAAATCTCTCTATTTCTATTATTCGGGAACCAAATTACTCTAAGTTCCTAAAAAGACTTGGATTTATATGTTTAATTCAGTTTCCTGATAGCCTTAGGTATTGGGATAATTTAATTTGTAGATTGCCCTGTATAGATGTTAATTATTTGAATTTTTTTGAGATATTTGGTTCTGAAAAAATTGGGATCAGTTGAAATTTTTTTAAAATATTTTTAAAACTGTATATTTATCTGTTCTAATCTGATCTACTGTTTTAAGTATAGACTCAATCAAGAAGAAGCGAATAAAAATGGATCAAAATCTACTTGAGGATTTCATCACTCAAATTAAACCCTCAAGATCGGAAAGTGATCAAGAAGAAAGCGTAAATTACCCAAGTGAAATTGGCATAGCGTGTTCTCATTATGATCACAAATTAGGACCTCAATTTATCGGGGTTTCTTATGATTTTTCCACTTTTAGTTCCTTAACTCAATATAATATTTTACAGGATTCAATTTCTTCACGCTCTGATGAATTAGCCTTATTTCTAACCGATAGTAAAGGTGTGAAGTATATTATTCACATCAAGAAAATTTCGGTTCTCGATTCCAAAGCAAGAGGGGGAATCCAACGTTATGCATTACTATTATTTCTTCCCATTAATACAATAGGAGTTCTACCGATTGACATTGAAGAGATTGCAGAAGATTTAAAGCAGAAACTCTCTATGGGTGAGGATATTAAAACGGTTTTGAAGGCATGGCATATGTTAATGAATGATATAGCAGGCATTATCTCGGTGGAAGATGCAGAAGTCAAACAAATATTACCTTACCAAACATCAGAACCATATTGTTTGTAGTTCCAAAAGAGTGATCAGAAGTATTTTTTTTTAGTGATTTTAATTTTTCCTTATGAGTTCAAGTTCATCTCAATTCTATACAATTCAGCAAATTGATGCAGTTAAGGGTATAATAACGCCCCATTATCGAGATCTTAAGGATCTGGGAACCAAATATATATCTACATTTCAAAATTTAAAGGTTGAGGATTTAATACCACTTTCTGAAAGTTTAGGTATCGAAATAGAAAATATAGGATTTGGTGAGTTATGGACGATCACAAAAGTATATTTCCCTAAAATAAAGATACATGTATTACTTCAATTTGATGACGAAGGATTGAGTACGGAACCCTATGAACTGCAATTTCTATTTTCGGGAAAGCAGGTACACTGGCTTTCGGGAGAGGACTTGTGTCATTTGTGCGAAATACTGTTGAATTATACATCCACTATCCTTAAA
This sequence comes from Promethearchaeota archaeon, assembly GCA_016933055.1. GTDB lineage: Archaea > Asgardarchaeota > Lokiarchaeia > Sigyniarchaeales > Promethearchaeaceae > AMARA-1. The sequence goes on along the minus strand of JAFGBS010000033.1, from coordinate 47,609 downwards.
AGACAATTTCCTCAAGATATTTATTCGGAAACTCCATCCCCGTTACTCGATAAAGCAATGATTGAAAGAACGATCAATTGGGAAAATATTTCTATCGATGAAGAATTGCTGTCCTATTTTGATTTTCAACCTTTTCCTGGTTTGAAAATTGAATATAATATAAGATCAAAACCAACATCTTTTACAATTACATCGAATAAATTGGATAGATTTTGGATATATGATGTAGATCGTTTGGTGATTATGGGTCTTAATCAACTTCTTCGACTGGTTAAAATTAAACTTGGCAAACAAGCTCCTCCCATATGTAATCTGATGTTTTCTGGTTACTATAAAAAAAGTAATCCCATTCAATTTCAATAAATCATGGATTTATAACGGTTACTTGACAAGATTAACTACTTAAGTGCATAAGACAATCATCTTAATGAACAAATTTTTGTTCATATAATCTTAAAATTAGTGTTTAATATGACAAATGCATTTCAACGATCACGTGAAGTAATGCGTCTGAGTTTTTCAGTGATCAGAGCGGATAAAGAACTCTTGTGGTTTCCGATTTTGAGTTCAATTTTTTCTGCTTTGTTCTCAATTGCAGTTCTGTTCCCTACCATCCTTATCCAATTATTTCAAGGCAGCGTTAATGATTTCACATGGAACGCTATATACTATTTATGGCTTTTTTTAGTATACTTTGGATTAGCAGTAATTTCGACCTTCTTCGGGGTATGTACGTGTTATACGGCGAAGACCAGATTTGAAGGTGGTGACGCTACGCTAGGGCAGAGTATCAAGTACGGATTTAAGAGATTTGGAAGTGTAGTGGCTTGGGGTGCTATAAGCGGATTGTGGGGTGTTCTAATGGCGGTTCTACAAAATATAGCTAATAGATTAGGTACAGTCGGAAAAGTTATTATTCAATTGCTCAGAGGCGCCATGAGCTTCATGTGGAATATTGCAACCATTTTTGTAGTTCCAGCTATTACATATTACGATCTAGGTCCCAAAGCAGCCATCAAAAAATCGGTCGAAACACTTAAAAAGACTTGGGGGGAGAGCATTATTCGGTATTTTGGAATGGGATTAATGCGTTTCTTATTTGGATTGATTGGATTAATTGTTTTTGGTGGACTATCCCTCTTATTCTTCATTTGGGTTCCAGTAATGTGGCTAGGCATTACTTTTGCAATTCTAGGAGTGATTTATTTAATCCTTCTGAATTTGGTATTTAATGTCGCTAATATGGTATATAATACAGCATTGTTCGTATACGCAGATACTGGTTCAGTTCCAGCTGGTTGGAAGAAAAATGTTTTAGCAAACACTTTTAAGCCGAAACCAGTACAAGCTGGAAGATAGATATAAGATAATTAATTAACTCTAAACAGAAACCGTTATGCCTTCTTTTTTTTTATATATCGCACTGTGAAGCTCGTCGTCTTAGAAATTCCATATCCTCTTAAAATCTGTAAAGATCCTCAGTTAAATGAGTGAAATTTTATAGTATATCGATACAGAGAATGATAATGATATCTTATAAAGAAACAATAGAGATATTCGTCATCATTTCGTCAATTACTGATCGCTATAGCGGTAGAGAACATGTGGAATCTTATCTAAAATCCACCTATTTCAGTAATATCATATCCTTCATCACGGATAATCTCTACTTTTTTTTCTATTTTGTGATAGGCAAACTCAAACTATTGGGAAATAATGCCACTTTTGCATCCTCTGGTATATCTCCTCGTATATTGGAAATTATATCAGAAAATTCATGGAACAATAAGGTGTTTTTTGAATATGAGTGAAATACATCGAATTTTGAAAGGTTTGGTGAGAACACGATTATTTTCCGTTTTTCCAATAACGGTCCTACAACGGGATTTTCCGACCAATTCTGAAACATTTTTGAGCCTGTTTCCCCCGAAAGACTGTGAAATCCTCTCCCCTCGGGCGAAGCAGTCATAATTACACATGGTGCTTTCCTTTTTAATAAAGATGCACATGACAAAAATAAATTAATCCACTTTATGGATTGTGTAAACTCCAAATCTTCTGGATACAGATTAAAAAATGCAATATCAAATTTATCCTCTCTTTTAAGTCTTGGAAGAAAAAAAGAATATGCATTTTTCGCGAACTCTATGGCTTGGCGATGTGCCTGAACGAAATCTCCTGCAAATATACCCGATATTTCCCGTTTTGGATTAGAAACAAGATTGATGGAGAAATCTAAACCGACCGTTTTACACACATCTTCAATATCCTCTCGTAATTCAGTTATAACTCCAAGTCCAATTCCCACCCCCCTAACACCCGCTTGATGGTTCCCAAGCAATGTCTCAATTCCTGAAACGCCCGGAAGAATGAGTTTGGCTCCTCCTCCAAATCCTGCTAGTGGATGGGGAATGACTGTTCCTATAGCGATTTTTAAATCTGCATTAAAATAGGTTTTGTTCACATAGATAGGAGTTCCCGTTTTGGATTCCCCAAGGTATTCCAAATTTTCATACGGATGATGGTTTTCGATATTTATAGATTGACATATTTCTTTCGATAGCTTCTTAATATAATCCATCCTTGTCATAGGTCGATGGGCACCTAATGCACCAATAATTGTGATTTGGTCTCGTGAGACTCCGGTTTTTTCTAATTCTTCTAGCACAATATCCATGATAGTATCCAATTTAGAGGGTCTTGATATATCTTCGATGACAATTGCGACCGAATTCTTCCTTTGGGCTATCTCAGCTAGGGGGTGCGTTCCAAAGGGGTGAAGTATAGAGGTCTTAATTTTATTTAGGTCATTTTGAATGGAACGGGAATTTTTTGTTGAAAAAGATTGAATCGTCCATTGTTCTGGAAAATTGATAGTGAGAGATTCGGGTTGGAGATACCATGCCCCCCAAGGAATTTGAATTGATTTAATACTGTGTGAATTCATAATAGTGTTCACTCGCTAAAATCTCAACACCGCACCTTCGCTAGCTGAAGAGACCAATTTTCGATATTTTAAAAGGGTACTACTCTTAATATCCCGTTCTATTCTTTTCCAATCATTGAATCGATTCTCAATTTCTCTTTCAGACACATTTAAATGGAGTTTCCGTTTGGGTATGTCAATATCAATTGGATCCCCTTCTTGAACCACTGCGATCAGACCCCCCTCATACGCTTCGGGACATACATGTCCAATACATGGACCCCATGTTGCACCAGAAAATCGCCCGTCAGAAATCAGTGCAATATCCTGTAAACCCTTATAGAGCATTAAGGAAGCAGTGAAAGCAAGCAGCTCGGGCATTCCCGGTCCTCCTTTAGGACCTTCATAGCGAATCACTACAACATTCCCATTTTTGATTTTATCTTGGAGTAGTGCTTCTATGGCATCTTTTTCTGAATTAAATACTATCGCTTTTCCAGAAAATTTCAGTAAATTTGTTTTTCTAATTGCACTCTGCTTAATAACGGCACCTTCAGGGGCTAAATTGCCTTTCAAGATCACCGTCCCCCCCTCAGGAAATACAGGATTTTCTAGAGGATGTATTACATTAGGATCCAAAATTTCTACTTTTTTGATGACTTTTTTTAGAGTTTTTCCCGATACGGTTAAACAATCCAAATTAAGATGGGATTCCAAACGCTTTAATACTGCCGAAATCCCCCCTGCTTTATATAAATCCGAAATTCCATAACTTCCAGTAGGAGAGACATTCACAATTGTAGGAATTATTTTGCTATAATCATTAAACCAATCTAGATTAAAATCAATTCCCATTTCATGGGCGATTGCCGGTAAATGAATTGCAGAATTAGTGGAACCTCCTATGGCTAGATCGACTTTTATAACATTCTCTAAGGATTTCTGTGTCATAATTTTCGATGGAATTATGTTCTTCTCGAGTAGGGTTAAAATTTGTTTCCCGGATTGTTTTGCAATAATATATTTCTGTTGGGTCACTGCTGGGATTGTGGCGGCATTTGGCAAAGTCATTCCAAAAGCTTCCATTAAACATTGAAAAGTATTTGCAGTACCCATTTGTTCACATGCACCACATGTTCCACAGGATATACAATTTACTTTTGTATCAAAATTCTCATAATTCTCTTGCTCAATACCTTTGTATTCATTTTGCGGGATCCAATGAATGTCGTATAAACTAGGACCTCCAGGAACGCAAATGGTTGGAATATCTAAACGTATCGCTGCCATTAATACCGCAGGATTGATTTTGTCACAGCTCGAGAGTGTTACCATTGCATCCAGACGATGGGCTTGTATCATACATTCAATAGAGTCCGCAATTATTTCCCGCTGAGGAAGAATATATCGCATTCCATCATTTCCATTCGCCCATCCATCACATGGAGCAATTGTATTGAATTCAAGAGGAATTCCTCCTGATTCTAATACTCCCCATTTTACACCTTCTGCAAGATATCGTAAATGTTTATGACCGGGATTTAACTCATTCCATGTATTGACTACCCCAATTAAGGGTTTACGCTCAATCTCTTTTGCTTCAAGACCAATGCCCTTCATTATTCCAGTCGTGACATAGTAAAACGGGGTGTTTTTAATTAAACTAAATATTTCTTTACTCCTAGCTTTGGGATCGGATTCCTGTTGAGATTTATTCATTCTGTTTACCTATTGCATTTGTAAAAGACTTTTTATTCCATTTAGTTTCGACATATGTCCCTTTGTAATTACTTTCATAATTGTTTCTTTACCCGCAATTTGATTGGTAATTTCTTTTAAGGATAAATGTTCTGAATATAATTTCTCTGCGTGTTCCTTTGCATTTTTTAAAAAAGCAAGTTTGTTTTGAAGGACCATATTTCCATTTGGAATATGGCCAAGATGTGCACAAAAAATCTCTTTCACCTCATAATTAGTTAATATTTCCAGTGAGGTCATGATTTGTAACAAATTTTCGAAAGGTTGTACCTCAAGAGATAATTTACCAACATGAAGATCTCCTGAAAAAAGCCATTTCTTCGTAGGTTCATATAGGCAAATATGCCCCGGACAATGTCCAGGAGTATGGATCACTTCTAGTAAATGGGATTTGGTTTTGATTTCAGAGGGAATTTCACTTGGTTTTGAGGATTGAGGAACTCCCCACGTAAATTTTTGATATCTACGCAGATCAAGAAGAGCGGGATTTTCAATCCGTTTAATTGCTTCCCTATGCGCATAAAGTGTAATATCTCTTCTTTCGTTTAAAATTGCATTATTTCCAACATGATCTTCATGAGCATGTGTATTTACGATTATTTTGATTACTTTATCATCTAGAAAATCCAGTAATTGATTCCTACATATTGTTGTTCCCGTGTCAATAAGTAAATCATCCAATAAATAACTATAAACCGGATAAATATATGCACCGAGAAAACCCCGACCAGTTGTAATAATAGTCAGATCCTCGTATTTTTCCGTTTTTAACATTCTTCTTCTCCTATTTTCATATTATTGTTGTTTTTGGAGTGAATTTATATACCAATCATAAGTATCACAAGCGGATTCGGAATCTGTTCTTGTTGGTTTCCAATCCAAGATTTTTTTAATTTTCGTTGTATCAAAGGTATAATCTTTAAGAGCTATCTCCAAATGTTGGGGTTCTATTGGGGATATGTGTAAAAAACTCAGAATTTTTACAATAAAACGGAGGATCCCCGCTCCCAATGCAAAGAATTTTGGGGTTTTGCCTGCATATTCATAGAGTGCAACTACCATTTCACGAAGAGTGGGAATATTATCACTTCCAAGATTGAAAATTTCCCCGTTCGATTTAGGATTATCGATTGCAAGGAAGATCGCTTCACAAACATCAAACACATTTACCATTTGAAGTTTTGTATATCCTCCTCCTGGTAAAAATGCTCTTCTACCTTTATATGCATTTTTTATTTGTCCGAGTAATGTAGGTTCGTTTTGACCTGGACCAGTAATTGTAGGAGGACGAAATATTGTGATTTTCAATCCTTTTTCTGAATATTTATCACATAATTCTTCACATTCTGCTTTATCCTCTCCATATTGGCAGACAGGATTCATCGGAGCTGTTTCAGGGCAGGGAATTGGAATATCGATTCCATATACTTCAACCGAGGATAGAAAAATGAACTTCTTTACTGATTCTCTCTGGTTCCAAGATTCATCCAATAGGATGCGGGTTCCCTCAACATTTATCTCGTGCATTTTTTCTTCATCAGAAACGAACTGTGCAAGGGCACCAGCACAATGTACGACTACATCAGGCTTATGGCGATTAAAAACATCATGCACTAAATCCTTATACACTATGTCACAGATTTCTTCAATATACTGAGTATTCAATATGTTGTTGGGTTTAATATCAATCCCAACTACATCCATATTTCGTTCTAGTGATTTAGTAACTAGATTTTTTCCTAAGTACCCCGCGCTACCTGTGATTAAAATTTTCATATATAATCCTCCTCACGGTAGTGGACGTTCTTTCTCAATATCAGAGGGATCTCGACCATTTTCTAATTGCTTATACCACCATTCGTCTGTGGATGCAATTTCTTTAGCTTTTTCGAGAACTTCTAGCAAATTCTCTTGATGTACAACTACTACTCCATTTATATCTCCAAAGATAAGATCACCTGGATGAATGGTTCGATCTCCAATGTTAAAGGGTTTATTCACAGCGTCGAAATCTATGTTCATTCTACCTCGAATTGAGGAACATATGATTCCTCGAGCAAAAATTGGAAATCCTTGTGCAGTAACTTGCGGGATATCTCTTACAGGACCATTCACTAGTCCGCCTTTGAATCCAAATCCCCGTAAGATTCGACTTGTTCCTTGACCCAATCCCGCTGCAAGCATTTTACCGTCCATATCTACACAAAATATGGGAAATTTGGGCATCTGACCAAAATATGTTCCCAATTTTGCTATAACGTTATCATCTAGAGGTTCTTCGGAAGGAATCATTTTTATTATACCTGCAAATCCAATTATTCGTGCTCCCGGCCAAATGGGACGAAAATCGTGTGGTAAAAATCCAGGTTCCAATCCTAATTCGTCTATTGCATCAGATACCGCACATGAGTAAAGAGAGTTATAGTCTGTTATAATTTTTTTTAGTTCTTTTCTTTTTAACTCCATAAAATTACTTTACTGCCTAAGTTAGATATAAATTTTCTATTCAGTCGTTTACTAAATAGGATAGGATCTTCCATTTAGAGGATTTGTTTGTTTGCTTGATTTTCCCGTCTTGTCTAATATCGTTTAAATCGAGAAAAGTGCCATTTTCTACCTTTGGAGAAGACTTACCAACACAAAATCCGCGTAATATTGTTTCTGATCCCCTTTTACGTATGGATGTAGGGATAAAATCATTAAATTTGATGCGTAAAAGGGATTGGGAATCTTTGGATGAAATGGGAATCATTACCTTCTGAGGTGGAAAAAAGAAATCCCACGCTAGATGATATGCCATTTTCAAGGTAGAAGCTAATCCCAACCCGAAGAGGTGGTCACCTCTAGATACTTTAATCCTAAGTTTTTCTCCATTACAAGTGAAATAAGGGCATCCAAAGTGAACAATGACAAGTTTTTTGTTAATCCAATAGAATCGATGAGAATGTCCATAGGTCTCTGTTGTTTTTTGTGCTCCAAATGGATAGGTGATATACAATTCCTCACAATTAGATATAATGAGTTCAAAGTCTTTTTTTGAACAGATTCTAAGTTTCTGATATATATAATGGTCTTCAAGTTCTACCGAATAATCCTCTAATCTAATATATTTGGATGTATTAAGACCATCTAATACTGGGGATTCTATCCAAGCGAGAAGATTATTCAGAGAACGATTTCCTTTGGAGGGATAGGTTTTGGACTTATAGGATGCAGAATGTGTTTTTGCATAACCGCATGATGGTAACGAAATAAGATGATCACCATCAAGGATCTCTCTACTCCACAACCAATTGATATATGCTTCTTCATATGATTGGTTTAAGGATGGAGTAAATTTGGTTTTCTCATCTATTTCTGTTTTAGCCTGATTTAAAATTTGCAGAGATTTTTCTTCAATAGTCAATCCTGAAGGATTAATCTCAGATAATCCTTGAGACAAGAGATACAATCCGTGAGTTACGTAGGGAACAATATACGCATCATGATTTTGAGCCGTAAGCAGTCTTTTCCAAATTTCCTCAAACGATGGGGAAGGGATTTCAAAATCCAATAATGAGAGTAAGGAAGAGATGGCTTCTTGATTGATTAGGTAATCCTCCAGTTTTCGTACTTCCGAAATCACTTGGGAATACATAAATTGTAGCGGAAAATCTTCAATTTTCCATGATATTATACGAGAAAATGGACATTGATTAGAAAAAATATCTCCAAATCTTCTAAAATGAATATTAGAATGCTCAAATTCCTCTATGTGATCATAAATCTCCTGAATTTCTGGAAAATCATAAGCTACATCCTCAATATTCTCGTATAATACCCATGATAAATCAGGTCGAGAAAATGCTAAAAATAGCAAACTTGCGAGTTCTTGGAAGAATTTTCCGTGCCATACCTGTCCATTAGGAATACCTGATTGGTTTACAATGCATTTAATGGTAGTGCCATCCAATCCCTTCCAATAGAGTTTTGGCAGATAACTAGTAGGAGCTCCTCCTCCTAATCTTGTTGTCGCGTAAACGTTTTTTATCCTAAAACCATAGAGCAATTGAGGTAATTGAGGATGTAGAGTATGTTCGGAGGATGAATAAACTCCACACGAAATGTCATTTTGCTTAAGAATCTCCAAACCAAACTTCAACTGACGAATATTAGATTCTTCACCAAGGTGACGTAAATACGGTTGACTGTACAAAGGATTTATAATTTCTACATTCTTCTTTTGAAATAATTTCCAGATGGGATAAAATTTGGCTAAATTTTCTAAAGAACAAATCCCTATCTCGAAACCGATAGGAAGAACAGGAGCCATATCAGCCCATTTTTGAATGAATTTCCATACACGCTCAGGAGAATCAAATTCACAATATCCGATGTCGGAATATAAAATATTACCATGTACTCCCAGAGTAATGTATACTTTAGGTCGTTCTTGTACACCAAAAATTGCTCGTGTTAATTTTCTTGATTTTCCCAATCTACTACGAGTTTTTTTTGCAAGTTGATTTAAAAAGAATTCCCAAAAAGAATCAGGTTTATTTTTGGGATTTTCTTGTTCCATGGATTTTAACCGCCTAAATTAGAGAGTAATTAAGATTTATTTAGTTCCTCGACTTTTTCTTTCACTAATTTCAGTCTGTCGCCTGTTAAAGGATATTTCCATAAGCATAGCAATCCAATAATTATAATTATTACTGGTAACACTCCGACTAGTATTTGTAATCCAAGGCGAGGCAACCCGGTTAATGTAATACTCTCTAAATTTTCACGAGGGACTTTAAAAAAAGTCACAAATATCGCAATAATACCCCAACTAAGTGCACTAGATAATTTAATCAGAACCCCCGAAACCCCCGCATAATAACCTTCTCTCCTTTTCATTGTTATAGTTTGATCTTCATCTATTACGTCTCCCAATAGCACGGTAGGAAACATCATTAAACCGGACAAGCCTACCCCAGCTAATAACAATATAATAACGGCAATAGGTACTGTTTTCATCAAGAAGACAAACGGAAACACTATTCCAAAGCAAATCATTGAAGCTATTAAAGCGAATTTACTTCCTTTTTTCTCTGCAACTTTCATCCAAAGAAATAACGAGGGGATGACTGTAATGAAAGCAGCTAATAATATTAAAGAATATTCAAGGTCTCCCAAATTTAAAATCCCTTTAAAGAACAAAGGTAGGCTTGAAACTACCACAGCATAAGCTAATTGTAACAGAAATTGAACTAACACATAAAATACAAACGACTTATTTTTAAATGAGGTTTTCATGGATTCAAAAAATTGATATCTTTCTTCTTTTTGAATTTGGTAGGCAGGATTTTCTTTCACTATTAGAATAGTCGGGAGCATTGCGCAAACAGTTATTATCGCTAATACAAATCCCATAACCCCATATCCAAGGATGTGATTAGGATAAAAGGAACCAGCAATTAAAGGTGCAACCCCTAATCCAATGACTAAACCTACAATCCCAAACATTTGCATGAACTTAGAAGTGTCGACTCGTTCTTTTTCATTCAAACTCATTTCTGCGTACAGAGAATACCAACTAGTCACAACCATGGTTACAAATGATTCATATCCGATTAGTACTACCAAAAGATAGATCCACGTCCAAATTTTACTAAGATTGGGTACTGTATAAATTAAGACGGAAAAAACTATTAGAGGAATACATCCGATAATAATGAATGGTTTGCGTCTACCCCATTTTGAACGAGTTAGGTCGGAAATATGCCCTAATAATGGTTCATTGATGGCATCCCATATTCCATAAATTACTAAAATTAAACCTATACCTAATCCAGAAAGTGGAATAGAAAGGTTTGAATAGTAATGTGAGAATAATAGCAATATTGATGATTGTGCGATAGCTAAACCTCCGATATTTCCAAACGCAAATGCAATTTTCTGTCGATTTGTCCCTTTATGTTTTTTCGGTGTTTCAGTCATGTGGATCCAACTCGTTTCTAAATGGAATATAATTCAGTTATAAAGTTATTAAATGTTAAGAAATGCAAGTCTTAGAGAAGAAAACATTTTAATACAACAATTGGTCGAAAGGATTCTATGTCTAATGTGATTGATGAAAAAGGAGCCACTACCGTAAAAAGAAAAAAGGGATATTTCATTTATTTATTGATAATCTTAGTTTTTGTTCAATTATTAGATTCTTACAGTGCTTCCTACACGGGATCATTTCCTTCGAAAATAATTGAAGAATTTCTTAGTGGATATTCTCAAAATAAAGCAGATTCCATCATGAATCTCTCAATTGGCTTAGCTACACTCGGTATGTATTTTGTATTTTTCAGTCAAGGTATTTCTGATCGATTTGGACGAAAACTGATGTTAATACTAACAACATTTGGTATGGGTTTAGCGGCTTTACTGCTTAATTTCTCTGTAAACATTCAAACCTATACAATTTTTTTAGTGTTCACGTATATGTTTGTCAGTTCTGATATGTGGTTAATATACATTACGGAAGAATCAGATGCCAAACATAGAGGCCTTTACACGAATATTGTAATGGCTTTAGGGATTCTAGGTCCCATTTTCATTCCGTTATTTCGTAACATTTTCATACCGGAGGGATCTGAGATTGGATCGTGGAGGGGAATGACGTATTTTCCAATAGCTTTAGCATTTCCCCTTGGAATGTTAATGATCTTCACAATTAAAGAATCATCTAAATTCGAATTGATGAAAAAAGATGCGATTAAAATTAAGAGTGAACTTAAACCAAAATTCAACAAAAATCTGAAATTGTTGTTTAAATCTACGCGGAAAGCCGAAGTTCTCGTTCTTGCTTTTATGAGTTTTACTTTAGGTTTAAATTATCTATTGCTTCAAATGGCTGAATCCTTTGCAGCAAGTAACACCAGTTTAACGGAAGATGCAATCAGTAATATAATTATGATAATTGCAGTTTCTATAATTATTGCTTATTTAGTCATCGCGTTCTTATCGGATAAAATTGGACGCAAATTTTTACTCTACATCTTTTCCGCAATGCTTCCCATCGGAAGTGTTCTACTTTATCTTGGGGGAAAATTGGGATCAAATGAATTTTTGTTGATAAGTATGGGTATGACCATGGGTTACATAGGTCATAATGGGTTACAGATTCTATTTAGAATCATCATAGTTGAAATTTTACCTACTGATCGTAGAGGTACGGGGAGTGGATTTCGTGCATTCGTACAGTCCTTAGGAATTACTTTAGGTTTTTTTATTGGGGCATTTTCGACTCAACATATCGGATTAGGTATTACATTTCTCATTTTCGGTATTCCAGTACTCTTAAACATACCATTAATCCACATTTTTCTTAAGGAAACCAAGGGTACGGATTTAACAGCGGTGGAGTAGATACTTTTTATTCTCCTTTCTTTTCAAAACCTTTAATTTACTGAACTACAAAAAGATAGGCTAACGAAAGATTTTCTGAGTGTTATATTGAATGACTGAACACAAAATCATTGGTTCTCTATCACAAAAGGAACTGGTAAAATTATATTCAAAATATATTTCTAAACCGAAGGCTGAATTTTTTAAGAGTCTGGGATTAGGGGCTATTCAAGGAAAAAGAGAGGGGATTTATATCCATATGTTGGAGGGGATTCGAAAAAATACACCACCAATGCAATTGATCGACTGCCGAACCAGTGGGGGGGTGTTTAATCTCGGTCATGGTTATCCAAAAATTATAGAAGCCTTAAAGAGGGGAATTGAAGCTGGTCTTGATATCGGAGATCACCATCTCTTGAGTGAACAAAGAGCCCTTCTCGCTAAGAATCTCGCAGAATTGATGCCTGGAGGCATTACTAATACCCAATTCTGTGTTGGAGGGGGTGAAGCAATCGATTTAGCAATCAAACTTTCAAGAAGCACAACAAAACGAAAAAAGATCCTTTCTGCTAAAACAGGATATCACGGAGTGACAGGAGTAGCGTTAGGTGCTGGAAATGCGCGTTTTAAGGATGCTTTCATGTGGAACTTACCCGATTATCAGCAAGTAACCTTTGGAGATATTGAAGAATTTGAGAAAGTTATTGATGAAGAAACGGCTTGTGTGATCTTGGAAACGATTCCTGCGACTGGTGGCATTTTGATCCCAGAAGAAGGATATTTTACTCGAATACGAGAATTATGTGATGAACTAGGAGTAATCATGATTGCGGATGAAGTTCAAACAGGATTAGGACGAACTGGAGAATTATGGGGGATTTATGGAGGACTTTATCCTCATGAAAAAATAGTTCCCGATATTATTGTACTAGCAAAAGGAATGAGTTCTAGTGTATATCCGATTGCTACATGTAGTTATAAATCATTCATCGGAGAAGTTTTTGAACAAGATCCATTTATCCATATTAGTACTACGGGAGGTAGCGAATTAGGATGCTATGTAACTCGTACAATGCTAGATATTATCTCAGCACCAGAATTTTTAGAGCATGTCAGAAAAATTAGTAAAGAATTTGAAAAAGGGCTTTTAGAATTTAAGAATAATCCCTTACTTCAAGATATTATTGTAGATGTGCGTGGAAGAGGATTAATGTGGGGGATGGAATTTCCAAATCATCGTTACGGGGTGGGCATGACACTCCGAATGATAGAAAATGGTATCTTCGCTGACTATTGCGGAAATAAGGAAGATACTATAAAATTAATGCCACCTTTGATACTCAATTCAGAAGATGTTTCAAACATAATGCATCGTCTTGAAAAAGCATTATTATCGCTCCCTAAACCAAACAAAGAGGAAAAGTAAATGATCAAAGTTGATAAAGATTTCTTACAAAAGTTTGAATTGGAACTGGATACCACCCATCCCGATAAGGGAGACTCCCCTGTTAAAATGTTGGGATTTGGTGAAATTAGTATTGTAATAGAGATCTTGCATGAGGATTGGAAAGGATTAGCGTTAAAGCGAGTCCCTATATTTGACACCGTTGAACAAGTGGAACGCCATATTAAAGCGTACAACGAATATAACAATCTTTTACGGGAAAAAGTAGGTTTAAACATACCTGATTTTGGAACAGAGTGGGTATATACCGATTTAAGAAAAAAAGAAAAGAATCCTATTGCATTATATTGTATTCAAAAAAAATTTGATCCAAAATCAGTAGCACACCACTTAATTCACCAATTAAGTGAATCAGAAATAGAGGTCTTAGTCCAATTATTGATGAGGGAACTTCATAAAGTATGGAAATTTAACTATTCTCAAACACAATACGAAATAGGAATTGATGGACAGATCTCTAATTGGATATTAGAAGATTATGAAGCTTCTGTCCGTGTTTATGATACAAGTAAGTTTTGGTATTGTGACACCAGTACGCCCCTTTACCGAGTGGATGGAAACGAAGCGATGGAAGCGGTCTTATTTCTGAAAAGTGCACCTAAATCTCTCAGATGGGTCTTAAAAGCACTTTTCTTAGAGGATACGGTGAATCGTTATTACGATATGCGACTCGTTACAACCGATTTAATCGCAAATTTTTATAAAGAACAGCGACCCGAACTAATACCTAGGTTGATTCAAATTGTAAACGATTTTTTTGAGAAAGAAGCGAGCGAGTTTGGTCTTACACCTCTTAACCTGAAAGAAATAAAAAAATATTATAGAAGCGATGCAAACATGTGGCGGGTATTTCAAGCATTTCGAAAAATGGATAGAGCAACAAAGAAAATATTTGGAAAACGATATGATTTTTATTTACCATCTAAAATTAAAAGATGATCAATCGTTTGTTCGAAGATAGTCCCGTATTTCTCTATATCCTATTATTTTTATATCATTGTCCTTGATACATTCTTTTAATCGGGGATTAATGAACGCTTCATAGTCTTGATTACGCCACTCCGCTGAATCTGCGTCGATTGCGCATAATTCAGGGCTAATCTTGGCAGCGTGAAATAACAGATGGGTTAAACCTGCTTCAATCTCGGAGATTAGTTTATAATAATACGCAGTTTTATCTTCATATCCCCCTCCAGTATCAATAATGATATGATCTAACATGGGAACTCCTGAGGTTTCTAATTTTTGGAACATCTCCAACACAAAATCTGCACTTTTCCCGAATCCTCTCTCAAGTAATAATGGTCTTGTGACCTTAGGTAAAAATGCAGGAATTTTAAATTCTCGAGCTAGTTTCAAGTAAATGGGAAGAAATTTTGGGTCCATGACCGTTCCCATATGAGTATCAATATGTGTTACGTCGATCCCGTTATCTAAAGCTGTCTGAATTTGTTTTCGTAGCTCTGTCTCTGCTGCTATAGTCGTTACATTAGTAATTGCTTCTTCAGTGGTTCTCCAAAGACAACCTTCTGAATCCAAGAGTCCCGTACATGGATCAACACTGCTTAATGCACGCCACCGGTAAAGATTATACTCGCATGTTAAGGTGAGGTGTACCCCCATGTCATATTTTGGAAATTTCTTATAAAACGCGACGGCCTCTAAAAACCAAGGAGCGGGAACAATTATCGAACCACAACTCGCGATTCGATAATCCAAACATTCGAAAGATGCCACATTTGATGAATGAGAGGAGCCTATATCATCAATATGTAAAATTACTACTTTATCATCTGCATTAAATCCGAGTTTTTGTATTATCGATGGGGTGTTTTTCATTTGGAATCACGTTCGATATACTAAAATTTTCATACCAATTTGATTTTCTACAAAATCTAAAGGTGTTTTTATTATCTTTGAATCGTTAGATACTTTTTTAAACATAATGGACGAAAAGATTTTTATGTCTGAGAAAAATTCGAATGAAGTGGTTTTTCTGGATGAACGGGTTACTGTAGGACAGAAAGTGAGTTTTGGTATTGCAGGTGCTGGAGTGAGTTTACTCTCCGGCATTATAAATGGGCCTCTTTCGGTATTCTACACGTTTAAATTGGGATTAACCACTGAAAAAGTAGCACTTGCTATGTTAATTTTCGCAATCTGGAACGCTCTGAATGATCCCTTATTCGGGATATTAGAAGACAAAACTCAGTCTAAGTTGGGAAGACGTATTCCATATTTGCGCTATGGTGCACCAGTATTCGGAATTTTATTCATTTTTTGCTGGTATCCGTTTCTAGATCTGATTTTTGCCAATAGACAATGGGCTCTATTTGCGAACTTTTTACTTGCTCTATTCCTGTTTGATACGATATTTACCATTATCGGATTGATTACTTACTCTTTACCATCAGAGATGTGCATCACGGGTAAAGGACGTGCAAATGTCCAAGTCTACTCGGTATATTTAGGAGCAATAGGCATGCTGGGCTCAATGATACTCACGACCGTGTTTTTGTCAGGTACTTCATCAGCGATAAGCCCTTGGTTTAGACCGACGATGATTATAACTGCATTCGTTGGTTCTTTGATGGTGTTTATTCCTAGCTTTAATCTAATTGAAAATGAATATGCTGTGAGAGAGGAAAAATTAGGATTTTTCCAATCAATAGTTCAAACCTTTAAAAACACTCAATTTCTGATTTATGAGTTTGGTAATTTCTTCTATCAGATTGCGTGGGTAGTATTAACAGGATTAATGGCCCCATTTGTAGGATACGTTTTAGGTTATGAAGGAATTTGGGCTACTATTCCTCTGCTGGCAATTTTTCTGATGGTATTTATTTTCACATTCCCTGCTAGTCGTTTAGCACGAAAATGGGGAAATAAGAGGACTTACATGGTAGCATTAAGCTTAAGCATTGTTCTATTCATTGAGTTATTTATCATGAGCGGAAAAGATTCATTTTTTGCTTTGATTGTCATGACGCTCTTGGGGATAACTTACGCACCCGCTGCACTGCTAAATGCTCCGTTATATTTCGAAATCATTGATATGGATGAACTATTGACTGGAAAAAGACGAGAGACCACATATGCTGGTATGAATGCATTGTTCACTAAGCCTGCTATTAGCGCTGCTAATGCGTTATTCTTTTGGGTAGTTGGATTTTTTGGATTTATTGAGCCCACTGAGTTAATTCCGAATCCAATTCAGCCCGAATCGGCGATATTTGGGATTCGTTTGGCTTATACTGTGATCCCTGCCGCTGCCCTACTCTTTGTTCTATTCTTTATGATCTTTTATAAATTACATGGACCGAAATGGGAAGAGAAAAAAACCAAATTAAATCAGATTCATCTGGAAAAAGAACAAGCCTATATTGAAGAATTAGCTAAAGAAGGGAAGGTTAGTCCTACCTACAAAAAGTTACGACGAGAATAACCACAATATTTTCATTTTTTTTTTAATTTGTATTTTATGAATTTGAAATAAGTTGTTATCGAGATAAATGATGAAAACTCGAGGAAACCTTAGATCATAGCACAAGTTTGATCCAATTTAGATTGTAGCTAACTAAATTTAGCAACATTTAGAGAGAATTTTCAAAATATTCATCTATCTTATGCGATCGATAATGACACAAAAGTTTTCTCCACAATTCTCAACCTAAGTATTCAAAAATACACTTAGCAATATCTGGATATTATCTCCATAGCAACACCCTATATCAATAGTAATAATTGTAATACTTCTTGGAATATTTACAAGAATACAGTAATATATATTGAAGAAATCTATCAAATCTTACAATCATCGACAATTTGCGACTTAAATCGACGATATAATGTAATTCACGATTTTCATCGGAAAATCGAAAATATACTCCGCAACCAATACTTCCGTAAAGAAATTTGGGTTTCTTACCGGTATGTAATATTTCCCCAAATATTTAAAAAGTAAAATTTCCCAACCAAAACCAACGGCAAGGATCCTCTCATTGGGTCCATTGCCACCAAACAAAAAAGAAGGGTGTGTGTACGTAAATGGATCATATTGATGTAAAATTGCTTTCTGCGATGGAGAAAGACTCTCGCGTATCGCTGAAATATCTAGCCAAAGAGTTGGATATAAAAACCAGTACTATTTATCACAGATTGCACAAATTAAAAGAATCAAACATTTTAGAGAGTTTCACTATTGTTGTGAATCCTGAAGAGATTGGACTATCACTACATTGCATGTTGAACCTACGTTTAAAGAAATTGCCCATCGGAAAACTTGATTCCATGTTTCTTGAGAGTTTTGCAAAATACCTCGCTGAGGAATACAACGAAATTCTATTCGCAAGTGTGGGTTCTGATGAACAAATCCATCTTATTGCTAGCTTTCGAGATCAGACTCATTTTGAAGCTTTCTCAGCATCTCTAAACGAAAATGGATATATCGACAAAATCGACCATATTATGTTTTCGAAGATTCTAAAAGGCAAAAAAATTTTCTCATTCATTGCCAATCAGCAAGCGTTAGAAGAAGGGGAAAAATTTGATGATGAAGCCGATGAATTTGAAGACATAGATGAATCGGAAATAATTCATGTAGAATTTTAGATCAATTTTCTTCTACTTTTATTCTAATTTATCGTATTGATAAGTAATTAGATCATTTTTCAACCTTCTTTTAATATTCACTCAATCAATCCAATCCGCAGTGCTTCACGAATCTCTTCTTTGGATTGCGGATATTCTTCACTCTTGAATTTATCTGCCGCACGTTGGAATGCTGCTAGTAATCTTTTAAATTGTTTCTCATTGTTCAGTATTTTATCAATTACTCCATATTTATCGGTAACAATTTCCCTAACTCTCCCAGTATTACGAAGAGATTCTAGTTGTTTATCAACTACTTTTTTTACAATCCACTCTTCTACCGTGGTTTTTGTTTTCTTTTTTGCATTGATGGAATTGAGGTCTACGGTTTTAATTCCGGCATAATCGCCTGTCCATTTCGTGGTTATTTTATTACCGCGAATAAAAAACCAATATTCATCAAGATTAATAATAGCATCCTTTATGTCTGCTACCCGTGTGAGGATCACATCTTTTTGATCTTTTGCAGTCTGTAGCCAGAATTCATCAATCTGAATAGGAAATTGATTAGGACGTATCTCTTCCTTTAAGTATAAAATCACTATTAAGGTCATTAAATGAACACATATACCACCACTCTCTCCAATTTTACATGTGCACTTGTGATGCATTCCATCAGCATTTACATTGACGGTGCATTTATCGGTTCCTCCCCCAGACCATGCTACTTCCACAGAATACTCTTTTCTCTCATCATCTAATTCGAACTCTGCAGAACTCCATCCTGTTAATTGTATTGCTCTTTGTATAAGGTCTTGAATTTTCTTCGGCATCCAAGTTTTATAAGCGTCTTCCTGATCATCCTCCGACAACAAATTTGCAAAGGCTTCAATAAGTTCTACTTTCCGATAGTTTGAGATTCCCTTCACGCTTTGGTAATGTGTAATGATTTCTTTCAAATCCTTGATTGTTACTGTTTGTAAAAAGATATCAAATTCATCTTTGTGCATATAACTCACCAATACATGAAACTATGTTCTATGTAATAAATATAACACCCCCGTCGGTTCTTTTATTGTTTATATTAATAAGTTTTATTTTTATGGAGTAAAATTCTAGTTTGAATGAATATATGATGAAACCGTATGACATTGCGATAATTGGTGGCGGTGTTATTGGCTGTTCCATAGCTCGATGGGTATCCAAATACCGACTGAAAACTATTCTAATTGAAAAACATGCAGATGTGGCTACAGAAACCACCAAAGGAAATTCTGCTATAATACATGCGGGTTATGCATCTTCAGAAGGTTCCTTACAAAGTGAAATGAATGTAAAAGGAAATCCGATGTTTGATCAACTCCAAAAAGAAATAAACTTTGATTTTAAACGAGTGGGCTCTTTCGTTGTTGCATTTAATGATGAGGATATGAAAGATTTACAAAAGGAACAAAATCAAGCAGATAAGCGGAATATTCCCAGCGAAATTATTACAGATATAAAACGCATAAAAATTATGGAACCGAATATTGCTGATAACGTAAAAGCTGTATTGTATGCTCCTAGCGCTGGAATAATCTGGCCATTTGGATTAACTATTGGACTTGCAGAAAATGCCTATGATAATGGAGTGGATCTTTTATTTTCCAGCCCAGTAACCGAAATCCAACAGAAATCCAACGGATTTATTATCCAAGCAGGACAAAAGCAACTCAATGCTAAAGTAATTATCAATGCTGCGGGAGTGTATGCAGACGAGATAGCTAGAATGGTTGGAGCGGATAATTTTACCATTACACCCCGGAAAGGGGAGTATATATTAATGGATCGTAATGCAATCCCCGTAAACCATATTTTATTCCCTATCCCTACTCCTGTAAGTAAAGGCATCTTAGTTTGTCCCACTATAGAGGGACATACATTCATAGGACCAAATTCTAATGCACAAAACGACAAGGAGGACGTGTCCACTACTTCCGCTGGACTCAATGAGATCATTAGGGGAGGGAGAAAGCTACTACCAAGTATACCTCTTCGAAAAGCGATAGCTAATTTCGCAGGATTACGTGCAGTTTCAGATAGAGATGGAGACTTCATAATTGAAGCGAGTGAAGTTGAAAATTTTATAAATGTGGCAGGTATCTGTTCTCCAGGCTTATCCTCTTGTCTTGCAATTGCAGATTTAGTCACTGATATAGTTAAGAACCATACAACGCTATCATTCGGGGAGAAAGATTCTTGGAATCCGATCCGATTTCCTCAACAGCGATTAAAAGATATGAATGAAGACACTTTAGCTCAGGCCATAAAGAATCGTCCAGAATGGGGTAGAGTAATTTGCCGTTGCGAAACAGTGACTGAAGCGGAAATCATTGATGCCATCCACCGGCCAATTGGTGCAACAACCTTAGATATGATTAAAGTTCGATTAAGACCCCGAATGGGGAGGTGTAATGGGGGTTTTTGTACTCCAAAACTGTTGAAGATTCTTTCCCGGGAATTAGATAAGTTGGTTACGGAAATACCGAAAAATGATGAAGGATCTGAAATGGTTACAGATAGAACAAAGTTTATCGAAAATAAACCATGGAAAGGTGAAACCCCATGAGTGAGATTATTGATACTGATATAGCTATAATCGGGGGAGGCCCCGCAGGTTTAGCGGCAGCTCTTAATGCTTCTAAAAGGGGGGCTCGAGTCGCTATTATTGAACGAGATTTTGAATTAGGGGGGATCCTCCAGCAATGTATTCACAATGGATTCGGGTTAACTTATTTCAAAGAAGAGCTCACTGGTCCGGAATACGCACAAAGATTCATGGATTTATTGAAAGAAACAAATGTTCAAATTTTTCTCGACTCCATGGTAATAGATTTATCAGCTGATAAAATAATCACTGCAATGAATCCGGAAAGGGGTATACTTAAGATCCATGCAAAGGCAGTTATCCTTGCAATGGGATGTCGGGAACGTACAAGAGGAGCTATTAATGTCCCTGGCATGCGCCCAGCAGGTATCTATACTGCAGGTACAGCTCAAAGATTAATCAACATGGAGGGATATATGCCTGGGAAACGAGTAGTTATCTTGGGTTCTGGTGATATCGGTCTTATTATGGCTCGAAGATTAGTTTTAGAGGGTGCTAAGGTACTGGTTGTAGCTGAAGTTCTTCCATATTGTTCTGGACTGGTCCGTAATTTCGTGCAATGTCTTCAAGATTATGATATTCCCCTCTATTTGTCCCACACTATCACAGATATTAAAGGTAAAGAAAGAGTAAAATCCGTGATAATATCTAAAGTAGATGAAAATTGGATGCCAATTAAGGGAACAGAAAAGGTATATGAATGTGATACGGTTTTATTTTCTGTAGGGTTAATCCCAGAAAATGAGATATCATTAAAAGCAGGTATCAAATTAGATATAACTAATGGTCCTACTGTGAATGAATATTTAGAAACAACGGTACCAGGGATTTTTGCTTGTGGTAATGTATTACAAGTGCATGACTTAGTAGATTGGGTTACACTAGAAGCTGAACGAGCAGGAGAAAATGCTTATGCTTATAGTACGAACACAAGCCGTGGGGGAAAATTATTAGAACCTATATTGACGGTTCCAGGAGAAAATGTGGGTTATATTGTACCCCAACGAATAGATTACCTACAAGATTCGAAAATTGTTCAATTTTCTTTCCGACCAAAGAGTCCCGATAAAAATTGTATTATTGAATTTGTTTCTAATGAAAAAGTGTTCGATAAGCGAAAAGCCAAGCACATTATTCCCAGCGAAATGCTTATCTATAAAATTAAATTGAATCCGGAAGAAATTGGGGAAAAAATCACCATCAATATTAAGAAAAATCTTAAAAAGTCGAAAGAGGAAGCGTAAAATGGAAGTAGAATTTAAAAAACCAAAGCAAGGTGATGTTCCAGAAATAATTTGTACGATTTGCCCAAACTCGTGCAAATTGCAGGTGTTTGAGGACGAGCAAGGGGAAATACAAGTGGAGGGGGCCGGATGTGCCCGTGGAGTAGAATATGGAAAAGAGGAGTATCTGGACCCTAAAAGAATGCTAATAACCACTATCAAAATTGAAAATGGAGTTCTCCCTGTCCTTCCTGTTAGATCACAAGTCGCAATTCCGAAAGAAAAAATATTCGATGCTATAAAGGTTGTAAATCATGTTTCAGCGAAAGCGCCTGTTCAAATGGGGGATGTTATAATTCCAAATTTATTGGAGTTAGGTATATCAGTCATTGCTTCTCGTTCGATGGCTGCGAAAAATAAAGAGTGAGAAAAAAAGATTAGTTTTGAATCTCTAAAATTTCAGATTCTTCGGATAACGAACGAAGGAACTGATCTTTTTCTTTTTTTGTTTTCAGGTTCTGCAATGTTTTCTCTGCTATTACTACCATTTTCATTAATGCATCTTGATTGGTACCCGCTTTTAAGTTTGCTTTAACTCGATGAAACTCATAGAACAGAGATTCGGAAACCTTTAGATTCAAATTTTTAGACATCCTTTAACACCTTTTTGTTATGTTTCTATTGATACTATCTATTGATAGTTATGCATCAAACTCATGATATAGTTGAACTTCTGGAAACTTTCCAACGATATTTTTAAGTTAATATAATACGTCAGTAATATCAATATGGCATGTAAATGGTACCTTTTCAACGATCTTTCTTAGAATTATTCTCTGCCGCTTTTCTGAAAGAAGAACTATTTAGGTTGAGATGGATTCTTCCCAATAGAATTTCCATTTTCATCTATTTCCTAAGAAAATCTGCAATTCACGCGGAAGAACTATCTATGTCAGAAAACAAAGTAAATAATATCCCAATCGAAATCTATGAATCCTTAACCCAGCGGGAAATAGGATATTCTTTACTTATCAAGGGAGAAGCAGGAACGGGGAAAACTACTCTCGCTCTTTCGATCTTATCCATCCTCCGCAGCAATATGGAAGCAATATATATATCTACGCGCGTTGCACCGCAGTCTTTGTATGCCCAATTTCCTTGGATCCGAGAAGTGTTAAAAGAAAATAACATATTAGATGCGACAAGAACTTATTTTCCTCCTGTAGATAATCCCAATGAGTTAAAAACACATCTTCTTCGAACAATAAAATTCAAAGATGCACCCGAATTCTTGAAAATTTTGTATGACAAGATCAGTGAATATGAAAAT
Source organism: Promethearchaeota archaeon (assembly GCA_016933055.1). Classification (GTDB taxonomy): domain Archaea; phylum Asgardarchaeota; class Lokiarchaeia; order Sigyniarchaeales; family Promethearchaeaceae; genus AMARA-1. The sequence continues at coordinate 24,305 of JAFGBS010000033.1, read as the reverse complement.
GCTATTGTTGTTATTGATTCATGGGACGCGATTATTGGTACATGTGCAAATGTATCACAAGAATGGGAAACCGTACTTACTGAGGTTGTTCGACAACTGAATCTAAAATTGATTGTGGTAAGTGAACGCACTATAAGCAGTTTTCTAGATTACACTTTTGATGGAATTGTGACTCTGACTGATTCTGAATTAGATGGAAGGACACATCGGCAGATCGAGATAAATAAAATTCGAGGAATAGAACGGCGTCAAAAACGTTATAATTATACTTTAAACAATAACGAGTTTATGTATTGCTCCCCCTACTATGAAATTAATAACAATAATGCTCTTGAAACTTCAAAAGTAAAAAAATGGGATGCAATTCAACCGATTGGAAACCATAGTGTATATTCTACAGGAAATCCAGAGCTAGATAAACTGTATCACGGGGGTTTAAAAGCAAAATCGTTGAATTTATGGGAAATTGAATCGGATGTTCCTCTAACTGCATTTTCGCATATCATAGTGCCTTTAATCTGTAATTTTGTAACTCAGAATATAGGAACAATCATCTATACTGCCGAAGGAATAAATTCTCGATTCGTGGATAAAAATAAAATCTTCGTCTATTTACCAATGGATCGTATTCGAGCATATATTCGATATTTAGTTGAATCAGTAGGGAACGAGAAACTCAATAAAAAATACGATATACTTCCTTATGTAGTTCCTTTTGAGCCGATGGAATTCAAACGACAGTTTACTGCTACCTATGTGGAACTTGCAGAATCTTCTTCTTATAGTCCTATAATATCAGTAATGGGATACGATTTCATAAATTTAAGGGACAGATCGTTCTCAGATTTATCCTCAGAATTTTACAATCATCTTAAATTCGTTCGAAATTATAATTCAATTGAAATTGCAATCGTGAATCGATTAACAACAGGAAATGACACCTCGATAAGTACTCCACAACAAAGGTTTATCGAAAATATCTCATATTTTTTTAATACCCATATTAAAATGATCTATAAAAATAACGTAATCTTCCTCTACGGTATTAAACCCTATTCCGGAATATGGTGGATGAAAATGGAGGATGAAGATCAGCCTCTTGCGAAAATTACCTTAATTCCTATGGTATAATGGTGAAATAAAATGATCAATCCAAATATAATGTTGAAATGTATCGTAATCGGAAATTTAAGTGTAGGAAAAACCTCAATCATTTTGCGGTACACAAAAAACACCTTTGCTGGACAATATATCCCAACAATCGGAGCAGATTTTACCACAACTTCTTTGAAGATTGATGAGAATTACGAGATGGTGGATTTACAAGGAAAAGATAACTACATACTTGAGAATTTGCATCTGACCTATGAAGAATTTACGCTGTTAAATGACCAATTTGATGAGGATACAAAGATATATCTGTGGGATCTGGCGGGACAACCTTTTTTTAGAAAAATTCGGAATTATTACATGTCTCACGCTTTTATGGCTTTGACAGTGTTTGACTTAAATAAACCTCCCTACGATATCAGTGGGTGGTTGAATGATCTTAAAACCTTCTCTCCACACAGTGACTTTTTATTAGTAGGTAATAAAAGTGATTTGATAGATTCAGAGGAATCTAATCTTAAAGAACAAATTGCATCCCTTGAGCAACGACATGATTCCAAAGTGCATTTAGTATCTGCAAAATCTGCAGAAGGAGTAAGAGGATTATTTATTGAAATGAAGATCAATATGATGAAGCGACTTGTACCGACTTCATAATGTTATGACTAGCATTGGAATATTTCTATAATTTTTCGACAATTTTTGTCGGCTGTTTTACAACACAAATGATATATAACTCCGACAAAATTCCTCATTTTTAAGAGATTCTATTCGGATGAAATTGAGCCTTTTAATCTCCCAATATATAGCTCCAAGAAAAGGTGAAAACTAACAATGGTTATGGGTCTGTTATTAGTTGGTTGGGATGATAGTATTGGTTGTGTTGTAGATGCTACCTATCCTCACAACTTTTTGATTTCGCATGAGATCATTAACAAAATTCTCATGACCCATCAATTTAGTGCAGAAATGGAACCAGAACTATTGGAAATTAAGTACAAGAATTATATCATTTTTAGTTATTGTAACAAACGGAATATTCCGCAATATGGACATGAAATGATCTTGCTCGTACTTGAACAACACGAAGAAAAATACGTCAATTTGTATCAATTACGCAAATTATTGATGGACCACATATCGGAATTCGAAGCGGGAAAACGTGAAGATCGAATTAAAGATTTTACCAAATTTGCAAAACGTTTTTATCAAAAAAGATTAACGAAAAAGATCTTAATCATAGGTCCTCCTTCAAGTGGAAAAACCAGCATAAAAAAAGTATTTTTCGAGGGAGCAGACTCCCAAGAACTTCTGGAACACAGTTTGGAACCCACACGTGGATTTTCTCATTATGTATACCAGTGGCTGGATATGGAACTGGGAATTGCGGATAGCTCGGGACAAGAATTAAATCATTATCTATCATCACAAGAAAGTTTCGAAAAAGATATTGCTTTTGAATCTGCCGATGTAGTAATTTATAATTTTGATTTTCCATATTGGGGGAATTATCCTGAAATCATCCTAGATAATTTAGAGAGAATTATTGCAATAACTAAGTCCTACAATGAGAAGTGTAAAGTATTTGCATTTTGCCATAAATCCGATTTAATACCAGGTACCCATGTAGCGAGTATTATCAAAGAGATTGCAGGTAAAATTAAATCACAATTCAATATTCAAGTATACTTTACTTCTATTCAATCTGAACGTATCTCAACTCTTTATAAGGCTATGCAAGACATCCTTGGGATTGTTTCACCGTTATCTATTCAATTAGAGCATATTTTATCAGGGGTCATTGGTGCGTCTGATAAAACCATAGCTCTTGTCCTAAATCGCGAACAATCAATTATCAATCAATATTGTTCCACCAACTATAACTTCACAATCGGAATGATTATGAAGGAATATTACTATAAAGCAAATGAATATCTCAAAAAAATTCACAATAATCGGATTGAGACTGCTACCATCATTGGAACTGATGTTTTAAACATATATATCAAAAGCTTATCTTTCATCCACAAAGATGTGGATTCCATAGTATTGGTCTCAGAATCATTATCCAAGGTTGATTTAATTCGCTGTGCAACAGAAATCGGCCAAGAATTAAAATTACTCAAGAATCAGCAAGATTCTTTTATTTTATACGAATCATCATAAGGGAAAATAACCATGATAAATCAAATTCAAAAAAATCTACCCAAGGAAACCAGTAAAACCCCATCAATCTCTCTAAAAGTGGAAAATGTCGTGGCTTCCGTACGATTGGCATCATATATCGAATTAGAAACTTTAACAAGCCATTTCTCAGATGTAGAAGAAAAAACCAATTTCCCCGGACTAGTTATAAAGATTAAAAAACCGAAGTCAACAATTTTGCTTTTTAGATCGGGAAAAGTGGTTATTACTGGCACAAAAAGTGTAAAATCTATTCCTCTAATCGTATCAAAAGTACGAAATCGCTTAATCGAATTGTGTATCGAATTAGATGCAGAACCCAAGATTAGGGTAGAAAATATTGTGTCCAGTGGCAGTTTCCATATGCCAATTAATTTAGATTTGATTTCTCTGACTTTAGAGCGTACGATATATGAACCAGAAGTATTTCCAGGACTAATTTATAAGGTAGAGGAACCCAAAGTGTGTTTTCTCATTTTTAGTAGTGGGAACATCATTTGTACTGGAGCAAAAAATAATAAGGATATAGTGACTGCGGTAAAGGATCTAGCAATAACTTTGAGGGATTCTGGAGTATTGGATGACCAAGAAAGTATCGAATATATATAATAATTATATTAATTATTATGATGTTTCTTCTTTTGCTCTTTTCTTCATTTCGTGGCCGATAACTCCAAATAATTTGGAAAAACTTAACATTGGTTTAATACCACGTAAATTTCTTTTTAATACCAATTTTAATAATCCCCCAGTACTCATTTTTCCTGTTGCGATCGCAAAAAATTGCTCGGTGTCCACTTTTAGCATGCCGTTCCATGCTGTAGACTTGATTAGTTTCTTGATTTCATTGGGATCTTTTCGATCAAATTTTATGCCATCCACATCAACAATAGCGTCATTAATGGAAACTAAGGCTGCATATCTTTCATCGGTGTTAATTAATAAGATTCTAAGATTTAGATCTCCATATTTATTTTTGAAGTACTCGGATTCATTTAAAATCCCTAGTTGCCCATCAATAGTGCGTGCAAATCCTTTCAATTTCTTTGGAGATTTTTCTTCTATCATGATCCTATATCCTTCTTAAATTTATCTAAATGTTTTGTTTACTGAGGAAATGAACTAGTTCTCGGGGATAATTCGTCATTATTCCATCTACATTGCAATCAAGCATGTATTGCCAATCTTGGGAATGATCGGCAGTCCAAGGTAGAACATATAGGTTGTTGGAATGAGCATAAGAAACCAAATCGGGTGTTACCAATTCATAATTTGGATGTAATCCGTCAAATCCAGAGTTAATAGTATTACGAACCATCCACTTACGCAGCAATTTTCTAATTGGATAATGAATAAGCGTAGGTTCCAGAGAGGATAGTAAGAGTTTTTTTTCTGATTTTTTGAAATAATGAAGCTCTTTATGCCAGAAAGAAGAAATCAGACATTGATCATGTACATCATATTGATCTATCAAAGATAATATCAGTGGTGCTATTTCTCTCTGTTTTATTTCAATTTGAAAATATAATTTTCCCTTAAATTTCTTGAATACTTCTTCTAATGTTGGGATTCGTAAATCCTGCTTCAAGGGAATTTCTTTTACTTCTTGGAGAGTGGAATTATGCACATTGATATTAATTTCTGAAGTGCGTTTAGTAGTTTTATCATGGATGACTACAATATGATTATCTGATGTTTTGTGAACATCAAATTCAATCATTTCTGCACCAGCTTCCACTGCTTTTTCGAATGCAAGAAGGGTATTTCCGGGAGCTTCATAACAAGCACCTCTATGAGCTATCACCATCACTCGAAATTTTTTTTGAAAATCTTCCCATCTCATATATACTCATCAGATTATCTTGCTATTAAAGATAAGGATCAAAGGTTTAAGGGGATAAAAGGTCTGAATGAGTAACTACGAATATCTTATCTGTGATTTTGCTCTTTTTATTAGCACAGACATAGGGATAGATTTAAATGTAACAACTGACTTGATTGTCTAAAAAAAACGAAATACTAGAGGAATATAATGCAATTTTGCCCCGATTGCGAATCGATATTATTACCGAAACGCAATTCAAACGAACTATATTGTAGAGTCTGTAAAAAAACTTTCAAAGTAGAAGGAAATCCAGATTATAAAATTAAAAGTAAAATAGAAAAAGATCGTGTCCGGTCTAAGACTGCAATAGTTGAAGAAAGAAAACACTCACAAGCCATATCTGAAGAAGAACGAAGAGCTTTCGAGGATTACTTCATGGGTGGCGAGGAATAAATCGAACACGCTCTTATTCATCCAGATCATTCACTATTTTCTTATCTTTACGTTTTAATAAAATGTATACAAAGCCAAATAACAACAATACAGCAAGGGCTGCGGGTAATACCCACCATTCTAATTTAGCTGTTTGCACGATACGTAATGCACTTAGTGTGATAGTAAGTAGTGACCCAATTACCATTAAAATAGGATAAATTTGCTTCGCTAAACGTTGGATACGATTTATTATTAAGTAGGTGTGCACATTGGAGGTTTTGATCATATCTACCGAGGATTGATCCAACTTCTGGATGGGTTCAGGATTCTCATAATATATCATTAATTCAAGATACAATTTACCCGGCAGGCGATTCTCTCCAATAAGAGTGATTAACCGTTCTTGAATTATATCCCGTTTTAAGCGAAATTCTTTAGATAAATAATTCAGAGGGATATATTCATCTTTAAACGCTCGAATTACTTTTTCAACGTATTTTTGAATAATCAATAGTTCTAAATTTAGCTGTTTTTCTTTTACTACGATTCGATATTCATCAACGAATTTTTTCCACGTCTGCATTACGAATTGGATATTTACCTTAGTTTTCGATTTCGATGTGATTTTCTTAAGTTGCTTCTTTAATGATTTATCAGAATGACGTATGATATCATTGATTTTATTTAATTTAGTATGGAGTCTTTGCATTGCAGATTTGAATTCGTTAATCTCAATTCGGTTTTCGATATCGAATTGGATTCTTCCTAAATGATTATTTAGAATATCTTGGTGACTAAACAATTTCCCGTCTAATTCTTTTTTCACTCGTTGGTTTTCATAGGTGAATAGTCGTTTCACAATATCTTCTCGTCGTTCTTCTTGGTCTGTGACTAGGTTACCCAGTTTTCCCTCAAAATGGGAAATAAGTAGTTTTTGAATGGACTGGGATTCTGGAATTTTATTCCATATAGTGTTCATATCTCCAGAAAACTTTTTAGCGATTATACTGATTTGATCCTCAATTTTTTGGTATTCTGTCTCGATCCAATGGATATTTTTCTCATAGGGTTGAGACTTATTTTGTTCCATATGGATTTCTATATTCATGTTCCATGATGCAATAAATTCTTGTAAGAATTTCACGGTTTGTTCGACAAGTTTGAAACTCTTCATTGCACTAGCTATGCGAAGATGGATGTCATGTACTAATTCTTTTGCATCATTTAACTTAGATTTAAACGAAGTGAAGTTTTGTACGAACATCTCATTTTTTATATCTAAGTTTAGAGATTTTACTTTCATTTTAACAGATTCTTTAGAGTGAGTCAGATGTGTGTAAAAATTCTCTATGACTCCATTTAATTCTTCAAAAGAAGAATCTATGGAATTATGTTCTATAGAATTATTATATAATTGAACGATACGTTCTGTAAATGCATCAATTTCACGTAATTCGCCAGATATGAACAAATTAAAGCGTTGGTTTTTCCTCCATTCATCATTATGAATTATTAAATAATTTGAACCTTTGATTAGTTCTCCGGAAATTTTGGAGAATGATATCATACTCTCTATTCTCTTTCGAATAGATTTGCCGGATATACCTGTTAAATCGCTTAATTCTATAAGATCAACTTGATTTGTGGATTTTTCATTTGAATATTGGACTAGTGCAGAACGAACTACCTCATCCAACATATCCTCTTGTAAATCATTTAGACGTTTTTCAAATGAGATAATAAAACTATTCCATAATATTAAGGAAGATTCCACTTTATCCAGAAAATCTTTGAATTTCTTAGAATTCGCATTCCCGATTTGTTGGATTTCTTTTTTATTTTGTAAGAGAAGATTTTGTAAAAATTTATAATTCTCATCAATTGCAGCATATTGAGGGATCTTCCGATTTTGTAGCTGTTCATTGATTTGTTCCACAAATCCTTGAAAGGAAGAGTTAAGATAGGTGATTTTTTCAGTTATTAATTGAACAAAATCTTCCCGGGATTTTTCATATTTATCCAATTCTACTATTTGTTGTTGATTTTCTCTTTCTTTGGAAATTAAATGCTCGAGTTGAGTTTTTTGTTGGGTCCACTCTTTTTCCAAAGTAGTGATTAATAGGTAGAGCTTTTTCCGACTGCGAATGATTTCATCTATTTGTCTAATAAATTCCTTAAATTTTTGTTCTAATTCATGCAGTAATTTGCTAAATTCTACGTTTAGTAAATGTTTTGTAGTGCGATAGTTTTTATCTTGTAAACTAACTGAAATTTGCTGAGAAATCTGTACTATTTTATTTTTGAATAAATCAAACTGGGAATCAATATATGAGATTTTTTCATGCCAGATCTTAAACCCCTCGTAGTAAAATGCCACATATTCATCAAAAATTCCTTTTTCTTCTACCCATTTTTCTATGACTTTTTTTCTCCGGATTTTTACTTTGCGATCTTCTACTGAAATTTGCTGGGAAACTTCAATCACTGAATGGTCAAAATCCTTGATTCGGTCATTAAATGAATGAAGTTCATCCTCCAATTGTTTTACGTTATTACGTTCATATTCTTTACCTAAATTATAGCGAAAACTTTCTTGATACACACTAAATGCAAGTTCTAATTCGGATATATTGGTTTTAATTTGAGTTTCCAATTGATCAATCAGGTGCTTCTGATCCCGTAATTTTTCACTCTCGTGAATCTTTTCCAGCATAATTAGATTAATTTTCTGGTATTGAGATTGTAAATTATCATATAAGGTCATCCAATCATACAGACAAGCCGATACCGCCTTGGGAGCATTAATGTATTCAAATTCATCTAGTTGCTGATGTATCGATTGATTAAAAAATTCTGCATCTAAAAGTGCTTTTTTGATATTATTTTTTAAACGTAATTCCGCATATTCAATTTCACCTGCAAAAATAAGACTCTCCACTTCACGCATAATAAGTTCAGAGGATTGCATTATCTCCCGGTGCATGTTATATATATCATCTTTTAAGTCGCTAAGCTTGCGTTTTTCTGCAGAAATAGACTCATAGTTTACCCGTTTATTACAAGTGATGATTTTAGAAATGGAGGAATCTCGATTAAACAAGTAAGTTCTACGGAATAGTCGTTTTCGTATGATGAATTTTCCTTTGAAAAAATCTTCTTGGATCATACGGTTAAACAGATTCTCGAGAATTTTTTCATTCACACGAGCCGATTTTGGTTTATTTTTATTATAATGGGATACAATCTCTGAGATATTTAACGATGAATATCGATCTATTCTTCGGAAAATAAATTTTGCAAAATATTTATCTAAAGGATCGAGTTGGTTGAGGAACTGAACGAACCGCGATTCATTATCCACAATTTTTAAGGTGAGTTTATATTTTTGATTAAGGTAAGATAGAATTTCATATTCTGAATTCTGAATTCCCGTTTGAAGAGTTAATTTTTCCATATCAAAACGAATATTGGGATTATCTAACCAGGTAAAAATTTGGGTTTCCAATTCATCTACAAGGTTTTCCCAAACAAAAGTCAACATGATGGTTACTTTGGCAAACTCCATAAGTTTTATGGGATTTTTTGCATCCGGGATAGGATCTATGGATTGAATTTGTGCTATCAGATATGAATATACTCTACCAGGATGAAAATCACGGTAAATGAAGCGGTAATTATCAAAAAGATAGACTATCCAAAAGGTTTCATTAATAGAAGAAGAGGATTTAGTGGAAAAAGAAAATCCCCCATCCTCTTTTTGGAATGATTCAAAATACTGGAGTTGTTCGTCGGTTACATCTTCATATGAGCCCAAAAATCTTAAATCTAACAACCGGAATACATTTTGCGGTATGTTTCCTAATTTCAATGATTTCAGCGAATTTAGCATGACTGAACGATAGGAATGAATTCCATCTCCACCTAATAGCAATAAAATATCTAACACATGAAATAACGTCTTTTCCTCGCTTGTTTTTTTACATACTGAGCAATTGGATCTACAATGAACATAATGAGAATTACGTTTACATGATAAGAGAAAATTTAATACCTTGGATTTTCGATTTAAGTCGAAATCTTGGTAAAGAAAATCCTCCAACTTTCCGAGTAAATGAAAAATAACCAATGCAAAATCTGTGGACCAAATATCTGGAGAACTATCGGAAAAAGGCAAGAATTGAAAGCCCAATTGATCTTCGGTTTCTACCGCACATTTCGTAGTTAATTTGTATATTTCATCTTTAATGGGGAGTTTGTGTAAATTTACTCCCAAATATTTACCCAATAATAAGTACCAATATAGATTTTCCAAATTAAGATTATCATGAGATAAAACATGGTCTGAAATCTCCTTAAAAAAATGCTCTAAAAGATCTCGGTGTGGTAGAAACACTTGAGGAATTGTTTTCAAAGAAGTGAATGGATACCACTGCGGTTTTTTATAAATGGATACCAAAGGATAATTATCGGTCTCGGCCAGACTGTTCACCCTTGCATTGGATAAATTGTTTGTCTCTTTAGAAATTAAGAACAATCACTGCTTTATGTTTTGATATAGATATGAAAAGAAATAGAATGTAAAGAAAAAACTACGAACTTGAATAAGTTTTGGTTGCTTTTAGTAATTTTGCCATATTTTTTCCAAGATTTTTCAGTGTTTTTAGACCCTCTTCATCCTTTTTAATCTCACCAGGTTTGCGTGCAATAACAATATTCCAATAGGTTGAAGTTGCAATGGGCATTTCATGAATTCCAAAAAAGTAGTTAATAGCAGCATATACAAAATTTGCCCCACCACGACGTGCAACGGCAACGGCAGCTCCGATTTTTCCCTTCAGATCTACTGAACCTCCCATTCTCTCAATAAACATTTGGGTTCGGCTTGTCACGTTGGAATAGTATGTAGGACTTCCAATAATCAACCCATCAGCAGCTTTCAATTTTTCTCTTAGCATTGGTACATCATCTTCAGGAGTTCCTCCAAAAGAAAAAGGATGGAGATTCACGTCGACCAAGTCAACAATTTCCACTTCAATGCCTTCCTGCCGTAATTCTTCTGCCACAAATTCCAATGCCATATGCGTATTACCATTATTACGCGCACTACCATTTACTGCTAACACTTTCATATGGAAAAAAACATCTCAAAAATTAAAAATGTAGTGTTTACTAAACATCGGAGTTAAAAATAAGAATAGAGAGAAAAAATTTAGTTGGACGAAATGTTGTCTAAATCGCTGAGATCCAATCCCGCTTCTAAATCTTCATCAGCAACCTCAGATAAGAATTCATCAAGAATAGTCTTCAATTCTTCACCAGACCGTTTCATTACAAGCCGTATGAGTCCAAGATTTATGTCAGGATCGCTAATTAGACAAAGAACCCCCTTACCGCAGCTAGCAGCGAAAATTTTTCCAGAAGTGAATTCACTGGTGACTATAGACAGCTCTCCAAGTTCTAAGTTTCTTCCTTGTTCTTCTGATGCACAGAAAACTGCACTTGCAATCGCACCTATCCCATCCACATCAACGGGATAATAAGAAAATTTGCTGACATGTGCAATAGTTAATCCAGTTCGATCTACAAGTAGCACTTTTTTGATTCCAGATTCGCTTTTGATGATTTTTGATAATATTTTATTGAACGATTTTGTTGAAAGAGCCATGTTCTTTAACTCCAGGCATACACGAACCGATTGGAAGTGTATTTGAAAGTTTAGTATGTTACTACTTATATTGTAGTGTGTTGTTCTACTTATTTAATTTTATGTGTGCTTGTTTGAATAACAAATTAAGCACACTTCTTATAGATAGTAATGATAAGGATTTTGATCCTAAACACATTTCGAATTCATACTGTATTTTTCATAAAGAATTTTGTGTCTACCTCATAACCTACCACGAACTATGTTAAAAATTTCCTATCCCAAAAATAGGGAGGCTTTTTTAGCATAGGTGTGCTTAATATCCAAAAAACAGTTTAACGTACTCATTCTAGATTAACACGGGAGAGATTTACCATATTGAGGGTATGTCCCCGATACGTAGATTTTGCTTACGAAAATGAATTCTGGAGATAGGATGTTGCGGGTTAACTATTGATTATATATGTAGTGCGATTATGTTAATTAAACAGAAATATGACTGAAATTTCAAAAAATGTTTCAAATACTGTATTAAATATCCACTGAAGTACAAAGGAGTTTTATTAGAGGGTAGTTAATTTTGTTGGATCTTCTTTATATGATGTATTTCTTGATAATTTAAATGAAATGTCGTCGAAATCGAAAAACCGACTTATACTTAGTTGTATCTTCTTGGCTGCATTCATTATTGGGGTGTTATTTTCCCTAGCTAATAGTCATATCAATAATATTATAGGTTGAAATGAGTGAAAAAAAGAAAAAAATCCCAAAAATCTCAAAAATTATATCGGAAAGATCAGATTTCTGCATCAACTGTGTTAATAATAGTCATTTTTGGATTTATCACAGGAAGTTTATTTGGAAATGTAATATTCGCTGAAAGAACCAATGATCATATTGTGTTTACTGTAGTTTATTCCAGTGAAAAATCCACATGGATGTCGGAAGCATCTGTTCTATTTTCGGAATATTGGGAAGAAAAAATGGTAAGTGATCCAAGTCTTAAACCTATTTCGATTGATATGCAACCTTATGGCTCGGGGGATATGTTAATTTCTCTTTTAAATGGTGAAATAAAACCAACAATTTGGTCTCCCGCATCAAATATTTGGGTTCCAATATTAAACTCAAAGTGGGAACAACTAACAGAAACCAACAAAATAATCGCTCCAAACTTCACACGGATTATATATTCACCCGTAGTTCTTGCTACATGGGAGAATTTTCAAAATGAATATAATATTTCTAGTTTCCACGAATTACATGATCTTATTAAAAATAATCCAAACCTTGTAAAATTAGCACATACCGACCCCCGAGAATCGAATTCAGGATTTATGGCAACTGTAATGATGGTATCTGCTTTTTTAAACAAAGATCCTACCACAATTTCGTTAGATGACCTAGCAAATTCTGACATACAGCAATGGATGAGAGAAATTGAAAGCGCTGCTATCTTCTATGGAAAATCTACAGGATTTTTGGGAATATATATGCGTGACCAAGGCCCTGATAGTCTCCAACTTACTATTTTGTATGAAAATTTGGTACAGGATTATAGTCAGACAGCAGAGGTTAAATTTGGACAGAAACTGGTGGCTATATATCCTGATGAAGGGTGTCTATTTAGTGACCACCCTTTTTGTATATTAGATGCTGACTGGATTTCTGAAGAACAAAAAGTAGTTGCGGAAGAATTCCTCGATTTTTTAAATCAAAAAGAATTAGTTATGAAAGCTATTAGCTCGGGTTTTCGACCGATAAATAGTTCTTTATTGCTTGAATCAGATGTACAAACAATATATGATGCATCATTCAACTCAGATCATGGAGTTACAAATGATCCGGACATGATTAAAGAATTAATTGCACCAACCGATGGGAATGTAATCTCACGGATCCCTGATTTATGGTTACTAACAAGAAACACAGTGTAAATTAGAGGTATGATAATGTCAGTTTTCACGAATGAGCCAAATAAGAATATTAAGAAATCCTTTTTACTTAAGCTCGAAGAACATTTCTCAAAACGACGATATAAGATTTTACTAAATATAATTGTCATTGGATTCTTTATTTTGATTATTACCGCCCCCATTATCAACATCATATCAAATGTTATTGATAATGTCGGTGATATACGTATGAGACTCTTCCATGATGAATTGTTAGGAAATTCTCAATGGCAAATGATGAGGAGTGCCCTTTTGGAATCATTCCTTGTGGCATTCATTGCCGTTTTTATTGATCTTCTTATTGCTTTCCCGATTGCGATGATATTAACTCGTGGAAATTTCATAGGACGGAAAATATTAGATTTCTTGGTTGACCTTCCTATGGTAGTTCCTACTAGTGCTTTAGGATTTTCCGTGTTACTCTTTTGGGGTGTATTCAACATTTATCCAGGAAGAATGTTGATTATTTTTGTCCATGTAGCGTTCACTTACCCTTATATAGTTAGAAATTTAAAAATAGCAATCGAAAAAGTGGATCCGTTACTCGAAAAAGCCGCTTTAACACTTAAAGCATCAAGATGGACGGTTTTTAAAACAATCACCTTCCCTCTTATTCGGGAGGGATTAATTGCGGGAGGAATTCTCGCTTTTACCCGAAGTTTGGGGGAAACTGGTGCCACAATGATTTGTGCTGGTTTAGTGGAAACGGCTCCTATTGTAGTAGTTGCACTCCGAAAACAGCTTCAATTACCAGCAGCTTCGTTCTTATCCTTATTGTTAATTACTATTTCTTTAATTTTATTAATTATTGTAAAACTGATTGCTAGACGAAAGAAATCAACGAAAAAATTTTGGACGATACATTATGAATGGGAAAAATTCATCTCCAAACCCAGTTTTCGATATGGATTGAAAATTTTATCATTTATTTCGATGGCCGTTTTAATACTTATTCCATCGTTTTATATTATAAGTCAAGTCACCGTACAAGAAACTTTAAGCGAATTGTTAGGTGCGGATAATAAATGGGCATATTTATGGATTTCTTTAGTGAACTCTTTCAAAGTTGGTTTTATAGTAGTATTAATCGATGTTATATTTGCAATTCCATTCGCATTAATACTCGTGAGGGAAAATTGGGGGAAATTCAATGCGGTCCTTGACACTATTTTGGATGTACCTCTCACTATTCCAAGTGCAGCTTTAGGTTTTGCTGTATTTATGTTCTGGGGTCCTGCAGGTATTAATTTCGCTGATCCTGGCATCGGTATGATAATCTTTACCCACTTGACATTTTCGTTTCCTTTTGTGGTTAGACCTATTGTTGCTCAGTTGAGGAATGTTAACAAAGGTCATGAAGAAGCAAGTGCCACATTGGGATCATCTCCAATTACCACCTTTCGCAGAATAACATTTCCAGCAATATTAAACGGTATTATTGCAGGGATGATTGCGGCTTTTACCCGTAGCTTAGGGGAAACTGGTGCAACCCTAATTGTAATGGGTGCAGATCGTACAGTCCCTGTATTGATTGTCGATTGGGTAGAACAATCTGCTTTCTCTTCAGCAGCATTCGCAAGCACTATGGTCATCATCATCAGTGCATTTTTATTAGCTTTAATTCGGTTTTTTGAACCAGAGCAGAAAGACATTTTCTGACCAGAGGGAGAACATAAAATGCCAGATATAGAATTACGGAACATTAGAAAAGAATTTGATGAGGGGAGAGTTATTGCGCTAAATAATGTAAATCTAAAAATTAAAGATGGTGATTTTGCATTTCTTTTAGGACCCTCTGGCTGCGGAAAAACAACGATGCTCAAAACAATATCAGGATTAATTCAACCTACGAGTGGAAAAGTGTTTATTGATGGAATAGATGTAACAGATAAGCCTCCGCAACAGCGTGGTATTGCATTTATTTTCCAAGACTTCAACATATTCCCAATATCCGTATTTGAGAACTGTACGTACGCATTGAAAGTTCAGGGTTTTACGCAAGAATATATTATTCAAGAGGGTGAAAAAGCATTAGAATTAGTAGGATTATTAGATCGCGCTGACGAAATTCCAATCGGGTGGGGAAATGGGGATTTACAGAGATTGGGCTTAGCTAGAGCTATCTGTAGTGGTGCAAAAATCCTAATAATGGATGAACCGCTGGGATCTCTTGATCCTAAGATATCAGCTGAATTTCGATGGGAATTACGAGCGATTATAAAAGATCAAAAATTAACGGCAATCCAAGTCACTCATAATCAAGAGGAAGCGATGACTATTGGGGATTATATTATTGTCATGCGTGATGGACATTTATTACAACAGAACAAACCCGAAGTATTATATCGGTTCCCTAATTCAATATTTGTGGCGAATTTCTTAGGGGGAATCAATATCTTAGAAGGCTATATCCGAAAGGTCCATTTAGATGATAATTACGATGTGAGGATACGTTTAGGAGGACCGACTTTCACAATTCATTCGTCTGACAAAAAATTTTCTTTGGATGAAAATGTGATAGTGAGTTTCCGCTTTGAGGATGTATATCTGTTTCCTCTACAATATGATTTTGAACATTCACAAGCAAATTGGACGGATATTGTTGTAAGTGATGGAGAAGTGTTAGAAAAATTTTTAACTGGAAAAGATCTGCGTTTTATCGTCGAACTTGACAACGGAGACACACTCACAGTCGCGAAACCTGAAGTCTTCCAATATCATTTTGATTTACATGAAGGAGTTAAGATTGGTTTTTTTAACGGTGATTTAAGATTATTCAAATATCCTGAAAATTTATCCAAGGAGATGGATCTGCAATGACTGAGATTAGAATTGAAAATCTTAGCTTCGAAATACAGGATAAGGTTATCTTGGATAATATTAGTTTAACTATCGATGACGGAGAATATGTTACCTTAGTGGGACCAACGGGTGCTGGAAAAACCAGCCTCATCAAAATAATCGCGGGATTAATTAAACCCAGCTCTGGTAAGATTTTTTTTGATGGTATAGAGGTTACAAATATTCCTCCAGAAGAGCGTAACTGCGGAGTTATGTTTGAATCCTACGCTCTTTTTCCACATCTAAATATTTTGGATAATATAAGTTACGCTCGACATATGAAAGAATCAGATCACCAAGACACCTATGTTATGAGTCGAGAGGTAATTGATTTGGTGAGACTTTCAAATCGGGATTCTGCTTTTCCCTATGAATGCTCAGGTGGTATGAAGCAACGGGTAGCCCTAGCTAGGGCAATTATGGCTTTAGAAAAAAGAGGAATCTTGATACTTGATGAACCATTTAAATCATTAGATGCAGGGTTGCGAATGAATCTACGAATAGAAGTAAAGAAAATTGCTAAAAGCCCTCTTCTTCATATGACCACTATCCATGTAACTAATGATATGCAAGAGGCAATGATGGGAGAACGAATTATTGTGCTACATCAAGGTAAAATTCGTCAGTTCGATACACCTAACGAAATCATGTACAATCCGCAGGATTTGTTCATAGCTAACTTTTTCAGTACCGAAATAAATCACTTTTCAGGAAAAATTTTATCTAAAAGCCCAGCAGAAGGAACTTATTTCAAAGACAAAACTTTTTCGAAAATAAGTGTTAAAACAGAAGAAAATTACATTTTGTATGCAAAAACAGAAAAAGATTTTGAAGTAGGAGATGAAGTGACCTTCCTTATCAGGTCTCAGTATTTCAAAGCTAGACATAAAAAAAGGGAAACAAAAACAAATAGTATTTACGGTAAAATCAAACGAGTGAAGTTTATGGGAGCTTGGTTGCGAATCGAATTAATTTCACCTTATAAACCTGAAAACTGGTCTGTAGAATATATGCTTACAGAAAACAACAACAAATCATCACCGAAAAAAACATTAAAAATTGAAGTTCCTACTACTCGCACTGCTATTCATAATTTTGTAGTAAATGAAGCAATAACGGCTTATTTTCCGAGTGAATTTGTTATTGTTTTCCCGAGAATTTCCAATAAAGAATTAGAGGAAACCCTCAGAATTAATTAGGACGAAAAATATAGGAGAATTAGAAAAAATGAGTTTGAAATTATGGTTTAGAGATAGAAATTCAGCTGACATTTTAGAGCGTACAACAACGCATCTGCGTAAAGTATTAGAAACTCTTGTTGAATTTGAACGGGGATTCAATATATTCGTTAAGGAAAAAAATCCACAATTGGCAATGGAAATATTTCATCGTGTAGATAATTTAGAACGAGAAGCTGATATCATTAGAAGAGACATTTTAAGAAAAATCTCAAAATCTGAGCTAAGTTCACAAATTAGAGGAGACTTGAGCCATATAGTAAAAAGAATCGATAGGGTTGCGAATATGACAAATGGTGCAGCTCGTAGGATCATGGGTATTCCTCCTGATAATTTACTGTCCTTAGGAGACACTATCTTTGATAAATTACTTGAATCCATTGATTATGCAATCCAAGGGACGAAACTATTGATATCGATATGGAAACGATTTCGAGATGCTGAAACGGAAGAAGTCTTAAAACTATGTGAAAAAATTCAATTCCTTGAACATAAATGCGATATCATTCAATCAGAAATTTATGTAGAATTAAATAAAATGAAAGAGTTTCCCTTTAACTATTTTGTAGCAATTCAAATCTCAAATTTAGTGGATATGATTGAAACAATCAGCGACAAAGTGGAAGATGTTGGAGATTATATCGAAGTATTAAAAACTGCCCAAAAATAAGTAATTAATTTTTATTTGATCTTTTTGTTTGTTTAACGAAAACAACAGTGAGTCCACCCAAAACTGACAAAATACTTGAAACGCTTAGCGAACTGGTGATATTCAGCACTGCTTGTTTTAAATCAGTTCCCCAGATAGGAATCGAAGGAAATAGATTAAGATTTTCTGCTATGGTATAAAAGGTCTCTAACCTCCAAACTCTTAACCAATCACAAATACCCGCCATAGTTCTATCTCCGAAATTATAAATTTTCGCTAAATTCTTAAAAGCTACGCTATCCCGGTCATCAACAGCTTTATACCATTTTATAATACCGGTTGAATTTGTTATGGCAGCAGAATTCGTTTCATCCCAAAGATCCAGGGCATCATCAGAATCTAGTGGATTTCTAAGATAAATTTCAAAACCTTCCCATAAACCATCCTTATAGACTACACGTTCCATCCATTGTTTCAAAAATAGACGCTCATAAAAATTGACTAAATTTGGAAAATCAAATTCAACTGCTAGAAATTCTTGCATACAGACTTCTAAATTTATTAACCAATTTTCTAATGCAATATATTGTGTAGAATTTAAACTATAGGTTGATTTAAGTATGTTTATTGAACTAATGTTATCATCTAATGCAGAAAACCATAATTTGAGGATTGTTATATTGGTAAATGAATCCCATAACGCTATGACTTGGGAATATTCTGTAAAATTTGTTGTAACTTCAAATCCCTTAAAAATGTTATCCCTTTCATGTAATCCATCAATAATTATGGCATTTTCTGCCCATTGCAATTTTATATAATCTTCTGCTGATGAGATGGGAATTTCAGGGACTGAAAAACCTAACACTTCGGAAATGTATTCAGGAACAAATGGATATAGAATTGTGCGAAACCATTCTATTACTGCATCTAATTGTAGATTTGAGGTAAGGCTATATGCCTGAATGATATTATCAAAGGATATCCCAAAATTTGAAGGATTCATGTACATTTCATTGAACGCGATGATTCCCGGTTGACCATTATAGTCCTGTTGAAGAAATCCGGGTAATATTACTCCTGAAAAACTGGTACCATTTATCAGTTTGTTGGTATTCGTTTCGTTATATTCCAAGCTTGTGTTTCCATTAATGGCTTCAGATATTCCTGGTATAGAAGTTTCATAAGATGTTTGTATGTTTTCATTAAAGATCCCAACTAAAGAAGCATTTTTGTCTCCGCCATAGACAGATAAAGCTCTCATTGTGTCCCAAATATCTATAAAAATATCCATACTTTTAGTGGCGTTGATATATTCCGCTAGTTTTATATTTCCCCCGAAATTGTTTCTTATATGAGTGTGAATTTTTTCCATATAAAGCGAATAAGCTCCAAGTTCAATAGGATCCAAAGAAGTATTTCGAAATGCAATTAATACTTCTGGGGTTTTTGGTTCAACAAACTGACTATCAAAATAAAAGGGGAGAATCACTAAACTTACTACTAAAAGAACTCCAACCCCAACTAAAATTCCCCCGCTTATATATCCAGTTTGTTTATCGTTTTGCCTCATTAATACATCCTTTGTCTATGTTGTTTTAGCGTACTTCAATAATTCTACCCTCAACCATGTAATGAATTTTTTCAGCAATTCTACATGCATGGTCTCCACATCGTTCCAAATATCTTGCCACCATTATATAAGCGATACAGAATGGGATATTTTTCGAATCTTCCATCATATATGTCAAACATTCTCGAAATATCTCCATTCTTTGTTCATCTACAATGTCATCCCGTTCAGAAAATCCTTCCAATATTCTTAAGTCCTTTGTATCAAAAGCAGTCAAAACGTCTCTTATCATGCTTTCGACATTTTCAATCATGCTGGATAATGTAATGAGCTTTTTCATGTGTTGCTGTTTATCTTTAAGTTCCTTTAGCAGTATATTTGCGATATCTTTACTATATCTCCCTATTCTGGTGATATGAACCAATGCAGTAAAGATGCATGCTAAAGTTCGTAAATCCTTTGCCATAGGTTGGTATTTAAGCATCAATTCTAATGTTCTTTGTTCTAAGATTGTTTCCAGTTCCATGATTTTATCTTTTTTGCTGTGAACTTCTTCAGCGAACTGCATGTCTAAATTTTTAAAAGCATCCATAGATTCTATCAACATTCCTAATGCAAAATCCCCCATTTCCAAAATGTCTCGTTTTAAGCTTTTTAATTCATTATGAAATTTTTCCATTCTTTTTCACCTTAACCAAATCTTCCTGTAATGTATCTTTCAGTAAGTTTTTCTTTAGGGCGTTCAAAAATATCCCTTGTGGGTCCAAATTCCACCAATTCCCCAAGGTACAAAAAGGCAGTATAATCACTTATTCGTGCAGCTTGCTGCATGTTATGAGTAACAATGGCGATCGTATATTTATTTTTTAATTCTATGATGAGATTTTCGATCTTGCCAGTTGCAATTGGGTCCAACGCAGATGTCGGTTCATCTAACAGTAGTACTTCTGGTTCTATTGAAAGTGCTCGTGCAATACATAATCTTTGTTGTTGGCCTCCTGATAAGCCTAGAGCAGACTCTCCTAATCGATTTTCAACTTCATCCCATAAGGCAGCAAGTTTAATCGATCTCTCTACAATTTCATCTAAATGGCTTTTCTCATGGATGCCATGGGTCTTAGGTCCATAGGCTATATTTTCCCATAAACTCATCGGGAAAGGGTTCGGCTTTTGGAATATCATACCAACACACTTACGTAGATCCGTTATTTCCGTCTTTTTATCAAAAATATTTATTCCCTTAAAGGTGATTCTACCCCCATATATAGCATTTTCATATACATCATTCATCCGATTAAATGACCGGATTAATGTACTTTTTCCACAGCCTGAAGGTCCTATAATAG
Source organism: Promethearchaeota archaeon (assembly GCA_016933055.1). Lineage (GTDB taxonomy): Archaea > Asgardarchaeota > Lokiarchaeia > Sigyniarchaeales > Promethearchaeaceae > AMARA-1. The sequence continues at coordinate 3,505 of JAFGBS010000033.1, read as the reverse complement.
CAGTTATTTTATTTTTTTCTATTTGAATGTCGATTTCTTTTAGTGCGCGAATATTTCCATACCAAAACGAAAATTTATCAGATTCAATGATGTTATTATTGCTCTTCATGTTCCTCACTTCAAAGCTTTTTTATATTTCAATCGTAAGAAAGTCGCTATAGAAAACAATACTAGTACTAAAACTAATAAAACGAGTGCTGTTCCACCAGCTCGACTAGCATCTTGTAATTCTGTGGTCATATCTAACACGTGGTATGGTAAGAGTTGAAGACCTTCTCCAAAAGGAGTAAAAATCTTCCAAAATGGTTTTGCAGAAAGATCGAAAGGACCCCACGAAAATCTTTTTTGCAATACGGCACATGTAAATAATATAGGCGCGGTTTCTCCAGCCACCCTACCCATGGACAAAACAACTCCTGTCACAATACTTGGTCTTGCTACAGGTAAAACTATCTTTCGAATAGTTTGCCATTTTGTGGTCCCCATAGCATAACTTCCCTCCTTCAAACCTTGAGGGACAGCTTTAATTGCCTCTTCTGTTACTCGCATCAATGTAGGTAGAACCATTAGCGCCATGGTAAACATTCCAGCTAGTAATGAGATACCAAAATTTAAGAAAAATACAAAGAATGACCATCCAAAGATGCCAAATACAATAGAAGGGGTTCCGTTTAGATTATCAATAGCAGATCGGATGATACTTGAAAAAGGACCTGGTTTTGAATATTCTGCAAGATAAATTCCTCCTCCAATCCCTATCGGTATTGCAACCAACATGGAAAAGAAAATCAACCAAATTGACCCCAATAATTGGTTTAAAATTCCACCATCGTGGATATCTAGGGGATCGTTTTTGGAGAAGAAAAACATTATTCCTTCCTCTCCTCTTATTGTCCAACCATTTCTATACAATGTTGGAATCGTAATGGCAGTTAAAATTACAATAAGTGCAATCCAGATAAAAAGTTTTTTCAAAGTAAACGTCTGCTTAAAAAAACTTATCACAATTGAGATGAAAGCAATTGCACCTACTGCATAGAGGAGTGAGGTCCCGAGAATTTCTAAACCCCCTTTATAAATATAAAAAATCAAGATTCCAAGTGCTCCTACTACTATGCAAGTAAGAAGAGTAATTAATGTATAAGATATAATTTGATGCACCTTAGGGTTGATTTTTTTAATTACATAGACTATTCCAAAAATCAAAGGAATCAGGATTACCACTGTAACCCAATTAAATGCATATAAGAATAATAGGACCAATACTAATAATAGTGCAATTTTCACAAACCAGTTTTTGACAAATTGTTGCTTTTCTGTCAATGGAGGAGTAAAAGTCCTTCCTAGTTTAAAAATTCCTGTTAAATAAGTAGAGATTGTAATTACTAAAACCAGAATTATTCCCAACCCTGTAATCACTCGATTTTGATTCAACCATAGCAATAAACCCTCAGTACCACTAGGATTGATTAGTGAAGTAGTAATAAGTGCACAAAAAATGGTTATAAAAACCATGAGAATAAATCGAATCAGAGAGGATAAATGCATTGATTTAGATCCCTCGATTGCCTTACGTTTGATAATAATAGGATTAATGATAAAAAACATTCGAATTCTTATCCATGCGAAAAATTCCACACCCAAACCGTATCCCAGCATCACAGACGATATTGTAGTCAAACCAATCATTAATTTGAGATTTGACAATGCACTAAACAAACCAAATATCAACACTACTAGAGCTATAGATACAAAAATCGAACTAAGAAGAATAAATCTGTAGAAATTGCTGAAATGTTCACGGCTCATTTGATTCCTTAAGGTTTTGATATTTTTAAGAAAAATTACTTGAGTCGGAATTCCTACTGCAAAAATAATACTACCTATTACCGAACAATATAAAATTACGTTATAATTGAATGTTATTATTGCCACAATAGCTACTAACATTAATGCAAATGAAAGTGTAGATATACAACCATAAAGGATTAGGCGCTTTCCAAACACCTCAAAATTACGTTTTATTGTTTTTACTTGCTTATCATTCAAAACATGATTTTGTACACGTAGACTTCCATCAATCGTGCTGGGAATATAAGCTACAGAATAAGCTATATTTTCCTTGGAAATATTATTGATTTCCTCATCCTTGGGTGGTGGTTGAAACCTTTCATTTATTTTCTTTAATATTACACCAGATATAGTATTAATGACGAGTGTCATAAGAAACAAAATTACTCCTAAAACAAATAATACATGAAACCAATCTCCGAGATGTGGAGCTTCTTTAGCTTCTGTGGCAATTGTAGCGGTAATGGTCCGAACCCGTTCAAATATTGCCCATGGACCTTCCGGAAAAGCTAAAGTATTTCCTGCTACCAGTAAAACTGCCATAGTCTCCCCAATAGCTCTCCCCATACCAAGGATAACAGCTGCTGTGATCCCAGAAATTGAAGATGGAACCAAAACTTTACGAATGGTCTGCCACTTTGTTGCCCCCATAGCTAAGGAAGCCTCCCTATATTGCTGAGGGACAGCTGAAAGTGCGTCTTCCGTTACACTAACGATTGTGGGAAGCGCCATAATACCCAATATAAGAGATGCTGCAAGCCAGGAGCTACCAGCAAAGCCTGTTTTTTCCCTTGCCGGGAACAGATTCATAAGAGCAGGCAACAATATCGTGAGACCAAAGAAACCGTATACAATTGAAGGAATACCCGCTAATAATTCTATAGCGGTTTTTAAAAAAATCTTTACTTTGGGAGGAGCAAGTTCTGCTATAAAAATTGCACATCCCAGACCCAGCGGCACCGCAATGATCATGGACCCAACAGTGACCAAAATGGAACCAAAAATGATCCCACCTGCCCCATATGTTGCGGATTGGGTTTCATCTCTAAAATATTCCGGATGCCAGTCATTTTGGGTAACAAGATCCCATAACGTATATCCCTCTTCATTATTTACCCATGGAAGAGATTCACGGACTAAAAATAGAATAATAAAAAATACTACAATAATGGAAAAGATCCCAGTAAAATACAAAATACTGGTTATTACTATCTGGTTGAATGGTTTTGCTTTAGATTTCTTAATCTTTTCAATTATTTCAGTACATTTGTGATTGTAATTTGTTTCAGGTTCTTGTAACATATCGTTTTCAACTCAAAAAAAAAAAGTTATGGAATTACAGAATGTAACCTGGTAATGGTACGAAATCTTCGTATTTTGAGATATACTGACCCGCTCTGGATAACATAAAGTCAAAAAATGCTTGGACTTTTTCTGGTTGAGTATCTATTGTCCCCATCGTAATCATATAAAGATCTCTGGAAATTGGATAGGATAAATCTTGCACCGTTGCTTCAGAAGGAGCAACAAAGCCTCCTCCATCATCTATCTCCAAAACTTGGAGGCTAAGATCAACATAACCCAAACCTACATAACCTATAGCATATTGAGTTGTAGAAACTGCGCCTTTTACAGCTCCATTAGAATCGTATTC
>JAFGBS010000032.1 GCA_016933055.1 Promethearchaeota archaeon | reverse complement strand
ATCTGGACTCACCTATCACGGATAGGCAAATGGACAGAACTTCTTACTATATATCCCTAACGTGGGTATCACGGAATAGATGTTGATATGATCACAAGAATGAGATCAAAATTATTGTTTTCAGTTAATTTACTATCAATAAGATCGATTTTTGTTTGTATTGTTTTCTCAGTAATCAAATTTTCAATAACTAGCCCATGATCCCTTAGTTCTTCCAACCTCTTCCCTCGAGCTAATAAAGTTACATCTTTCCCAGATAGTTTTAGGACTGCAGCATACAAACTTCCAAGAACGCCTGCGCCATATACTAATGTCTTCATAATCATTAGCTATAGCTAATAACCTATTTATGTATTTTCATCAATAATTATGAATCCTATCCCATTCCATTTTCTCGTAGGTGAGGTAACTACTTCATTTGTAACCTACCGAAGTTTTCGAGAACCAAGGTTTCAAGATACCATGATTTACTTCTTTAATTTCCTCTAGAAATTTGAAAATTTTACAACACAATTTTTAATACTAACCAATTAAGAAGGCGCTCCATTATTATAGTTCTACACAATAAAGGATGGAGGATAACAAGAATGGAATTCGGATATTGGATTTTAATTAGCATGACAATTGGCGTAGTCGTGAGTTTATTTGTACGAATTTTGTTGAAAGTGGCATCCAATAGAAATACAGATGCGGGTGTTACCTATAAAAAATACAAAACTAAAGGCAAGTACAAAGCCGAACCAACATTAGCTTAAGATTTCTAATTCCGTTTTATTTTTAAACAAAATATTTAATTGGTCATATCTCGACGTACAGAACTATGAGGAGGTTAACCTCTATCGATTTTTTACGGGGTCTTGCAGTATGGTTCATGACCGTGGCACATGCTCTGATGGTAAATCTTAAAATCAATATACCTACAAATCCTTTAGAACTTCCAACGGGATTTTTAATTTTGGGGGTTATTTTTGTCAATTTCATGCACTGGCGTGGTTTTTTTATTTTGATTTCGGGAGTTGCCAATTTTTATCAGATGTTTAACGCAGTTGAAAATGGAAAAAGTAGATTCGAAATTTTAAAAAAACAATTCTTCACTGGGATTCTTTTAATTGTATTTGGAAAAATGCTAATCACGTTTTTCTATTTTTACGGAATAATTGACAATTGGACAAGGTCTCAAGGATGGAATTGGGATAATTTATCAATGTTTTTTTATTTTGATACCGTAGAATCCCTTGGATTTATGATGATTCTCAGTGGATGTATATTTTTCTTTCTCTCTTTAATTAAATCAAAAAAAACCCTGGCAATCATGTCTATTTTCAGTCTGTTTATAATAAGCGTCTTAATTTTTGTATTTAGTCCCTATGTACAAGACTTCGCAGGACAAATCGCTGGTGTAGCCATAGCAAGTGATTCAGAATTATTCCGTTCATTTGGATACAAATTTGATAAAGGTTTTTGGGAGAAATTTATTCGTATATTCCTTAATGCAATAGGAGGTAGAGAAGCTCCCTTGTTCCCTATGTGGGGTATATTCCTCATAGGAGGTGCACTTGCAGCTGTACTCCAATATCCGAATCCGAAAAAATGGATCCTTCGATTATTCTATATCCCTTGTCTTTGCATGATCTTGTGGGGTGCATACGAGTTTGTTTTTATATTCAGATTTGAAAATCTAACTCCTTTTTTTCATGTATTCCCACGGTGGTATACATTTATTTCTGTAGGACCCCAATTGATTGTGATAATTATCTTTCTAATCCAAATCGAATTTAATCCAAAAATCAATTCAAAACTTTGGTTAAATTGGACCAAATATTTCCGCAGATTCGGAATTTTCGCATTTACTGTCTATTGGTTCCAGTTATTAGAAGCGGGTCCAAGATTATTGTTTGGCGTTCTTTTCGGAATAGAAACTGCTGCTAGGTCCCAATTGAGCGTGGGATGGAGCCTTATTATTACAATAACAACAGTGCTCATATGGAGTGGATTACTTTATGTGTCGGATAAACGGTTAAGTGGAATAGGAACTTGGGAGTGGTTTTTACTTGTGTTAAGAAATCCTCAACGATGGAAAAAAAATGCTAATAAAGGATTAGATATGGATGGGGTACTTCATAATGTGGAAATGATCCATTTTGCTGATAATAAACCACAGAAATCGCATTCCACTGATCAAAAATAATAAATCTACTAATTTCAAGTTTAATTATCATGAGGGCTGCAGTTTTTCTAGAAAAAGAAAAGATTGAAATTCGTGATGATTATCCCAAACCGGTACCGGGTCCGAATGAAGTACTTATTAAGGTGCATCTATGCGGCATTTGTGGAACCGATGTAAAAAATTATTATCATCAATTATATCAAACTCCATTGGTAATGGGGCATGAATTTTCGGGACAAATAGTGGAAACGGGATCCGAAATTAAGAAATTCAAGATCGGAGAAAACGCTACGGGAATAAATGTTATGGGAAAGGATTACAATGATATGCGTCGTATAGGTATTTTCAAGGACGGAGCTTTTGCAGAATATGTTATTGTCCCCGAAGATTATTTATTTTCCTTTCACGATTATGTCTCATCTGAAGAAATTGCGATGATTGAGTCATATGCAGTTGCTATGCGGGGGATCCGATGGGCTGATATAGATCCCACAAAACCCACCGTTATTATTGGAGCTGGAACAATTGGTCTGGCCATGTTGGACTTGCTGCGAGCAAGATTTCCGAATCTCCCAATTTGTATTATTGAATTGCAATCTTTTCTACAAGACAAAGCGCTGGAATTTGGAGCAAATTTTGCAGTATCTCCTCAAAAAGGCAAGATTCGGAAATTTTTTAATCAGTATGGAGAAGTTCCCATAATTTTTGATTGTGCAGGGACTCAAGATACGCTCAAACTCAGTACTGAAATCGTGGGGCAGAGCGGTAATATTGTGATGGTTGGTATTCCACGAGGGGAAGTGATTCTCTCGGGATTAATACTAAGTTTAAAAGAGGTTGGATTACGGGGTTGTATATCTCATAATCGCGAAGACATTATGCAGACAATTAAATTAATGTTAGACAAAAAACTACACCCAGAACGATTAATAACCGATTATGTGTCTTTAGAGCAACTGCAAGAGAACCTCCAAAGATATAAATCTACAGGACCAAGAGAATTTATCAAAATCATGGTAAAATTACACTGAATGTATGAATTCTTCATAATCCTATCTTCCATTTTATCATGATAAGACATAAAATTAGTATAACATACGTTTGAGTATGGAATCTTTTTCCTTGATTTCTAACTATGAAATTAAAATAAGTGGGAGATATGCCCTATTTCCCCCAATTAATAATTCGAACTTGGCAATTCAACATAATATTCTTTTGATTCATGCTTTTCCGTTTGATTCCGAAATGTTTTATGCGAATTTTTCGGATATTTCCACAGTCTCCGTTCTAAGTGAGCTTGGAACCCAATTTGGTAACATTCGCGTAATTTTGCCCGATTTACCTGGATTCGGAAGGAGTGAATCTTTCATGAATCAACCCTATGATCTCATACCTTACGTGGACGTTATCAAAGAAATTGTTGATTTTTTCGATATTAAAACCTTGATTCTTGGTGGTTGTTCTATGGGTGGGTATATAGCACTTGAATACCTTCATAACCATCCCAATTCCTTAGATGGACTTATTTTAATTGATACGAAATCTACGGCAGATTTTGAAGAGCAAAAGCAAAACCGATATAAAATAATGGAAATGATACGAATTTCTCTCCAAAGATGGAGTAAATTGGACAATCATGCTCAAAAAATGGAGGAAACTCACGGAACTATTCATGAAATACGGAATTATCTGGAGAATTTATATGACAAAATAATAGCTGATACCACAACAACTTCTAATCCGCAGTTAGCAGAAAAAATTTTAACTATAATGAAGAGACAAAATCCTTTAGCTCTAATCCATGCATTAGGAGCCATGGCAGGGAGAATTGATAATTCTGATTCCTTACAAAAATTCAAAAAACCTGTTTTGATTATGTTAGGGGAGCATGATTCTTTAATTCCTATAGAACTGGCAAAGAAAATGGATTCACTTGCCCTAAATGCAACATTACGCATAATTCCAAATTCCGGACATCTATCCAATGTTGAAAACGTAGAAATATTTAATGATAGATTGGTAAGCTGGCTCAAAACAGCAATTTTTCAAAATTAATCTACAGAAATGTTTTGATCTCTATAAAAATGTCCGTTATTCCTATAAGGTCACAAATACTTAAAGGTAGAATTTTGCATTGTATGTAGTAATTGAGAGGACTAAAGGTTCTACCAATTGTTTTTCGAAAAATAAACAAAAAATTTTGTGAGTATTATGAAAGTTAATAAAATTACAGTACTAGTTTGTATTGCTCTTTTTATTGGATTATATAGCAGTTTCGCAATCCCTATTAGAGCGAGTGATACAACGCTAATGGATGAAGGGCATTATGTTCTTAATCCTCAGCAATTCTATCAGCAAAATCTAGGAGTTGCATCTGGATTATGTGTTCAAGGTATTAATTCCGAAGCAGGTCAAACGAGTCAAACCGAATACATCGCTTCAGGGGGGTATGGAATGGGTTCTTGGCGGTCTCTCGAGATTTGGAATAGAATTTATCCCGTGGGACTTCCTGCTCACCAAGGAGCACATGTAGATACCATCTATGACATGGAGAAATTTGAGGATTCTTCAGGCAACATGGATTTGATTTATATTCAAGCTGGTTCTTCAGATAGAGTTGTTACACAATCTATTGTGGGCGAGAGCTTTTATTTGACGGAAGATTGGTATGCATCATTAGCAAGTGCACCTATAGACCTCGCTCTAGGAGAATTTGATACCGGGTATCAAGGGGCTGTACTATGTTGCGAGTGGGGTGAAGTTTACGTAATACGAAATTTGAACTCTCCATCTCTCGTACAAATCGCCGATTTGGATATTGGATATTATTCTTTTATCAATAGTCTTCAATATCAATCAGTTAAAAATGTGATAACTGAAATCGGTGATTTAGACGGGGATACTTCATATTCAGAGAGTGATATTGTTGTTGCTCGTGATGCGAATGTAACAGCTCTATCAAATAAAAATACAAATCAAGTGATTTGGGATGTTGAAGTAGTTACAAGTGGATATATCAGTAGTATTCTCGCTGTAGGAGATCAAAATGCTGATACTATTGATGACATCGTTGTTGGCACATCCTCTTCGGGAATATTCTTATTAAGCGGAGCAGATGGGTCAGAAATTCAATCCCTTGGAAGTGCAACTATTGGAAACACTTTAAGAGATGTTCAAGTATTTAACTCTACCCATGTTATTACGGGAAATTCTGCCGGATACCTCCATGTATGGAATTTAGGAACAGGAGCAATAGATACAAGTTTGAATTTTGGTTGGGATATAAATGTAATCTTAGATGTTGGTGATTTTAATTCTGATGGCTACCATGAATTTGCTATCGGAGCAGATGGAGTTGTCGGAGTTATTCTTGGTAATAATATGACGAAACATTGGACACATGGTGCATTTGCTTGGCAATGGGATGGTTCTTCAGTAGATGTATTTGATTTATGTCTCATGGATGACATGGTAAACAGCTATGGAACAATAAATGCAACAGATGGAATTCCAGAACTCGGTGTAATTGGTCACGCTGGTAGTGAGTCAGCTCTATTTATTTATAACACATTTGGAGCATGGCAGTTCGTAAAAAATCTATTAGGTTACATATATATTGTGGGTGGAGGATCTTGTTTCGATAACGGATACGTAGAATTTAGCGCTTCGGCATCCCAATACAATAATTTACCCATAACTGCAGAATTTATCATAGATGGAATCCATATCGATGCAACACCCGATAGTAATGACTGGGACGGTGGAGTAACCTATTCCTACAGTAAGACATTTAGTAATGGTGAACACACATATGATTTCCAATATACAGACGGAATCTACACCTATACTGTCGGAGAACGAACTTTTCAAATTGGTAATTGTGGTGGAGGATTAGAAATCCCTGGTGCGGGTATTTGGATGATACTTGCTAGCACCGGAATTGGTCTTACTTTAACTCTACTAGCAATGAAAAAACGACTTAAAAATTAAAATTTTAATGTCTCATTTTTTTTTTACTTTATAACCTATTCCATAATTTCAAAAAATATTGCTATGGGTGAACATAGGGTATATAGTATGAACTTTGGTCAATTTGCCTTCCTAATGGATAGGGGGATTTAGATTCATAATCTCTCAAGCTAAACACTCCCCTTTTGGATTGGTACTTGCCTATCCTTTCTGCATCAAGGACATCTGCTATTAACATCTGATTGGGTACAAAATCACTTTAGAATTCGTATTTTACTCTGGTTTACGCGCTTCACGCTGGAGAATGATAGGATTAAGGTAAAGAGTTGCTATTTATGATGTATTCAACAGAATAGATGTTGATTAGCTCAACCATGTGATGTGAATAAGTCGCATTTCCTTTATCTATGTTAGCACTACGGCTAAAATCTCGGCTGTATATCCATGGTGTATTTCCATGGGCTAACCATAGATGTGACGTAAGAGCACTCGTTACCCAATTGATAGGTCGCAAATCCGTCCCACATATGTTGATAAGGAATATATATTTATCTCGATTCATCTTGATTTTTGGTGATTTTCTTGTTATCTAATTTATTTTTACTTCAAATTATTTTTAGAAAATATTAAAATACCAGACTCACTATATAGGTATAACAACCTGCTATGTATTTTTAACAATATTGTTAATTAAATATCAATTGATTCTCGGAATACTAAAGAAAATGACACGTATATTAATCACAGGTGCTTTTGGAAACATCGGTACTGCTACATTAGAGGAATTGCTGGACATAGGGTATAAAGTCACAGCATTTGATCTAAATAATCGAAGAAACCGAAATACTTCTCGAAAATATCGAAAGAAAATTGAAATTGTTTGGGGAGACTTACGTAACAGAAATGATTTAGTATCCGTAATAAGAGGTAAAGATGCTGTAATTCACGTCGCTGGAATAATTCCCCCAATTGCTGATGTGCACCCTAAATTGACAGAACAGGTGAACGTGGGGGGAACTGAAAATATCGTTTCTGTTATAAAAGAATATTCCCCAAACACGAAACTTATCTTTACCAGTTCAATTTCTGTGTATGGAGACCGTGTTCGTAATCCATTCATTAAAAAAACCGATCCATTTAGACCTAATTTAGGAGACGTGTATGCAAACAGCAAAATTAAAGCAGAAAAAATAATTCAAGAATCCGGGATTAAGTATGCGATATTCCGACTTGCTGCAATCATACCGACAACGTTTACATTAGATCCACTTATGTTCCGTTACCCGCTTAAAACAAGCTTTGAGACTTGCCATCCAAGAGATGTGGGTTTAGCCTTAACTCATGCGGTTGAAAATGAAGATATATTAAATGGGGCCTATTTAATAGGTGGTGGAGAGAAATGCAGAAAATCTTACAAAGAATTCCTTGATGATGTCTTGGAGATTTTAGGATTGGGAAGAGATCTCTTACCATCTGAAGCTTTTGCAACTAAAGGTGCGCATTGTGGTTATCTTGATACTGATGAATCCCAAAGAAAATTAAAATATCAGCGGTTTTCCTTAGGGGATTTTTACAAATCCGTTAAAAAACGATTCCGAGCAATTAAATTTTTCATTTGGATGTGTAAACCAGCAATTCGTCATTATTTGCTGAATAAATCCGAGTTTTACGTGAAAAATCAAAAAAAATGAAGTTTACTCTAAGGATCCTTTCCCCCTATCCAATATACCTATTTTTTCCATGAATTAAGTTTTGGATTGCTCTACACATGAGTGTTTGTAAATCTTGAGCTGTATACCATTCGGACTGGAAATTATATAGTACGGATTTTCGTACTTTCTTTTAATATCTTAAGGTATTTTTTAGGGAGTTCGGTTTCTATTTTTACCCAAAATTTGAATTCAGTTCTACACTTCCCGATAAGAATCTCTATTTTGATACCAGGTTCACTAGCTAAAAGTTGGCCAGAGATGATTTCTTTATGTTTCGGGCAGATTTATGATAGTTAATCTTATTTACATATAGATTTTTGAGAGGATACTAATAAATAGATTTAAAATTGTAAGATAGATGTTGATACGTCATAAAAGCCTTATATAGAAAGAAAGAAAAAGAAAGAATCCCGAAATGGGAATTTGTTAAAAAATCCAAAACACTAAGTTCGATTTAATATCGTTCTCTTCTTCGTGGTTGGAATGGTGCTTTTTCGGTAACGACTACATCACGGGCTTCTAAGCCTTTTTCTGTCTCGACTACCTCATATTCTACTTTATCATTTTCGTTAAGCGAGGCAAATTCACCTTCACCAGTTTTGATAGCAGAATAATGGACGAATACGTCCTTCTCTCCCTCTTCAGGGGTAATAAAGCCGAATCCCTTGCGGGAATTGAACCATTTTACAGTACCGGTTGCCATTTTATTATATCACTTTTATATAACTGATTTTTTTTTGAATAGTGCGTAATTAGAAACGAAAATAGAATCGCAAAACTAATAGTACTATCATTAAGGAAAAATCCTTGGGGTAGTGCAAAATTCGTTTATTGATCTAAATCTTTTTTTAATTACATGGAGCGATAGAAGTCCTTTTTAAATAAAGTTTTTTCTTTTTGTACTTCAGAAACTGTCTCCAGTGAGGTAGAATACCAAAATTGACCATTTGTGTATGACGAATACTAATATGATCTGGATATGATCTGCGTAATTGTGATCTTTAAAGTTTTATGTCGTCACTAAATCTATGTAGTTAGCAAATTATATAGGGTGTTGTACGATTCGACGAACAAAGAAAAATCTTCCTGATCCTCCAAAAATGCATTTACAAACGAATAATATGACTGATCAAAAGAAAACATTGGAAAATCTCGCACATTTAAGACAAGCATACGAAAAGCGATTATGTTTTGTAAAAATGTATGAGTTTCAATCATTGCGAGATGTAAATCAAATCATGCTTGAACTTAAAAATGGAAATATATTAGTCTGTAACACTGAACCATTTCTCGCAAGTGATACAAACACGATGGTAGAAGTAAAACGCGCCATAGATCAGTTAAGAGGCTATTGTAGAGAGAATGGTGGCGACATGAAACGACTGGGTGATTATATGCTGATTATAACCCCCAATCGCAATTTCAGGATCGAATAAAAAACATTTCTGTCTAGGTTCAGCTTTAAATCATAATGCTAATTTTGTGGTTTGATTGTTAATAAAACATCAAACATATAGGTTATTTATGTCGACTCTATTTGATTCACGAATGTGTAAACTAGTACTAAGGATCAATTTGATGCGGGAGAGAAATTAAAAGGAGTATGTTTTTTGAGTAGCATAATCTAATTAGCAAGATTTCTTCATATTGATCCTAGAGTTTCGTTTGGTTAAGGAAAAAAATGTCTGGATTGGCAAAAGTAGGCTCAGTAAAATTTCGGAATAAGCTCACAGTATGGAAACAGAACCTTTTAGATGTGTCTCATCGTAATAAACAACTATATTTTAAACCAGGTTCACGGAATGCAATTGAAATTATCCATCCTCATATCTATTGGCTGTTTAATGAACTTGTGATAAGGAATAAGAGATTCATGTTTCCACCAGTATTTGAACCAGCTGCTGTTCTCAGGGAACCTGAAGAGACAGATGAAGAGTATAATAAGCGTTTATCAGATCTACATGCCGCAGCAATTAAAGAAAAAATAGCTCAAGCAAATCGTCGATTTCTTATTACTAAAACATCGGATAAACTCCTTCAACGGTTAATGAAAAAAATTGAACGCCGTGCAAAAACTTCCTTTGAAGAACAAGGCGTCAATATTTTGTTTCTGTTTTTCGGATTGCTCAAATGGTATGATATTGATAATAAAAACCGTCCTGTTTATTCCCCCTTACTTTTTGTTCCCGTCCAACTTTACCGAAAGCGCGTTCTGGATGATTATCGGCTCCAAATTCAAGAAGATGAAGTCTCTTTAAATCCTTCACTCCAAGAGAAGTTTAAAAAGGACTTTAATATGGATCTTCCGGAATTTCCCGAATCGTTTACAAGTGATACTCTGCTAGAATACATCGAAAACATTCGAACTATTATTAAAAAATACCGGGAGTGGGAGTTATCGGAACGTTCATACGTGGGACTATTTTCATTTGCAAAAAACACGATGTATCAAGATTTAGAAAATAATATAGAAAGAATTTGGGAACATCGCATTATCCGGGCTATAGCAGAGGGTGAGGGATATATTGAAGATTCTAGAAATATACCCGATGAATCAGAATACTCAGATAATGCAGAACCTGTCAATTCTTATCATATTCTAGATTGCGACTCCAGTCAATTTAAAGCCATTACCTTTGCAAAAAAGGGCGCTTCCATGGTCATTCGAGGACCACCAGGGACTGGTAAAAGTCAAACTATTTCCAATATAATTGCTGAATGCCTTTCAGTAGGGAAAAAAGTACTATTTGTTGCAGAAAAACGCGCGGCATTAGATGTAGTTAAAAAACGATTGGATAAATGTGGAGTAGGAGAATTTTGTTTAGAACTTCATAGTGAAAAAAGCAACAAAATGGATGTCCTCAATCAAATAAATCGTTCGATTGCTTGTGAGTTGAATCCTCGCACCTATAAGAAATCGAAATATAAACAACTTAGAATTCAAAGAATACGCCTTAATGATTACGTAAAAACCATTCATGCACCATTAGGAATGGCTAATGATACACTATTCGAAAAGATTGGAGAGTATCAAAAACTCAATCATTTACCACTAATAACAACCATCCTGCGTAGACCATTAGAATTCACTGATGAAGCCTTGTATGAAATCGAAGACCTATTAGAGCAGTTAGATAGTTATAAAGAGATAATTCTGCATTATAATGAAAACCCATGGGCACAATCGGGATTATTGAAATATGGTGTTGGTATGAAAGCGGAATTATACGATGATTTACGAGAATTGGAAAATTTAAGTATCAGGTTAGGTAGCAAAACGGCGGAATTCATGGAAAGATACGGACTACATAACGTTATTACCCAAGAGGATGTTATGGCAATTAATAACTTTTTCAAAGCTTACAATGAATACGCTTTTCGATTCGAACCCAAATCAATCTTAGAGTATTCTAGTTCGGTTAAAGTATTTAATGCCGCATATCAAGCAGCAAAACGTGAATTGAAGCGTACTATTCGTGTCCGAAGTAATTTGACCTATGAAAAGCAAGCGGAATCGATAAAAAAAATCCAAGATCGCTATCAAAAATCAGTTATGGAGTCCTACAAGGGAATTATCGAGGATTTTGAGGATATTTCAATCCCATATGCTCAAATTGAGTTATTAAAATTAAAATTAAGTCCGTTATTGAAGAATTGCCCCCAACATCAAGAAGAAATCAATGAATGGGTTAAATTCTCAAGAATTACGAAGTATTGGGTCTCAAAAATTGGACAATTTGATGGATGGCTTGCAGTCCAGTTAATTTTACAAAAACTAAAAGAATTAAATGTGGATGATTTTGTATTACAATTACGCCACAATCCGATTCTTGAGGATGACGTCTCATTATATGATATCTTCATAAAATCATTCATACACGCTTGGATCATCAACGGGATGGACTCATTTTCTAATCTAAGTGCATTCAATGATAAGTACATTCAAAAAATCAAAAACAAATTCGTCGAACTAGATCAAGATTGTATCAAATTAAATCGCTATCGGTTATGTGAGAAATTATTCGAAGAAAGACCTAGTCAATTTTGGGTTACCAATGGAATTCATTCGTCAGAATATAGCATTTTAACCCGAGAAATGGCGAAAAAAAGAAACATTAAGCCCTTAAGGTATATATTATCTCTTACAAAAAATTTGGTAACTCGGTTGAAACCGTGTTTTTTGATGTCCCCGTTGTCTGTGGCAAAATATTTGCCTATTGAGAATTTTGCAAATTTTTTTGATGTTATCATATTCGATGAAGCTTCTCAAGTATGCCCAGAAGACGCAATTGGAGCCATACTCCGTGGAAATCAACTAATTGTTGTAGGAGATGAAAACCAATTACCCCCTACGAAATTCTTCGCCGCAAACCTAACTGAATCCTTTGATGATTTAGACACCGACGTGTTTGACAGTATTTTGGAAGAATGTACTGGTATAGGACTTCCTATCATCATGCTCAATTATCACTATCGTTCCAAAAAGGAAGGTTTAATTGCATTTTCAAACTTCCATTTCTACGAGAACAATCTATATACCTTCCCTGATGTCGTGAAACAAGGAACTCAAGGGGAGGATGTTACGGAGTTATCCGCAATCGAATATCACTATGTAGAAAATGGAGTCTATGATCGCGCTCGAACGCGTAGAAATAAGGTAGAAGCGGAGATAGTAGCTCAATATATAGTTAAACATTATCAAGTGAATGAGAAAAACAACACCCACTATTCATTGGGTGTAATTGCTTTCTCAGAAGCGCAACAAACAGCAATTATAGAATCTTTAGAAAGGATCTACAAGAACAATCCTGATTTGGAGGATATAATAAAATCTTATGATGAGGAACCCCTTTTTATCAAAAATCTTGAAAACGTTCAAGGAGACGAACGGGATTTCATTATATTCAGTGTTGGATATGGTAAAGATACCGAGGGGAAGATGGTCATTAATTTTGGTCCTGTGAATAAGACAGGAGGAGAAAGACGATTGAATGTTGCAATCACTCGTGCACGATATCATGTAAAAATTTTTTGTTCGTTCTTGCCTTACGAAGCAGATATTTCAAAATCTCGTAGTATTGGTTTGAATCGTTTGATAGAGTATCTTGAATTCGCTAGAACATCGAGATTAACTTTTGATTTAATGGAAACTGCAATTGATATTCAAATTCCTCCAAGCCCGTTAGAACAATCCCTTAAGGAAGAGTTGGAGAAAAGGGGATATAAGGTAGATCAGCGAGTGGGTAAAAGCAAATTCCAAATTGATCTTGCTATTGAACACCCTGATTATGCCTACCAATATATCATTGGATTGGAATGTGATGGAGGTTCTTATCAAAGAACTGCCCAGGCTAGAGATCGAGAGCGAATCCATGCGAATGTACTGAAAAGTCTAGGATGGGATGAATATCTCCATATTTACTCCCCCTTGTATTTCAGTGATCCAAAGAAAATTCTAAATTCAATTAAACAGTTGATTGAAAAAATCCAAGAAGAACAAGCCAAGGCACTTGCTATTCCGGATGCAGAGCCAATGGAAATTGAAAGTGACGAAATTGAGGTAGAATTCACCATTAAAGAAGGTAGACCTCACGAAATTTCTGATAAAACAGATTACAAATCAGAGAAAGAAAGTGCCGTAGATAAATTCCGTAGACAATATTTGAAACAACCTAATGTAGTGGATTATATTCCATATACAACCATAAATGCTATGCCTTCTGAAGAATTTAATAAAAAAGTAAATCGGCAGACTATTGCGAAGGATATAATAAATTCAGAAGGACCTATCCATTGGGAACTGTTACAAAAGCGTTTGAAAGATTATTTTAGCATCAAGCGAATGACGGAAAATGTAAGAGATAAATTGGAAGAATTGTTCGATTCTTTGGAGATGGTGGGAGAATTTTTTTACCCCAAGAAATATGATCCGAACATGATACGGATACCCTCCGATATCCGTAAATTTCATCAAATTTCCGATTTAGAACTCAAAAATGCTATGCGGATGATTATTTCCGATAGTGTCAGTATAGATCGCGATGAATTATTCTTGCGTATCGTTCAACTTTTTGGATTTCTATCTCGTAGGAAACAATATGTTGAGCATTTAACCGATCTTCTCAATGAAATGCTTCAAGAGTCTTCAATTCCATTAGATTCCGTGCGTGGTCATGAGTATGTTCCACCACCCCCACCAGAAACCGCTACAATCTCAATCGAGGAGGTCGAGGACATAGATATCGATCAATTAATAAGCGAAATGGAAGAAGATGGACTATTAATTGGAGAAACAGAGGACACACTATCAGATTATAACCAAGTCCTTACAACCGAGAATTTGCTAGAAGTCTTTGCAAATGATGAATTATACGAGTTTGAAGATTTGATTGCTGAATTCGATATAGAGGATGAGACAGGAATTCGTTCACTGGCAGCTAAACTTCAAGAATTATTCAAAGAAGAGTTAATTGAGATTATTGAAAAAGAGGGAGAATCGTTCTGGAGATTAAGGTCCTAATTAAATTCGATCATCTATTTTTTTATTCAATTTCCAGAAATCCATTTTCTACATACCATCTGTACGCATCTTCAATCATTTGATGAACTGGGATAATTCGATAACCTAATTCTTTCTGTGCTTTTGAAGAATTCATTCGAGGAAACATGCTCATATACCTGGCGTGACCGGGATTAATCTCGGGAGGTTTTTTGGTAAACAATGAAATAAATTCACAAAACCCTCCATATAATACGAGTATCCATTTGGGAAATACAATTTTTGGGGGTTTACTTCCAACTATCTTAGCAATTTCTGTGAAGACTTCCTTGTAAGAAACATTTTCTCCAGCACAGATATATCTTTCCCCTTTTCTTCCATTTTTTAACGCTGAAACATGAGCTTTTGCTACTTCTCCCACATGTGCCCATGATACCCCACCGGATGGAATACCAGGCACCTTACCATATTTTAATTCACCAAATAATCTTCCATATTGAAGAGTATGGTCGTACGGACCAATCATGCTACCAGGATTTAGTACAACGACATCCAAACCTTTATCTACATAGGATAGTGCAATCTGTTCACCTTTCCTCTTGGATTCTGCATATACATTCCCCGTTCCTTGATACGTAAACTCATTCCATGTCTCATCCGTAAGCCCACCGGGATTGATACCAATAGTGTCAATAGTTGATGTATGTATTACTTTTTTGACTCCGTGTTTCAAAGCAGATTCCATTACATTCCGAACTCCCTCAGTATTTACCTGCCTTTGTATTTTGAAGTTTTTTTGCCAGAAGCTAGTATCTCCCGCAGAATGAATAACATATTCTACTCCTTTTACAGCACGGTCTACATCGGAAGGATTTAGTACATTTCCAAAAACAATCTCCACTCTATCATTCTGAATATATTTTGTGGGATGGTTTGGTAATCCAAATGCACGGACATCATATCCAGCAATGTTCTCCAACAATGCATGAACGATATTTGTTCCTAAAAATCCATTCCCACCCGTAACTAATATTTTCATATTTTTTTTCTACTATATAGTTTGATTCTACTTTTTTTATTCCTTTTCTATATTTGGATATTTTAATTATTCAGAATTTTTTTATAGAGCAGTTAAATTCCATACTGTGATATCCAACTTATCCTATCGAATACGTGAACAGAGAGTATATAGTAAGAACTGCTGTCAATTTGGAGTAAAATCAACAAGTTCTACCGAGGTATTCAATAGAACACCTATTCTATCTACCTCATGCTACGCATTCAGTTTTAGTTCTTCCAATTGGACCACGTTCCCGCACCAAGAACTTTAGTTCTTTAAGTTGATCAGGTAGGTAAGTAAAAGGGGAATTGTAATCTTTTTGTTGCCTTTTATTACGCCTATCCATCGTGATTTAAGGTCGTGATTTGACTCTGATTTATATGTTCGGTAGACTTTTTTGATAGTTTTCAGTTAAGGTGCTTACCTAATCGTTCAAAAGGGTAGAAAAGGTGTTGATTATATAAATTTCACACATTTTCTTATGCATATGGGTTCAGGCTTTGAGTAGATACGGGTTTGATCTGTGTCCGCTGTGGAGCCTTGATTCATGAAATTGATAACCAACAACACTTCATTCATGAAAAATGGAAGAAGCGAGTTGTGAGATAAAGGAACCAAATATACTTACACAAACAACAATAAATGCGAGAGGTATGCATTGTGTGGGATGCTATAAGTAATATCCTACAAGCACTAGGTAAACCAGAACCAACAAGTAATGGGGCATGCCTCACCAATGTAACAAATACATACAAAACTACAACCTTTGTGGGGGTATCGGGGGTAGGTGTGAGAATTAATAACTAAACTAGGAAAGGTTCAGTCTGCCCCCTCTTAATTTTCTTTCTTTTTGTGTTTTTTTCATTTACGATTTATTGTTGAAAATTTTCAATCACCATTAATGTTTAAAAATATGAATAATTACATTATCGTTAAGATAAAACGAGAAATGTAAATCATGAAAAAGATTCTCTCAAAGATAAACCTAAAAAAAAACCGACTAAGACGACAGAGAATTATATTGATTTTTGGTCGAGTTTTTAGTTTTATTCCTATAATTGCTAGTATTCTCGCACCCATGTTTGTTGCATTCGGTTTGTTTATCTATCTATCATATATAGTTTTTCTTTACCCCCATATTGATATAGTTAATTACTATGCTTATGTTTCACCTTTACCGGTACTCTTACTCGTAATAGAGGGTATTTTACTACTACTTGGGTTGTATTTTTTTATTGACTCTCTATTCACGATGGGCATTGCAAGAAAAAGTAACAAAGAACCGTCAATAGTTCAGAATCGAATGTATAAATATATTCGCCATCCTCAAAATCTGGGGATTCTTCTTATCTTCCTATCCTTCTCTTTATATATTCCATTTGTATTTGATATCGGTATTAGATCAGGTGATTTACTCTCATGGATTCTTTTTTATGTATTCACCTCATTAAAATCAATTCATGAAGAATCTGTAATGTTTCAGAAATTTGGGAATGAATATTGGATGTATATTCAAAAAACCGGTTTTTTCATTCCATTTTCTCTCAATAAGCGAAGAATCAAGAATAATCTAGATGCGAAAGCAAAAAAGAGATATTTCACACGCAGAATATTGGTTCTTAGTTCAGGAAGCTTGATTTTTCTTAGCTTAGAAGCATTTTTTTTTATAATATGGGATAAATATATGCATGTTACCTTAGTTAGATTTCCTCCTGCATTGTATATATTCCCACTTGAAAACCGTACATTAATCGAGTGGGTACCATTTATTATTTTTGGCTCAATAACTCTAATTGTTATTAGTTTACTTATTTATAATGAAAGAAAAAAAAGAAGTAAAAAAAAGAGAATTTGATTTGTTAGATATTGCTGGAACACTGTTTATTTCTAAAACTGGTGAATTCTATGTAGTGTACAATTTCCAAGATCAGAGGCGTTACTTTTTTGTTGCCTTTTGTTATGCCTATCTACCGTGATGTAAGATCGTAATTCGATTCTGATTTATATGTTCGGTAGAGTTTTTTGATAGTTTTCAGTTAAGGTGCTTACCTAATCGTTTAAAAGGATCGAACAGGTGTTGATTATATAATAAGGTAAAAAACTAATTGAACACCCGGGTGTAGTTTTTAACATCATCTATTTTTGAATCGAATTTACATATATATTCTCTCTGAGGGGTTAAGGTTCGATAATTCTGACATTTGTGCATGTTGTTGTTGCGTTTTTTCTGATAATTCCTTCAGTTTTTTGCGAATCCTGTGCGCATCTTCCATAAGTTTACTTGTATCGATGGATAGGTCATAGATTTGATTCAATTCGTTTATAACCGCTGAAGCACCCTCGGGATTAGGAATTTGTGCGGTAACAGGAACCAGCAGTGCATAACAATTCAACCTATTACTTAATCCCTCGTTCAAAATAGCTGCTTCGGGACCTAATACCAAGCCACGAGGTAAAATTTCAACATCACTCTCTTTTTTCAGTCGTTCTAAAATCTCTTTTTCCGCTGCAACATACACCGGAGGATTTTCGGGAGGAAAAGAACTGGAAGACCCCGTTAAACCTTGAATTGCACATACTTCAACAATTCCAATTTCTAATGCCCACCCTGATAATAATCTTGCTAGATCTTGATAGGTAGCACTTTTATTAAAAGGGACTTCACATTGTGCGACTACAATATTTTTTTCACTGGAGTAGTATAATCGGAATGGATGCTTTAATATGCCATCATAGAAAATTGCTATAGGGGGGAGGTCATTCGTCGTCACAAAGCCTATTTGCTCCATTTCAAGTTGCTTTATAAACTCGCTTACCACTATGTTACCAACGAGTCCACTTCCAAGAAACCCTACAATTAGAACCGGATGTTTATTTTTAACCAAATCAAGCTTCCCAGATTCAACAACTAATTTACAATCTTTAGCGGGAAGGGTTGTTAAGTTTTCTTTACTAAATTCTTTCATTTTTTTCACTCTCTATAAAAAAAAATCATATAACTAGAATTCTGAGTCATTTATAGGTATTTGAATAATAATTTTTAATACTGATTCCAGTTGGGTGAGATATTGTACCTTTATGTTCAAATCGCATGAATACAAATAATGTCGGTTCTATTCTTTTTGTTTTTTAAGCTTCCTGGCTCTATTTTCCAATATGTATGCGATTTCATTGAAATCCTTTTTACTATGTTTATAGATCGGTAACCATAGTAACGCGCTGACGATCCCAAACGTTAAGGTAGAAAACACAATCGTATCCGAGATGGGGAGGGGACTTCCTTGACGAGTAAAGAAATCAATCATAAAACCACCAAACCATGAACCAATTGCACGACCAATTGAGTCAAGAAATGCGGCAGTAGCTATCATAGTCCCCCTGTGTTCGGGAAGATTAACATCTAACATACTTGAATACCAATTTGGGGCGATCCCCATAACGAATGCAAAACCTATTCCGAGTATTATAGCCATAATGATTAAAATTGTATAAAACAACCATGGGTTGGCTGATAAATCCACTGCTCCACGAAAGAAAGTTTTATTAACAAAATTCGGATAAAATATAAATCCTAAGAGTAATGCGGGGATGTTTGCAACACCACATAAGATGGCCATTTTTACACGACCTGATCGATCTCCTTTTTGAACCATCTTATCCCCACGTTTTGAGAAATAAAATTGACCGAATAACATAAATCCTACTAATATCAGCAAATACGGGATTGCGATCAAGAGATTTTCAGCTTCAAAAGACAATCCTACTTCAAGTGTGATCCACGTAATGAGAAAACTCGTAACAATTCCGCTTGTAACAGTATCTACCCAATTAATGATTAACCAAAAATTCGATTTTCGAGTATAAATATAGCGTAAATCCTCTAATTTAATCCTGTAACTCTTTGAGTAATCCACATTTTCATCTGCTAATACTTGTTCCAATTCCTTCTCTGAGCTACCTCTCTTAGGTTCCTTGACGAAAAAAATCAGAATAGTAAAAAATATTCCACCTGCAGCCATAATAAGGAATGGAATACGCCATTTAACGATATCACTCATAGAAAAAGAAGTTTCAATATATGCTATTTTCTCAGCGAGTGTTTCCAGTGTTTTATAGGTTGTATCATCGAATATGGGATTAAATGCAGTTCCAATTAATCCTCCTCCTAAACTTCCGATCGTTGTTGCCAGACCCCACCATGCGAAAGAATTTCCCCGTTTTTCAGAGGAAAAAATATCGGAAAGTAAACTCATTGTAACAGGTGCTTGGGATGCTGCTGCTCCACTGCCAATGATCCTGAACATCATAAAGATGTAAATGTTACGTGGGGAATAATAAACTGCAAATTCTGCGAGTGCCCATACTCCCGCACCTGATATCAAAATCCATTTGCGTTGATATTTGTCTGCTAAGTACCCAAAGATCGGCATGCAAATGGCGTGAGACACTAGTGAGACCGCTATAATTGCTCCAATTAGGGTAAAATTATTTGTAATTCCGAATTCTACCATAATTGGTACTTGATTTACCAAGACAAGAGCGGCATCCGATCCAACAAGGATCATTAATGGTAGAAAAATGAAAATACTACCGATTTTGTGGATTTTGGATTTCATAAGGATTCTTATCGTTTGAAATTATTAAAATAGATTCTGATTTAGAATTGAGGAATTCAGACCCATCATTTTTTTGAAGTTGATGCAATGGAGGAAAAAAATTTAATACAAATCGCTTATATTTTGATTTGTTTCTTTCAAAAATATGGGCAATTAGATCAGTTGGAAGATCGCTACCTTGGCAAGTTTTCGGTTGATTTTATCATCCTAAATACAAATTGGTAGAGGTCGAGGGTTCAAATCCCTCATTGTCCACCATTCTTTTCTCAAAGACATCTATTATATTTCATTGTTGTAAATATCTAGATGGTGTAATAGAATAAGAAAATCAACCCCCAAATCTGTTATTTTTTTAATAATACATAAACTTGGCTGTTTACATTGTTTAATATTGGTCCAGTCAACGTTAACAAGGTCCCTGGTTCATCTAATATAGGCTGATCTGATACGAACATTGCCTCACTTACTACATCTTCAAACATGGTAGGGGGTAAATGCACGACAGGATATTTCGCATCCTTCTTAATATCTGCGATATTTGTTACAATATTCCAAATTTTTTTTGTGTCCGTTGTGCGGCATATATATAATTTATCGAACCCTGGATGTTTGTCCACTCTGGTTACTTCCACCGAAAATGTGTCTACAGCATTTCCCGCTTCGGGTATTAATTGAATTCTTCGGGTAAAATCCCGAAATATGCTAAGAACATATTCTACTTCCTTGATTACCAATAAGTCTTTGGGATTGTCTGGTTTATAACTTGCTGCTTTCATTTCTTCCATTATCATATATTCAATCTTTTGGGTCTTTTGCAGAAATTCTTGGAATTCTGGCAGATTAACAATTGCATCGGGTTCTAAATAACAATATTTTACAGATTGAAGTACATGAGTCGATTGTTCCAATAAATCGTGTGCCTCTCTATAGTGTTTAAATTGGAACTTAAATTTCTTAAGTCTGAAAATTTCACTCAATCGCTTAATTGCATCTTCGATAACAAGAATGCGGTAATCATTTCCCGTGTCCATCTCAATCAAACCTTCAAAAATAAAAATATGGTATCAATATGTGTCAAATAGGAATTTAAGCGTTATTTCGAGCGGGAATTAAATCAATTCCACCCATGTAGGGCTTTAAAGCTTTTGGGATTATAATTGAACCATCCTCTTGTTGGTGATTCTCTACCAAGCAACACATAAAACGCTCGGTTGCAATCGCTGTAGCATTTAAAGTGTGCACAACTTCGTAGGTATCCGGGTCTCCAAGCGTTCCAAATCGCGCGTTTAATTTTCGAGCTTGATAATCTCGGCAATTCGTAGCGGACACAAGCTCTCGATAAGCTTGAGAAGCTGGGAACCAAGCTTCTAAATCATACTTGATTGAAGCGTTGTCATTTAACTCTCCTGATGCAATGTTAACAATGCGATAAGGAATTCGGAGATCTTTAAAGATCTTTTCGGTGATTCCTATCATTTCCTCGTGCAATTGAGGAGAATCTTCAGGCTTGCAATAAACGTATTGTTCTACCTTCTCAAATTGATGTACGCGAAAGATGCCAAGGGTATCTTTTCCATGACTTCCCGTTTCACGACGAAAACACGAAGATACTCCTGCATATTTAATCGGTAATAGTTTCTCGTCTATTATTTCGTTACGATGTAGTGCAGCTAAGGTTTGCTCCGAGGTGGCTATCAAGTAAAGGTCCTCATCTTGGATTTTATATAGTTGTTCTTCAAAATCTGCAAGTTCAGCAGCTTCTTTGATCACCTCATGTCGTACAAAAAACGGGGTCCACATGGGTGAATATCCTTCAGAGATTAAATGATCCAAGGCAAAATTGATCAGAGCTATATTAAGCTTGACAAGTTCATTCTGCAAATAGTAAAATCTATTTCCCGCAATTTCTGAAGCTTTTTTGGTATTTACTCCTCCAATTAATTCCATAAGATCTACATGATTACGTATATCAAACGGAAAGTTCTTTTTCCTGCCATATTTCCGAATAATTAAATTTCCAGTTTCGTCATCTGCAATTGGTACTTTATTATCTAAAATATTTCCAACACGGTATCGATATTCATCTCTTTGCTGTAGCAGTTCTTTAGTCTTAGGTTCTTCCTCTGTAATAGCATTTCCTATTTTTTTAGAA
The DNA here is from genome assembly GCA_016933055.1 of Promethearchaeota archaeon. Classification (GTDB taxonomy): domain Archaea; phylum Asgardarchaeota; class Lokiarchaeia; order Sigyniarchaeales; family Promethearchaeaceae; genus AMARA-1. Next base: position 27,356 of record JAFGBS010000032.1, on the reverse strand, counting down.
TCCAATTTCAACTGTTCAGCTTTCTCTTCGAGTTTCTTCTTTTCATCTTCAGATGCTAGTTTTTGTAATTGTTTATAACATTTGGAGATCTCTTTAGTGAGTGAATTTCGTTTCTGACGCAATTCCTGAATCCTTTGTAAGCTTTCACGCCACTCTATATCCAAACAAATTACAGTATTCACATTTTCGACATTACGGAATCGTTTACGTTCCGATTCTCTCACCAAGTCGGCCTGTTCCCGAAAGAGCTTAATATCTAACAAATTAGTTACCCATGAAGAAAAGACGATATTAAAATTAAGATTTTTCTATCCACCTTTTGGTGATATTATTTAATTACTTCGTCATATTTCTTCTTTAGATCTTCATAATCCCTTCTCCAACGTTCTATCTCATTCATTAAATTCTGAACAATTGAGAGCATTTGACCTTTGGAGAAGATGTCATCGAGGTCAGTTTCCAATCTTTGAGTCTCTGCACCTCTAATTTTCAAATCTGCATCCAAATATAGTGTAGAAAGTACGTCTTTTGCGTCACCGTGGAGATAGAAATAGGCAAACGGGAATTGCGTATGCCTTGAGGCAAGGTCTTCGGGTAATTGAACCTTATGCTGTTGGCCACACGCATCACAAATGTATTCACGTGTTACCGTTTTCATAGTCATTCTTATCATATTCACTCTTAATAACATTACTCCAAAGCTTCATAGTTTTAAGAAAAAAATGAGATTATTGGATCTGGATTTAGGGAAAAAATGAGAACCTAAATTACTATGATCACAATTATGATCGCTGCAAGTATGACCAGTATTCTTAAAATTATATTATTTCGAATTGATTTATCAGATTTCCATAATGATTTCATGAAATTCAGAGATAATTTCGTAATTTTTGGGATGAATAGATAAATGAAAATCCAAAACATCATTCCAAACCAGAAAACAGTGGTAATCAGCAAATCAATTAATATAAGTCCATTAAAATCAACAAAATAAATCCAAGCCCAAATAAATTCCAGTGTTGAAAGATATACAAGTAATCCAATTCCTACAATATCAATAAACGATAACTCCCTTAAATGTATATTGTCTTTCGACGTTTCTTCGGGACATTGCATTGAAAAATATACATTCTTTCCATTTGATTGTAAAATTTTCATCAACAAATAGAGTCCATAGGTAATTCCAACCATGGAAAGATCCGTTCCCCAAATAGCTTCCATAAACAAACCAACAAGCGATATAATAACCAATCCCAATCCTCCAAATAACTGGATAGGATCTACTTGAGATTTTATTACCCCAGTTTCTAATTGGTATAACTCCGGAATAACTCTAACCTGTGAAATTGGTAGGAAATTAATGGCATGAAGTTTCTGATTCGTTTGGATAGTTAACGAGCGAGTCGGAATCATTAACATGATTAATGCGCCTAAAATATCGATACTTCCTGATAAAACCATCATCGTTGGGAGAATTTCATCGTGTGCGAGATGTTCTCCAAACAGAGGAATCCCAAATTGTAGGATGCGAATTCCCATAGGGATAAAAATAAGTACCCACAAATGGCGCAATCTCAGTCCTTTATTTGTATAGTGTATTTTACGTACAGAACTACGATTGATGTGAGTAATCATTGGAAATAGTAATCGTCGCTCTTGAAAAACATAATTATCAGTAGTTCGAGATAAAATTACTTGTTTGGTAGCATAAAGGCAATATAGTATTATTATAAATCCTGTAATGAGTGGCAAAAGTCCTATCGTATAAAAGAAACTCACTCCACCCAAATAGACTGCAATTCCTTGTCCCAGGTATTCTCCAATAATTTCTTCATTGATGTGACCTATTAAATGTCCGAGGAAAAAGAAATCGAGTAATCCAACCGTGAAAAACATGATACCGGTGACGAGATAACTCCATGGAATTGATAAAAATTTCATCGAGTGTTCAATTTCCCCCTTGTATCTCCTATAGGATAATTTTAAAGCGCTTTCCTTTGAATTTATCGTGGTGTTCGCCAATTAGCTCACCTCCAAATATCCACAATATTTTAACATATAAAATGGCAATGTGAATGATGCTCCTGCGAATTGGGTTATTGTACTCGATGTATTGTATACATGCTCCCCATCTTCTCGATATGGATTTTTATTCCAGACCGTTTCTGTTGGTCTTAGCATGCCAATCACTGCTGGCTTCAAGAATCTCTGCTCGAAAACCGCATCTTGAATGCCATAAGTTAACCACTTGTATAAGCCACCAAACCATGTATTATCCACAAAATTTTTCCATTTCGCTATATTCGGATCGACTATTATCCATTCAGCATCCAATGAGGTTCGACTGATGGTCTGATTTGTTCCCCCAAAAGTCGTATCAAATGGTACCAAATTATGGACATTGAATCTCCAAAGCTGATCTAAAACATCCCAACGTATGGATTCAACATCAAATATGGTTTTCCTCCCAGATTTACTTGCTGCAACTAAATACAGCGTATTTAATACGGCATTCCGATGCCCTCGATAATTTTGATATGTTTTTTCTTGGAAATTCTTAAAATAGAGATCCAGTATTTCTTGGTTATTTTCTACAAGAAACAGTCCGAGAAGAACAAATGAATTAAAGTAATGGGAATAATAATTATCGATGTTGTCCATCTTTCCTACAAACATTACATTATCTACTTTACGTTCTTTTGCTAAGTAATAATGAAATAATTGTTGATAACGAGCATTCTCTGGATCAGCAATAATTGCCATTCTCGTTAATAGGAGTTTCCATGCAGAACTTGAGGGTGGTTGGAAGTGTACTCCGTTTGGTTTACCATCTCCTGTCATTTCCTGCCAGAAACTACTCAGCATGCCCTCCATTAGTTGAAGAATGATTAATTTAGTTATTTCCTGAACATCCGGAACATCAACTAAGGCTAATAATGCGGCTAAAGCCCCAAAGTATCCTGCTAATTCATCTTTACTGGTATAGAGTCTCATTCTCCACTGAGAATAATCTGTGCCAGATTCATGAATTAACTTTCCATTCGTCCCGTTAAAATGGCGGAAATAATCATCAAAAATCCATGTATAATTTCCATCATTCCATTTTTCAGGAGGAGCATAGAAACGTGCAACGATGGTTCCTGGAAATTCTGGACCTAATCCACCATTTGGAACCTCTATCAACAGTCTCATTGCGTCCACCATTTTCCGTATCAAAAAAAGTGAATAGTCTTTTTCAGGACCAGGGGAAAGAGAAGCATATCGTAAGCATGATGCAACTAGATTCTCCGCCGTGTGTAAAGCTCCATTATCTGTTCCATGATAAGAAAGAACCTCCCCAGTATTTGCATTGAACGTAATAGTTTGAGATAGGTTAATCGGTAAATGCTGTTCCTGTAAATGCTCGAACTCAGTGCCGATCTCTTCCAATCTTGTAATATTAATATCTTCCAAATTGTAAAAATCGCTTGTATCTGGAGGAATTTCCATATAACTTGTTAAATCTGGTACCATAATTCCCAAATAGAACCCAATATACAAACCTCCGAATGCTACGGGAAACAATACCAGTGTTGCAAGGATAATTTTCCTAAGAATTTGATTTTTGATTTTCATAATACGCATTTTGCAGAATCCTCACTCTATTCATATCTATTCCCTTTATAGGAATTATATTTATAGTTTAAACTTATTAAAAACACGTATTTCAAAAAAAAAATGATTGGAATTGAAGGTCTACATCGACGATCCGCACTTACTTAACCCATGGATTCCATATAAGCTTGAAAATGAAAATAAGACAAAGACACATGTTGAAATCGACCGATATTAAAGAATTACAGCAAAAACTTGCAGAATTATATGATGAAAAAAATATCGATAAATTATTCACCGATAAACCCAAGGTAGAAATTCTGAAACTAGATCGAGATGAACTTATCGTAATCAACAATGTATTGAGTTTTTGGATCACAGAAGATCGATATGTTCCTTGTTTAACTTTACTGCTCGATCCAAATCTCCCATTTCATGTGAAATCTGTGACCGTAGATAAAGGTGCTATACCATTTGTTGCAAATGGGGCAGATATTATGCGACCTGGTATTAGAGAGATAGATTCCTCAATACAAAAAGGAGACATCATAAAAGTCCAAGAAGAACTTCATGGAAGAACACTGGCAGTTGCAATTGCTCTGTTTGATGCGCAATCTATGCAAAAAATGAAGAAGGGAAAAGTTCTGAAGAGTATTCATGCCATAGGCGATGAAATTTGGGAATTTTCAAAAACTTTTAAATGATCTATTATTTAACGGGTTCTAAAGGTGAAAACATTAAATAAGAAAACAGTATACTTCTTTATTAACAAATTGGCATGAATACTAAACCTAATTGGAGTATATAAAAATGTTACCACCAGAAAGTGTAGCCGCTATTACACGAATAGGTTCTATTTTTCGGGATGTGATAGGAATTTTATTGCTCATTGTTACATTATTATTCTTAATCCGTTCCATACAAAAAAAAACAGGATTAATGAAAAAATTGACCGCATATTTTTTTCTTTACTTCCTTGCGGTCGTTGCAACAGCATTATCGAAATATGTATTCGCCTTACCTTTTGAACCCTTGACTGGAGTAATTCCAAGTGAATATATATATCAGTTTTTGCGTCAAGATCAATTATTTAAAGTGATTGTGTTTATAGCTAATATTATCTACTACCGATTTTATACTGAAATTTATGAAACCAGTGCAGGTAAGGAGCGAATCGGATTCTCTATTACAGTATATATTGTTGCCGCTATAGGAATCGGAGTCGCATTTTATCCTTTGAGCGTAGATATCTGGGAATTAGCAACTGCGGGAGTATTACTCATTCACTCTCTTATGTTGTATATTCCTTTTACAGTTCAATCCTATAGGATTTTCAAACGAGCGGAACCAGATATAAAACCCACATTGTTTGCTCTTTTTATACATTCATTTATCACAACCTTAGTGTGGGTAGCTATAGTTGCTGATGTGATTGAATTCGAAGTCACAGGACAAGGTCAAGGGATCGCGTTCTATATCCTTTGGAGTTTAGTTGCAATAGCAGGAATCACAGCATACATAGGATACACTAACCCTGCTTGGTATGTGAAACTATTCGCAAAATCTCAGAAATAATTTCTTTTTCTTTGTTAATTCCCCCTTTTACTTTGACAAAGTGCCATGGATAACATTAATAAAAATAGATGCTCATTTTATTAAGAACCATCATCCCGTAGTGGAACAGGATGCAATATAGAATAATTTAACTCCACTACCGAAATTTCACCCTTCTACAGAAAATTGTGCACTAGGATGCTTTTCATACGCAGCGTACCTACCATGTAAGCCATACAACTCAAAAACAGCGTTTTCTCCCATTAAAGCTCCAGCAAAATCACCTACTGCGCCATGAATCACTAATTTTTTTTTGTCCGGTAGAAGGTATCCAATGAAATCTAATGAGAAACCTACATATTCGTAATAATCCGAATCATCCGCAATTTTAGACTCATTTTCTGCATTTTCCAAAATAGATCCACAAAAATCTGTTAAATCAATTTCTAAGGAATCATACGATTGAAATAATTTATTAAGCAAAGCATTCACGTACAGCCCACCTAAAACGGGGAAGAAGGGCTGGTCAGAATATTTTAATAATTCAGCATTCACAAATTTAGTGACATCACCAGGAGTTATGGGACGCATAGTTTCGACTAATTCGACAAAATCTTCATAAATTAAGAAGACTTTATCAAGAATATAGTCCGGAGTATCTATTGTAGCCATAACAACGTCAGAAAGTAACTCACGAAAACGAAATACCTCTCTGGCTCCGTCAATTAAATCCGTAAGCAATTTTACCACTAAGTAATTCAAGACGAAATATGCTAAATAAATTATTTATAGTTTTAATTTGGCTAATCTTCGTTGAATTGTTTTTTTTTTTGTGGGATCGATGTCGTACATTCGCCAAAATAACAAGATACCGATAGTCATAATAATAGTTGGGACTAAAGCAAGCTGAATCCTTAATCCAATAAGAGCTAGAGGATCTTGAGTCGTACTAGCTGGTTCAAATCCAGTAAGTATATGAATTAATCCGAATGTAATTGCTTGAATAATTAAACCAAATCGTGCAAAGAATGTGCGAACTCCAATTACAAGACCCTCTTGTCTTTTTCCGATTTTTACAACTAATTCATCCACAACTTCGGCGAGAATAGGCATAAGTTGTAATCCAAAAGCGATTTGTCCCAACCCCATAATTGAAATAAAAACGATTATTGTTATAGTATTTGAAATGAATAGGAATGGTAATCCCGAGCAAATTATTAGAGTGCCACCCAAAATAACCATTTTAGCATTTCCGATTTTTTTCGTAATCCAATGCCAAAAAGGAATAGAAAGTAGTCCAACGATGATAGGTGGAACAAATAATAGAGATTCAGGTTCTACAGGAGCAGGTTTCAAAATAAAACGATTTAAATATGGAATAGTTCCAACCATCAGTAAAACTAAACATTGGTAGCACACGATTAAAATCAGATAGGCAACGTAATTTTTATCTCGTAGAATTTTCCGCAATGTATCAAAAAAAGGGGATTTTTCATTTTTGCATTTTTCATGTTCAATTTCTTCTTCCACGCAAAATTCTGCGCGTTCTATCATGTCGGGAGGTTCTTTGGTACCCGGTCCCATTAGCATTCCAAATGCGATTCCCACAACTGAAATAGCAGCCGCACCTAGTATCCATGAATACTGATTTTGATAGGATCCAAATAAACCTGGCAAAGTAGTCCCCAAAACCATTCCTACGGTGCTGAATGCGATACCAATAGAAGCTTGTCGCCTTCTTTCCGCATCTGTACGGAATTTCTCGGGGAGCAGACCATTAAAATTGGTCCCGAATATGGAAAAAAATGTATCATATACAATACTGGTTACAACGAGCCACATAAATAAAGATACTGCTCCGCCAGAGGTAGTTGGATTAAAATTGGGAACAGTGAATAATAAAAGGAAGGTCAATCCCCAAGGAATTATAGAAGCCATGATCCAAGGTCGTCGTTTACCCCATTTAGGCCACCATCGCCGAGGTTTGTCGGAAATATACCCTATGATCGGATCATTAAACATATTCCAGATTGCATACACCATGAAAGCTGCAGAAATCCAAATGGATTGCAGGCCAATTTCATTCTCGTAGTAATCAAATACCCTTGTACCGAATGCAGCGAGAAAAAATTCAGTGATCAAATTTAAACGAAATCGAAATATAAGTTCCTATAGAATATCGATCTCTATCGGTTTTATTCGCTAGACCCATTTTCGCTTAATGGTACTTAAAACTATTAAAATTAAAGCTTATGGATGTTAAGTTAAGTACCAGTATTTTCTAAATTCCTATGGAAAAATGGCTCTTTATTTCCTTAATGATTTGATTGACTTTTAACCTCCTTAGACCTATGGATGTTATAACCTCTTTTGCGTTTTAATGAAGACAATTTTTTTATTCTATGTGTGGTTATTCCCATGTAATGTCCCGTAATCAACCACAACGACAAGATAATCAAGTTCGACCGGTACCATCTCAACTTGTTAAATCTCTCGGAAAACCTATTTTGGTCGCAATTAAAATTCGCAATCATTTCATTAAGGGAATCTTGAGAATGTTCGATATGCATTTGAATCTTATTATCGAAAATGCTGTAGAGATTACAAAACTTCGGGATGGTACCACAAGTGAACGAGAATATACCACAATTATTTTGCGTGGGGATTCAATTATTTACCTAGAGACTTCTGGTACACGAATTGTGGTAAATGATGATGAGGAAATCGAATTTTGAAATGGAAAAAAATAAATGATATGCGTAATATCGAACACACACAATAGAACCTTAGTGATTATTCATGGGAAAAGGAACTCGAGCTTTTGGTCGACACAATAAAGAAGGAAATCATATCCGCTGTAGAAGATGTGGTCGACACTCTTATCATAAGAAGAAGAAAGTATGTGCGGCTTGTGGTTTTGGAGAATCTGCACGATTAAGACGTTATAACTGGAGCACCAAATCGCGACCTAGTTACGGAAGAAAAACAAGCAATAATCGACGGGCACCCTACCAGCAAAGAGTTAAAAACAATAGAGCACTTCTAATTAAATCTGGGCGTAGATTGAAACATCATTAGATTCCATTCAGGAATGCAACTTTTTAGATAAATACGTCACGATTTCTACGTAATTAAAAATATAATTCTTGCTGTTTTATTAAGTAAATTAACTAGTTTACATACGATTTGTAGTGGTTACTATATCATACAATTTATCGGTGTAAGTAAATGAGTTTCTCATTTTGGTCTCCTTATTGGAAAAGAATATGAGAATTTTTAATTCACTTGGGTAAATCCTTTTTTTATTCCCTCATTTTTCTAATTTTTTAGATCGGAATAAATGTAATTATAGGCTTTTACTGCTCGAAAACTCAAATAATGATACGCATTTCGTTTGTCTCTCTCATAAACTTTACTGCTATAGGTGATCATATAAGCTAAGGATGTGGATACCTCTGTTCCGGTCCATTAATAGATCACTTTTAAATGTGGATCCAATAAGGGGGTTTCTATATCAGATGTGTTTTCGTAATACGCTGAGTGGGGTTCGTAATCCCTTATTCCCCCAACTTGTACTCCATATAAACACTGAGATAGTACAAGATCCTCTACTGTTGGTATACACCAGATATTTTGAGGAGTATTCATTAATTTTGTTCCATTTTCGGATAAATACAAACTTCTATTTTGAGCATTAACCGATGAAGCATCTTGTTCTGGTCATCTAGGTTTTTCCCAGCAGCGCTTCCAAAGGTCCTGAGACTATTTCATGCCTTTGTTGAAGAAAATTGGCATCTTTGAGTATTTAATAGCATATTATTGCTGAAATTTAAATTGCCTTGGGGAAATCTGATAATATGAAATCCAGAAAATTTGCAGAGAGAATACGATCAACGAATAACCGCAAACTTCACCAAAAACACACCCCTAGCTCTAGTCTAAAAGCAAAAATAAACACGATTCTACAAAAAGAAACTATTCCCAAACGTATTCTTCTTGTGGGTACGCCTTCAAAACGGGAGAAGGGCATAGCCTATTTGGAGAACCGACTCCGTTCACCCTTTTGTCGAATAGATTTAGCTACTGTTATCAGTAAATATGTTGGACAAACCGAGAAAAGTTTAAAAAAAGCATTTTCAAAAGCTGAACGAAAAGATTGGATTCTATTATTTGATGAAGCGGATGCTCTATTTGGAAAACGAACGGAAATTGAAGACGCTCATGATAGGTATGAGAATGCTGATACTGCATGGATATTAGAAAGGATACAAGATCACGAGGGACTGGTTATACTAGCATCAAATGGAAAAAGTAAAAAGGAATTAGTGAATCGTTTTAAGATCAAAGAAATCGTAGAAACTGATACAGGTGATGAAGAATAATCTGTTCTTCTTTTTCACACTCACAGTAAACAAAATTTTCCATCAGGATTAAGGTAAATATAAGAATTGGTTTTTTTAATTCCCAGATTTTATTTAGTCAACATCTATCTAGCCATTTAAACGCTTATTAAGGCAGGGTCGTGCAAGTAATTGCCTATACAAATGTTTACCACACATCTACGTTATGAAATTGGGATAACTGTCAAACCACCCTATGAGTTACTCAATATACGCATTTCATGGATTTTAGACGTAACTACGCAAAAAACCTATGAAATCATTTGTAGGATAACGGAATAGGCTTTCAGCGTAGTTTGATGATAGAATGCCATAGTAACAAATTTGACTAATCAACATCTATGTGGGTATTTCTGTGCAATATACTAACCCATTTACTTAAAACCATCATAGAATAGCGTGGTACGTATAAATCGGAATCAAAATGTGATTTTACATTAGGATGGATAGGCAAGCCTATCCAAGCGAAGCGATGGATAAGTAACACGATTTGTAACACATCTTGGTTCATTTAAATACCCCGATCAGATGTAGAATAGGTTAGTCCTTGGTGCGGACTCTTGGGAGGGTAGCCGATCTAAAACAAAAGCCGAATGCGTAGCATGAGGCATCTATATCAGTACCAAATTAACAGAAGTTCGTACTATATACCCTCTGTACACCTAATGAAAAATTTTTAGACATCACGGGATAGATGTTGACTAATCAAAAAGTTGAAAATCTCATTATATGTAGTGAAAACTAAGTCCCTATTTTTCATCCCCATTGCATTCATTCGGGGGAACGAGATAGTATTTTATACTCTAAAGTCTATATACGAAGAGATGTGATACATCATGTCGGAAGAACGTGTTAGATCCAGAGGGTATATTTTTTATTTGGTTGTGCTAATGGGTTTGGTTGCTTTGGTTGATCAATACCTTAGTTTAATCGAAACTAATGCGATACCAGAGATTATAGCCCATTTTGGAATCGCAGACAATTATTTCTTTTACCTCCAAGGAATTTTTGGAGCAGTAGCTTTCCTTGTATTTGTGATCTCGTATTTCGCAGATGCATGGGGTAGAAAGATTGGAATCTTAATTTTACTGATTTTGATGGGTGGTGCTGCAGTACTTATTGGTCTACTAGGTACATTGAATTTGTGGTTATTCATGGTGCTTTATGCTATAGTAATTCTCGCAACTAATGTGAATATGTGGACAATCCCTGTTGCTGAGGAAAGTCCTGCGCATAGACGAGGAAGAAACGGGAGTCTAGCATTTTTAATCGGACTAATTCCACTATATGCTCTATTGGGTCCAAAAATAATAGACAGTTTTGGGTGGCAATGGAGTTATGGATTCATGGGAATTTTTGGATTGGTTCTAATATTATTATGGATCCCCATGAAAGAGACTCATCGCTGGAGAACTCACCGAGATGAATATAAGCGCTCAATTGGGGATTTTTGGCGTAGTTTAACGACATTTAAAGCAAAAGAATGGGGTTATGTCTTAGTAACTGGTTTGATCTACATTTGTTGGAATGTTGCATTTAAGATGGCCACAGGTACAGTGCAAATTTTCTACTTACAAGTTCTAGAATTCGATCCTGAGAAATTTGATACTATTTACACCTTTGCAGGGCTTTCGACGATACTAGGTGCATTAACGGTTGGATTTGTCTTGGATAAAATAGGAAGAATAGGCTCTTTCCTGTTCAGTAGTGCAGGAGCAGCGATTAGTTATGTATTTATGGCAGTTTTTGGATTAGGATTCTTAGTGTTCGTATATTTCTTTATGAGTATGTTCTTGGGCTTTTTATTAGTGTATATCTCCGAAATGTTTGAAACTAAAATACGAGCAACTGCTGTTGGGTTCTCTTTAACTTTATCTCGAGTAGGATATGTGGTGGGACCAATTCTCACAGCATTAATTGTACCTGCAGCAGCTACTCCCGAAGCACTCTCGGCATACCGGTTGAATTATCTCATTGCAGCAGCTATTGCCTTACTTCCATTGATTGCACTTTTAATCCTCAAATATGAACCCAAAGGCAAAACCCTTGAAGAAATTCAACTTGAAACTTAAATAGAATTACCAAAATTCTAAATTTTTTTTTATTTTATAGATTCCCGATGTGTGTAAATTAATAAAATTAAGTTGGACTAACACCTATGGTTATTTTTCGAAGTCCGAACTATTATGTTTTTGTTGTCCTTGTCCGTAATAATGAAAATGAGCGAATACGAAATAATGAATATAGTTGCTAATTCTTATAATGTGATGGCGGAGAATTATGAAGATTGGCGGATTACGGATAAATTTAATGATTTGTTACAGAAATTTGTGGAATATTTACCGGAAAAAGGCAAAATCCTTGATGCGGGAGTTGGAAGTGGGGTACCTTCGTCTCGATATTTCCTAGATGCAGGTATGCAAGTGATTGGTATCGATATTAGTGATACTATGCTGAAATTAGCAAAAAAGAATGTGCCTGAAGCTGAACTGAGAAAGATGAATATTCTTGATGTTGATACAGTATTTCCTGAAAAATACTTTGATGGGATAATTTCCGTATTTACTCTATTCCATATTCCAAGAAGATTTCACGGGGAAGTCTTCAAGAAATTTACTCGAATATTAAAATCGGGTGGTACTCTACTGATCAATTCCGGAACCTCTGGTTCCGAAGGATTTAGTAACTTTTTCGGCTCACCAATGTTTTGGAGTAACCATTCTCCTAAAAAAACCCTAAAATTGGTTCAAGATGCGGGACTGCAAATTTTATTTGAAGGTGCTCTGATTCGTGGGGGAGAACAGCAATATTGGATTTATGCAAGGAAAATTTGAAACTACTCTTGCATGCTACACTACCTAATTTTTCAAATACTCTTCCTTTATTGGTGAAATAAATGCCCATATGCTTAAAACACCACCAAAGATTATAAAAACTAAAGATAAATCAATTTTGGACAAAAATCCCACTAATATATTAATTCCACTTAACCAAAGTAGTCGAATCATATTAATAGTAGAAATGATCGTGGAACGCTGATCAGATGAGATGTAAGATTGGTAATATCCCATTCTTACTGTTGCATAGGTAATTCCAAAAGTTGCAACTAAAATCATACCAATTATCATCCAGAGGAGCGTATTACTAAGAAACAAAATAATCAAACCCATTCCTGCTCCGAGTGTCGTAAAGAACAGTATTTTTCTTCTGTTGTGAAATTTTTTTACCAGAGGAGTGTGTATATTCGAACCTACTATAGTAAAAATGATGTAAATCATGAAAATCCAACCAAAATTACTATCACTGATCCCAAGAATTCTTAGCTTTTGCTGGTAGCTGAAGCCCACATGATTACACAGACAAATTACTATCAAATCATCCAAGACAAGAGTCCGGAATCCTGTATTTTTCCAAATTGATTGAAAACCTGAAAATATCAATTTCAAATACGGTTTTGTCATTCTATCTTTTAACTTGACCGGTTCAATTAGAAATAACGTACTAATGAATGCAATTCCCGCGGGAATTATCATAAACATCATAGTTGCCCGTAATCCCATATATATTGAGATTATGGTACCGATCGGGGCTGAAATTAGAAAACCTATAAGATTAAAACTAGTATATTTACCAAAGACAGAAACGGAATTGGAACTATTTCTTTCTTTATTTTTCCAAGTCAATTTTATCAAAGAATCATACATTAAGGCGCGATCTGCTCCCGAAATTAAACTAGTAGCACAAGCCCAGAGGATTTCGGCAATCACAAACAAGAAAAAACGGGGAATAGCGGAATAGAATAAAATTGCTGCAATGGTTATTAAAAATCCTAATGAAAGTGAGAGTTTTCTAGAAACGCAATCGGATACTACTCCAAGAGGAATTTCTGTCAGAAAAATAGTGATCATATAGATACTTTGCAGATTCATGATCTGGGGAAATGTTATGCCACCCCAATCCACAAAATAGGGAATTAGCAATGCATAAACGAAATGCATTCCGTTAAAAAATGATATCCCATATAATAGCCAAATATTTCTTGCATATTTCCGATTCCGCTTGGAAGAACGCCATAGTTCTAAAGTGAGATTCGCCATCCCTTTCCTTTTCCAACTGGATATTTAATCTCGTATTAAAAAAAAGATATGTTTAAGTGTTAATCTACCAAATGGGATTCTTTAACTGGACTTATAATGCTCCATACTATCAAAAGACCTCCTAGTATGAGGAGAACAATTACTAAATTCCATTCAACTAAAAAACCAACTAGTGGATTTATCATTACGTGTGCAAGTTGCTTAAACATCACAATTGTAGATATGATCATTGCTCGTTGTTCTGAGGGAATGTGTTTATTTAAATAGTGAATCATTAAGACCCAGCGTCCTAAACCAAATCCCGCGGCTAACATAATCCCAAAGACCACAATGGAAACATTTTGAGTAATTGACATCAGTATAAATCCTATTCCCGTAAAAAATGTGGTAAAAAACACCACAGATTTTTTAGATTTCAGTACTTTTTCTAGGGTGACGAATGAGTTTGACACCAATATCTCCACCGCAAGCCAAATCATGTTGATGTAACCCAAGTATGATCCATCGATTCCTATGTTGATCAACCTTTGCTGGTTTGTCCAAATTACAAAATATGCTAGTATAGATGTCACGAGTAAATCTACTGCCAGGATCTTGATTGTTCGGGATGTATGTATGTGGATAAATCCATTTTTGATGATCTGGAAATATTTTTGTTTCTGCTCAATTCTGTGGATATCGGGTTCTTTTAAAAACAAACATAATAAGGCTGCACTTCCAAGAGGAACTGTCATTAGCATCATAGTATAACGTAATCCCAATGTGGATGCGATAAGGGATCCTATAGGAGCTGCTATAAGAATGCCTACTAATGAGATGCTCCTTGTCCTACCGAACACTTTTTTACTATCTTGTTCTCGGTTTATTTCTTTTAGAGTATCATATAAAAACGCATCCTGTGCACCACTTAGTAATGCTACTCCAAGTGCCCATAAACTCTCCGCTATTACGAAGATCCAAAATTTCGGGACACTAGAGTAGATCAATGCACCGATAAATGTGACAATAAATCCCAACATCATGGAGTGCTTTCGACCAAAAAAGTCCGCAATTGTGCCGGTGGGTACTTCAAGTAGAAAAGCTGCTCCGAGGAATATCGCTTGGAGAAACATTACTTGACTAAAACTGATTCCGCCCCATTCTATGAAAAATGGTAAGAGAACGCCACTTATGAAATGTAAACCTGAAAGAAACTGAATGATATAAAACAAGGTCACATTTCTACCAAATTTAGCTTTTTGACTGCTCTGAGAATTTACCACTTCTGTTTGGTGGTGGTCCTTCACCTTTCCGATAATTGGTTCCGCCATGAATAGCTCACTTTTTTTTAGTTTTTTAAGCATGCGAGGAGAGTTTAACTCCTGAAATCTGATCTTTTTCGCATCAAAGTCGCATACTAAGAAGATAAGGCCATGAATTGAATATATGAATCCGAATTCTAACAATCAAGGCAGCAATACCATACAAAAAATGGAACTGCACTAATATTGATTCCTTCCACTGTGGGTGGCATGAGAGAATAATTTTGAGTGATGATTATCATGTGCAGTTCAATTCGCGTATTTTTTTAATGTAATAAAGACGGTGATAGTTCTATTTAAATCTATCTAATCAGCAATAATGTGATAAACCTATTATCCGCTGGGTCAAGGAATGAAAAACATTCCAATATTTAATTGAACTAAATTGACAGTGCAACATTCTCTACTTTTATTTTATTATATAATGTATTTTAATTGAAATTGTGACTTATTCTTTCCCAAGAACTCGTTTAAACGGCTGCAACATACTAAATTCAGCGGAAAGATAAGCTTTGAATTACAAGGACATAATCACAGCTGCATTGATAAAAAGAGTTCTAGGATTTGGGCATATCCCAGAGTTAAGGTTTGCAGCCGTGTGTTTCATCTATTACCACATTCATAAACAAGCCGTAATTTAGCTTATCATCACATTAACATTCAGCTTCCTTTTTAATAGTTTTGGGAACTATTAGACATTGTCCTACCCATATACCATCCATTTGACTATACGTGTGCCATATAGAGAAAAAGGAAGAATATGCAAGGGAACAATTCAAAACACTATAGAAAAAAAGAAAAAAGATTTTTATTTTTTACCTAAAAACCACAGAATCGCTGCAATAATTACTAGTGCTCCACCTAAGAAGTATCCTCCAAAAATTATTCCTGCAATTCCCAAAATTAAAAGCCAGACACCGTTATATGGAATCCTTAATCCTTGTATTAGATCTACTGAGAATAACACTAATAGCCCCACTACAATTAAAATTATTGCATTGATCCAATTGGGAAGCCATACAAACCAGCCCCATCCAGGTAAACCGGGTATATAAATTCCAAAGAATCCTAGCAGAGTAAGTATACCATCAATAACGATGATTATACCTCCAATTAATGCTAGAATCTGGGTGATTGATCTAGATTTAGCCATTTTTTATCACATATTTTTTTCCCCTAGTTTCATTACTAGAGATCTGACTGTACCTTTATTATTCTATTTAAGTCCTTCCCAAAAAAGATGGAAGACCCTGTGAATCATAGCACCATTTTTCATGATTCTGGTTTTTCACTAGAACATCTTTTTTTTTTCAGACGAAAGCACCAACTTTTTCAGATTCAAGGTTTATCCATTGTTATGGAAAAATGAATTGTTGGATTCCTTATGCATAACACTGAATTGCAGAACTACGGATTGAATGGGTGAAGAATACATCGATGATGAGTAAAAAATCCTTCTGGTTTGGAATGGGGGCAATCATAATTTGGAGTACTACGTTCTCTCTCTCCAAGTTTGTGCTCGAGGTTAATAAAGACCCAATATTCAATGTATTCACATACCTCGCTTTACGCTTAATGTTTGGTCTTCCATATCTATGGGGTTCGTTAGTAGTTCAAAAAAAATTAAAAATGATTCCGGCAGTATTCAAATCCAATTGGAAGCAATTGATTTTTCTGGGAGTGATATCTTTTGGAGCATCTTATATAGTGCAATATTTTGGTATATTAGGAACGACCTCCATTAATCAATCCATTATCCTCCAAATGCAAACCTTTTTCGTTTTTTTCATCTCGGGAGTTATTTATAAGAACAAAATTAATCCCTTTATCTTTCTTGGTGCAGTGGTGGCTTTTGCGGGATTATACTTTATTTTAACAACAGCAGGATCATTTAAAATTGATAAAACCACTATATATGGAGATTTGATGTCACTATTAACTGCTTTGTTATGGGGGAGTTTCTCAGCTATTTCAGCTGAGATCGTGACGAAATTCGATCGTCTTACCGTTTTAACAATTGTTGAAACTATTGCATCCGTGGTTATTGTTCCCTTTGCATTTATTAAATTTCCTAACTTCACTAATAATTTAACTATTTTGACTGAAATTGATTGGATTATATTAGCATGGCTTGGTATAGTCTGTATAGGAATAGGATATCAGTTTTGGTACAGTGCTCTTGCTGATTCAAAATCCCAAGACGTCATTATACTGATGTACTTAATGCCTATATTTTCCTACCTATTTGGATTTTTGATATTAGGAGAAATTCTCAATTGGAAAATGGTAATTGGAACTATATTAATCATAATTGGACTGATTTTAGCTCAATTTTTACACCCAAAACAGAAATCCAAGCTGTCTGAAAATGGTATCCAAGTTCACGATTCCGAATTTCCTAAACCTTAACTCTGCATGATATTTACTTACATTGACCACATTGGCAGAAATATCCAACCAAAGCGATATAAAGACCCGAAAATCACCTAACTTTAAAATT
Organism: Promethearchaeota archaeon; assembly: GCA_016933055.1. Classification (GTDB taxonomy): domain Archaea; phylum Asgardarchaeota; class Lokiarchaeia; order Sigyniarchaeales; family Promethearchaeaceae; genus AMARA-1. Next base: position 9,910 of record JAFGBS010000032.1, on the reverse strand, counting down.
GGTGTAATAACAGCCATTATTACGGTAATAGCAATCTCTACTCAACCTATAATTTCCGAAAAAAGACCAGATGTATTATATCCGGTGATTTATGCCATTGCAACTGTTTTATTTGAAAATATTCTCATATTTCCCCTTGCACTAAAACATACACTTAATCAAAGAAAAAATCCTTCCGGTCAACTAAAATTCACCATAAAAAAGCATTGGTGGAGGTTTCTCACGGTTGGAATCGTTTTTGCATTATCTCAAATCATGTTTTTTTATGGATTTGATTCATCGGGTGAATCGGCAGCAATCTCAGGGTCCATAGCAATGAAGTCATCCATAATATTCACAATAATTATTGGGTGGATATTTCTCAAGGAAAAAGCGTCAATCATACAGATAATCTTTACAGCGGTAATCTTAGTCGCACTCGTATACACATTAACTCTTGGCTCCTTTCGTGTTGAGGAAATGAATATTGGTACGTTAGTACTCTTTCTTATGCCGTTATTATGGACGGTAGGACATAGTGTGACGAAACCGATTTTACAACAAGGGTTAGTGAAGCCATCCCAAGTTATTTTTATCCGGACCTTAATTGGTATGGTACTTCTATTTTCCGTTTGGCTGTGTACTTACTCAATAAGTGATTTGGTATTGTTTCTGGATTGGAGTAACCTATTATATATGTTTTTAATCGGTCTTAGTTATGTCATAGGACATTACGGATGGTACTCTTCAATTAAACATATTGATCTAGCACTTTCTTCGGCGATTCAAGCTCCTCAACCAATATTAACCAGTTTTTTTGCGTGGTGGATTTTAAATGAACCAATTAAATTCTATCATTACATTGGTCTTGCAGTAATTTTCACCTCGATTCTGATCATTCTTTATGATAAAAATCGATTGGAGAGAAAGATTAACAACAAAAAACTGGCAACCACTGACTAATCTTCCTTTCTTAATCTCCAGTTTTTTACCATTTGGATCCAAGGGAAGAATAAGATGATGGCAAATCCTAGCAAGATAAAAAATACAAGATATGGTACCCATGGAAAAGGCGAAAAAATCATAGTCATAAACACAGTTATGGAAGTAAGAAGGTTCATCATAATTAGAAAATAAAACAAAATGCTAGATGTTATGAAACCTTGAATTTTCCCGAACTGGGAAATATCCATGTTCAAAATGGAAGGTAGAAATTCTCTTACTGAATCCTTGCTTAATTCTGCAATTCTCTGTTTCTCGTATAACTTATAACTATGAAATTTCGCAGTTATTTTGAACATGATGTAAGATATCACCGACAATAGAAAATACATGGATGTGATTATTATTTCCACTACTACCAAGAAGCTACCGAATATGTAAACTAAAAACAACATACAACTAGTAAAAATTACTCCAAAAATGGAAATCATCGATATAAACCAGTATACAAGGTTATAGTGAGACCATAACTGCGTATGAAGCCGTATTTGATCGGTTAAATTCGTTTCAATAGTCATTTTATATTAAAAAATATAGGTGAAGATTAATTCTTTTCTTATTGAATCTATTCATTCATATCCCCTTCTAAATTTCTTTGGTAGTATAATCCACAAGCATAAATGCTAGGAGAAAAATATCTCTAATATGTCTGAAGTTGACAATTATTCTAAAACTGAAAAACCTAAGGTAAGGTCGAAAGTTGGACAATGGTTTGTGGATCTATGGAAAAAATTTCAGAATTTTTTAAACGAGCAATTTGCTGGAATTTTTGAGAAAGGAAAAATATTCTATACGCTTTTATTTTTCGTAGGTGCTATCATTATTGCGTTTTTCTCTTTAGGAAACAAAACCAGTGATACTGTCAAGGCTGCAACTAATATTATCACTTTAACTTTCGTGTTAGCGTTTATGTTTTTAATGATAGGGGCATTTATTCGTCCTATATCCAAATATATGTTCCGTGAAGAAGACTGGTTGACAAAAACAATTATCACTGTATTAAGTTTTATGCTAGCTCTCGCTATTTCAATAACTTGGGGTACATTAGGTGACAGTGATGATATTGCATTAACGTATCTGAAATTCTCCCAGTTAGTACCCTACTTATTCATTATCGTCTTTATTGGATGGAATATATTACAAATCCACTTTATTAAAGATGGGATTGAATCGATTTCGGAAAAAGTCGATAATCGATTAATTGTGGACCAAATGGATATTAAAAAGAAGAATTTTGCATCGTATAGTATTTTAATAGTAAGTTTAATCGTTCCAATTATTACTCACATTCTGACCGTTTGGGCATTTTGGACAAGAGCTCAATCATTAAGCGACCCTGATCCAGCTCGATTTATCGCCTGGGTAGTTTTAATTGGATTGGTAATACTAGCATTAGATGTATGGCAAGTTATCTTATTCATTAAAAGTAAACGCTATGATGCCATCAATGTTTTTGGAAGTTTCGTTTATTTGCTTATTTCTCTTGTAATTTGGTTTCGCTCATTTGGATTCATTACCTCATTATTGAACACATTATCCAGTACGGGGTCCGATGTATTTCTTACATTAGGTAATATCTTCTTGGTTATTCTAACTGCAATTTTTGTGTTAAAAGCGCTTGCTAAGCGTGTGAAAAAAGCCCAAAAAATCAACGAGAATGCAGTGCCATTTTTAGTATTTGCACTCACTCTTATGTACATTGCGGGACAAGTTGTAATGATCCTAGGTTCTGTAGGTGCATCTTCTACCCAAAATCAGGTAAATTTATTCAATAACTCGGTACTTTTAGTGTCAAGTATTGGATATTATATTTGGTATTCACAGTTCTCGCTTCAAAGAAAAAATTATATGAAGCGTAATTTGATGACTATCCCTGAAGTAAAATCAGTGATGATCGATTTTGCAGAGGAAATAAAAGAATCACTGCCATCAGAAGCAGAAAAAATTGATAGAACACTTGAAACCGTACTCGATAAACAGAAAATCGATATATAAATTTTTTCTTCTTTTCCTTTATTTTTAGTTTACTTGATAGTATTACTACCAAAATTTTTTATTGTCTAACCTTCTTTTTTCTTTACACGAATTTGTGGAAGCACTCTAAATGTTTCACGTGAAAGATGATCCAAATTTTAAGAAAAAATACTACAAAAAGACCCAATCTGTTTGCCCCGAATGTTTAAGTTCGATTGAAGCGGAAATTATCGAAGAGGATGGAAAAATCTTCATCCGAAAATCATGTCCCGAACATGGAGAGTATCAAGACATCTTATCCAGCAATGCAGATTATTACAGATGGACTCATTGGAAGGGAGAGACATGGGGCTGGGAAAAGAATGGTGAAGCTAATCCTCCAGATCTGAAAGGTAAAGATCCACGAGGATGTCCGTGGAATTGTGGATTATGTGAGGAGCATTTAAGCACGTGTTCATTAGCAATTATAGAGATCACAAACAGATGTAATCTCTCATGTAATTTCTGTTTTGCTAACGTGGAAAAAACTGGAATGCTTATTGAGCCTTCATTGGAAGAAATCGAAAGAGTCCTTGATCATTTTCGTGAAAAACCCATACCGGCAACTTCCATTATGTTTAGTGGGGGAGAACCTTCAATACGTTCTGATTTGCTTGATGTTATAAAAATGTCCAAAGAAAAAGGTTTTAAGGAGATCCTACTGGCAACCAATGGCTACGCGTTTCAGAAACCAAATGGTGCGGAATTTGCACGAGAATGCCGAGAACACGGACTTGATACATTATATTTATCGTTTGATGGAGTAAACGATGAAACATGGATAACGACTAGAGGGATTCCTCTAAAAGAGTATAAAGAACGTGTAATGAAAAACTGCAGACAAGGAGGCCTAGATTCCGTAGTATTAGTAGTTACCATAGCCAAAACCGTAAACGAGATTGAGATAGGAAATATTCTTCAATATGCTATTGATAATATCGATCTTGTTCGGGGGATAGTATTTCAACCTATTTCATTATGTGGAAGAGTATCCCATGAAGATGTACAGAATTTACGCATCAACAATGCGGATGTGATCAATGCCATCGAAAAACAAACGAATGGAGCATTAAAATTAAACCAGGATTGGTATCCTCTATCTACTATAGTGGAATTTGGACGCACTATTGCTTGGTTAGGTAATCAAGAACCTATTGAGTTTACATGCCACCCTGATTGTGGATTTGCCACTTATTTAGTCTTAGATCCAGATGAGAAAAAAATGATTTCAATACTAGAATACATGGATCCCATGGCTATCATCAATTATGCAAACCGATTCTGGGGGAAACTCAAATCTAGAAAACATTCAGAATTTTTCTCCAAATTAGCACACGATTCCTGGAAGGGATTGGCTAATATGTTGGATAATGGACTTGAATGGCTGGACAAGCAGCAATTAAAAGCACGTTTTGCGTTAGGTTTATTGCCATTCATAAAAAAACCTGGAAAATTAATGGAGATCTTCACAAAGATGATTCTCACCGGCAATTGGGATAATGTCTCTTCCTTTGCGTACGGATCATTACTCATAGGATCAATGCATTTTCAAGACGCGTACAATTTTGATATGGAACGAGCGAAACGATGCATAGTTCACTTTGGTGTAGCAATGCCCGATGGCTCGGTGCTGGAAATACCTTTTTGTGTAATGAACATATTTCGAAGAAATGAAATTGAGAAGCAAATTGCAGTTCCCTATAAAAAAATAATGGAAAAGGAGATAATTATTGATGAATGAAGAGGCATCTGTAAGCTCAGATAAGAAAGAAAACGTCGAGATCGCTGAACTGCGACAAGATACTACTAAGAAACAAATAATGGCTTTGGAAACACGCATTAAATATTTCCAAGATCAACAGTCTAATTTTATTCCGGGAAAGTTGCTGGATTCTGCCACTTCTGCCATAATAGGTGTAGTTAAGTTAGGAAACAATTTGAAAAAGGTAATTCCCAAAGAAACAAGAGAAAAATTACTGGATATCTATCAGAAGATTCTATTAGCATTTTAAATTTTGACATAATCAAACATTTTTATGCAAGATACATTTCTAAGAAGTTTCCTTGTTTTTATTCCTCGAATGTCACTTTAGTTCCCACATAACAAGTCTTTATTCTTTCTTCACCAAAATTTTCCTTCAGAATATCAATGGTTTTAGTCATTTTCAGCAATTTTGAGGGGAGTTTATCTGTACAATGGTTTAAATATAAGTCAGGGTCATCAAAATCATCTCGAAACTTTTCTCCCGTTCGAATTACCTCTTCCTTGGAGTACCTTACCATATGAGTACCACCCAGTATCGCAAGTATGGGTTTATCAGAGAGTTTTTTCGCTTTCCTAAGGATATTAATTATTCCAGCATGAGCGCATCCTGTTAACACAATTTGTCCTTTGGATGTATCAATTAATACACTAATATCATCCAAGACAGGATCCACTTCATATTTTCCATTTACTAAATGTTTCATTACAGGTTCTATTCCATCTCTGTCAATTCGTTCAGCTATTTCTCCGGTAGTTTTAACCCTAGGACTGATGGCATACGGTTCTTTTGAATAAATTAACTTTATAGATTTTTCTTGAGCTTCCGTTAATTTGGGGAATCCTTTAGATTTATTGATAAACAGTATTTTCAGGCGTTTTTCTTCTCGTACCAGGGGGTGGGCTATAACAGGTAATGGATTTGCTGAAGTGCGAGCATTCAATAAATCTGGAAGACCCCATGTATGATCATAATGCCCATGTGATAGAACAAGATGGGTGATGTTATTAGGATCAATACCCAGAAGAGTCATATTATGTAATAGCGTGGGTCCATCGGCTCCCGTATCCATTAAAATCCGATCATTGCCCACTTTTATAAAAAAGCTTTGTCCGTGTCTACCAATTAAATCAGAATCCGGCATTGCCATGTTACTATAGACATTGATAATCTCTATCATAGATTTTATTCCGTGTTTCAACATTTAAATTCTGTGTAATAACCCTTTAGGTTTCTAGTAAACCCTCCTCAGGTTGAATTAAATCCAAAATGTCTACTAACATATCCAAAATGTCATAGAATCGATACATTATGATCGATAAAGGAGCCTTTCGGGGATGGACTTTAAATTCTTGAATATACTTCTGTAGGTCCCGAGGGAACTCTTGGATTAACTTTGGGGCGCGTTTATAATCAGTTTTTACAAAAACATCAAAAGTTCTTTTATGGGCATCTCTTACATTTTGGGATACCGTGATAAGATATTCCATTATTGGATCTTTTTCTTCATTTTCTAGATAGGTTTTATCCAACAATTCGTTAACTAAATTCTGGAACTCGATGAGATGTTCGCAGATTAGAACACAATTATCCCCAATATGTTCTAGCAAGTGAACGAACAACCGATAATCCATAATACGCAATGAGTTTAAATCTTGTTGATTACGCAATGAAGGGGCTTGAATAAGAGCACGCAATTGCCGTACAATAAGTAAATACGTGCGATTGACTTTTAAATCTAGACCTTGAATTCGGAGTAATTCCTCTACACTAGATCCATTCTTAGGTGTTGTGGGATCTAATATTAACGCAATATCGTCGAGCATCTGTTGGGTTGTGCTAAAGATATAATGAATGAGTTTGAATGGCCCCATTTTTTCAAACGAAGCGATGATTTCGAATGTGATTTTATTTTTTCCCTCTTGCATTATTTCCGCTCCGGGATATTTACGACTCGCTAACTCGATTTCTTTCATTTCTTCTGCGGTAAAACCAGTGGCGTTATCAGTTTTGATTACAATTTTTTCATACCCGAGAAGATATGCACGAGTAATATCTCGGGAAAGTGTGTCAGAAGTAATGATCTCTTGTATAGTGGGTTTTTTTTCCACATGTGTTTGAGGTAAAGAAATTACAAGATCTCCGGAATCTAATTCTCGAATTTCAATATTCTCACCTTTATGAATACCAGCATTAATGACCCATTCACGAGGTAAATTAATCGAAAAAGTTTTTTTACCCACTCTCTGAAGTTTTCTGTAGTACATAATACCCACTAATCAAAATTTGGTGTTGAAGGAAAACAATATGTATTATATATATTGTAAGTACTTGTACTTTTATTAGTATTGTGATGATAAAATGGGAATATTAAGGCAGTTGAAAGTAAAAGATCTGGTAACATTATTGGGGACTACCTGCGGAATGATTTCTATCATTATTTCACTAGATGGACGTTTTCTTTGGGTATCAGGAGCTTTTATCTACTTTTCAATGATATTTGATTTATTGGACGGCCTTGTGGCAAAAATTATGAAGCAAGCAAACGAACTTGGAAAACAGCTTGATTCTTTGAGTGATAGCATATGTTTTGGAGTAGCACCTGCGGTATTGATCTATCGCTATTATTCTGAGCTGAATTCATTTGCTCCTATTGTCCTGGCGATATTGTGTGTTATTTATGTGTTTGGGGCTATTCTTCGCTTAACTTGGTTTAATATAAGCCAGCAGGAAGGTTATGAAGGAGTAACTACCCCAGTTACTGCATCTATCTTGTTGTCCTTATTTTTCATCGATTTGTTTTATGGTTATTTTCCTGATATGGGACCCTTGTTGGGAAAAATATTGAATTATGTTATCCCCATTTCTATGATATTTTTAGCCTATCTCAATATAACTCGATTTTTGATATATGGAAAAGGAGTAAAGAGTAGAGAAAATAGGAAATTTGCACTCCTCCTTATTCTAGCGATGACAATTGGTTTAATTGCTTCTATTTTAACATTTTTTGACCATACTGCAACCGGTCCGTATATCTATGGCTTGTGTGTGGCGATATTGGTTATATTAACATGTTATCTTATAATAGGATTGTGCAACTTTTTCAGGGAACGAAAAATACTCGGAAGTATATGTGAAAGCAAAGCCAGATAATTTGGTTAGTAAATATTTTTTATCTGCGTAATATGATTTTTATCGGCATCCTTGTTATGTTATACAATCTAAATAGGATATGAGGTTCAAAATTCATCGCTATCTATGCCGTATATTTATAAGGATGAATATTTTTCTTTATCATTAACCTTTTGATAGGTTTCTTTATTCTAAATAAAACAAACGAGATGATTCATTATGGAATCTAACAAGATAAAAGTAGCTAGCTATTTGATAATCTCTATTATTTTGATAGGAGTAATATCTAACATTAGTTTTGTAAATGCATCCTCTCCCAAATCAGCTCAAGGAGACAGTGCAAATCTAGATGTGGATGGACATGATTTAAATATAGACGGGACCACTAACACAGTTGGGTCCGACGAAGTCAATATAGTCATGAATCCTATGGAAATGGAGGCTCAGATGGACATTTTAACCGATCAAGGCAATCAATACCTTTTATTTGCACTAAATACAGGAGGGTTATTTTTAGGAGATGGGATGGGATGGACGACGGGAGCCTATGCTGATCCAGTATCCAACACTACCCATATGGCATTAGCTGAATTTGGTTCAATTTACACCGATTTAACAACTAATGTGCACACAATTGAAGATATCGCCGGAAATTACAACGCGGAACTGAATATGGAAAACGGGGATTTCCTTTTTAATGACACTTCTAATGAAGATACCACTCTTAGAGTCGTCATTATCCCCGGTGTAGAAATATTACTATTTTTTACAGACAATCCCGGTTATTTAATTGAAATCTTTATAGATGGGACTATTACAATCGATGAGGGGGTTACTATTGTCTTTACACCTGGAGAAGAGGGCGATAAAACTGTTTACCCGGTCATAGGAGGAATAAACGTAACTCGTTTCCATGATACAACTATTATACAATATTTCAATATGAAATTTGTATTACATAATTATTTTAACGGAGTGTTATGGGTTGGAATTGGTGAAATATTCTTTGGTAATCATCATATCCAAATCGTGGATATTTGGAACTGGTTCTTGACTGGGTATTTAATATATGGCTGGTTTAGTCCCATATACGGATGGATTTGGATTGAATTCTACTTGCACTGGTGGTATTATGAGTTAATTTATGTGTTAGTATGGGAGATCTATGGATATAAAATTGAAGTGTATTATTTGGAGATTGAACTAATCTATTTCGTGGTGACTTGGTCATCATTGACCGTATTTATTTGGTGGTACGAGTTTGCAATCGTGTGGGAATTTAAGTTCATTTACTTATTTTGGATATTTCATTGGCAAATAACATGGCACATTATCAACCTAACTTGGTTCTGGTGGTTCAATGTATATTATATATACTGGTCTTTACCTGTTGTTATATTATATGTACCTATACTATATATTCCACCAATTGTTGATATTGACGTTTATTGCGAAATATACGATGTAGACAACAAAACACTACAATTAGATTATATTCTCACGGATCTCTATGGACAACCAATTTTGGGAGCAGACGTAGATGTTACAGTAAAAGGTACTACCTATTCGATGAACGAAATTGGAGGAGGCCAGTACCAAAAAATTATCTTTGACTTGGAAAATACCGAAGCATTTAACATACGAGTAAATGCAACAGTTCCAGGAGTAGCACTTATTGAAGAATTAGAGTACGTACTTAATTGTCTGACCAGTGAATGTCCTGCATGTCCTGAATGCCCTCCATCTAGTACAATTCCCGGATATCACTTAATTCCACTGATCCTCATCAGTGCTGCGGCAGTAATAAGTGTTGTATTAGTCATTCGTAAGAAATTGCATATAACCTAAAAATTACAAATTAATCTTTTTTTACCGAAGCTAATCGGTAAAATTTCCCCTTTTTTTCCGTAGTACTGTGCGGTCTTCTCCCATCTCCCCAAGAATCCATCCACAATACGATTTTTCCATGCAACCATTAGAACTGCTAACCAAACACACCGCGTACAGTATAGTTACCCCTT
>JAFGBS010000006.1 GCA_016933055.1 Promethearchaeota archaeon | reverse complement strand
TGCCGGGAAATAGTCTAACCCTTCGTAAAAAAACCCTACAAATCAATGATTTGCAGGGTTGAAGAGCAGTCCGTAGGGGAATCGAACATATGTTATTGCATTTTCTGAAATCATATTCTGTATCCCTTTAAATAAGGGAAATATAGAAGGTAATGCAAACAACTGAAGTCTGAAAAAGTAAGATATAGTTAAAAATATCTATCCCCTAATCTATCCCCCAGATTTAATTTTTCACTATCTTTAGCTCTGAAACAATCCTACTAATATGGCTGACTACAAATTCTACCTAAAGGAAAAAAACGCTGATAAGGAAACCCAGATCAGGCTACACATCCATTACAACAACAAGATTTCAAAGGTCTATATAGGGGAGAAGATCAACCCTTGTTTCTGGAACAGCAGTAATATGCGGGCAAAGCAAACCAAGAAATTCCCAGAACACCCGGAATTTAATGATCGATTAGATAATGCCATTACTAATGCAAAAATAGCCATGGATGCTCTTCGCAAGGAGAATAATGGGCAATACCCAGATCCAAGGTCGCTATCAAGACGAGTGCGAATTGTAATGGGGCTTGAAAAGGGGAGTGAACGACTAAGCCTTTTCCAGTATTTCGACAAGCGTATAAAGGAGGAAGAAATCCGGCTTGCTGCGATAGGTCGCAAAATTCATTCCGGTTCCTTTCCAAGGGGTTTGCAACGAACGAAAGAATTACTTATGGAATTCGAAAAGGATAAGGGGACGAAATTGTCATTTGATACTGTTGATCTGGGATTCTATCACGATCTTCTTGATTACATGCAGAATACCAAAGGTTATAAGTATAATACAATGGGTAAGCACGTTAAGCTTATCAAACACGTTATGAAAACGGCAAGCGCAGACGGTATGCACAATAACATGTCTTTTACACATCCCAAATTTAAAATACTCGAACAAGAGGTTAAAACAATCTACCTTGATGAGGACGACCTACAACTTCTTGAAAACTTGAATCTCGAAAAGAATCCCGGATTGGATCGTGCACGTGATCTTTTCCTGGCTGGATGTTGGACCGGGGTTCGGTTTTCGGATTGGTCCAAAATAAGTCAAGCGAACATACAAGAAAGAAAGCTTATTATTGACACTCAGAAGACAGGTAAAAAAGTACTTATTCCCGTGCTTCCGCAGTTAGAGCGTATTCTGGAGAAATACTCTGAAGAGGAACTGCCGTCTATAACCAACCAATCCATGAACAGATCACTTAAAGAATTGGGCAAAATGATGATAAAAAATTCAAAATTGAAAAGCATTGGAGGTGGTGCCTCCAAATACTTGCGGATATCTACACACACTGCACGACGTAGCTTTGCCACTAACTTGTACCGAAGGGGGATTCCCATTGAATCAATAATGTATGTTACTGGTCATAAGACCCAACGGGAATTCTATAAGTACATTAGAATTCCTGATGAGGAACATGCTGATTCCATTAGGCAATTTTTTCCACAAAGTTCAGTTCAATTAAAATCAACTTCATAGTACAATAATTATGAAAGAATACCTTGATAATTTGGGAAATGAAGCAATGGATGAATCAGATGAATCAATGGAGTTAATGCTCCGTGAAATCCACGAAACTATGTTCAACTCATTTAGTATTGAGGCTCTACAGGATCCTGATACCATGCAGCAACTGCAGATGATAGATGATGAGATAGTGAAGAGAAAGACGACGCGTGTATTCCGTGGAATTGTTGAAGAAATCGAAAATAAGACGGAGGATTTAAACGTAAATGAAATACGCAATTACTTTTTAAAGTTACTTACCGAGTTAGAGAATTCAGAGAAAGAAGATTTAGAAATGTTCCTTCATAATGAATTTGAAGCCATAAGGAAATTAGACAGTGAAATAGATAGATCCAAATATAATGCCTACCTGAATATTATAGAGAAATTGAAGATTTACAGTCGGAAACTGCATGGCTATTGGAAGGAGTATGCACGCGAGTATGAAGGTTCAACAGGTTCATTACAAACTATTCCCAATTCAATAGCCCAGAAACTTATGCTCGTTTACGAACTGGGTATAATTGATCATCTGAATGAAAGATATCAGCTTGATAATAACTTTAGCCGGATCGCGAACATTCTGGCTGTGGTAATTGATTCAAAAAGCGAAACCATAAGAAAGACAATATCAGCTCTCCAAACAGGATCGGACCCAAAAAACAATCCTGTGCATAATGAGGATAATCTAACCTGGCTGGGTAGCATTATGGGAGGATTAAAACTCAAACTGCAGAAAATCAACAAATAAGATTAAATCGAATAAATTCGGGGATTCCCCGCTTTTTCCCCGGAATTAAGTGTTGAACATTTGCATATGAAAATATTAAACATATGCTTATGGAAAAATCTTTAATGATTGAGGGGCTGTCCAGAGATGAGTTCAGGGAAATCCTCACAGAGGTGGTAGGAGAGACGTTCAAACAACATAATTCTCCCCAGGAGCAAAATACCACATATCTCACCAGAGAAGAAACCAAAGAACTTCTGAGAATTTCAATGCCAACATTGAATGAGTACACAAAGCAAGGTGTTCTGAAAGGATATAGGATTGGATGTCGCGTTCTATATAATAGGGAAGAAGTCCTGGCGAGTTTAAAGGAGATTTCAACGATTAAACACCGAAGACAAGCGTAGTTAATTTATTTGATTCAGAATCAATTGCGTCTCGAACTGTTGATTCCAATTTTACACCTTACTCGATGATTGACTACGTAAAGATTAGTAACCGGATACGGGATGTTAAAGGTTACAAGAAAAAGAGCCGGTTGAAGTTTACCCAATCTATTGAAACAGAAACAGGTGAGATCACTAAGCCTATCAGTTATGCGAAGATAAATAATATTGACATTCGCCTCAGCGATTCGGGATATTTTGAAGTAAAAGGCAGTATACACAAGTATTTTAATAAAGGTGTACATAACTTCAATGACTTCACTTTGCATAATTTCTATTCCACTATAGATGATCTCTCAAAATTGATCAAGGTCGACCTTTGGGAATTCAAGGTCGACACCCTGGAAATTGGAGTGAATGTAACACCATCGATTGATACCACCATATTTCTTAATGGTACATACATGCATGCACGGAAGCCATTCAAGGATGTTTCGATGGGAGCTGGAGGAGACTACCGACAAGCTTCTTATAAAAATTATTGGGTGAAAATCTACGATAAAGGGATTCAATACAACCTGCCTTATCAATTGCTACGTTTCGAGCTGAAATTGAGGTCTGATGAACTTCGCCGAATGAATCTCAAATTTCTCGACCAGCTGAAGGGATCTAAAATGATCGACCGATTGGGAAAAAAATTGTTTCAGAAATTTGAACAAATTGTCTTTATAGAACCCAGCCTGAAAGAAGTTGAATTACCACAAAGCCAAAAAAATAAATATCCCTTTTGGCAAAATCCACGTTACTGGAATGAACTATCTACTAATCCTCCAAGCAAAAATAGTTATAGAAGAGAAGTATCACTTCTATCAAGTTTGCAGTCGGATCTGACCAAGAATGTGAAAGGTGATACGATGCAAAAGATTAAGGAAAAATGGGGAGAATTGGTCGGTCGTGTCAATTTCCCTGAAAAGGATCGAGGGAATATTAGTACTTCAGTTATAGATCCAGCTTTCCCCATCAAAAAAACTTGTCTGGTAACAGGATTGGACATTTCGATGCAGAAAGAAGGAAGTCGGTTTCTAAACATTACCGGGATTAAACATTATCACGAGAATGATCCGGCGGTTTTTCAGAGTTTCAATTCTAGGCTTAGTTCTCGATGGATTGACGAATCTTTATTAGTCCAATATCGGGAAATTGCACATAGTATTCGTAATGAATATCACCACCGAAGAAAAAAATTGCTCTTGCAAAAGTCATCTTATGTCGATCACCCAACTTTATTTGACAATACACTATTCGAGGATAAGGAAATACTGGAATATTACGGGATTGACTAGTCCATATAAAATAGTATTGTATAGATTTGATGTTAATGAACCTTCGTAATTTTACAGGTACTGTTCTAATACTTGACTATAAACATGTTATGCTGACTAATTAACTCATGTTGCCATTCAAAATTAAGTTCTCGAAATCGCATTACCACAAATAAGAATCACCAATTCAAAATGAATCCAAACTTTGTGACAGCGTGGATTTTCTTTGGTAAAAAATCACAGATTTCACTAAAGGCTGATTCAATTCTTTTTCGCAGTGATGATATCAAATAATCCACTTAAGGTTCTTGGTTCTTTTTTAAGTTGGGCTTTCTCTGAACCAGTTATTCGATATTCTCAGTATTAAACATTTGCTCAATGGAGTTTTTAGTATAGCCACTATCAGCTTATATTCTACTACCTGGCGGGACATGCAAAGGCATTTGCTTCAATGCATTTGAGTCGTGCCTATTACTAGGGAGGAAAACCATGGTTGAGTCATACGATATAGAGCTGTACAAAACAGCATTCAGTGTGAAGCAGGTCATTATTCTAGCCGGGGGAGAGGTGGACACGGATTCGTTCATCACACACTTTGACTTTTCTTTTCAGTCAACATTTGGGAATAAATTGAGATAAAATCAATATGGATTATTCTAACACCGTTTCTCAATTGTGGATAGAATAGCTCCGATTAGATGGGTTATTAAGAATTGCTTGTGTTAACTGATTTTTTCCGGTTTATACAGAAAAATGTAATGAGCGAAATGGCGAAAAATACTAAAAAACTAATTGCCACATAGTACCAAGGAACATGAAAGCCTATATATAAAAGGTCTATCATATACTTGATCTTGAAGTATGCAAGTAATAGTATTAATATCAACGAGCAATAGATAATAAAATAGAAACCCGTTTTTTCAAGCTTTTTATTTAAATAAAATGACAGTGAGAAAACTATGAAAATTATAGATAGTATCAGATGCCTTAACATGATTAGAACACCATATAAATTAACGTTAGATTTATAACTCTTCTTGGGATCTATTAATCCTTTATCAAGTTTATCAAGAAGATCTTTCTTTTCGCTAAAAAAGAAAACAATCGATTTAATTGTTAATTGCAACCCCTGTTCTGCTAAATGAACCGATAATCCTAGAATAAAGGAAAAAACGACAACAATGATACCGATATACAATAAGAATTTATCTCCCTGTTTGAATATAGAAAGTATTTTAATCCCCGTTTTTCCCTGAATAAGTATAATTATTCCAATTAGGTAGAGAAAACCCGGTATTGTTAGATTTATGAATAGTCTAAGATAATCAGAGAGTAATGTAGTCATTACTATTTGGTTTTAGAATATAGAATACTCGCAAAACATAAAACAGTCAATTCACCCACACCACCCTCTTATCCCCCACCGACCACATTCATTACCCAAGAGTCTGCCCCGATCTCCCCTAATCGGGAATTATTGTTCGGGTTAATTCCAACTGGATATTGATTCCTAGCTTTTTAAAATGAATTTAATCGCTATTCATTTTGAACAAAAATATATCGAAAGAAAATCTCAAAAGAAAGGATTCCAATTACTAAATGTAAAACCCAAACATACACTAAACCATCGTAGAATATTTCTAGAGGAAGTTTAGCAAGTATAAATATGTTTATTAATACTATAATGATTGAAATAAAACGTCTCCGTTTTTTCATGAAAAAATCCAGTACTCTTGAATCCAAGATTGAAATAAATATAGATAGTATTAAAAAGCTAAACAATAATATATTAATCAATCTCATCACTTCAAAATAGGCAGAATCTTTATGCTCGAAACTAAATCTATATTCACTAGGTAAATCTTCAATCAACCCAAAACTCAAATATAAATTGTTACCCACAATAGAGGCTCCTGAATTCTCCGATAATTGTGATTGAAGAGGACTTAACAACTTACTAATCCTCATATATTCCGGCAACTTAATTTGAACAGTAAAAATTGAATTTATAATAATATCAGGAATTGGAATTTTGTCTGTCCGGAATTCGCCTTTGAACGGATTTTTTTCAAATGTAATAAAGCTATCATGCTTATATACAAGATTTTTTACAATCTCAACTTTTTGTTTTTCACCTAATCTTAAAGCAATTCTAAGCTCCTGATTAGATATACTCCAGATAGCTTCATTGTCAGAATAGAGTTCCTCTAGTCTTTCTATAAAATCATTAGAAGCAACTCGGACCGTCCTTATCGGCATCTCATCTTTTTTCACAAAGATTTCTGGTAATTTTGAAAGATGCATACTATCAATCTGTTCAGAAATTAATTGGTATTGCCTTCTTAACATCTGTAAACGACGAATTGTGGATGAATATTCGACTTCAAAACTAGGTAATACATTGATATTAACGTAACTGTCAAGGTTGCCATACTCATTCTTTTCAATATAGGCGAATGTAGGCACTAATATATATTGTCTTTGTTCACTAATAGTATATTCTAGGGAATAAGTGTAGATTGGATACTTATGTTCCAGTTGATCATGAATAAGATCTTCATTTAGGATTGATGAAAACATCCAGTTACTATTAAATCCTACATAAAATGGATAAACAATGAAATCTGGATGAGCGCTAGAGATAAGAAGTTTCCATACGACTTTTTTGCATTTGTCTTTCTGTTTTGAGTATTCATGAAAATACAAAAAGTCGTCCTTCAAATTTATAGGGATATATATTCGTTTAGGCACTTCGAAGGTATAATCGGTATTAAGGCTTATTGTATCCTCTAACGATAAATATTTAGATAATGATTTTTCCAAATAGAAAACTACATAGTTATTTTCTATTTGCCCATGGTATTGTATATCCATTCTATCTTTATCCTTTACAAATAGACCTAGATGTCTTAATCTTCTAGAGCTGAAGGAAGTTTCAGAAGAGTCAGATCTACAACTAACTGTATTTATATATATATCGTTATATGGAGGAATTTGAAAGTGAGTCCGGATTTTAATAAATAAGGTGTCTGATTTATCAGAATCCAGTAGTGTAACCCAAATCTGTTTATGAATTTCACAAGGTTCATTAACTACATTTTGAGCAAAAACAAGATTTCCAATTAATAATGAAACACAAGTAAGCATTGTTCTTTTTACTCCCCCGCAATTCATAAAAAAGTATTTGATTATAAACACACTCACTTTACCCACACAACCCACCGATCGCCCACCAAACCCAGCGCTTCGATTTCCCGGATTCCTTGTTTGATTTTTTCCTCAATCAGAGGTAGAAGATTCTTTTTAATGTTCTTCTGGAGGATTTTTTTGAATTCTAGTAAGTCTTCCATGGCGAAAGGATATTGAACACCAAATCAAAGTTATGGAATAATTTGGAAGGATTCAATTATGATTATTCAAAGATGTTGTGTAGATGAATCTTCCTAAGAACACACATGCTGTTAATAAAATATAGGTGGACTGCGGATTAATAATATTCGGACTAATATATTTTAGCTGCAAATAATAGTTTAATCCCTAAATGTCAGATTAAGTCTTGACTAATTCAATTTATAACAATGTAGTTCGTTAGGACCATGTTCTTTGGTCTGTAGTTTAGATGGATTATTAACTGTTCTCCCTGGGTGCCGCTTCCCTGTGGTTCCTGT
>JAFGBS010000005.1 GCA_016933055.1 Promethearchaeota archaeon | reverse complement strand
TTTTTTAACTCAAGTTCTTCTTCTTTTTCGATGACATCATCTATACAAGAGTCAGCTGAGAGTGAAAAGGATGCTAAAGAGTTTAAAGAAGTCCGAAAAGTGAAGAAACTAATTAGCTTTCTCCTACAACAATAACCTACACATTTGCAATGCAATAACTAGTAGTAGGAACTTGAGGATACCCCATGGAAAGGTGTGCTACATCTAATCGATATAATGGATCTTGCATTAAACACACTCTTCTATCAACAGCAGGTATCGTTGTGAGATATATGCGTATCTCTCCATTAACTGTGCAAATAATTTCCTCTCTCCAATCTCCTAAAATATCCGCCCAGATATTTTGGTTCCTTGGTATCTCGTCACTAAACGTAATATTTGTTGAATAATCGAAAAGTCGATTATTGATAAGGAGTTCTCTTTGAGGATCCGCATCCCAATATACTGCTTTTGGGCTTAAATTATTTGATAAATCCCTCATTAGAGAATTTTCATCTCCCAACAATACTCCCTTTGCAGAATGCAGCCAAATTTTTGAATAGTCGTTTTCCCCACTATAACACTCCATCCCCTCGTGATTTGAATCAATATCTGCCACTAATCCTTGAGAATGTACATGATGGGTAGTTTCGTTAGATCCCCATATTACTTCTCCCGTCGCAGCGTCTAGCAAGGCATAACCATTTTTATATTCTGGAAAAGGAGCCAATTTTCCTTCAATGCCCACATAAACCTCTAATCCTGGTCGGTTAGGATCAATATCTCCCACGTAGGCATGGTCAGGGTGGCCTAATTTTGAGTTCCACAGTCCAACTCCAGTTTGATCTATCGCACATGCTCCCAGAATAATTTCATCACAGCGGTCCCCATCGACATCCACAGAATGTAAAAAGTGTGCTCCTTGACTATCATACCCTTTCCATCCCTGTTCATGCTTAGAATTCCAATCCCATACATCATTTAATCCTAATCCATCAAAATTGTAAGATCTTAATTCCATTTTAGCATACGTGCCCCGTTCAATTAGTAGTGAGGGGTGAACACCATCTAAATAAGCGATACCCATTTGATTTCTTGAATTCCAACTATAAATCCTTGCAGATCTTGGAATCCAGTCTTCCTGGGTTATGAGCTCTCCTGTTCTTCCATTCCAAATTGACACATATTCTGGGCCTTTTTTTACCCGACCTGAACTACCACGATAATCTATATCTATGTCACCAGTTTTTACTGCGATTTCAGCATACCCATCACCATCTAAGTCGTAAACGATAAATGGGCTATACCAAATTCCTTGTTCAATATTCCAGCCTAAATCCTTTGTCCACAAATGCTGCCAACTCGTACCATTAGAAAAGTTTGACCCATACGCTTCAATTATATATGTCCCAGGACTAGGAATCCATCCTCGATTAGGATTAAATGGACGCCCCAAAGGATCAAGTGAAGTATTTGGGATTTTAACCACAAAATCATACGTACCATCTCCGTCTACGTCCGCAATTCCTATTCTGTTTGCTGAATCGCTCCCATTCAATGGGATAGATATATACGGTTGACCAAATTGATTTGCTACAGAAACCCATTTTGATTCATCTTGTTCTAAGCTGTCGACAATGGAACGAATAAAATATCGAGATCCATATATATGGGTTGAATTCAACACAATGAAATCGGTTGTTTGGTTAATATTGAAAGAATTTAGTTTTACAGGTGGTCCGGGTAGAGAATATTGATACAAATTGAAACTGACGTCTACGGGGTCACTTTTCAATAATCTCCAAGAAATATATACATCTCCATTATTATTGTAAATCGCCACTAAACCTCGATCTAAGGATTCCGTAATCCTATCTCCACCTGTATATTCTATAGGAGTAGAAAAATCCTTATACCAGATAATTAGTCGATATATTCCATATCCAGAAAAATAAGATGAAGTAAGTATAATCCCGAAAAGAAAAAGAAATTTTAGAACCTTCAACCGAATTTTTCGTCGTTCGGATTTAGTTTTTTTCTTCATTGGAATCCCCACTTAAAAAAGTGGATTAAAAACTAGTCCTGTTAATAGTTTTGGATCAAACCAAGTGGATTTAGGAGGCATTACTCCTTTTTGATCAGCCACAATTTCGATATCTTTCATGGAAACAGGATACAAAGAGAAAAAGATTGCATTTCCTTTCTCAATCACGTATTTACTCATCTCGTTGGACTCCGTTCTAGCTAATCCTCCAACGAAGAATATGTTATCACTTTTTCGGATATCTTTAATTCCGAGGATTGGGTCTAAAATATGATTTTGAAGGATGGATACATCTAACCCATTAATAAAATTCTCGAATTCCAGCTTCTTGGGAGTAAGTTTATACCATGTATTACCCAGAAACATTCCGATTTCGTGTTTTTGATTGGGAGAAAATTTTCCATCCACTACTTCGATAGAAAAAGTTTCCCCTAATTTTTTGAGGAACTCGGTTGCTTCCATGGGTAATTCCCGAATAACGCGATTATAAGGCAAAATTCGTACCTGATGATCGCTTGCAAGATAGAGCATAACATAATTCCAGTTCGCATTTTCTACATAGGGTGTTTCAGCTTGTTCTGCTTTTTTTTTATGATACGCTGCAGCTGAAGCAATGCGATGGTGACCATCCGCAATATAAATATCAACAGGAGCAAAGGCTTCTTGGAATTTCTTGATGAACTTCTCTTGTGATATTTTCCATAATATATTTCGATATCCATATGCTTTAAAATCAAATACTGGTTTAGTTTTTTTCACTTTATTGATGAGTTTTTGGATTGCGGCGTTCTGCTTATACGCATTCCAAACTAAACCTGTATTCATTCGTGTAGCAGTTACGTGTGCTGTCCGATCAGCGAGTGGTTTCTCCCGTGTATATTCATGGATCTTAATGCGCTCTTCATCATAGTCTCGAATATCTACACCCGTAATGATTCCTTCATGTCCAAATTCTTCAGATTCTTGACGATATATGTAAATTGAGGATTCTTTATCTTGTAGAATTATTTCTTCATCGATTAGTCGTTCCATTTCTTTCTTAGCGTTAGCATATACTTCATCTCCCTCACCATCCGGCA
>JAFGBS010000004.1 GCA_016933055.1 Promethearchaeota archaeon | reverse complement strand
AGAAGGATCAATTGGACGAGGCAATGCGCTATTATAAGGAAGCCCTTGCTATCGATGAACAACTGGGAGACCTCCAAGGGAAAGCTAGAGATCTCAACAACATCGGTTTGCTCTTGTTTAAACAAGAAAAATATGCACAAGCATTATCCAATTTCGAGAATTGTGTAGAAATATTAAGTTCTTTAGGTATTTATCCAAAATATTTGAAGAAGACAATGGATTGGATAGAAAGTACAAGAGATAAATTACAAAACCATTAAAGGGTATAGATTTATATTATTTCCCCGAAATGTTACTTTGCTTCATATGATCACATTTGTTGTGATTTGAAAAAATAGATGCTTGATTTGATCCTCTAATGCTTGAATTTTGAGCTTAGTAGAGGAGGATTTGCTCGATGCCCCCGAAATTTTCCTACCAGTTGATTTCTTGGGATAGTTATTCATTAGTGTTTGTAATTCTGATCGAGGCACATTATCAATAAGTAATTGAATTAAACCATTGGATTTTAGCTTGCTGTATCCCCCAATGGATTTACTTTTAATCATTTTTTTCAAATTTGGTACGGAATACTGAGATAATTCTGATATTAAATCTGTCATATGATCCCCTCCTCTCCACATAGTATTTTGTATTAAACAGTTAAAAAAGTACAGTTTATAATAAACTTAATATAGAAATTGCATTAGTGTGTGCAACATAAGAGTTTATAGGTTAAACTAGCCCATGACCTAGGGGATCCTCTATACATCAACGAAATTTTTACAATTGTTTCAGTTTTGAAGAATATAGTATTTCAGAATTTGCCATAATCTCTTTCCAGATTCGGATAAATGCAATTGCTTGGGATTCAGCGGTTCTACCGAATATCCAAACACAATGCAATCATCTAAAGTTCCTTTAACATTCGGTTTCCACGCGGGTGCATAGGCAAATACCTTGAATCCCAATGCGGAAAATACTCGCTGATATTCCACGTTCGTTGCAGGCGAGTAATACTCGAAATACTGAATGTCTTCTTCGTCCATTAATTCCCAAAATCGAATCAATAATCCTGCGAGTTCATCAGCATTTACTGCATGCAAATCGGTTCTCTCGGCACTCTGAATCATGTCCGTTACCATGAATTCCATATATGAATTATTTAGTTCCAATCGATACGTGCACGTGTTCAAACAGTTCTTAGTTTTGAATATAGTTACATCTTCCGATAATTTACGTGCCCAGGTGCGAAAAGTAGTATCCACCTCGATTTGAGATTCCGTAAATTCACCATCGGGCAAATTGAACTGATGCGCGATAAAATCATACAGTGGACGCAATTCCGGCAATAATTGGGGAAATTTATTTCGTAGTTCATACAGCGTTCGGTTAGGATAGGTAATTTCTAACACATCCGATTCGCGTATTCCTTGGCCCACGAACACATCCTTATTCGGTAAAATCCCGCACGGTCTTAAACTGATATACTCTACCAAAAACTGTGCTTTCGAGTGCGCCGTTCGGGTCTCAGTATACCATTTATCCACCGTGTTCCAAAAGTGTTGGTAGCCCAATGCCGCATTCTCACAGCAGATTTTCTTCATATCAATCTTGCCTTGGAATTCCGGAATTACAATGAGACCTCTTAGATAGCCAATTCGGTCTTCGGGGCGGCAATTCATTATACCGCAACCCGCTGTTTCGCCTGTATCCTCATGGGAATAGAGCCCAACTAAATTACTTTCCCGATCTTCCACAAATTTCTCGACATACTCCACATCGAGCATCTCGTGGTAAGGATACAACCCATAATACGCCTTGTTATGGCATTTCACGATTGCACGGGCATCATGGGGTTCGGCAAAAGAAAGTTGCGATTTCTCAAATTTCTCCGTAGCGATGAATTTATTTTTGCGACCGAGGTGTTCCCACATGGCTAAAAATTCATCCAATCCGAGCGGTAACCTCCTTTCGGCGGGAAAAGAAAACGGACTCGTATCAATTTTTTGCACGGTAAATTCTTGCGTACTTTGCATGATGATTCCTCTCAATACTACTAAACTTGAAAGACTCCAGTGGTGAATCTATTTAAAGGCAAAAATGATGTAGAAAAGTGCAGAAAGAGCGGAATTTGATAAATGAACGATCTCAGTTCGTTCAATCTTAAAAAATTAACCTCATCTTGATTGGGACCATCAAAATCTCCCAAAAGTTAAAATTTGCACAATAAATATATTCTAAGGATTATGAAATTCCCACTTTTTCGAAGAAAGAAGTTTATCATAGCTTATGTAATCATCATCGCCTTAATCTTGGGATCCCCTTATATTGGACTGCTTATTCCATGGATTGATTTAGATAATGATAATCATTTCTCATCTTGGATTACAGATGTGACATTTATCGAGAAAATTTATGGGGGAGAATATGGATCAGATATATCTTTCAATATCGAACTAGAAATTTGGAATCCAGGTCCATTTCGGGTTAACTTTCGTTCTTCTTATGGTGGTTTCGGGTTTCCCTATACAATCACTCAGTTAGAAAATAGTACACATCAAATACAGGAGTATGGTATTAGTCAAAATGACGCCGGTGTATTATTTCTATCATCTAGGAGTTTTTTTCCGGGAGTTCACGAATTTAATTGGACAGGATTCATCTCTATAAACAATTCCGAACCCTATGATAATCAATTTTTACCGGATGGGTTCTATATATTCAAATTTGGCAACTCTCAATGGATTTCTCAATATGAATATAACTTTTCCGTAAATTCGAGCGAGATGCAACATTTTTCATATCCAAAACCGGAAAATTGGGGGGAGGTCAAATTAAATCTGGGAAATCCGTATTGGTATATTCTTCCTTTCGTGTTCATTTCACTTTTTACGGCAGAAATAATATTGAATATTAGAGAAGAGAAAAATCAAAAACAAAATCAACCTTCTCAATAAGGGAGGGGAATAGGAATTTTCTGTTCTGCATGCGGTATGAAAAAAGATGCAGATATGAAATTTTGTGAAACCTGTGGTAATCAGATGAAAACTTGAAATAAAAGAATTTTTTTTTGGATTTAGATAGCCTTGTAAATGTTCCTATTCATGACAGGTTTTCGAAATTTACTCGCCCCCCAAACAATTTTCGGTAATTTTCGGTTTTAAATAGAGTTAGAATTTTTGCTATGGTATGTCAGGATTACGAGATTGGTTAGCGAGTGTATTAGGCAATACGATGGGGATCTTAACTTGGGCTTCTCTCATCATAGGTACACTTCTTGTGGTAGTAGGAATCGCAAATGCGTTCGGCAAACATAAGCGAATGGATGTATTTCTGTTTTCCACCATGCTCGGAAGTGCTCTTATCTTCCTCTTTCTGTATCTTTATCAACCTAAGGGACTCTTCAGCGGAACCCCTTTTTCGAAATAAAAATCCCTGATTTGATTTCATTTTTGGTTTTATAAAGGAAGAGGAAGGGTCACTTCTATGAACCAACTAACGAAACTCCAAAAAATTTCCGTAGTATATGTTGTAGGGTGCTGTATTCAAGTTGTATCCCTGTTTTTGCCGTGGTATACCTACAAAATTACTACGGACACCTCACAGTCGGGATGGAATTTTTATTTATTTGAGCAATGGAAACCAATCCATGTCATCCAACCCCTAATAGCAGATCTCCCCCTATTCAGATCCGCCATAATATTTGCTATTATGAATGCGTTCTATTTTGGAGTTGGAATATCCTTAGCTTTGGTATTCTTAATCAAGAGGGATCCTACCCATAATCAAGAAATTTCCATCCAAATGTTTATGCTATGTGGTCCCGTGATTTCGGTTGCGTTACAATGGATGTTCTTGATTTCTTGCGTGATATTTCGGCTCTATATCCCCTATTTGCAAATTCAGATGGTAAACGGTGCCATTTCTCTCACCAAAACCTATTCCTTATCCTGTGGATGCGGATTATGCCTTCTTGCCACTACTTTCCTGTTTGTCCCCATAAGCAAAATGGATCTATCGACAATCTTGACCCTCCCCAAACTCTCTAGTCTTCGATCATCCGAAAAAGAAGTATTGAATCCTCACTTCGTCGATGTGCAGAAAATGGAAGACAAATACTTATCATTATACGCACAACAAGAGGAGGAGAAATCGGTATGAACTTTATTCGTATGTGCATCTGGTTTTTTGTTTTTTTCCTCAATTATTCAATCTTCCATGCAAACCTTCTTGCGGGAATCGTGTTCTTATTAATTGAGATACTCATCTACAACAGAATAAAAGGGGGTTCTTTAGTTACTACACATCAATATCGCAGCACACGTTTCAGAGCGAATAGAGCAGAATCCGTGGAGAACTCCAATGCAACTCTATTGGTATTGGAATTAATGAAAATGGAAAGAATGAATCATCCCGAGTCTGCTCAGAATGACGAAATGGTATATTATTCCCAAGAACATAAACAATTGCGGAAAGCATTTGAGAGGTGAAGAAGATGAACGAAAACGTGCAAACTGAACTGCCCGAAGTGGAATTGCCCACCTTAATACTCAACCTTAAAAAAGAGAAGAAACTCATGGAGATCCTAAGGATATTCCTTAATTTAATACGAATCCGCACCGCATCGTTCTTGAAATCGACACATCATGAACTCCCAAGCGATATGCACACAAGCGACCTGTTGTCTATCTTTTCCAGTATGCTGAAACAAGAAATTGGAATCACAGTTTTAGAGTCAAAAGTCGAGCAACTCATAAAAGTTGAGGTACTGTTCGATTCACCCATTACGAATGCAAAACCCACGCAGAAACTCCTCAAAGCGAATATTTGCCACATAATGGATTTGTATTATCAACTGCAAGACTTTGATCCCCGCTATCTGAGCACGGAATACCGAGAAAAACTACGCGAAAATATTCAACGCCACGATCGACACTCCCCATTAGCAAGGAATCTCCACTATATGCAACCTCTCGTGCGCTATGTTACTGAATTCCAAAAAAGCAACACGCTACGTAGAAAATTAAACCCTTTTAGAACGGCCACCGTTTCTATTCCCCGATCCGTTTCTCCTATTCTCAAAGAATACATAGAATCGAAATTCAACGATGAAGCGGCGCAAATTCAACACGAAAACACTAATATCACGAAATTGATTGAACGAACGTTGGAACTGGAGGAAATGAAAAAATCTCTAATGGGGGCATTCGATGTAAGTCTACCGATACTTCCGGAAGCCGAACTCATTCGACGAAGATCGTTACGATTCTACCTATTGCTTACGGGAATGTTGATGATAGTCTTAGGCGGAATTTTTCTATCCCAAATTATCCTATTTCCGCAAGGATGGAAGCTCTTTTTGTTATTCGGAATCATTCCAATTGCATTATTCGGATTTTGCATGTATCTCGTAACCCGACTTTCGGAGGTTTAACCCATGAAAAAATTGCATTCCTATTTTATTATATTCCTATGGTGTTTGCCATTATCAGGTATTTCAACTAATATTAGGACAGTATCTGCATCCGATGGCCAGTTTATCGATCATATCTTCTTATTCGAGCCCCCGATTACCTTCCATTCCTTTAATTTAACGCTGGAGAAAAACCAGAAGTATGAATTTTTGTGTGAATTGCATTCCCCCAATGTAGAAATGGACCTGGTGCTCTCTTTGAGGGGCCCTGATGGAGATGGTGATGGATTCTCGGATCACTTCGTTTTAGGTGCGGGAGAGTTAGATAGCAGCACTTTAAGCGTTACCTCGATTTTCGGATGTTCAATCTCGGGTAATTTCATACTCACTGTTATGGGCAATGTAACTGAGAATGTCAATATGCGCATTGCAATTTACGATCGGGGGTCATCCTATTCGAGAAATTTCATTGTATATGATGTGAGTGGATATTACGACACGAAAATGCGAGAATATTGGTTTCATTTGGAAGATGACACCGAATACAGCGTGGTCGCCTGCCGAACGAATTCGATTCCCGGGAATGAAACAATCTTGGAGAAACTATTCGGAGAGGCACAAGAAGCATTTGTAACGGTAATTCTCTACGATAAATATAATCGTGCTTATAATCTCATACGAAACGTGGAATTGAACAATGTCTATGGGACCGAATCAACTTCTGCAACCTTTGGGGTGTCTTTTAAAGCCGAATATCGAATCACCGTAGACATATCGAGTACGATTGAGACGGTAAATCTCATGTTTTTGCTCACTAAGGGCAATGTAATTGGAGATGGTCCCGAAGAGGATCCCGTCGAACCGCCGACCAATACTTCGGGAGATCCCACACCTCAGATTACGTTATCTGTGCCCAACTGGACCTTTGGTGTTGTATTTGCAGTCGGAATGGTGTTTGTCGTAATTGCTGTATCTATTAGTCGACAACGCACGATGAAAAAGATCATCCACTAATTTTTTTAGTTTCAAAACGAACTTTTTTTTCATTTTGTATGTTGTTCGCAACTAACCATTCGTTTGAGAAACGACGAAAAACACCTCTAAAACGAGGTTCTTTACCACAGAAACGAACTTCCCAAACTACTCGTCGGAAAAATATAAGACAATCTATATTCGTGTAAATCCAAATTTATTTTGTTTTTTATTTTGTTAATCAACATGTATGAGGTAATAGTACAGTATTGATTCCATTTTTGATTCTATGAATACAAGCCTTTATCCGTGTCACCTACCCGCACGAACCATTTAAAACTATGTCGTTACCTATTCGAACTATACTGTTAGTTATTCACCATGTGTTGAGCGAGGTAAAATTGATGAAAAAAGATTTATATCACTCGACAGATGTTGACAAAGTCAGATATCTCACAAATAAAACTATAGAATTAATAAATATGGAATTAAAACAATCTTTTTCAGTTGCTGCGAAGAGCGAAGAATGGGTTTGCTTCCTAATTTTTGCCTTTAAATAAATTCACCGAAAACACTCTCTGATTTTAAATACCTACCTAAAAAAAGAAAACCTATCATGAACCCCCTAACTACCCACACAAAGAAGAACGACATAGTCTATTGGGAGGAAACTCGAGACTAATGCAGCGCCATCAACGCTCTTTTTTTGGGCAAAAAGTCGGTATGATCTTCGATTCCGGTAAGTGGGATGAAGACTATGCCTACCTCACCTTCTTGCGAAAGAAAAACGATGGAACGTGGGAAAAACCGACTCTTAAAGAAGGAAAATACGTTAAACTCAATTTAGGCGAGCTGATCCTGTTTCGCAAAGTATTGGATGGCACCTCAGAGCGGTGGTCCACCGTTCACAGTTTTAATGGCACAAAAACCACCATTTCTATTCAAAAACATGCCCAAAACTCGGGAGAGATTTGGATCAACGTGGATACCTATGGAAAGAATCTACGTTCTCCCGAGACGGATATTCTCGAAATGCTTCTCAAGCATATTATCAAGGAAAAAATCGTACGGGCAACGGTGAGAAAAGTTATCGATAGTTGAAAATTCACGTTTCGGTAGTTCGTATCAAAGAAGTTAGAGGGAGGTTATTCGTGAAATCTATTATAATTATTCTATATAAAATAATAGAACGCCAAATTTACCTAGTATTTCTACGAAAAAGATTTAGCTTTACTAAGTTAGATTGTTAGTAGGAACTAAGAAAAACAATGACTTGATATTATCATGCATGATACGATTGGAATTGAGGTAGTTCACTCGCAAGATGCTCATAGCTAAAAGTTAGATTTCTAAAAGCAAAGGTGAATTATTTGAGCTTCATTTCAATCTCTCTACCCGCTCTTTTTGAGAACCATCCCTCTGTAATCTATTATTAAACCTTGTGAATAAAATGTGCATAGTTTTAAGTTAATCAAAGCTCAATAGGTTTTTCAAAGATGAAAAAAATAAAATGCTCCGTAAAATTTACGGCACTTATCCTTTTACTATGTTTCCTTCCTGTTCTGGGTCATTATGTTTCCGATTCCAATAATTTTAAGTTAGAAACGCTTTCTATTTCCAATTCCAATGGAAATTTTTTACCTTCTGATTTGACCGGAATAATTGTGCTATGGAATGGAAATCTCAGTTCAATCCCCGAAGGGTGGGCACTCTGTGATGGTGCAAATGGTACACCCAACTTAACAGACAAATTTATTATGAGCGTAGGGGAATTTGAAAATCCCGGAGAAACGGGTGGATCCATAAATCATTCTCATCCGTATGACGAATTACCGTATCACAACCACGTGAAAAACGATCCAGGACATAGACATTGGCTGTACGAAAAAGATGGAACTGCGGGACCCAGAGCAGAATCTAATGTGGTAACTGGTATTGATCGCTCCTATGATTACTCGATGGCGACGGAAACCTCCTCTTCCAAAATTGATTTCTATCTATATCCAGCAGGAGTCGAAGATTGTGTTTCCGATGAATCCAGTTCATTACCCATGTATATAAGATTAGCCTACATTATGAAAATTGCGCCAGATGATGGAGAGGCAGTTTTGCCAGCACATTCAATTCTTGGCTGGGTTGAATCGTATGATACAATTCCTAATGGATGGATTTTATGCAATGGTTCATTATTTTCTTCAAATCTTACGAATAGGTTCATTTATTCCACCAATAAGCAGGATCAAATCCAATTATTGGGAGGAAATGCCTTACATAACCATTCTTATTCCGATTTACCTTTGCATGATCATGAGGTAGATGTAGATCCCCATCATCATGAGTTGGGCGTCTCACGAATTAGTGAGGATATTGTACCGGGTTCAGACGTATCAACACTCGGTATTTTGACCCAGATAGATTATACAAATCCAACAACTAGTGGTATAACTATAATGGAATCGGGAGATTTGAATTGTGTGACCTATGATACTGAAACTAATCCTCCCTACTTCCGGATGTCATTTATTACGACAAATGAGTCAACTTCCTATTTACCTAATAATTCAATTTTCTGGTGGGCTGATGGTGTGCATGAAATACCGGAATTTACTTCCCAATACAAAGGTACATCGAATACATCAATCTTTAATAGATTCGTTCTCGCTACCGCTAATGATTCATTAATAGGCACGATAGGAGGAAATGAAGAGCATGTGCACCGTTACTATAAAGTACCAATGCATACTCATACCATTGCTGAAGCCAATCACTGGCATAGTTATCCTCGAATCAGTTCTACTCTGTACAGCGTATCTCTAGCCTCTAGCCACAAATATATATCGAATCCGATTGTGAATTATGTACAATCCTCACTCGCATACTCAGGAGTGAATATCAAACCCGCAGGTCAATCATTTTGTAAAACTGATGCAGCAAGTTCCATACCCCCGTATTTTAAACTTGCATTTGTTCAAGCAATGGAGGATTTGTTCCATAGAACTTCAGAAGATGATACTACGGGACTTCCACCATTTTGGTATGTAATCATCGGGTGCACTGCGTTATTGTCAATTTCGATTCTTATCAGTTCAGTCGGTCGAAGAAAAAAGAGAGAACATAAGCACGATAAAAAGACTGTTTGAACGAGATGAAACACAAACCACTGCTGTACAAGCATTAAAGATAGGGAATCGTACTCAAAATTATCACGTATCTATTGCGATTTCAGAATTGTCTTTGAAATTGCGAGATGAAGAACGCTCTCAAGTTTCCTTAGAGCAAGCATTAAAAATAGCGCGAATTTTAGATTCGACTCAAGAAAGAAGTATAAAAGACGAAAAAAAGAGAAGATAGATCATAGAAAATTAATTAAAGAAAAATTAATTCAAGAAATCTAAAGAAATTCCCAAACCTACTTGGGCAATCCCAGATGGGTTTCCGGATAATTTTATTACTCGTTCAATAGTATGCGATTTGTCAACTTCTTCATTAAAATTTGAACATAACGCTGTTTCGTCCTATTATGAATACCCTCCTAAATCAGCCTGGAATACCGAATGGACCAGTGAAATCTTACGGGTGATTTGCTATATCCATGAGTGCGTTTCTGAAAATTTGAAACTTGGAAATGAATTCTGCAATAAAAAAATTGTATGTTTAGATATTGAAACTACCGACATCATTTCTAGAGCAAAAGAAGGATACATGAATATCATGGGATTAGCTGTGTTGGATTTACGACCCCAATCTCAGGATTATAAAAAATTAACCGTGTTTCAAGCGTTTAATATGTTACGAAAAAGAGATCTAGCACCTGAACTCTTAAACTTAAGCTCCCAATACATAGCTGATTGTGATGTAGTTATTGTCTTTAACCAGTCTTTTGATATCCCGATCATAAAAAAAATTTCAAGCGATTTCAATATTCCCTACAACATACCCTCTACTATTATAGATATTCAAGATGATTTTTATTCAGTAAGGCGTTTAGAGCAATTCATGAGTACAGCAGGTTTTATACTGCGTGAGTTAACGGAGAAAGGGAAATATTCTGAATATTATGCTAAATTTAAAGGTGATTCCAAGGGTAAAGACAAACAGATTGAACCAATCGGCATATATAACTTAATGGATGTTCTATCTGTACTATTTTACGCGTTACATTTTAGAAAATGATGAACTGAGTCGAATTCATTTGTTACTATAAAAAATGATAATGTGGAGAATGGGAATACATTAAGTTGATATAGTTAGACATCTCACAAATGAAACTTTAGAATTAATAAATAAGAAATTAAAGCAATCCTTTTGAGTTGTTGCGAAGAATGGGTTCACTTCACAATTTTTGCCTTTAAATAGATTCTTCGATAATACTCTCTCATTTTAAATACCCGCCTAAAGAGAGAAAGTATATCATGAACCCCCTAAATATCCCAACAAAGAGGAACGAAATAGACAAGTGGGAGGAGAGTCGGGACTAATGCAGCGCCATCAACGGTCGTTTTTCGGGCAGAAAGTCGGCATGATCTTCGATTCCGGCACGTGGGATGAAGAGTATGCCTACCTCACCTTCTTGCGAAAGAAACAGGACGGAGCATGGGAAAAACCGACCCTTAAAGAGGGTAAATACGTCAAGCTCAATTTGGGAGAACTTATCCTGTTCCGCAAGGTATTGGAGGGCACTTCCGATCGCTGGTCTACCGTGCACAGTTTTAACGGCTCGAAAACCACCCTCTCCATTCAGAAGCATGCCCAGAATGCAGGAGAATTTTGGATCAATGTGGATTCCTATGGGAAGAGTCTACGTTCTCCCGAGACCGATATTCTCGAAATGCTTCTCAAGCACGTCATCAAGGAAAAAATTGTTCGTGCGACCGTTAGAAAAAAGGCAGATAATTAGAATAATTAACTTATAGCGTTCATATTCACCCCAAATCCCAATATAGCGGGGATTGGATGCGTCGATTGGATTGTAGGTCATATCGTAGAGGCCTACCAGGTGACGGTATCTAACAATGAAGATAGTGGACAATCCAATGAAGACAATTCTTATGTAATCATAGCAAATAACGGGGGATATACCTCTCCGTTATCAATTTGCGAACATGTAATAGTTGATAACCCTGAAGGCTCCGTCATTCCATGATTTTCTATCTTCTGGTTTTAATGGCTAGCATTTGCATGATCGGAGTATTATTATGGATTTCTAGAAAGAATGTGTGAATATCGGATTCATCTACTCCAAACTGTTTAGTTTCTTTTTTCTACCATCATAAGGATAAAAATAATTTAGAATATTAATTCGGAATTCCTTCCAATAGGATATGGGTATCCCGATTTTCATCATCGATGGTAGCAAATTTAGTACATTAGAAGAATTCTATGACCATATTTCTACAGTATTCTCCCTTCCATCATGGTGGGGACGCAATTTGGATGCATTTGACGAACTATTCCATTCAGATATTCTACCAGCGCAAGGGTATCATATTATTTGGAAAAATATAGCGGTCTCACAACAGCGACTTGGTTATGAGGAGACTGTCCGACAATTATCTGAGCGTTTGGAAACATGTGATCCCAATAATATTGCCCACATTAAAGAGGATTTAGAGAAGGCACAAAATGGTCTTGGTCCCACAGTTTTTGATTGGTTGATCGAAATCATTTGCGATTATTGCAAAGAAAGCGGTGAAACGGAAAATAAGAATGATTTTAGTTGTGATTCTTTATAATTCTACATGGTATATAGTCATTCGAAAAACTTGGAAAATAAAAATATTGTGAGAATATGATATGGTGAAATAAACTTGGAACCTTAATCCATTAAATAAGAATCCTAAAAAAAAACAGAGGAAATTATGGATCATACCCCGTAAAATAGACTATTAAGATGAATCAGATTTCATTCCATTGTTGGTCGCTAATTTAAAAAATGATATGTTTTTGTCGAAATTTCATCCCATCTTTATCAATAACCTTCATTTTGTTCTTCTAGCGTTTGGATGGATGAAGATTTATTAAGTTATACGAGAAAATTAAGACAAATTGGCTGTGGATTACAGCATTATAGAAAAAATGGATGTTAAAAATGAAAAAAGGCAAAGAAAATAAAAAAATTGGGATGCTTGTTGGAATAGTGTGGTGTATAGCGTTGATTCTCTCTGTGTCGGCATTCTCCATTCTAAGGAGGCCGTCGTATCAACCAAACTCAGACCATGTAGATTTTACCTTACCAGATACCGGAGGTCCGAATGACTTTATATCGGTGTGGGATACCACCAAGACCAGCACGGGTTCCAGTAGCAGCAACCAAGTGCACTTACCTCTGCAATCGAGTGGCATTTACAATTTTTTGGTAGAATGGGGCGATGGGGATAGCGATATAATCATATCATGGAACCAAACCGAAGTAACCCACACCTATTTATCCTCGGGAGTATATACTGTAAATATTACGGGTATGATAATCGGTTGGCGGTTCGCTAACGGAGGAGATCGATTAAAACTCATTGAAATTCAACAATGGGGCAGTTTACGATTAGGAAATTCAGGTAGTTATTTTTACGGCTGTTCCAATTTAGTTTTAACGGCAAGTGACAATCTAGATTTGACTGGTACAACTAGCTTATCGTGGGCATTTAGAAACTGTTATGATCTCGGTAGTAGTGGGGATATGAATGGATGGGATGTGTCCAGTATAATAAGTATGCAATCGATGTTTAGTGGTGCATCATCTTTCAATCAACCCATCGGAAATTGGGATGTATGCAGCGTAACGGATATGTATGGGGTGTTCGATGATGCATCGTCTTTCAACCAACCCATCGGGAATTGGAACGTATCCAGTGTAACAACTATGAACTATATGTTTCAATATGCATCGTCCTTCAACCAACCCATTGGAGATTGGAATGTATCCAGTGTAACGAGTATGCTGCGTATGTTTGAAGGTGCATCTTCCTTTAATCGACCCATTGGGAATTGGGATGTATCCAGTGTGATGAGTATGAGCTATTTGTTCTATGGTGCATCATCCTTCAATCAACCCATCGGGAATTGGAATGTATCCAGCGTCACGTCTATGAACTATATGTTCTATGCTGCATCATCCTTCAATCAACCCATCGGGAATTGGAATGTATCCAGCGTCGTGACTATGTATGGGATGTTCTTTAGTGCATCGTCCTTCAATCAACCCATTGGGAATTGGGATGTGTCTAGTGTAATAAGTACATCCGCGATGTTCTATGCAGCATCATCCTTCAATCAACCCATCGGGAATTGGGATGTATCCAGCGTCACGTCTATGAACTATATGTTCAAGAGCGCATTTCTTTCTCCTAATAATTATGATAACTTATTGATAGGGTGGTCTCAGTTAACTTTGATTTCCGGAGTAGAATTCGATGGAGGAAATTCTTTTTATAGCAATGTTGCAGAGACTTCCCGTCAGCACATTATTGATACATATAGCTGGATAATTACGGATGGTGGTCCTCTACCCGTACCCGGCCCTTTCGATCTAACAAGCAATGCCGATTCTCCTGATACAGACGGATCTTTTACCCTTTCATGGACGAGTTCCACATGGGTAAATACTTATACAGTATATCAACATTCCGGGCATATTTCAGAAATAAACGGGAGTCTCACTCTTCTTTTAGAAGATACTACCGATTTATCTTTGCCATTGAATGGATACTCTGATAGTGCGTATTATTTCATAGTGAAAGCCTCAAATAACAATGGCAATACACTATCGCCATGTATAGAAGTTAATGTGGTAATTTCGAAGACCTTGAACATACTTAATCCATCCTCATCCAGTTCATGGAACCTTGAAAGCTCTCATTATATTAATTGGACTTCTACAGGAAATATTTCTAATGTGAAACTCGAATTATATATAGGAGAGGCTTTTGTGATGGAAATTGTTTCAAGCACCTTGAATGACGGCGAGTTTTACTGGTTTGTACCATCGGGCTTGAGTGATTCTACTCAATATCGAATTAAAATAATCAACATGTTAGACCCGTTAATCTATGCTTACAGCGACTTTTTCGAGATAAAAACTCCTGCATCCCCGAATAGGGTCCCTGGGTATAATATTCCAATTATTGTATGTATAATCGGTTTAGGTATCTACATTGCATATAGGAAGTTGAAAATGAACCATTAGATATTATTTCCATCTTTTTTTTCTACAATAAAATACTGAATTCATGTAATCCAGTTCATGCGACCTTGAAAGCTCTCACTATATTAATTGCATGCCATAAGGTGAGGAAATATGATAAATAGAGATATTTTAGGCAGGTAATTATAAAATTCGAATAAGTGGTAATGTTAGTTTCAAGATCTGAATGTAGGTTGCGGAAAAAAAAGTAGGATGGAATCAATTTTTCATCTAGTCATCGATAACTGTTACTAAATCATTTCTAAATTTAATAGTCACTACATAATATGGTCGTAATTACAGTTCAATTTCTTATACGGAACATATATCCTCACCCTCATTACCGTACAGAGAGTACAATGTTGTGAATTGTGATTGTGCTAAACTTGTCATATAATTGAATGGACAGACGCTTTCACCACTTTCTTCTAATCCAAAATGCAGATGAGTTACATTGATAAATGCTAATAACGTTCCAAATGATTCTCCTTGAGATATGATTTGTCCCGGTTTTACATTAAGTGCATTTTTTTGTAGTTGAGCTGCTGTTTCGTTAAATGCCCAATTCTCAAATGCGACATCAAATCGGTATTTCCAGTTATATGAACAGAGTACGTTAGTTTGCCAACGACCATTTACATCATTATAAAAAATGTGAATACTATTTATGCGCAAATCGCACCATGCTATGATTTCTACACTTTTATTAA
The DNA here is from genome assembly GCA_016933055.1 of Promethearchaeota archaeon. Classification (GTDB taxonomy): domain Archaea; phylum Asgardarchaeota; class Lokiarchaeia; order Sigyniarchaeales; family Promethearchaeaceae; genus AMARA-1. The sequence goes on along the minus strand of JAFGBS010000004.1, from coordinate 411,718 downwards.
CATCAAAATCGATACCATTATGAAAACCTCCCCCTAGCTTGATACCCCATCCATTAATTTGATAAACATATTGAAGATCATCTTCTGCAATAGGTAAAATAAATTCTACTTGTTCGGAATTCCAGTGAGCTGGGGCAAGTTTGTATAAAATAAATCCTCCAAATCCGAGAATGATGCATAGGAGGAAAATTCCGATAATTGACCAGATCCTTTGTTTACGCTTCATATACATATATCATAACAAGAAGAAAATATTGTTTTGCATAAGAATGCGAAATTCCAATATCATCTCGTTATTATTGCCCCAATATAAAATAATAAAACCTTAGCAAAATACGGAATTCCCGGAGAAACTCAACCAGATTTCTTTATACAGCAGTTCGATCGGATTGGAAAGGAAAGGGGGAAATTCCCGCGATTCGATTAATTTAGCGTTTAAACTGATCATATTGTCTCAGAAATCAAGGAACCTATTCTTTTAAAAACCAATGTGATTAAGGGAGAATATTTTCCCTGTTCCTCGGATATCTGTAGGGAGGGAGTAACGGATCCTCCAAACAATCTAATCTTCCAATGAGATCCGATTACTATTAAAGTCTGGATCTCGGTTCAGCCTTTCACATTGGGAGAAATAACCGGGATTATTCCAAAATTATAGTATATACTAGCGGAGATACCTGTATACTCCAATATACTCAAAACATTCAATCAGTTCAAACTATTCAATCTAAGCGTAAATGGATTTATTGTTCCCTTTTTTTAACGTCATCCGTAGGGGATCTATAAAATGTCATAATTAGAATATCACCTACGGGGATTTAATTATATTTAATTATACAGCCCTCAATACAATACATATGACCGTAGAAGAGAGATCACCCATGCAATTTGAAGGAATTCGACCTCCCCATATTCACATGGGATTTTCCAAGGATGAACTAATGCTAAAAACCTTTCTCATGCTGAGTATCATAGCGATCGGCTCCAGTATAATCATGGGGATAAATGCGTTAATTCATATTCTTACAGCCTTAGGTACGGTTTTCGTCATTCACACCTTAATAATATCCTTTCAAAAATGGAAAAAAAAACCCGTATCGTATGATTCTTACACGTCAACACTGGTTGCAGGAATGATTGTAGGGTTAGCAATGCCTATTGCCGGTCCCTTTTATATCACCGCCGCAGTAGCTTTGGTCACAGTTCTTGTTTTCAAATTTGGACAAAACTGGTTGTTTATCCGAAAATACATTAATCCTGCCGCGGGAGCGAAAACAGTACTGTTAGGGTTATTGTCAATCATGCTATTTTGGGAGGAATCTCTTTCAATTGGACAGCTATTTCACCCGCATCACTTAGATCTTAATCTTTGGACCGCTGAAGGATTCGAAGCATCTATGTGGATCTTTCAACGAGTAACAATTTTTGGTCGGGACTTATCCGCTACCGCCAGCCTTTTATTTTGGCAAACTCATGGATGGATCGGAGGTGCCTGCGGGATTTTAGTATTAATTGTAGGATCCATCGCTGTTGTGTGGTTACGATATAAATGGCGTATAGTGGGTAGTGCACTATTGACCATGATCGGCTTAGCCGTAGTGTTTGGGTTAATTGTAAGAGATGATATACTGTTACGGATTAGTTTTCACGTATTCACGGGGAGTTTTATCTTCATGGTATTCTTTATGGCGACAGAACCTCAATCGACGCCCCTCCCGGAAATATCTCAAATAATTTTTGGAGTTGCCCTAGCAGTGATCACGTTTTTCTTGCAACTTTTGAATGTGCTGGGAGGATCCATTTTCGCACTCGTATTATTAAATTTAGCGACACCTTTCTTGGACAAAATCGGATTTCGGAAACCGTACGGGTTCAAATCGAAGAAACAAAGGAGGAGCCTAAGATGAAAAGTTTCAAAGAAAAAGGAAGATTTGAGATTACACTGGGGATAAAAGAAAGCGTTGCAGAAAAACCCGTCAAGATCGTTCCCCCCGCAGAAATTATGAGTGTGTATTTAAAACAACATTTGGGGGTTCCAACACAACCTCAAGTTCAAATAGGCGATTCAGTTAAATTTGGTCAAATACTCGGAGATTTAGAAGAAAATCAAAAAGTTTATGCAGCCGTTCATAGTCCCGTAAACGGGAAAGTTATAGATATCACCACCCAAAAGAATCCGTTTTCAAATAAGGTAGAGCAAATCATAAAAATCCAAACCGAAGATGCAAAAACCAATCAAGTATTCGAAAAATTGAATCCCGAGACTGCATCCAAGGAAGATCTCCTTAATCGTGTGAAAAAAGCAGGCATCGTAGGGTTAGGAGGGGCAACCTACCCCACTCATCTTAAGTTAGGAACCCCTAACCGTATTACTAATCTGATAATTAATGCCAAAGAAAGCGATCCTAACACCTCATCTGATTATCGATTAATGGTGGAAAAACCTGATGAAGTACTTAAGGGTATCCAAGTAATGGCCAAAATCTTAAACGTGCATGATATAATAGTTGCTACCCGGACTAAAGAGGGAATGACCCCTCATTTAGATGCAATATTGCAAGAACATGGCATTCGAGTAGTTCGGATGCGTCCCAACTATTCTATTGGAAGCGAAAAATTACTCATCAAGGAGATATTGGGTTACGAAGTTCCGCAAGGGCATTATCCTCCAGAGATTGGTATAGTAGTGCACAATATTGCAACAGTTTACGCGGTTTATGAAGCGGTTTATGAAGGACTGCCGTTAGTATCACGCGGAATTACCTTTTATTCCGAACAAACAGGTGGAGAAAACTTATGGGTACGAATCGGTACGCCAATTGAACATATCTTCAACTTTTTGAACATATCTCCCACGATATTTGAAAAAACCATTATGGGTTCCATTTTTATGGGACCATCTCTCGAAAGTTTAAATATTCCGATAGAAAAAGGGACGACCGCCATTACCGGGTTTTCTAAAGACCGATCAAAACCCTACGCAGATGAGATTCCATGTATTCGGTGCAATTATTGCAATATCGTGTGTCCGGTTGATATTTATCCGCAATTGATCATGGAAGCAACCAAAAAAGAAAACGTAACTTTGTTGAAAAAATTGCACGTCGAGGTTTGTATCGATTGTGGATTGTGTTCGTATGTATGTCCTTCTTTGATTAAATTCACGCCTTACCTCTTGAAGGGAAAGAAGCTGATTAAGACCTAATCGAGAGGAAGAAAGTATACCTGTCCATCCCAATTCTCTCTATTTTCTTTTTCTTCCGTGGTTGAAATATTGTGCATAGGTAAATAGTCGAATAGATTGCGGGTAACCAGATAATTTATAAACCTTATATCGAATGGTATATATTCAGGAAATCTGGGAATAGCTATGGCAAATTTCTGGGCATAGTTTATTCAGTTTCTCCCTGGTATTGTGATATTCTCATTTTATGCCTTAACTGCTTAAAAATCACTTTCTGAATATTTATGAAGACAGGAATATTGCTGGGAACACAATTGGTGCACGCAAATTATTTGGGATATTTTCGTTAAAGAAAGACGATTTGCAAAATCGCGCAATTGATTATAAAGACCTCTAAGGTTGCGGTTCGATGTCGGATGTTCCAGTTAAACTAAAATCCATATTTCACTGGTTAAAACCTATAAGACGCAGGAGTCCTAAAGCTTAAGATATTGAAAGAAGAGAATCGCTTCTTTTGAGGATTATTTAATAATAGAATAATAATTATGCATAAAAGTATAGAAAGTATGAATATTATGTCCCTGGCGTCTAATGAGCTGCGATGAACCATCGTGGTGGACTACGAACATGTACATTATCAACAATATTCAACGAAATAAGCGTCTTTCGTTGAATTTTACCAAGGGTAAAACATAAATCTGTTGGCAGGGACTTCTTTTTTCTTTTTTGTTTCATGAATTTTCAGCAATGAATTTGGATATTTGTGTCTCATATTTCTTTGCAACTTCAGGATTAACCATTTTCAGAAAGGCAAATTTTCCGTGCATTTGATGCACGATTCTAAACCTATCTTCTTCCGGCACACCGAATTTTGAATAGCGATAGAGTTCACCCCGAAATGCGTTTACCCACTTTCGATCAATGTTCACTTTCTCATTTACTGTGATACCCGTAACAGATTTTTTATGCTGCTTGCGATATACTTTGGTTTTTTGATAATTCGGGTATAATTTTTCACTTTTTATGATTTTGTATACCGCTTGGATAAAGGTTCTTACACGAATCTTGGGATCCTTAGAAGAAAAGGTGAGATCATCTGCATATCGAGAGTAGATCAAATCATACTTGTTCGCAAGTCCTTCTAGACGTCTATCTAAATGCAATGCGTACAGATTCGCAATCATGGGACTTGTAGATGCTCCTTGAGGTAAATACCGACGACTTCTGTAATAATCCGTGCATAAATTTGCCAAAATCCCCGAAACAGGACGATTATATCCAAATCCTCGGAATACCTCAAATACATGGTCAAGAGACAAGTTATTGAAAAAATTATGCAAATCAACTTTTACTAGAGTTTGCGCACCCACATGAAATTCTGCATTGGTCACGGTAGAACGAGTCTTTGTAAAACCCGTACACACATCAGGAAGGGCTGCCTTTTCAAGAATAGTCTTGAGGATAATTCGCTGGAAGGATCGCAATTTCTCATTGGGAACGGCTATTAATCGTTTTCTGCCATTAGGTTTTACTAACGTTTTCCGTGTATAAAAATTACTATCCAGTTCTTTATATTCTAAATAAGCATCTTGTGGATCGGTTGTTTTTGCGTTTTTAGGGACCTTTCCCCTCTTGTCCTTTAAGATGAATGATTGATCAATATCCACATGTCTAGCTATAGGAGAACCAACCACCCTAAGGTAAGAGTTCCCCTTTTGATGCAAAGCCTTGTCGATTTGAGTGATTTTAACATAATTACGATCGCGTGAATGCGATTGAGTATAAATAATGGCAAGAATCAAGCGAATTGAGGTTTGAAGGTGATATGCTACATCAATTATTGTATCGAGTTTTGGAGCCGTGGAATCCGGTTGGAGCGGGAAATTAAACTTCCGCCTTTGATAGGATTTCTCATATTTTCGTTCTCGATAAATAATGGGGGTGTATTTAGGCCCAAAATAAACTCGTTTGAGTAATGGGACAATTTCTTCTAGTTTTTTCAATCGTTTGTAAATTTTTCTACCTTTTTCCGAATACGAATTCATCCAGATATTGTTGATAAACATGCATATGTTTTTTCTAATGCGTAAACCGTTTTTATCCCGTCTATACTTGACCGAAGAACGCAAAGAAACCAAAAATGCCTCAAATTCTTCATCTGTTGATACAATGATATCGTGTTCCAAGGATTTTCTTAGCTCGGGGTCTTGAAAAGAAACATATTTGTTCCATTTTTCCCTTCTATAATCCTCGTAATCAGCCCTTTTTTTTGAACTTAATAAGCAGCAAATAAAGACCAACAGCCCGAATCCTACAGATATATATAAAGAATACCGGAATGCATCCATATTATCGCAAACCACTATGCATACATATATATCTATTTAAGAATGGTGAAACAATGGCTGTATAAACAGACACTCGGAAAAAAAATTCGCATGAGTGAAGGCTAATCCAACCGATCTAATGATTATAAAATCTAAGTAGCTTTCCACATCTATCAATGTCAATTTTTTTGGATTCGGGAAAGAATTGATTGATATACCGGCCATCCAGAAATTCAGAACTTGTGGTAATGTTTTTTAGCAATCCCCGAGTGGCATTAATACCCGATACATCTTCTGGAGTACCTAAGCATCATTGGTAAAATGATGAAACGCGAAAGAACAATAAAGGTAATCGAAGTACTCTGAATCGAAGGATAATAATTCTGCTTTAGCTTGAAAGAAGGTAGCATTTTGTACTTTGGATTTTGCATTCGCTAGCAACATCTCCACTGCATAACATATCGAAGGATATTTATTCGGGAATTCTTGGTATACATATGGAAAACTTAAATGAAGTGTCCATCCCAAGAAAGACTTTTAAGCAATTTTTATGGTTATGGGCTACTCAGTACATTTCTTTAATTGGTTCTCAACTCGTATCCTTTAGTGTGACATGGTTTCTGACAATCGAAACAGGAAGTTCTCTGATTCTATCTTTATCAACCATATCGAATATGGTGCCGATGATACTTGTATCCCCCTTTGCTGGGGTGATTGCAGATCGGCGATCCAAGAACAAAATTCTTTTCATTTCTGATGCGGTTCAAGCATTTGCTACTTTTGTGCTGATAATGCTTTTCTTTTTCGGAATTTTCGAAATTTGGCAGATTTTAGTTCTTATGGGAATTAGAGGAATATGTCAAGGGTTCCAGATGCCGGTTGCAGTTAGTCTAAACTCTTTAATGGTGCCCAAGAAGTTTATTCAAAAAATAAATGCTTTCGATCGGGTTTTTATGGCACTTCTCTCAATTGTTACCCCAATAGCCGGAGCATTCCTCATACAAATTATGCCGATTAACCAGATTTATTGGTTTGATGTAATTACGTGTGTACCGACTCTGATTGTATTGTTAATCGTGAAAATTCCAAGGGTAGCAACACAAGGCACCGGAAAACTTCATTTTCTTGAGGATTTCAAAATTTCTGTCCGATATATGCATGAAACAAAATTAATACCACCTTTTATCCTATTTGGATTAGCCAATTTCTTTGTGGTTCCCTTGTTTAGCCTTTTACCTTTATTATTACAAAATTATCACGGTGGACTTGAACGAGAATTTGGTTTTTTGATGGCTTCTGTTCAAGTAGGGTTTTTTATCGGGGGACTAATCTTGATGCTAATTAAAAAACAGCCAAAAATGAAAGGGGTGGTTATCTGGGCATTTATAAACTCATTCGTGCTTTTAGCACTCGCAGCAATTCCAAATACGGTTTCTTGGAATTTTTGGGCGATTTATGTAGTGGGGTTTGTTCTGGGATTGTGTATAACTTTTATCGACACGCAATTGATCACTATTTTACAAATCGTTATTCCGCGAGAATATCAAGGTCGGATATTTTCCAGTTTATTTACCCTTATTAAATCAATTATGCCATTAGGTTTAATTATTTGGGGAGCACTTGCAGAATTTACGGGGATTTGGTTCCAATTTATCTTGACACCAATACTTTCCATAATTTCTTTCATAATCCTAGGTTTATCGACTCCTATCTTTAAATTTGATGAGATTCATACAACCCAACCTCCGAGTGAAAAAACTCCACCCGCCAGTAGCGAAAATCTATAAAAATATTATTTATTTAGTCCAAATTTTGCCAATCTCGTTAATTCTGGAGTATTTTTTCTAAACAATATTACTAAAACTACGGAAACACTCACTACACCACAAATAAGATACGAACGCAAGGAGATGCGATCGGAGACGATCCATTGATTTAATGGCACTCAACCAGCGTCTCCTTTCCCAAAATGGCAAAAATCCAGAAAAAATTTGGATTCCATGACAGGGGATGGAGCAGCAGTGAAAGCAGAGATTACTCAAAAATTTAATGCAGGTAATTACAAATCAAAAAAAAAGTTACTATAGAAAAGAGCATTTAATTAATTCTTTCACTGGGATAATCTAACTTATCGAAATTTTTTTATAGTCCCTCAACGAGTATCCAATAGACTAGTGAGGGATGAAGATGACGTATCAACCATACCCAGATCCCCCAAGATTTGAGCAATTCGGAAACTTGTTAATTATCTTGGGAATATTGCCTATTGCAAGTTTTGCCTTGGGATTTATTTTAGGACTCTTAGGATTTGAAGGATTTTTTCTGCAAGTACTGTTAGATGTGACAACTGTAATTCTACTGATTGTGCTGGTAATTAATAATCAGAAGATCAAAACGATTCTAAATCTCAATACGTTCAGTGGATATTATTCCATGTTAATTGGGTTTTTTATACTCACCTTAATTGCAAATGTCTTCTATTATATTGCATATATAGTTGTGTGGGATGCACATAATTGGTTGAATTGCTTGATTATCTACGATATATTGTATCTTATCGTGTATATTTTTGAAATCATCGCGTGGATTAGATTGGGAAAATATGGCGCAACCCTCCGTCCCCCAATCGAAGCAAAGATTCGGAACGGAACTACGCTCCTTGCGATAGGAGCAGGAATCGGAATAGCATTTGTAGCATTTGATATACTTTCAGTCTTTGTGTTTGCTATTGATGTAATGCTAGTTGTTATTCTAATTTTGGGATTAGCAAAAACAGTCATCTCCGTTATCGGATATTTCATAACAGGTGCGAACATCAAAAAAATACCATTAATTTCGAGAATTACCGAACCGGTGGTAGAAGGCTCCCCTCAATATTATCCTCCTCCAGAAGAGGACCCTACATACTCACCTTATGAAAGCCAATCAGGACGATTCTGTATCAAATGCGGAACAAAATTACTTCCGGATGCCACGTTTTGCCACACATGCGGATGGCACATCGTGAAGGACTAGAAATCTAATGGTACTTGAAAGACTCACAAAATTCTTTTTTCTAAAATAATTAGTCAGAGGATATTATGTCAAAGGCTTTTTATGCTGCCTTAAAGAGTATCCATTGGAATAGAGAAAGAGTAAAACAACCTATCCACTATACCCAGAATCCCCAAGATACGCACTTCTTCCACATTTTTCTCGTGATCCGAAGCTAAATTCTTCAGTGTTTTAGATGCATCAGTTTTCTTTGCATCATTCATCATTTGCTCCAAATACTCATAAAGGACATTAAGACCTTGCGCTTCAGTCATTTTAATCATATGATAGATACGCAATACTTCCGCATTCGTGGATAAGGTGTGGTAGAGGTTTTCGTCTTGGGTTTCTGGAAGGATGAGACTTCCCTTGAGTTAAAATGAAAAGAATAATTATGTGTCGTAATGTGTATGTATCGATCGATATAATTAGAAAATTCATCCCATGAGAGATTGATTCGTATCGGTTACCCACCGCGGAGGTTGAATAGCGATTATATCTTAATGATGAAACTTGATTTGATTACTCTGAAAATTACCATCCAGTGCATCAAAATCGATATTTTTTCACTTTTAGTTTGTTCAAAGTGTCGTCTTGTATTCCTTTCAAGGTTTTCTCGGTAGTGTGAAATTCCATTTTGTTATTTATACAATAAGATATACTCATACAATCAATATAGGATAATGTAGTTCGATGCTGACACTTTAGTATCCCGGCAGTTTGGATTAACCCATCATCTAATTCTACGGGGACAAAAGGTACGGTTTTTTGGAAAGAAGTTAATGCATTACGAGCAAATTCAATGCCTTTCCATTTACATATTTGATAATACACCTCAATAAGCACGGATTTAAGAATATAGCATTCAATTTCTCTCTTGATCACTCGGTTTATTATATTAACAATCGGTTCCGGAGGACTTGAAGAAATATATTGGGTCATTATCCCAGTATCTATGCAAATCTTCTTTTTCATGGCTTTCACAGGCGTTTATTTTCCAATTGTATCTCCTGTTTGCGGGATTCTTCGTAGGATTTCAACATCTCCTTTGCAGGCGGCATCTGCTTCCGTATTTCCTCAATTGATAAAATTGGAACAAGAACTAAATTCCCCATGATATCTAGAAAGGCCACTTCTGATCCCTCTTGTAGATTATACTTTTTTCGAAGATTGGAGGGGATAGTAACCATACCCTTACGGTTAACAATGGAAATAGTGGGGTGCGACATCATGATATTGTATATCCGTATGATTAATAAGGATATTCATTTTACTAGAATGGGTATTCAAATTCTTTTTTGACACCCGAAGGGTATTTCCTTTTTCTAAAGAGGTATTTAAACAACACATTTAATCCGAATGTCAAGATAAATGGCGAAACTTAAGTTAATTACTCGAAAATTGACAGACCACTAACCTATAAGATTGTTAAAATATTCCGTTTTCCCATGAACGTAGTACAAGAAAAATTATCTCTGGATCCACAATTCCGAAGGTTCAAGAATTTAATAATAAGATAGTGGATAGGAGCGTTTTTTTAGAAATAAAATTTCAAGCACTCTTTTTGTTGCGAAATTAATTTTAGTCTCTGTATGTATTTCTTTCCCCCAATGATTAATGGTATATCAATACATTGGTGTTTAAGTTCTTCTAATTTGTCTTGTAGTGCTTAGGTTCCCAAGATCCCGGTGCATATTGCAGCACATCCTCATTATGGGGTTCTTGAATAAAATATCGACTAAACAACATCTAAGATCTTGATATGATAATTATTCACGTTTTAAAACAAACACGCTTAAAATTGGTAAGTATTTTTTTTTAAAATTCGTGAATTATCCCAAATTCTACATGCTGAATTGGGCTCCCTCTATGGCATGTTTCTCACTTTATCCTATTTCTACGGTAAATCGTTACCCAAATAGGGTTTTCGTTGGGATAACCATAGATAAATTTCATGGGTATTAGGCACCCCTACGCCAAAAGAACCTATCCCAATTATCCCATGGCTAGGCTTTTAGCGTAGTTCGTACGGATTAGGGTAATGTGTACGAAATTGATTAATCAATATCTATCCTACCTAATCCAAAAATTTTTGGTTCGGGTGAATCGATACTACTAGTACGTACTTCGGTCCAAAGGGTTCGGGTTAACCCCTCCAATACCTATCGGGTTCTGCATACTATCTAGTAGGCTCATGCTACGCATTCGCCTTTGGGCTCCTTTATTCCCACCACCTACCCGCACTTCTGAATTACGTTTATTAATATCTCTCACGGAAGGAAAAAAGAGGTATTACGCTGTATCTCGTAGGAATGTATCTGCTTTCGTATCCTATCTGCAAATTATTGCACTTTTGGAAAACGGAACACCTAAACCCACTGAATTTGCTTTAGATAACGGGTTTGACGTTTTACGCTAAAATACGTTAAACACACATGGATTGCGTTACCAACGGAGCCTTAAGAACTCAGATAGATATTGATTAATAAAATCCTATTTTTCATTTTCTCTATTATACATATATAAGGTTTAATGGCAGATAGCATTAGTTTTGACAAAAATTGCCATGATAGAAACCGCTTAAAAAGGTTGGAAATTTAACGACTTACTCACAAATAGTATTTATGGGAAATCGAAATTACAAACTTTTGAATTTCATCAAAAATCGTATTAAAAAGAGCTCAAATTCCCAAATTGAAAATTCTCCGTCTTCAGCCATACACATTGCTCTTCTTGGCACTGGTGGTCCTATGAATAACTCCAAACGGATCGGTGCTACAGGTATAGGTATCATTAGTGATGATAAGTTTATGCTATTTGACTGTGGATCAGGAGTTTGGCGAAATGCAGATTTAATGAAATTACCTCGGGCAAATTTAAAGGCTATTTTTCTTACCCATTTTCATTCTGATCACATCGCTGATTTGGGAGAAACTGCATTTGGTTCATGGGTGCAAGGTAGAACCATTCCATTGGAAATTTATGGACCAGAAGGAGTCCAAGACATTGTAGATGGCTATTCAAAAGCGTATTCACACGATTTTAGATACCGTATCCTTCATCATGGCGAAGAAATTATGCCTATAGAAGCATCCCAGTTAATTCCCAAACCAATTTCCCTGCCTCTGAAAGGTACACCAGAACTTCCTTCGGAATCTGTCAGAGTCTACACTGATGAAACCTTCAATATTCATGCATGGGAAGCTGATCATGGTCCTGTCAAACCAGCCGTTAGCTACCGTATATATATTCATGGGAAACACATTGTAATTCTGGGAGACACGAATTATCATCCGTGGATGCACAAATTATGCAAGAACGCAGATCTAATCATTAGTAATGCCATATTACATGAAGCTGCTGGGTTATTATCAGTAGCAAATGCAAATTTAGGATTTTTCAGATTTGCTAAAATAACAACAGATATCCAGAACTATCACATGAGTCCCATCCAAGCAGCAACCCTCACACATGAAGCTGGTGCGAAAAAATTAGTACTAGTTCATGTTACACCTCCTATACTCAACTGGATGATAAAAAGGAAGTATCTTAAAGGCGTTAAAAAAATATTTTCTGGTCCCGTTGTATTAGGTGAAGATAAAATGTTAATGACCATTAAGTGAGTGGAAAAAAAGGTACCTGCCACATAGTCACTAATCAACATGTTCCGAGTGAATTCATAGCCTGTCTCTTGCGATAGGTGGGTATAAGAAACGTCTACGCTAAAGCAACGTTTCTATTTTCCACAAACTTAGCCGTGGAATTAGGTTAGATTGAGAAAAATAGAGTATAACACACAAATACGATCGAGTAGACGATAATCTTCACACTTTATTTGTATAATCTGGTCCATCAATTGTTTTTGAATAAGAGAGTGAGCAAGATCCAGTTTATCCCATTAGCTCATAGCTATTGTTCCTCAATTTTCTTAATTAATTCAAGCTAATCTTGTTCATTCGCAATTAATTGATGCAGTTCAATTGCATCATTTTCGGCTTGACTATAAGTACCTTTTTTAGCTTTTTCTAAAAATTTCTGGGTAGAATTCTCATTCCATCGCTTCAGTATTTTAGCGATAGCATCGCGTAAGAAATAAAGCTTAAATCGAGCCATTCAAGTGTTTTCTCTTTATCTAGCAGTATTTCAGTCATTATGAAGTAAATATGATTGAATCTATTAATGATTTGGCGGATGTATCATGCTACGCATGACATTGCCTCCAGCTTCGCATTCGGCGCTTGAAATATAATATTCATCAGTTCACGTTCCTGCACCAAGGACCGAACTATTCTTCATGTGTACGGGCATTAAATTAATGTAAATTCACAATTTGATTCTGGTTTATGGATTTGACTCTATATTACGATAGTTTTACGGTAAAGGGTTGCCAATTACGATATATTCAACAGAATAGTTGTTGATACTTTAAATTCTGTTTTCATGTGGAAATCGTAATAGAAATTTTCGGTATGAATCTAAGATAAACTATTAAAGAACATAGAAATTAACATGCACAACATGGCTAAAATTAAACTGAAGTTAGTACTCACATTTGTGTGGACTATAACGATAATTGCAGTTATTGCGGTTGTTGCATTAGACATATTAGTATACAACGACGTAATTACTGTGCACAATTCACTAGAAATCATACGTCCCTTTACATTTTGGAGGCTTGATTATCAAATTTATGATATGGATTTTCGAGCCATATGGATGATAATTAGTGCAATAAGTTCTGCAATTGCCGGATTAACCTATTTCGGTGTGGTTATAGGGTTAAACAAGGGCAGAAAAAAACGAACAGATAAATATATGGCAAATATGATATTCTTTACCGCAGTATTCCTAGGAATTACTCGTTTATTGGAAAGTTTTTATACCGTCTCAGAATCCAGTTTGAGGGGAATAATCTATGTATTAGGGCAATTTTACATTCCATTTGAAGCATTAGCTTATTCTATGTTCATCATATTTACCATTGAAGTCTTTTTGATGGATAATATTAAACGTAATGAACAATTTGTGGTATTCCTTGAGATAATAATGTATCTGGCCTTTTTATTTGGGGTTGTAGGTGTATTTGTAGAGGAATATTGGAGTTCTGATATCACTTTTTACGTAATAGGAGCCTCATATGTGTTTGTTGTAGTGATTCTAGTTCTAATCATCGTGGATATTGTGTATATTGTGAAAATGATGACGAAGGTACAAGAATATCGAAAAATACTTGGGTATATTTTATTGCAACTAATCCTTTCGACAACAATTTTGCTACTACTTATTGTTGCACTGGTATTTAGCATGTTCTCCTCAGATTGGACATTTTTAATCCGTTCTATCAAACACTTCTTGAGTTTTATCCATGCAGTGTTATATATACCAGCATTTATTATTCCACGTCGAAAACAACTTTAAACACTTTTTTCTTTTTTATTTATGGTATTCTATAGAATTTCTTTAGAGTATGTTTTTAAGATAACATTGAGAATTTGGTATTATGTTATGGATTGCAGTTATTGTGTTTATTGTGTTTGTAGCATTCATCGCTACTGGAATTGTTTTATTTAGAGAATTGGTATGCAAACGCAAACAAATTACTCGTGGTTTATGTAAAAATTTTAAATTCCCCAATGCGAAACATCCGAAATGGAAAAAATTTGGAGCCATTGTGTTGATTGTATTGTTATCGGGGATAATAGGTGAAGGGTTATGGATGGCTAGTAATCGTTTATCCTATATACGTTTTGATATTACTGGTTATGCAGAATGGCGTGAGGACAATACCATGCCATATTTATATGTCGAATCCGATAATCCCTATGATATGGGATATCTTGTTGGACAAGAAATTGCATGGAAAATCTACTATATGAAGCTTTATCTTGTAGGAACAGGATTTTTTTATGGATTTAGTTATCCAAAATTCAAGAAAGTTGCAGCAACATATGAACAGTATATACCCGAAGACCATTTAGAAGAATTACGAGGACTTGCGGATGGTGCGTCCCAAAAGACCGGATTTCATATCTCCTATACAGATGCATTAGCTCAACATGTTTTTACGGAAGCAACCTATGGTTTTTTTGAACCGAGGGGTTGTACAGTAATTGGATCCAACAATACAGATGGTTCAGTCACCATTGGGCAGAATTGGGATTTTTCTGATGCGTTTAAACCAACAATGGTATGGGTTCACGCGAATTTGACCGGAAAACAAGAAACTTTTTCACTTCGTGGAGGTGCTTGTTTGTCACTAATCTGTGGAAAGAATGAGAATGGGTTCTCTTTATTTTCTAGTTTAGTCTCAATTAACCAACCTGCAGATCCCATGATGCCGTTATCCAGTATCACAAAATTAGCGTTAGAGACTTCTGCAACCCTGGAAGAAATGTATAATATAATTTATGCAAGTCCAGTTTCTTCATATGGGTATTCCATGATGTTTGGAAATTCCACTGACTTCTTTGCCTCCCAACATATACCCAGCCAATATATTTTTAACACTTCAGATGAAGTTGTCTTTACGAATACCTACACAATTGAAACATGGCAGCAATATCTTTTAGATCTTGATTATTCGTGGAATCGTCAAATCTATGTGGAATATATGGTAGACTCAAATCGAAGTGATGGGATTTTAACTCAAAATGAATTATGTGCAATTCTTGGAGATCAACCTATCGTAGGAAGAAGTGGTGAATCCCTCTTTAGTTCTTCAACATGTGCATATTTTACGGGGGAGCGCTTCGGAATGGGGATTTATAAGGATTTGATCTTCGGAATATGCCCAATTTAATTTTTTATATTTAATATCTTGTTAAAGTGTTTTAGATGATCGTTAAGGTGCGGAGTAACAGAAGAAAATCGAACTGAAAATGGGACAAGAAATTCAATAACTTTTTTTCAATGTTCGAGGAATTTTCACACGAAGACAATTTTTACCCCAATGTCTTTTTCTGCTGTAAAAGGAATTGATTATTCCAACTGAGAAGTAATTGTCTTTTCCACGAATTCATCAAATTTAAATTTCTTATATTTTGAAATAACCATAAATAAATTACAATGAAATATCCAAAATTGTTTGTACAGAGTGTTATCATCGCATAATAAGAAGTTAGAATATAGGAGGTATGATTATAGTCTCTGCTTTTTTAAGAATGATGATGATCTCAGCTTTTATTGCAGTAAAATAAAAAAGATACAGGAAATGACCCAGCCCATCCATTAAATAAAAAAAGAAGAAGAATTCAGGAATAATTCAGACATTATATATTCAAACAATTATTCAAGCAAAGAATTGGAAATTATAAGATTTATTCTCTATTAGATATCATTTCCCACATAGGTAAATCAAAGAGTGGTACTTTGATTTCATTTAGAATTTCGAAACCCAATTTCTCATAGAATTTTACATTATCTTGTGTTTCGGTTTCTAAATATATAGGGATGTGTTTTGGTAATATCTCTAGCATTGATCGAATTAATTTTGTGCCGATTCCTTGACCTTGTTTACTAGGATGGACCCCAATTACATATAAGTACACATATGCTTCTTTCATAAACTCTTTTCGATCTTTTTCTATAACACTGAACACTTGGAAGATTTTCTGTCCGATATTTACTCCTAATTGAAAAGATGGAATAAATGCACCGCTAATAATTAATCTCCAGATACTCATATTCGTGTATGGACTTCCTATCCACGCTGCGAGTCCTTCTAGATCTCTTGATGGGGCAAAAACTTTACCGAAACGTAAACAATATTTTAAAGGAACTCCAAAGACTGTATTGAATTTATCTGGTTGCTCTTCCATTATTTTCGACCAGATAGGATCATCACGAAATGCTTCCCCTAATATATTACACCCCAATTTATAATCCTTAATACTTAATTGATATAGATCCGAAATTGTAGGGATAAATACAGTATTATTCATAAGATAATCGAGTTTTCAATTTTTAAAAATTTATAGAGCCCATTTGGTATCTACATTACTATTTAATTTATCAATCTAATTACATTTTATTGAAATTCTGGTAATAACCGGAATAAATATAGTATGGATTTGAACAATACACATGTTCTATTTTTTAGATCGATTGCTTATCATCCATATCAATGTCTTTAATTGCGCACAGTACGATATAAGGTCGAATTATTTTTACTTTTTCTTCAACTACTCTCACTAAATCAGGATTTTTTTTAATTTTAAATTGCACTAATCCCATTTCCATCGTAGAATAACCCTTTAAAAAAAGAGCGATTCCTTGAGGTGAGGAGTAGTCTGGTCGATTATGTTGGTATTCAATTTTTATGATTTCGTTTTTCATATTAAATTCGGTGTGGATACGTAATTTCTAACACATCGGATTCTCGTGTACTTTTTCCCACGAATGTATCCTTATTCGGTAGGATTCCACACGGTTTTAAGGATATATATTCCATTAAAAAGGAAAGAAAAAAAGATAGGAGGGTTAATTTGACAGGAGATTTATTTCTTCTTGGATATTTTCAATTCCTTTCGAAATTTGAATAGATAACTGCCCACCACACCGACCAAAATAACAGGAATAAAGACACCCAAACGAAAGCCGGGAATCTTACTTTTATCCGGTGGTTTTAATTTCAACATGTAGCCGTCTGTAACAGAACTGACCGTTCCATGATTATTCAATGTCAAATCAAATCCTCCGACTACCGGTAAATTGGTGGATGTCGTATCCCCCACAAGATACAAACATCCCTCTGCATCCAATACAAGATCATAACAATAATCAATATATCCTCCACCCAGCAGTGAACTGTAACACAGATCGCCCAACGAGTTGAAGATCATAATAAATCCATCCGTCCCTTGCAGAGAATCGTCCAATGCGTTTTGTAGCGGAAAATTAGGAGAGTTCGTGTATCCAGCTACATAGCAATTCCCTTCGGTATCAGTCACGATCCCCCTGCCCACGTCACCTTTCGACCCACCGAGATAAGTACTGTAACTTAAATTCCCTAATGGGTCTAATATCGTGAGGAATCCATCAAAATACATCCATTCATCATAATACGTATCATCATAGGAAGTATCAATTGCATTGGGTGTTATAGGAAACCCATAGTGAGAAATAGTCAATCCCGTTATATATGCTCCCCCATTGGAATCTACTGCAATCGCCATTCCCCAATCCTCTTCATTGCCCCCAATGTACGTGCTATAAGAAATCTCGTTTTTACTTAAATCGAATTTAGTCAGGAACGCATCCATATAACCCCCAAAGGTCGCATTAAACGCATTCACCATAGGAAATCCCTCACTAGCTTCCCCCGTGATATAAAAATCTCCTTCAGAATCAATGGCAATGGCATGGGCTAAATCATAGTACTCTCCACCGATATACGTGGAATAATACAATGAGCCATCTGGGTTCAAAATCGTGACAAATACATCGCTACCATCCAGTGTGGTATCATAGGCATTTTTAAGGGGAAAATCAGAAGAGACGGTGGAGCCCGTTATATAACACATCCCTTCGGCATCCACAGCAATAGCTGCAGAAAAATCATCATCTGAACCTCCCAAATACGTACTATAGTTCATGCTCCCATCAGGATTGAGTTTCACAATAACCGCATCAAATGCCCCTGAGGTTCCTGCATTCGTCGATTGAATCGCATTTAGGACGGGAAAATCCTCTGATACAGTTGTTCCGGCAATATAACAGCATCCTTCTCCATCCAAAGCAATGGATATGTCCGGATCTACTAAACCCCCCTCACTAAGACTCCCCCCGAGATAGGTACTATATACCAATTGCCCATGTGCATCCAATTTGGTGATAAAATAATCTGATTCTCCCCCCAGTGTGCTGTTGAGGGTATTAAGTGTAGGGAAATCGGTTGATTGAGTTCTTCCTGCAATATAAATATATCCCTCCGCATCTACTGCTATAGAATAGGCTACATCATTCCCCCCACCCCCTAGATAAGAACCTAATCCGATTTCATACTCAATATTAAGCGTGCTCGCATGCGAGAAATTAATCCACGCTATCGACAAAAACAGACACAATAACACGGATGTTGCTCGCATAGACCGTTTTTTGGTCATTATTTCACCTCTGTTAACTGATGGAGACTTTTTGGGACATGAGAATTTAAACGTTCTCCCCTTCCTCGGGATAGGAACTATTTTTACGTTATATTAGACCAAGATAAAAACACAAAAAAAATATAGTAATTACATCAGAAAGAGTTGTCAAAGAAGGATTGATTAGAAAGATCGAAATAGAAAGAAAGGGAGGTAGCCTATTTAAATATAAATTGATTTGATGAAAATAAGAAATAATTGATATGTAATTAAAAAAAGGGTGATAATTTTGACCAAAGTTGTCTAAAGAGGCGTAGGTACTTCTTCTAAGATTTTGGTAATTATAGAAACTACGTCTACTCCCTCTAATTCCGCTTCAGGGCGAATCAATAGTCTGTGATTAAGAGTTGGGATGAGTAGATCACGAATATCATCTGGTGTTACATAACTTCTACCCAGAATCGCCGCTCTAGCTTTAGAGCATTTCATCAAAACGAGTGATGCTCGAGGACCTGCACCCATCAAAATTTGTGGATCGCTTCGAGTCTTCTGCACGAGATCTCGGATGTAGTTAAGAATAACTTCATCAATGTAAACTTGGTTTACGATCTGCTGCATTTCGACGAGTTCTTCAGGGTCAGTGATTGCTTCTACTTCGGGCATGGAACCCTCTTGCTGTCTACGCAGAATCTCGACTTCGTTCTCAGGATCTGGGTAATCTAACCAGAGCTTGAATAGGAATCGGTCTAATTGTGCTTCAGGAAGCGGGTATGTTCCCTCTTGTTCGATCGGGTTTGCCGTTGCCACACAGATAAAAGGCACCATCATTGGATATGTTATCCCCTCGATCGTAGTCTGTTTTTCTGCCATTGCCTCCAACATCGCAGCTTGTGTCTTAGGAGCGCACCGGTTGATTTCATCTGCAAGTACAAAATTAGCAAATATCGGTCCTCTGCGCACGACGAAGTCAGCAACTTTCTGGTCGTAGATCATGGATCCGGTAATGTCAGATGGCAGGAGGTCTGGGGTAAATTGGATACGTTTGAATGTGCAACCAAGGGTTTTGGCGAATGTTTTTGCCATTACTGACTTCGCAAGTCCAGGAACTCCCTCTAAATATATGTGCCCATTCACGAGCAACGATATAAACATGTTTTGTAAGATATCCCCGTAGCCCACGATTACTCGGGAGACTTCCGTTAAGACATCCTGTGCAACATTTCTTACGGGACTCACATCGACATGTTGGAACTCCTCCAGAGCAGAGGTTTTTGCAGCTTCCATAGTTTTTCACTTTTTTTGTTTCGTGCGGGGCGTTCACATCCCCGTGAGTTAAGTATAGTTAGTTGAATTCACCAAAATAGCTATGGGTTAATGTTTTCAATGGGTCTCACTATCAGCGGAAAAACAGCGAAAGAAATCTGCTATTTAAATACCTAATTATTGATGCTGAAGATTTTTCATTAATTTTGGAATTTCTTTTTCAATAGTCATCCATATTATTTCTAGATTCACTCCAAAATATTCATGAATTAACTTATCTCGCATACCTACCTACTCCTACAATTTAAAAAGATATTTTTCTCACGAATACCTTGAGGAATCTTCTTTGCTGCCTCTCCTATAATTTCAAGATTGCGAATCACTGCATCTACCGTCCTCTTATCATCCTAAAATTTCTTTAAATCGTATCCCTTCGTATATTCCATAATAGAATTACAAACTTCTACTATATCTTGAATGTATACTTCACCATTGTGGTTGGACTCGTTTTTAGGATTATTGGACATTCAATTATTGTGTCAAAATTCATCCCGTGATACCCAAAAATATTACCTTAAGTGATCATGAGGCATCTCGTACGAACTTCTGTCAATTTGGCTATCCGTGAATTGATGAATGTAGATCATACTACGTATTCGGCTTTGGATCTTCCAATTGGATTACGTTCCCATACCGAGGACTTCTACTATTAACATTTGCTCGGGGTATTTAAACGAATCAAGATGTGTTAGCAATCGTGTTACCTATCCATCCTAATGTAAAATCACAGTTTGATTCCGATTTATATGTATCACGTTGTTTTATGGTGGTGTTAAGTAAATGGGCTAAGATATTATTCGGAAATACCCGATTATATGTTGATTACATAAAAAAATGGTTAAATATCGACTGCCTGCACAAAAGATTCATAAATTTCGCTTTTGTTGTATATATAGAAAGATGATTTCTGACTCGGAGAAACAAGATAATCAGCCTACTGCCTATACCGATGAAGAGTCAGAAATGGATGCACACATCGATGAATATGCGAAACCTAGAGTCGCTAAAGTAAAAATCCCGATTAAAATTCGGTTCAAAAAGGCATTTACAGGTCTTGATCTAAAGACATGGTTCTGGTTTGGGTTAATAGTTTTTATCATCTTACTTACTGTAGTTTTAACTATCAAACTCGTGCAGGATTCTAGCTGGATGTTCGGATTGGTTCTGAAATATTTTATCCGGCCGATTGTAACGCTCGGGGGATGGGGAATCGTCCTTTTTTTTATTTTCATGGCACTTCAAGGAGTTATAGCCCCCCTCCCTTCGGAACTCATGCTACTTGCTTGCGGGTTACTGTGGGGGCTGTGGATCGGCACTGGAATGGCAATAGCAGGGTTGTTACTCACCGCTGCTTTATGTTATGAAATCGGTATTCGGGGAGGCAAACCGGTCGCAGAGAAATTTATTGGAGACGACTTATATGTCGTTGACTATTATATGTATAAATATGGCAATCCCACCCTACTTATCAGCCGTGCAATTCCAGCAATCCCCTTCGATCATATCTCTTTTGCAGCCGGGTTTCTTGGGATCAAAAGACGCGACTACTACCTCACTACCTTGATCGGATCCATTCCCCGGAGTTTATTCTTCACATTCATTGGGTCGAAAATGAATTCCGAAGATCGTCCTATCATTGAGGTGTTAAGTGACCCTGAGTTATTGGATGAGTTTATTAAAACCGGTTCTGCCCAATTCAACACTTTGATCCTCTGCGCGGCTGTCGTCCTGATTCTTATGTTTTTGATCTACAAATTCTGGCTAGCAAAATACCTCAAGTGGAAACGAGTACAGAACGAAATCGCCGAACTCGAAGAAGGAGGGCATTTAGAAGAGTATGGTTTTAGTCAGTACACCATGGAAGCCATTCTCTCTGGAGAGATTCCCCCCGAAGCCCACCAAATCATGGGACTCTTTATACAAACGGACAAGGAAGGAAAAATCTTGCTTAAGGAGACCATTCAAGTGATGAGTCAACTTATTTTGGAACGGGCGATCCCCGAAGAAATGGATGATGTGGAAATTCACTATCCCGATGCTCAACCTGACGACAGATTGTGGCTCCGCTTAGCAAAATCTTATCGTTTGGTCTTAAAAGACGTTTTCAAATCAAAAGATGCCGATATGATTGCCCACATGCTTGAGGGGTTGGGTCACTGCTATTATAAACTCGGTCACAAGCAAGACGCTGGACAAATCTTTAACAAATCGATGATAATTTACCACCAGGCAGGAGAGCGGGATGAAGCCAGACGGGTGCAAAATTTCTTCGAAAAGCATTTTGAAAAAAACATTAAACGATAATTTAAGTTTTTTTCGTTAATCACCATATCCCGACACCTAACTAGCCGTTAGGGTATTTTCATTCATTTTTTTCTGATATAATCGTATTCCAGGTGTATATTGCACGTTAGTGAGATAATCATACAATTTCCCTATGGATACCCAATGAGTTGCCCCTAAGAGCCAATTGTAGGGTTCAAGTCCACCTAAATGAATTCAAACCCATTCAGTTATTTTATGAGTAGAGTTTTAAAGTAGTATGTGCTTTGGTGGGAGTGTAGGATTGAGGTTGTTGTATATTTATTATCTGGTATGTCCAATAATTGCTCACTTCCAGACTACAGAGATTATATAAATTCTATTGCGAAATAATGTTTAAGATGCAAAAAGCAAATAATCCAATTTCCCAAAAAAATCCGTCATGGTCGATATTAGCGTGGATTTTCTTATGTTTTCTTTTACTTTCATCAATCAATGGCGGATTCAGCTACCTATTTGATGTTGTACTATTTGATCTTAAAATAGGCTATGGATACATGTATTTTGCGGTATTTTTCTTTAGTATTGTTTTATATTTCTTTTATGAGAAACTACAAATAAAATGGCTCGGAACCATCGTATTTGGATTAATGGGGTTGATTGGGATCCCGATTGAGTATTGGTTAGAATATCTTGTGACCCCCGCACTTAAATCGATATGGGGTGCAATTGGGTGGGGCGTCATCTACATTTTATATGGTCTAGTTGCAGACCTCTCAATGTTCCTTGTAAAGATTATGAAGAAGAGAAAGCGTGCTGTTTTTCTTTCGGGATTGTTATTTTCTGCGGCATTATTAGGATTGAGCATAATCCCCTTAAACTGGTTTTATAATCCCATTCCCGCCGATACCAATTATCTTACCTATGCATGGTTTTTAATGCCTTTTGGAATCCTCCAAGGTTCGCTAGGTGCACTTTTAGGTCACCTTCTTCCAAATGGCAAAATTGGTCCGTAACTACTAGGTCATTATTAGAGAGGGGAATATTGCCATATTAAAAGATAATTTAGAATCATGTCATCCCGATTCTATATTTCTTTACTAATATATTTGATAGGTTGAATTTTCAATCCAATTTTTGTTTGAAATTGCTTATTGCATATTACTGCTCAAAATTGTGAATTTTTATATGATGATTATTATACGCAATAACACTTCAAAAAAAAACCATAAAAACATCAAAAATTAGGTCGGATAAAAAATGGACCCCCGATCGTTCTTTAGATTAACGATCCTTAATATAATTATCATGTATTGTGCAAGTTGTGGTGCAAAATTAGATGAACGATCAAAATTTTGCGAGTATTGTGGAACCAAAATTCTCTACACCGATGCTGAACAGACGTATTCCGATCAGTCTTCTTCAGGTCATTATTCCTCAACAATTAAAGTCAACGTTCATAGACCGGAATATAGACAATCTGATTCTTCTAACTATCCTATCTCCCCGAAATCCAGATTAATTACATTATTGTTGTGGGTATTCTTCGGAGCATTAGGGGTGCATTACTTTTATGTGGGACGAATTGGGATGGGTATCCTGTGGTTAGTAACCGGGGGATTATTCGGAATTGGGTTGC
Organism: Promethearchaeota archaeon; assembly: GCA_016933055.1. Taxonomy (GTDB): domain Archaea; phylum Asgardarchaeota; class Lokiarchaeia; order Sigyniarchaeales; family Promethearchaeaceae; genus AMARA-1. The sequence continues at coordinate 387,868 of JAFGBS010000004.1, read as the reverse complement.
TCATCGATTTAATTGTTATCTTAACGGGATCGTTCAAGGATTCGTTTGGAAGACCCATTGTCAATTGGGATTAATATTAAATAATCCCCTTTTCATATTTTATCCGATGTTACGTAAAGGATTCAAAAAAATTATCGGGAAAAAAACTTCTGAAGTAGAAGATCTTCCATTAATATTAGCTTTAAATATGGAAAAATTAGAGCAAGATGTCGAGGAAAAATCGTTCATTCCAATTATTTGCGCATTTTGTGGAGCTATAGTCTCTGATACGAGTAGCCTTAAGAAAATGGGAAATTCTATTTCATGGAATTGTGAGTTTTGCGGTAATGATAATAAGTATGAAATTACCAATATGGAAGTTTTAGAAGAAAAAGAAAAGACTGAGGGAAAATCCGAAGATTTACACATATTATTCAAAGAGATTCAAGAACCTACAGCAAAAACAGAAGAGGACAGTGAAATAAAGAAAGATCGGGGTGAAGCTTTGATTGCTATAATCGATGTTTCAGGTTCCATGTTCCGGGGAAAATTAGAAGCAGTAAAGCATTCGTTAATCCAGACGATCAAAAATTTGAAAGTAAATAACCCTTCCAGTGTTTTCGTGTTGATCACATTTACCAGTGAGGTATCAATCTATTCAACTCCCCATGAGCATCTAGAAATCCGGAAAGAAGAGCATATTTTTTCTGAAGCAAATCTGGAAAATTTCTTGATTAAAGAACTTGAAAATGCTCATGTTGGTCCAGTATCGGAATTTGGAGACGAGTGGATTCGCAAAATTGAACAACTAACTCCTCTTCATTATACTGCATTGGGACCGGCATTATTTTGTGGTCAAATCTTAACAGAACGAAAGATCTTGAAACGGGGTAAGAAAAGTGCGAGACTTATTTTGCTTACTGATGGGTTGGCAAATGTTGGCATGGGAATGATAGAGGGTGGCAACAAGTCCAAGGCAGAAGAATTTTATTCTAATCTAGCAAATAGAGCACGCCAGAAAGGGGTGATTATGGATTTAATCGGTGTGGATGACGGTAGCAGCCAAATGGCACTTGATTTGATTGGAAAAATCACGGATATTACGGGAGGAGAGGTGTCTCTGATCTCAAAAGATCTCATCGAAAGCACCTTTAAACATTTAGAAAGTAAGAATTATATTGCTCGAAATGCGATCCTCAGAGTATTTTATCCCGATTTCTTAGAACTAGAAGAAATTGAAGGTATTTATGTGCAAAATATACCCAAAAAATCAGGTGTTCCCATTAGCCTTGGAGCGCTGGATCCAAACCGAGAATTGTATCTGAAATTCCATAAAACAAAATCTACTACTCAGAAAAAAGCCGATGTCCAAATTCAGTTAGATTATTTGGATAGAAATGATGTCAAGAAGACACGTCTGCTCCATTCAACTTATGAAATCACAGATGATGTCTCTGAATTCAAGGACTATTACGACAGTGAATTAATCACGAATTTAGAACTCCAAAAAGCGAATAAATTAGTACAGCAATTTCAAATGGAGGAAGCTAAGAAGAAATTAGCGAAGATGCGGAAAACATTAGCGAGTGATTACTACGTGGGAACGCAAAACCTATCTTCTGCAAGTGAATTAATTGATTCAGAAGAGGAGGAATGGAAAGAGATTATTAAAAGAAGTCAAAATGTTGGGGAAACAAAAGGAGCTTTTTTTAGTGGAGGACAAGCGAGATATAGACATTCATTGGAGGCCAGAAAAAAAGAAGTGATGGACAAGAAGAAGAAAAAATAAATTTAAATTTTCTCGATAGAAAGTGGATGTATAATGGATAAAAGATTAAAATGGACAATTATTATCGGAACGATATTCATTTTAGCAGTACCCTCAAGTAATTTGCTAGCGTATTATATCATAATCCATTCTTCTCTACACGAAGATGACAGCATGATAAATCGTTCAGGAATTTATCGTAATATTCATCCAACTCCGGATTCCGATATTGACTTTTCTTATTCGGTGAAGGAAATTGATCTTCAAGACTATTTTTTGTATCAATTTAATTTTTCTTTTGATATTCTGAAAGGAGTTGAACCAAATTTCACAAGGCTTGATCAACTATTCAATCGAACTCAAATGTATTTATGCATAAGAGCAAGCGTTGGTTTAGAATTCTATACATCTATGTTCGTTTTGAACATGAGTGAATTACAAAAGGATAATTCCCAAGTAGAGATTAAAACCGATATGGAATCCTCTTTGAGATTCGAAAATCTTGATGTAAAGCTATACCAATCAAGCATTTCTGAGGAGGGAGGAATAACAATAATTAGCGGAGAAATTATACTACCTTTTCGGAATAGTAGTATTTCTGCTGAGAATGTATATGATTTTTCGGGTACTATTCATTTTTGGATTAATTCGAACAGTTACCATCTGAGTTATAGAGTATTACTAAATTCAACCTTAAACCTGATATATTGTCTGAATTCATCTATAGGAGATTTAGAATTGATGACCGGTCAAATCTCCATACATGGTAAAACAGACAATCAAAGATTCCAGATAGGGTCTATAGATTTCCCCTATGCACCCACTCCGCCAGGAAATTACTCACAATCCTCTAACATCACGCTCACTAGTGCGTATCAGCACATTTGCTTTGAATTCTTGATAGGAGTGGAATATGGTGGACCAGAAATTGAATATGAAATCCTACCAATTGCAGAAATTCTGGCTCAACAAAAAGCATTAGAAGAACAACGACGAGAAAATTTTCTGAAATCTCTCTATACATCTACTTCAATTACAATTCTAATATTTCTAATAATTTTGGGGAGCATGGTAAATTACCCGAGAAAAATATCCTAAGGATTTTTCCTTATTCATTTAAAATAAAAGGTCCATTTATCTTTTTTTTACCTTTTTGTCATTGTGAACTGACAAAAAAAAATCTTATAAAACAACCTGATATCTCCCATTTCCTTTATGGACTACACTGTTTATTCAAGATGGTAATTCCAAACCATTATTATCCCTATAATACATTCTCAAGCTAGAATTATTTTACTTATTTGGCGTACCTGACTCCTTTAATATTTTTATATGAGATGTGGAACCCATCTTACAAATCAAAGTTTTTTTGTGTAAGTAGCAAATTCCTTCTGTGGGGATATGACAGAAAAATCCAGAACACTTTTTTGCATGTTCACCCCAATAACGTGTAGTCATAAACGTGACTTAATAGGAAGTAAGTGAAATGTCAAATGGAAAAACTCAAGCTCTGATTATTGTGTCGCTAGTTCTTGGAGCATCAGGTTTAGGCATAGGTACATTCGTGATGGTCTACGAGTTGGAGACTACTGGTCCGGAAGGTCCCGAAGGTCCACAAGGTCCTCCTGGAATAAATGGTACGGACGGAGAAGATGGATTGAATGGGACTGATGTTCCGAATACCTATTATTGTTCTTCACAACAGGAAATAGAAGATGCACTAATTACAATAGGGACGGGAACGGGGCATATTCTTATTACGGAAGATATTACCTTGTATTCCACCATATATATCAATGGGGGAGGAAGTTACATAATAGAGGGGGTAGGGGAGATAACTCTCTCACTCAATATCAATGATGAAACTTTTGTAATAACAGATGTGGAGTCGATGGTATTAAGAAATATGAATATTGATACATCCTCTATTTCTGCACCAAGTATACAAGGAATAAATATTACAGAACATGACAATAATCTCGTGCGTATTGAAAATGTTAGGATCCAAGGGGGAATTGCGAGAGGCATTTACATCAATTCAGAAAACGTTTGGATAGAAAATTGCATCATCACCAATATGTATGAGGGAATCGTGATGGATAGTGGAAGTGGGAATTGCCATGTTATCGAGAATACGATTTCTCAACTAAGGACAAATGATTGGGATGCTTATGCAATTCATTTAATTGAATCCAGTTTTAATATCCTATCCGGGAACATAATATATGACTTAGATTCTGTTGAAGGTGATACGGGGTGGATGTATGGAATTTATTTGGAAGGTTTGTCGCAAAGTAATATAATAAGTAATAATATCTTATGTGATTTCTATTCGGCTGGTGGATTCGTGTGGGTTTTGTGGTGTACTACGAGTGCCTCCTACAATAGCATTAGTGATAATACCATGTATGATATTTACACAGGATATAATGTAGTAGGGATCAATATAGAGGGCAATGATACTTCAATAACAGGGAATATTCTCTGTATAACGGCATTTAATCCTTCCAATTGTTATGGCATACAGATAACCGCGTCTGGATCATACAATGTAATCACCGGAAATATTGTAGATGTGATGTCGCTACCTAATGGGATTATCGATAGTGGAACAAATAACATAATTGGTAATAATGTTATCCACTAAGTTCCCTTTTTTTTCATTAAGTCAGCTATTCTATACAATATTTAAATATCTTCAAATTTGCAAATCGTATGATCATCCCATAGATATTACAAGTTCAATATGGACAAAATCTCGCTAAAAAATGATGAGCAAGATAAGGAACGAACAAGTAAATAAGATTTTTAAAAACAATCCCATACATTTCAATATTAAATCGTTAAAGGATTATGATTTTGTCCGAACTAGACAAATTTTCGGAAAACTACGCAATATCCATGGATCGTCAAGATCCCCTGAAAATATATCGAAACCAATTCAGTTTAACCGAAAATTCTATTTATATGGATGGTAATTCGTTAGGATTAATGCCGAAGAAGTCGGAAACGAGCATTCAGAGAATATTAAATGAATGGAAGACTTTGGGCATAAACGGTTGGTTAGAGGGTAAAATCCCTTGGTTTTTTTTCGCAGAAGAAATGGGTAAAAAAATTGCCCCGATTGTAGGAGCGAAACCATCGGAAGTTATTATGACTGGAACTACAACTGTAAATATCCATACATTAGTAGACACATTCTATCAACCTAAAGGAAAAAGAACGAAAATCCTGGCGGATGAACTGAATTTTCCAACGGATATTTATGCATTAATGGGACAAATACGAATGCATGGTTTAGATCCTGCAGAAGAATTAATTCTTATTCCCAGCGAAAATGGGTTAACTCTTACCGAAGAGAGAATTATTGAGAGAATGCAAGAGGATGTCGCACTTGTATTCCTTCCCTCCGTTTTATACTGCAGTGGGCAACTGTTGGACATACATCATTTAACACAAGCAGCACACAAAGATGGAATTTGTGTCGGATTTGATTGTGCTCATTCCGTAGGAGCAATACCTCACAAATTACATGAGTGGGATGTCGATTTTGCAGTATGGTGCGGGTATAAATATCTAAATGGGGGGCCAGGAGCACCCGGATTTTTGTATGTAAACGAAAAACATTTTCATAGAACGACAAATCTCCTTGGGTGGTTCGGATATGTGAAAGAAAAACAATTTGATATGGCATTAGATTATGAAAAAGCGTATAATGCGGGAGGATGGCAAATCTCCTCACCTGGGATTATTGCATCGGGTGGAGTTGAAGGGGCTCTTGAAGTTACTTTAGATGCGGGAATTGCCCAAATTCGTCAAAAATCACTTAACCTAACCCAATATCTCATAGAGCTTACGGATCATTATTTAAAAAACCCTCCATACAATATACGAATCGGTACACCCCGAGAATCTTATCGTCGAGGGGGACATATTGCATTACTCCGTGACGATAATGCATATCAAATATGTAAAGCAATGAAGAAACATGGTATCATTCCAGATTTTCGACCCCCAAACATTATCCGAATAGCACCAATCGCCCTATATAACAGTTATGATGAAATATGGCAGGTGGTTCAGAATATAAAGAAGATCATTGATACTGAAGAATTCCTCGAATTTTCTGAAGAACGATCATTGATATCTTAATTTCGAAAGATCAAAAACAGATGCTCTAGAACATAAGATTAGGGAGAACAATTCGGTACTTTCTGTTTTACGAGAAAAGTTTTATTATTGTATCTCTCTCCTCTCTCTAATTTCAAAATAAATTCAGAAAATTCCTGATTTAATAGTTTTTTAAGCACGAGATTCTGAGTACTAACGGTTTTCCTTATATATTTTTTCGAAAAGTTACTTGTTTTTCTTTTATATTGATGGAAATTTTGAACGAAATAATGGAACAGTTAACTGAGCAAACAGAATTGTTGAAAAAAATTCATAATTAAGAAAAAAAGAAAAAAATTCTGACTCTAAAGAGCATTTTTAAGCTCTTTGAAAATATATAACTGATTCCGTCAAAAAATAAATTATTAGAACGAGCATTAAAAGTTCGGATTCTTTCCCATTTAATTATGCAAAATAACCCAATGAAAATCGAACTTACGCATGAAATATTTCAAGATATTTATCAAATCGGAGAGGATGGGATTCCCGAATTTAAGAATTTCATCGGGGGAAAATGGCTTTTTTGTGAGAAATTCATGGAAATCCACTCTCCGATAGATGGAGCACTTATCGCTCGAGTAACCATTCCAACATCCAAAACGATCAATATTGCTATAGATTCAGCATATCAAGATGGAAGAAAGAATATTCGTAACTATCCAGGTCAAAAACGCATTAAAACTTTCCTCTCCGCTGTTAAAATAATGGAGGAATCTAAACAAGATTTCATTGACGTCTTGGTAAAAAGCGCCGGAAAACCACTAGAAAACGCCACGGGGGAAGTGAATGCAACTATTGAACGACTGGATAAAACGACTATGGAGAGTACTCGTCTAATGGGTGAATATATTCCGGGTGACTGGAGTGAAGAGACCTATGAGACTCAAGGCTTTGTTAAACGGGAGCCATTCGGATTGATTCTCACCATCGGTCCCTTTAATTATCCCTTGTTCATACCCGCAACGAAAATAATCCCTTCCATATTAGTGGGAAATGCAGTATTTTTGAAACCTGCATCGGCAGCTCCTATTGCGCCTCTTATGCTTACACGGATTTTAGAACAATCGGGTTTACCTGTAGGTAGCCTTACAGTTTTGACCATTCGCGGGAAAGAGACTAATGTATTGGTTCAAAATCGCAAATTTTGTGCCATTAGTTTTACGGGCAGTACTGCCGTAGGTGAAACCATCATTAAACAAGGGGGAATTAAGAATTATCACATGGAATTGGGAGGAAAGGACCCCGCTATTGTTCTGAATGATTGTAATATAGAGAGAACTGTAGATAAACTCTTCAATGGCATTGTGAAATATGCAGGACAGCGGTGCGATGCAATAAAACTGATTTTTGTAGAATCGGGAATTTATTCCGAACTAAAGACAAATTTACTCAAGAAATTAGAAAATGTGAAAGCAGAAAATCCTCTCATCCATAAAGAAGCAATCATGGGACCTTTAATTGATATGAAGAGTACGGATAAAATTGAAGAAGCCTATAAGGATGCATTGCAAAAAGGAGCCAATTTATTAACCAAATTCAACCGTCACGATAATTATATCGACCCATTATTAATGGAGGTTACCACCGATATGTTACCTCAATTAATAGCGTTTCAAGATGAAATATTCGGACCTCTATCACTCATAATTAAAATTGAAACTCCCACCGAAGGATTAAAGCTATCTAATCTGTCCCGATTTGGATTAGATGCATCTATTTTTAGCGAAAATGAATCAAAAATACAGAAAATTGCCCGTAGTTTAGAAGTTGGTGCAGTATTTGTAAATGAATATCCGCGACATGGGATTGGATATTATCCATTTGGTGGTGTAAAAGATTCAGGTATAGGGAGAGAAGGTATCGGCTATTCTGCCTACCAGTTAACTACAACAAAAACTATTGTTCATAATTTCAAAGGTAGTGGCGTGTGGGAATATTTGTAAAATCTTACATCATCCACCAATTTTATTTCAGGGTATCACTCTCAATTTCCATCTACTGTAACCTCGACATGCTTATATGTAACTTAGTACCATAATTATACGGAGTTAAATGGTTATTGCGAAGGTGAAAATTTGGTAATAATAGATAAAAAGTTTAAATGGGCAGTAATTATTGGGAGTATCCTTGTGTTTGTGATTCCATCCGGTATTTTCTTGGTGAATTTTTTAGTAGTTTCTCCTGCAGTTGACGCATCTGTTCGAATACAAACATCGGGCACCCAATACATCCAACCAACCCCCAATTCGAATATCACATTATCGTATTCCGTAAGAGAAATGCGGATACATAAACAATATCTATACGAATTTAATTTCGCATTTGATATTCATAAAGGCGTTGAGCCGAATTTCACATCCGACACGCATTCAATAATTCCGTTATTATTTAATAGAACTCAAATATATTTAACCATAAAAGCCAATTACGGGCTTACATTCTACACAGTTTTTTTACTTACGAACATGACGGAATTTCAAGTAGATAATTCCCAAGTTGAGGTTCAATACGAACTAAGCTCACCTCAACGATTCGAAAATTTACTAGTCGGATTATTTCATTCAAGTTTTTCAGAAGATGGAGGGATGTACAGCAGCATCGGCTCTGGATATTACTTGTTTTCCAAGCAGAATTTAATTTATGTCAAGGATATATCAAATTTTTCAGGGGATATGTATTTTTGGATAAATGAAAATGAATATAATTTGAGTTATTCATTATCAAGTGATTTCTTAGAATATTCTGTAAATTCATCTGTGGGAGAAATAGAATTAAAAACCGCTTCCATATATATTGGAGGGAGTTCCTTCTTTTATTTTCCTTATGTCCCTAATACATCACCAGGATATTATTCACATGCCATCAATTTGACTCTTTATGGTTATTCACAAATTTCTTTTGAATTTAGAATTGGGATTTCAATGCTTGGTGCAGCGTGTGTTAAATATGAAGTCCTATCAAAATCCGAAGTTTTTGGTAGTTTGCTGAAAGGTCTCATCACCTCCTCGATAGCTACACTTATAGGATTTATTATATTATTAGGGTGTTTGGTAAAAGATCAAAATCAAGCGATAATAAAAACAAGAGCAAGATTAAGAAGTTGATTTTGTTTTATAGAACCAAGAATATTACTGCACGCGTTTATTTGCCAAAAACCATATCAATTTAGGAGATGCATAAAATCAATCAGCTGAGACTCAGTTGGTTATATATGCCTAATTACAGCAATAATGAGGGGGCTTACGGCGAAAATTGTACTCTTCTTTAAGAAGTTAGGAAGATCTCAGATGATAAGAGATACCCTTTTTATCTTAAGTTGAGGGATAATAGATAAAAAGCTATATGGACAATAATAATTGGGATTTTTTTTATCATGTTAATGATGTCCTCAATATTTATGTTCGTATATTTTACACGGAGATTAATCGTTTCTTGCTGACTTGTTTTGCGACCCAAACGCACTATAATTCTGGTTTGAAGTGTATATTAGGCTTTTTTCTTCTAAATTTTCATTATTACTATATTGTACGATGTCTAGCATGGTTTCGCAGGACACTAATGTATTTATATTCGAGTCTAATCTTCCAAGGATGATCGGATAGAATCTAGATCCTTATCTAATTTTACTGCTAATTTCTATTTAGCTAAACAGTATATTATCTCGTCTTCAAATCAGTTCAAAATTTCACTGGGGTTGATGTGTGAGGAAATAATACACACTAAAATCATTAGGAGGTATTCATATAATAGAGCGGATTAGTCTGGCAATGAAGAGGATGAAAAATAATGAATGATTTTATTTAGTCTTCACAATTCAATTGAATAATGAGCTTGTCTAAAAAGATAGCATTAACAACAGCTAATTTAACAAAATCATTCGGAACCTTAATCGCTGTTGACAATGTCTCTTTTACCATTGAAGAAGGATCAATAGTTGGAGTATTAGGACCAAATGGTGCTGGAAAGACCACCATGATCCGTTTAATTACAGGGATTTTCGAGTTGGAATCCACTTCTCAAGTTAAAATCAATTCTTCCGATTTAACACACTCTCCGAAGTTATTGAAAAAAGAGTTTGGTATAGTTCCTGAAGTTAGTAATGCGTTTTTAGATTTTTCGGTATGGCAGAACCTAACCTTCGCAGGAACAATATATGGATTATCAAAAGCGCAGATTAAAGAGAAAGCACAGGAATTATTGAAACGTTTTGATTTGGAGAATAAAATTCATGATAAGACAAAAACGCTTTCTGAAGGTTTAAAACAGCGGTTAAACGTATGCTTAGCACTTCTTCATAATCCTTCAATAATCATATTAGATGAACCGATGAGTGGATTGGATCCATTTTCAGTTGACATCGTTCGTAATCAGATTCTGGAATTAAAACGGGAAGGAAAAACTATTCTTTTAACAACCCATAACATGCAAGAAGCTCAAAAAGTGTGTGATCGCGTATTAATTATGAATAAGGGGAAAATTATTGCAGATCAATCACCAGAAGATCTTCTCAAGAAGATCAAACCTTACACCAATTTATCTTTTAAAATAAATACTCTATTATCACAAGAACAAAACAATGAATTAAAATCTATTTTCCAATTCATTGAACTAAAAAATGACCAAGTAAATATAGTATCCAGCAATCCATTGAGAGATATTAAGAAATTTAATGATTTTGTTGAAAAATATGACCTTTCGGTCTCAAATTTTAAATTGATAGAATCAACCTTGGAGGAAGTTTTCATCCACTTGATAAAAAACGATACTCTGGGAGGAGTTGGAAATGAGACACATTGAATTGAAGACAATAATAACGCTTACACGGAAAAATTTTATTCTTTATATTAAAAAAGGACCCGTATTAATCTTTGGACTGCTATTTCCCTTTTTTATGCTTATTTCTTGGATTCTCGGAAGAGAGATATCGTCGGATCAGATTTTCATAGGAATTGTCAGTATGACATCCTTTTTTACTGCCACAGCAATCAGTCCCGTAATTTTACCCATAGAGACCCGCGAGAAATCCTTGGAACGATTGTTGGCGGCTCCAATCTCCTTAGTTGAAATCCTCCTGGGAATAACCTTGGCGTCAACAATTTATTCATTTGTAATTTCAACCATTATTACGGGCATTTTTTTAATTGTTTATCCCTTCCTGTTAACCTCTGTAATCGCAGGTCTTATGATATTTTTTGGGATTTTTTTAATGGGATTGTTAGGGTCCCTACTTGCATTGTTGGTGTCCGCAAAACCTACCGATCAGACCTCTGATATTATGGTTTTGGTTAATTTAGTTAAGTTTCCGTTATTATTCCTAGGAGGGGTTTTCATTCCATTAAAAGATCTCACTTCATACAGTTCTATAATCAACCTGATCTCTCCCCTTACGTATTTAACTGAGCTACTAAGAGGTTGCATTAATGAAATCAGCGTCATTTCACCTGGAATGAACATTTTGATCTTATGTAGTTGGATCGTTCTGCTTTTTGCATTGAATTATGTGGTCCATAAAAAAACAATGCCAAAACGATTTTCTGAAGCTGTTGGAGGCAAGAAAGTGATGAAAAACTGAAATACGATTAAAAATACAAGCTTAATTATCGGTTTGGAGTAATTTTACACTTTTAGCTGATATGGAATGAATTATTATCCCTTGTACACATACAATCCTTCCCTTTTTGATCATATTCCTATACTGTTATATTTCTCGGCTTTAAAGCCAAGAACAATAACGTTCAAGATTATGAGGTTATATGGAAAATTAAATAATTTTGAAAATTACAGTGTTTTTTCACTGAGGCAAAGTAAGGATACAAAAAAACATCAAGGAAACTATTTTTTAGATCGATACTAAGCTCATACTAGGAAAATGACGGATGATTATAAACGTAGAAATATCAGTGGTAGCATAAGCTTACCATCTCTTCTCCTAATTGTGTTCATTATCATGAAACTGACTGGTGTAATTGACTGGTCATGGTTATGGGTACTTTCTCCGCTTTGGATTGGTGCAGCACTGGCATTATTATTCTTTTTGGTAATAGGAATAATTTTACTGTCTGCTACACTGGGAATGGTAAGCCAAAGTGCCAGAATTATGGTGGAACTTAATAAATGGTTCCGACGGAAAGAACGAAGAGAAAACGAGTTTACAGAAGATAAAGATTGACTTAGTAGTTCTCTATTTCCTACTCTCATCAAAATTGCAAAAGACAAGTTATCAAACAAATGATACCGTTGTTTATACCATTAACCCATGTACCCTAATTTGTTCATTAGAAGCATCCTTAAGTATATAATTCACAAGCAATAATTTTAGTGTGTGAAGAAAAAAATCCTTGCAGTGATTCTTTCTGGATTTATAGTTCTTGCTTCAGGAATTACGATAGGAGTTTTTTATCTGTCATCCACTCGATACAAGTACGTTCACTCAATCAATTGGTCTTTTCCCCGTAATTGTACATTTCATTCTGATTACATTACGATTCCATATCTAGTTTCTATGAGGGATACAATCCAACTAGCTACAGACGTTCATATTCCACGGGATATAAATAATTCTCTTCCAATTGTTCTCATCCGAACTCCCTATAATAAGAATAACATCGGATCATTTATCCAAACCTACACTCAACGAGGATATATAGTTGTCATTCAAGACACTAGGGGATTTCATGGTTCAGAAGGGGAAAAAGGATTCCCATTCTCCTTCGCACAAGTGGATGGACATGATACTCTGAGCTGGCTGGAAAAACAACCATGGAGTAATAAAAAGGTCGGTACATGGGGCGGATCCGCATTAGGTATAACCCAATATCTAATGGCTCCCAATGCACCAGAGTCCTTAAAATGTCAACTACCTATCGTAGGTTCGCCTGATTTGTATAATGTAATATTCAAAGGGGGACAATTACGACGAGAACTTATAATTCCATGGATGGAAGGAAATGGATACTCCGAAGAAGCAATTATGCATGTAATCTTAAACGAAAAACTTTCAGAAATATGGGATCCCATGAGAATTCAGGAAAACTATGAGCAAGTGAATACTGCATCCATGCATTTCGGAGGCTGGTATGATATTTTCTCCCAAGGTACCATTGATGCGTTCCTTGGATATCAATATAAGGGAGGAGATCTTGCACAAGGAAATGCAAAATTGGTGATGGGTCCTTGGTTGCACGGGAATTTTTATGGAGGTCCAACCGGTGAAATGGAATTTCCAAATCAGGATGCAGCAATTGTGACTAATATTGCAGATGCTGTATTTGATAAATGGTTGAGGGGAGATTCTACTCTCTGGGATCACTATCCAACTATATTATTCTATCTGATGAGTTCCGTGGAGTACAATCCCAGTAACGTGGCTAATCGATGGTACAGAGCGGAGGGTTGGCCAATCTCCGTGAATACTACCGATCTCTATCTTTCACTTGACGAGGGATCAGAACCTTACGGATTATTAGGCACTCCTAATGATCCTGTTTATAATTCTGTTGAATGGGAATGGAATCCTGAAAATCCAATAGTTACGATAGGAGGAAATAATTTAGTGATAGCTGCTGGTATATATGATCAAGCAGCGATAGAGAACCGAAGTGATATAATTATTTTTGAAACCCCCGAATTAAGTGAAGCATTAACGGTTGTTGGTCAAATTAACATTACATTGTATGTCTCATCCAACTGTACGGATACCGATATTACGGTAAAATTAACCGATGTCTATCCGGACGGGAGATCTATGTTAGTAACGGATACAATTCTCCGAGTACGAAATAGAAATACTCTTTCCGATTGGGAGTTTATGGAACCAGATACAATCTATGGAATTACCATACCATTGGAGAGTACTGCATACCTATTTAATGTAGAACATCAAATCCGGTTGATAATTTCCAGTTCAAATTATCCACGGTTTGAAACTAATCCTAATACTGGTGATCCTCTATGGCAGAATAATACCTATTTTGTTGCTAAGAATAAAGTCTACTGTAATACTACACATCCTTCTCTGATATCCCTACCAACGGTAGATTATGGATCGCTACAACAATTTGTATTTTAATAAAGGTAGACTTCCAATGGTGAGTGAAAATTTTATGGAGTCTATTTATTCCCGGGAATAAACCTCCTTTCCCGCCAAAAACGTCTTCAAAACTCGAATAGATTGGATCTCGTCTTCAGGTATTTGAAATGGATTTTTATCCAATAATACAAAATCGGCAAGATAATTCAGTTTCAGTAATCCTTTTTGGTGCTCTTGATATTCTGCATAAGCCGCATCAATGGTAAATAAGCGAAAAGCATCCCAAACCGTAATTTTTTGCGCGGGAATCCATCCATGGCTAGGTATACCTTCCAATTTCATCCGTGTTACCGCACAATGTATCCCAAACAGGGGATTAGGAGAATCAACAGGGCAATCAGAACCTCCAGAACAATGAACCCTCCCATCGAGTAAACTTTTCCAAGCATATGCATAACCCATCCGCTTTTTTCCTACAAAATCTTCCACAAAATCCATATCTTGTTCAATAAAGATGGGTTGAATGGATGCAATTACCTCAAGGTCCGCCATACGCTGGATCAAATCTGCTGCGAGTATTTGACAATGAGTAAGAACAGGTCTATAATTTGAGTGGTAAATCTTTTCATAGCAATTTAATGTCAATTCAGCCGCTTTATCTCCTATCGCGTGCGTTTCAATTTGCCATCCCATTTCGTCTGCGTTCTTAATCAGTCCCATAAGTTCATCTAATGAGTGCGTTGGTATCCCATAGTTTTCAGTATTTTCATAAGGTTCTTTTAATGCAGCAGTCTGCGCTCCCAAGGAACCATCAGCGAATAGTTTGACTCGCCCTAATCGTAAAAAGTCATCTCCAACCCCTGTTTTTGCACTTTCTTCCATCTCATAGATTTTCGACAAATTTTTGTATTTTGGACAAAAATAAACTCGAACAGTAAGTTGATCTTTTAATGAACGATACACAGGATAACAATACTCATCCAATGTATGAATAGATGTAATACCAAATGAATTCAACTGTGATTGAGCAGTTTGCAGCCATCTTATTATATCATGCTCAATTGATTGGGGAATTATAGGGTCTAGCAAATCTATAGCGGTTTCTCGTAAAATCCCCGTTGGTCTACCTAGTTTATCTCTATCAATGATACCACCAGGCGGTTCTGGTGTTTGCTCATTGATGTCTGCCTTACCTAGCACCACTGAATTTGCTACTAAGATATGAGTACATACTCGTTTGAGGATGATCGGATGATTCATAGATATTCTATCTAAATCCTGTTTATTTGGTAAGCGTTGTTCAGTGAATTTCACTTGATTCCAACCAAATCCATAAATCCACTCACCTTCAGGAGTATTTTTTGCTTTTAACGAGATTTTATGGATTAATTCTTCGATGGATTGGACGGATCGTAAGTCAACATAATCCAGATATTTCCCATAACTAATCGCATGAATATGGGAATCTATAAATCCGGGGAATATATAACCGGAGAATTCGTGGATTTTTTCGTATACTGGGTTTGCTTTTTCTTGTTCAAACTCGTTTTCTCCCAAAAGATTTTGAATTTTACCATCATTCACAATCATTGCTTTGTAAAATTCATTAGGGTGGTCTAGGGTATAGATCCGATCTGCTGCAAACAAGTGTGGCATGAAGAAAGACTGGGGAGAATGGATAAAAAACTTATAGAAATGTGACCTCTATGATGGAAAAAAATATCACTGTTCAAGGTTTAAAGTTACCATTCGTTATAACATATTGTAATAACCCAAGGTGAAAAGAAAAATGAAAGTATGGATTTTACACGATACACAACTCGGAAATGGAAAATTGATTGCAGAAACTATGCAAAACGCATTGAAATCTTCTGCTGATGTGCATATTGGTCACGTAAAGCAAGTAGATCCAAAAAAAGTTGCAGAGGGTAAACCCGATGTAGTGATTATTGGGGCAGCTATACGAGCTTTTTCCACTAGCGCTTCTTCTAAAAACTGGATAAAACGGTTCAAGCAAGAAATACGCAAACTAAATTTTACAGTACCCTATGGAGCAGTATTTCTCACACATGCACTCCCAAAAAAAATCGCAAATTTATGGGGTAGAAGATATCATAAAACCATTAAAGGACCCGACTTTAACAAGATCCATCCAGAGTGGCTATCCGGACAAGTAAGAGGACAGAATCCCCCACCTCCTAAAGATGGCGTATTGGAATTCTTTGAAGAATACGCAAAGTCAATCCGAAACGATTTCTAAACACTTAGGATGCGTGAATTTTTTGCAGCCTGAGATTTTACTCTTTTTTATTAACAATAATTTTATAAAATTCTCATCAGAATTATCTGTGAAATGGCAAAATATAAAATCGTGATAAATCGGGAGGAGTGTATTGCATGCGGCAATTGCTATACGGTGGATCCAATTCATTTCGAAAGTGATGATGAAGCGCTTGCACAAGTAGTGGGGGGCGAGACCGATACAAGTACGTCTACTGGGGAGTTCGAAGATGAGGAAATGGAAGCTGCATTAGAAGCAGAAGAAGCCTGCCCGGTTTCGATTATCGAAGTTACTAAATTATAGGGAATAATCATGCTGATATTGAGGCTTCTGAAAAAAATCAAGAAATGGATCAATATCGCATTTTATCCGTAAAATAGCGGTTTGGTTCATACGTTCGTGGCCATTGAGGTTCATTATCAAGTATAGTATCAACTGTCTTCCATATATCGGGTTCCAAATTCACATCGGATGCTATTACATTTTCTAGTATGTGTTGAGGGGTAGTAGCTCCTGTTATGGCACACGAGATTTCTGGATGTCGTAATATCCAAGCCAGTGCGAGTTGGCTTAGGGTAAGATGATTTTTTGTGGCGATTTC
Organism: Promethearchaeota archaeon; assembly: GCA_016933055.1. Classification (GTDB taxonomy): domain Archaea; phylum Asgardarchaeota; class Lokiarchaeia; order Sigyniarchaeales; family Promethearchaeaceae; genus AMARA-1. The sequence goes on along the minus strand of JAFGBS010000004.1, from coordinate 371,040 downwards.
TGTGAGTTTCTGTAATTTTTCTATATTTTTTGGTTTGAGAAATTTTTGAATGGATTCCATGTTCTCCCCTCTACTTCCTTTGGGAATTGTGCCATCGTTATATTTTCCTGTAAGTAATCCTTGACCTAATGGGGACCACACGGTAAAACCCATCCCATGAGTTATCGCTACTGGCATAATTTCAAGTTCAATATGCCTGAAAAACATATTATACATCGGTTGCTCGACTATTGGCTTATGTAATCCGTATTCTTTAGCAATTGCGTTTGCACGCTCAAGCTGGGCTGCCGTCCAGACACTTGTCCCCCAATAATGGATCTTTCCCTCATGGATCAAATCATCCAAAATCATCATGGTTTCCTTCAAGGGAGTAGTATAGTCATATCGATGCATAAAATAGATGTCGATGTAGTCCATATGCAGGCGTTCTAGAGTCCCATTGATTGCATTTCGAATGTTTTTCCTTCCCAATCCCCACCGGTTCACATCATAATCATTGAACGGCCAGAATACTTTACTGGAAAGTACGTACTCGTGACGGTTATACGTGTCTTCGGTGAAAAATTCTCCAATAAGTTCCTCCGCAGCTCCCTTCGCATACGCTTCTGCGGAGTCAATAAAGTTAATCCCGTTTTCTAAAGCAGTCTTGAGACATTTTTTGGCTTGTTTTCGCTCTACCGATCCACCATACGTCAACCAAGATCCCAAGGATATTTCACTGATGCGCAATCCCGATTTTCCAACTTTTCGATATTTCATTGTGGTTCTATTTCTAGTATATTACTTAATAGCGTTTAAAACCCATTCTTATAACCCATCAACCATATTGCTGAATCCCGTTTTCGATGTAAAAATTAATATAGATTTAGGAGGCATAAAGCATCTATGGATAAAAAGAAGATTTTTTGGCAGATTTTTCATGCAACTGTAATTAGTATTTTTGTTCTACAGATTTTGTATTGCATGTGTCAGTTCTTTTTTGTATTCACAGCAGGACAGCTAATATGTTTTGGATCAGCAGTGGATTTACCTTATGAAACCATGGTAGTACGCCGTTTATACGCAATTGAGTTATGGATTTCATTTATTGGACTGGTTGTCTATATTGCAATAGTGTTCGGCAGAAAAAAAGAATAAGTACAAAGGTATAGGAAGTTAGAAATGTCGGATGTGTTCATTCACCCATTCCATCTCGAAAAACATGTCCCGAAATTCACTTTCATCCACTATTTCGATTTCGTTCTTCTTCACTTGCTCCATTTTGATAAGGAATGCTTTAATGCGAAGGTACTCTTCATCTTTCATATATTGTTTCTGGGCTTCCTTAATAGTCGCTAGAATGGTATCTACAGATGATGCTGCTCCTCCCATCATTTTATTGATTTTACGCTCAAGACGTCGATAGAGTAATACCAGCGCTTGGTTGTATTCTTTGTTGATACGATACCAATTGATTTTTTCAGCGAAAAACGAGCTGGTTCGGAATTGTAGTTCTTTTATTTCTTCCTCAACTTCTTCCTCTTGTCTCCTCTTGCGTCGACGTTTGTCACCTTCTTTGGGAACCCATCTTGCAATGATACGAACCGCCCATAAAGGATAAATCCACGAGAGAAACGGATTAGTAGATAACCAATTGATATAACCTTGGAACATTCCGAACATCGCTGCAGAATTGAATTCCCTGCGACCATAGGGTGCATTATGGGATTCATCAAATACAATAGCTATACTAGTATCCCCCCCCGTCAACCATTCCATTATATTTTGTGCAAATTGTAAGTTGTCATATTTCGTAATGAGTTCATTGTCAAATAAGGAAGCATCCGAAGAAAGAAAGATACGTCGCCCAGCAGAAATCTCTTTCGCTGCAAAAGTAACTTGGGGATATCCTCCAAGGGGTATGCCTTCGGGGAAGTATAATCCAGCAAAATCTGCGAGTACGTTGATCAATGCTTCTGGAATAGGATAATTATCATCTTCATATCGATACATATTATCCCCATTAACATCCACAAAAGAGTAAGATGCAGAGCTTCGACCAATCGTCTCCCATCCAAAAAAACTCAGTAAATCTCCTCCTAAAATCGCTGATGCTCGGGATAATACCACTTGAGTCACACCAGATGTAGTGGGATGGCTAGTAAAATCTTGGATTATAGGAAACCATGGCGCTGTATCATAGGTTGCGTTATCAATCAAAGTTCCTTTAGGAAATAATGCTAAGGGGACCGTATTGTCCAAGCTGCCCGATGCAGCGGCCGATGAAAGAAACATCTCTGTCATTAACGAGGTAGTACTTCCGTGATCATCGCAAATTAACATGGAGAAATCATGACTTTGGTTGAACATCTCAATGAAAAAAGGCACTTCTGCAAGAGGATTATAGGTTTGTTTAGGATCGAATACTACTAAAACTACACTGCGATTCATCCGAATCAATGAACTTAGTGAGGATTGAATGGCATAAGTTTCATAGCCTTGGGATTCCACATATTCCCGGAATTCTGAATTACCCGTGGGTCGAGTGTTATATACAGAATGGTCCCGAGAATTCATTCCGCCATCAATCACATGACCCAACAATGGGATCCAAGCAAAGATGAATAAGACAACTAATAAAGCTTGTTGTAATCCCCATTGGGACTTTTTGGCTCGTCGGAATTCCCGAATTGCTCGTAGTCCACTCATAATTAATTTTATGATATACCCGATTGGGAACAAATACATAAGAAAACTAATCATACTTTCGTAACCAGATGCACCCAAAAAGTCAATTCCGGGCTGTAAAAATGCAGGTATGGTCGCAAGAATCCCAAAAATGTGTACCATAATAATCATCACCCAGATCACTACGATCATTGTATCGGTTTCGGGTTCTAAATCACGGAAAGAATTTTTCATCCGATTTATGGTACCAAAACTAATAATATACCAAAAAAGACCAACAACACCATTGAAGATCAATTCTCCATTGATTTGATTAGTATCGATTATGATGTAACCTAATAGCTCCACAATCGATCGAGACATCCACGTCATATACATACCTAACCAGATGAACATAACGGTGTTGCACAAGATCGGAACCACGCGTGGCCATTTTTTTCTGATTATAAGAGATATGATAAAAATACCTACCGCGATGATTACGGGAAGCATTCCCATAATATCAAAATATCCGATTTTTATAGCGTTGATGATGGTAAAAATGGCACTGGAACTATCTCCCGGAAATTGCACAAACAATGAGAGAAACAGCAATCGAAATGCAGTACCTATGGGGGACTGTAATCTATAATACCCTTTTTCTCTTTTTTTCTTTGATTTCTTTTTCCTTTTTGCCATTCTAATCCCAAGATGCTTCTATTAGTTACAGATTCAAAGATGGCATTCGATGTCCACTCATTTCCCGATAAATGTTTTCGAATGATTTAACAATTTCCAAGAAGAATGCAGGTGTAGAGGGATATCCTCCATAAATTGCTTTCTCGATTTGTTGAATAAATGGGTAGATATTTGCCGGATCCTGTCCATATTGTTTTACCATAATAATGGCGAAATCCCTAACTGTTTGAGAAAACGTTTTTCGTACACCATATTTTTGTAATGCGAGATCCGTATAAATGGTGTATAGATAAGCAATTGCTTCCTTTATTCTTCCAGTATTGTATAATATTTTTACATTTTCGAATTTAGATGAAACATTTAATGATTCAGTAGTATCTTTCTTTTTTCGTGCCATAAAAAACCCTCAAGGTTTTGGTGTTTTTTTTATTTGGAATAGATGATGTAGAGATTGTATGTGCTAAATAACTGTCGTGAACTTGATTTAACTTAATTGGAATGAAGGAAGTGGTTTTTCCATCAATTCCAAATAGATACGAGCAAACAGTTCAATTATATGATTGAATACTTGTTTGTTGTGTGGATATCCCCCATATACGACTTGCTCAATTTCTTGGATAAAAGGATAAATATTTTGTGGATTTTGCCCAAACTGCTTTACCATTAGTATCGCGAACTCAGTGGTGGTTTGAGATAAACGTTTCTCTATGCCATATTTGAATAATGCGATTTCGGTGTAAGTAACATAAAGATAGGCAAGGGCCTCTTTTACTCTACCCACTTCATACAATAATCGTACATTTTTGAGACGAGCTTCAATATCTGCGGCAATTTTACTTCTATCTCGCTGAACGCGCAGTTTCATTAACCATCTTTGAAGGAAAATAATTCCCACGACGATCCCTGCCGCAACAACGCCGATCACAATAAATTGCCAGGGCAAATTACTGAAAACTGTCGCTACGCGAACGTTGAAGGTAGTTTGGACCGTCCAAGAAGCCGTAACATTTTCTTCTCCCCATTCCGAGTGATACTGATTAACAACTACCATCAATGTGTACTCACCTTCGATGGGGAATGTGAAAGACTGGGTAAAAGATCCCCCAACTGAAAGTAATACGGTTCCAGATCCACTTGCGGGACCAGTAATGATCCAAGTCACATTGCTCCTTGCAAGGACTTCCTCTGGATTGGTGTTTTTATGTAGGGTAAATCCTATGGTTTCTGTTTGATTGGCATAAATCCGGGTAGGCAAATTCCATATAACGTCAATTCCGTTAATAGTATTAAAATCAAACTGCTGGGTATTTCCGATCACGTCATCATTGCCATCCCAATGAAGCGTATAGGAAGAGAATTCAGTTCGTATTTCTACAAAATCGGAATAAGACCCATCGGATTGAACGGTTATATTTTTGTAATATTCTCCTGTACTAATATCACCGTACCAGAATTCAATTTCAAATGATGGTCCGCTATACGCTAAACCCGAATTAAGTCTGATCTCTCCTCGAACAGGGTAATTTTCATAGGATTTTCCTTCTAATCCAGGTAATAAATCCATTTCGATGGTGATCTCCGCGGTTGCATCCACATCTAGATATAATTGATCATAGCAGAACGTATCATAACCCCCTTGAGACGTGTTTGCTTCTATTTTGACATCTGGAGTTACCGGCCAATCACTCTGGACCGTGAATATAAGCTCAAAATCCCCGGATCCGTCGGTATCCGTCGTAACATCCGTTTTGGGGTTATCGTTTACTACTAAATAGATTTCTCCAATATAGGGTACCCACATTAGCCCTCCTCCATCCCATCTTTCGGCATGTCCATACAAAATTATATCATCTCCATAGGTAGCGGTAGTAGTATTTAATCCCGACAATGTCACATTTCCTGTAATTGTACGGATTGAGGAGCGGGGAGTTAAGGTTATGTTCAGATTCTCTTTTTGCATAGGGGAATGATAAGTAATACATAGGAGCACAAGGATCAACAGAAAACTGAGAGAAATTTTCATTATGGAAGTACCACGTGAACGTCCGATTGAGTGTGCAATTCGTTTTCTAATCTGTGAGAATGTGGACATTCATGTACTACTCCATGTTCTATTAGCTTTTATGTATATGTGTTAGTGTATGTTGCCTAAATATTTTCATCTCAGATTATGAATATGAAAAGATGAGGAATTTGTTAAGGTATATAGGCAGCTTGGGTGCTCGTGCCATCTATTGCGGTTCCACCCGCATATTCGACATAAATTGTATCCGTATATTGCCATGTAAGCGTTGGGGAGTATGTATAATTACCTGCACCATTGGTGGTAACTGTGTTGGTATGCAAGGGATTATCTCCACTATCATAAAAAGTGATAGTAACCGATTCCCCTACAATAGCCGTACCATTATCATAGGTCAAATATCCACGTACCCATACGGGTTGACCCATAACGAATGGATGTGGGGAGTATTCAGCGGTTAATTCCACTCCCGCAATTACTTGAGTTACATAGGTCCCTGAAGATGATGCTTGTGCCGGATTATTGTAATTTGCCTGACACTCAGGTGAGAGATCTTGCTGAAATCCTGTAAAGGTTACACTCACATCATAATTAAACTGGAAGTGGATTGGCATTCTCCATAATATCTGAAATGTACCATCGGATTGACTGGTAAAGGTATACCTACCTGTAGAGGGACTAACCCAAGTGGTAATTTCATCTGTTTTATCAGTTGCGCCATCGTATACATCTAATCGGACTTCAGCACCCTTAACAGGATTAAGATTGAGGGAATCCCGAATCACCCCAGATATTATCATTTGATCTGATACACGCACTCCAGATGTAGGAGGAGATGAAACTATGTATACTTGCATAGGTGCGTTTAGGTAAATCTGAGAATAATTTTTATTAGTACCATACGCTACGCTAATCTTATTAAGACCCGCTGTCCAGGAGTTGCCCAATGTGAAAGGGAGCGTTACCTCTCCCCATCCGTTTGTATATTGGGTTGAGCCGATTTGAGTACCTGTGGTTTCATCATAAAAATTCACCGCTACTCCGCTCGGATTAATTCCTCCCTGCCAAATTCGCGCATATAAATTCACCGTTTGGTAGCGAGTATATGACGGTGCGGAAGACCCAAAATACGTGGTTTGTGTAGGAGTTCCATCAATCTCAAATTCAATATTAATATCACTGGGATCAATTATTGTAATGAGATTATATGCGGATACCACATAAAACGATGCATCTGACACAGTAAAACCGTTGGGAAGTTCCCAATTCCCATTAAACGCGGCATATACTTCATAGTTTCCAAGAGGAGTGGTGGCTTGAACTCCATGATTTCGAGTCCATGTACCCGTTGGGCTATTGAAATAAGGAATATCTCCGGTTAAGACACTGGTGTAATCATTTAGAGTAGTAGCATGTCGTAATAGAACACTCATCCATCCATAGCGACTATACGACATTACGAGAGGATCTGCATCATAGAGAATTCCTTGAACTTGCAATTCTGAGGTACCTCCCGTTCTATCCACTGTGGGACCAGGAGTGTTAGTTATTTGTATTGTTAAAGGTTCATCCACTATAAGATAATAGGATTGATTCAGCCGTCCCCCACCATTCGTCCAAATGCCATATAATTCATGAACACCAGCAACCCAATGAGCATAATCCGTACTTAACGAATAAGTAGTAGAAGCGGTTCCATCTATCGCTGTGATTAAGGTAGCTACAAGAAAATCGTCATAGGTACGATCTCGGATTTCGACAATTCCTCCCGATACATCCACTAACCCTTGTCGGAGATAAACATCAAAATCGATCGAAACACCACGGGTTTTATAAAAAGCAGTATCTTCTCCAACACTTCCACTATCCACATATAGATCAAATATTTTTTGATTGTCATCAATAATAGTGAATGGGAGGGCATTACTTGAATCATCAATTAATCCTCCCGGAATCGTAATTTCTTGAGGTTGACCAGTTATGGGGTCGATTATACTATAGGTGCCATTGAAATCTACGCGAAATGTGTATGATCCTTGACTTACATACTCCGATATCGTTACGAGCTTGTTGATTGCACCATTATCATCCACTTTAATGGCATCATTTGGCGGGGCTATACTATCTGAAATTGCAGTCCCTCCTTGTACTACAACTGGATGCAGGATTGCATTTTTCACACGATTTCCATTTTCGGGATCGTAGATGTATGCGATGACTTGGGTTTCATTTTCCGTCGCTCTATTGATGACGGTGGGATTGAGTGACGTCATCATGACTTGCACCTCATCATCCAAAATGATGGCACACGCATTCCGTTGGAAGATCGTTGCTTGGACTGAAATAAAATGAGCCCCTGCAGTAATACTATTATCTAAAGAGTAAATATAAGAAGCACGACCGAAAGAGTTCGTATATAATTGTGCTAAATTTTCTTCGGTTGTATGATCATAAAAAGTAATAGGCTCATTTTCCGCACCAGATGGTAATTCAGCGGTTATTTCTACATCAAATCCTCGATAGGATAGGCTTTGAGTGGAGTAGGTTCCATTGATAAGAATGTTTATGGGATCGCCCGTTGTTCCATTACTCGGTGGTGGTGGAAATGAGACATCGGTTAATAATATGGGTGTAAATTCACTGGGGAATCCCCCCGTCATGGGCATAAATACCTCATTCCATGCGTCCATATTTACCATTCGGATATCTCGGTAACTTGTTCCGCCATTCCAATAAGGATCATACTCATCTGAGGTATATTTTGAGTTGTATCCCGCAGCGTACCTACAGGGAACCTCAAACCAGCGGCATAACATTACGAAGGCTGCCGCAAAATCCATCGGTAATCCCGAACCACGAGAAAGAAACCATTCTACTACGTCATCTCCCGAACCAGGTCTCTCAAAGGGGAAAGACATGTCAACGGAGAAATTATCTTCTAAATATGTGCGGATAATCTCTACAATGTCATAGGTGCGCATATTGTAAGGAATTTGGTTTCCCATGTATCCATATAATGATAAAATAATTCCTTCAATGGTGGAAACTGCGTTTTGATAACTAGGTTTATCTGCTGCATATTGCACCTTACCTCCATTTGGGAACTGTAAATACTGATTTTTAATTATTTGTGGTGCATTTGCTGGCACATCACAGTTATTTTGATATTGATCCTCGGGGGTAGGATTATTACCATATAAGGTATAAGTTAAATTTCCTTCTACCGCATCTTGTTGAGTAAATGTTATAGACGATCCGTTTTGGGAATCAATATTAAGAGTTTGACTCGAAAATGTCCCGGGTTCCAACCAGAAATTATTTACCGCAGGATAAGGGAAAACGCTGGGTAATGCGATTGCAATTTGTTGCTCCGATCCATAGGGAACACGAATTTGATATTCGTTGGCAAAAAGGCCGCTGTTCCAATTCTGATCTAACGGATAATTATATTCAACCGAACGAGCCCAACCATTGCTTTGATACTCATCATAAGCACTATATCTCCATAAATTATCATCTTGTAACGTAGTAGCAGATCCGGCATACACACGGAAAGCAACTGTGTTGAATTGTTCCAGATCCGTAAAATTCCCCAATGCCCCCGCCAAAAATGGTAAACCAGCTAATAAATCTAATAAAGAGGGGTCGAAACCACTCCAATCATCAGGAGGAGTAAAATTAGGGGGCGAAATCGGAGTATTATCCGTGGGGAAGAAAGGGGTTTCACCCAATATGTCCACGGAGACATATTTTCCTCTTTGAAAAATCGCTTCTGAAACTACTGCTGAGAGATACCATCCTCCCACTACAAGGACTACAATAATACCCAACGAAATCAGTTGTTTTTTCAAACTGCCTTCTGATTTTGGTTGCTCCGACATTATCCGTACCTAATTGTTTGTTGAATGAATGATAAAAAGAGTCGATATCAGCTTATGAACGATATAAGCTTAAATAATTAACGAGTTCGACTCTGGTAGAAGGTAAAATCCTCCTACGTTTCTTTAAATAATATACATTCCTTCGACCTAAGTGAATTATCCTTCATTCTTTTCTATTACTATCGCACCTTTTAGGGACAGATTAATGAATTGGTTATAATGTTTTTAAAGAAGAAATCGCACGATCACTTATGGACGACCAAGGAGTTTTCATCGTCATTGATGGAATAGATGGTTGTGGTTCCACTACACAAACGGCAAAATTAGGTGCGAAATTAATTGAATGTGGAATAAAAGTGCATCTTACGCATGAACCCTCCAAATTACCCGTTGGAAATTTATTACGAGAGTATTTACAGAATGAAACCGCTCCCATCGCAACCGATGCATTACTATTTGCAGCTGACCGTGTGGAACATTATTATTATGAAATTCTCCCAAAGTTGGAGGAAGGATATGTAGTCGTTAGTGATAGGTATTTAGAAGCATCAATTGCCTATCAGACAGCCCAAGGAAAATTAGAAGAAAAGATCGAAAACTCTCCCTTTAAACATATGGATATAAACTGGGTGTTAGCAATTAATCAATTTGCTCCCCAGCCCGATCTCACCTTCATCATCGATATTGATCCCCGGGTTTCCCTAGCCCGTAAAAACCCCACCCTTGCGTTAGAAAAATTCGAAACGGTGAATTTTCTAGATTCCGTAAGAAAAATATATCTTGAACGAGCCCAATCCCAGAAACATATAATAGTAGACGGTGCGAAATCGGTAAAAGAAATTGCCAATACCATTTATGATTGCGTAGTAAGTATTATTTCCGCGGGAGATTAGTAAATGACGAAATGTGAGATTTGTAAATCTACTTTCAGTCGGAATTGGCATGTCTGTACAGTGTGTGGTGCCACTTTATGCGAAGAATGCGCAGTAAGATGCGATAAATGCAAACAATTTTATTGCATTGGAGGGGAGTGCGGGGATGATTACCAAGATGAAAATATCGATTACAATTTCTGTTATAATTGCAAATAAGGTAGAGGTAAAATCAATTAAAAATATGTTGTTGTATTAAGAAGAAGTAATATACAATCCACCAACTCCATAGAAGTACTAAGCTGATTATCAAGCTAATGATGAGTGTGGCTCCTTGAGAAGTTTTTGCTCTTTGATAGAGTCTTATCATCCCAATGACTTGCAGGAATGTTCCAACTAAGGCACTTATACAAGCCAGAATGGGCAATTCAACCGAATAATAAAGAAACCAAAACACATAGAATTGGAATACTCCCATAGCAACCATAATGAGAGGTCCAATACGGTTATCACTTCGTCGTGAATACTCAAGAATCATGGTACTATCTTACAATTGGGGAAAGTGATATATTATTTTTTCCCCGACCAAGGGGATAACTAATAGCAAGTGATGCAACCGCGACTTTTTTGATTACTTCCTTACATTAAAATGAGGGAGGTTCTTAGTATTCTTATGTCTCATCCACAAGTAAAAATGGAAACGAATAAGGGAATAATTAAGATTGAATTTTATCCGGAACATGCTCCGGGAACCGTGAAAAATTTCTTAGATTTAACACGTAAGGGATTTTATAATGGGTTAACGTTCCATCGAGTAATTCCAGGATTTGTAGTTCAAGGAGGATGTCCGGAGGGAACGGGTATGGGAGGCCCCGGATATACTATTAAATGTGAAACTAAAGGAAATCCGCTCATTCATAAGCCAGGAGCGCTTTCTATGGCTCATGCGGGGAAAGATACAGGAGGATCACAATTCTTTATTGTGCTAACCCGAGAACAAACGGCACATCTAGATGGGCATCATACAGTTTTTGGTCAAGTTATTGAAGGATTCAATGAAGTCGTTACAAAACTACAAAATGGAGACCGAATGCAAAAAGTAACGATTTTGAACGAATAAGTTATCGGAACTTTAGGTGACAGAATGAAAGCAGCTAAAATTTTACACGAATTGGAAAAAGAAGATATTCGGATTTTAGCTGCAGTCGAATTAGGGATGAAAAAGCACGAAATGGTCCCCATCAAACATATTTCTTTTTTTGCTCGATTTGATCTTGAGGAAACAGAATATCGCTTAGATCGAGTGCATAAAATTGGTTTACTGCAAAGGAATAAGGTTGGTTCCGTTGCTTATTGTTTGAATAGTGAGGGATATGATGTCCTTGCCCTCCATACATTATTCAGTAAAGGGCATATAGAATCTATAGGACCATCTCTTGGAAAAGGTAAGGAATCAGATGTCTACCGTTGCTTAACCAAAGATAATATTCAAGTAGCGTTAAAGCTTCACCGATTGGGACAAACTAGTTTTCGCAATATTCGGAAATTTCGATCATACGTAGAAGATCGCACGCACACATCTTGGTTATACATCAGTCGACTCTCTGCTAAACGGGAATATGAAGGATTAAATCGTGTATATAAACTTCATTTAAGAACTCCTAAACCTATAGCACAAAATCGTCATGCTCTGGTAATGAGTATCATTCAAGGGGAGGAAATCAGTAAATTCGATGAACTTAATAATCCCGCTCAACATTTTAATGAAATCATTCGTGAATATAAATTATTTTTTTCCGAAGCTCATGTGATCCATGGGGATTTATGTGAATTTAACATCCTTCTAAATCCTGATGATCAGATTTTAATCATAGATTGGCCGCAGTGGGAAGATTGGAACCATCCCAATGCCAAAGAACTTGTTACTCGGGATATTACAAACCTTTGTGCTTTTTTCAAGAAGAAAGGAGTAGAATCAAATCCCGATGAAATTATTCAAGACATATTAGTACTGAATCCAAAATTCCGAACAAATCTATAGGAGGTTGGACTGAATATCAAAAAAGATTCAATGGACTTTATTTATACTATCGTTTTTCGGAGATTTTGGGAACTCCTTACTATTGGTTACATCCATTGCCTATGGGGTTACCTTAACGGATGACCCTTTGTTAATTGGAATTATCGGGGCTGCCTACGGTCTTACATATCTTATCACTCCCGCCGTTCTAGGTTGGTTAGGTGATAAATTTCCCCGTAAAACGAGCTTATTAATTGCTTCCTCAGGTCAATTTGTGATCGCCTTATATTTTTTAATATTTGCAGGAACTCCCCTCCTATTGATAATAGGGCAGGTACTGCTGGGAATTTTTTATGGATTTTACTGGCCATCCATTGAAGCATTTACATCAGAAACCTCCTATAGTGATGGCATTCTAACATCTGATCAAGCTCATAAAAAAAATATTTTATCGTTTTGCATAGCATGGTCAATTGGGTATATGATAGGACCCCTCCTAGCAGGAATTTTTGCAGATTATTTTCTTCCTGGTGCTTTTATCACCGTAATTGTTGTGTACGTTGTTGAATTTTTTCTGATTTTGGCGAATCTTCCAACCCGAATGGAATCTACATCTGAAAAGAAATCTAATAAATCAAATCAACAAGTTCCACTCATAAGGCAATCTCAACGCACTCACTGGAGTCTTTACTTGGAATTAATTGTCACTGTTTTTGTGTATGCAGGCATCTCGAAGGTTTTATATACATATTTTGTCGATTATGCATTGGATCCGAATGGTTTAATGTGGTCGGATTCCACTACGGGCTTGATTTTATTTTTGTTTGGTCTGGGAAGAACTCTATTTTTTATTCTTAATTATTTTTATATCCAGATCCAAAGTTCAATAAAGCTAATTTTATACTCTCTTCTGGGAATGGGGCTGTGCATTTTGGGGATTGCTTTTTTCCGGCATCCCGTTGTCATATCCGCGTTAATGCTTCTCGCCGGGATTTCTGCTGCTATCATTTACTCATCTACTCTTGATCTGATGTTACACCAAGCGGTTCAAGCAAAAGGAGCTAAAGCGGGATTATATGAAAGTATGATCGGACTGGGTAGTATAGTATCTCCTGTTGTTGCTGGGGGAATTGCCAGAAAATCTTCTTTAACAACTCCTTTTTTGGTTTTCGCCGGAATTACACTTGGTATATTTACGGTTTTTTTTATTATCGAATATCTATTTCGCAAAAAACAAGGTTAGAAAGTACCCGGAGGTTCAGATCGTGCTAATTCGGGAAACTGCTCAATAATTGCGGGATGGTTATGAACGATTTTATCCCGCCAAGGATCATCATTCGTAATGTAGTTTCTTAAATTGTAGAGTTCTATTATTTCTTCAGTCGGATAGTAGACCATTACTTCATCGGTTTCTCCATCCAAATACATACATTTGACTTGAATACGAGTATATAATGACCCTTCGTAAAAATCAAGCTCTTCCAATCTCTCTGGGCTGACATCAAATACTAACCCCCAAAATCCCGAGTTCCCCGTTTCTGTCGAGTTATTTGGATTTTCTGGCGTTTTCTGCAAAATAAAGGGGAACAGGTCTCCCGGTCTAAGTATTCGAGCATATCCAAGAAGATAGGCGGAGCGAACTTTTGTAAACTTGCGATATATACCACTGGTGATGAAAGTGCCGTACCCAAAAATCTTCATTAGAATACACACCCAGTTTAATAGGGTGAAATTATACCGCTTGGGGTTTTATGAATAAGATGTTATTACCACGGATAAAAATCTCTCCGAATTTCGCAGTAACGGTTCCATCTAACATTTCTTTTGCATCTTCAATAATCATGTTCATGTAATTGTCGCAAACCTTTAGTCTACCAGTATATTCGATCCCATCCTTTAATCGAATGAGGATGGTGGAATTTATAGCATTATGAAGGACTTTAAGTGGATTTTTTGGATCTATTGACATTATTATACCTCAAGAAAACCATGAATAGCAATAAGGGTATGCTATCAAATTTGTACCTAATAATTAAAATTTTGCCTAACAACAGTTAATGTAGTGGAGTTAAAGTCACGATGAAATCCCCCAAACCGCATTTATCAAAAGAGGAAAAAATTCGAGATGCCTATGATGAAAGCGCAATTTATTACAATTCGCGTTATCAAATTATTCAATTTTTAAAGTACGGTATCATGTTACCCAAACTGATCCACATCCCATCTTTACCTAGTGTCGAAATTAAAGGGCCTATTTTAGATGTGGGGGGAGGGACAGGATTATTTTTGGAATTTCTCGATTTACTATCATTATATTGGAGGGGAGAATATGTTAAAGACGAAAAAATACGCAAGATACTCGAATTCACCTCGTATTACATTATGCGAATTACAGGGATTAAACCAGTATCGCTTGTGCATAACTTGATGATAATTTGTGATATTTCATTCAATATGTTATTACATGCAAGGAGCCTGCGAAATGACACTGCTTTACGTGGTTTGGTAGCCTGTGACTGTTCTCACCTCCCATTTCGAAATAAGTTCTACCTCACCTTAATAGCTTTTACAGTATTTCAGAACATTAAAAATACAGAATCAGCAATATACCAATTTTTTAGAACAATTCAAGATTTAGGAACAGTAGGGATCTCCATTTTAAGAAAACACAGTAACAAACTCGAATTCGTTAATTTATTAGGAACTTATTTCGAGCAAATTCAACCGATCACTATCGAAAACATTATAGAGAAACTTCAAAAATCTAATGGGCAATTTGATAAATATTCCCCAACGTCTATACTACATGAACTCGAATGTGTGGAAGATTTCTTCTTAAGTGCAAAAAAACCACAAGGAAAGGAAAATGAAATTATACGTATTTGAAACGGATAAATGGTTAGAAAGCGACAATATTTATCCTCATGATATTGCAATTTGTCTTGTATCAGATGCAAAAAAGATTTATGTGTGGGAGGGAAATCGTGCTACTTTGAACGCTAAAAAACAAGCACACGAGTCTTTGAGTTTAGTACTCAAGAAATTTCCGCAATATTCCTTCCATACTGTAGATAGTAATACGCCTAGTAATATTACTCAGTTTATTGAGACCTATTTGAACACTAGGTTTGAAGAAGTGGAGAAAATAGATAGGGACCCACAATACGTAATATTTTTGTTTTTACTTTTCGGATTATTTGTGGGATTAGGCGTGGGGTACATTATGCTGTTGCGCATAATTGCTTGGAATCGAGTTCCGGGATATTCACTACTAGTTATCAGTGAATCTGCATATTCTGCTTGGATTCAGCAAAATATTGTAGTCTTTATTATACTGGCAGGTATATTCACAATTGCGTTAGTGTTTGCAAGTTTGACCAAGAAGGTTTTCTTGATCGTAACTGCATCTGTGGGTATTGTCATTCTCACGGGGACTATTCTATATATCCGTTTAGGGGTATACCTTTTTGATTTTAAAGCGGGGGCACCCATTGGGTACTACTATATATCCATAGGGGCTGTGATAGCATTCTTTTTCCTAAATTTACTGGCGTTAGGATTCATCATTACGCCTATGGTAATTTCAGTGAATGCCATATTAAAAACAACCACACCTATTACGTGGAACCAATGGCTAAAAAAACGAAAGAAAACCGTTCTGGAAATGAAAAAATTCTCAATATTGGATATGGTCTCAGAATTTACCGAAATAGAAGAATCTACCGATGAGAAACCTCCCTCAGAAGGGGAGGATCTCCCTTAATTTTCCCATGATTTCATTTTTTTCAGTTTACAAAAACGAAAAATGCGATCATTTGTTGGTAGGATAGTGCTCTGTATGTATTCACTATTGGATCGATCCTTTGTTAGAAATAAAAACACTTAAGAAGCTAGACAACAGAATATTGAATCGGTATAATCTAATTATAATTATATCGAGGTAAAAATTATGGCTAAAAAAGGAATTGGCGGCGTGATAACAGGATCCATTGTCTTGTTTCTCGGCGCAATTATTATAACAGCAGGAGTAGGGGGTCGCGTTGGCGTTAACACTTTCCTCATTGAGCCCTATGTGGGTGAAGCATTTAATATGATTGAGGAAATGGCTATTCCTGAAATAAAGAAAGGTGCCTATGCAGACTTCTTATCTGGTGTTAAGGATGCAATGGTTGGTGCCTTCGGCGGTCCAGGAAATCTTGCGCTGTTTGTGAATGGTTCGACTAGCATGCAAGTCGTAGGGCAAGTGATAGGAAATTTGGCAGGTGCGGTACCGACTTATTATGGAAATCCATTGTTCGCAACTTGGGGTGTATTTAATGATACCATTCAAGCTTTTTATACAACTCCAATAAAAGGTGTAATAGAATGGGCTGGTGTACCGTTAACTTATACATTAAATGATGCTATTAATTTAACCCAAGGTTCAAGTCTTGGATTACCTGGATTCTTAGAACCGGATCCATTAGGAGATGGCACTCCCGGTATGCTAGCGTTCTTAGGTGTGTATGCAAATCCTTCAAGTGCAGGATTTCCTGATGTTCCAACCTTAGCTACGGTAGGATATGGACTTGCTTCTGGGACTCATCTGGATTTGGTTGCTGGTTGGATTACAACAGAGTTATTCAATTTTGTCCCCTATGCAATCGGTAGTCAAGTAGGATGGGCAGTTCCTCCAGCAACTGCAGCTACTGCTGAGAAATATATCTTAGTCCAATGGGCAGAAAAGGCCTTGATTCCAGCTGGATTAGGTACATTAGATCCCCTTGCAACTAATTTTGAAGTGGGAACCGATTTTACTGATCTTGCACAAGTAGAAGCCGTATGGGCGTCTGTTACAGATACGGACGACTTGGATAAATGGTTTAATAACCAGCAATCTACCTTAACCACTGAATTAACTTTAGTTGGAGATCAGTATACTGATATCAGAACTTGGTTAGATACTGTTGAACCGACAGTCCAAGCAGGAGTTGCAGCCAATTTTGGTTTTCCGGCTAACGATGTCTATCTTCGCATGTTGTTAGGTCAGTGGATGGATATCGGATTCCTACAGGATGAACCTCTTGCACCCGGGTTTGAAATTGATTTGCCTCCTGGTGAAATCCTCGATTCTGACACAGCATTAGCTGTATGGAACTCACTTACAGATGATGAGGGTTTAAAGAAATGGTATGCTGCAGTGGATAACCGCTATGGACCAGAATTTGATGAACTTCAGGAAGACCTTGGTCTATCTACGGACTTAAAAGTGGATTTGATCTGTAATTACTTAGAAACCTGGCGATCCGATACAATTTTTGTGTTAGGTGCAGAATACGACATGCTTCCAGAGCTCCCTATCTGGGGAACAGATATTAAAGGTGCATTAGATGACCTAGAACTTTATCTACCCATTGGCGGTGGAGTGTTCGCGGTAGCAGGCATCTTAATGATTGCTCTATTTGCTCGAAAACGAGCATAAACTATTTTTTTTTTTTCGCACTTATTAATCGTACTTATATCCCCCGATTTCTTCTTCTGTTTCCACATTTAATCCAAGAACTAATCTATTTACAAAATTAAAATAAGCGATTACCAGAGTTACATCAAGGATCTCACGATCTGTTGTTTCTAATTCCTTTAATTGATTAATGATCACCCCTACTTCAACACTTGCGGGAAATAACGTCATAGTATAGCCCAAATCACACAATAATTTATCTTTTGGAGATAAATCCACTTGTGTATAATCTTCCTGTAATAATTTTACTCGTTCTTGATCTTTCCAGAAGTAATTTAACGCCTCTCCATGATGCTGTTGACAATAAACACATTTATTTGCTTCTGAAACCACTACTGCAATCATTTCCCTTTGGGCTCGTGATAAGGGAGATTTCGCAAACATAATAGTAAGATAGAGATTCATATGATCCAGGAGGGATGGGGGATTTAAGCTATGGATTTTATATATTTCTGCCAATTTTCCACGTTTTTGGATCACTTTATCATACACTTCTTTCAGTTCTTTATCTGCATTTTCATGTTCGATTATTCGTATTCTTGGCATAGTTTTCACTTGGTATTGAAAGCAATATTGCTATTAGATCAAGAAAACGTAAGAAAAGATAAAAATTTAGAGAAAAAATATGGAATAGTATAACAACACAAAAATCAGTTTAGACATCTACGCGTTTTGCTATTGTATTCCACGTATCGGCTACATAATTCTCCAATTCTTGTTTCTGTTCCGGGGATAATTTTCGGAATCGTCGTTGAGGCTGCAAATATTCTTCAAGAGGTTTACGTTTAGTTGGATCTATTAACCGCCTACTTTCTTTAGATAATTCCATTTTTCCGCGAATAATCTCAAACATTGGCCAAAAACCAGTTTTTACGGCTAATCGTCCAATCTCAATCGCAAGTTTATTATCAAATCCCCAACCTGGAGGACATGGTGCAAGCACGTGGATATAGCGTAATCCTTCACCTTTCATTTCCTTTGCTTTCACGAATTTTGCATATAAATCCAGGGGATACGATGCACATGCAGTTGCTATATAGCTCAATCCATGGGCTTCCATAATCATTGCCATATTCTTTTTGTGTTCCAATTTACCATCAATAGGAGTAGTAGTGGTAATAGCACCGAATGGTGTGGAACCACTCCGCTGAATTCCGGTATTCATATAGGCTTCGTTATCATAACAGCAAAAGATCATGTCAGTGTGGCGTTCGGCGGCTCCGCTTAAGCCTTGTATCCCGATGTCAACGGTGCCTCCATCTCCCGCAATAGCTAATACGGTTACTTCCTTATCTTTTCCCAAATTTTTCAATGATGCGACAATCCCGGATGCAGAAGCAGCAACGGTTTCAAATGTGGTGTTTAGAACAGGTACTTTAACGGGAGTCGCCCCTTGCATGCCATGTACTACTGTCATACAAGATGCAGGAACGGCTACGATCGTTTTGGGTCCCAGTGCTTTCAAGATGAAACGATATGCTAATTGGGGAGCACAACTGGGGCATAAACGTGTTCCCGGTAGAATCATTTCCTCCTCAGGTATGTCCATAATTTTTACGGATTTAACCATTTTAATATCCTCCCTCCCGTTTTAGAAATTGCAGTTTATCCAGCTGCAATCCAATAAAATCTGTTTGAATGGGATTTTCATTCACACTTTCCATGGTTAGGGCAGTTTGCACACCTTTTGCAATTTGCTGATAAGTAATATCCCTCCCTCCTAATCCCACGATGTAACCTTTGATATCAGGCTGGGTAGAGGATTTATATAATGCAGCTTTCAGTTCATAAGATAGGACACCTTCCCATCCATACCCAATTTCTCGGTCAAATACGACAACATTTGATATATCCTTGAAGATCTCACGCAAGTCCTCGCTGGGAAATGGACGGAATACTTTTAGACTAACTAAGCCTACTTTAATCCCTTTTTCTCGCAAGAAATCCACCGCTAATCTAGATTCTGCAGCAACTGACATTACCGCAAATATGGCGACCTCTGCATCCTCCATTTTATACGTCTTATACACTCCATTCCCATAGGAACGTCCGAAAATCTCGCTAAATTCTTTATGAGCTTGCTTTATTACCGAAAGTGAATGTTCTAAAGATCTTTGCATGGAGAAACGGAATTCAAAATATCCCGGTGCGTATCCATACTCTCCCCTATCGGGTGGGTCCGGTAGGGTCACCGGTCCAACACCTTTCACATGCTCGAAGTCAGTGAGATTAATGTGATGTTTTAAGGGGGGCAGAAATTGATCCACTTTTTCGATATCTTCTACTTGTACCGGCATTAAAGTATGACTAAGGATATAACCATCATATGCACAGAAAGCGGGTAAATATACATTCGGATCTTCCGCAACACGATAGGCAGTTAGAACGGTATCATAAATCTCTTGATTATTTTCCGCAAACATAGTGATCCAACCGCAATCGCGTGTAGCAAACACATCCGCATGATCTGTCCATACCGACCATGGAGCTGCTAGCGCTCGTGATGCGATACATAATACTACTGGTAAGCGGGTTCCAGCTGCCCATGGGAGTAATTCATGCATATAGGCTAATCCATTTGCGCTAGATGCGGTAAATACACGAGAACCAGTTGCACTAGCTGCAATTACTGCAGCAATTGCAGATTGTTCGCTTTCTACTTTCACAAATTCTGTGCCGGGCAGTTCCCCCGCTTCCACGAATTCCGAGATTTTCTCTACTACAGGGGATTGCGGAGTAATTGGGTAAGCAGCCACCATCCCAACTCGAGCACTTTTGCATGCATAAGCAGCAGCATGATTTCCCTTTAACAACTTTATGCTGGGCATGCTTTCGCCCCTCCTTCTTCTAATCGTTCAATGGCATTATGCGGACACTCTTGTGCACAGATTCCGCATCCTTTACAGTAATCATAATCAATAGTGGGAGGAATAGTTCGGGATACTACCCCTTCTGGGCAATATAACCAACATAAATGACAATTATGAGTACCTGTTTTCACTACAATGCATTTATCCTCATGAATTAAAGGCCGCATGGTTCTCCAGGTGCCGGTTTTACCCGCTTCACCAATTTGCGGATATTGTATAGAAGCTAATATTTTCTTATGTGCTTGTGGATAATTTTTATCTTCCATTTAGTCCTTCCCTCCCTTGCTCTTTCCTTTTCGCATATCTGCATTCTCAAAAGCGATTTCTGCAACTTTCAAATTAAGTTCAGCTTTTGATTTGCCCAGTTGTTCCTCAATTGCTTGCTCTATATATTTGAGGTCTAACTTGTCAACTACTTTGGCAAGCAAAGCAATCGACGGGGTGTTCACCATAGGAACCCCCCCTACGATTAAATTGTACTTATAGCATTCATGAGTGACATTAGAGACAACTACGGTAATATCATCCGATATATTGTAGAGATCTACAATTTCTTGAGCACATTTATCTGTATTCAGCACAAATGTACCATTCGGTTTAATGCTCTTAATTAAATCTTCGGTGAGAATGGTTTCATCAATAACTACTAATATGTCAGGATTGTAGATTTGTTGCCTAGTCCAAATCGTTTGGTCAGTACTTAGCCGAGTAAATGCATGAACGGGTGCGCCCCTACGTTCGGTACCAAAAGTGGGAAAACTACTTACATCTTTGAAATTCTTGCTCAGAAATGCTGCATTTGCAAGTATCTCTGCCCCTGTGACTGCACCTAATCCACCTCGTCCAGAAACCTTTATTTCGGTGATCATTTCAAGTATTCATCTCATATTAATCAAAAATAAAATGGGATAGATAGTAGTATGGATAAAAGGATATAAAAAAATTGGTTGGGAATAGCATCCCATCCGATTATTAATTAAGTTTCGAATTTTGCACGGAAAGAAAAAAGAATCAAAATCCGTGAGAAGTATCCACACGTTCCACTTTAGAGATTTGATGTTTGTTCCTTTTGGTTATCTTAAACGTGACTTTCCGACCTCCCATGGCGGTTCCAAAAACCCCTGCTCCAGATTCGCTAGATCTATGAGTACTTTTGTTTATTAGATTTGGTCCAATCGTGATGGGTGTTTCTTTTTATCATTTTTACAAAAATTATAGGTCATCCAACCTATCGCAACTGCGATTAGGGAACTTGCACCAATAGTTGCTAAAAACCACCAATTAAATGATTGGGAAATAGAGAACGATCCAGAAATATGATGAATTTTTAGCTCTCCGATAGTTCTTTCACTTTCCCTTATTCGTTTAATATACATATGAGCGTACATCAACATTCCGGTCCCCCTATCATAATAACAATGCACAAAAGTCTCATCATCGCCAATAGATACTTCCAATAATAATTTAAAGCAAGTTACTGCATATGGATTGAACAGCTTCCCTGCAAATGTATCCGACCATCGTTTAGGTCCGTGTGATATTGTTACGATCTCATCAACCACGAGAGACTTTGGTGCGCTAGTGTTGAAGAAATATACTCTTCCGAAATTGACATAATTCGTAATCTCCTCCATGGTTTCGTGCATCCAAAAGATAGTATAGGAAGTATTCGCACTTACAGAAGGATCTGTGGATTCTGTTCGATTTGAGTAATAGGAATAATAATATTCATCAGATTCATGGTACATCAGATAGTTGACATATTCGGTAGGGAATACTTGATCCAGCATTAGAAGTAACCGAACATCTGAGAGGGGGTCGTGTACATAATATCGAAGAGTTCCATTCCCGGGAAAATCAAATCCTGTATGATTTATATCTAATTGAAGATTGGTACTGAATTGAATTTTTTCTTCTGAATCCTTGAATTTAAATTCAAAAAGATATTTCATCTGTTCGATTTGATTGGAGTCATCTGCATACACTGGGCAAATAGGAATCATTTGCAGAACAATGAACAAAAGAAGAGTTAAAGAAACAACATTTTTGAGTGGATGTTGAGGGATGTGAGTCATTGTTAGTATGATCCTTCTTTAATTATTCCATCCTCTAATTTGTACGTTATGTCTGCATATTCGGAAAGTTTTATGTTATGAGAGGTGCATATCAGAGTTACGTTTTTCTGTTTTTGTACTTTAGTCAATAGTTCCATAATTGTTTCGGTATTTTTCCTATCTAGATTACCCGTTGGCTCATCAGCTACAATAATTGTGGGTTCAATTATTAGAGAACGGGCGATTGCGACTCGATTTTGTTCTCCCGAACTTAACTGCCGGGGTTTATTCTTCAGTCGATGATACAAACCTACCAATTTCAACAACTCTTCCGATCGAGTATGTTGTTCATCTTGAGGAACCTTCTTTAATGATAGGGGTAATTCCACATTTTGTTGTGCAGTTAGGGATGCAACGAGATTGAAGGTTTGGAATATGAATCCAATCTTTTCAAGACGAATTCGACGCATTTCCTTCGGAGTTAGAGATGTTGTATCAATTGATCCAAGATGATACGAACCTTTATCGTACGCGTCTATTAATCCAATTATGTTTAGTAAAGTAGTTTTACCAGAACCAGAAGGACCCATAATTAGGACAAATTTCCCTTTTTGTACCTCTAGGTTTACTCCTTTTAATACATCATGATGAATTTTGTCTAATTTGTAACTTTTCCATAAATCATTAATGGTAACTATAATTTCTTCTTTAGTCATCTTGATTACCCCCCCCGAATTTCAGATTGGATATCATTTTTCATTACAAGGTAATAAGGAATTCCCGCCATGATAAAACTGCTTCCAAAATGCATTGAAATGAGAAGTAGTGAATTTTCCCAGGTTATTTTAATGATTGTGAGACGGAATGCTTGTGGTAAGGTCATTGCTAAATATCCCGTAATATTCATGGTTTTAAAGGTCAAATAAGTGTAAAGAAGTATTCCGACAGGTACCGCCAAAAGGGCAATTATTGCTATTATGAAAACCTCCCCATAAATTAGCTTGAAAATGTCCTTTTGAGGGGCACCAATTGAACGCAACGTAGCAATTTCCTTTTTCCTATCATGTACATTCAGGAAAACTATCGAGGTAGTAAACAAGGTAGAGCAGAAAAATGTTAAAAGCATGAATACAATCGATGTTTTTTCTGTTCTACTAAGCAGATTACCCGTAATTTTATTCATTTCATCGATTGTCAGAAATTCTAAGTCGAGATAAGTTGATTCAACTTCTGACTCGAAATATGATTCAGAAGATCTTTCATAGGTAATAAAAATTGATGTTAGTTGATCTTCCATACTATATTGGATTTGAAATTCATGTAGATCCATAAATATAAACCAATCAAACAATGACGTTTCTTCTTCTAGGACTCCCGAGATCGTATAATTCTTCCCTTCTAGGACCAGAAGGTCTCCTACAGTGAATCCATATTGATGATTAAGATCATACCCAATTACAACTTGAGTTTCATTTTGTACCCAAGTTCCCTCAGCAATGCTTAAACTGGAGAAAAAACTCCCCATCTTTCCATTGGGAATGCCAAATACTATATTTTTATCCAGATATTTGTCTTCACTATAATCGGTTATCCGTTTCAATGCAGTAGGGTAGATATCCGCTGAAGCAAAATCAGGATTTAGCTCCATTTCATCATACACAGATTCATTGATATAACTATAATAGGGTAGCATTCGAGAAAAGGAGGTACCACGTTGAACAATTTGGTTATAATTTTGTATGGGGGAAAATGCCTTGATAATCAGGGATTCATAGGAAAGGGAGAAAAAATTTACGACTATAAATAAAATCAACCCAACCATGATTCCCAAAATACATAAAATATTACGAAATCGTTTATCCTTGAAATTTGCTCTGATATAATGGCGCATATTCATAGTAAATTCCTCTCTATGTTCGTATTACTTCCACAATACTTTTACGACGTATACTTAAAGCGGGAAACGTTGTGGATATCAAATTCAAACCACATAGTAGTGCAAACATGGTCCAGAAGTTATATTTTACAGTGACCAAAATACTTGTCCAATAAAAATCCCAAGAATCGAATGCCAAACTTAAAGGTCGACTTGTTACAAACTGAAAACTCAGTGTATAGAAGAAATATCCTACTAATGATCCCAAGAGATAACCGATAACCGAAATAACCATTACTTCAACAAATAAAAACGTGATAAGTTGCACCTCGGAAAATCCTATTGTTTTCAAAAGGGCATATTCCCTAGTTCGGGTTCTAACGATGTAGGTAATTAAGACAAAAAAGAAAATGGAACTGATAAGCAATGGTAACAGTCCGATGACGAATTCTCCCATTTCAATCGCATTGTAAATACCACCAAGGTTTGCATTTAAATCATTCATATTTAAAGCAATAACTGGATAACTATCTTGTATCGACGTTTTTAATTGCATTGGATTTGTATTTTCATTATAGACCACATATATCAAAGAGCATATTCCTTCCATGGATAAGGCTGTTTGAGCAGCTGAATAATCCATATAAATGAAATGATTGTAAAGATGGCTGTTAAAATCTAATACTCCACTGATATAAAAGTTAGTGCCCTTGATATCCACTTGTGTTCCAATTGAAGTTTCATCATGTTCTTGATCAAATGTATATTGCCCTACAACAATCTCATCAGGGGACTCAGGCCAAGTTCCATAATCTAACCCGATATATTGGGATATGAAATTTATATCCCCCATTTCGAATGCATAAATTCGATCTGGCACAAATTGAGTAACTGTATAATTACTTAAATCAGCAAATAACACTTTAACAGTGATGAAAACACCTGGTAAATTTTCGATTTCTTCCGCATAACTTTCATTTATCTTCGAGTTGACAGGGACCATTTTAGAGAGTTCAGTATTTTCATCTACAACAAATAATGTGTTTTCATAGAGACCATAAAAAGAATCGAATGAAGAGGCAAATTGTGCTGAATATAACGATAATGTAAAAAATGTACCTATGGCAACCATAATTCCCAATATACTCACTAAATATTTACCACGGTTTTCCCGTATGCTAGCAAATATGTATGCGGATAATCGCATATATGGTTATTAGTGTCAAACCATATAAGTATTTGCGTATAGTATTTGGTGTTTTATCCCGCTTTAGTAAAAGTAGAGAAATTCCACACAAAAATGCTGATAAAAAGATTTTTGCAACAGTTTATTAAAAAAAGGAGAAAAAAAACTATTTTTAAGTGTTTTTCTTTTTGATTCGAATTATTATTACTGAAACTGTTCCAATACCCGCAAATACCACTACAAAGATCTGATAACCCGGAATTGTGAATTTGGCATTTATTTTATCATGTTCCCCATACGAGAGGTCGAATACGGGAGCGAACTTGAATTTCTCGTCTTCATATTTCCCAGAAAATTCCCATTGAACGTGGAAATTCTGTAAAATTCCTTTCCTATTCCATTCGACATCAAATCGAGCTTCCGCATCGAATTCGGTTACATTAAGGAAGTTTAACAATTCATTATAAGTTTCAATCTTTGTCCCATTATCGTAAAAACCCGTGTTGTTCACCCAAAAATCACGTAATTTCATATCCATGGCAGTGAGTTGGAATTTTACGGTAGCATCTCTTTTATTAACCCTCATGCTTTTAATTCCTAGTACCTCAATAAAGTCTTCCCAATTTGAAACCGTAACTCCAGTATTTTCACTGAAGTTCCCGTAGAAATACTCATTGAGTTTACTCCTTTGTTCATTATAGAAATCTTCAAGACTCCAATCTTTTGGAATGAAAAATGGAGGACTATCGGGTTGATTAAAATCCTCTCCCGAATCCCCAGTAAGCCAGCTTTGATAATATTCATCCATTTCCGGACCGTATAGCTCGAGATCTTCTACTAATTCGGAGGCACTAATACCCCAGTCGAGCATGGTTGAATAAGCATTGAATAACATAGCATTTTGCTGGAGATTATAAATCATAGTTGCATTTAATGGTCCATAATTAGTCATGGATGCTGCTTTCCATGCCATTTCTCCCATAATGAGGTCTCCACTACTGTTGTAGGAGGGACTACTGTTATAGAAGTACGATGTTATGTTTGTGATACTAATTCGTAGGTTGTACACACTCTCCACACTCATAAGATGAGTATACATAGTCCTAGCATCTAATGTTGGATCAATTTCATCTAAAATCATATCGAGCATATTCCAAGCTTTATCTCCCATTTCAAGTTCAACAGCCCAACCAAGTGTGTAATAATGTGTATCTCCAATTTCTATTCCCCAATCTTTCGTAGGAGCCCCATAAGTATACGTCCCCATCGCTGCAGAGTTCAGAGGAAGAAGAAAGAACAACATCACAAACGGAATTGCATATTTTGTATATTTTTTCATTTTACTTCGCTTCCGCAATAAATAATTAATAATTTTATTTATTCAAAGGAAATACAGTGTATTATATATATAAATCTAACTCAGGTAGCGTTAAGCGGTTAGTATATTCGTTTTTGTCCCAAACACTAATATTTCCTTAAATTTAGGGAAAATACTTAAAGATTCACGATAGGGCGTCCATGAGAATCCATAAAAGAACCTGTTAGAATCACTATTATATCAATAAGAAATCCAATTCCGAAAAACCCCCATTTAATAACCAGAGATTGCTCATTCCAATTCACATTGTGTAGAAGTTATGTACTCCTAAAACACTAAATCTGGATTTTGGAGACACCTACCTATAAGGAGAATACAACAAATGAGTCGATGGAGTAATGGTTTCTCAGTTTTAGCAGGGGTGAGCGTTTGGTGAGTTTCACGGTTTTCTTGTGATTGTGGTGGTTATTAATTCACCGATAAATTACTGCAAGAGTGACATCACTTACGATAAAAGTGGTGAACAATTTCTTTCGGAAAGCATTATTTGTTGGTATTGTCTTATTTCTTTTTTTGTCTTTTTAAAACACCCTATATCCGAAGCTTAGTACCTTTTGAAGAGTAGAATTTTTTCATCAACATCTATCCCACATCCTACACGCTTAATAAGGCTCTATCTGGTATTTGATTCCCTATATAGCCTATTTCTATGGTAAAACGTAACCCAAATGGGATACTCATAGCGAAGTCCATGGAATACATAATATTGGATTACATAGATACTAGGGACTCCTACGCCAAAAAAACCTATCCCAGTTAACCCATGGGTAGGCTTTTAGCGTAGTTTATACATTATAGGGTATCGGGTACAAAATTGAATAATAGAGAAGAAACATCAGATTATGAAACGAATATATGCATTTGATTTCGCAAGAGGCATTGCAATCATTGCAGTGCCTATCATTCATCGGATTATCTGGGATTATTACTGTCAGAATTTAACTTCCCTTAGTAACACTGGCCTTGGATTTACTATTTTTAGTATATTGATGGGTATGGCAGGCATTTTTTACTGTATAAGCGGTGTTGTGAATGGATATATGTCGTACAGCCGAATAAAAGAGGGAAAAATCACTCCAAAGCAACTTTTTCTTAAGGGATTAGCGACTGGAGTTTCATTTATCTTAATTGGGTTGTTTTTTCGGTATTTTTTGCTTCGATCAATGGATGATGTCGTCTCTGTGCGACCGCGTTTAGGTATATATATGACCGAGAATCATACGGGAGTCATACCATATTTAATTTTATATGGACGATATCCGACTAACTTTGAAGTAGGGCTTCTCTTTCAAGTTGGAACCATTCAGATGATTGGTTATTCTATTATTTCAGTATCGATAGTTCTGGCGTTGTATTATAAAAGAAACAATTCGGAAAATATCCGAAAACTGCGGATTATTTTTATGATCTTGGGAATTATCTTCTTCCTAATCTATGCGATTATCAATCCTCTTCTGAGTCCTATTGCACAGACAGCCATTGATGAACGTAACTACTTAATCATGTTCTTCCTGAGTCCTATAACAGAAGGTTTATTTCCTTTAATTCCACATTTAGCACTGGGCTTTTTTGGCGCATTCTTTGGAGTCGAATTAGCGCGAGATGATTTCGAACCCAAAAAATTTGCAAAGCAAATGAGAATCTTCTACTTAGTGACTGCAATTAGTGGACTTATATTTATGGTGATCTTGGGAATAACTGTTGGAACTGATATTGAAATTTTGGATGCGTGGTATAACAGAATGGCACGAAAACTGTTTCAACTCGGTCTGTATTTTGCATTATTTTTACTTTTGTTGGAAATTTTCGATTTCCAACCAGAAGAGAAGCGTAAAAAGCGAATGAGGTTTACCAATCCTGTTAAAGAAATGGGTAGAATGACCTTAACTATTTATATGCTTGAGGGTGTGCTAGCTGTGAGTTTGCAAAGGCTTATTGCTCCGTTTTGGCCCAATTGGAATGCAACAATAGGTAATGCAACCTTGGTTGGTTTGATCAATCTCGCAGTTTGGATAGGAATAGTATTGATTTGGCGGCAATTTAAGTATAAAGGAACACTTGAACACCTTTCAGTAGCGTTAATTAAGACATTTTCAGGTCAAAAATCGCAAAAAATCGAAATTGAGAATGAATAAGTAATACCTACTTTCTATTATTTAATTTCTTTTTAACCAATAGAGTTATCACAGTCAAAAAAAGGAAAAGTCGAATTCTTGTTATTCAAGTATGATGTCTACTGTATCTGCTTAGAGGATCTTTAATTTTTAATGAGGTCTTCTCCACAAGAGCTTTCAATTGATTCAGAACCTACTTCATAAGAGAATTATCGATGAAGGGTGTAAATCACTCGGCTGTCATCCATTTCTCTTGACGCTTCCAGATGGAATAACTGATTGACTGATCAAACAAAATTGGTGTGATTTATCACAAATTTGTTTTGATTTCTGAACATGCGAATGTGATCGCAAAATTAATAATAACAAAAGAAATCATCTTATTGGGAAATTGAATTCGCATGATAAAACCCTCATAGCTATTCTTTCAAGCGTGGTGCTAGTCTCTGTTGGGTTTATAACATTAATGTGGGTAAATCATCTATATTTTTCATCTGGGGCTGGTAATGGAAACAATCCAGGTCTAGTGGATGATGATGATGATAATGATACTAATAATTCTTATATCACTGAGTTATTTTATTCAGAATTAGTAGGAGATACCTACAAAATTTATCTCTCTTTACCAAATAATTATAATCAAACTTCAGATCGCTATCCTGTTCTATATATATTAGATGCTGATTGGTTATTTTATGGGTCTCTCTTCCTTTTGGAAGATGGAGGAGTAGAAAATATTGTTCAAGGATTGATCCAAAACAACTCAATTCCTGAATTAATTTTAGTAGGAATCGGATATCCAGATGATAATCATCGAAATCGAGATTTTATGTACCCTGCATCTTCATTTCCCCCTGGATCCGGGGGAGCACACGAATTCTATGCATTTTTAGAGAATGAGTTGGTTCCGTTTGTAGATGGGAATCTAAGGACGAACACCTCAGAAAGGACAATAATTGGAGATTCGTACGGAGGAAATTTTCTCCTTTTTAGCATCTTTGAATATAGCACAAATTCGAGTAGCCTCTTTACTAATTATATAACAATAAGTCCATCAGTTTCGTATTATGATTATTACCTATTGGATATAGAAGAAAATTTTTTCAATCAATCTTTTGGAATTTTACCAATTAATCTACATTTATCTGTCGGTGAAGATGAATGGAAAGACATGGTAGATGGAGTTATTATATTAAATAAAACCATTATATCCCGAGACTATGATAACTTAAACTTTCACTATCATAGTTACCCTGACGAAGGTCACACTTCAGTAGTTGGTCCAGCAATTACTGATGGATTAGAGTGGGCATTTTCGCTTTCATCACTTAGAATCGAATTCTTATTGTCAAATTTTTTTAGATAAATCCAATGTAACCCTTCTCCCTCCCTCACCAGATTAGTCTCAAATAAAATATGGAATCCAGCTTCTTTACAATATGAATCTAACAAATGAATGAGATATTATCCATCTATCTATCTTAAAGCTTATCGTGAAGGTCTTGCAACTATAGGATTTCTGATGTTGTTCAAAATGACTGATCAATACCTATCGGGGGGTTACGTCGCATTTTCGGGGGATTCTTTTATCACAAACTCCCTCGGGATTGAAAATGGAACCTCTCAGAGCCGAAAGTTCGCTGGGTTTTACGATCATGTCTGCTAAGATCCCAAGGAAAACCGATTTTAATTCCTCATCTTCCAAAAATTAGTCCATTAATTGCTTGGTGGACCGATCTTTGTATTTTCTTACTTTCAGAAAAGCAAATACTAGCTTGAATTTGGTTATCAGTAAGGGTATGCCTTTCTGAAATGGAATTTGATCCCTCAAATACATGAGTTTCATTATCGAATCATGAAGCTTGTAATATTTATCCAATCCATTGCTCTCAAATGATAAATCTTCTTCAATCGTTCCCTTCTCCAATATGGACCTTGGTATTCCTCAAGTACATCTAAAACATAACTCAAAAAAGATTGTCCGCGTTCATCACATATTAGATTTAGAGATTGATTTAAATCTATACCCAGTTCCGCACAAATTCACCCCAGTTTCTCATGAGGTGCTAGCGCCTCGATCAACATTGGTCCAAGATCCCATGAATGCCCATCTTAGCTAATTGTTGCTGTTACTCCTCAATCTGAGAGAATTGCTCAAATCTATGCATTCCATGTCAATAAAGAGAAATATAAGCTCCTGCTGTCAAGACAGACATACCGGAGCCAATAATAACTATTTTCGACGCATTCACTTATTGAATAACCACATTTTCGGGTTTTGGTTTTTCTTTAGCAAATAAGAGCGGTATTATTGCAAATATTACAACTCCTGCACCAACTAAATAAATTAAGTAGCTAGGAGCAAATCCGGGGATACCATCTACTACCACAGGGGTTCCATATCTTCGTGATAATAGTCCCCCAATCGGAGATCCCACTACCATGGCAATTAAGACGTTTACAATAAGGAAATATCCATTAAATTGGCCTGCTTTTGTCTTCGGGTATAAATCCCCTGCCCATGCTTGGGAAGAAATATGCCAAGTCATCATAAAGAATACCCATAGAATTCCAGTGATGATCAACCAAATTAATTCACGCGAATAGGCAAATGCAACTAGGGAAAGGGATTCTAACACTATGGAAATGATAGCTACTCTTTTTCTACCAATCTTATCCACGAAGATTCCGACAGGTATACTTAATACAACAGAAGTGAATAATCCCAAGAACATCACCAATGAAGGCCATAATCCAGTTAATTGGATCTCATGTTCAAGATAGATCACGATAAATGGAAAAAATATGCTAAAACTTGTTGCCTGGATTGCAATTCCGCTTAGAACTAGAAAACAATCCGTATTTTCCCGAATATTCTGTCGATTAAAGGTAGAACGAATATGATCCCATAATCCGACTTTTAATGGTTGTAAAGTGGGGGAGTCTTTCATGGAAATACCCCCCACCACACCGATAATACCTGTTGCTGCTGCCATAATAAGGAAATAATAGAAATACGATAATCCTGCATCTAGTAAGAAACCCGTTATACCATATACAACAAGTGTTCCAAAAAGCGTCATTATTTCATTTATGCTCACTGCTTTAGCCCGATTCTCTACTGTGGTTATATCAATAATGAAAGCGTTGTAACCAGCATCATAAGCCGTTGCACCAAAGAAACTCATTACACAATCTATAAAAATTGCGGTACCTACTGCAAGGAATACATTGATCGGTTTTACGAATTCTGCTAATGGGAATGCTGCACTCGCAAAAGCCCATAATATAAAAGCCCAAATGATGAATGATCTTCTTTTTCCCCGAATATCCATAATTGAGCCCATTACGATTGTTGTTACGGTTGACACGATGGCGGTGATCGCTACCATAAGGCTAACATAAAAGGGATCGGGAAGAATCCTGTTATAAAGATAAACATTGTAATATTGGTTTTCTATGGCCCAAGCGATGTTTCCTCCGAACGAGATCAAGAAAAGGGCGGCAATATTTCGCTTAGATATTTTTTTGGGTTTTTCTAATCCTAAATTAAGGTTACTCATATTGATCACTGGTGTTAATAGTTAGAGATAGTTAGCGCAAAATGTATAAAAAGAATTAGATTTGAACGGTTAAATAAAAATGTCAACTGCGGATTCTAATAGGATTGAACGGTTGTATTAGGACTAAAACCCTCTTCGAACTTTTCCCGTAAAAGAACGAAATTGGTTGAAAATGCGTGCATCACCTTCAATGTGTGCAAATACATTAACATCCGAGGCAGCTTTTGGTTTTTCACTTGTACTGACCGGAGTTTTCCCAAAAAAAATGCAAAAACCA
Organism: Promethearchaeota archaeon; assembly: GCA_016933055.1. Lineage (GTDB taxonomy): Archaea > Asgardarchaeota > Lokiarchaeia > Sigyniarchaeales > Promethearchaeaceae > AMARA-1. The sequence goes on along the minus strand of JAFGBS010000004.1, from coordinate 338,081 downwards.
GAACCAGATAGCCAGTACGCAATATCTCCAACCTCACACTCTACTTGCGTATTTTCAGGTTCGATTGCGACGGGGATTTCTCCATATAATTCTTCACCCCATCGGGATAAATGTAATTCTAATGGTAAAGTCTCCCAGATTGCTTTACAAGTTTTCGGATTTTTCTCAATCAATAAGTTAGCTTTTATTTCTCCGATTTTTTCATTTTCTATGATTATATACTCCATATTATGATTTCTCCTCTTGAATTTTTTTTACTTTTTTCTTTAGCGTTGACAATTTTTCAAGTGCTGATAAAGGCGTGGTAGTATCAATATCGATCTTTTCCAGTTCCTCAATTACGTCAGCATAATCTCCCTCCGCAATGATAGTATGATCAAGGGGAAAAAGAATAGTTTGCACGGATTTTTTCTTAGGTTTGTTTGATCCATCCGATGATCGAATATCTTCTGAAAGGGGAGTTAGATGCTCATGATTGTCATTTTCACCTATCTCTGATTGCTTACACGCATAATTGGTTTCCACTAGTTCAAAGGAACGTTTAATTACTGGCTTTGGGATCCCTGCCATCGAAGCTACATGAATCCCATAGGATTTATCAGTTCCTCCCGGGGTTAATTGGCGCAAGAACACCAAATTGTTTCCCTCCTCTCGGATTAAAAAATGGTAGTTACTTACTCGATCCAGATTCAATTCAGTGAGATCATGAAAATGAGTAGAAAATAATGTTTTCACTCTCATTCCATGCAATCTTTCTAGAACCGCCCGTGCAATCGCACGTCCATCACTGGTGGATGTTCCCCTACCTAATTCATCGATGATTACTAGACTTTGTTGGGTTGCATAATGGAGTATCTGAGCGGTTTCATTCATCTCCATAAGAAAAGTGCTTTGACCATGGACTAGATCATCTGAGGCTCCTACTCTGGTGAACACTCGATCCACTATGCCAATCTCTGCTGAAATTGCAGGTACAAAGCTCCCAATTTGTGCTAAGATGGTAATTAACGCTACTTGACGTAAATAGGTAGATTTTCCGGACCAGTTCGGTCCTGTAATTAATAAAATTTGTTCTTGATCACAATCAATGTAGCAATTATTCGGAATAAATGCTTCGGTAAAGTTTACATGCTCTATAACGGGATGCCTACCTTGTTCGATTATGATCTTATCATTGGTAGTAATCAGAGGACGATTGTAGTTATTCTCTGCCGCTACCTCCCCTAGCCCACATAAAATGTCAAGCATCGCAATTTTATAAGAATCTTCTTGGATTTGTTTGGTTCCGGATGCAATTTCTTCCCTTATAGTGCAAAATAACTCATATTCTACATCTTGGATGGTCTCTTCTGCATTGAGAATTTTGATTTCGATATCTTTGAGCTCTTGGGTCTCATATCGAGTCGAACCTTTCAATGTTGCCCGTTTTTGGAAGCTAGGGGGGATTTGGATGGATTTTGCTGCATTATCCGTTATTTGAATATAATATCCCAATATCCGATTAAATCCAATTTTTATTCCCACGGAAGCTCCTAAAGTCTCTTTTAATTTATTTTCATAGGTTACAATCCATTCTTTTCCGCTTTTCAAAATGGTTCGAAGTTCATCCACGCGAGAATCAAAACCAGGACGGATGATGTTTCCTTCTGTAACAGTGGTAGGAGGTTCCTCGATGATCGCCGATTCAATTAATTGAATTTGAGTAGTATAATCATTAAAGTTCATTAAAGATTTGAGGGGTTTGGAATCAATTCCACCGAGAATATGGGTGATAGAAGGTAACACAATCAGAGCATCCTTTAAATTAATTAAGTTCCGAGCATTCGCCGTTCTGATATAATTGATTCGCGATATGGTTCGTTCAATATCCCCTATTTGGGATAACAGTTCCCGAACATCGTTCCGCAAAATTGTATCTTTTTTGAACACCTCAACAACATCCAACCGTGCTTCAATTTTCTCCTTGGACAACAACGGCTGTACAATAAATTTTCTCATCATACGGTTTCCCATGGGAGTGTTTGTACGGTTTATGACTGAAATCAGTGTTCCATGGGTTGTACCATCACGTAATGAACGTAAAATCTCAAGATTGCGCTGTGTAGCGGAATCTAAATGCATGATTTCTTTTTGGATATAGGGAGAGATTTTAGTAATATTAGGTAATACCGTTTTCTGTGTCTCATTCAAGAATGATAAAAGAGCTCCAGCAGAGCAGATGGCTGCATCAGTCCCATAAATCCCGAATCCTTCCAAGGACTGCGTTTGGAAATGCGATAACAATGCTTTCGAAGCATTGTCATATTGAAAAGCAAAATGATCGAATTCCTTGATGGATAAATTACATAGATCCTGTAGTTGGGTGGTAAATTCAGCATTTCTTATGATAGCTTTGGGTAAAATGGCCTCTACGGGTTCAAATCTGCTGATAAATGAGTATAAATCATCCAATCCGTTATTTCCCGCAAATTCCGTACAAAAGAAATCTCCACTGGAAATATCAATAAACGCAATCCCAAATATATCTTTTAACTTGCATATTGCGGTTAGATAATTGTTTGTATTTGCTTCTAAAAGTTCATCATCAATCACGGTCCCAGGAGAAAGAATCTGGGTTACTCCGCGCTTAACAAGTCGTTTATGATCTCTTGCTTCACTTGCATCCTCCAGATGATCCACAATGACAACGGTTTCACCTTGTTTGATTAAATGTTTTAATTGATGTTTCGCTTTATAGGGAATACCAGCAAGTGCATATCGATTAGGTTCCGAGCCTCTTTTGGTTAGAGTCAATCCGATTTTACTGGAAACTTTCTTTGCATCATCATACATAAATTCCAGAAAATCTCCAACTCGATATGCCAAGATATAGTTTGGATACTGTTGTTTGATTTGTAACCAGTGTTTTAACATCTCGGGTAATTCATTTTGATCGAGTTGTTTCCAATCGGAAGTCATATGAATTCTCCTTTAGTGCGGTTATAGTATCTGAAATTTCTTTTAAGAACCATGCTTATCCAATTAATAAAAAATAGAATATTGAATTGTATTTATTTCTGAGGAGTTACCAGAATAATCAAAGATTTTTTATTTTAATATTCGATTCTTTTTTGCAACATACTCTAATATCTGTACGGCTTCATCCAAATCCTCTTCGGTATGAGTCGCCATTAGACTTGTCCTTACCGTAGCTTTGGGGACGGCTGGAGGGACAACTGGATTTACATATACTCCTGCATCGAGGAGATCTCGATTAAATCGAAGCATTTTCATTACATCACCAATGATAATGGGAACCACGGGAGTTATTCCGGAAATAGTGTGGAATCCCGAAATTTCTACGCCCTTTCGGAACCTAGCCGTGTTTTTCCTTAATTGAGTTCGTAGATCATCTGCGGTATAAAAAATTTCAAGAGCTTTCAACGCAATTGCTGCTGCAGAAGGCGGGATAGCAGCACTGAAGATTAGGGATCTCGCATGATGGGATAAATGTTCGATAAGCTCTCTATCCCCTACAACAAATCCTCCTATAGATGCAAATGATTTTGAAAATGTCCCGACAACTAAATCCACTTTATCCATAAGATTAAAGTGTCCCACAGAACCTTCACCATGATGACCCATGTGTCCCACCCCATGAGCATCATCAATAATTACTCGCGCATCATATTTTTCTGCTAATTCCACAATTACATCAATTTGTGCAAGACTTCCTTCCATAGAAAAGACCCCATCTGATATAATCCACTTCGATTTTGACTTAGGCGTTGCTCTTAAACACCGTTCCAAGGATTCCATATTGTCATGATTGTAAACCACGGTGTTTGCATAGGATAAACGACATGCATCAATAATGGACCCGTGATTTTTTTCATCACTAATTATTAGATCATTTTTACTGGTGATTCCAGATATGACTCCGAGATTGGCTTGCATACCTGTTGAAAAACAAATGGCACCCTCCTTCCCCATAAATGCTGCAAGTTCTTTCTCGAGTTTTACATGCAAATCTAGAGTTCCATTGAGAAAGCGGGAACCTGTACAACCAGTTCCGTATGTTTGAATAGCTTTTATTGCAGCTTTAATCATCTCTGGATGATTTGCCAGACCAAGATAATTATTAGACCCCAACATAATCGTTTGTCGATTATTCATCACTACTCGAGGACCGACTGCCGTGGACAAGGGTATGAAATAGGGATAAATACCTTCTGACTTAGTATATCGTGCTAGATTAACTTTTGAGGAGATTGGAAAGCTTTTCTTTTTCTTCCGCTTCATTTCTGTATTATTAAGCGGCTCTTGAGTTGTTTCCGTCATGTTTAACAGTCTTGTGATTTAATTAGTAAGTATCCGATTTATATAACTGCTTTGTTAAGGAATAGAATTACATTAAAACCATTGCACCTTAAAAACCATATTTTCTCGAATTTCTAGGGATTTTAGCTTGAATCTAAGCAATCCCTAATGGTAAAAGAAAAATTGAGTATGTAGTTTCTTGCATTTTCCTTTTTGGATATTAAGAATACCTACAAAACAAATGGTAGAAAGACTGATCTTTGTTAATAAAAAAAATAAATAAACACCATCATAGGATAGTGAGAATATCATGAATGTTGCGTATTTGATAATCAACTGTATTTTTTTTATCTTTTGGGAGTGAAAATCCCTTTGAATTGAACCATACGGTAGTTAATCCCAAAGTCTTTGCTGGTTCTAAGTCTTTTTCTATGTTATCTCCGATCATCCAAGTAGTAGATGGGTGTATCCGTAAGGTGCTAAGAGCATATTGGAATATCTTCAGATTTGGTTTGCTTGCACCTACCGTATAACTAAAATAATAGCCATTGATCCATTGATGTAGACCTAATTTCTTAAAAATACGTATATAAACTTCCTTGGGTAACCATGCGTTCGAAATTACTGCTATTTTAATACCATTCCTACGTATTTGTTGAAAAGTTTCCGGAATATGGGGATCTACCCATACATATTTAGTAAAACCTGAATAAAATTGCTCCAGCAATGAGATTTTTTGATTATCCCGCATTTTAATATTATGCTTGGTTAGAAAAGGATCTAAGTATTCATTGATAGAAATTTCATGGTCTAATGACAGTCTACGAACGAATACTTCTTCTAATATGGGTAAAAACTCCTGGTTTAACACATCAAAGGTAATTTTGCGATTATATTTTTTTAGAAGAGGTTCCATATTACGTAATCCTATTTCGTATTTTTCTGCATCCGAAGGACCTCGATGAAAATCAATTAAGGTATTTCCCATATCAAACAGAAGTGCGGTTATCATGGTATCACCAATCCTAGGAAAAAAAATTGATTTTTGTCTTTTTAGTTTTCGTTTGCATACTCTTACACGGTTAATAAAAATATTAATGACTATTGAATCTTAAGATCCCCTTATGGTGTCTTCACCTCTTCGGAGAATTAAGGAGATTCAAGATTACCAGAAAATTGCTGCCGGGGAAGTTATTGAACGCCCTGCATCGGTAGTAAAAGAATTGATTGAAAATAGCATTGATGCGGGAGCAAAGAAAATAACTATAAATATTCAGAATTTTGGAAAATCTCTTATCCAGGTCATTGACGATGGAGTTGGTATTCATCCCGAAGATGTTGAAATAGCCTTTTTACCTCATACTTCTAATAAAATACGATCAGCAGATGAGTTAGTTACATTAAAATCACTTGGATTTAGAGGAGAAGCTCTCTACTCAATTTGTTCAATATCAAAAACGGAATTGATTACCAAAACCCGCTCGAGCTCACATGGGATTAAAATTGAATTGGTGGGCGGAGTCGTGAAATCATGTACACAAACTGCAGCAGCCTTAGGAACCAATATCAAGGTCAGAGATTTATTCTTTAATACTCCTGTACGATATAAATTCCTGAAATCCGATCGTGTTGAAATGGGGCACATCACAGATATTGTATCTCGATATATTCTTGGGTATCCGGAGATTAATTTCAAATTAATGCAGGATTCTACTCCAATTTTATCTTCTCCTAGCTCATCAGATCCGGTTAATGCCATTTTTGATGTCTATGGTAAAGATTTCGCAAAAAATAGCGTATTTTTTAGAGAATCGCACAATTTATTCACCATCGAAGGGTATATTGGGGATCCCACCTTAGCACAATCCACATCTCATAATACTACGGTGTTTATCAATGGCCGGTACGTTATTTCTCCCACCGTCCATGAAGCGATGAAATTTGCTTATAAAAGCTATATAATGATCCATAAACATCCATTTTATGTCCTATTTTTGACCATAGATCCCTCCAAGGTAGATTTCAATATTCATCCCACCAAGAAAATTGTCAGATTCGAAGAAGAAGAAACGATATTAAGTGCATTAAGCGAGGTAACGCGCTCAGTGGTCAATCAAAAATTTGGACAGTCTACAATTACCAGTCAACTAGACCAATCTATTTCTTCCTCCAGTAAAACAATTGAAACATGGATTGAAGAAAAATCTCCATCGGAAAATCATCTAAAGAATAATCTATCTACATCTGCTCAAAGCCCATTAGTTCAATCAAGTTCTAAATTTACGTCACAATCCCAAGAGAGGGTGTCCTCTGAAGCTCAGATAGCTACTCCTCATAAAACTAAAGCTCTTCCGTTGCAAACCTTTGCTCCAAATCTTATTTCCAAACAATCCCATTATTTTCTACGCAATGAATGGATACAAACAAAATCTTTTCCGAAGATGCGGTTAATAAGCGAATCAGGACAATTAAAGAATGTATATTTTGTCTTTGAAGGGGAGGAAGGATTTTATATCTTAGATATGCACGCAGCAGATGAAAGGATCAATTATGAAAAAGAGATGAAGGCGTATTTAAAAGGAGGAATGCATAGACAGCGTTTAATAATTCCCTTTACTATTGAAGTTCCGATAAATATGAAAGAATACTTGCTCGATACGATTTCTGAGGTTGCAAAGTTTGGATTTGAAGTGAACCATCTAGGAGGTACCACCTTTACTTTACATACAATTCCTACCATCTTGAAAGAAGTACAAGATACAGCTATTCTTACAGACATTTGCTTAGAAATTATTGAAATGGGAAAACAAACATCTTTTAGTCAATCGGTTGAGAAGATCCTTAAATATATTGCGTGTCATGAGAGCATTAGAGGAGGAGATATGATTTCAGATCCGGAATTTGCAAAAAAATTACTCATAACCTTATCACTGTGCGAAAATCCCCATCATTGCGCTCATGGTCGACCTACCATGTTATTTTTCAGTTGGTCATATCTCGAGAAAGAGTTTCATAGGTAAAAAATACAGGAAATTATAAACGTGTGACCATTTCCACTTCTACTCGCTGAACCCATCCTAAGGATTCCATAGCATCTTCCGCAGGTTGAGTTCCACCCTCAGTTTCTTCTGGAATTCGTATTTGAACACGAAGAGCTTGCAACCCAAATGCAATGGGGACTATGGTAAACTTTTCGACAACAGTATTTAACGGTGTTAGCACATTTTTGAGCTCTCCAACTAATTTCTCCAAGTGAGCATTCTCATACACATCATCAGGAAGAACTTTTACTACCGCTATCACATAGTGTTCTTTTTTCATTTTGTGTTTAATTATTGTATATTTTGTAGCTAAGAGAATATCATCCCGTGTAATTTTTTTTCGCTTTGCATGCTGGGCGTATACAAGTGCTTGTTTTGTTAGTTGTTTAGCAGCTTGTTCAATATGGTCGATCAACAATGTTACTGCATCTTGTGCAACTAGTTGAGCACCGTTTCGCTTCATCATTTCTCTAACAGGGCTACGTGCAAAAGTTAAGTTAGTTGTCATGTTTATGTTCCTCGGTTGGGAGTGTTTATGGAGCCTCAAAAGTGCATTTGGGACACTTATAAGGACGAGCAAATGCTCGACAGCGTTCGCATCGATAAATCATGATATCTCCGCAATTGGGACAAGGAAAAGATACCGCGTTTTCATATGGAGCGAGCTGTTTTCCACATCCATTGCATACTTCTTGAGCGTAAGACATAGTTTTTGATCATCTAGTATTGTTAAGTTTGGTAAATCCTACTTATATAGTAGGGAATGAATGATTGCGGATAATATGGGATACTTTATTTTCTTTTCGATCGAGGAACAAAAAATAAATGTACTCCAAGGATGGATGATAGCAATCAATTGGAATTAAATAGGGTGGCGAAGATTTCCCACCATCTAATTATCGTTTTCGATTTTTTTGTCTCACCTAAAGATAAATATATTCCTTAATTAGATAATGACATAGATCATGTCTTTTAACCGCACGATAAATTACTTTAAAACTATCCGCGCTTATGTGAATTGTGACATATGTAAAGAAGTGATAGGGATTGATATAGATAAAGAAGAGATCCGTAACGGATTAAAACTCGGAGGGTTGTACATTTATAAACATCGTCATTTAAACATGAATCCCGATATCAATAATCCCCAAGATTTCTCGAATATTGAGCATACTACAGCGGTTTTTATTAATCAAGATTACGAAGTAAAGCAAGTAGAATCCTATCACGGGGATTCAGCTCTTGCTAAAGAAGATTTAAATGAGGGAACCCGCATTCCAGTATGTGAAAAAGAAATTCAGCCAATGTCCGTACAATTGGGTATGGTTACGCAAGAGGAATATAAAATCCTCCAATTATGTGATGGAGATCATACAATTGAAACAATTTCTGAGATTACTGGAATCCCATTAAAGAATCTTGAAGAAAAAATTGATTCACTTCGCGACAAAAAAATTGTTCAAATTATTATACGACGAACGTGATGGGATATTAAAAATCCCTCACACTCTATTTTCTTATAAAGTGGATGACTCAAATTAAAAATAACGAGATTTTCGATTTATTGTAGCGAGTCTTGTAAATTTTTGAGTATTGTGGTGTTAATGGACAGCACGAAATCTATGCAAAAAGGATTCAATGATATCTATACAGGAGAAAATATTGGCACTATTTATACATCTCCAGCGGAAAATTCGCCCAATACAGATCATTACCTTTTTATTGTAGATCCTAATGTTCAAAATTCTCTAATAAGACAAGGTATGTTTTGTTCAACTTTATCTGAGGAAGGTATGCTCATCGGAAAAATTGAAGATATAATTGTAAATAATGAATATTACTCCAATCCTCAAACGGTTAAGAATTTTGATAAAGGATATTTGTCAAATATTTGTTCCTATTTTCCCAGTGAAAAATGGGAGGATTATTTAGCATACGTAAAAGTACTAGGCGTATTTCCCAAAATAGCTAAATCCACCGCAACGCTAACCGATGCGCCTTTGAAATTTCAGTCAGTCTTGAAAAGAAGTTATTTCCCTGCGAAACCCGGCAGTAAAGTTAGTGTAGTTCAAGGGGAACTATTAGACATTTTACTGGGAATAGACCCACATGGATTATACATCGGATCACTATCCCATTATAATACGCCTGTAAAACTCAATTTGTCCCGTTTAATCAATAAACATGTAGCAATTTTAGCCATGTCTGGAGCGGGGAAGAGTTATCTAGTATCGGTGGTATTGGAAGAATTATTAAAAAGATCCAATACTAATCAGGGTACTCCAGGAATTATTCTATTTGATGTACATGGGGAATATAAGTTCTTTACAGATCATAACACTTTAGAAAATCAAGAATTTACAAAATTTACCACCCGACATGATGCACGATATTTTCAAATCGCTGTATCCTCCCTCACAGCGTATGATTTTGCAAAATTTCAACCTAATATATCTAATGCTCAAATACGGGAACTTAAAAGCGTGTTAAATCGGCTTAAATACGAAGAAAATAATGACCAATACGATATTTCAGAGATTATCACCCGTATAGAAAAAGATCAAAGTATCAACCAAAAAGTTCGGAGTGCTTTATCGGGATGGTTAAGTGATTTAAATCGAAACAAAATTTTTGCTAAAAAAAATCATCCCGTGTTGCGAACCTTAATTGAACCCGGTAGATTAAACATTATAGATCTTTCTTCCTTAATATCGATACGAAAAAAACAAATTATCGTGTCATTTTTATTAGATCGGCTATTTTACATGCGAAGAAAAGAGGAGGTACCACCGTTTTTCATTATTTTAGAGGAAGCACATCAATTTGCTCCTGAACACTCCATAAATAATTCATCAATATCAAAATCGATAATTGAAACTATCGCTCGTGAAGGACGAAAATTCTTCGGACAACTCTGCTTAATATCTCAACGTCCCGTTAAACTTAGTAATACCGTACTTTCTCAATGCAATACTCATATAATACTCCGTGTAACCAATCCTAATGATTTGGATCATATAAAAGCAACCTCTGAGGCATTAACACGAGAATCCATGCGGATGATCTCAAATTTACCAACAGGAAATGCCTTATTACTAGGCAATGCTACCAATTTTCCGATTTTTGTGAACATTCGCAATCGAATATGCAAAAATACAACCGATATAGAAACCTTGGAAGACGTGTGTTCACGCTATACCAAATTATGATTTAGTGTAGTTTTTTAAAGTATCTATAAAACTTTCATCAATAGGTGCGTCTTTACGTAACGAAATTTTGTATTTATTTTGACGCAATCGGATGACTTCGATGATATTTGAGACTTCGAGAGTGAATAAACATTTGTACAATGTATTGCGGGTGATATCCACATATTTACTTTGCAATGTTCTTAAGAGTTCTGAGTCCAGCATTTCTCCTTTGTGTCGCACCAATATTGTTACGATTTCATTATTTATTGGTTGTACTTTCCATGTACCGAGTTTTCCCATAATAGTGCACTGGATGTTATCAATATAAATATAAGAATTAATGAAAGATTTGGTTATTCGAGTCGTTGAAGTTTGACTAAAATAAGATTATATTCTCTATAGAAAAACGACAATTAAAATTTTTTCTACGAGAACATAGTTAATCTATTCTTCTTCCGTGCATGGATTTTCGCTTCAAAATTCTCATATGATTCCCGGATTTCTTGAGTACATGAGGGGTGAATTTTGCCCCGTGCTTCTTCAAAATGTTTCATCCTTATTTTTCGTGCTTTTAATGTGCCGCCCTCTCCCATTGCTTGAAAAGCCGCTGCTTTGCAATGCATCTCGATATCAGCACCAGAATAATCTTGGGATCGCCTTACTAATGTATCGATATCAATTTCTTTATGAATATACATTCGAGAAATGAAAATGTCATAGATCTTCTTTTTATCATCATCATTAGGTGTGGGTACATGACAGAAACGATCAAGGCGACCGGGACGCATTAAGGCTAGATCCAAGATATGGGGGGCGTTTGTGGCAGCAATAAAAACTAATCCATTAGTTCCTTGTAATCCATCTAATTCACTGAGTAATTGGGATAATATTCGATTCGTAACTCCACTAGAATCATTTTGTAATGAACGCGAAGAAGCTATCGAATCAATCTCATCAATAAAAATGATACATGGAGAGGCAACCTTAGCTTTACGAAATATTTCGCGAATAGCTTTTTCTGATTCACCCACCCATTTAGAAAGAACTTCCGGACCCTTGATGGAGATGAAATTAGCTTCACTTTCAGTCGCTACAGCACGAGCAAGTAAGGTTTTACCGCATCCGGGGGGACCGTATAAAAGAACGCCTTTTTGTGGACTCATTCCCATCTTTTTAAAGGTTTCAGGAGCCTTAATCGGCCATTCTACGGCTTCTTTCAAGGCTTGTTTCACTTCTTCCAAACCCCCTACGTCAGCCCAATGAACATCTGGAATTTCAATGAAGACTTCCCGTATCCCAGAGGGAATGATTTCGCGTTTAGCTATCTCAAAATCATTTTTGGTGATTCTAATTTTTTCTAAAATATCAATGGGTATTTCTTCTGAGTTCGGATCAATTTCGGGAAGATAACGTCGTAAAGCAACCATAGCGGATTCTCTGCATAAAGCTGCAATATCCGCCCCTACATACCCATGAGTACCCTTAGCAAATTCATTGAGAGATACATCTTCATCTAAAGGCATATTACGGGTATGAATTTGTAAAATCTCTAATCTTCCTTTCTCGTCAGGAACTTTGATTTCGATCTCTCGGTCAAACCGACCGGGGCGACGTAAAGCAGGATCAAGCGCATTGGGGCGATTGGTCGCACCAATTACCAATACACGGCCCCGACTTTGAAGTCCGTCCATGAGAGCTAACATCTGTGCTACAACACGTCTTTCCACTTCTCCCGTTACATTTTCTCGTTTGGGAGCGATTGCATCTAGTTCATCAATAAAAACTACTGTAGGAGCTTTATCTTCTGCTTCCTTGAATAGACTTCGAAGTTTTTTCTCCGACTCCCCATAAAATTTACTCATAATTTCGGGTCCATTTATGGAGATAAAGTGAGCTTCCGATTCATTTGCAACTGCTTTAGCGAGAAGAGTTTTCCCACATCCAGGTGGTCCTCGTAACAATACTCCTTTTGGAGGATCTATACCTAATCGATTAAATAATTCAGGATGTTTTAAGGGAAGTTCGACCAGTTCTCGGATCCGATTGATTTCTTCATCCAAGCCCCCCACATTTTCATAAGTAATAAAAGCAATTCCTTGGGGAGCTTCCTCTTGAGTGCTTTCACTGATATGTAGTTGCGTGGATTGTTTGATGATACAAATTTCATCGGGTTTAATGCTTGTGACTTTAAATGCAATTTCACGCGATATGCCAATGCTAATATAAATTAAATCATCTTTGGTAACGGGATAACTTAGCAGTTTGCGTTTTACAAAGCTTTCAAATCTCGCATTGGATTTAATTTTTACTTGATGGGGTTTTAAGACGATACTTTTAGCGACTTGAGCATCTGCTTTTCGAATCGTAGCCATTTCGTCTATACTCAATCCAACATTTTGACGTAATCGTGCATCAATTCTTAAAATTCCCAATCCTTGATCTTGAGGATAAGAAGGCCATGCAATGGCAGCTGAGGTACTGTTCCCAATTATTTCAACAATATCTCCTGTGCTGATTTCTAATCCATTCATGGTTTCGGTATCGATCCGAATGATAGATCGACCTACATCTCGTTTTCGTGCATCGAGAACCCTTAATACTATTTCTTTGGGTTTATTATTCGGCGTATTATTATCTGAATTGTTTGCCATATACAATTCCCATTTTGATTGTTACTACTATATTTAGTCTAAGTAAGAAGTGGAAATTCCGCAATATGTGTTTGAAAAAATGGTTCATTCCTAAAGAAGTTAGTTTTTGAGATTCTAAAAAAATCGATCTAAATTTACTTGGGATTTTTGGGATTTTTTTTGCACTAATCGCTTTATCGCAGAACTGACTCGTTCTTCGGAAAAGTTTTTTTGTTCTATCAATAGTTCCCGCAATTTTTCTTCATCAGGCTTCTTCCACACAAAATTGGGAATTTTGTCTGGTTTTTTAACATTGAGAAAGATCTTGCGGAGGGTATTTAACAGTTCCAAATCTATTTCGATGGGAGTGTTCCTTACTTCAATGCCCTTATTGATAATAGTTTCGATTGAACCATTTTCTTTTATCAGTTTATACGCTGTTTTTTCTCCTAATCCTTTAAATCCAGGAAAAAAATCGACCCCCACCAGAATGCCAATATCAATAAGTTGTTCACGAGTAATTTTTAATTCGTTTAATACTTTTTCTAAGAAATAATATTCAATCTGAACTTCTATGGTAGTTCCCTTCACTCGACGCGTTCTGGACATAGTCAAATTTCTCACAAGACGACTGGAACCAAATAATAACGAGTCATAATCTTGGGAAGAACATGCCCATACTAATCCTTCATTGGTTAAACGGGCAGCTTCAGCTTCCCCATCATGAGGGGCTTCAATGTAAGGAACACCCATATAATTTAGCATCTGTTTACTTTCTTCAATCATCTCAGAGGTTAGCTTAGAACTAGCTTGTGCATGTTTCATTGCCTCCTCAAAATCTCCTTCATCTTGTGCCTGTAACATTTTATGCTTTTCTTCTTCGCGTTTTTCTCGACGTTCTTGAACGATCTGAGATTTCAGTTCATGAGGGGGACCATCAAATACATATAATGGTTTTATATCATTTTCAATCAAACGTAAGGTCCGAAATAGTAAACCCGATAAATGAGAGGTCACATTTCCTTGGTGATCTCTTAGAGGGGTTCCATCTGGTTGGCGTATAGTAGCGAGAAATTGATAAATACTATTAAAAGCATCTATGGCAATTTTTTTCCCCAACAAATTTGGTAAGGTAATTTCTGTTAATGCTGGTTTAATCAATGTTGAAATTTTTACACCCACTTATTCCACCTTATTATTATTGTAATCGATAATTAATTAAAAAATTCTATTCTTATTGAATTGGTCGTCTTTTCAATTTGACTTCACAATCAGTACAGTAATTATTCTTATCCGCTTTGTAGATTTTATTGCAAACGGGACAATAAATTTCCCATCGTATGAAGTCTCGTATTCCTTTTTGCATGAAAGAATGGATACGGATATTCAAGTGCTTTAATACATTCTGTATAGAGTAATCGTCAGTGATCACTTCTAAAAGGGAAGTGTTATCAGCCAATTCGATAACATCAGTCGTTAAGGTTATAGCTAATGCAATTAGATCTATATCAACTGAAGATAAGAAAGGTAAATCTCCACTTTGGAGAGCGGCTTGTTTTGCTTTTCTCACGGCTTCCAGTGAAGGAGATGCGATTATTAATTTCCTTGATTGGATGGAGATATCAATTCTTTGCCTTTTAAAACTATTTTTGATCTCTGATAATACCCCATCCGTAGTGTAACATCTTGATTGATCTATAACATTGACATCCATACCCTTGATAAATGCACTAGTATCAAATACATAGATCATAGAATCTTGCACAATTATTCCTCTGGAGAATCCTCGATAATGGAGGAATTTAATCCAACCAGAATCTTTCTCTGGAGTTTATCATAAAAATTTTCTTGTAAATTGGGATTGAACCGAATAAATTCTATATCGCTATCTGATTTTTGAATAAGAATTTTGCTTTTAGGATAAATACGATAATCATGTTGTCCGTCAATTACAATAAGAGCATTAAGCTTAGGTCGTACTAATTCTACTTCAATTTGGCTCGAATTAGGAACTATAATAGGTCGTACGGTTGTACGTGCAAAAGGATTCACCGGTACTATCTGAATCAAATCTAATCGTGGATCTACTAACGCCCCTCCTGCAGATAATGAATACGCTGTGCTTCCCACGGTAGTAGATATAATTAATCCGTCAACATGAGCCATGCTATAAAATTCTCCATCAACTTTAATATTCACGCGTAATACCTTCGAGGGTTTAGCAGAAACAATATAAATTTCGTTCAAGGCATCCGGAAAACGATTTTGTCGATGATAGGACGCTAATCGCATCACTCGTTCTGTAGAAAACTCATCGTTTATTAGCTTGTCCAGCGTATCATATAACTTATCTGAACCCAAATCACATTCATCCAAGAATCCTACCGAGTCTCCAAGATTTACCCCAAGGATTGGAGCGGGATTCTTACGTGGGAGATTTTGCGCAACTCGTAAAATCGTACCATCTCCCCCCACTGAAATGATCGCTTTAATTTGACTTTTGTTCATTTGGCGTAGATCTTTTTTAGGTAGAAATCGCTGGAATCGCTGAGCGATACGATTTTCTAAAACCAACTTGGCATCTTTTTTCATAAGGTAATCTATAATTTTACCAGCTAAATCTAAGGCATTTTCTTTATCCAGTCTGCATGCTATGCCGATTGGCTTCACTTAGGGGTTATCTCCCGTGAATTTGTATGTAATGTTGATGAATTCATCCTCTATATTAAATATTATGAGAAGATACTGTTAAGGAATATTGCAATTACGGAATAAAAAATCCTTCCTAAATGGTTTAATAATCAAAAATATCCTGCGCCAAAAATTGAGAAAAATAAAAAAAATGAATGAATCTATTTCTTCTTCTTAGGTTTGATCTTTTTCACGGTTACGGATTCGGCATGGATTTTGACGTTTTTGAAGATGATCTTGAATCCAGGTCCAGATCCCGTACTTGGTGCTGGAATTACAATACCCGGTAAAATAAAACTCTGAGATCCTGGAGGGATTCCTTGGGGAGTGTATGCCTGAGTAGGCATAGTGTACGGTATCTGTGTGGGAGATCCTATCGCTTGAGCCTGTGGATATTCTTCTATACCTTCCTCTTCATCTGCTTCCTCTTCTTCTTGTTCCCATCTTTTCATTACAGGATGCTCTTTCTTTTGTAAAAAGTCCTTTAATTCATTTATTTCGGTGACTTCGGCTTCTGTGGCAATTTTATCAAGCAAGTCTTTGGGAATAAACTCATTGATCCTCTCTTTAACGGAAGAAGGTAACCATACAAATCGATTCCATCCATCATCATATTGAAAGAAACGGGGACTGCGCATGTATTCAATGCTTATTCCATTAAATCCTTCTACTTGATTTCCTCCACCCGTACTATTCGCCATAGTACTAAACGGTAATCCGTTAACAGCAATTCCTTTGAAATCCCGGTCAACAACCCCATATCCTTCGACTTCTGGTATATAAAATGCGATGGCTTCAAAGCAACCACAGGAAGTATGGGGATATTCTAATCCAGAATACATGTAGATCTTATCAATCTCCCCCAGGGAGGCATTCTTAATCATTTCATTTATACCGGTGTATTCTCCTGCTTTTTCGTTTAAACATTCTCCCTTTTCTATTCTGAATATAGGTCCTTTGGGATCCACTTTCGCTGCTGCACGGGCATCAAACCAATTGATAGCACCGCATAGACTCATACGATTGGGAGCTATAGCACAAGCATGTTTTGGGGCGAAGCTAGCACATAAAGTGCATGCATAAAACTCCTCTACGTCTTCATCTTTCATTCCCCGTATTCGTTCATCCCGTTTATCATAAACTTCCATGGCATATTTGAATTTCGCATCAACTTGTTTTTTATCAGTGATAAAGGTGATTTGTGCTTTTTCTATGATGTTATATTCAGCTTTGAATAGTTTAATTAAGATTTCTCCTAAGATATTGAACGAATTCAATCCTTTTTCATAGGATTTTTTGGATAATCGAAACCAATTGGTGTACCGTTGATTAAGATGCATAAAACCTTGAATGAAATTAGAAAAATCATGAAACCTTCGCTCAATTACAGCCTCGAGATCTTGTTCCAATTGGGAACCTGATATTTCCAGATATGCTCCAATGGGATATGATCCCCCTTCTTTAAGTTCGGAGATGTCGGGACCGATGATTTTTACCATTCCATCTTTTATAGCTTTTGCGGGTTTTACCTCACATAATTCAAATTTCTTTTCGATCTTCGGTCCACCCAATTCAATATACATTTCTTTCTTTCTGACTCGTTCACCCTCAAATTGCGGTCCTACACCGATTGGATATGCTTCAAAACTCATGATAATCACTTAATATTCGATAATACTGATTCTAAATATTGCTCCCATTCTTCTTTTTCTAAATTTGGCAGTGAAAAACGTGCATTCGGATGGTAATAACGATCTAGAGTAACAGTTCTATACTCTGAATAATTCTTCAGCGTTGAAAGACTTTGGCTAACGTAATAGATCAAAAATCCTCCAAATATAATGAGGTCATATCTATCCCCCTTCCCAGCTAGATTAATCCATGTATTATCTCGCAATCTGTCAGTAATATTAATTAGAGACATGATTGTTATTCCATCCAGTTTGGTTTTTTCTGAAAGGAATTTATATGCACTAGTGGTAGCGATGATTGATGCTTTCGATTTTATTCCCAGATCTACCAGGTATTCGGCATATGATTTTTTTCCAACGCTTTCCTCTATAGATTCAGCCCCAATAACGAGCAGAATGTTTTTTGATTTATTAATAATTGTAGCTAAAGTTACAGGTTCAAATACCGATACACCTGTTTCGGGTCCAGGAATGTTTGCTTTTTGGTAGGGTTTTGACACTCTTAGAAAACCTCTATAATTTCTAAAATTCTTGTTCAGTCGAAACTTTATAAAAATTCAGAGTTCTTTTTCTAAAAAATAGGTGAATTAAATAAAAGGTTCACGTAAAATTCCGCCAAAAATATCCAACGCATTATCATAACACAGTTTTTTCAAAAGCCGAGTTTGAAAGCCAGCTTTTTCAAAAGACTCAATGGCTTTTATCACACTCAATATATCACCAGGTCCATTACCGGCATTAGTGTTCATCATGTAACGGTTTTCATATGAATAATTCTTATACAACAGAAGCGCTTCTTTCTTAGATAAATTGGATTTCTGGATACTGACGCCAATTTTAATGTTTCTCCGAGGATCTTGTAGGACAATTGCAATATTTTCCCCAGTAACATGGTCGATGAGAGCTCGTTCCACCTTATGCTTTTGTAATTCTTTCATTATCACTTTAGTTAGTTCCCCTTTTTGTTCATGGGGGGTATGAATAATCACTGGCATATTATATTGACGAGCTAATTCTAAATGACGTTTGAAAGATATAAATTCTTCGGGAGTGCCGCGATGAAGTCCAGTTTCTCCTAAAGCAATGGCTTTTTTGGTTTTGAGGGCTTGTTCGAGATAGTTTAAAGCACCATCTAATACTTTAGTATCCGTTGGGACCATCATAGGATGAATTCCTATTGCAGGATGAATATTCACTCCAGCTTCTCTTCCACGCTTCACTTCTGCATTCATTAACCAATCATATAAATCCCGAGCGGTTCCGGGTTCTTTAACTTGAATTGGAAGATATAATGTTGATACTATATCATTTACTCCGCAATGTCTAAGAGTTTGTAGGTCTTGAAAACTACGAGATATGGTATGCATAACATCTACTTTGTTAAAAAATTCGATTCTGGGCACTTTTCATAACCTCAAGATATAGAACCCTATTTGCTTTAAAAAATATATATGTTCTCTTTAGGGGAGATGTTTTCGGATCTCCGTTATTAATTGCTCTGCACTATGTATTTTTGATTCCCCTTCCTCAGTTTGGAGATCTTGCATAAAACGAACAAAATAAGGTACCAGTTCAGATTCTATGATTGTGATATCGTGTCGACTATCTAGCATGTTGATTTCATAGACGAATGCATTTTTTGCTTCAATCTTAGCACGTCCAAATATATCTGCAAGACGGCATTGTCCATTTTCGGAATATTGAAAAAAAATAACATCTTCCCCAATTTTTTCTGTATCTTTACCTATCTTTTTGAGTACTGTGAATTCACACATAAACAAAAACAAGTGAGCAAGATTTTTAAGATCCTTCAATGAAAACCTATGATATAAAGTGAAATATTTAGATGGAACGGATTATTTGAACGAAGTCTGTTGAATTCAAGGAAGCACCCCCCACTAAAGCTCCATGAATCGATGATATGGATAAGAGATCTTTGGCATTCTCTGGTTTTACGGATCCCCCATATTGGAGAGGAATTTCCTTTCCTATATTACCATAGGCGGATACTAACCATTGTTGTATGAAGTTATGCATTTCTTCAGCTTGTTTAGGAGTAGCAGGTACGATCTCTCCCGTGGGATTCAATCCTCTAGAATTGATGGCCCAAACGGGTTCATATGCGATTATGATATTTTTAATCTGATCTGAATCGATGTCCTTAAGAGATTTTTCTAATTGTCTTGCGTTTACTTCTTTCACCTTCCCGCTGGATCGCTCCGAAGCAGATTCACCAATGCATAAAATAGGTTTTAATCCATATTTAAGGGCATTATGCACTTTTTTGTTTATGAGTTCATTAGATTCTCCCAAAATTCGACGTCGCTCTGAATGACCTAAAATGACGTATTCACAGCCTAATTCTTTCAACCAAAGGGGTGAAATCTCCCCTGTATAAGCCCCAGATTCATATTCGCTCATATTTTGAGCAGCAAGTTTGATAGGAGAATTCTGTATTATTGTTGCTACTTCGGGTAAAGCCACAAAGGAAGGTGCCACATATATTTTAACCCTCTCAAGATCTTGAAGAGAAGAGACTAGTGTTTTTGCTAATTGAATGGATTCTTTAATCCCCAGTTGCATCTTCCAGTTACCGCCAATAATTGTTTGCATGCTGATCATCTTTTATTATATACTCATACGGTAGAGAAAATTTGAAGTTATTTTTCTTCGAGTTTATGCCATATTCGGCATAATACAGGATCTTGACTGACTTGACAGCGGATTTTAAGAATACTGATCAAACGATTCCTTACATCACTAGATTCATATTTTACAATTCGTCGTAATGCGTTGGCGATGGTTCGTTGCAGGAATATATCAGTTTCATCGCTAAAATAAGGCAAAGTATAGGAAAATAGGGTTGAAATTGTCATATCCTTAGAAAACGTTACCAAACTTCTTGCAGCTTGTTCTCTTATTTGACTGTCTTTATCTTGCATTAATTTTTTCAAAATCTCCCAAGCTTTATCAAAGGGGAGTAATTCTATGATTTTCAATATCATACTCCGGAGATAAGGATTAGCATGAGAAGTTAATTCTGTGATCTTGCGTAAAGGAATTAGTTCAGGATTTTGCTTACCCACATATTGGATAAATTCTAAGGCTTTCCGGGATAACCACTCATCAGATTTATCAATCATATTTATGATTTTTGTAATTTGAGCGGATTTCATTAAATTCCATTCTTGCATTAAAGCATCAATGGCGGCAGTTTGAACAATCCACTTGCTATCTTCCAATAATGTATCTAGAATTGTCAAGGATGGTTCTTTTTCGATAGAAATATAGTATCGGAGTATTTTTGCGCTAAGTTCTCTAATAGACGGATCTGAATCCTTGCTTAAATTCTGGATTATATCTAAGGTAATTAATGACGGTTTAATTTGTGCGATCTCCAAAAAAATACTTGCAGTTTGTTTACGTATGTCTCTTTCGGAACTATTCAATAACGGTAACAATTCCGTTAAAGTGTTTGATTTAATTTCAGGATGATGATGGATAATCTTTGATAAAACTGATAATAATTTGATGCGTATTTCCATAAAGGGTTGTGATTTTATACTGTTTATTAGTAAATCTTTATTAAAATAAGTTGCATATTGTTCAGCCAAGCCCTCCATAGCAGTTAATACATTTTTTTTTACAGTCATATTACTTTGTTCTACTAATTTTTCCAATATTTTGATAGAATGAGGATTCTGTGCACAAATTTGCAATATTGTTTTCTGCAAAACGCTTTTTGTAAGATAGGTACGTTCCTCTTGAATGGAAACTATGGAATTAAGCACAAGCTCTGGATCTTCTTCTGCAATAGTAAGAAGAGCCTCAATAATTATGTTTTGAGTGGTATTATTGGAACTTTTAAAAAACTTCATGATAATTGATGTGACTTTTTGAGGGTTTTGCTTCCAATTCCGATTAAGTAATGGAATAATATGTTGAATGGTTTCATCATCCGCAGTTTCTGCCAGTTTGATAAATGTATTAAATATTTTGGATTGTTCATTCCTGTTTAAATTTGGGTGAAGTTGGTGTAATACATGCTGTGAAGCTTTGCGCACAGATTGGACATGACTTCTAATACCCATCACAAAAGGTTCATATGGAATTTTATACTGTGTTAGATTTTTAAGTTGAGAAACACTGATAATCGCTGCATCTCGGGATGGACCGTCTGCAATACGTAATTTGTCTAAAAGTTTTTCTATATCACTATTAGATAGAGTAATGTTATCCTGTCCTATTAATCCAATAAAACTTTGAATTGCTATTTGTTGTATCCGAGATTTTGAACTTTTCATTTTATCTAAAAATTCATTAATGTCCTTCAGAAAACCAAATTTTATAGCAATTTCCATACATTTACATTGAAAAATATGGTCTCCATCGGTGATCCCATGTAAAATTGTCTCTTTATTCAACGATTTAGGCGATTGTGATAAATTTAATACTAGATCAGCACCTAATCGTTTTATTAGATAATTGGGATGATTGAAAAAATCAGTGATCAGAGAGGAGGGAACAGATTCCATAAATTTAGGATGCTTTTTTATGATATTTCCGACGTTAATCTGCAAATCTACATTCCCAGATTGAAGCGCTTTAAGGATTAGAGGGGAAATTTTGATGGGGTGATTTTGAATTGCATCTTCCAAAATAATTTGGGCTACTTCGCGATTATATTTATTCGAATCAGAAATTGCATCAAACAAAGGATACATATACCTTTTATGAGTGTACTTGAGATCATTTCGCAATGGGAGTCTTCCATACAACTGTATTAATTGCTGTTTAGCGGCACTATGTAGGTGAGAATTTGAGTGATGGACAAAGTTAAATAATGGAACAGGAATGAATTTTGATCCGCAGTATTCCATAAAATTCAGGCGTGCTTCTAGAAAAAATTTGCTATTTTTACTGAATAAATAATAATTTACAAGGATGATAAACATAATTTCTTCAATGAGAGCAACTGGGATAAAAAGGACATAATTTCCTCCTTTCATGGTAGTAGTTTGGGTTATTATGTTAGTTACAGACCAAGATTCTAATATGGTAGAAATGCCATTATCAATTCGTAATATCATAAAATTTACTAATAAATTAATGCCTACGCTTGCGATAAGCCAAGATGATAAAAATACATCGATCCAGCGAAACTTTATTTTTTTTTTCCAGAATCGGCTAAAATATCCCTCTATTCCAGATAATAGAGATAAGGAAATGGCGAAAGTTTGGAATGGTGTCCCTTTGACGGTGATCAATACATCACCTACGAAAAAGTAATGCATAAACTCAATCAGAATGAGATACATAATAAAATATGTCACAATTTGGATTACGAGAGTAACTGTGGTATAAAAACGATAAAATAATATGCGAAAGATGCGCGGACTTTTATCGAATGCAAGATGGAGAGCGCGACTCATTGTATGATGTGTATATACATTTTTGACCACACTTGTTACGTAACCTCGATAACCAAAGTATGCAATTATAATGATTGGATAGACAAATGACCACCCCATGAATGCGATATATAGAGGGATGACCATAGATAGGAAGAGGGGAGGTAAAATAAACAATCCAAGCCATAATGTGATTGCAACTAAGGATCGCTTCCAAGGTTCTTCAAATTTATGGATGATTTTCTTAGCAAAAAATTCTTGAAAGATTGTAACTCCTTTATTCGAATCAGAATGTGCCATATACAAAAAATCAATACATGGAAATATATATAAGAGAAAAATAACAAAATTTAGCGGCCATAACAGAAAACGACTTAACGTGGTTGTATCTAAGGGAATATTTTTCTTATTAATTCGAAATAATATCACGGTGGTCAAAATTATGGTAATTCCGCTGGAAAATATAATCCCATATAACAAACACTTGAAATGATCCAACAGAGACATAGTTTCTGCTTTCACGAGGTGGATTTGCTGATAAATTAAGATATATCCAATGATAAAGGAAAGCACGAATCCAACAGTCAATAGAATCGAATAGAAATTCCATTCGAAATTTAGCTTGAAAATGTCCCAAAATGACATACAATTAAAAAAAAAGGCTATCAATTCTTTAATATCTATTTTTTTATTTCCTCTTCTATTATTTTATAGAGATTACCTTACATTATTGATGTCTATGAATTCTATTCAGTCACAGTTGAAACGTATTCGTTATAAATTCCGCAATAAAATCATAGAGGTGAAAGCGGTAAAAAACTTCAAACACAGTATTGAAATTTTTGGAAAAATCATTGGACCCTTTATTGCCGGAAACCATTATAAAATGGAATACTGGATTGCTAAAGAGTTTATTAAATATAATATCCTTCAATTTACCGAATCAGAACATATAAATGCGCAAAGAATTCAAAAAATAGCGTTCAATCAATCTCATACGGAAGAACTGTTAAAATTGGATCCCAATCTATTCACAGCAATTACCGAATATATGGGGATCCTATCGGACGGAAATGAACGGGATGACAAGAATTATCGGAAATTTATATCTTTTACTCAAGAATTAATCAGATTAAGGCAAAGCAAAATACTGGCATTGTCCCAAATCAATACTACTTTAAGTCTTACTCAAAACCTATCAGAAGAAGAGAAAATATTACTATCCCATTCAAGTTCGACTGTACATGCTTGGAAGGATTATTTTTTGAATATCCCGCATAAAAAATCGAAATAGGTCGAAATTTATGAGTGATTTAACAAAAAGAATCTGTCCGAAATGTGGTAAAAATCCTGCTCGAAGACAAATGTGTGGGAGATGCGGAAAAATTAACATTCTTCCTTGTTCTTCATGTAAAAAGTCTATAGAATATTGTGAGTACTGTAGTACGATTCTTGTGTAATTCCTCCCCTCTCATCCATCATGCAAATTATTCCCATGTTCAAAATTTACAGAAAAACTCAGCGTAAAATTTTATAGGGATATTTTATTGATATACAAAAGGAGTAGTGATATAAATAATAGGGTCTTCTCAATCATTAATTATTACCAAATTGATTGGTTTTAGGTTCATCCAAACCTCCTTTTGCAACCAAATAGGTAGAACCTTATGGCCAAGAAAAAAGTATTAAACCGTCGTGTTTATCTTAATTCCGATAATAAATTGGAACCGATTGAGGTCACTATTGAAGGAGAGGAGCTGACAGAGTCGGATTCAGAACAGGAGACGGATGAGACTTCTCAAGAATCAAATATTCAAAAAATTCTTCTTAAGCCAGTTGGTTATCCTATTCGTTTGAGTGAACAAGCATCTGCTCAATCAGATTTAGAAATTGATGATTATAATTTGTTCCAAGCATATGCACAAGATCAATGGGTAGGGTTAATAGTTGCAGTGGATGAATATCTATTTGATCAGATGATATTACCTGATTTTGCATTTAAGATAATTAAAATTATTCCAGAATCCTCTCGTCGTGTTACCGTAGAAACGGAATTCGAAATAGTCCCTTCTGTCGATTCCCAATTAAAAAGTATGGAAAAAGTTGGATTTGCTGATATTATAGGAAATTCTCGAGCCATTGAAAAATGCAAGATTATCCAAGAATTTATGCTTCATCCCGAAAAATTCGGAAGATGGTCTCCTAAAAACGTATTATTTTTTGGATTTCCGGGTACAGGCAAAACTTTAACAGCAAGAGCATTGGCATCCGAATGTGGTTCTCAAATACTTGTCCGAAAGGGAACTGAACTAATTGGATTGCATGTTGGAGATGGAGCGAATAAGATCCATACTCTTTTTGATAAAGCTCGTAAAATAGTTAAAAAATCAGGATCAGCAATAATATTTATAGACGAAATCGACGCAATAGGATTAAGTCGGTCATATCAGTCCGTAAGAGGCGACGTAATAGAGGTTAGTACGGCACTACTGTCTGAAATGGATGGATTATCAGAGAATAGCGGGATTATCACCATTGCGGCAACAAATAACATTGATCTGTTGGACCCAGGTTTGCGTAGTAGATTTGAAGAAGAGATTGATTTTGAATTACCAGATAATTCTGAACGTGTCCAAATGATGCAATTATTCTTGAGTCAAATCGATGTACCTTATGAAATATCCTATCAAGAGGTAAGTAATCACTTGGATGGATGGTCTGGAAGAGATATAAAGGAGAAACTGATAAAAATCGCCTTTCATAATGTGGTGTTATCGAAAATAGAAAAAATCACAACTCATCATCTCTTGGAAATAATCCGAAACGTTCGTAAAAAACAGGATGAGGGAAACGCAATATTTTCTTAAGAATTATTTCGGGTTTTGGTGTATTCCTCTTTAATTCCTCTATCAAACTGTTCGATTATCTTTTTTAGTTTTTTTTTTTCTAAGAAGTTATCTTCATCCCTCGCTTTTATCCTCAAATCTTGTAATAGATGCTCCATATATTCTTTATCTGATATTTTTTTCATAAGAAACCAACGATTAATTTCTAATCCGTGGCTTCATTTCATTAAACTATTAAAACTACTTGGAGTGATTCGTTTGAAAGAATGGAACAATGTACTTACACTTGGTGAATACTCACAAAATTTTTTGTTAACGCCTATAAAAAGAGAGAACTCTAATGAATGTTGAAAAAATTAGGAAATTCACCCTAGATTTTATAAATTTTGTAGGAAATCTACAAAATTATGAACCGATAGCAGTCTTATCACATGATAATACGGATCTTGATGGTGCAGCTTCCGCTCTAGGGCTATATCTTCTTCTAAGTTCTTATATACCGCAGGGTGGAAAAATAGACCTTATTTTGAGTCACACTAATCAATTTGTTAAACAAACGCTTCAGAATATCAATTATTTCAACCAAATTGTATCCACTGATACAAATAAATCCTATAATGTCGTAATCATCTTGGATACTCCGTATATTCCTCCCTATTTCCAAAACGGGTTTCAATCTGTAATCTTGATTGACCATCACATCGAGTCTCAAAATACTCGAAATGGTGACTCAGAACTATCCGGAACCATACCAGAACATAAATTCCTACTTAAATTAATCGATTCTTCTGCATCATCTTGCAGCGAGATTATCGGACAAATTTGGAAATATATTGAAGATGAGAAGAAAAAAGGAGGAAATTGGAATCCTGATCTAGAACCCCATATTTCTCAACTATTACTTATGGGAATACTGATGGACTCCAACGGACTGCGGTATAGTGAAAATTCGGTCGTTCCAATTTTGGATTTTTTAATACGAAAAGGTGCGGATTTACCCACTGCACGGTCTATGTCTATTCGAGAAACACCCTTAGACGTGAAGATTGCACGAGTTAAGGGTGCAATTCGAAGTGAGGAGATCTTTCAAATTAGAGAGTGGATTATACTCTTTACCCATGTGAATTCCTATGAAAGCACCGTCTGTAATGGTCTTCTTGGATTAGGGGCAGATATTGCGTTTTGTCTTGCGAAACGCAAGGATATGAAGTTTCGACTTATAGCACGAGCTTCTGAAGCTATTCAACATGCTACAGAATTTCATTTAGGCAAATTTATGGAAAAAATTGCACTTAAATACGATGGAAACTCAGGAGGTCACAAAGGAGCTGCGGGAATGAATGGGCAAAATTTACCGAGTGATCTTAAATCTGTGGTAATATCAGCATTGAAAAAGGAATTAAAGAATTAAATCTTATAAAAAAGCGATCTCTGATGAATGGATCCCCTCCTTCCGAACTTGATACTCAAATCATCA
Organism: Promethearchaeota archaeon; assembly: GCA_016933055.1. Lineage (GTDB taxonomy): Archaea > Asgardarchaeota > Lokiarchaeia > Sigyniarchaeales > Promethearchaeaceae > AMARA-1. The sequence goes on along the minus strand of JAFGBS010000004.1, from coordinate 310,804 downwards.
CGAAAAATCTTTCCTTTATTTATGAATCCGCATATAAGGAAAACCGGGGGGAAATTGATTCGCTTTTAAAGGAAAAAGGACCCTCTTTCAAGGATGATCCTAAACTGGACAAATTTAAAGCGTTAAATTCTATTGATCTTTCTATATTAAAGGGAAAATTCATTGCTATGGTAGGAGACACGGGTTCAGGAAAAAGCACTTTAGTGCGTACATTTAACGGATTGATTCCCAGTTTCTATCGTGGGATTTTTTTTGGGTATGTGAATGTGTTAGGAAAAGATACGATTCAAGAAAAAGTAAGTGCCCTTTCCCAGCATGTGGGATTGGTATTCCAAAATCCCGATAATCAATTGGTCGCAATGACAGTAGAAAGAGAAATTGCTTTTGGTTTAGAAAATTTAGGTATGGAACAATCGCAAATACGGGAAAAATTGACCCAGATTATGGAATATTTAAAAATTACTCACTTAAAAGACCGACATCCCTATGATCTATCGGGGGGGGAAAAACAACGTGTAGCGATAGCTTCCATTCTTACTTTGGAACCCAGTGTGATTATTTTAGATGAACCTACAGCAACTTTAGATCCCCAAGCGGCCCAATCAGTATTAAATCTTCTGAAAAAACTCAATGAGGAGAATAAAATAACGATAATAATCATTGAACATAGATTAGAAGTCATTTTGCCGTTTTGCAATGAAATTATTGTGATGAATCAAGGCAACGTACTCGAACATGGACCAACTCAACAAGTGCTATTATCATCGTCTCTCCAAAAAACAGGAGTTAGAATTCCAGAATATATTCAGATGTTTTTACAATTAAGAGAAAAAGCTAAGTATTCGGGCACAATACCCACAAATATTGATCAAGCGGTTCTAAAATTGAAGGAGTGGTTAAATTGAGTCAGATTTTCATAGAAAATCTGAGTTATACCTACGGTAATGATGCCTATGCACTAGATCAAGTATCACTTATCATTCAAAAAGGTGAGATGGTGGGCATTATGGGGAGAAATGGCGCAGGAAAGTCTACTCTCATTCAGCAACTTAATGGACTGTTGATTCCAACCTCTGGCACTGTTTTTATTGACGGAATCTCAACTGAAGAATATGATCCATATGAATTGACAAAAAAAATAGGAATAATGTTTCAAAATCCCGAACACCAATTATTTTGCAGCAGCGTGGAAGAGGAACTAGATTTTTCACTAAAGAATTTGAAAATAAGTAAAGAGCTAAAAACCCAGTATAAAAAATCCACTATTGAGAAATTGGAATTGCAGAAGTTATTGCATAAGTCCCCATGGAATTGCTCGGGTGGAGAACGAAAAAAGGTTTCCATAGCTTGTGTTTTATGCAGAAATCCCGATGTGATTGTATTCGATGAACCCACTCTAGGTCAAGATAAGTACGGGTATCAAATTTTGGATCAAATTCTGATGAATGCGAAAAATGAGAATAAAACCACGATTGTTGTCACTCATAACACAGAATTTGCCTATACATATCTTGATCGCATTATCGTTCTGGAACGAGGGAAAATACTTGCAGATGGTCCAAAGGAGAAAATCTTGACAAATCCGGTAATTTTAAAAAATGGATCATTAGTGGAGCCCCAATTTTCCCTTTTTCACAAGAAGATCAATTCAACGCTCTCTTCTCAAGACATATTATCCTCTTTAGTATCCAATTCACGGGGATTTAATGATCTTACAGAAAATCTCCTAAACCATATCGGGAGGCATGAACATCTATGAGTAAGGATCTTCTAAGTGCATTCAATTTTATCGATCGGGATGATTTTGTGCATCGCTTAGATCCTCGCTCAAAATTATTTTTAGTGATAGTATATATGACCTTATTTATCCTATTTGGAGAATATGTTGTCCAAATTGTGCTTCTTGCAACATTAATTGTGTGGATCCTAATTGCACATATGGGAAAACAAATTTTAGACTCCCTCCGTGGGATGGCATTTATCCTCTTTTTTATCATTTTTTTTAATACCTTATTTCATTCTCTGAATTTGGGCGTTCGAATGAGCTTGCGCTTGATAAATATCATAATCGCATTCTCCATCTTTTTTCAAACAACTCGTCCAGAGGATTTAACACAAGCTATAGCAAAATTTGGAATATCATATCCCATCGCTTTTTCGTTCTCCTTAGCATTTCGTTTTATCCCTACATTGGCTCAAGAAGTCGAAACAATTACCAAGGCACAAAAATCACGGGGTTTAGTTCTTCAACGAGGGGGATTGTTTCAACAAATCCGCAATTTATTCCCATTACTTATACCTCTTATAACAAATTCCATTAAACGGGCTTATTATGTAGCAGAAAGTTTAGAAGCACGTTCTTTTGGCCTAATTAAGCACCGAACGCATTTATATCCGGTAAAACTTAAAATTTATGATTGGGTTGTTATTGTTCTTCTGCTTTTTTTGCTTGTGGCAGGTATTTGGTTTAAAGTCACTGGGTATTGTTCAGAAACTTGGTTATTTTTATTGGAAATACCACTATAATTCGATAAGTTTTTCATACGATTACCATTTATTACACTATCTGTGTGATGGATATGCTGTTAATAAAAAAAATTGCTCCTCTTTCTTCTTATCAGCTAATGAAATTTGATTCATTTGGATATGTAGGAATTGGGAAAATACAATTTCTATCCCAATGGAAAAATAGGAAAGCATTTTTTGATATATTGAACAAATTACAAGATTCCACTTCCACTACGATTCAAATTTTTAATCCAGAACCCATCATCTCACCCCAGCATCTCTATTTTGCAATTTATTTCACGGAACAAGCTTTTGCGCTTTCGTCCAACATTTCCAATACTAAATCAGTAGAATATTTAATCTATACATCTTTCCAACGGCAGATTAAAAATGCGATCGAGAAAGTTGGGTTCCCTTTTGAGGATGGAATCCATCCAGAATACGCAAATATAATAATTACAGGAGACTCGAAAGAGAAAGTTTCCCAATTTTCCACGGTTGTTCTTCCAACAATAAAGGCGCGCATCGTAGAATATGTAACTCCGAATTTGACAAATTCTCGTATTCAGTATCTACAATCACTATTTCAAATCCATGACTTTGAAATAAAAAATGCTCTACTATGTTTGGGGTATTCTTCCGAAGATAAGATCACTGATCAGAAAGAAGAGGTAAAAATACGAACGATTTTACACGTAATTATAGAAAAAATGACTCTACTATTCATGGAGAATTTTAAACATCTAAATCCGGTTGAATGATTATAGATCGTTGCTCAGAAATCACTCGAAATATAGAATCAGGCTTCATTAGTGAGATTCCCGTAATATTACCGATAATTTCAAAATGGAGGACCCAATCGGGATCCTTTAAATCCACCCGATTTCGAATTTCTGGAACGATTTTTTCAATAACTTCGTTTCGAGACAATGGAGTTGCTCTTTTTTTCACATGAATAGCGAAAGTATTACGTTTTTTAGTCAATCTTTTCTTAATTCGATATAACTCAACTGACGTATCATGGATCAAATCTAGATCAGACTCCACCACCTTATCAATTGGAATCACTCGTAGGATATATTGGAAAAAGTGAGGTTCTTTCTTCAATATCGATCGCATCTTCCGAACTACTTGATAGGGATTCAACCTTGTGTGGATTAATAAAATACCAGGAATAGGGCTATGCATAATTACGGGAGATGAATCCCCCAAAATTAGCAATGTAAACCAGATTTCCTGCTCTGCATAATTTTCATACGTTCGATTAGAAGATATGATCAAATTAAAAGTGTTCATGTAATCCCCCAAGTGTTCCTAGTACCGATAATAATTCTTGTCTAGATATTTTACCTTCTCGTAAAATGGATAGAGCTTCTACCAGATTTTTGTCTTCATGGCCAAATTGTATGATAGTGCTTGGGATTTTTTCTTTGCAAAATCCCATCTCAATAATGAAGTCTAAAATATGGGAGAATTCTTCCACAACCTGTTTACCTGAAATTAAGCTAGGTTGTCCCGAATAGTTAGCAGAAGTGCCAATAATACCTCCAAATCCACATAATTCTTTCAAAATTTTACAAATCCCTAAAATAATAGGATTTCGAGGTATTCTAATTGCAATATTGCTACTTCCACCTGTAACTAACCGATTTAAAGTAATATCAGAACTTGTATTAAGGGGCACTATTATGGTTAACGGTCCAGGCCAGTAGTGTTTACATAATTCCTGCTCAAAGCGCCGAAAAACTCCGATACGCAGAGCATCCTCTAAATCCGGTACCAAAATAGGAACTCCTTGAGAGGAATCTCTTAACTTAATGGCAAATATTTTTTGTACCGCATTAAAATTGCGAGGATCTGCTCCCATTCCATATACAGTATCGGTAGGATAAGCTATAATGCCTCCCTCCATCACTATTTCAGCAGCTCGTCGGATATATATTGTAGGATCAGTCGAGTCTTTTAAGTGAATAATAAAATGTCCCATGATCTGTGCAGTTAGTTAATGAGGAAAAAGAAATAAAATTGATGGATTTCTATGGAGTTTTTTCTTCCATTTGTTGGTATAGTAATTCTTTTTCAACTTGATTCCATAGATAATCTCGATACTGTTCCAACTCTTTGATTTGTTCTTCTTTTACTAGGCGAAAACGTCCTTGTATTTTCAAATAATCATGGATTGGTTTGCGTTTCTTGGGATCCGTGAGTCGTTTGCTTTTACCAGTTAATCGGAAAATTCCATCTTCAATTTCATATAAAATCCACATTCCATTATCTATAGCCATTTTTGCGACTTCTACAGATTTTTCACTTGGAATACGCCATCCAGGTGGACAAGGTGCATAGATATGAATATATTTCAGCCCCTTGATATCTTTGGCTTTTTTAAACTTATCATATAAATCCAATGGATCTGCTACGGAGGCGGTTGCTACATATGGAATATTATGGGCCGCCATAATGGCTGGTAAATTCTTTTTTTGCTCCGTTTTTCCAAAAGGGGTTGTAGTGGTCATTACTCCCACAGGTGTTGAACTGGATCTCTGGATCCCCGTATTCATGTATGCCTCATTATCGTAACATACATAAATAATGTTAGTTCCTCGTTCTGCAGCACCACTTAATGCTTGAATTCCGATATCAGTGGTACCTCCATCTCCGGCATAGGTCATAACTGTATAATCTTCAATCCCCCGTGCTTTTAATCCATGATATACCCCCGTTGCAGCAGAAGCTCCCCCTGCAAATACCATATTGATAAAGGGGAAATCTGGTGCTGCTTTTGGCCAAATTCCAATAACTACATTTAAACAAGAAGCTGGCGTTACAAGCACCGTTTTTGGACCTAATGCTTTAAGAGCCCACCGTAAGGATAAATCCAAGCCACATCCGGCACAAGTTGCATTTCCCTGAAGGAAGAATTCGCGATCCCGATATGGAATGGTTTTTACATCTTTCATATTTGTCATTTAAGAATCCCTCCTATCAATAGTACCCGTCCAATATGTTTTATCCATAAGATCTTTAGTTTTGGGGTAGGTACCTTTATCTAAAACATGAAATAAGGTTTCAAATTGTCCGCGTTGTTCCTCAGGTAGGACATCCCGTCCTCCAATGCCATTAATAAATGGAACTACTGTCAAGTTTCTTGTGTTTGGATCATCTTGCAAAGCAGCTCGAACATCTGTGGATATGGGACCTCCCGTGGGACTTCCAAAAGCTGTAGCTCGATCTACTACTCCGACTATTTTAGCATGCTTAACTGCTTGCACTAGTTCTGAGGATGGAAAAGGTCGATATGTACGTAATCGAATCATCCCTACTTTATATCCCTCTTTACGTAAAGAATCCACTGCAATTTCCATCTGTTTCGCAATTTCACCACAGTTAATAATAATATATTCCGCATCAGATGAATTGTATTCCTCAAATAAACCATTTCCATAATATCTCCCAAATTTCTCACCAAATTTTTTGGAAACTTGTTTAATTTTATCTTTGGCCCGTATTTGTGCAAGTTGGATTTTCATTCGAAATTCTTGGTAAAAATCTCCCGGCATTATTAACGCTCCATGCATCATGGGACGTTCAGCATCAAGGAAGATATGTTCCCATCCCTGGTCTGGGATTTGAGGTAAGAAAGCATCAATTTCAGCCTGAGGAGGCATATCCACGGGTTTAGAAGTATGACTTAGAATAAATCCCCCATAGGCAACCATTGAAGGTAACATTACATCAGGATCTTCCGAGATCTTATATGCCATTAAGATGCTGTCATAAATTTCTTGATGCGTTGCTGTGAGTTGTATCAACCATCCAGAATCTCTTTGGGTGATCACGTCTGAGAAATCCGCCCAAATATTCCATGGAGGGGCAATTCCTCGTGATGCTATTGACATTACAATCGGAAGTCTAGTACCAGCTGCCCAATGGACAGGTTCAGACATATATAATAATCCTTGACCGCTAGTCCCAGTAAATGTGCGTGCTCCAGCAATACTAGCTCCAATCAAACCTGTCATTACAGAATGCTCTGATTCCATGCGAATGAATTCGCAGTTCATCTTTCCAGAGTCTACCAGTTCGGAGATTTTCTCAACAACGAGTGTTTGAGGAGTAATAGGAAATGCTGTAACTACTTGCACATTTGCTGCGCGTGCAGCGTATGCTGCCGCGTAATTCCCTTTAAGTAAGTGAATACCCTCAAATTCAGATTCAGTATTAGTCATTCATTATCTCCTCCTGAGCGTCACTTTCTAATACCATCGTAATGCATTTTACGGGGCATTCGTTCGCACAAACACCACATCCCTTACAATAATCATATTCTACATGATAATATCCGTCTTTTCCTTCGTGGATTGTACCTTCTGGGCAATATAGATAGCAGAATCCGCATTTCGTACATTTCTCATAATTTGTCACGGGACGAACTGTTCTCCACGATCCCGTATCACTTGCATGAGCGGGAAAACAAATTGGAATCGGGGGCAATTCCTTCCAAGATTCATACTGTTGTACTTCAGGTCTTGTGTCCTTATCTTTACAAATATTTCTCCAATCCCCCATTAAATTTTCCTCCCGACTTTTTTCACGGATTCATATGCTTCCTTTGCAGATAAAAAGTTTTTTTCCCAGTTCTTTCCAAAACGTGCTTTATAGACATCTTTAATAATATCAAGGGAGTAAATTCCTGTCATTTTGGCAAAAGCACCCAATATGAGAGTATTTAATATGGGGAATCCACTAATCATTAACTTATTTTTTACAGATATACCCGTAGCATCCACAATCCATACTTCAAAACTTGGATCAATACAATCCAAATTCATAAATTCTGGAGCATTCAGTAGGATAATCCCTGATAAGCTCTTAACAACAGAAGGGATATCCAAAAGAGTATAATCAAAAATAAGGGTGTAATCGGCATTCCGCACTCCCGAGTAGAGTTTAATTTCTTTATCACGAGAAAGACGTACAAAACCTTGAATAGGTGCACCTCGCCGTTCGGCACCAATCTTTGGAATATCAAGGACATCTTTAAATCCCGCTCGAAAGGCGCATTCACATAAGAGATTCGATGCCGTGATTGCACCTTGTCCTCCTCGTCCGTGAATAACTACGTTAATTATATCTTTTGTTTGAACTGCTACCGACATATAGAGAACCTAAATTATATTTGCATTAAAAATTAGCTTTCCTAAGCTTTAATGATATAACACATGAATTCTTAATCCATAAAAACTTTTATTCTTAAAATAGAAACTTCAATAGCTGTTTTAGTTTGATAATAGAATGGGTATAGGAAAATGGGAAAGGATTGGGAAACAAAACCATCGTTAGAAGAAAAATATAGTTTACCTGAAATTCAAGATATACCATGTCCAAGTTGTACAAAAGGGATCTTACAGATTAGCCGCAATGTACATACTCTACCCGATGGAGAAGACATTTTAATTTTGTTAATGGAATGTAATGCGTGCTCTTTTCGTCGTAATGATATAATTCCATTAAGAAGTGCCTTTGCTCCGGGAACGTATTCATTAACGATCAATGATGGAGATTTGACAAGTAAAATCTTCCGAAGTCCAACAGGAGTGATTGAATTACCCGAAGCAGATTTTGAGATCGAACCGGGAGCATCTGCTGAATACTGGATCACAAATGTGGAAGGAATTTTAAAAAGAATGATACAATTCACGAATGTCATGCTCACCCACGCTTCCAAGGATGATGCGAACTATCAGAAGATCGAATCAACTCTTGAAATACTCTTGAATTGTCTCCAAGGGACTAGCCCCTTTCATCTGATTTTAAGAGATACAATTGGGGGTAGTTATATCGCTAGCACAAAAACCGATAATTTACAGTTTGAACCGATAAAAAACAAAGAATAATGGTAAAACTCTTTAAAAATCCTACATTTCGAGTACTAAATATTTTTAGATAAATAAAATAGATGAACACAGTGAACGTAGGCGTTTTGACAGGTGGTGGTGATGCTCCCGGACTGAATGCTGCGATCTATGGTATTTTGCTTCGTGGGTATCAAGAGAAAGACATAAAGATTCTTGGCATTAAGCAAGGATGGAAAATATTTACATTTCCAATCGAAGAAATTCCAAAAATAAAAGAGTTTTATGTTGAGGAGTTAAAAATTGGAGAATTAGATGATCTGCATACTCGAGGAGGAACAATTTTGTATACCTCTCGTTCCAATCCTTTTGAAGAGGTTGTAAAACTTACTGACCCGAAAGCACAAGAAGCCTTACGAAAAAAAGTTGCTCTCGATTTGAAAGCAAAGATGCATATTATAGGTTTAGATGCCCTTATTATTATCGGTGGAGATGATACATGCGGAGTGGGAGCAGCACTATATAAATATACAAATGCCAAAGTCGTTGCGTGTCCAAAAACCATTGATAATGATCTAGCAGGAACCGATTATACCTTTGGATTTTTTTCTAGCGCTCAATTGGCAAGTAATTCCCTTGATAGTATTACAACGACCGCTCATAGCCACCAGAGAATTTTTGTAGTAGAAATTATGGGAAGAGACGCAGGTTGGCTGACTTTGTTTAGCGGATTGTCCTCAGGTGCGGATATTATTCTACTACCAGAAACTCCTTTCGATTTTCAACGAGATGTTATTGAAGTTTTGCGAGAACGAGTTAGGGCAGGATATACTTACCACATTATTGCATGTGCTGAAGGTGCATATCCCAGTATGGAATCCTTAGAACGGGATTTCACTGTGATATCAGCAGAGGACATAAATAATCTTCCAAAGGATACTTTCGGTCACCCAGAACTTCATGCATTAAAAATTGCAGATAAAATCGCAAAACAGATCAAGAGGACAAAAGAACTGAAACAATTCTTTGAACAGCACTATGTTAATTTTGAAGTACGCTCCGTAGTTCTGGGGCATACGATGAGGGCAGGTACCCCCAACGTGTATGATAGAATAACAGGACTTAGATATGGCTATCATGCGATGAGTATGCTGATCGATGGAGTCTATGGAAAAATGTCCAGTTTGAATGGCACCCAAATCTGTGCGGTTGATTTAGAAGTGGGTTCAAAAAAGAAGTATGTGGACCCGAATTCGGATTTGATTGCCATTCGGGATGCCATGGAAGATGTGAAGTATAAAAGCAAGGAAAAGTTGTTTCTTTAATGTTTTTCTTCTTCACTTATAATAGCAAGTTGACCATACCACAGTAAATTATCCCTTGGAATAAGATTAATCCAGTCAATTTTTCATTTTTCATTCAAAATACAAGATGTTATCTATGAGGAAAATAAAACTTAGATTGGAGAAACGGATTTAAGATCAAATTTCTATCCGATAAAATTTCTCTAAACAAGCTAATTCATTTAGGTAAGAACAAATAACTATTCCTCAAGATAATAATCTTAGTATAATTATCCAAAAACCAAAAACTGTAGGTTATAAATTATGGCAGAAGATCAAGATTTTTTGTCGGCCAAACCATTAGTTGTCGACAACGGTACAGGTATTTCTAAGAACGGGTTTGCGGGAGAAGATCAGCCAAGATCTGTATTTCCAACACTAATTGGCTATCCAAAATATACTTCAATCATGACTGACGTCGAACACTACACACGGGAATACTACATTGGTGAAGAAGCTCTTCAATTGAAAGGGGTTTTGAAATTAATGTTCCCTGTTGAGCACGGTATCATTGAAGATTGGTTAGCCATGGAGAAGATCTGGCATTACACGTTCTACACCGATTTACGTGTTGATCCATCAGAACATCCGGTTTTATTAACCGAGGCACCATTGAATCCACGTCCAAATCGAGAACGCATGGCTGAAATTATGTTTGAGACATTTAACACCCCCGCGATATACGTAGCAATGCAAGCAGTACTATCCTTATATGCATCCGGTCGTACTACGGGTTGTGTACTGGATATTGGAGACGGTGTATCCCACGTCGTGCCAATCTATGAAGGGTTCGCATTATCTCATGCAATCGCCCGGTTGGATTTAGCAGGACGAGACATTACTACCTACCTACAACGATTACTTCGACAAAAAGGATTCAGTTTTACTACATCCGCAGAAAAAGAAATTGTCCGAGATATTAAAGAGAAACTCTGTTATGTTGCATTAGATCCGGAGAAAGAGATCATGCTTTCCAAAAAGATTTCTGGAAACGAGAAAGTCTATATGCTACCCGATGGAGAAACCATTACCGTGGGCGTTGAACGCTTCCTAGCACCAGAATGCTTTTTCAATCCATCCGTGATTGGAAAAGAGTTAGAACCCTTAGATGATGTTTTGTGTAATTCTATTAAAGGTTGTGATGTGGACTTGCGACGTGACCTTTATGCGAACATAGTATTATCTGGTGGTTCCACAATGTATCCTGGATTGAAGGAAAGATTAACCAGAGAAATTAAACAACAGGTTGCAGAATCTGTCGAAGTAAAAGTCATTGCCCCACCCGAACGTATGTATTCTGTCTGGATTGGTGGTTCTATCTTAGCATCATTGAAAACCTTCCAGCGAATGTGGGTATCTCGAAGAGAATATAAAGAATTAGGTGCATCTGTTATCCACCGATGCTTCTAAGAAAATTTAACATCTATTTTTTTACTTCTTTTTAATTTTCGCACTACGATATCTTAAAAATTACCAAGTATCTTTCTTCTAAGATCCTTATCCCAGATTTCTCTATAGTGTATAGTAGGTAGATATTTTGTCGTAAGTTTGATAGGTTGGTAAAATACTACAATGTATCAAATTTAAATATAAATATGGAAAAGATCCTCAAGATAACGGATTTTCATCATTTTATTATATGTGAAGTGGATGGTATGGTGAATAACGCATCGAACAACGAAATTCCCATCAAATATTACAAGGTTATCGTGGCAGGAGATGGTGCAGTTGGGAAAACTACATTGTCTAAAAGATTAGCTGGTACCTTACGGGAAGATGAAGTCCAGAAAATGACTTTCGGGGTTGATTTTCACAAAATTGATATGATTAATGATCGTCCTACTTATGCTTTCTTATGGGATCTTGGAGGGCAAGATCAATTTCGACATTTCCAAGATCAGTTTTTTCATGCCGCACATATTGTAATTTTGATATATTCAGTTGAATGGTTTCATTCCTTCATAAATTTAAGCACATGGTTGAAATATGTAAAAGAAGAACAAGCTATAAAGATATACCTAATCGCTAATAAAATTGATAGTCCGTATCGAGCAATTACCAGAGAGGAAGGTATGGATTTTGCAGCAACAAATAAAATGACATATTATGAAGTATCCGCCTTATATGGAACCGGAATTCTCGACTTTAAGAGAGATTTTACAAGCACTATCAATGATCATGGTTTATTTTGAGAATTAAAAAAAAAATACTAAAATTTATAGTACGGTTATAAATCGAGATTTGGTAATCACTTCTACTCTATCATTCCATATGATAACATCGTTTTCAAGGCGTTGACCGCCCAAACCTTCTTTGTATACTCCCGGCTCAATGGTAAACACCATTCCGTTTTGAGCTTTGGTTTCTTTCCAGTATTGGAGTGCGATAGGATTAGTTGGTTTCGAACCGAGATGAGGAGCATCATGAGTTGCTAATCCTAATCCGTGACCGAGAGAATGAGGCATGTTATAACCCCCTTCTTGTATTACTTTAATCGCAGCTTCATGGACTTTCCATAAAGGAACTCCTATGTCAAGAATTTCCATTGCTGCGTCATATGCTTTTTGTGTCAAATCGCGGATTTTGGTTTGTTCTGCAGTTAACTCTCCAAAACTAATGGGGACAGTAATATCTGAATGATATCCTTTATATTTAGCGCCAAAATCGATCAATGCTAATCCAGGGGTGGCGAACTTTGCATTACTCGCAGAAGGGTGGCAGTGAATATTATGCGCTCTAGTAGAGCTTCCCACTAGGGTCGGAAATGCAACATCTTCTGCACCTAATGATGCCATTTTCTTACGAACGAAAAAATCAAGATCATTTTCTGTTTCATCGGTCGCATTCATAGCAAAATTTTCTATTTCGGGAATAGTTTGATTCCCTATATTAGCAGCTTCTCTAAGTAATTCCAATTCTGCGGCAGATTTGGTTGTTCGTAGGTCCCCTAATAAATTACTAATTAACATTGGTTCCTGGAAGATCTCCATATGGGGGATGGCTTTTTTGAACATCACTAAACTGCCAAAAGAGGTGGAAGAATTTAATCCCACCGTCACTTTGTGTTTCTGAATTTTTTCCTCGATGAATGTGTGAAGAAATTTTATCTGACTGTGTTCATAATTCATCAAATCGAATATTTCATCTACTTCTGCATATTTTTGTGCTAAAGCGACATCCCAAGGAACCAGATATGTCTCTCCTTTCTGAGTTACAATGACGGTTGCATCCATAGGATGACCCGTCAAATACTGCATATTTACATCATTAGCGTTTTCATAGTCTGAAATAAGCAAGAAATCAATAGCATGTTCGGTGAGAAAATCAATAATTTTTTTGAATTTTTCTTCGTTTATGGGTTTCATATCCAGAAATTGGTTGACATTATTGAAAAATCTTCATAGTTCTTTTTGATCCACAACAGATTGATAAATTTTTATAATAAGTCAACGACCATACGATCATGACAGAAACAACTACTCTAGGAAAATTTGAACAACCAATTACTGGAAAGAAACTCACTTGGGTGCTTGTGATAGTGTGTGTCAATATATTGCTCATGGGAGCCATTTTTGCAGTAGATTGGATGGTGTTTCTTTATGAGGAAATCATCTTCGTGGGTATGGAATATCCAAAACCGTTTGGTTTGAAACAGACATTATTCACAGGGGTGGCAAAATCCGGAAATTCCGTGCTATGTTTATTTATAGTACTAATTGTGCTTGACAATCGAATTGATAAAAAAGATTGGATATTACTTTTTGGTGCATTTCTATGTATGGTGCCGACTGATATCATTATGCGAATAATAGATCTCGCTCCAGGATTAGATGCATCTACCCCAATTTTCATGGTGGGAGGAGTACTTTCAATATTCGCCCATTTCTTATTATTATTTCGACATGGAAGGAAATTTCCCTACTGGAGAAAAAGTTCACGAGACCTGTTACCTAAGAAAACTATTTTCCAAAAATTATGGCTCCCTATTTTGATTTACGGATCTGCCGTTGTCGCCATAACAATTTTATGGAAAGATATGGCGGTTATTGACCATCTCATTATCGGTCCCGTATACACACTCTTTTTTACGACAAACACATGGATTGCATGGGAGGCAGTGCGATATAAATTATATCCAAAAAGAAACGGAATTTTTGCGGCAATTGGAGTGACTCTTTGGTATTTAACAGAAGTTGTAGGAGAAATATTTAATGTTCAAATAGGTTTAGCATCATCAGTTGCGTTTCAATTAGTCTGGATGGTGTATGGACCGGGAATTCTCTTATTAGCATTGAGCGGAATACGATATAAAGAGTAATGTTACTTTATTTTTTTATCCGATGGAGAAAATCAATTAATATGGTGGAAACAGGAGGTTTGTTGTTCCGGATTTCTTTGGAAATCTTGGAATACAAGCGAATTTTCTCAAAATCCGTGAAAAACTTGCTTAAAAATTCTACTAACTTTTGATGTTCTTCCAAATGCGCAATGTATTCATCATTTTCTGTTGGAATTAGAATAGAAACTTTATTGTTTTCATGAAAACGCAGGACGCACCGTTGACTATAGGATTCCGCTTCTATTTGAGTTAATATGACTTCTTCACTCATCGATTCCATATTCTCCACCTTCAGAATAAAGTACCAAAAGTAAGATCTTCAGATATATCTGTAGTTTCTAAGAATTCTAATAAAGATCTCAATCATAATATGAATTCATTTATCTTGCTAAATGACTTTGGGTTGCCTCCAGACTTATAAACGGAGAAAATATGGGGATCATACAAGTTTATTTCGACTTAAAAACCAAATAGGTAATCGAAAATCTTGTTCCAGTCCAGGTTTAGTTTCAAAACTTCCCTTAATCAAGTCTTTGGGGATAAATACTACATTCTCCTTGACCTGAACTTGAGTAAACTCTACTTTCACCATCTGTTTAGTCATATCTCGTATTATACCTGTCATATTTCGATATTCGTTGCCGTAAAACATCATTGTGCTTAACCCCTTTTTTGTTATGTTTGGTTAATTCCTCAAAATAAAAAGCTGATGAGTGAATTTTAATAAGCGCTAAATATTGTGTCGGATCTGATAGGTAGCGATTTCTCTGACAAATAAGAAATTCTCCTCCAAATTGAAAATTTTTTTATTATCCGGAATATTATACCACCTATTATTTTGCAGTTACTTTAAAAAAAAGCGGTTTCTGAGGAAAATGACGTCTGGTTATCGATATTTAATCCCCGAACAAGTTTTTGATGAGTTAACTGAGAAGGTAAAGCAAAGCGGGGATAAGATCTTCTCAGGATGGGTGTTTGCAGAAAGGAAAGATTACTTTGGGATTGTAACTGATTATGTAATTACTGAAGAGGAGAGCAATGCACATGAGAAGCCCAAGTCTTGGATGCGAATGAAAAAAAACAAAATCTATAACATGCGCAAATTCAAGCAAGAGCGAGGATGTGATATTGTCTGGCAAATGCACTCTCATCCAGATGGAAATGAAGATTTGCATGAAGTAGATGAAGAGATTCTGAATTATTTATCTACTGGAGTCATGATAATTGTAACCGAGAATAATGTCATAGGACATTTTTACGATAAGAGAGAATCCAAAAAAGCTATACGAGATAAAATGCTGTTCGAAATAATTTCTGAATAAATCACTACCTTCCCTTTTTTATCGTCATCACGAATTTTGACATAAGGCTCCAAATATTTTTTATGCTATGTCTCCCATTCCCTCTTACTCTTGTAGAGTGCAATCCAAGCGGAGATCGTTTAGTGGTAGAACGCTGGCCTGCTAAGCCAGTGCAGTAATCTGCACGTGGGTTCGATCCCCACTCTCCGCGTTCACTTCTTTATTATTTCCACGATGATGCAATCTTATGTGCTAATAATAACTGCTCGGGAAGGCGTGATCGTATGCAGAATTTCGTAAAAAAAACTTTTGCGACTTCTGGATCCATCCCAATGCAATGAAAAAAAATGGGATTTGGACTATGTTGGGTAGTGAAAACTTCAAGGACACCTGCTTTAGTTAATATGGCTTTACGTGTTTTCCAGTCTGGTAATTTCTCGATTGCATTATTTATCGAATTTTCAGTAGGAGCGTTTTCTGTCACAGCGAGTATAGGTTTTTGAAGAATATTGCTTAATTCATCTATGTCGACAAAGTTCATTCCTCCAACAGTAATCCCATGCAATAAGATTAAAGAAAAATTTTCTTGTTCTTTCTGAAGTTCTTGTAAGATAGTCATTGTAGCATCCAGTCCATCAACGCGTATTGCGTTATGAGTGACTTTTTCGATAAAGGTAGATTTACAATAGACAAAAAATATTTCAGTGGTTGATTGCCCTCTGTGATGAGGAGAATCATCAATTGCGACTACATGAATTCCTTCTTTTATTGCCGAGAGCATGTCTTAGCTTACTCTTTTGCTTTGTCGTAATTTACGGATAAGAACTCGATTGACTTGAAAATCCATTTGAATATACCCTAACCGGTTAAGTTCATTCAATTTCATTCGTAATACATAAAACTCCCGCCGTCCTAATACACTGATTTTTTGGGCGAGATCTTGAAGAGTAATCCAATTAAAAGACAGAGCACGCAAAATATTGTCTTTATTTATTCGAGGATGCGTATCTTTCACAGTAACCAGCGGTTTTGAAGAGAGAGGTTTTGTAGAAGTAACGGGAGGTTTTCGAGTAGGATGGATTTTGTCCCGATCTCCAAATGTACCAAGATCTTCGGGTCTGAGTAAGTTTTGTGGCTCCATTCCGTGTGCAGGTATTAAATCTTTAATATCATCTATTCTCGCCGAAAACTCAAACCCACATGCTTCACAAATCACCATCTTACCTTGAATAATTCGTTGGATCTGCATGGGAGTGAAGGGAGTTCCACATTCGGGGCATTTTATCCGGGTTTCATCCTCTATTATTCTTAAACACCTTAGGTTTGATTTACAGTTACTAGGTAACGGGAACGAAAATAAATTCTTTCTTCCTTTAATATCTTTGTTCTGGGAAATATATCATCAGCATGGTCCGTAGGTATATCCCATAGTACTACCAAAAGGTGTGAAAGAGTGGTTGAGCGTAATCGAATACGTACAATGTACTCACTTTTTTTGGTTTGTGAAATTTACCTCTGGTCTAAACACCCTAGTTGTAATTCAGCATTTTCACTAAAAGGGGTTAGCGGTTTTTCAGAATTTATAAGGCTAGAATTTTCCTCTACATTCGGTTAAAAATGAAAAACGAACAAATCGAAAAATTAATTTCTCTAAGGACCAAAAATATTTATCGAATTATCAAAGGTCTATACATAAATGAACAAAAAATAAGCTCGTTTCGATGTCCACATTGCGATCGATTCGTTGTGAAACATGTGGAAAGATCGCAAATACTCGAATTGAGTTAAAACGTAAGAATTTACGTTATCGAGTAGATTTTAGCGACAAATAGAATAATTACACACAGATAATTGAGGTAAATAAGAAATGTAAAAATTGTGGATTCGAATTTGTGTTTGTATTCGTTCCAATCATTATATCTCAAAATGAAAAAATGGCATAACACATTCAAAAATTAATTGATTATTTTTCAAACGACGATCAATAATTTTTTTTATATTTTATGGATTTTCGGATTGGTTTCGTATGGATTTTTAGTTCCTTCGAATTGATCTCATATTCATAAAAAAAGTATGTTAGACACGCATCCAAAAAGCCTTCGGAGTTTCTTTCGTTTTTCTTCTTTCTCGACTCGTTCACAATATAATCGAAATTGATGTTTCGGACTTGGAACATACGCTATACCATTTCCACAACTTTACAGTAGATATTATTATCAATGGAACTTACCTCACTCGAAAGATGATAGAACATCAAACTTATGTTTTTATCGTAGGAGCACCTAAAACCCCATAAGATGTTCTTTCTCACGTTTCTATGCTAATTTACGTTGTAACACATTAAAACTCGTATTTGTTGCTCTGAATGGGTTGAATAGATGGTGACTGAATAATTAAGGCAAATTAAATCCATAACTCAAGTTAATTTTATTTGACCCCAATGACTTTAAATTCCATTTTTGCTGGACTTTATTATATTTTTTTAACGAAACATCAATTCTAATATTCGTGAGAGAAGTAAAATGATGAGAAGAGTAAAACTAACTGAACCCAAAAAAGCAATTGTTGAAAAAATTAAAATTCCTAAGCCAGGACCTGGAGAAATTGTAATGAAAATCGCTTATTGTGGGATTTGTGGAAGCGATTTACATGCATCTATTGGAAAACACCCTTTTGTTTCCTTACCAGCTACTCCAGGGCATGAATTTAGTGGATGGGTGGAAGAAGTAGGAGAAGGAGTCTCGAAATTTAAGAAAGGAGATCGAGTAACATCAGAACCGAATTTAATATGTGGAGAATGCTACAATTGTAAAATTGGACGTTATAATATTTGTGAAAATCTTCGTGTTATGGGTTGTCAAGGTGAAGGGGCTATGGCAGATTACTTTTTACTCCCTGCAAAAGATGTAGTTTCCATCCCAGAGTCTTTAAGTTTGAAAAATGCCGCATTAGTTGAACCTGTAGCTGTAGGAGTTCACGCAACTCATCGTGCGGGAGATGTCTTTGGTAAAAATGTTGTAATTGTCGGTTCTGGAATGATTGGTTTAGGAGTACTTGCTTGTGTAAAGGCAGCCGGAGCAAGCAAGATATGGGTCACCGATTTCAGTGATTATAGATTGAATCTTGCTAAAGAAATAGGGGCTGATCGCGTAGTGAATGCAAAAGCAGACGTTGTATCGATTATTCAAAAAGAAGCAGGATTTGAGGGCATTGATATTGCATTTGAGTGTGTTGGAATTGAAGCGTCTCTACGAACATCCATGGATGTGATTCGAAAAGGAGGAAAAGTTATAGTTCTTGGGGTTTATGGAGATGAAGTTAAGATTAAAGCTGCCGATCTTCAAGATAGAGAAATGGAACTTATCGGAACTTTAATGTATATCATGCGTGAAATAAATGAAGCAATTCAATTAATTGTTGATGGAATATTGCCAACAGACAAAATTTTTGGTAAAATTTTCAAAATTGAAGAAGCTAATGAAGCATTTGAACATGCCCGTGAAAATAAAGAAAGTATTAAGACTTTAATAGAAATAAATAAGGAATAACCCATTATTGAGCTAATATACTTTTATTTTCTTTAACTTTTTCTGGAGTTAGGGTATATAAATTCCAAAATACGAAAAGTGTTATTAAAATCACGATTGCTGGAATGATCGTAGCGTGAAGTCGAATGCCGAACACTGCTAAGGATGGATTTTCCGATTTAATTAGAAATTCTTCTAAAGTATTAACTCCTTCGGGAAACGTGGTCAAAATATGGACAACCGAAAAAATTATTGCTTGAAAAGCTCCTGCAAAACGAACTATAAAAGTCTGGTATCCAATATATACCGAATGCTGATGAAAACCAGTCTTTACTGCAGCATCATCGAGAACATCTGCGAATGTCGGCGGATCCATAAACCACTGCCCCCCAAGAGCTATTCCAAAGAAAAATAGACCTATCATCCATCCTATAATAGTATTCACAAAAATTAAGGGAAGAAAAGATAGAGTCATCAATATTCCAGCTACCATGATGACATTCTTATTATTGTCTACTTTATTAGCAATTAAAGCCCAAATCGGTGTCGAAAGTATAGCACCTGTCAACATAGGTGCCATCAAGAGTATCAAGTCGGTTTCAGGTCTGTTAAGCAAAAATACCAAGACATAAAACGCTGATGTTTGCAAGAATGTTGCGCTCATATAGTATCCAAAATGGAACACAATCTTACCTACAAAATTACGATTTGAAAAGACTAATTTTGCTGTTTTGAAGAAAGAATTTTTCCTTTCCGTGGTAATTTTTGCATTACGTTTCTTGTAAATTTCCCGTAAATGCTTATCTTCGTAAATTCCTGGCAATATAATTAGTAAAAGTAGAAATCCAATTGCCACACTCAATAAAGCCATAGTTCGGTAGGATTCCAATTCTTTGGTTACCCACATCGGGGGAATTAGTGCTGCCAGTACGATTCCGGTAATTCCTAATACCGTACCAAAGCCTTGAGCAACACGTCTTTCTCTAGAATCTTGGAACTTATCAGGATATAAAGCCAATACATTCACCTCATAAATTGTCAAGACTGTGTCATAAATACACAAAGTCACTAGATACCAAGTGAAAATTCTCCATTGATTACCATCTACAACCCATTTAGTCGGTACTAAAAAAATTAATAGGTAACTCGCTAACCAAGTAATAGCTCCGAATATTATTATTGGAAATCTCTGCATCCCTGACTTTTTTTGCCATGGCCAGTGAATCCTTTCCATAAGATAACCCATCAATGGATCGTTAATAGCATTCCATATTGAATAAAGTATAAATGCCAGACCCGCCATCCAAATTTGCAAGCCTATCACAGCTTCATAGAAATAATAAACTGCAAACCCAAATGCTCCATTAATCCACTCTCCGAACATCTCTCGGGCACCAAAACTAGCCATAATCCATCTTGAATATCTATGAGATTTCGATTGCTCAAATTCAGCCATGTCTTCGACTTATTTCAACATTTATTTATAGATTCATATTAATGTTCCAGAGAAATTAGGACACCTACAATTTTTGAAGAACAATCTATTTAAACGGGATTGTTGAAATATCCTATTATGTACGACGAGACTTGGTCTTCACTTAAAAATCATCGGCGTCCTGAATGGTTAGATGATGCAAAATACGGGATTTACTTTCATTGGGGTCCCTATTCCGTACCTGAATGTGGAATAAATGGCTCTTGGTACCCTAATCAAATGTATATTAAGGGGATGAAACAGAACCGACACCATGTGAAGCATTATGGAGACCCTTCAAAATTCGGATATAAAGACTTAATACCTTTTTTTACAGCTGAGTTTTTCGATGCAGACGAGTGGGCGAAATTAATTAAGGATGCAGGTGCAAAATTTGCAGGTCCGGTGACAGAGCATCATGACGGATTTTCCATGTGGAAAAGTGATGTCAATGAGTGGAATGCGTTCAATATGGGACCTAAAAGAGATATTGTTGGGGAAATGGCTACCTCACTTCGAAAACAAGGTCTAAAATTTATGACAGCATTCCACCATGCCCATCGCTGGTATTTTTACCCTCATTGGAAAAAAAAGTTCGATACCTCAGACCCAAAATACACAGAGCTTTATGGACCACTTCATGATGAAAATGCAAGAGGGATCAAGGCATGGTTTAGGCAAGATCCTCCTAATAAGGAGTTTCTTGATAACTGGTTTACCAAGATTAAGGAAGTCATTGACAATTATCAACCTGACTTGATGTGGTTTGATTTTGGGTTAGGGAGAATCAATGATATTTACCGTAAGAAAATGGTAGCTTACTATTACAATAAAGCTGAAAATTGGGGAAAGGAAGTTGAAATTCTTTATAAAAATCATGATCTACCCCCTGGAGTTGGTATCTTGGATTATGAACTGGGAAAGAGTAGTCAGTTGACGTACCATAAGTGGATAACAGACACAACAGTAGATAATCAAGGGGCGTGGTCCTTCGTAAAGAAAGCTGGATTTAAAACCCCTAAAAAAATAATCCATGATTTGGTAGACCGAGTAGCTAAAAACGGTTATTTACTTATGAATTTCGGACCCAAAGCCAACGGGATGATTCCAGAGGAAACGAAAGTGATTTTTAAAGAGCTGGGAGACTGGCTCCGGGTGAATGGGGAAGCCATCTACGGGTCCACCTCTTGGTCAATTGCTGAAGAAGGACCAATTAAATTGAGGAAAAGTGAATTTATAGAAATTCAAGTATTCCTCTTTAAAGAAAGGAAGAATTCTATATACTCATCAAAAGACATCCGATTTACATCAAAAGGAAACGCACTTTATGCGATAGTTTTGGGTTGGCCTAAGAATGAACTTCGTATTAAAAAAATCAACCCCAGAAAAGGTCTTATTTATAAGAACGACATTAAATCAATTACTCTATTAGGATATGATGGTAAATTATCTTGGGAATATGGAAAAAAGGGTTTAACAATTCAAGTTCCTGAGATAAAACCATGTAAACATGCTTTTGTGTTTAAAATCTTGTTTGAATAATTATTAAAATGCCATCTCACTTTTTTTTTCTAATAAAATTCTAATCCGTTGAATCCTAAAATTTTATGGTGTACCGTACAGAAGGTAACAAGTACACAGTACGATCTATACATGCCTTATGCTACGCATTTAATTTTCGATTGCCATACGATGACTTATCTTGCTTAAGTGTTCGGACTGTTGACTGACCTATTCTACATCTGAAAGGGTAGTAGAATTGACTTTTGATTCCAATTTATACGTTTCACGCTATTTTACGATAGTTTTAAGTGAAAACGTTGATATTTACGATCTATTCAGCAGACTATATGTTGATTAATCGAAGATATCTTGAGTATATCTCTATACTGTTTAAATGAAACCACCGATAAATAATCCTAATTAAGTACAAATTTGATTTAATAGGTGTTACAATGTCACTAAATAAAAAACAGGGAAAGCTGGCGATTGATCCTACTATTGAATCTGTTGATCCAAAACTTGTACAAAAAATCAAATTACCAAGCGGAAATTTGATGCCTGTAGCAGCTTATGGTACATTTCATTCAGATTGGGCTCAAGAATATATGTATGAAGCTACAGTTGAAGCAATTCGCATCGGATGGAGACACATTGATACTGCTCGTGCATATGAGAATGAGAAGACCATCGGAGATGCCATTAAAGAAGCAATTAGTAAGGGCTATATCAACTCTCCTAATGACCTCTTTATCACAGGAAAATTATGGAACGGTCATATGGCTAAGGAGGATGTTAAACCAGCCCTTGAGAACACTCTTAAAGGATTGAGTATCGAAAAAATTGATTTGTATATTAATCACTGGCCCTGGCGGAATGTACATACACCCGGTTGTGATGGAAACCATAAAAATCCAGATGCTGTTCCATATATACATGAGGATTTCATGGACACATGGGCAGAAATTGTTAAGTTGAAACGTGCTGGTAAAATTGTGGACATAGGAACTTCTAATCACACTAAAATGTGTATGCAACTTCTTCTTAGAGATTGTTCAGATGACGAACGTCCAGCTGTGAATCAAATGGAAATACATCCATTATTTCAACAAACTGATTTGATTAGGTATTTCCAATCGGAGAATATAGTTTGTATGGGTTTCATGGCTATGGGATCTCCCCATCGTCCAGCTCGGGATACTTTTAAGGAACATAGAAGTGACATGGCAGATTCCACAATAGTTGCTATTGCTAACGAACTTGATGTATCACCAGCAAAAGTATGCTTGAATTGGGCTATTCAACGAGAAAATAAAAGCTGCGGTTTCGTCGTTATGACTACAAGATCGAAATATATGAGAGAGAACTTGATGTGTTCGTATGAAAATTTGTTATCTCAAGAACAGCTACTACAAATAAGTGGAGATGGTACACCCGAAAATCCTGGAATTGATGCAAATAACCGATTAATAAGGGGACAAGTATTTCTATGGCCGGAAGCGGATAATGATTGGAGAGTGTTATGGGATGATAGTCAAGTGTTTGAAACTCGAAAGGATTTTGAAAAATACAGAGAAGCGTGGGTCAAGTTTTCAGATATAAAAAAGGAAACTACTTTTCAAGTAGGATAAGTTTTTTTCAGACATTTCCTATAGATATAAACAGATTTTTATCCGTTTAATAGATGATAAAACTCACTACTTAACTAATTTCTTAGGTTCTACTAGAACAATGTCGGGAATGTTGCATAAAGCAAACCAAATCAGGAATGAGAAAAAAAAGCGGTTCTGTTTTCGCGTAGCCCAGACTAATTTGTTATCATAATCCATTGTACATTTAGAATGTCCATATTTACCTAAAGACTTCAACTATCATGGAAAAGAGTTATTTGCTAATCTTCCTTAAATTTTCGATAAATCCAGAAATCCTCATAGAGGTCCAAAACATCTCATTAATTGCAGGAACACACTCATCATAAAATTCAAATCATTTCTTGTCTAGTGTATCCAAATTAAATCTTCTCCCACTTTGGTTTATCTCCTCGGAGTGACTCTCCCATATTCTTTTCTCACTCAAAGTCTATATATATTTATCTAATAATAATCTGTGTGGTTGATATTCTCTCATTATATACGGATATTCGTGAAAGTTGCGTTTCACGAATTATTTCATACTAATTCCAAGATTGATATACCCTATGGAAAACACATATGGTATTCAACACACAGAAATCCTCCAAGTTGGAAAGATGATATTTTCGACTATCTTGAGATGCAATTACACTGGAAGTCTCCACTATCCTTAAGAGATCATATCGTTTCATGTTTTACAAGCAGAGAATTAAAGAATGAAGACTATAGATTATTTCAAGGTGGAAAGATAAGTCGTAATTTTCCTTGAGCTATGATCTGGATTTCGAACGGAGGAATTCACCTCACTGTTGTTCTACAAAGTATTTTCGTATTCTTTCATTTGCTAATGTTACATATTTTTGATTAATCTCGTATCCAATAAATCTACGATTAGTCTCCAAGGCAGCAATCGCCGTAGAGCCACTACCTATAAAAGGATCTAAGATCACATCTTCCTGATAAGTATAAAATTCAATCAAACGCTTCGGCAATTCCACGGGAAACGGAGCGGGGTGACCGATCTTTTTCGCAGAAACAGTTGGAAAACTCCAGATGGATTTTGACCATTGCACAAAATCTTCATTTCTTATTGAATCCTTCTTATCATTTTTTGCTCTTTTCATGGTTTGTTTAGAAAAAACCATAATATATTCGTGTACATCGCGTAAAACTGGATTACTTGCTGACCCAAATGATCCCCAAGCACATGATATTCCAGCGGATGCCGACTTATCCCATATAATTTCTCCTCGCATCAAAAATCCAATTTCATCCATCAAATGGATGACATAAGTGTGAAGGGGAATGTACGGTTTTCTTCCTATATTAGCAATATTGATGGCTATGCGTCCTCCAGGGACTAGAACCCTCCAAGTTTCCAAAAATACATTACGTAATAATTCAAGATATTCTGTCAATCCCAAATTATCATCATACTCCTTCCGAACATTATAGGGGGGAGAAGTGACTGCAAAATGAATGGACTCGTCGGGGAGTGTATCCATACTTTGACTATCACCGTGGATGATAGTATTAATGTATTCAATCGGAATGTTCTTAGAATTATCAATCTGTTTTATTACGTGGGATTTTGGAATGTTTTGATAGAGTTTCGATTCGTAAAAAAGCGATGAATCATGAGATTCTCTTTTGGGAGTGCCAAATGAACGTGTTTTCGATACCTTCTTTTTTCCCATTCGGAGTTCGCCTAAATACTTCGATTAAATTCGGACTGTATCCTATCATTATAATAATTTCTATCCTTTAAAGTAACTTCATTTAATCAAGATTTATCCCGTAATGTTCGACCTCAAGAAGTCTCGATTATTCCAGAATCCAAGTTTAGGGTATCCTACGGGTGATATACTATACAGTTTATGTGATAAACCATTCGTCCCACGTGGTCACGCTATCTAATCCTCAGGGTAGATTGTAGAATTTAGACATTCCTATGCTAAAATCCCCTATAAGGAGCACTTTTGGATAGTCTTCAAGCATAGTTCGTGCAAACAGAACCTGGTAATAGTAGGTATGTATTTCATAAAAATGAAAAAAAAGATATTATTGATGTTCAGATAATCCCATTTCAGCAAGTTTTTTCTTATTTTCAGCGACTATATCAGGAGTTAGAGGATAAAGTACCCAAAATAGAATTAGTGTTATTAGTACGAGTACAGCAGGTACAATTGCTGTGTGAATTCGGATACCAAACAGAGCGATTTGAAGTTGATCAGGTGTTAAAGCAGCTTCCAAAGACGTATATGTAGGCTCTCCTGGTGGGAAAAAGGTTAATAAATGCACAACCATAATAGTTAAGACTTTAAACGCTTCACCAAATCGAATAAAGAAGGTTTGATAACCTAAGAAGATCGACGCTTCTTTTTTCCCCGTTCGAACCGTATAATCATCGATAACATCACCCATCGTTGGGGGACTCATAAACCATTGCCCCGATAATCCTATCCCAAATACTACTAAGCCGATCACCCATGGAACTAAGTCATTTACGAATATCATGGGAATATACGAAACTAACATAGTTATCGCACCTATAATACTCATTAATTTATTGTTGTTCACTTTTCTCGAAATAATTACCCATAAGGGTGTAGAAAGTAAAGCACCGACTAACATTCCGCCTAATAGGAAAATAAGAAGTCCAGGATCTCTTAGAAGGTAATTTGCAACATATAAAGCGCTAGCATTTACTAACGCTACAGAAGCTTGATATCCAAAGAATAGTACAATTTTCATTACAAATGCTTTGTTAGATAACATCTCCTTAACAGTCGAAAAGAACGGTTTTCGCTCGATTTTATTTCTATCTAAACTTTCTAAGTACTCCAAATTTCTCTCTCTTAATTTTTTGTGTTCCCATATTCCCGGAATTACTAGTAAGAATAAGAAAATGCCTCCAATTAAGCTAACCCAGGCGACACTTCGATAATGTTGCATTATCTCTATAGTGCCTGTAACTGTGTCATCTGGTAAAAACATGGAAGTAATCAAAAATGTTAACACAATTCCAGCAATTCCAAAAAGGGTTCCAAATCCTTGAGAGGTTCTTCTTTCATTTAGAGAGCGAAATTTTTCAGGAAACAGACTGCTCGAATTGATGTCCATTATAGAGAAAAATGTGTCAAATAGGAGTAGACTTATTGTGTACCATGCGAAAATAGGCCACTTATACGTCTCCGGATCTTGAGCCCATCCGAATGGAACGAAATAAATGGAGAAATATGCGAGTAATAAGGGTAATGCCATGGCCACAACCCAAGGAAATCGTTTAAATCCCTTATTCTTATACAATCGTGTAGGAAATCGTTCAATCAAGAATCCCAGTAAAGGATCATTTACCGCATTCCATAAGGAGAAGATCAAGAAAGCAACTATAGCAAGAACTTGATTAAGACCAATAACGGTTTCGTAAAAAATTACTGTATAGAAACCGAAAGCTGACGTTATCCATTGCGAAAAACACTCACGGGCTCCATATGAAGCCATAATCCATCGTGTATTTTCAAATTTTTCTTTTTGCATAGGGGTCACCGAACAATTATCTATTTTACACAATTCGTTCAGAAAGTATATAATAATTTCGAAGTGTAGAAAAGAAAGATCAGGTATGGAAAGGAGGGTAAGATTTTGCTGTTCCACTGAAGTATACTTATATTAGATTGGTGGAATCAAAGTATATAGGATTATAAAAAAGATGAATGAAATGAAAGTGGGAATCATCGGTGCTGGTTTAGCAGGAATGACAGCTGGAAGTTACCTTGCCCTGCATGGTCATAACGTAACAATATATGAGCAATATCATATGATAGGAGGTGTCGCTGGTTTAGCGGAACAAGATGGGTATAAATGGGAAATTGGTCCGTTACTTTTAGGAGGATTCGGACCTCGAGAAACTGGTACGATTGTGTTAACCGAATTGGGACTACAAGATCAAATGGAGTTTATTCTTGAAGACCGAGGATTAGAATTTCCCGATTTTAAACTTTGGAAGCCCAAGGAATTTCAAGGGAGATATTGGAGACGAGAGAAACTTAAGGAATTGTTTCCAGAAGAATCCGAGGGAATTGATGCATATTATGAATTCTATACGGGTATGATTGATCTAATTAATATGAATCGGGATTTGGAATTGAAAAAAGGGCTTGGAAAACAGTTTTTTAAACTTAGAATGGGATTGAAATTCTCAAAATATAAAAAATTCGTCGATTGGAATGCTGCTCAACTTCTGGATTTGTTTTTCAAAGATGAAAAGATAAAAGCTTTGTTTACTGGTATACTTGCGGATTTTGTAACAAAACCTATCGAGTTTCCGGCATTAGGTATCCCGCAAATAAATATAGAATCGGCATTTGATAAACGTATTTTAACCGAGGCCTTAGGTATGCTTGGGGAGCCTACTTTTCATTATATTCGAGGGGGGGCATTTAAGATAATTCAAGAAATGGAAAAACTGATTCTAAATAACGGAGGGAAGATAAAAACTGAAACCAAAGCGGAAAGGATTCTTATTGAGAAAGGTGTAGCAAAGGGAGTACAACTATCCGATGGCTCAATAGAAAATATGGATGTAATTCTTTCTAGCGGATCAATTCCAGATATTTTCAATGATGTGATTGGTCGCGAGAATATACCCGAGAGTCTTAAAGAGCAGATTGATGGATTACGATATATGGAATCTTGTTTTTTTGTGCACTTGGGTATAAATTTTAATCCGTTGCAGTCTCAACCGAACCAACTGTGTTATTATTATGAAACATATGATATTGAGGAATCTATTGAACGATGCCGACGAGGTATATATCACAAGGGAAAAGACGGATTTTTGATCTATATCCCTTCCATACATAGTCCCAGTATGGCCCCTGAAGGAAAATATGCTGTGACGATCTACACAATTTGTCCCGATAGGTTGAAAGAGGGAACATGGGAAGAAATGAAAGATCATTATGCAGATCTACTCATCAAGGAAGCAGAAAAAAAGATTCCAGGTTTATACGAAGGTATAGAAACTCGTGTGGTGATGACTCCTGCTGATTTTCGGAAGAGGATTAATACTAAGAGACATAGTTTTGGAGGTTTAGCTCCAATCATGGGACAGGTGGGACCAAGTCATAAAACTCCCATACAAAATCTCTGGTATATTGGAGCATACTCAGAATCAGGAGGGGGAATATCAGGTACCATGTGGGGTACTCGAACTGCAGTGAAACAAATCCTTAAGGAAATATGATTATTTTTTGGTGATATAGGAATTACCTGGAGGTAAGAAATGGATGATGTGGTTAATGTCGATTAAATTAACCCATTTTTTTACGTCTTCTGTCGAACCAGACACAAAATATGCTTTTATTTTTTCTGCTAGTTTCCCTCCCGATAATCCATTTCCTTGAGGTTTGATTCGTACTAAATGCTTGGTTTGCGACTTAATGGCACTTTGGGGTCCAGCAATAATTCGAGGAAAATATATGTTTTTATCACCGGCAATACCCTCATCTAATTGGCCTACTACTTCCAAAACTAATCCAATACTAAGTTCCAAAAAGGGAGGAGGGAGGTAAGTTTTTTCTCCTTGAATGAAAAAGGACCCTTTTGAAAGATACTCCCCCGGATTGGGGGATTTTGTTACTTGATCGGGGTGTACATAATAAATTTTTGTACTTCCCCATCCTTCTCTCCATGCATTCGAGTAACTGGCTGCAAAACTGGACGCTTCCTTAATAGTTAATTCAGGAATCGTCTTATCATCAGGATTTTTTATGACCGTGGAAGGAGCACCTCTTATCTCTGTATGCAAATACAGATCATTTTTCTCCATATATTTTTTCACGATCACCTCGTTGGATGATGCATCTTTCCCACCAATGACAAGAAATCCATCAGAACTCTTAAACCAGCGGAATTTTTCATACCATTGCTTTTTGGGTTGTTTGATTAAGCTTATTTGTTGTTGATCAGTTAGTTCTTTTTCTATTTGTTTCTCATCTAGTATTGTTTTTGTTTGTTTGAGCGCAGATTTCGCCCCCTCGATTCGACGTTTATCTCGTTTGGCTAGTTTGTAGTAGTGAGTTGCATTTTCGGTGGCATTTTTTCTAAAATCCAACCGGATAATCTTATCATCAAGTTTAACTGCAATTTTTGCTTCCTTCGGATAGGCACGGTGGAAAATGAGAGCTTCTTCAATTTTCAACTCTTTCCCTTTTTTCAATCGTTCTAAAATGGTTTTCCAATCAAATCCACGTTTACGAGCGTCTTTTATATTGCTAAGAAGATTATCAATGGGAATGAGATTAGAATAAATCAGATCTCCCATAAATAAATGTTCTTCTCGGTTTTCCTTAGAATTGGCAATTTGCTCCTTTTGCGATTCATGAATTCGTTCATATTTTCGCACTACTTTATCTACTTTCTCAGAATCCGAAGAAAGTAAGGACTTGGCATCTTTTTTTGCAAAAAATTCATCGATTGCTTCATTAAAGCTGGGAAAAACCGCTTTATTTTTTAAATCGGAGTGAATTAATAAATCGAACGGTTCAAAAAATACATAATCATCGTTTTCATCTGAATAAATGATTCCTGAGAACTTATCTTGATTCAAAGTTACAATTAAGCCTTGTATTTCTTGAAAAAGACTGCTTACTTCTTCCTCGGTAAGGAAATTAGCGTTTTTATTTTTGTCTAATCTTGCTCGTTTACACATCTCTTCCGCAATATAGCCTACAAGGCTAATATTTTTCGAAATAGTTCGAACTAAGTCCAATTGTGAATTTTTGAGAATATAGGTTAGATCATCTTTAGTCATGTTCATAAAATGAATTGGATTTTGAATAGGGGGAATATAGTCTGCTTTTGCCAAAATTCTTCTGTCTTTATAGATTTTATAGTGTTTGGCCATAAATATTCGGTTTTCCCCGTCAATAAGCAGAAAGTTTCCTCCCAGAAACATTTCTACGATGAATTTCCAAGGTTCTCCTGTATTACTTGCTAATTCTATAATTAGTACACGATCTAACTCATATTGATATACTCTTGTGATTCTTCTCCCTTTCAAATGTTTTCGCAGTGCTGAACAATATTGAGAGGGCATAGAAGGAACTGGATAGGCATAAGAGGTAATATTCATACGTTTCGAGGCATCTAAGATGAGATCTTTTTTTCCCATTTTGGTGCGACACCGAATTTTAAGGAGATTATCAGAGATTTCGTATACGTTTTCGATAAATCCGTCTCCCAGTATAGTATTCAGTTCCTTTGCAATTACATACACATCTATATTCGAAACATTTTTCTTTGAGTTTTGTGTTTTAGGCATTTTTAGCAAATTGGATTGACTTTATTAGGTGTAATGCGTTAGACTATACTAACTTTATCTTTTCACTATATATGGCACTTAGGATCAGACACAAATTATGGCACGCCGGATCAGGAATAAGAGTAAACTTGCTGGAAAATACGTAGTTAAGCGGAAAAAGACAAAAGTAGAACTGGAAAAAGATGCAATAACTAGACAAAAGGAGCTATTTTATTGGGGCAAGGCTATAACTGGTGCTATTGCGGGATTTCTTGGTGTAACACTATTCCGATTAGTGGGATGGTGGATGCTTCTATATATGATTCTTGTGTGGTTTGGGTTCCCATGGATTCTAAGTTTTGGATTTTTCCGATTTCAATATGATAAAGATAATTGGTCATGGAAGGAAATCCTAAAAGAGGGAGCAGGAATTTTCTTCTTAACTTTCATGCTTGTATCAACAATTTTCCATACCATCATGTATTATCATATTTTCCCCCTCTAATTGAGATTGGAACTTTCTAGGAATTGCATATAAATCATATATAAATTTGTTTATCTTTTGTATATGGTTCATAATTTTACTATTTTTATCATTATTATTAACATAAGGTTCACTTTGGGATTGATGGAGAATTCTCTTAAGGGATTCAACAAGATTTTCGTCTCCAGAATCACACATCGACTGGATACTATGCCGGAGTTCTGATATCGATTGAGTAAGTTTTACACAAATTTCATGGAATTTGGAATTGGAAATGGCTGGATGAAATCGATTCCCATGAAAAACACCCGGAAGGGGAATATCATTGATTATGGTACTGTTAATAGAGAGATAACGGGAATTCAACATATATGATTTGTATTTGTGGAGGAGATAATAATTGATGAGGTTTGAATTGAAAATCGCGTTCAATATATCCAAATGTATTACTGAGTCTAATTTCCATAATATTCCATAGACACCTATAAAAATATAGCCTACATTGTCCACTGCCGCTGTAATATAACGAGAATTAGCTTTCATCAATATTTTGGGGGTGAATTTAAAATTCGATAATTTTGTGGATGAAAATACACCCTTTTCAATAAGATAACATGGTTTTGTATAAGTCTCATGATCGAAGGTGATGGGTGATTCCCAAAAGATGCAATAAGGTGCAATGTTTTTGGAGACAATAAATCGAATACAATTTGTTGAGGGATTCTGATTGCATGTCAGATTATGTTTTATTTCATGATAGTATTTTGATCGAGGAGTTCCACAAAAAATACTTGTATTCGTATCACCTATTGTACTATAATTGTGGAAAATTTCTTCCAATTGTTGCATTTTTTGGTCCATATAGAACAAAAACTTTTTTTCAGGATCTTCTTGAAACTTCAAGAAATCTTTAATCTCAAATGTTCGAGAAGCAATATCTGTTCCGATCAGCTTTTTTCCATCCAAAATCTTATGGATTTTCTGTTGATAATCTGTGGAAAATTGAGGAGATCGGATAATTACCATTTTGAATGTCGGGAATTTTTGAATAGTCTGCTTTTGGTGTGTATGCCAATCTGTTATGGTTGGGATTAATCCATCTGTTGTCTTCATCAACACAGAGATAATCGGATACGTATCTACAGGAAATACTTCATTACATCGAGAAATGTCAATCAATTCAAGCAAAACGGAATTAAGTAACATTATAGTTCTTATATTGCGAGCGTATTTGCGCATCAAATACTTTTCGGGTGTGATGAAAGCCAGAATGCCGCCTTTAGTTAATATCTGAATGGCTTTTTCAAAAAAACACACATAAAGGTCAAAATCAAATATAGCTGAAAAAAAATGATTTCTTAAGTAAGTATTTACGGATTTCTGCAACTTGTGCACTCGTACGTAAGGAGGATTTCCAACTATAATGTCTGGCTTAAAAGAAAGACTGGTTTTCAAGAAATCTTCCGAGATAAAATTTGCATTAATTCTTTGCTTGATTGTCGACCAATCTCCAGAAAAAAATTCATTGAGTAAAAGGATTCCCATAATGGATAAGAAAAGATTCTTACTTAATTCAACCGATGTTTGATTTATATCACATCCATGAATACCGTTTATAAGGTCAATCAATGATAGTTCTGAAATAATTCCGCGTTCTGAAAATTCTTTTAGAGTCATAAAGAACATATCAATAAGAAAAAATCCTAATCCAGAACTGGGATCTAGAATTTGAGGAATTCTGTCTAAAATATTGGAATTTTGGGAATACTGTTTCCAAGCACGTTGATTTATGAACCGACAAACAGATTTTGGGGTAAAATAACTCCCACTTTTTCTGTTATCCTCAATATTGTCATACAATGATAACGCTTCAAAGTATTGATTAAAAGAAGTTATTATATTTTGAAGAACATGTGTATCCAATATTTGTTTGTTGGATAGAAATTTGAAATTTTCTGAATAATATCTTGAAACTGCTTTCAAAAAGGCATTAAAGTCTGGAAAAGACTCATAAAACTCAATGAAATCTTTCAATGTTATATTAGAATTTAATGTAGTGATAAACATTGTCATAAATATCCCGAATTGCGTAATCACCGATACCCGATATTAATTCTATTTCGTTGGACCAATAGGCCGCTAAAAGCCACTCATCAAACTCAGTCTCATCATTGAGGGTATATTCCTTAAAAAAGAGATGTTTTACGGTTTTAATTTCTATAAAGTCCTTAATTCCATTTTTAAATTCTGCTAGAACTGTATACAGAGCAGGAACAAAATTTTCTCGATCGATGATGGTTCGCTCACCTTGGGTTTTATCGTGCTGCAGTAGTTTTTTCTCATTACCAACAGTATTCTGTTGTTCTGTGATGAGTTTTTCGATGGATTCTGTATTCTGCTGAACGGTTTTCAGAAGAAAATTTACATTTTTCGACATTTCTTTTAAAGAATTTGCAAGATTTTTGTAATTAGTCTGTAATTTTTTTGCATTCTTAGTAATTTTCAGGATTTGTTTTTGGATTTCCTCAATTCCATCAGTGTTTTCGGTCATTTTTCCTTAAGTGAGCTGGGTATTATTTATGTTTTGTAAAACCCGATAATAACCTTATTGGAGAATTTAGTTTTTTATTTTGAAAATTTGCTGCCCATTATATTCTTTACGTAAGAAATCGCGAATTGCAATTCGAATTGTCTCAGATCTATTAGGATATACTTCCTGTTCAACCAACCTTTCTATACCATCAAGGTAGACTTGAGGAATATTCAATGTGACCAGCTTCACAATTTATTCACTTTGTTGGATCAAGGTATTCGGGAATTTCAATATAAATAATATTTACATGTCACGCAAAATCGCTAAATGTTTTAGAACCGTTCTACTTTCACTTGAATTGCCCAGAGATATAAGCTCGCTAATATTACTCCTAAGAATGAAATAAGGAAAACTGGCAGACTTAATACGCCTTGAATGAGGGAGATTATCCCTACAATGATGATGTCCCGCAATGAGGAGGGTTTTCCCCGTAATTCCATGGTATTAGCAAGACCAACTAAAGTAAAAGTATAAAAAAGCGTAATCAATAATGATTTCAGCAAAATCAGCAGGACGTCTACTGCCGATCCTGGTTCTACTGGTAAGTCTATGATTTTTCCATTAAATAAAAATGATAGAACTAAACACCCACTACTTATGAGAAGAGATCGGATAGATGAATTAAACATCTCAGATTTTTGATCAGATAGTTGTTTTCGAGTTTCGTCTTCTTCTTTAGCTCGTTTTTTTCCTTCTTTTTTGTATTTTGGCATAAATACTCACTCATTCCTCATATTTTTGACCGGGATTGGAATGTGATGACCGCAATCACAATAAATGCTACCCCTGTTATGGAAAACATCACATAAGAAAGAATTTTCAGATTAAGGGGAAATTCTTCAATATCTCCATTTCCTCCCCCTTCCTTTTTCTCTAGGGTTATTAATAGTTCTTCTGTTCTTTCAACAGATGTTGGACTTTGATCTTCCTTATGAATACCAAATTCTACCTTAAGTGCAAATGTATTACCTAACACAATGGATGTATCATTTAAAGTATCATTATTAACGGAAGCAAAGGGAATTGAAAATTCATAATAACTGTATTTGTTTCCTGCAGAAATATTCGCAGCACCCACAAAATTGGTTTGATTATCAGAAATATATTCTCCTTCATAATATACTTGATCAGTTATTATATATGATCGGTTATCAGCCTTTGAGAAATTTCTTGTTTGGATCAATTTCGCATCTATGAAATCCTCATCCTCAAAATCCGAGGAATTGGATAACAATAACTTAATATACTCATCATCATCATGATTGGTTGCTTGAATTTCAACAAGAATGAATAAATAGGATGAATTAATCATGGCTTTCAGATTTATAATATCAATTTCTCCACTTTTGGTTACATTTGCTTTGTTCCATGCTGCATCTTGTATTCCATCTATAATGGGAATGTCTCCAACTGGTACAATGATTTCATCTTGTGTCCAAGCGGAACTCATGGTAATATAGTGGGATAACACCAAAACTGCACAGATACTAAAGAAAAGAATTCCCGTGATTGTAGTATGCTTCCTAAGTCTCGTCATTAACGCCAGTCCATTCATGAATTCGGATTAGTTACGGTTTATTGTCCTTGAATTTTAAATATATTGGATCATTCAATTGGACATTTCGCTGATAATTGATGGTAAAACGCTTTTTGAACAAAAATTTTTAATGATGGCGCATCTTAGTGTTACTCAACATACTCATCTAATTTCTTTACGGATGAATTAACTGTTGAAGGATGAATAAAAACTGTCAGACTACGCAATTAATATTAGGTTTCATGCACGGGGTGGTCAAGGAGGAGTTACTGCGTCACAATTATGCGTGGATTCTTTTCCCGGCTTTGGAGTTAACCAACCCCGGTTCGGCGCAGAAAGAATGGGATCTCCTACCGAATCCTACGCGCGTTTAGGTAAAAATCCTACTCTAATTAGAACAAATACCCAAGTGTATGCTCCTAATTATGTAGGAGTATTGGATGATACTCTTCTCGATGACATTGATGTTACAGAAGGAATTACACCTGGTGGTTGGTTGATTGTGAATACCACCATGTCATTCGATGAAATTCGAGAAAAAATTCATAGAGATGATATCAACTTTGCTAAACTTGATGCTACTAATCTTGCTCTAGAAGTTTTAGGGAGAAATATTACTAATACCGTGATATTAGGGGCATTGGTAAAAGTATCCGATATATTTACGTTAGAACAATTGAAAGATGCAATCTTCAAGACGTTTAAGGCAAGTATTGCAGAGAAAAATGCAAAAGTAGTGGAAATGGCGTATGAACGAACCGAGATGCTCGATTTGGGCTTTAAGATGAACTACGAAGCAGACACCAAGGAACCGTGGAGTCAAATAGACTTAGGAAAACCTGGCTATAAAGAACGGGATCTTGCAGGTGTATGGTACACGCTCGGAGGTTCGGAAAAGGTGAAAACTGGTTCATGGGGAGTTTCTGTAGCCCAATGGAATAAAGATTTATGCATTAATTGTCACCGATGCTTCCTTGTCTGCCCCGATCTTGCAATTTTGAGGGAATTGGGAGAGGATGGAGACTACCATGTGGCCGGAGTTGATGAGTATCACTGCAAAGGATGCATGAATTGCGTTTTGATTTGTCCCAAAAATGCTCTAACAGAAAAGATGAAAAAAGAACCTGTGGGAGGTAAAAAATAAATGTCAGTAGAACCTATGAGCCCATTCTTCCAAGAAATAACTGAACGAAAACAATTAGCAATGACGGGAAATTATGCAGTCGCCGGGGCAGTTTCTCAAACCGACCCAGATGTGATTTGTGCATTTCCTATAACCCCTCAAACTCAATCTGTGGAAGGATTAAGTGATGTGGTCAACCATGGATTTTTAAAAGCTGCATTCGTGAATGTGGAATCCGAACTTGCAGCAATGTCATATAGCACAGCAGCATGTGCTGCAGGTGCACGAACATTTACGGCTACAGCAAGCCAGGGCTACTTATTGATGTGTGAAGCACTTCCTATGCCAGTAGGTTGGCGATTGCCGTTAACCATGATGATATCTGCACGAGCTTTTAATGCACCTAATCTGAGTATCTGGAATTCGTGGGAATTCACTTTAATGGATTTTGGATGGAACACACTCGTTTCAGAAAACGTTCAAGAAACTTATGATGCAGCAATTATGGCTTCCAAGATCGCCGAAAACTCTTTATTCCCTACAATGTTTGTTCATGATGGATTTATCATCTCTCATTCAGCCCAGAACTTTGAAGCGTTAACGCATAAAGAAGTAATGAAATTCACTCCGAAAAAGAAAAGAAAAACCATAAATCCCGATGACCCAGGAACTTGGGGCGGTATCGTCACCCCTTCATATTTCATGGAGGGACGAAGAGGATTAGATAAGGCCAAGGAAGGAGTAATCGATATTATTGGAAAAACATACAAGGATTTTGGAAAACTATCAGGAAGACATTACGATCATATAGAAGGCTTTAATTTAGATGCACGTTCAAAAACTGCATTTATTACCATGGGATCTATGTGTGGGAATATTATTAGCTGGATGGAAAAGAATAAGGACTATCCTTTGATCAAGATTCGAACTTGGAGACCGTTCCCCTATAAACAGCTACAAGATATGATTGAAGAAAATAACATTGAAAAGCTTATCGTGTTAGAAAAAGATGATTCCTTGAGTGACATACTCCCTCCAGTTGGTTCTGCGATTGCCACAGCAACATATCCCTTAGGAACTATTTTACGCAGTTTCATTGTGGGATTAGGGGGAAGAGATGTTACTAAAGATGAGTTTAGTCTTGCGGCTAAAAAGATGGAAACGGTAAATGACATGAAGGGACGTTTGTATTATTACCTTGGAGTTCGAGAAACCAAGGATAAATTGGAGGAGATCTAGATGGCTGTAAAATCCAACATAATCGATGTAAATGATCTATTACAACGCGAAGAACGGCACACTGTCCTGTTTTTCAATTATGACAATGAAGCGTTCATGAATACAGGAATTCAAGAAAGTGGTTCCACCCCCTTCGCATGTTCCACAACTACAGGACCGGGGGGAGAGGAAATCAAAGGTAAAGTAGGTGTCAAACAAGATATTCTGAATCCCATGGCCTTTTTAGGCACTAAATCTTCATTTCTGGCAACTGCTAGTTTGGCATACCCCAATGATTTCATCGGTAAAGTAATAGAAGCCATGAAAACTCCTGGTGGTGCATTTATCCAAGCTTTTTCTCCTTGTCCTCGTGGATGGCGATCAGATGCCCATGACTCCAATCGTATTGCTAAATTGGCAACCGATTCCGGATATTGGCCTTTAATCACGATCCGTGTAAAAAACGGGATTCCAAAATGGAGTTATTCTCGACCCATGAAATTCAGTCGGGAAAAATTCATGGAATTTATAGAATCCATGGGTAAATATAGGCATCTATTTAAACCAAAATTTGAAGAGGATTTAATTAACGAACTAATTGAACAGACCGAAGCCCGGCTAGAAAATATGAAACGGCTAGTGGATAATATGGGTGCTGAATCTCCATTCGATGTGTATAAAATTAACGTAAAGAAATTAAAGCCTCAAACTCACCTCGCTCCGGGATACGGATTATGTCCAGGTTGTGGCGCGGGTTCAATTATGCATCAATTAGCTCTTGGGGCAACACAAGTGGCAGGTAATAATA
This sequence comes from Promethearchaeota archaeon, assembly GCA_016933055.1. Classification (GTDB taxonomy): domain Archaea; phylum Asgardarchaeota; class Lokiarchaeia; order Sigyniarchaeales; family Promethearchaeaceae; genus AMARA-1. The sequence goes on along the minus strand of JAFGBS010000004.1, from coordinate 272,257 downwards.
TTATTTATGTTAATAACACCAGTTGTTTGGAAGTGGCGACTAGTAAAGACGATTTAACCTCTTGGAAAGTATCATGGATGCATCATTTGTTCGAAAGTGGGGCTACCGTAGCGGATGCGATCGCCACAACGTATCGAATGTTGCGATATAAAAACTTATGGAAAAAAGAAGTACCGTATGTAATACACCTTGCGGGGGATGGTTCCACTTATGACATAGGCTATCAATTTCTGAAATCTGCTATGGTGAGATCTTCTTCATTCACTTTACAGAACCGATATTGCTCGGATACGTATTGTGAATAATTTTTTTTCTTTTTTTATAAGAACCTTTGCCATGAAAAAAATCTAATATTATGCTCAAGAAGAAGCTCGTTTATCCTGTACAAGATATCAGGTTTATACTCCCAGATTTTTTTTTTACTGAAGGACGCACAACGAACTTCACTTAAATTCAGTTTTTTTTGAAGTAAGATTCCATAGAAGGCTACTTGGGGTATAGAAGGCATAAAAGAATCCTCAGGTTTATAGTCTACAATTTGGATAGTATCCTCAATGATTCGAATAAGGTCAATATGACCAGTAATAATGTCGGAGCTGATAGGGGGTCTACCCCAGACAGGGACTTCCATAGCGATTGTATGAGGATCTTTCTCTAAAATACGGAATTGAATATCATTATGAGAGGGTCTTTGTTTTTGTGCAGTTACATATTCAGCAAAAGTATGTTTAGCAATTTTAGTTAAATCATGTATGCTCAGAGTTTCTTGGATTGATCCCTCATTTCGGAGAATTTTACCAATTTCTGAAACCTTCCCCCTCTTGAGACGGTTCAATCGGAATTGGGAGATTCGTTGGATGTCCTTATTGTTAAAAATGTCTTTAGGATACCGGTCTTGAGTGATCTTTAATAAATATTGATGAAGTAATTGGGAATCACGATGCTGTTGAAAGGAAAGATGACGATGTTTTAACCACCGAAAGGAATATTGAAAACCTTGATGATACATATTTCTTTCAATAATATGGTCAGAGATCTCATTCAAACATTGTAAAACGGTTTCCCAATCAAAACCGTACTGTAAGCAAATCTGCATTCGAGTCATCCCATTTTCCTTTGCATTTAGGATGGTTTGTTTGATTTCAGGGGAAATAGAATCGAATGGCATTTTGGGTCATAAAGAAGTATGATATAAAATATATTATTATGACCTAGTTAATTATAAAGTAGTAACCAATTTAGTTAATTTAATAAAAAGATAAAGGGTTTTTGTCGTGATTGGTACTGTTTATATCTGAATTAAAAGCGGGGAAATTGAGAGGCTATTCGTTGGGATGCAACACGAAAAACTTTCACGGTTTTCATCATGTTTTGGATGTTCTGAGCGGCTCCTACGAGCACAAAACGTCCCGCATTGGATACGACAATATAACCATTTCCTGCACGAACAATTACTTCGGATAAATTTTCATTAAAAACAGTCTTAGTAACCATATTTGAGGTGGAGGTAAGCGCACTCGCGATTCCACACAATGCATCGGAATCAATCGATCGATTAATCGCTGCATACGCTATTTGATATCCAGAATCTGTAACTAGAGCGATAGCTTCAATATCTGAATTTGATGTTACATAGGCGATCTCGGGCTCTAAACGACTTATATCTTCGGGCCCGATTCCAATATCTCCACCGAATTGCATTTTATTATTCCTCGTTTTTTTGTCCTATATACTTGAGTTGGGTTTCGTGCTAAAAAAATTATGGATTAATATTTGAATATATGGTTCCTCAGCGTGGATCGCTGTCATCATGGAGTAGGGCAACCCTCAGTTCGTCTTGATTTCATCATTGGAACTATATTATTCATTTTCTAATGTAATTAAAAAACTATTTCCCCGGTCAGTTATATGATATTCCTCTTGGTTTTGCCGAATTAGATTAAGATTGGATAATACAGGCAAGCGACCATTGATACATTCAAGTGGTACCCCAGAGATAAGTCGAATAGAAACTTTATTGCTAGCACCTCTCGATATTGCGATTAAAATTTGAATCCCCATCTCACCAAGGATGTACTTATAGCTTGCGAGATTTTCGTTGTTTTCCTCATGATCTACAGAATTTTCTGGCATGAGAGAACCCTATTCCACCTTATAAATCTTAACATCAGTAATGCTTGGTATCTTACTGAAGCGCTTCTTGACCAATTCAATAGGTACAGTCAATTTATTTTTTTCGATATAGGATTCATATAGACAGTAACGTTGTTCCACGCATACTCCGGACATGAATAAATCGTCTGGTAAATCCAACTCTTTCGTAATTTCACGAATTTGTTCAATAGTACTGACGGAAAAATCAGTTAATTTTAACTGAATTTTTATAACTTCTTCTCCCTCCAAAGGAAAGATGTCAATTTTTAATGAACGAGGTTTAGGGGAAAAAACGACTAATACATGAGTTAGAGATTGCTTAGCTGCTAGAGATTCCTTAAAAAAAGAATCGAACATTTTTTTAGGTAATGAGATGTTTCCTAAGGTGTTCTTATCAACAACTTTTCCCCAACTTAATTCTTTATCCGTCATTTTCTTCCTCCTTTTTCACACCCTTCTGCTTTGACATATTTTTTAGCTTATTGAAGACGTCTTCACTCAGAATCCCTAATTCCGATCCTTTTAATTCCCGCTTACCGGGATCTTTTTCAGTAGATCTGGTGGTTTTAAAGGATTTTGCAATAGTGGGATGAGGTTTTTTTGCAGTAAGCTTGGATAAATAACTGGGAAATGAAGTTGAAAATTGGATGTCGTCGATTAATAAGATTAAAGATTCACCCTTATATTCAAACTCGTCAATTATCTTCTTTTCATTGAGAATCTTGAGTGTTTCCATAAGATTTTTTACCGGTTCGCTATCAATCATACTCAAAATTTGATTTTTTGGAAGGGGGCCCGAACGTAATTGTAATAACACATTATAAATTTCAGGATTTGCTACTAATTTTAAAAGTTCAATGGAATCTTCTGTTGAGGGAGTGTATTCTTCAAAAAAATTTCTTACTCGATCCAAGAATTCGGTTGTTAGATCAGACAATTCTAGTTTATCCTGAATTAGTGTAATAATACAATCAGGGGGTGATCTCTGAACAGTTGTTTCTTTTACTAATAGTACAAATGTATCGTATCCTATTTCGTTCTGAAAGATGAATTTTTCGGATTCTAATTTGGTTAAGATGTCATCTAATTGTAGATCGGGGTATTTCTGGGAAAACCATTTTTCTAAATCTTCTTTGGGGACCGGTCCGTTGGATAAAAATTTAATAATTGCATATACAGATTTTTGGCTGAGTAGGTCTGCAATAATTTCTTCTTCGGATTTCTCTCTGGAAAATGAGACTATTTTCCAATATAGGTCCCGTAACCACATTTTTAGATCCTTGTCAAAAGATTTAATAGCCTCATTATCATTCACATTTACGAGAAATTCCCCTGAAGGGGGACCATCTTCATAAAACGCTTTAAATAGGTTTTTAGTTTTTTTTAATTTATTTGCAAAATCAATACAATGGACCAGAATTTCATGCTGGATTTGTGTAGAAATGGGATTGCTGAAACAAACGGAGATTAAGAGCATTTCTTTTTGACCGCGCGCCCATGAAGAACTAATTTCAAAAAAGTAATTGAATAAATACAAATTTTCAAATCCATGGTTGAAAAATCCTTCCTCAAACCTCATATCCATGAGATCGGGTATTCTAGTTAGTTCATCAGGTTGTAATGAAGACTCTGGATATTCATAATATATTGTTGGGCCGATTCTTCTATGAAACCAGCTTAAGGTAATAGTAATAGTCATGATACTTCTGTGATGAATCCTATGATTTGATATATGAGAGCTTACCTAAAATATATGAGAAATTCCGTGTATATAAACTCACAATCAGAAAATTATTTGGTAGACTAAAATGACCATCCGTTTAATTGGTTTCGATTTAGATGATACTCTTTTTAATGCCACCAATCTAGCTACAGAATCCAGAATAGGGGGGTTGAAAAAAATTCAACAACTGGGATTACAATTTAATTATGAAAAGGGAATAAAATTACTTCACAGTATCGTGGATGAGTTCGGTAGCAACTACTCAAAACATTATGATGAATTGCTGATCCGCATGAAAGCAAGTCCCGATGAATATGGATTACAATCCACAAATTTCAGTATTCCAAAATATGTTGCAGCGGGTGTAATTGGATATCATGAAGTAAAGGTCAAAGAAATTAGACCCTTTCCTGAAGTACCTAAAATTTTAGATCAGTTAAAGGAACTTGGCTATGTGCTAATTCTAATTAGTGATGGAATAGCAGTTAAGCAATATGAGAAATTAATCCGATTAAATTTGTTATCTTATTATTCTGATTGTTTTATTTCTGAGGAAGTGGGATGGAAAAAACCCAATCCTGAATTCTATCGATTTTGTTTGAAGTACCTAAACATTCCGGCAAACGAATCGATGTATATTGGAGATAGAGTGGACCACGACATTATTCCTTCTCAGCAAATTGGTATGAAAACTGTTCTAGTACATCGTGGAGGAAAATACGATCCATATAAGGATTCCTACCTCAGCGAACTGCAGTCTGTGAACCCCGATTATGATGTTGATAGTTTCAATGAAATAATACCAATTTTAAACTCATTATAATTACATTTCGTATGTTTTAAAGTGTTTCGTGTATTACATGAGGTAAACAAAAACAATAGTTGTGTTATCATGGGAAAATCAAAATCCACAGGCGGTAAGATGCGAGCAAGTCATATTTTAGTCCAAAAACATAGTCACCTTTTGAAAATAATGGAAAATTTAGAAGCAGGACAAAAATTTGATAAACTTGCGAGAGAATTTTCTGAATGTCCGTCAAAAAATAAAGGTGGAGATTTAGGATATTTCATAAGGGGGAAAATGGTTCCCGAATTTGAAAAAGCTGTATTAGCACTGAATGTAGGGGAAGTTTCTCAACCCGTTAAAACGAAATTTGGGTGGCATCTAATTAAGCGAACGGCGTAGGTGGTTTTCCTGACAAAGTCCATTAAACTGTCACTTGTTCAATGTGAAATTTTACGAGGACAAGAGGAGACGGATAGAAATATTACCCATTTGATAAATTCTGCTGTTGAAGAAAATCCCGATATCCTAATGTTGCCCGAACGTTGGCGTATGGTTCCTCCTAAAGAACATTTTTATAATGCCATTGAGGAGGAACGAGGTCATACTTACAAGTTAATACAAGATCTAGCTAGAAAAAATAATTGCTACATTATATCAGGGGGAATTTGGGAAATGCGGAATGATTCACGATACTATATTACCAGTTATGTTTTTGATAATGACGGGAAGGAATTGGGGAGGCAAGACAAACTTCATCTGTATAGTTATGAACCTCAAGTCTTCACTCCCGGTGATTGTTTGCAGATATTTAATCATAAGTTTTCAAACACTTCTTTTTCGGTCTTAATTTGTTTTGATATCGCTTTTTTTGAAACTCCACGAATGGCAGTTGAAAGTGGAGCTGAATTATTATTTAGTCCTACTCTGATCAAAGAGGAGGGCATGTATAATTGGAACATCTATTTACAAGCTCGCGTTCTAGAAAACCGAGTTCCAATTGCAGCATGTAATCCTGTTGGATCTATTTTTGGTAACTTATACAAGGGAAAGTCAAAAATAATATCATTTAAGCGAGGTCATACATCTCCGTCGGTATTAAATATCACAGAATATGAAGAAAATATTCAAGGAATATTAACGGAACAGATTAATCTATCTTATCCAAATTATCTGCGCAAGAAAAGGTTAAATGAAAAAAGAGAAAAATCAACTATTCAAATCAAAAAAAATTAATCAGGGAATCACAATAAAAGATAAAAACTAAATTGTGTTTATTTGGATAGGATCTGATATTAATGTCAGAATTAACTTTACGGATAGAAAAAATTAAGCAAGGAACGGTCATTGATCACATTGAACCGGGAAAAGCAATTAGGGTTTTGAATATTTTGGGTTTAGATGGTCAAGATGGAAGACTCATAACAGTAGCTATAAATGTTCAATCGAAAAAGCTTGGGGGAAAAAAGGACATAATTAAGGTAGAAAGTGTGTTCCTCGATAATGAACAATTGAATCAAATTTCTCTCATTTCACCAAAATGTTCGATCTCTTATATCAAAAATTTCAAAGTATCAAAGAAATTTATCTTAAATATTCCTGACAAATTTATCGGACTTTTTCCATGCACAAACGAGAATTGCATTTCAAATGCAGAGAGAGAGCCTGTAATGTCCGAATTCATGGTGATTTCCGAGAAACCAGTAAAATTACGTTGTGCATATTGTAGTCGAATTTTAAGATTCTAATTGGTCTGTAAATCCGGTGGGTTCAGAGCAACTCTGAAGGATTTCTCTTGAATTAGTTTTTGTATTATTTTTATTTTCTGTATTCCTTGGGAGATCAACTGATCTAAATCCTCCTCCAGATCTATTATTGAAAATTTATAATTATGAGCTTTTTCATTCTGTTGCTGTAAGATCAGTATTAATGTGCCTAGTTTTCTCTCAATAAGAGCGAGTTGTGTTTTACATATATTTTCTACTCGTCTATTTAGAATCTCCAGTGCTTCTTCATCTTGAAAAATGGATTGTTGTTGAAAACATGCTGAAATTAATATTATGTATATTCCTTGGGTTTTACGAATTAATAGAATTTTCTCATAGGTATGGATACAACATATCTGTCCAAAACTTGTATCGATATATCCAAGTAATACTGCCAAAAAGCCCGTTAGGAGTTCATCATCGTCATTTTTTATAGAGATTTTATAGTTCTTAGAAAATAGACAAATTCCCGTACTTTCAAAAATTAGTAATTTTTCAATCAATATTCTCGTATTGGATCTCTTATAGAATTTTTAAACAACCCGAAGGTACATATGAACATCCATGTTTATTATGTTATGAGTGGTGAATAAATTGTCGTTAATCTATCGCATTAGTGGATTAAATGAGTTCGAAATCACTTTTGAAGAATATTGTGTACCGTGTAAATTCCAGCGACGGTGTAGATACGGGAAATCCTCACCTTTAACCATCTCTATTGATTGTAAGGATTTGCTCCGTGCATATGAAAAAGAAAGATATGAACAGATGAGAGAAGCTCAGAAACAAGCTGATATAGAAGATACCTATGAACAAATAGAATCCCGAATCAAGGTAAATACTCGGCAAATCTTTTCGAACATTTGGAAAAAGAAGATAAAAGAACACAAAGAAGAAATTTTGTGTCTTAATTCTCATAAACTGGATTCTATGCTTACATCCCAAAGGGGTGCAATCTGGTGGGGAGAGTATGCAAAAATTATGAAGAAAATATATCAAGATTGTAGGAAACAAACATCCCTAACTTAAAACAAAAAAACATAGCGGATCCGGCAGGATTCGAACCTGCGATCACCGGATTAGAAGTCCGGTGCCTTATCCTGGCTGGGCAACGGATCCAAGTATTATTCTTACTATGAAAATACGTCATAGAATAATTGGTACTTAAAATTTCTTTGTAAATTCATGGAATTTGGTGTGAGACATCAAACATAGATTAGTTTTTAGCAATGGTTAAACAATTCACTATAGGAACAAAACCAGAGTGAGGGTGAGGACATGCCAAAATCCCCAGATCCAAAATTAATCATGGAGAGAAACCGGTTACTGGAAGAAATTGAGAAATTAAATGACCAATTGCGAAAAAAGGATTCCGAAATTCGTGCAAGAGGAGAAAAACTTAGTGAATTAACGATAGAACTGGAGGACTTACATAAATCTTATAAATCTACGAAGATGGAATTAGATGGCGCAAAATCAAGAATAAGTGAATTAGATATACAATTGGAAAATGCCTTGAGGGAGAAAGAAACACTAACTGAGAATTTAAACAATCTAACTTCTTCTTATAAGTCCATCTCCGAAACTACTCAGCATTATTCAAATTCTAAAGAAAAAATTGCGGAATTAAATACCCAAATTGCAAAATTAGATGAAAAGAATCGAGAACTTAACGAGAAGATCTTTAAAATAACCCAGGAAAAAGATGCGTTACTCAAAGAAAAATTGGAATTTATGGAACATGCCATGAATGAGAAAATGGATTTTCGAAATTCCATAACAAAACTTGAACATCAAATAGACTTACAGAAAGAAAAGATCAAAGAACTTCGTCAAAAAGTAAGAGATAGCGGAGAGGGATTACTCGGTAGTACTATGCAGATTGAGCAGTTAAAAAAAGAAATCGATTCTAAAGCAAAACAGATTGAAGATATGCGATCAGAGGGGGGTATTGTGAATGATAATAGTGGCGTAATCAATGACATGCCTTCCTTGATAGAATTTCTGCATGATAATTTGAAAAATATCTCACGATCATTACGTTTGGTGGTTCCAAATGTCCAATTTCTTCTGGATAATGGAATCATGGATATTGTAAAGGGATTCTCAAAAAAAGTAATTATAAACCTTGCAGTTCCGTTGGATGAAAAATTAAACCAAAACTTCATTCAAGATCTCAGAAATGTAGGAGCTCAAATAACCAATACTTCTGAAAGAAATATATTTGCTTTAAACATTGATGGCGCAAAAGCTGCTTTAGGCATTGTGTCCGGAGAGAAAGCTCGTGCATTATTTACTGATATCCCAGAATTGGTCAGTTTATTAGCCGAACCATTAATGACACCATTCGTGAAAGGTTCCAGGGTATAAATTACTAATGTGCTTTTTTGATTATCATATCTACACATACATTATTCTGATCGGGTGAAAATGAGAACACTACCCGTTTTTCTTTAATCCTTACAATTCTCAGATCGTATTCATTAAGAAGTGCTTGAATTTTTACAATAACTTGATTTAATGAGTCTGAACTGGGAAAAAACGCGTAAAATACTAGATAGATCCCTGTATCCTTTATAAAAGGGGATATATGGGGGATGAACGCGCAACTGTGCTCAGGTAGATTCATAATCATACAATTGGTGCGATTAATGCATTCTTTACCCAAGTTGGATTCACGAAAATCACGAAAATCTCCTAAATACGGATGAATCTTGCCTTTTAATTTGTTTTGGTTGAGCGAGATATTTTTTAGAAGATATTGATATGCTATATGGTTTTTTTCTATACTATAGACATTAACGCGGTGTTTATGTGTAATTTGGATACTATAGGGTCCGCATCCTGCAAAACAATCTATTATCATGGAATCTTTTGGAAATTTTATTGATGCTACACGATCCCGTTCATAGCTAAGTCGAGGAGAAAAAAACATCTTGGTGGGATCAACGCACAATTTCACATTGTTTTCTTTATGAATTGTCGTGGTAGTGGGCTCTCCTGCAATGATTTCATAATTACGGAGTCGAAATTCTCCTTCTACACTACCCACTTTATTCAGAACGGTTGTAATATTTTTATGGTACCTTATGATTGTATTTCCAATCAACGACAGATACTGTTCCATTAGTACTGGATCTTGTACTACTTTTGATAAATCTCCCCATCGGTCAATCTCGATTATCGCAAGACTCCCTATGATGTCAAATGTCTGTGGAATAAATTCAAGAACGGGAGAGGGGATTCTGTCTAATAAATTATCATGGAGACTGGCAGATCTTGGTATTTTAGCCCAAGTGTTATCCCAAGGGAGTTCTTTGATAGTGATATCAGAACCTATAGAGTTCTTCATATCTTGGATAGCTTGTTCAACACTATTGGGATCTCTTATTGTAATAGGGATATATATTCTCTCATCATTAGGAACCTTGAGAATTTTGGTGGAGTAATCTTGATGGATTCCATGGAAACCTTTTCTTAAAAGGATTAAAATAGATTCCACCGTGTAAGGTTGTGTCACAATGAAATTTTGCGTCCGTTTTTGTGAATCTTGCATTTTATTCTTCTTGAATGTTAAATATTCGTATGATTGCGGTGACTGTAGGATTTTGAAGGCATCTCACCAAGTTCCTATCAATATCAAATGCGGCCTTAGAACAGCCAATCATAATCGTACGGTTACATATGTACGTGCTTTTTCTGAATACCATATCGTGTGGATTGGTTAAAATTAAATTTGGATGACCGTACCCAACAAAACTATCAGTATAGGGACCTAATGTAATTCTTACTAGAAATTTTCCCCCCAAGAGTAGTAATTTTTTAGTAGAATCTTTTAAGTTTTCACAAGCTATAGGGGATGTTAAACCAAGTATACAAGTGCCCGATGGTGTTAAGTGGGAATCATTCGTAAATTCTAAAGTAGTTTTATGAGTGGATAATACATTTTTATGACCACGGACACTAAATTCTTCAAGCAATTGTGTTTTCATTCTGTTCCCATTTCTCTGGAATTTTACCTAGGGAAATAACCCAAACCGTAAATTAGTTCATAACGATGATCGAAACATCTGTATGAATAAAACTTTAATAATATTCATAATACTATTCCTATATTCATAATACTATTCCTATAGTTTACTCGATGGTTGATTCATCAAGCATTTAATTATACAAGATAGGGCGTGTAGCATAGCCTGGTTTAATGCGCTCGGCTGATAACCGGGAGACCGGGGGTCCGAATCCCCCCATGCCCACTTTTTTTACTTTCGTGCTATCCAAATCGCATTTTTCATTTCACGAAATGTTATGTGCAATTAGTTACTATTTTCCTTGAGAAAATCATGAAAACGAAAGATCGCGATCTCCTTTGGTCATTAAAAGAACAGGTATGTGAAACTGCCATCCGTACTATGGAATTGGGGCTCAATATTGGATCAGCAGGAAATGTAAGTATTCGAATTCCTGATAAAGAAGAACTCCTCATTACTCCTTCACAAATAGATTATGAATTGATAACCCCCTATCAAATAGCACATATTGATTTCGAAACAAAACAATTGGGTGGTGATTGGACTCCTTCTTCAGAAAAACTGTTGCATACTGCTGTATATAAAGCTCGATCCGACGCTCAAGCTATAATTCATTTTCATAGCAGGTATGCATCTGTTTTAAGTGCCACAGGAAACACTATCCCGGCATTATTGGAAGAGATGATTAATGCCTTGGGTGGAGAGGTTAACCTCGCCAAATTTTCGCAAGTAGGATCCAAGGAATTAGGAGATTATGCAGTAGAAGCTTTAGGAGATCATAAAGCTGTACTTTTAAAGAATCATGGTGCATTAGTCTGTGGAAAAACGCTACATGAAGCATTAAGATTAGCCCAAATCGTGGAAGAAAGTGCGGAATTATATTATTTAGCTTTAACCTTGGGGAAATCAAAAATAACTCCAATTCCTGAAGATGCACAAAGATTTCAGAGGATGATTTATGAGGCCTTCAATCGCGTAAAACGTATTAAAAAATCTAACAATAGAGAGAAGTCCTAAGAAAAATCGGATTTTATTGTGGATAATACAGTTTGCACATTCTTTTTTATTTCAGATAGATCATATTTTTTTCCTCTTTGTAATTTAATTCGGCGTTGAACCACTTCAGATGCCTCTTTTTCTACATTCTCGAAGAAACTCATGAGTACGCTTTGAAGAGACTGTTCCTTAAAGATTGGCGAAAGTAATATTAATCTCAATAAAATAATACCGATATTCGCATTCTTATGAAGCTCTAAACCTTCTATTACACCTGGATATGATCCTATTATAGAGAAATACATTGTAGCAAATACCTTCAAAATCGTTTGTTCATCGTGATTTCCTAATTCTTCAAAATCTACGCCATAAAGGACCATGTTTTTCAACAAAAAGTTTCGAACATGGCAGTCTAAGGGAACAGTTTTGAAGACAGAGGAAAAATTGATCACCCAATTAAATAAAATGGATATCAAATACTCCCAAAATGATGGATTCCATGGACCTTCCATATTTTCAGTAATCAAATCCATTACATTTTCACCTTGGATATATTCAGTGATTATATAATCATGATCTCCTAGAATTAACTTCGGAATAGCATATTCTGTCATATGAGGTCCCTCCCCCCTATAGAAAATATGCTCATTTCTCATCGTGTAAATTTTCATTTCATTTTCCAATGACCCGCTCGAATCAAACAATTTTAATACGAACGCATTTTGGTTGTCTGGAATTATTGAGAGTACTAGATTTTTCTTGCTTTTTTCTATTCTACATATATCAGAAGAAAGAGATTCCAAGTCTATTAATTCAGTTTTTTTTAAGATCTCGCGGATTCGGATGTTTTGAGATTCACTGAGATCGTGTAATCCAGATACCATAGTAGATACTTATCATATAAATCTGTTAAATTTATCACTTATATCAGTTGAAAAATATGTATCATCCAGATAATACATCTCTTTTTCATATTTTTTCTTTTTTTTTTTGATATGGAATCCTATGATTTAGTCAAAATTATTCAAACGTATCAAAATCCATCCAGTCAAATTAATCAGATGCAAGAACTTATTGACATAATGTTGCGACGGGCTATCAGTAGAAAAGACGAAGGACAACTACGTGAAATGTCGAAACGTATTTCAGCATTTTATTTAAAGGAAATTTTTCCCCAAAAAATAGAAGATTTCAGGATTTGATCCGTACTTTTTTTTACTATATTATATTTCTATTTCCAGATATTGATGTGTGGTATATTTGGTATCATCTCCACAAAACCAGATTTAGTGGTAGGCAGACAAATCCGGGAAGGGTTGGAGAGACTCGAATATCGAGGATACGATTCTGCCGGTATTGCATTAGTGAATAATGGAAAGATTGAATTACGGAAAAAGTCCGGGAGGATTGCAGTTATTAATAAACATGGTTGGTTTGATTCTACTCCTGGGCAATTTGGAGTGGGACATACTCGCTGGGCAACCCATGGAAAACCCATTCAGTTCAATGCCCATCCCCATATGGATTGTACGGAAAAAATTGCAATAGTTCATAATGGTATTGTAGAAAATTATCAAGATCTTAAGAAAGAATTACTTCTTAGAGGTCATAAATTTAAATCAGATACAGATACCGAAATATTCCCACATTTGATAGAAGAATTTATTGCAAAGGGATTTTCTCTTAAAGATGCAGTCATAGAAACCGTGAAAAAATGTCATGGAGCGTATGGAGTAGTAGTTATTCATGCAGATACTCCAGAATATATGGTAGTAGCACGAAAAGAATCTCCTTTGGTGATAGGTATAATTCCTGGAGAAACTACTTATTGTGCAAGCGACATTCCTGCATTTTTACCTTTAACTCGTGAAGCAATCATCCTTGACGATGATGAAGTAGCGATTTTAAAACCGGGAGAAGTAGAAATATTTAGGGTATATGAAGGAACTCAAAAAGAAATTTCTCCTTTTGAAGTAAGCTATACCATGGATGCAGCTCAAAAAACCTTAGACGGAGTCCAATTCCCTTGGTATATGATCAAGGAATTACATGAAGTTCCTCAAAAGATAAAAGAACAAGTTCAAATCCCCCAAACCGATCTTGATGAATTTTGTAAAGGAATCATGGAATCTGATCATGTATTTATTACGGCAGCGGGTAGTTCCTATTATGCAGCACTTGCGGGTAAATTTCAGATTACGAAATTTGGAGGACCTTACATTGAAGCGATTTTGTGTTCTGAATTTATTGATCTTGTTCCAAATATACCAAAAAATTCTTTAATTATTGCGGTATCTCAATCGGGGGAGACAGCAGATACTATTGAAGCGGTTCGACACGCCCGGGACAAGGGGGATGCAAAAATATGCTCAATTGTTAACCAGATTGGTTCATCTCTCACACGGTATTCTGATCAAGTATTAGTCACCACCGCAGGACCAGAAATTGCAGTTGCATCTCAAAAAGCATTTTGTACGCAAGTGACTGCGTTAACTTTAATCGGACTACGAATTGCAGAACTTTATCATACATTACCCCCGATGGAAATTAAGGCGTACAGAGAAAGCCTTGCAAACACCTCTTCGATCACAAAGCAAATTTTACTCAAGCAAGGTATAATCAAGGAACTAGCAAGTAAATTAACGGAGTATAATAATATTTATTTCCTTGCACGAGGGATTTCTTATGCTGCTGCCCTAGAGGGAGCACTTAAATTAAAAGAGGTCGCATATATTCATACTGAATCATATGCTGCTGGGGAATCAAAACACGGACCTATTGCTTTGATAGAGGAGGGGTTCCCGGTTATTTTTGTAGCTCCTCCTGATCAAACCTATTCACGCATAGTTGGAAATATTATGGAGATGAAAAGTAGGGGGGCAATAGTATATTCTGTGGTATCAGACGAGGATGAAAATGTTACTTCTATATCTGATTATGTTATTCGCATTCCTATTCGTAAAAATAAGTATGCTGTTGAAACATCTATTGTTCCGTTTGCATTCTCGCTTCAGTTACTTGCATATTATATTTCTATCAAAAAAGGATTGGATCCCGATAAACCTCGAAATTTAGCGAAATCAGTTACTGTAAAATGATTCAATATAATTGATGGAACAGATTTTTATCCCTATAATCGTTGTTCATGTTATCAATTTACTAAGGATGAACTGGATGAAGAAAAAACGATCGATCGAAGAAATTCGAAAAAAAATCTCAGATGGTTCTGCAGTGATAATGACTGCTCAAGAATTATGTCAACTTACTCAATCCGGCAAAAAAATTTCCTTTGATCAAGTGGATGTAGTAACTACCGCAACCAAAGGGCTTATGAGTGGTACATCTGCAGTTTTTTCATTTCGTATCGGTAATCCAAAAGAGTTTGTAAAAGTTAAAACCCTGTTTATGAATGATATTCCCTGTTATGTAGGACCATGTCCTAATGAAACTTTGGGAATAGTAGACTTGATTATTTATGCGACAGATAAGAGTTTTAGTGATCCAAATTATGGAGCAGGACATCTGCTACGGCAATTAGTTGAGCATAAACCTGTCAAGATTAAGGCAACAACCATTGAAGGAGATATTATTGAAAAAACCTTAACTATCGACGATATATATTTTGCAAAAGTACTGGGAATTCGTCATGCGTTTAAGAATTATAATGCATTTACCAATCCTAGCGATGAAATTGTTAGATCTATATTCACCGTAATGGGTATGGGTCCAAATATGAGCGAAGTTACAATTTGTGGAACTGGAGTAATAAATCCATTAGAAAACGATCCTAATTTCGAAATAATTGGGATCGGGACTCCCCTATTGATGAATGGGGCTTTGGGATATATTATTGGTTCTGGTACACGTTCATCAAAGGAGCGTCCCAATCTTATGACGATTGCATCACTATTCGACATGAAACCGGAATTCATGGGAGGTTTTAAAACAGCGATGGGACCAGAAGTTATCTGTACAATTGCCGTCGCTATCCCTATATTGAATGAAAAAATCTTTAGTAACCTAAAATTGACGGATGACCAAGTTGCGTTAAACGTTGTGGATATTGTTGGGAGGGACGTGTTGACAACACTCGATTACGGACAAGTATGGAATAATAAAATAGATCTTGTTATTAAAACAAAAGAAAATTTTCAAGAACTTCACTGTAAGGATTGTGAATACAAAGAAAATTGTCCAGCAGAAAAAAATTGTCCAACAAACGCATTTAGTATCAAATCGGGCATAAATCGTGCTTTATGTTTTAATTGTGGAACTTGTGTGTGGACTTGTCCTGAAGGAGCCGCAGTGGGTAAATTGGGCCATATTTATTGGAAAGAAAAAAAGATCCCGATTAAATTACGACAATCGGACAGAAATGGGGCAATCAAGTTGATGAATGAATTAAAACGACGGATTCTATCAGGGGAGTTTCCCGTCTGTTTACCAACATCCAAACCAGATATTTTTACCGAAAAAGTGGAAGATGCAAGAGAACATGGGAATTAACAATATGAGAGATTGTTAGGTTTTTATGTTATGCAGTTGATGATCACTCATCACTGAATAAAGCGTATACCGATGAAAAATCCCAAATGGTTATCAAAAAAGGAAATTGAAGACATAATACAAGAATCCCTTTCAGATGAACAGTTAGAGAATGCAAAAAACCATTTACTCACCCCAGTATTTGAACAAGTTTTTGATTCCTCTGTAGGAAATGGGACTCCTTTTTTTAAAATACGAGGGGATGATCGAGAATTTTTAGATTGCACTTCCCAAGCATGGGTACTTGCATTAGGTCATGGTGCAATAGAACCAACTTATGCAGCCTATGTCCAAGCACGAAAATTCACTCATCATCAATTTGGATTTTTGGATGAAACTCGTGCGAAACTTGCAAAAAAACTAACTTCTATTGCTCCAGGAAAGCTTAAGGGAGGAAAAGTTGCTTTTAACAACATGGGAGGGAGTGCAAGTAACGAAGCTGCAATCCGCTTAGCCTATGTCTCCCAGAAACGAAACCAAAAACAACAAATTGTCGTATTTTCCCGAGGATATCATGGCAGTTCATTAGCAATGACAGGAGCAACTCAATACATTCGAATTGCTACAAGATATCGACCGCTTGGATTAGATCGATGGGAACGTGCTTTTTTCCCGTATTGTTACCGTTGTCCATGGGGGTATAAAGGTGGGCTAGGAGGAAAAAAAGATAAGAAATGTAAACTTGAATGTTTGCAGCTCTTTCAAAACTTTATTGAAGAAAACACGAATTCTGATGTAGCTGCAGTGATGTTGGAACCTATTCAAGGCGCAGGAGGCCAGATCCCTGCCCCTGTTGAATGGTTACAAGGATTACAAGAGATTTGCAAAGTAAATAAAATTCAAATCATCTATGATGAATTCCAAACGGGATTTGGTCGGACGGGATATATGTTTGCCACCGATTATTATAACAAAATAGGTGAATTAGATGTTTCTCCTGATATGATGACCTTAGCAAAAGCTGCAGGGGGAGGATATCCCTTAGGGATATTATTAGTTTCTGATAAATATAAACAGTTTTCTGAAGCTGAAGAGCATAGCACCTTTTCATCTACACCAGTCCCAATGGCAGCTTGTTTAGTAGTTTTAGAAATTATGCAAAAACACGCAATACCGGAGAATGCGCGAAAAATGGGACAACTTATCACACAACGATTATTGGAATTACAGCAAACTTATCCACAAATAGGGGATGTTCGGGGACCGGGTTTGTTCATTGGTATTGAATTCGTAAAAGATCCCAAAACACGAGAACCCTTTACGGACCTCTCTGAAGCAATGAAAAAGGAGGGATGGAAACAAGCAATCTATTTCCAAGGAATGATGCCAATTGTCAAACCCTCGGGAGAAATGGTTCGAAATGTATTAAAAATCAAGCCTCCATTGATTATTAATGAAGAGGAAGCGAATCTCATTTGTGATCGCTTTGAACTCTGCTTGAAAAATTGTCTTAAAGAATTACAGTAACAGAACGCTGGTGGTTAGATGATCGAAAAAATTAGTCAAATTGGAATTGTAGTACCGGATATGGAAAAAACAATTAAATTTTTCGAAGAAGTAATGGGATTAGGACCTTTTAATGTCCTTCCTAGGGAAGCTGAAACTTGTGAACTCCATGGAAAACAAACCAGTTTTCAGCTTAAAACAGGGTTTGCATTTTTAAGTGGAATCCAGCTCGAATTGATACAAGTTATAAACGGGAAGTCCGCACATAGCGAATTTCTGGAAAAGAATCCAAACGGGGGAATCCACCATATTGCCATATATGTGGAGGATTTAGAGAGCGAAGTGCAAAAATATTCTATTGCGGGTGTAGAATTAATTGCACGTGGGGAATATATGCGGACGAAATGGGCATATTTAGATTCGACTAAGCAATCTGGATTATTACTAGAACTAATCGAATTACCAAAAAGAAAGAAAAAGAAGAAAGATAATTAAGTTAGGATGATAAAACAGGCATTAATTCTGAACAGTGTGTTTTAATTCAATTTCTCGTTTTACTTTTTCCAATCGCTTCCCATGTAGAGGAAATAATGCTAGAAACAAGATGACTAAGATTATACCACCGATTGTAAAGCCTGCCATTAACCATCTTACTCCTTGCACCAAAGCAAATGATTCTAATTCACTTGGATTGATTAAATATCTATCCCATCCCTGTCCACTAAATACTATAGCTATCGCTCCGATGCTGAGAATAGTGGAATAACGATTAATTAAAGCATTTACCCCGTAGTATGCACCTTCTCTGCGGGTTCCTTGATTCAGTTCATCTTCATCGATAATATTGCCCATAATTATGTCTACAAAGAACATCGCGGCACTCAAGCCGACTCCATTCAAACCCATGAAGAGAATGGCCCATGTAGTGTGCGGTAAACCAAGCCAGACCCCTCCGTCTTGTAAAAAGGCAAAAGGAATTAATGCTGCAATCCAGACACATTCTCCAACGATAAATGCATTCCGCATTCCAATTTTATTCCCTAACCAACGCATCAGAGGGAAAAATGCGGTAGCGCTCAGGAATGCAACGAGCAACATAAGAGTGAGGGTGAAATCCCCCGCTTCTATTCCCAACACA
Source organism: Promethearchaeota archaeon (assembly GCA_016933055.1). Classification (GTDB taxonomy): domain Archaea; phylum Asgardarchaeota; class Lokiarchaeia; order Sigyniarchaeales; family Promethearchaeaceae; genus AMARA-1. Next base: position 253,674 of record JAFGBS010000004.1, on the reverse strand, counting down.
AATTGTCCATATAAAGGAATGACGGTTGTTAGGAGTTTAAACACAAACCAATTGAATAAATTCGCTGTAATGAACAAGATAAATGCTTTATTCTTAAATGCGATTTTGAGGGAGTGAAATATACTAGGATCTTCTCGTTTTTCTACAATTTCTATTGAATCTTCCTTCATCCCAAATTTATAGAACATAAAACCCCCAATGATGACTAAAAGCGCAACTACCCCTCCCGTAATCCAATATTTGGAGATAAAAGATTGATCAATTGATCCCTCTGGTGCTAAATTTCCTCCGATAAAAATTGTCGGCAATACAAATCCTATTAAAACCCCCACAATTGTCATGATATTTTTCCACATATTTGCACGACCTCGTTCACGTTCAGTTTTAAACATCTCTGGAAAAAGGGCAAGCTGATTAGTGGAAAAGATTGTGTAAAAGAGATCATAAAACATTATGATACCGATGAAATATATCGTTTTAATCAGTTCACTTTGAGTTTGCAGACCTGGGAAGAAGAATAGGAAGAAATTCACGAGGGCAAAGGGAATAGTTATGATTAAAATCCAGAACTTGCGTCTTCCGAATTTGGTTATTGTTCTATCCGAAATCGGGCCCATAATCGGGTCATTAATCGAATCCCATATAGCGAAAATAAAAAAACCTAGTGCTAATGCTTGAGTTGAGATACCAATTACCGAATAATAATATACAAAAATCAAAAATTGGAACATTTGATGTGACATTTGATCTGTCATGGCACCTAAGCCAAATGCGACGGTTGTCCCCAATGGCTGTCGGTGATGCTCTCTAAGAATTTTTTTTCGTGCCATAATTGTTCACTGTTTTTTTAGATGTTCTTCTAATCCATAAAAACATTATGATTACACTTCTGTAGAGATCATCCCGTAAATGGTAAAAAGAAAGACATTAATCCACGATCATTTGCTTTAAGTTTAAAATTTAGATTGTCGACAAAATGTATATTCCCAAATGATACGTATTCTCTAATATCTTAATGATACTTGTGGATTACAGAGAAAACACAATTCAATATACATAATCATAGGAATGAAGAATCATGAAACTTATAACAGTGCATATTCCAGAAGCTTATTTGGACGCAATTAATCAATTAATCGCGGCGGATGCATATCCAAATCGCAGTGAGGCAATTCGAGTAGCAATTCGAGATTTACTGAAAAACGAGCTCGGAGGGTTTATTAAATATTCTCAAGAAAAAACAACTCGGATCCCTAACTTGATGGAAGAGTGACCTTTCGAAGTCACGCTATTTTTCGCTATCTTAAAGAAAAGACATATATTAATACAATTTTTTATTTAATGTTATTTCTACCAATGTCCTTGTGCCAACATCGCTCTAGCTACTTTTATGAAACCCCCAATATTAGCGCCCATTACATAATTTTCGGGCTCCCCAAATTTTTTGCTGAATTCGTATGCAGTCTGATGGATATTCACCATTATTTCATGTAATCGACTATCCACTTCTTCTCGACTCCATTGCATAAAGGTGGCATTTTGAGCCATTTCCAGCCCCGAGGTTGCTACTCCTCCAGCATTGGCAGCTTTTCCAGGACCGAATGCAATTTTGTTTTGCAAAAAGAGTTCAGTAGCCTCTAAAGTAGATGGCATATTTGCGCCTTCAGTGACCGCAATAACCCCATTATCAATTAGTGTTTGAGCATCATTTTTATCAATCTCATTCTCAGTTGCGCTTGGAAAGGCCAGATCACATTTTATGTCCCACGGTCTCTTGTTTGGGCGATATTCTACATTAAATTCATCAGCATATTCCTTAATTCGTCCTCTTCGAAATTGTTTTAGTTCAAAGAGGAAATCTAATTTTTCACTGCTAATTCCATCAGGATCATAGATCGATCCACTGGAATCTGACACTGTAACTACTTTTCCACCTAATTGATTTATTTTTTCTACTGTGTATTGCGCCACATTGCCCGAACCAGATACACAGCAGATTTTATCATTGATGTCAGTTCCTTTAACTTTAAGCATTTGTTGAGCAAAATAGACTGCCCCATACCCAGTGGCTTCAGGTCGTACTCGGCTACCCCCCCATTCAAGGGCTTTCCCTGTAAAGACACCTTCAAAAGTTTGAGTAATTCGTTTGAATTGCCCGTATAAATACCCGATTTCTCGCCCACCAACTCCGATATCTCCAGCAGGGACATCCACTTTTGCCCCAATGTGCCGATATAACTCCGTCATAAAGGATTGACAGAATCGCATCATTTCATATTCTGATTTTCCTTTAGGATCAAAATCGGAACCTCCTTTCCCCCCACCCATTGGCAAGCCAGTAAGAGAATTTTTGAAAATCTGTTCAAATCCTAAAAACTTAATGATTCCTATATACACACTTGGATGAAAGCGTAAGCCCCCTTTATAGGGGCCTATTGCGCTATTAAATTGAACCCGAAATCCTCGATTTACTTGTATTTTTCCTTTATCATCTACCCACGGTACTCGAAAAATAATTTGACGTTCTGGTTCTACTAATCGTTCCAAGATGCTATTTTCTTGGTATACTTTGCTTCCATCAATGACTGGTCTAAGACTTTCAAGAACTTCCTTCACAGCTTGATGAAATTCAGGTTGTGAGCGATTTTTCTTTACAACCGCTTCATATATTTGACTTATATAATCCGTCATAATTGAAAACCGATCAAGATCGTGGTATTGTGTTAGATAATGATTAATATAAATGTTTAATTCGTGATTTATTCTAGTCTAACTGGTTCTCAAAGCTCATCATTTGTAATAACACAATCCATATTGAGAAAACGAGTTCATGTGAATTTTGATTTTACGAACACTTTTCAACTGATTTATATCAATTATCTTGATAGCATGTTCCCATTTTTCTTCATCGGGTAAAAATTGATGAAGAAAATTAGGTGTTTTATCGAAAAATTCATGATTTAGTAGATTATCCTCCTCATCTAATTTTTGAATCGCAAAATATAGTACTTCAAGTTCGACAATGTTATTGAAAAAATGAGTACCCAGGGAAATATCGGGAACCAACCCTTCGTGCATTTCTGCAATCTCTCCGATTACAGAGACCCCACTAACTTCTGCAAAGTTTACCGGTATTCCTAAACTGGGAGAGGAAGTACCCCATCTTCCAGGACCGATTAACATTACTTTTTTATCCTCTGTAGGTAATTTATTGTTTATTTTCCCAATCATTCTAGCAATTTCATATTTCTCACTCATGCTGAGTTTTCCATATACTCGAGGGACGACAAATATTATGTAATCGATATCTACGGCTTGACTTGCTCCTAATATTGGACCAGATGTTCGAAACAAAATATGGTCTTCGGGAATACCTTTTTTCGGTGGGTCGATGTCTAATATTTCTTGTTCGATATGTAAGGGACGGCATTGCAAGAGATTTATGAAATATTTACTTTTATCTACGAAATTTACAGTGAATTCTATATCTACGGGTGTTTGGTAGGCGTCCTCTAATATTTTCAGCATTTCTTTCATATCCTTGGGAAAATTAGTTTTTAATAACTCAGTAAAAGTCAAAACCCATGGAAAAGGTTTTTTATCATCATCTAATTCAAAACCCAAGTTTTCTACTAAAGGATCTTTCTCTGCGTATAATTCAATCGGAAAATTGGTTAAATCGATGTTTTTTTTTTCAAAATGTACCGTAGTAAATTTATCAGTTTTCAGATTCACAACATCGATCTTTTTCTGAGAATGAGTTCGAATTTGATCAAAATTGTGTTCTGGTCTAAGTTCTGGTTGATTTAAAGGAGTAATTCTTGTATAATCGTCATCCGTTCGGTTTACTGCTCTGGTTCCTAATCCCATTACTAGGCGTAAAATGCCAGATTTGGGATCAATTTTTGGATCCCATACATAAGGATTAAAGGAATACCCAACACCCGCTGCTTGGGGAAAATAATAATTCCCATACTCAGATCCAGATAATCTTTGAACTAAAACTGCCATAGCTTCATCCTGATCGAGTAAATTTCGTTCCTTTCTATATGTCAATGCATCTGTGCTTACGGTAGACGCATACACTTTTCGTATAGCATCTACAAATTTTTGTTTTCGTTCTTCAGGAGTGCCTTGATTTGAGAGAATAATGCTTTCATATTTACCTGAAAATGAATTTCCGTATGCGTCTTCAAGTAAACTACTGGACCTAACAATTATTGGTGATTGTCCAAAATATTCCAATAGGCGATCAAATTCTTCCAATATCTGTTTAGAAAAATTACCTCTCAATATTCGTTCTCTCGCCTTATCTTGCCCGTCAAGAAATGTAGCTGTATTGCATAATTGCCTTCTGAGCCACCAACAATCATTTCTGATTAAATATGTATAAAAAACCTCTGTTCCAATGTAAAAAGAATCTACTTCTTCTAATAGATCTCTCCATTTTCGATATCGTTTTAATATGTTTCGAGCTATGAGCATTCCTATGGCTTTACCGCCTATAGAGCCCGTACCGATTAATCTATTCCCGATCTTATACACAAGATCATTTAAGTTGAAATAATTAACTGCAAGTACGAAAAGTAAGTGTCCCTTTACCATAATCATCTTTAGGAGTTCATTTTTTAACGATTCTGCTTGGGAAGCTGAAACTTTGATAGGAGAATCTTTATCCAGTAACTTTTCCACTACTTCTTCTGCTAGTTTAAATGTTAAATGCCAATTGCCGCGTTGTTTAACCCGTTCTGAGAAAGGGTGATAGGATTCGGCTAATATTTTTGAAATAAAAGATGATTCTACGATACACTGCAGTTGATCTGATTCACCAGAATTTCTTATCCATTTATGAAGTGCATAGAGATTGGGCGTAAAGCGATTAAATACTTTTAGAGGATGAATATAAAGAAATTCCCGTGTGTGGTCATCCAGTTTATAGATCTCGAATATCAATTGAGCTGTTTCTTGAATATCTCGAATAGTATTTTCTTCGTGTCGATTGCGTAATAAAGTAAAGTACCCGATAGTAGGAAGTTTATAGAGGTAGGGGCAGATTAATTTGAAGAAATTGGCAACCATTACATCAGAGTACCAAGATACAGTTAAATCAGTTAATAAATCAAATACATAGCATCCTTCCCCAATATCGTCGATTGTATCCACAATTTCCGAGATAAAGTTTTCAAATCCCTTCTTAGGGTTTAAATGAATTACTTCTGCATTCACGTTTTCGGGAATCAGTTGATCATGCTGTGCAAAACGGAAATAAACCAATTTTTTCTTATCGTTCTGTGCTTGGATTGCGAACCGATGAACAAATGGAATGAAATCCTCTAAATCATCCACTTTAAACACCACATTGTCCCCAGGCATAAGCCCTTGCAATAATTTATCTAAAGGTGGAATGCCAGTTGAAAATTCGATTTTTATGTCATTAGTCATATTGAATCGGTTTCCAAATGAGATTTAAGTCACATCACACAAATGATACACAAATACACAATAAATATTATATTTAATATAATTAATGCGAGATCAAAATGAGTAAAAAATTCCCAGAAAAATCATGGACAGTAAAAATCCGTTCTAATTCTGGCTCGGGTCATTCTTTCAACCTTTATGACGGAAATGCCGTACTTGGAGAATATATCTTAATCAGACGCAACTATTTTGATGATCTTATCAAAGAAATAAAACTAAACAAAGCATATTCCGTGGAGAAATCCATTCAGAAAATAACTGATCCTAATGATAAAGATTGGACGAATAATCCTATGATATTAATATTAGCTAGCAACAAAGAAAATGATGCACCCTTATGGTTGTTAATAAAAAGGGAAAACAATCTTAATGGATATCTCGCTGCTATTGGACCAAAAGTGTTTTGTGAATATTTAATCAAGGAACCAGAGAGAATTGAAGAAATTCGAAAATTTTTGGAGTATATGGTAATCTATAGTCAAAAATGGGCCATTGTTGCTCTTATTCCTGCTTTTTTGATGTGATATCTATTCTATTCAATAAATTTTGTAATTTTTCTTTTACTTCCAGATCCTTCTCGTGTAATTTTCGATTTATAATCTCTTCATGTGTTTCAAATCCCCGTTTAGATAAAATATATTCAATTAAGGAAATGAGTTGATCATCTTTGGCTTGCGTGTACAGATCAATTAATGAGGGAATGATTTTCTTATCCATTTTTTGGATGCATAAGATGTAAGGGTTAGTATTTGTTTCCTCGTTAGATGCATATTCTAAAAGAGATTTTATTGATTCCGAATCTGAAATTTGGGATAGTGAATTGCATGTAAGAAGATTTAGTCGAAGGTCTTCATTTCCGAGCAATTCTATTAAGGATTGTGTCGATTTTTTAACTCTTCTCATTCCTAATAAACTGACGGACCCTAATTGAATATATCTATTTTGGGAATTGAGAGCATCGATTAATATATCATCAACGATATCCAGTTTTATTTTATTCAATGCATTAATCGCTTCTTTTCGAACTTCTTCCTCAGTATCACCTAATAATTGAACTAACGGTTGAACCACTTTAGGTGAGGTGTTTTTTGTTAACCCATGAATTGCGAAGATCTTTGTCCATTTATCTTCTTCATTTGTAACCACGTTAAGCAGATAAGAAGTAACTTTAGGATTTTTTATAAAACTTAATGTTTTTATCGCCATATTACGTAGTTTTGGATTCGAACTCTCTAGATATGAACCCAGTAGGGAGACAGCTCGCGGGTCCTGAACTTTTCCTACCAATGCCAAAAGATCTTGCTTTACACGGATCGGATATTCAGGTATATCTAGGACCGATTTGATAGGATCTATGATCTGCCAAGTATTGATAGTATGAAGTTTATCTAAAATAGAATCGATTTTGGAATTATCTTTAGGATTTTGTGTTGTACTCTCTACCAATTCATTAATTAATGCACTAATCTTTTGTTCAATAGTACTTTGTTTATTTTTCATAAGCATCCGCATGTTTACATTTGGCTAGTTTTTCATTATTAATATGTGTCTTACCAAAAAAATCAAATTGCTCTAGGTACTCTTTTATGTGATCTCGATGGAAAACTCGAAAAACGCAAATAAAGATCAGAATACAAATGAGAACCAACAGAGAGTAGTATTTCCCGCAAAAGGATTTACGAAACAGATTATTTTGCATATAGCGATTACAGCAATAATGATCGGTTTAAATACAGTAGTGACCGTTGTTTTTACAGTATATCTCCCTTTGTCTAATGGTTTTTTTAATATCGGGGAATCAATGGTGTATCTTACCGCCATTTTATTTGGACCGTACATTGGTGCGATATCCAGCGGCGTTGGAGCTGCTTTAGCGGATATTTTTTTAACTTACACTCATTATGCACTTGGTACTCTTGTTATAAAAGGAGTAGAGGCGCTAATTGTCGGATTTTTATATCAAAAACTAATGCAGATAGCACATAATGTTCAAGAGAAACGGAATAGTAAAACCAGAGAAACAGTTACAGTAATTTTCATTGCTATTATAATTACCATAATAATTCTCTCAGTAGGGTTTATTTTTTACATCGGACCAGCTGAAATTAGCGGATTTAAAGATTTATATGTGTTTAATATAAAATTTACGTACATATTCTGGTCCGGTATCGCGGGAATAAATTTGCTTAGTATAATTTTGATATATGTATTCGTTGATTCCCGAATTTCATTGAAAATTATAGCTATGTTTGTTGGTGGTATCTTCATGATTATCGGGTATCTGATCTATGGTACTTTTATTATTGGAATTGCTACTGCGTATTCGGAGATGCCATTTAATTTATTACAGGTATGTGTAGGAATTGCGATAGCAGTCCCTATCTCTGGACCGATAAAGACAACACTAAAACTTTAATTTTGCAATCGCTAAGTGGTATTATCAAAAGGACATCCATATAATGCCAAATTATACACGAATAGAGCTTGCTGGTAAGACAGCAACTATGAATCAAATGAGAAATAATCTATACCATTTCCTGCGGTTTTTAATGAGTAGAGGGATAGGTGATTCGGATATCCAACAGAAATTACAACGGATGGGTAAAAATATTGCTGAAACTATTGCAGTAGAGAAAAAATTCTTTGGTTCTTCTGTTGAAGAGTTGATAGAAAATATTTACACGAATATTTTTGAGAGCAAAATTGACATCAAGAATGAATCTCATGAAGTGATTGTGGAAGATAAAAAATGCCCTTTATGTAAATATAAGCGTGAAGATCTTTCAATTTCACCTTGTTGGGTTGTTGTGTCTATGATTTCGAAAATCTGTGAAAAATATGGACATCACATAGAGAGATCGTCTGTCATAAAATCAGTAGCTTTGGGGGATCTTTCTTGTATTCATACCTACCAAATTAAAGAACGGGAGGAATAAACCAATGGTATTTCGATTTTTAGTAGGGCGCACTGCAAAATTCTTTGGTCGCAGTGTAAATTTATTATTTTTCACGCTTCTGTATCGAGAAATGTATAAAGAAATCGTAGAAGTAACGGGAAACGAGACACAAGCCTCTCAGATATTAAAGATGATTGGATTAAATGGAACTTTTGAATCTGCCCGTCGACAAATGACTGTCTTACGTATGTTTCCTAATGATCCAGTTAGGGTAATGGAAACATTGGATATAATCTGGTTCGTTATTTTTGGAACCAAATTAGATGAATATGAATTACAGAAAATCCCTCGAGAAGGAGAAAAATATCCCGATCTAATTTTTCGGATCTCTAAATGCCCTATATGTGGAGGGTATGGTTCTTCTCCGTTAGATTCTGTTGATTGTAATAAAATTCAACCAGAAGAAAGTTTTTATGCAACTGGTTTAGTCGGTATGCTTGAAGAAACAGCTAATTTCATTTTGGAATTGAAAAAAAATGATTATCGAATTTTGATGCAAGAAACGAAGTGCTTTTGTAGGGGAGATGATGTTTTGGAACTCAAATGTCATATTGTACATAAGTCAGAATTGAATCAAGACATACAGCAGCTAGATTCAGCTTTGAAAAGACCTTTTCTTATGGATTCTGATTTCGATAATGCTGATGATATTTTATCCAGACCATTGGATGCAATCAAAAAGCAATTAGTTATAGTAATAGAAGAAAAAATGGAAATGAGTTCTTATGAATTTATGGAATATTTCAAAAATTATGAAAAGGATGTAATAAGAATCATAGGATTTCTCTTGGTTCATATATTCAACGAAAACGGAAGAATAATTGAGAAAACATGTGAAAAGGAAGCTATTGCCAAACTTATCGGACATTTATATAATAATTCCATCAAAGTGACCGAATTAACCCTTCCTCTAGATATTGTGCAAGATTACAAAGCTACCATTATAGAATTACTTACTGATATAGCTCCGCCTGAGATTTTAGACAAATTTAATGAAATTCCACCAGAAGAAATGATTCAACTTTTCTATGAAGGGATTAAGAAAGCACTATTAGACTTAGGGGTGAATTTTGATGGATTAAAATCAAATATTTGGGAAGAAATGGAAGTTGATAGAATTTTCGGCGATGGAAATGAAAAAAGCAAAATCTCTGAGGAAGAGAAACAAGAGCAAATAAGAGTCAAAACACAGCTGATTCAAGAAGTTTTTCTTCTTTTAATGGGAATTGTGGCAATTCCGAATAAGATTATTCTGTCATCGATACATGGTACTGCGAAATCAATTTTTTCTTCAAGTGGAGACAGCATTTCCCATATTCGGGATCAAGCAGCCAAAGTACTTGATTTAATAGATAGATTACATTAATTTCTTTTTTATTTCTTCCAATTGGTCAAGCACAATATTATCGAAATCGTGTTCAAGAAGATAGAAAGCTTTGGCGATCGAGAGCATAAAAGTCTTCGGTAAATACATAATGTTTGACCATCCTGAAAAATCTTTAATTGCAGGTTCCAAACATAAATATTTTGTCTGCTGAGTACAAGAATGCGGATAATGAAAATAGCAAGCACCAGTGAAAATATTAATAGAAAATAAGCCTTCTTCAATATCAACATATATATTGCGATGATCATGAGCAAATCCTAACCTATCTAAAATTTCATACATTTTTTTTAAAGAATTATCATATTCTTCTAAAGTGTCGAAATAGATATCCCGAAATTCAGTAATATTATAGGCATTCTTAGGAATTTTACTCACTGCATCTGAGAATAGATCTAGGATAATAGTTTCATAAAATTTCCTCAGATTTTGATAAATTTCCGCACAATTTTGCTCAGAAGGTAGATTTTCGGAGTTATAAGATTCATCTATATCAAAGTACCTGATTTCGAATCCGAGATCCTGTGCTTCTGCTACCAATTCTTTAATAGGAATGTCAATCTCGAAGGGTTTTGTGAGGATAACCAGATATTTTAAAAAGGCATGTTTTCGAAATTCCCGAATTAATTTTACAGTATGAGATACCCCTTCAGCAGAATTATCTGAATGGAGAACGATTGCCCCTATAGAGCCATTAAAGAATAATGGGCGAACCCACTGAAAGAATTTCTGAGGTGATATATCCCAGATGATGATCTTTGCAATCTGTTCGTTTTGATCGTAGAGATGTTTTACCGAGATGTTAACTCCGATGGTGTCGGAGTAGGAAGTATTATTGAAATTAGATAACTCCAGATTTGCACGTATTAGATCAAAGAATAAAATTTTATCCCGAACATCTGTAGAAATGAAGGAAATCTTGAATAAAAAAATTGATATAACCCCCTTTTTAGTTTCTTTGGCTTTGCTAACTTATTAAAGATAAATCAATATAATATACATATAGTTTAGATATAATTTAATTTTGGATAATATAAAAAAGGAAAACGACAACAATACAGGATGTTTTTAAATGGCAGATGAATTTAACGCAGTATTAAACTCCATGAGAGAAGCTCCACTTCGAGAACAAGTAGAGGGACTTTCGGAAGTTATCGAGAAGATGATGATAGTAATAATGAGTATCCCTGAGAGAGTGGATTCGATAATCTCTCAAATGAACTCCCAGATAAATCATCTACAATCCAAAGTTGCTACATTAGAAGCACAAATCGCTTCGGGTGCGACCATCTCTCCGGGAACGGCTGCTCCAAGATCTGGAGGAGCAGGAGTACCAGGAGCACCCCCCCCACCTCCAGGAGCCCCAGCCCCCCGACCACAAGCTCCCGCAAATCCAATTTCCTTGCGTTCATCCATTATGGGTGAATTGAAAGAGTTATTCAAAAAGAGAAGAGCTCTTAGTGAATAACTCAAAAATTTTTACAAGTATTTATTACTTTATTTTATGTCATAGTTATCAAGTATAGGTGAAAGATTACAAAAATAATACCGATCTTTTCCTTATGAAAATATAAAAGATGTGATAAAACCGTATGCCGATTGTTACTCATGAAGATGAGAAAATGTTGAGTGCACTCGAAATTGAGATTGCTCATATGATGAAACAAATGAGTAATCGTGAAAAATCAATTGCAAGTGCAGAAAAAAAATTAGCGGATCAATATGGAGATTATACACGATTTATGGGGATTTTCGTTAGAAAATTGCGAGATCTCAGTAAACAATTAGAGATTTTAAGCCGAGAAGACCGTTCTGGAATTTCCAAAGATGAAGTCGAAGATAACAAAGAATATGTCCGTCATTTGGATAGTGCAATTGATATAAAAGAAAAATATTACGATAAGTTGAAAGATTTAGCTATCCAAAAGAAGTCGTTATTAGAAAAACGAATGGAATATGCAGATATCATGGTAGACATAGCCAAAATACGTCGTAAAGTAGTAGATGCTGGTTTAAAGATCGAAGCTGCAAAAAATAAAATGGTTGCTGCAGAAAAAATTGCATCCACGGAAATGAAACTTAAAGATTTGGAACGGGAATACAATCGAAAGAAAAAGGATCTCCAAAAGAAGGGCGAACAACTTGAGAAAGAACGCGACGAAGTAAATGCAATGTGGGAAAACTTAAAGGCTGTTACGAAACCCATGGAATAATGTTCCTCACAAATCAAATATAATCCAAATTTCAGATTTTTCTTTTTTTTGTTGAATTTCGAGAAATGAGTAGGTTACTGCTTTTATCTCTGTTTTCATTTCATGGCGGCTCGAATCAAAAGACTCTCCATTTGAAACAGAATTAAGTTGGTATGTTTGAGTATGTTCATCGAATTCAATAGGTGATACCTTAACTTTCGAAAACAGTAATTGTTCAGTGTCAAAAAAAAACAAGTATTCGGTGAGATAATCCACAACTAACATTTCAAGATCAGGGGCAGATGCCTTAATCTGTTTTGAGATTTTAGTATCGACTGTCTCTACTGAAGTCATTATATCCATCATTCCAATAACTACCTGCTCGATAGCTTCTTCTAAAGTATTCCCCACCGCATGTACTTGAATGTCTGCGGGGTGTTCTTTGAATTCATAAAAGTTAGGCATAAACAAGGATGGATTTTATTGAATTAAAAAATTGAGAAAGAAGATTTACAATCTAACAAGTTTAATCATATCTAAACGATCAAGTTTATCGATCACTAATTGCGCTGATTCAAAGGTGATTCCAATTTCTTCTGCAATTTCATTGATATCCTTAGATCCATCGCATAAATGAGCGATTTTATATTCATTTTCCGTTAACATTCCTTGTTTAATTACTTGTTCCGGTAATCTTTTATTTTTCCATTCGACTGATACGCTTTCTTCAAGTATATCTTCTCCTAATGTAGCTCCTTTTTTCAGAGCTTTTTGTGCTTTTTTATAGTCTTTATCGAATATGCGTAATAATGGCAATGTTCTCGGTATTTCTGCAGCTTTCCCATTTCTGAGTGTATAATCGATGTATTCGTCGAATTCTTCAAAAATTCGAACATCTCCCTTCCAATCTTCAAATATATGAAGATATCGATCAATAAATTGATTGAGAATAATCTCTAATTTATTTTGAGCAATTTCCTTTGAATCTTTCTTATCACTGGCGGCTGCGACCAAAATTCTATTTTTAAACACAAGATGAATGTTATAAACGACCATATCAAGGATTTTGAGATTACCTTTTCCTCGAGTAACCTCTTTTGAGAAATCACCCAAGGCAGTGAGAAATCCCGCAATCAAATCTTCGTTGAACTCAATAGTGCCATATTTCCGATAGATGACACATATACCAGTAACTTGATGGATGACGTAGACAGAATGGATCAATATGATTCACTTGGATTTTCAATAGGAATTTGATGATATAAATGTACTCTATTCCAATTTTTATTAGTATAATTATAATAGGTATTTTGTTCCTAAAAAAATCCTCATCGCTTTCAATAAAAATTCTGGGAAATTGTAATCTATAAGACTTAGTGGGAAGATTTTTCAAATTCGATGGATTGATCGCAATATTAAATTCATAAAAAGGCAAAAAAAATGCAAATTGAGAAAATTGACGATAATATCTATGAGATCTCAAAGCAAAGCAAAGTCGTAAAAGTTCATGATGATATACAGAAATTCGATATGCTTGTCCCTGCTAGAGTATATGCTAATGAATTTTTACTCAGAAAGATCAAACAAGATAAAACTCTGGATCAAATTAGCAATGTTGCGTGTCTCCCGGGTATTAAAAAGTACGCTATCGCCTTGAGTGATGCTCATCAAGGATATGGGTTTTGTATTGGTGGAGTTGCAGGTACAGATTTACTCGAAGGCGCTATTAGTCCAGGAGGTGTAGGATATGATATAAATTGTGGAGTTCGTCTAATCCGAACCAATTTACAATCCAAAAACATTATAGCTACCATCCCACAATTAATTAATCGATTATTTGAGGAGGTACCAAGTGGTCTTGGGTCTCAAGGACAATTACGAGTATCCCATTCGGATTTAGATAAAATTTTAAATACTGGAGTTGATTGGGCTATCCAAAATGGATATGGATGGGAAGAAGACAAAATATATTGCGAAGAAAATGGTGCAATGCAAGGAGCTGACAGCAATTTAGTATCTAAGAAGGCAAAAAGTAGAGGCATAACTCAAATTGGATCCTTAGGAAGTGGAAATCATTTTGTGGAAGTGCAAAAAGTAGAACAGATTTTTGAACCACAGATTGCGAAAGTATTCGGGATCCATAATGAAGGGCAAGTTACAGTAATGGTTCATACGGGTTCACGAGCGATGGGCCATCAGATTTGTCAAGATTCCCTTACAGAGATGGAATATGCAATAAAAAAGTACAATATACGTATTCCCGATCGTCAATTAGCTTGTGTAATGGGAAATATGAAAGAAGCTGAAGACTATTTTATACGAATGGGTGCTGCAGCGAATTTTGCTTGGTCGAATCGACAGATGATTACTCATTGGGTACGCGAATCATTTAGAAAGGTATTTGAAAAAGACCCAGAAGACATGGATATGCATCTAATTTATGATATCTGTCATAATATTTTGAAAAAAGAGGAACATGATGTAGATGGAAAACGAATGAAATTAAACGTACATAGGAAAGGTGCTACAAGAGCATTTCCACCAAATCACCCTGATGTTGCGGAAAAATATAAATCCGTAGGACAACCCGTTCTGATCCCAGGAAGTATGGGGACTGCATCGTATTTATGCGTGGGACAACCTAAATCAATGGAAATTTCCTTCGGATCTTCCGCACATGGCTCAGGTAGAGAACTTTCCCGTACGAAAGCTATGAAGAAGCATTGGGGAAGTGAAGTACGGAAGGAACTAAATAAGATGGGGATTTCTATAAAAGCTGCTTCGGATAAAGTCATTGCAGCTGAAGCACCAGACGCCTATAAAGACATAGATCAAGTGGTACAGGTGTCTCATGACCTCGGAATTGTGAAAAAAGTTGTAAGGTTAGTTCCTTTAGCAGTTGCTAAAGGATAATTGCCGACATTTAACTTTTGTTCACTCTTTTTAATTTTCTCGTATCATAAAGAAAATTCTAAATAAGAAAGAAAAAGTGTGAATTTTAGAAATAAAAAGTTAGTTTAAAAAAAGAAATGGGTTTTACAAATGCTCTTTAATTTGTTTAGCTCGCGTTCGCAAAGTAACTTCAGTAACTTTAGCGATATCTGCAATCTGGGTCTGGGTTTTTCTCTCTGGTGTAGACTTTGCAGCCATATATAACGCAGCTGCTGCAAGACCTTTGGGATCTTTTCCCATGACTTTCAACCCTGTTCGACATGCAGCCCGTAACAGATTTGCAGCTTCTTTTTGCACCTTGATGCTGAGACTGAGTTCGTTTCCGAATCGAAAGATCAATGGTTCTGGTGAGATAGGACGATATTTCAGTCCCAAGACTGGAAGTACACTTCTCACAATAAGACCCAATGAGCGATGAACACTTCGGAGTTGAACCATAGCTACCTCGGTGAGTTCTTCGAGTAATCGTGGAAAATCATGAATTCGAATGGATGCATACAATGATGCACAAACAAAAGCCTCAATGGAACGTCCCATTGTTAATTTTTGCTTTGCTACTTCTGAATAGATTTTCCATGCAGTCTCAATAATATAATCCGGAACATTTAGTTTAGTTGCAAGTGCCTTAAGTTTCGGCTTTGCTTCCCAATAATTCCGTTCGATACTATTAATGAGAGAACCTTGAATTTTACTCAATCGAGCGAATAAAGCTTGTTTTTTGGCTGCAAGTTGTCGCCCTTTGGCATCGGTTTTCACGATTGAAATCACGGTACGAGGACCATAACTTCTCAAACGTGGTTCGGTTCGGCGTCTTTGTTTCACTTCCTCAGCAGTGTATGCTCTACGTTCTTGACTCACGAAGGATTGTCCGAATGTGAGCCCGCAATTTCTGCATACATTAAGACCGTCTCCCGAAACGCCGATGTCCGGATTGTCGCAACACTTGGTTGGTTCGCCGTCTTCACCCATTTCGTCGTCATAATTGGTGTATGGATTAATCATTTTTCTGTTTTCGACCTATTTTTAGCTTTCAATAATTACCTTTACATCTTATATCAATTGCATGCTCCAAAAATCCAACCTGGATTTCCGTTCATGATAATTAGGTGGTATTTTTCGAGATCTTTGGAGCATATAAAGCACCATAAATAGACCCTTAGTAATACCCATCTGAAGTTGCTCATGCTATAGATCTATTAACAACTTCATAAAGATTTATTGGCAACATACATTACGATCAACCGACTATATAATAATTACGATTGTGAAAAGTTATAAAGTCGGAACTGACCACCAGAACAGTTCATAGAATGGGTAATATTGCCCACGAATGAAATCTACCCCTATTTTATCTCTACCTTTAGATCATTACGAAAATGTGAATCATTTATCGGTTTGATGATTTTTGAAGTAAAATGTAAAAGATAAGACAAAGACAATTCTGGTTTATAATATATAAGGTTTTACGTGTCTGTCTATTTACTACGTGTATAATTAATGTACGTTGAGATAAAAAGGTGCCTCTTAAAAAATATAACTAAAATAATCTCTAATCACGCACGCATTTCAGATCGGCTTTGGAAATACGAGAACCTACAACTGTATTTATTCCGTAGAGTGAATTAGCGATAAGTTTTTTAAAAATGGGAGGTTTTTTAACACATTTATAATTCTTCGACCAAATCAATACATGTAAGTTAAGAATATTAGTTAAGATAATATTTCATTCGGAACCTTGATCTTGGAAGAGATAAGGGCCCATGGCGCAGTCAGGGAGCGCAGCAGGCTTTTAACCTGTTAGTCCGGGGTTCAAATCCCCGTGGGCCCGAATTCTTGATCCGAGGAATCTATTAATTAAATGATCCCGGATGAAACTATATCGTATACTAAATTTTTTGCAAATTTTCCATTAGCTGAAATAATATAAGTTATATCCATTTGAAATGACAAAACACGGATGATATAGAACATGAAGAGACCAGTAATTAATTCGGACTCAGGATCCCTATATGTGGGAACTCTCCCTTTAGGGTGCCAGTTATGTCATCGGGGTCAAAAACTGGTTTTATTCATTGGAGGAAAATGTTCTAATCCAAAGCGATGTTCTTGGTACTGCCCGATCTCTGAACGACGTAAGGGGAGTGATTTAATTTTCGCTGATGAGATTCTGGCAAACGGTCCAAAAGACATCATCGAAGAGGCTAAACTCATTAAAGCATTCGGTGCTAGCATCACGGGAGGAGATCCATTATTCAATGAAGACCAGAGGGAGTTAAGTTTATTTTACATTGAGGAGTTGAAGAATGAATTTGGAGATTCGTTTCATATTCACTTGTATACCTCAGGTGTTAATTTCACTCCGTTAATTGCGGATGATTTAATGGAAGCGGGTCTGGATGAAATTCGGTTTCATCCCGCAGAAAAAGATTTTCATCGTATCCAATATGCATTAGATAGAGGAATGCGAGTCGGAGCAGAAGTTCCAGTCATTCCTACTCCAGAACATGAGGAATATCTTTGGAATTTAATTGATTATTTGGATAATATCGGGGTGGACTTTGTAAATTTCAATGAATTCGAGATGAACGAACCAAATCATAAAGAATTACTCAAAAGAGGATTTAAAATTAAAGAGGATTCTATCGCCTCCGTAGAGGGAAGTAAAGAACTTGCTTATAAAATTCTCACGGAACTTCCTGACAGATACACAATTTCTGTGCATTTTTGCTCAGTTGCGCTGAAAGACGGAACCCAACTTCGTAATCGGTACAAACGTAGAGCAGAATCCATAAAATACCCGTATGAAGAAGTTACTAAAGACGGGACATTAATTTTCCTACGAGTAAGCGGTACAATCGATCAAGTGAATCGATTATATGCCCAGCTGCGAAGAAAAATCCGAATTCCAAAATCAATGATGGCTTTGACCGAAGATTCTGGAAAATTATCTTTAGATCTTCCATGGTTTCTATCAGAAGATGAAAATTCAATGCGTCTAATTAAAGATAACAAGGTATCTGGAGGATTATATGAAATTTTGCCATTCCGTAGAGCTGAATTGTATGAAGTATGTGAGTTTACTCCTATTCTCTAAATCATCTTTTATATTTCCATAAAATTTTTTTAGGTGCTATAATATTGTATTTTTACTCTACCAACCCCTACAATATTTATGGGCCTTTAGCTCAGACAGGTAGAGTGGCGGACTCTTAATCCGTTGGTCGGGGGTTCGATAGATAATTATCGTGTAGTGTATAATTTTCCGAATATCCCTCAAGGCCCGAAATTTTTTCTTTTTCGTTTATTACAATTCAACTTCAAGCGTTAGGAGAGATCTAATTACACTTATAGAACTTGTAGATTCGACTGCTACTGAGAGATGACTTCCAGGAATTCCAAGAACTGCAATGTTTTTTATTCACAAGATATTACCAAAACATGGAGAAGGTTCCATCTCCGGATTTTGTTCCATGCCCCGTTCAAAGGTAAAATACTCACCCATTGACCGAATAATAGAATACAATGCAGAACAATGGGGACTCTTTAAAAACATAAGGAATTTTGCAAAAAATATTGCATCACCACTGCAAAAAGCAGATTTTCAATATTTAATCTACGGAAGTGTTGCCCGAGGAGATATAAATCCACTCAGTGACTTAGATATAGTCATTTTAAATAAACTCTCATCTTTTAAAATCGAATTCGCGTTGGAGAAAGCAGATCTACAGATAATAGGTAAGCAAATTGTTCAAGCTACACCCGGCGATGCAATAAAAGGTCACTTATTTTTACCTAACTCGGTAACTATTTCATTTTTTATGACGAACATGAATGACATAGCCTTGGATTTTTATAGATTTGGAGGAGCAATTGATAAAATAGGTCTGCAGAATGACGCTCGAGTTCCGGGAATCACAAAAAGTTTAACATTAATCATCCCTAACCAGTCTGGTCATCGAGAAATGAGCCTAATCGGCAACGAAGCACTGGCACGAAAACTAATGGTTGTTCAACCAAAAATCATCACAATTCGAAAGCGAGTTTTATTAAGACGAGACAAAACCGGGCGAACGGGGGTTTTCTTGAAAAAAGATCTGAGTCTCAATCAAAATTTTGAAGAAGAATTAAAAAAAATCGCAGACACAAACGTGATTGTCAGAAGACGACTTATGAAATGAAACGAAGAATTGTCCCAAATACAATTGTTTCGTAATTTCGAAACGAAAATCGCGAGGAAAGCACATACACTTCATTATTTGGATAATTCAGCATTTTTTTTACAGATTTCTTTCTGAAAGGGAGTTTAGGATAAATCATCAAAGATTTTGCATTAATGTGTGAATTTATTTGATCACGAATTGTGTGGGAAGTCCCCAATTTCTTTAGAAATTGATTGATTCTGAATAAACGCAAACTCAAAACTAGAAACCAACGCCCACTGAACGGGATACTACGAAACAATGATAATTCAGTGTAATCTAAAATTGGACGAATAAAAACGTATCTCAAATTTAGTTGGTCGGTAGTTTTGACCAATATCGGATACATCATATCCCCTGCTATGATGTATGTAGGAGCAAAATTTTGAATCAATTCAACGATAGGTTCCTTCGGATTATGCAATTTTGAACAAAGTTTGATAAAACGCCTACTTTCAACCAATATCACGTCATAGCTATTCAGAGCAAGTGCAGTTGCAAAATATAAAAAACGCTTACATGACACAGAGAAAGGAGTAAAAACTAATAATTTTTTATTTTCCGATTGGTTGTTATTTTTAATGCGATAATATTTTAGATTCAACTTTGTGTTGTTAACTAATATTTCGTAAAAATTAACCTCGTAATTGTTGCTAGCTTCTTTGGAAATCCCCCATCTTCTGAAATATTGCATTAGTTTTGCACTTAAAATGATACCAATTATAAAAATGATTATAGAGAAATTAATCCACATGAACAATTCAAAAACTGACATGTACATCACCAATATTTTATCTCTCCGTAGTCAAATCCATAATCCATTGAAGATATGGTTGCAAACCTTTGGTGATTTTTATTCCTATGCATTCGGGAACTTTATAGGGATGATTGTTTTTTATGAATGCGATCAAATCATCTGATTTCTTTTTTGATGTTTTAATAATCATCAAATTTTCTGAATCAGTATTGATTTTCCCTTCCCACCAGTAGATACTTGTTATCTTGTGAATTATATTGGTACAAGCTGCAATTTTTCGTTGTACGATTCCATTTGCTAGTTCTACAGCAGTTTTATTGTCCGGAGTTGTGACAAAAAATATCATTGGGATAAAATCGTCCATAGACATTGTATATTCGAGATAAAGATAAATATTTAATTTAGGTATTATAATTTCACGTGATGGACCTTTCTAGCAAATATGATGCAATAATAGTTGGTGGTGGTCCTACGGGATTATCCGCTGCTATCTTTATAAAAAATCTTGGGAAATCCGTGATCATATTAGAAAAAGGTCCCATACTTGGTGCTGAACTCCGAGGTGAAACACTTCATTTAGATCCAATTTTAGACGAGATTCTCGGAGAAGGTGTAATGGATAAAATTACATTATCTAAAACAAAAAATCGAGAATTCTTTCCCCCTTTGCCGTCTAAAGAGACCATGATAGAAGTTATTAGGAGAACACCCAGCATCGTATTTGATTGGATACAATGGATCGGATTGTTTACTGAGAAAATTCAAGAACTGAAGATTCCATTCATTTTGAATGCAGAAGTATGTGATACAATTTTTAACGAACACACTGTGGTTGGGGTAAAGTTCAAGCATTCGGAGGGTTCCATTCAGGAAGTCTTTGGGAATACAGTCTTCGCATGTGATGGACATTCAAGCGTAATCTCTAGAAAATACTGTAAAAAGAAACCAATAGTGAATTTTCCTATAATCAAGTGCCTTATGAAAAACGGTAATTATTCTAGTAAAGCATTCAAATATTTTCTCGTTCCTACGGGGGCTTTGGATTTTGCTCCAAAATTTCCTCCCTTTATCATATTCTTATTTCCAAGAAATGAGAAGAATCTGGAAACTGGAATTATTATTCAAACTGATAATGCATATGAACTAGGAGTTCCAATCCCCCCGGTTAAAGAAATCATGGGAATATGGGTCAAAATCAAGAGCGAATATCCTGTATTTTCAGAAATGATCAAACGTGCATCTATTCTTCACGAAGAAATCACAGCGATTCCGATGACGGGTCCGATTTCTGAGTTTTCTCCACGACCAGGATTGGTTATTTTAGGGGATGCTGCGGGATTTGTGGAAACTTCAGGAGGAAGTGGATTGATTTCTTCTATAAAAATGGCTCAATATTGGACAAATTCAATATTTTCAGATGAACCACATTCAGAGATAAAGAATAAATTCAAAAAAACTGAGCTCTATAAGCATATCATCAAAGTAGCAAAACGGTATAATGCTTTTCGAAGATTTGTATTTGTAAAACTTATGTCTGTTGATCGAATATGTAGATTTTGGTGGTTGTTATCATTCATTCTAAAACATGCTTAAGTGAAAGATTTAATACCAATTTCCACTTCAAAACACTAAATTGGTGGTTTTTGTGGACTAGGAGGATTCTCGTATCTTTGATTCGATTGTGGAATAAGGGTTAAATTTTTATATTTCAAACAAGCACACGTATCCAAGCGGCCAACGGAGCCGGACTTGAGATCCGGTGAGCATTATGCTCTCATGGGTTCGAATCCCTTCGTGTGCGCTCTTTTTATATTTTCATAATAACTCAAGAGGAAGTTTAGACGATAGGAATATAAATGACCGGGTGGAAATATGCTTAAAAATTCAATTTTAGCTGATAAGTATGGAAAATCATAAGAATGATACGCCACGAGAAGTTGTCCAATTAGATAGTAAAAAATCCATTTGGGCTTGGGCTTTATACGACTGGGCGAATAGTGCCTTTGCAACTACCATTATGGCAGCTTTTATTCCGATATTCTTAGGGGAATACTGGGGTAAGGGAATCTTAACTGAAGTACAGCAAACTCAGTGGTTAGGAAATACAAATGCTATTGCATCATTAGTCGTTGCAATACTTGCACCTATTTTAGGCGCTATAGCGGATAAAATGGGGAATAAAAAACGGTTTCTGGGATTCTTTGCTCTTTTGGGGTCATTAGTGACAGGTGCTTTATCTTTACTATTGGAAGGTCAGTATAAACTCGCAATGATCTTGTACGGATTTGGAATACTGGGATTTTCGGGGGCTAACATTTTTTATGACGCTATACTGGTGGGTGTTGCATCAGAAAAGAAAATTGATTATGTTTCTTCCTTGGGGTATGCCATTGGTTACATTGGAGGGGGATTGCTCTTTACATTAAATGCTGTTATGTACATTGCTCCTGGATTATTTGGAATCCAAAATGAAATTAGAGCAATTCAGTGGGCATTCGTATCTGTAATGGTATGGTGGATAATATTCTCAATTCCATTGTTTATAAGAGTGAAAGAACCACCAGTTGCAGAGAAGTTAAAGTATACTCAAGCGATTAAGGGAGGATTCCGGCAATTATGGGAGACTCTAAAGGATATTAAGCATCTTAAATATGTAGGAATCTTTTTACTGGCTTTTTGGTTATACATAGACGGTGTCGATACGATTATACGGATGGCACTTGACTATGGGACGGCTCTGGCAGAACAAGGACAAATTGAAGACCTTGCTGCAACGGATCTAGCCATTATTTTACTTATGGTTCAATATATCGCATTTCCTGCTACATTATTATTTAATCTATTTGCGAAAAAAATTGGAACAAAAAAAGGAATTCTCATTGCAATAGGCGGTTATATGGGAATTACTGTATTTGGATACTTTATTACCGCAAAATGGCAATTCTTTATCATAGGTGGAGCAATAGCATTATTTCAAGGTGGAATCCAAGCACTATCAAGAAGTGCATATTCAAGATTAATTCCTGAAGGAAAATCTGCCCAGTTTTATGGATTTTTCAATATGTTAGGAAAATTTGCAGCTGTGGTTGGTCCCTTTTTAATGGCAACAATCACGGGAGCCACCGGAAACCATAGACTTGGATTACTTTCCTTATTAATACTCTTTGGTTTAGGGTTTATCTTACTATTGTTTGTGGATTTCGAAAAAGGAGAGAAAATGGCTCGGGAATATCTTGGAAAAGGAGAGTTAATAAAAGACGGAAAACTAGTTGGAGAATAATTTTTAGTATTTTATTCTTTTTGTTTTTTCTTTAGATGTTCATATCCCGTAAGTTTTGATAAATTAACTCTTGTTCCATTTTTTTCCAGTATTATTTCCATTGGATTTGAGGTAATATACCCCAATTCATGGAAATCCATTCTTTTTTTTAAAAAATGTGCTTTTATTTCTTTAAATTTATTTGCGGGAATAACATACAAATGTAAAAACTCTTCTCCTGCATTGAATACAAGGTCTAATGGATCAAGTTCTGTTGCGCGAATATATTCATTAAATCCATTCTCTAAGGGAAATTGATTCCATTGTAATTTTGCTCCCGTGTTGCTTGCAGAACATATTTCTTTGATAGTAGCTAAAATTCCATCAGAAGAGTCGCATGATGCATTGACCCAGTTATTTCGCTTCAAATCAATTGCATATTGGACAGGAGTGGATGGATTTAATACAGAATGGATGAATTGTTTTTTATGTTCAGGGGAAATTTTCGGGGGATCGATATTTTTCATAAGAATCGAAAATCCGCATCCGGTTGCCCCTAGTTTTCCAGTTGTTATGATAAGATCATTGGGTTTCGCTCCAGAGCGTGGAATCACACCATAAGGAGCTTCACCAAAAATTGTACAGGAAATAATTATTTCCTTAGTCTCATTTAGGTCCCCACCTAAATATTGTACATCATGTTCTTCAAATCCTTGTTTTAGTCCCGAAATTATGCCTTTAAACCCACCGTCATCTTCTAAGGGAAGATTCTCAGGTATTCCCAAAGAAACGACTGCCCATTTAGGAATTGCTCCTTTCACAAGTACATCCGAAACGGTCATTATAACTGCTTTACGCCCTGCTTGAATCAATGTCATTTGAGTCGGTATATCGGTAGTAGACACCAACATATCATTATTTATAACTAAAAGGGACGGATCGGTTAATCTTATGGCTACTGCATCATCCTCACCAGACAATTCCTCATTGCCCAATCCTCCCAAAATTTTAGAGATGATCTTGATCAATCCTCGTTCTCCAATGTCGCTGACTTTCTTCATCCTGATATATAAGAGGGAGTACTTGCAGAAAAAAGGAACGACAAATTTTTTATGATGTGGAAAATGATAAAAAAGAGTTTACTTCACTAGATCTAACCTTAAGCTTCTGTGGCTTAGCGGTATAGCGATTGATTCGTAATCAATAGGTCGAGGGTTCAAGTCCCTCCAGAAGCTCTATCATCGTTATAATAGTGCTTTGTATCGATGTCCTTCTAGATCCACATTAATATCTGTTCGTCGTATGTGAGAAGGAACATATTCTAACACGGCTTTGCAGCGATCATCGTCTCCTAAACTACTCTTCAACTGGGAATCTCTTACTTTTAGGGACACCATTCGTGTTCTTCCCCCTTTTCTGCCAAAGGATACAAGACGAGAAGAGATTACTCCAGAAAGATCCAGCTCTTTTACTAAATCTGCTACCCTTTTGGCTGTTAAAGCATTCAAGCTGTATACTTTTTTACTTAATTCTTTGTAGGTTGTATAAATTTCTCCACTATTAGATTCAGGGGTTTTTTTATGTTTTTGATTTAAATAAATAGAAAGTAGAATGATTTTTTGCTGAACGGGTAGATTTTTGATGAATTCTTCCGTAGTGTCTTTTTCTAATTCGTATTGGGCAGTTAACACGTCGGTTCTGGATAACATCGTCTTTCCCATTCTTTCAACGATTTCAGCACATTTTCGTAATAATGATAAGGCTCTTCGTGCATCACCATTCTCTTTGGCTGCAATTGCTGCACATAAACGTAAGGAGCCCTCCTCACACATGTTGGGTTGAAAGGCAAGTGCTGCTCGGGAACGAAGAATATCATAAAGCTCGATCGCGTTATATGCGGGAAATACCATTTCTTCCTCACATAAACTGGATAAGACTCGAGGATCCAAATCATCCTTAAAATTCAAAATATTGGATATTCCGATGATATTTACCTTTGAATTTATGAGATTCTCATTAATCCGGGTTAATATGTACAATACAGAATCTTTAGATTCCTTATCTTTTAGGGAATCAATTTCATCCAGAATTATAAAACAGAGGCAATTTTTGGATTCTAGTAGCGTAATTAATCGTTCGATCATAATATCACGAGGAGTTCCCGTTGGAGGTAGGGGGTTCTCAGGATCCAAATAATTACAAATTGTCGCTAGAACACGATATCCTGAAGTAACTTGATTACAATTAATATATAGCCAGTTAGGATTAGGTATCCCAATTTCTATGCATTTTTCATTTAATTTTTGACTAACGTGTTTTACAACGGCCGTTTTCCCTGTACCTGTCTTACCATAAATGAAAAGATTGGATGGAATAGAGTTTTTCAGCGTGCAAGCCATAATCTGTGCAATTATGCGTATTTGATCTGTTCGATGGGGTAATTCGTCTGGTATAAAATTAGCACTTAAACAATTTCTATTTCTAAAGATCTGAGGCTTTTCCAAGTAGTCATCAAAAAATTTATCCAAATTAAATTCCATCTGCTTATTTCCCGTTATATTTCACACCCTCGACATATAGACTCATCTCATTGAAACCAATTAGCCTAATTTAGCATTTATTTCCATGTATTACGGTTTCATGAGACTTTTTTTGTATAATTGATTTTAGTCGGTACCACAAGGAATGTTAGTACTCTATAAAAACCCAATTGTTAATTGCGTAGTTATTAAGTATCTAATAGATAACTGGAGA
Source organism: Promethearchaeota archaeon (assembly GCA_016933055.1). Taxonomy (GTDB): domain Archaea; phylum Asgardarchaeota; class Lokiarchaeia; order Sigyniarchaeales; family Promethearchaeaceae; genus AMARA-1. Next base: position 227,739 of record JAFGBS010000004.1, on the reverse strand, counting down.
ATTGTTAATCTGTTAATCGATGGATTTCTTTTAAGATTCCTGTGAGTGTCTCCCCAGCATTCTCGTGAAATAAAATTATTGCAGCATTATCAAAAGGTGTTGGTTGATTGTTAATAATGATTAAATCTGCCTGATTCGCTAATGCATATTGAGGACAATATGCAGCGGGTGTGACAGATAATGATGATCCTACTACTAGAAAAACATCTGCCATTTTCGAATGTTTGAAGGAATCACTTAATTCTTTGTCTGGAATGGGATCTCCAAAATTTACGATGGAAGAAATTATGCGCCCTCCACATTCTGGACAAGGGATTTGACCCTCTTTTACTGGACTGGCTCGGTAGCCTTTCCCCCATTTCTCCTCATCCCAAATCCTTTTTTTTTGATATTTTCTATCACAGTCTAGACAACGCATTAGTTCCATATTCCCATGAAATTCTGCAATCAATTCCTCTTTTATCCCTGATTTCAGATGTAAATTATCCACATTTTGTGAAATGAGGAATTTCATCAATCCCATATTTTGAAGTTCAACTATAGCGTCATGTGCAGAGTTTGGTTCGACACTTGACCATTTGGGTGATTTGGGAGGAGAGAGCCCTTTATCCCTTCGAGTCCATAAGCCATTGGGTCCTCGAAAGTCCGGAATTCCAGATTCGGTTGATACGCCTGCACCAGTAAATATTACCATATACTGAGAATTGTGTATTAATTGTGCAGCTTGTTTGATTCGTGTTTCATAGTCACCCATTAGGATGGAAAGGAACCTTGATATTATAAACTATTAGATCCTACCAGTATTTATGAATTCAAATTTGTCACCTAGTTCAATATTGATATATGGAGCAGGAGCAATTGGTTGCACTCTTTATAAATGGCTTTATCCAAATGTGAAAAACTTATATCTTCTCGCAAGAGGCGAGACTGCAGAAATTATTCGTTTAAAAGGATTAACGGTGTATGAAAATACCTCGGATCGAAAGGACCAAATACCCTCAGTATCACTTATCGAACGCATGGAAGATCTAATGGAGGAACCCGAAATCATCATCATTACCGTTAAGAATTACAGTCTAGAAGAAGTATGTCAAGATATAAGAAATAAAACCCAATCCAAAGACCTCATTATCGTTACTCTTCAGAATGGAATAGTGAATCTTAAGATTGTACCAAAATACTTCCCTCGCGTTATCTTTGGAGTAATATGTTATAATGCATGGAGAGATAAAACAGCTAATGTAATTGGATTTAAAGAGAAAGGTCCGATTATATTAGGAACCCCCCAAAATACGCTCCAAAAGGATCTAGATTACATCCAATCAATTTTTACCCCATCATTTGATTGTACAGTGACCTCACGGTATGTAGATGCAGCCCACAACAAAATTCTGTTAAATCTTACTAATGCATTTTTTACTTTAATTGGGCTCGGATTCCGCCTAATACCTTCTCTACCCAAATTCCGTAAATTGACCACCGCAATTATGACTGAAGGTTTGCAGATTTTAAAAAAGGCAGGATATAAAGAGGTGAAATTAGGATCCTTACCATCGTGGTTTTTACTAAGATTAGCCTCCAGCCTTCCCGGGTTTATTACTAATTCTATTTTTCGGAAAACCTTAGAAAAAACAACAGGGATCAATTCTATGGCTCAGGATTTACTCATTAATAAATCATTGGATACGGAACTAGAATCTATTAATGGTTATTTTATCAATTTGGCAAAAAAAAATGGATTTGAGCCAGCAATTAATCAAAAACTCTATAATTTATGCAAAAGGGAGTTTTCCAAAGAAGAATTCCAACCGATGAGTATTGAATCAGTATGGGAAGAATTTCGAGAGGAATTAGTTTGATCATAAAAGATATACCTAACGTAGTCTAGTAGTTGAATGTCGAATAGGAGAGACTAACCCACATGATTGACCAAGAAAAGGTTGCGAAAAAAAAAGATGTTAAATTGCGTTCTCTAATATTCACAGGTCTGGGCGGGACGATCGGAGGGACCATATATGTAATTATTGGGCAGTCAATTCGGCAAGCAGGTGCTGGGGTACTCTTTTCAATTCTATTACTTGGAATTCTGGTCGTGATGTTAGTTCAAAATTACGTAGAGCTTTCACTCTCTCTTCCGATTTTAGGGGGGGGATACTCCTTCTCACGGGAAGCCATAGGAGGCTTTTGGGGATACCTAATCGGTTGGCTTTTACTCTTAGGTAATATGGCATTTTCTGCCTTATCAGGATTGGGGTTCGGATTATCTTTATCTATTTTCTTTCCCAACCAGCAGAATCTGGCTACTAACTATTTATCTTTCGTTGGATTTGGCGTGATATTGATCTTAAGTGTGTTGAATTTAATTGCCTATAAAAAGCTGCAAAAAATCATGAAAGTGTTCACTTGGATTTTACTCTTTGGATTCGTAATTTATATTATATTGGGATTAAGTTTAGGGCCATTTTTGAATACCCAGAATTTTAATCCTCCAGATATCCTTGAAGATGTAAGTTTTACGGATGTGATACGAGTAAGTCCCATTTTGTTCGGAATATTTTGTTTATATGAATGGAATTCGGCCTTCGAATCAATAACTGCAAGTATTGACCAAATTAGGCAACCTGGTAAAAAAATCCCACGAGCTTTTCTTATTTCTATCTTGATAGGGCTCTGTATCTATTTTCTCGTTAGTTTAACTACTATAATCAATATGGGAGAAACTGGAGGAAGTGTTTGGGAAAAAATTACACAATCCAATAATCCCTTAGCTGAGACTTTGAATACAGTAATCGGACCAATTGGATTATATCTAATTGGATTTGCAGGTATGATCTCCACCATGACATCAGCACAAGCAGCAATACAATTATCCTACCGAATCTCTTATGCAATGGCTCGGGATGGATATTTACCTAGCAGATTCGCTGAGATGAAAATCCACCATCCATCTAATATTCCCAGAATTACGATTTTAACCAGTTGTTTATTTATTTTAATCTCAACCTTATTCTTCAATTCCAGTAATATAAACATTCTAATAGATTTCTCCAACTTTTCTATTATCCTATCCATGTGTTTGTTATCCTTTAGTGTTATAATTCTAAGAAGAAAGCGCCCAAATTTGAAACGTCAATTTAAGGCAAAATTCTATCCAATATTGCCGCTATTAACGGGAGTGATATGCCTTATTTTGGTTATCTTTATTGCGCCTAATGGTCTGGCAATAGGGATTTTGATGACTTTATTTGGTGTAGTAATTTATGGTTTAAAACTGGCTAAACGCGAAAGAGTATTACTGATGTTGAGCGGTACTAAACTTGCAGCTGTGATTTTAACGGTCACCATCATCATCTTCACAAAAAATGATTTTGTTATGTTAGAAGGATTCTTCCTACAGTTTATCGAAAAATTAGACGGGATTCCAATAGTTATAATTTGCTTTTTCAGTCTTATCTCGATTGTTTTGGATATTAAACCTCTTGATACTATTATCCAACAACGAACAAAAAAATTAGATAGCAATGCACAAGTGGTTTCGGAAATTGTTGAGTTAGGAAGGGGAAAACGGGAGGTTATTTACCGTTTTAACATAGTTTTGGGAAGCTTTTTATTCTTAATGGCTGCGGTTATGTTTTTATATTCATTTCTTCTATGGAATAAGACATTGTTTTTGGAAGACAAATTTTTCCATACTGCAAATATGCAAGAAATAGCCTTAGTAGTGTTTACATTATTTGGGATTGTATTATGCATAAATGGATTCAAACGAATCTATCTGGAATTAGAAAGCCGAAAAATTAAAATCTGAATTATCAAATTAGTTTATTACACTTAACAACTAAATTTCAAACTTATTCGAAAAAGAATTTAAAAGTGGATTGTTCGGGAAAGTAAAAGAGCAGAGGTAGCCAAGCCAGGTCTACGGCGCCAGAATCTTCACCGATTGGCGAGACTGAGGCTCTGGTTCATAGAGAAGCGGGGGTTCAAATCCCTCCCTCTGCATTTCTGCCTATTTCCCATAGTTATTATATAATGATTTGATAAAGAGAAAAAAGCAGAATATTAGAACGAAAAAATAAAAATCAGAATTTAAGATATTTCTTATTCCCGTTTATAGATCTTGGAGCCACATTCTTCACAAAATGTGAATATTTTCTCTGAAAGAACGTATTTCATACGCTCACTAAATGGCGCCCCGCAATCTGGGCAAAAGCTTTCAATGACTTTAGGTGAATCAATAAGCTGTGGAATTTCTTCGGATGGTTCTTGATGATAGTGTTCTGTTTTCGATCCATAATCCACCGATTGAAGTCGTTCCAATTTTGGTTGTGCATTCTTTTCTTTGATGATCACTACAGGAGAATTTTGACTAGTTTTTGGTGCATATGATACCATTTTTACGGGTTTTGCATCTGCTTTCAACGGATACATACTAGCTACGAACCATTTAACATTTTCTCCAGCTCTTGTCCAGTATATCGGAATATTCTTCACACCAGATAATGCCACTAATGGTAAACCTAATATCACAAATGTGATATATATGCTAATTCCTGCTACCAGAATTGAGAACTTGATAGATTGAATTGTTATCCAGAATGAACCGTAGATGATATAAGCTAAAGCTATAAAGCCAAAAAATAGTAAAACGGCTACCAGAACTTGTGCAGGTAATTCCAGAGCTTGAAACCACGCCATAAATTGTTCAAAATAATATTTTATATAATTAACAATCGTGTCCCATTCGCTTCCAATCATTTTTTTCATCTTAGTTAATGTTATGATCTAATCACAGCTTGGGTAATACTAAAAAAATTTCAAGTACAACAATTAGCAATTTTGATCGAATTTTTTAATCAATCATTTTTTTCTATCCATGTAGCCACATAATGATAAGGTTGAGATTTGAAGTCGACTTCTGGTACTAATGCTTTCCAATTCCCGTCTTTCTTAAAATATCGTTTTGTTAACTCAAAATGACACATAGCGATTCCGATATCCAGTCGTTGATAAAAATGAATGTGGCTATCACGTGATTCTGTTTGGATATAGAAGTGGGCATTGCCCTTAGAATCTAGTACTATTCTCCAGGGCTGTTTGTTCTTAGCTGATGGTGCTAGTCGAACCATTTCCAGTGCTGTCTGAGAAGATTCATCAATCATCTCTTTTTTAAGTGGTAAAAAGGGTTCATTAAAGAATAATTCCTCCCAAGGTTTGCGTTTTTTTGCCCGAATAACAAATCGAATTAATTTTCCGACAACACGCCTAGATTCGGCTGGAATTCCTATGGGTGTGATTGCAGGGATAATTTCGTCTTGCTGAAGGTTGATGTCCCGTGCAATCGTGCTCCGTTTGAAAGTTCCTGCCATCCAGCAAGTACCGAGGTTTAATTCAGTCGCTTTTAGGATAATGTGTTCAAATATATACCCAAAATCCTCTAATGCCCATTTTTTCTTTGAGATGGCTCCTGCTAGAAAATATTCTGCACCTTTAATAAAACCGTATGTTCCGTATTCAGAATTAAGTCTATTTCTCTCCCCGTCTGGTATTCTTAGAAGTTCGAATCGTGCTTTATTTCCAAAGGGACCGACTGTTTCAAACGATGCAATATATTCCTTTAATTCGTCCAAAATCTCATGGGGGACGGAATAATCAGTGTCATAACTTCTCCATGAAGTTCGTCGGTTAATTACATCGATTATAGAATCCTTGGTCATATGCATGATCTATGAGTTATGTTACTTTTTATTCCTTCTTTCTTTAGACTAAATATGAAAGACGTCCATCGAATCGAAGTGGGCATCAATCAGGTTGATAGCATAAAAAATGCTATTATTACAGATTTGGGAATTACAGAAGTTGAAAAAGTTCTATCCATAAAGGTATATTCCTTGGAGGGAGGGGAGTTATCCCCTCAACATTTGGATTTTCTTGCAAAAGAGGTCTTTTCGGACCCAATAATTGAAAAATATACTATCGATTCCCCCCTTGCGAATCCTTTTGAAGGGACTATAGTGGAAATTGGATATAAACCAGGTGTTACTGATAATATTGGAAGGACTTCTAAAGAAGCAATAAGAGATGCCATAAATAAGGATTTAGAAGGAGTATATTATTCCCAGCAATACCTATTTTTTGGTGTTAAACCAGAAATCGCAGAAATCATTGTAAAAGACCTGCTTGCAAATGAATTAATCGAACGATGGACAATTAAAAATGGGGGAACCTATTCCGGATTTTTTCCCTCCGTGCCTAAAGTCAAATTGCAGACAGTACCTGTTGTGGAAGATATTAATGTAATGGTTAGTGATGAAGAATTACTCGAGATAAGCAAATCGCGTTTGTTGGCACTTAATTTAGAGGAAATGAAAGCAATTCAGCTTCATTATACAGAGCGAAGCAAAGAACGGCAAAAAAAAGGACTTCCTCTTAATCCTACTGATATTGAATTGGAGTGTATTGCACAAACATGGTCCGAGCATTGCAAACATAAAATTTTTAATGCACTAATTGAGTACCAGGAATCCGATAGGAAAGAAATAATTGATTCTATTTTCAAAACCTATATACAAAATTCTACCAAGGAAATCAATTCCCCATATTTGGTATCGGTTTTCAAGGATAATGCAGGTGTAATCCAATTTGATAACGATCATATTTTTTGCATGAAAGTGGAAACTCATAACTCTCCTACAGCTTTAGATCCCTATGGTGGAGCATTGACGGGTATTGTTGGTTGTAATAGAGATCCTGCAGGAACGGGGAAAGGATTTCAATTGATTTTTAATACTGATGTATTTTGTTTTGCATCCCCTTTTTTCAATGGAGAAATTCCCCCTCGACTATTCCATCCGAGAAGGGTTTTAAAAGGAGTTCATAAAGGAATTATTGATGGAGGAAATCAATCAGGTATTCCTACCATAAACGGGAGTTTGTATTTTGATGAGCGATACCTTGGAAAACCCCTAGTTTTTTGTGGTACTGGAGGAATTGCTCCTACAACCATCGCTAACAAACCCGTTCATGAGAAAGCTCCAAAACCCGGTGATTTAGCGATCATGGTGGGAGGAAGAATTGGAGCTGATGGAATCCATGGAGCAACCTTCTCATCTTTGGAAATCAATGAAAACTCCCCCAGTACAGCTGTACAAATCGGTTCCCCTATTGTACAGAAAAAAATGTTAGATTTTCTGTTAGAAGCACGGGATCTTGATTTATTAAACGCTATTACTGATAATGGTGCAGGGGGTTTGTCTTCCAGTTTTGGCGAGATGGGTTCCACTACTGGTGTTCAATTAGATTTAGAAAAAGCGCCCCTAAAATATTCAGGATTACTTCCGTGGGAAATTTTGTTAAGTGAAGCACAGGAACGGATGAGTCTTGCAGTTGATCCAGAGAATTTGGACATGCTAATTGAATTATCAAAAAAACATGATGTTGAATTAACAGTTATCGGAAAATTCACTACTACGAAAAGTTTCCAATTTTTCTATGAAAATAAGCTAATAGGGGAGATTCTGATGGAATTTCTTCATGAAGGTGTTCCTCAAAAAAAGATGAAAGGAGTTTGGAAACCTATTCAAAGAAAAGAGCCTGAGATCCCACCTGTTGACAATTATAATGTTCTCCTAAAAATTCTATTAAGTAGGTTAAATATTTGCTCGAAAGAAGAAATTGTTCGACGATATGATCATGAAGTACAAGCACGTACTGTAGTAAAGCCTTTCATGGGTGTCATGAATGACGGTCCAAGCGATGCGGCAATTATTAAGCCTATATATGATTCGTGGGAGGGGTTGAGTGTTTCACATGGATTGTGTCCCCGTTATTCTGATATTGATACTTATGCCATGGCAGCAAATGCTATTGATGAAGCGGTACGAAATGCGGTATGTGTGGGAGCAGATCCAAATTATCTTGCGGGTTTAGATAATTTTTGCTGGGCAATGGGTTTTACGGAGGAGGAGGAAGTAAGATATACTGGATTACTTGTTCGAGCAAATAAAGCACTTTTTGACATAACAACTACTTATAAAGTCCCATGCATTTCTGGCAAAGATTCTATGAGAAATGATTATCGAATTGGAGATACCGCAGTAAGTGTTCCCCCAACATTAATGTTTAGCGTCATTGGAAAAGTTCCTGATGTTAAGCATGTGGTTACTTTAGATGCAAAAACAGAAGGAGATTTAGTCTATGTATTGGGAACGACCAAAAATGAACTTGGGGGAAGTGAATATTTTGACGAGTTAGGGTATATAGGTACAATAGTACCTCAAGTAGAACCCAAAAGCGCAATTATTCGTTATCGGGCATTATTTAACGCGATTCAAGAGGGATTGATTGCATCTGCTCACGATTGCTCAGATGGGGGTTTAGGTGTAGCATTAGCAGAATCTTCCCTTAGTGGGGGATTAGGAATGCATATTGATCTCAAAAAAGTACCACGCGAAAATATCCATCGTGATGATTATCTCTTGTTCTCAGAGAGTGCAAGCCGTATTGTGGTTTCGATATCCCCCAAAAATAAGGAGAAGTTTGAAAAAATTATGGAAGGGACAGAAATAGCGCAAATTGGAGTTATAAAAGGTCCAAATTTCGTAGTACAAGGGATGGAGGGAGGAATAATCATCAATAGTCCACTCTCTTTGTTAAAAAAGGCATGGCAATCTACTTTTCAATTCTTGTCTTGGAGGAAATGAACATGGTAAGAGTAGCTATAATTACGGGATATGGTATCAATACAGATTATGAATCGGAGGAAGTATTTCGACTGGCTGGTGCAGATCCCCACCGAGTGCATATTAATGATTTTATCTCTCAAAAAGATTCATTAGAAAATTATGAAATACTGATGATCCCCGGGGGTTTTAGTTTTGGGGATCATTTAGGTTCTGGTAGAGTGCTCGCCAATAAATTCCGATATAATTTACGGGACGAAGTCTCTAAGTTCATTGAAGAAGACAAATTGATTATTGGCATATGTAATGGTTTCCAAGTCCTTGTTAAAATGGGTATTTTACCTGCATTAAATAATCTATATTATACGCAAACTGTGACTTTAACTGGAAACCAATCTGGACAATTTGAATCTCGATGGGTGACGGTTCAACCTGTTGAAAATTCCCCATGTATATGGACTAAAGGCATGAGTTCTCCCTTAGATGTACCTGTAAGACATGGGGAGGGACGTTTTGTCGTTGAAAGTGTTGATACTCTAGCCCAATTATGGGATAGGGGATTAATTGTTTTTACGTATTATCCAAAAACCTATCCGAACAATCCAAACGGATCTATAGATGGTATCGCAGGGATCTGTAATGAATCTGGTTTGATTTTTGGTATGATGCCCCACCCAGAATGTCATTTTATCCCGCAGCACCACCCTCAGTGGGTAAGACAGGATAATCCCCATATCACGGGATTAATCATTTTTGAAAATGCGGTAAAATACGCCCGGAAAAGGTTGTAGTCAGTTTTTTTTAAATTGCCATCTATTTTTCTCTTCTAATAGCGAGATTAATATGTCTTTTAATAAATCCATATCTTTTACTTTAAGATACATAAAAATCCGAAAAAAATGCTTGCACAAATATTTTTCTGATAAATGGTGTATAAATTCACTGCAATTGTGTAGGATTATTTTATTTTGTAGATCTATCTTGAAATTATACATGTTTTTATTATGGATGATTCCCTCAATACCTTTTTCAATAAGAATTGGATGGTATTGGGATATGGGAATCTCTTTACCTTTTTCAATCGCGTCTTCATTCATAACTTTCTTAATAACCGAATTAATTTTTAGGGATTTCTTATCTCGAATTTCTGTTTTTCGTTCAGTTGAATTCATCCAAGTATCATAACTTTCCTCGAATCGATTCCATGGAACTTGCATATTAGAAACTTTCTTTTCCATGTTGTGTTGTTCATCTAAGATAGAATTCATGTCATCTTGATTTAAGAACAAAATTTTATCCTTTTCTTTCAGAATACCTTGAGTAAGAGCTTCTTGTATTTTTTTAATAACTGTAGCTGGTCGGTATGGAAGATTCAATTTATAACTAATTTCATAGACAAGATCATTTATTGGAATACCAGTAATGCCTAATATCTTCCATATTTGTTTAAAGAATATGCTGTTTTTTTCCGATATTGTTAAATCCATAATAGATCACATTAAAGTTAATAAAGTTGTGTTCAGCTTTCCAAAACTTACCGATATTATAGGAACCTTTCCAGGCGTGGGTGTGATTCCCAAACTTTTCATGAATTTTGTTTGCGCTTGAAAGCACCCTGAATTTAAAAGTAACACATTGTTGTAATGAGATAAGTCATTAATATGCATGTGTCCCGTATGGAACACGTGCGGAATTTGGTCTATAACTAACCAGTCTCGGGAAGAAGGAGCTTTTTCCGTGCATTCTTTACCATACATAGGGCTTAGATGACGACACTTTAACATTTCTTTCATAGTGTCTGCGGGTTTATTATTTTTTAGACCATATATGTTATTATTCATATCTATAATGCCATCTCCATGATTTAAGAGAAATTTAATGCCGTGTAGTTCGACGAGACTTGGATCCCCAATATTTATTACACCCAAATCTAAAATGGGTTGACAATATTTGGAAGGTACTGCAGGATGAGGAATTGCCTTCCTTACGGGTTCATGATTACCCGGAATATAAATAACTTTTATGTAGTCTGGGAATAACGCCAGTAATTCTGCAGCTTTCTCATATTGTTGATATATGTCGGTTATTTTAAGTTCATTGATCTGATCCGCATATACCCCAATACCATCTACTAGGTCTCCACAAATAATTACATATTTTATCCTTCCTGCTTCTTCTAAATCCCTTTGAGTATCAAATAGTTCTCCTTTAAGATATTTGATAAATCGCTGAAACACATTCTCTAGGAAATTTTCACTTCCGATATGAAGATCTGATAGCATTGCAAAGGATATATCACATGGAGGAATTTGAATTCTGTGACCTATAGGTACATCTGGCCAGATGATATTGTTTGCAAATAAAATTGAGGTCCTTTTCTGGGGATCTACGTTCAAATAACCAGAAACAAAAATAACCTCATCATTTAATAGATTATTCATTTTTTTAAAAATTTCGGGATTCTGAGAATCTGGACGAACAAGGATATCCAGTTCTCCTGTTTCATCATCCAATGTGAATTTTATATAAGATCCACTGCGAGAAGTTTTTTTCTCCTTTACCATTCCGATAACATTAATTTCAGGTGTAGAACTTTGGCGAGATGTTACTTGATTTATGGGATAGACATTTTCAACTTCAGGATTTTTATATAAAATTTCTTTTAAACGGTGAAAGCGATCACGATACATAGCAAGAAAGTCATCAATAGTACCACTAGTATAGAGATCCGTAGAGGGATCCTTTAAGATTTCGATCTGCTCAGAAAAATCCCTTGCAATTGCTTTAAACCTCTTTGTACCCGAGGGTTTGATCGTGAGATTTAAAGGTGGGACTGGTAGTGGAGTTATTCCACTTTGATTTTTTGTAAGTTTATGTTGTGTTTCATTGGAATTTAATTTTTCAGTGGGTTCTAATGCTTCCGATACGCTATTATTTTGTTCTCGGTTTTTGGGGTTTGCAGCGGCATGCTGGAGTTTTAATGTTTTATCTAAAGAATTGACAGCTAGATCTTTTTCATTTTCAGGAATATTTGAAGATCTAGGATGGTTATTTGTTGTAGTTTTGTAGAATGCAGTATGTTGCAGTATAGATAAAGTGAGATGCAATCTAAATCCAGGAATATAGGAAATTTCACGTATAAGTTCTTCAACGTCTTTATGTTTCGGAGACTTTTGGGTAAGGACCTCTAGTGCTTCAGGAGAGATGTTAATACCAGCACTGAGAAAATGAAGAAGAATATCATGTTTAGTGAATTTTTTTTCTGGATCCATCCTCGATCTCCGAGTGTTTTCTCTATATATATCCCATTTTTTAAGAATTTAAAAGAGGATAGAGTCTAAACCGTTAAACTCTTTATATTATTAAGTTACTCGTTTTAGATATTTAGAATAGTTTCCTATTAATACTCTAATCAATAATCATAAAAATTTTGCATATTATTAGTGAGTGACGGATATCTTATGACAAATGACAATCCAGTGCCTTCACACATAGAACATGAATTAGATATTGAAATGGACGCAAAAACAAAAGAGTACTTTTCTTCAATCCAACAAGATATCGATCATATATATTCACTTGCAAATTCTGCACGCAGCAAGGGATTAGATCCCGAAGAGGAAGTGGAGTGTCCTCCTACTCATGACGTAGCTGATCGAGTGGAACAACTAATAGGTCCTAAAGGGGTCTCGAATCGGATACGATTTCTGACGAAACAAGGATTAGATCCAGATAAACTTGCATTTCAAATCGCTGATGAAATAATTGAAGGCAAAATTGGAACCTATAATTTTACTGAGAAAGCAGATAGGGCTATTCGCGTTGCAATGGCTATTAAAACTCAAGGAGTGGTGTCTGCCCCGTTAGAAGGAATCAATAAAATTGTTATTAGAGAAAATCCTTTGGGCGGACCTGCCTACTTATCCCTTTATTTCTCAGGACCAATCCGTAATGCTGGAGGGACCATCCAAGCATTTGCCGTACTTGTCGCAGACTACGTAAGAGAAAAAATGGGTATTAAACCATACCAAGCAACAGAGCAAGAAATAGATCGAATGGTAGAGGAGGTCAAATTATATGATCGGAAGGTAAATTTGCAATACCCATCTACTAAGCAAGAATTACGATTTACCTTAAAAAATCTAAAAGTCGAATTAAATGGAGACCCCACAGAAAAATATGAAGTATCGGCTCATCGGGATTTACCACGTATAGAGACTAACACAGTTCGAAGTGGTCCCGTATTAGTTCTTAACGACGGAGTTATTTTAAAATCCGGTAAATTGGCAAAGATGATCTCTCATCTAAACATAAAAGGATGGGAATGGATCAACAAAGTTAAAGAATATGCGCATGAAAAAAGTGAGAAAACAACTAGCGATGAAACGAAAGAATCGGCAACCCCTGTCCAAAAGCGAAGAAAAAAACTAGAAGAAAAAATAAAACCTAATTTTAAATATATTTCAGGAGTGATTGCGGGTCGACCTGTTATTTCACACCCCTCACAACCAGGAGGGTTTCGAATTCGATATGGACGTTCACGCAATACAGGATTGGCTGCATGTGGATTAAATCCAAACACTATGTACGTGTGTAACGAATTTCTCGCGGTTGGCACTCAAATGAAGATAGAACGTCCTGGAAAAGCGGCTTCAGTACTTCCCGTTACTTCCATTGAAGGTCCTGTGTGCTTGCTAAAAAATGGAGATGTGGTGCAATTTAATGAACCTAGATCCTACCAGAAGGTCACCAAGAATACAGAAGTGGAAGCCATTCTATTTCTAGGAGATATTTTATTTGGATATGGAGAATTTTCCGAAAACAACCACACCTTGCTTCATTCGAGTTATGTTGAAGAATGGTGGGTTCTAGAACTAGAAAAATCGCTCGAGGGTAGAGCGAATGTCTCTTCTACTACCTTTTCCGATGCGAATATAAAATCTTGGTTAGATGACCCATTCACTTCTAAACCAACGGGAGAGCAATCTGTTGAACTATCCAAACTGTTGGGTATTCCTCTACATCCTGCATATACCAGTCATTTTGGTAATGTAAATGGGTATGAATTGCTTCAATTAAGAAGAGAAATAAAAGATTTTTATGTTCAGAATTCTCGGAAATTCGAAAATGATGAATATCTTACTATACCTAACTCAGATATCTGTAAAAAGGTATTATACTCAAGTTTCACTCCTCATAAGAACAAAAAATCACATTTTGAGCTAAGCAAAGATCTAAGTTTCGTTTTTAAGGAAATTCTGAGCTTATCTAGAAATTTCTCTCCCGCCATAATCCAGCAAATTGAGCAAAAAAGTGAGAATCTTACGGCACTTGAGGTTTTTCCACTAATAAGCGATATAAAAATACGTGATAAAGGAGTATACTACATGGGAGCCAGAATGGGTAGACCAGAAAAAGCTGAATTCAAGAAATTAAAACATTCAATACAAGTGTTATTCCCTCTTGGTCACGGAAAGAGTCGAAATCTAGAAAAGGTGATGCGGTCTGGTAATACTAGTTCCGTAGATATTGTTATCCGTCAGTGTCCCATTTGTGGAGAAACTACCTACCGTAATCAATGTCTTCTATGTAAAAAGCACACAATTATTTTAAAATATTGTACCAACTGTGAAAAATATGAATCAGCGTTAGAATCTGAATGCACCTCGTGTCATGGATACTTAAGTGATTATCAAAATAGAAAAATCAACTTCAAAAGTATACTAGATGATTTATCGCCAAAAATGAAGAATTTGAAAAATTCCGACCTAAATGGAGTAGAAGGTTTGACATCTCAATTTAAAGTTCCTGAACCTATAGAAAAAGGGATTTTAAGAGCTCGAAACGAGGTTTGGGTTTATAAAGATGGCACAATTCGTTTTGATGCTTTAGATATTCCTCTAACACATTTTACTCCCATGGAGATAGGGACCAGTGTTGAAACCCTAAGAAAATTGGGATATACCGAAGATTATAAGGGTAAGACACTAGTAGATAAAAATCAAATTTGTGAATTAAAATGCCAGGATTTCATAGCTCCAGAGCACTGTGGAGATTATTTTATTAAAGTCGCCAATTTTGTGGATGAAGAATTGGAATACTTCTATGAATTACCTAGATTTTATAATTGCACCACCCGTGAGGAAGTCATCGGCCATTATTTTGCGGGATTGTCCCCTCACACATCTGCTGCTATTGTAGGGAGATTAATTGGATATGCTCCTATCCAAGCATTATATGCTCATCCCTACTGGCATGCAGCAAAACGGCGTAACTGTGATGGTGATGAAGACGGAATTATGTTACTTTTAGATTTATTATTAAATTTCTCCAAGTTTTATCTTTCCTCTAAGATTGGGGGAAAAATGGACGCACCTTTGGTGTTAATCGTTACTTTAAATCCTGATGAGATCGATAGTGAAGCGTGGAATATAGATTGTGCAGCAAAATACAATCTTGATTTTTATGAATTAAGTAGTACTTATCCCAAACCAGAAGATATAGAGAAAAAAAAATTATTAGATATGGATATCGTAAAATATCGTATCGGAAAATCCAATCAATTCACTCCAATCAATTTTACTCATCCAACAAAGAGTATAAAATATGGACCAAAACTATCGGCATATAAACGTCTTAAGGAAATGGGTGAAAAAATCCAATCCCAATTAGAGCTCCAAGATAAGATTCGAGCTGTAAATGCTAAAGATGTAGCCCAAAACATTCTAAAGACACATTTTACTCCTGATATTATGGGAAATTTACGTACCTTTTCTCAACAAGAATTTTTATGTAAAAATGCATCTTGCGGGACAAAATACAGACGCATTCCTTTATCGGGTAAGTGTAATGAGTGTGGAGGGGAACTTAAATTGACAGTGACACAAGGTGGAATTGAAAAATATCTGCAAAGATCCCTCGATCTGTGTAAAAAATATGATCTCAGTCTTTACACAAAACAAAGATTTCAGTTAATGGATGAATATGTAAAATCACTAACCGATAATCCTAAGTTAAAACAAGTAAAAATCACCAATTTCTTTAAATGAAATCCATATCTATTTACGATTTTGTTAGCATTCCTATTTTTAGATTATCTTACTTAAAGGGTGAGATATATATGGTGGATACTAAGAAATTATCCGAATTGTTGGATTGGTATTTTAAAGTTGTGGATTCTCTAGTATCGGTCGTGATAGCAGATAGAGATGGATTACTCTTTGCTGCAAAGGACAAGTCAGGTTCAATAGAGCTGGATAGTGAAAAAGTAGGCGGATTGAGTGCGTTAGTAGAACCTACATTAAAAAGAATATCAGAAGAGTTTAAATCCAGTGGATTCGGGGCAGGAACTTTCGATACAGAAGAATATCGCATGATCTTTATTGAGGCAGGTGAATTGGCTGTTTTAGTGACTATTATTGATTTATATGCTTCATTGGATGATGTGTTTCCTTATGCTTATATTATGGCAGAAAAAATAGCTCGTGTTTTGGATGGTCGTATAGTATCCCCTATCATTCCACATTTAGGAAAAACCCAATTAATTTTAAGCGAAAACAAAAATACGCTTCAAAAAATCTCTCCCGAGGGGGAGTTTATATACAAACTGGTTCTGGGTGGTGATGGTGGGGTAGGGAAAACAACTCTTGTGCATACATTTGTAGGAGGAAAATTCGAAGTAGATTATAAACCTACGATTGGGGCTAACATATTGCGAAAAGATTGTACTTTAGATAATATTAATACTAGCGTCCGTTTCATGATCTACGATTTAGCTGGTCAAGGACAGTTTGCTCGTGTTCGACAATCATATTTATCTAGTGCGAAAGCAGGATTTTTAGTATTTGATGTAACACGACCACAGACTTTCGAATCTATTAACAAATGGTATGAAGAATTCTTTAAGGGGGCAGGGGAAAAGATTAGTTTAATTTTAATTGGAAATAAAACAGATCTTGGGCGAGTAGTGACCACAGATGAGGGAGAAAACTTAGCTAAGGAGTTAAAAATCCCTTATATCGAGACGTCCGCCTTAAATAAGGATTTAGTTGACGAAGTTTTTCATATGATAGCATTTAAACTGGTTCAAGATAAACTCCAATATATCTAAAAGGAATCTATCCAATTTTAATATGATATCAAATGGATAAATCCAATTCTAAATTTCCGCTATGGCCTCAATGGGATAAAGAGGATGTAGATATAGTAACGGGGGTAATTAAAAGCGGTAAATGGTGGGCAGGTTCTCCTGCAAATCATTGTGGAGAGCATTTCTGGGAATTTCAAAAAGAGTTTGCAGAATTTTGCGAAGTCAAGCATGCATTTGCAGTAACCAATGGAACCCATGCATTGGAAATTGCATTGCAAGCTTTAGACATCGGTTTAGGAAATGAAGTTATCGTTCCTGATATGACGTTTTTCGCATCAGCATCTTGTGTTGTATCCGTAAATGCGGTACCTATTTTTGCGGAAATAGATCGTGAAACATTCAATATTGATGATAAAAAGATAGAAACCCTCATCACAGAACGGACAAAAGCTATAATTACAGTACATTTAGGAGGGATGCCCGCACATATGGGTAGAATCTGCGAAATTGCTAAGAAACATGACTTATTCGTTATTGAAGATTCCGCGCACGCCCAAGGAAGCAGATACATGGGAAAACGCATGGGAACATGGGGTGATATTGGGACATTCAGTTTCCAAGCATCCAAAGTATTGACATCCGGAGAAGGAGGGGCAGTTATTACGAATAATGATGATCTCGCTCATAAAATTTATAGTATTATTGATTGTGGACGAAAAGAGGGAAAGCGTTCCTATGATCATTTTACATATGGATCCAATTACCGTTTATCTGAGCTATGTTGTGCATTGTTACGGAGTCAGCTAAAGAAATTTCCAAAACAACACGCTCAACGAAATAGAAATGCACAATATCTTAGGAAGAGACTTAATGAAATCGAAGGGATTATGTGTCAGAAACGAGAGAAACATGTACAAGAATGTGCAAATTATGTTTTTCCTTTCGTTTTTGAACCTGATAAATTTGGAAACATCTCTAAACAACAATTTTATGACTATTTGAATAATAATGGTATCCCAACCGATGATACATATCCTCCTCTTCATGGTTTGAAGTGTTTCAAGAATATAAAATTACGAAAAGGGATTGATTATAGTTCGGCAAATTGGGGTGGGAAGAAATCTGATGATGTCAATTTTCCCGTGACTTCGGAAGTCTCATCCCGATTAATTGAATTGCCTCAAGAGTTATTATTATCAGATCAGTCTCAATTGGATTATGTAGTCGAAACCATAAAAAATCTTCAGCAATCCTTTATTTCGTAGTCAATTTCAACTGAGACCCACATTTGGGGCAAATCAAATCTTTTTCTGAAGGAGTGAAGGAATGGGGTCTCTTCATAGTTTTTTTATATTTCTTACAACTAGTACATTTGTAGTGTAGGGTAACGAAATTAAATAATTCAGGTGTAGATAAATCTGATTTAGAAGACATCGGTTTGACAGAGTTTGGAGCCTCAAGTATTTCATTGAGAGAGGCTTTGATCGGGGAACTTATTTTCTTTTTCTTACTGGTTTTCTTTTTTTCAGGTTTATCTGAATCGATTCCCATGAATTTATCTAATCCCATATACTCATCTCCATCTTATTAATACTAAGTATGATAAGTGAAAGGAATAAATAAAAATTGAGTATGTAGATAAACCATCTGTATTGAAATAAGTTTTACCATATTTGGTGATGACCGTTGATAATTTGGTCGCGAATGCCTAAATAATCATTCAAGATAAACTGGGCAGTTTCAATAGCAAGGCGTTCTAATGACGCAAAATTCGTATTATGAGAAGGAATTATCTCAATATCCCCTAACCAAGGTTTGTTAATTGGGTGTCCAATCTGACTTTGCAACCGCACGTAGACTTCTATTGCATCCCCTTTTGCTTCTTGGTAAATTTTCTTGGAAATGAGTTGAGCCATAATCGAGTAAATTTTTCCAACATGGTTAATTGGATTTTTTCCAGCAGCCGCTTCAAGAGATTGGGGTCTACAATGGGTAGGTGTAATTAATCCACTAGTTCTATTTCCTCTACCAACAATTCCGTCATCCCCATTCTCAGCACTAGTACCAGTGATAGTTAAAAACATAACATCTTTATCAAGTAGATCCCCTACATTTACTCCAACATTAACATTCTTATCTGGAACAATTTTTACAGCTAAATCTAAAATTGCATTTTGGATAGTATTAATTGTGTTCACATATTCTGCCTTATCCTTCACATATTTTGAGATTATGGCATTGCATACGGTTAAGTTGATATCCTTTCCAATTCGATTGGTCATCACCTTGATATCTTCTCCCGAGGCAGGGCATTTGTCTTTAAATTCCTTGCTATTCAAGAATAATTCCGTTTCAAGAGTGATTTTTTCTGCATCAGAGTAGGGAGCGAATCCTACTCCGAAACTAGTGTCATTCGCTAAAGGTATGGCTGTATTATACCCCTCAAATACACCTACAAGATCAACTGATCCGGGGCGCAGTGCATAATCGTATTGGCAGTGTAAATTTGGATCAACCTCACGGAAAGTGCGTATGATGACATCCCTACAGCTTTTTATGGAAATGGTGCCAATAGGAATTTTTCTGAGTTTTCCCCCCAAAAACACTTGATCCGTTGCACGTCCAATCGCTAAGATTTTCATGGGTTCAATAATTTCCCCTCCACCGAATTCTGGTATTGCAACCCCACCAATTAAAGCAAGTTTATCTACATTATGATGAAATACTTGTCCAAATTTTTCTTGATAATATAGACTTAATCTTCGAGAAATTTCTTCAGCGCATTCATCAGCTACAGAATCGGGATGTCCTTTACCTTTGCGTTCTACCATTTCAGGTGTATTTGATTTTTCCACTGGTAACCTATTTGATCTAGAAACTTTTA
The DNA here is from genome assembly GCA_016933055.1 of Promethearchaeota archaeon. Classification (GTDB taxonomy): domain Archaea; phylum Asgardarchaeota; class Lokiarchaeia; order Sigyniarchaeales; family Promethearchaeaceae; genus AMARA-1. The sequence continues at coordinate 208,085 of JAFGBS010000004.1, read as the reverse complement.
GCATTTTTTTTTGCCTTTTTCTTTCCTTCGAAAGGTGAAATGAAATTAGTTAGCCATATCCAAGTTTTAATAAAAATTTTTTTAAACCTAATCCTTAAATGGATAACCTTTCACGTTGGAATATCCCTCACCTTGCATTTTTGTTGCATTTTCTTTATGATCTAAATTTTTTCCACGCTCCTTCTTTTTAAATAAGTTTCTCGCTTTTTCCTTCTTACACACACACCCTAAAATGGAGAGGAGATACTATGAGTTCAATATCATTTTATGACTGGGAAAAATCACTTCAAAGCAATCCATCCTCTCAGTTGACTATCTCTTCTCCATCACCCAAAAAAAAGGATAACTCTATTAAAAAACCCAAGGGAACTATTGATTATTTTATAAGCGAAGATAATCAAGAACAAAAACCTAAATCCCATGAAGAGCCATTAGATGAATTAAATGACATTGGGGATATCATTTTCCGAAAAATTGTAGAATTATGGAAAATGAAAAATTTAGATTAATTTATGCGCAGAATATATTAAAGTAAGAAAAACTTATTTTTTTTGAGTATATGCCTAAATGTTATTATTGCGGTTTAGAATACCCAAATTTAACCCAATGTTTCTATTGTAAACAACATTATTGTCCAGATCATTTATCTACCCATCAACATGATTGTCCTTTAAGTCCTATTCAAAATCCTTACGATGCTTCGAAATACGCGTTTTCTGATCCCCCAACAACAGAAAATGAGGATTTAGTTCCCACTTCATCCGCAGTTACTTCACCTTCTTCCAGTAACGTTTATACCGATGGTTCATATTACTGGTATAGAAAACCTGACCAAGTAGAAAATCCAGATGTTTTTGATCCTTCTTCGGGAGTCAAAATTCCAGGAATACTTTGGCCTAAGTTATCAGAAGCGGCTCATGTGATAATATCATCGATACTTGTTCTGAGTTTGTCTATTTCAGGATTTGCGTATCAATTCTCATCTATTCCTGATATGGGATTGAAAATATTAATAATTGGATTTTTATCTTTAATGTATTTAGTTGCTTTTTTAGTACATGAATTCTCCCATCGACAAACTGCAATACACTATGGATTGCAAACCAAATTCCGATTATTTACCATGGGAGTGATTATGACGGCAGTCTGTATTTTTCTTCCAGTTAAATTTGCTTTACCAGGTGCTGTAGTAGTAATTGGGTTAGAAAATATTAGTAGAGAAACGGGGATGATAAAATTGGCCGGACCATTATCTAATTTAATATTAGGTACTATTTTGTTTGTATTAGGTATTGCTCCCTTATTCAGTGAATTATGGAGATTATTACTCTTAACCGCCGCAAGCTTTAATTATATGCTAGGTGCGTTTAATCTTCTCCCTTTTAGTATTCTGGATGGAGAAAATATTCGAAAATGGAATCCAAAAATTTGGTTATTGGTTTTCATTTTAATGGTACTAATGCTGATCCTCACTTTAATCTTGACTAATACTAATATCTTATTTAACTAATCCACTTAAATTTACAACCCCCCGACTCAATTAGGATTTTGTTTTTATTACCCTAAGGTTTTTTTTTTGTGGCTTTTTGATATTATATAGGGTTATTAGATTATGATTAAAAATTTATTTAAACTTAAAGACAAGGGTGTACTTAATGGTTAAGTGTGATTATTGCAACGAGGATATCGATTACTTACCTTTCACTTGTCGATATTGTGGTAAATCCTATTGTAAAATTCACCGTATACCAGAAAATCATGAATGTTCCTTCGAATTCAAGAACGATCCCTTTAAAATCAAAGCATTGGAAAGATCAAAACCCTCAAAAATTTATTCGGATTATCCTGCAGAAAGTTATCCAAAAGTGGTTGCAGAAAAGCGAGTGCGATCAAGGCCACCAAGAATAAAAAACCGATCTCATCCACAAGTAACTTCTTTATTGGGGATGCAATCCAAACCCTATGGTACCTACGGATTAATGATTGCAAATGCAGTATTTTATATAATTGCATATGTATTAGCATTTAATAATCTTTCAGATTACATTTATCTATCAATTTCCGATTATATTGGGAATATTAGTTATTGGACTTTTCTCACCTCAATGTTTATACCCAATTATCCATCGATATTGGGATTTTTTTGGCTATTATTAGAATTATTAATGTTATTTTTAGTAGGAAGAATGATTGAAGCCCGTTGGGGTTGGAAAACGTTACTCAAAATCTATATCCTAAGCGGATTATTAACTAGTGCCGGAATTTTAATAATTCAATGGGGTTCTAGTCTAATTTTACCTAGTATTGCAGAGACGCAATTTTATTCTTCCTGGGGAGCATATATGGGTTTAGTTAGTTTTATCGCTTTATTATTCCCACAACAGCAAGTTACCATGTTTTTGTATTTTATCCCAATCCGTGTAAAAATGAAAAATCTTATCTGGATATTTGTAGGAATTAGTGCATTATTTGGAATAATAAATTTGATTGCAATTATCGCTGGTATTAATAATGGATTCTCATTTCCTCAACATTTTGGTAGTATCGTAGGTGTACTTGGCGGTTTGATTATTAATCGGTCTTTTCGCCAGAATTCTTAGTATTTTTTTTTATGTTTTCAATAAGGACCGTCAAATCTTTTCGATCCGGGGTTTCAAATCCGTTGAATTGACTATACACTAAATTGTACAGTTTACCAGAAGGGTTCAGACGAAAATTCTCAATAGATTTAAGATAGGAAGAAATTCGTTGAGTCAAAGGGACTTTTGATGCATAATCTGTTGGATTTGTAAACCATATGTATCTATTCTTATTTATGGTGATTTCATTTGAATTCCTCATCTTGGATATGATTTTTTCAACGATAGTAACGTCATCCAACGGAAATTGTCCCAATTTAGCGAGTTCTTCATCAATACAATTATAAATGATGAGTATCGGAGTAGGTTCTCCTCTGATTCTTAAGACTTCGATGATGATGGATTTAATATTTTCACTCAAATCATTAAGCCCCATTTTTTGTGGTAAAAGAGGGGTACTCGTTTTTCTAAATCTTAGAAAATAATCTCCAACCGGGGATTTTTCATAATGCAAATATGATTTCAGAGAATTACGAGGGGGCATTTGAAATAATAAGGAATCTAAGTGAAATCCTGCATTCCTCACGGATTGAATGAGACCATTTCTAACACTGATGTCTGTATTATGAAATGTGAGTGTCATGAAATGTTCCTTTTTAAGGACTCGGTAACACTCATTAAATGCATTTTCCAACCCATTAAAATAATGGGTTTTCTCTTTCCCCTGGCGTGGGTTTATTACAATTTCAAACTTTTCTGAATTGTTAGTTTGAAAATTAAGCCATTTATTCCATAGTGTGGAAAGTTCGAAATATTGGATGGAGTCACCGTAAGGAGGATCAGTAAAAATATAATCTACGCATTCATCGGGCAAGTTTATCCTCTCAGCAGAGGATTTTATGAGTAATATTTTGGTGTTTGCACTAGATTTATGGAAAGGTGCCCAATCACCGAATCTGAGAATTTTTTTTACCTTGTTTAAATGCAGTCGTTTCTGAAGATTCCTTTGTGCTCGAATAGTTTTTTCCATGCGATTTCTAAATCCTATAAGTGGATTAATTTCAAAAAACATTTTAGGATTCCAGTAGAAATGGTGGGTCCATGAGCCCACTTCTTTTTTATCACGATACTTCCCCTTTCGCTTGGAAATGACCCATACCATTTTACTTGATTGACCGAGATTGGCGGTAAAAGTTAGTAATATTAAATTTCGTATATCTAGTAGGACAGGATCTTTGGTTTGAGGAGGGATATTCGAATTAATAGCCTTCCGTATTTTGCCCAGAACAAGAAGATTGCGTTTGGTAAACAAATTTTCTGCATCTGGCTCTTGGATCAAGAAATGACGTATCTGTTTAAATTTTACACCATTTCTATATTGGAATTTGATGGTAGGAAGGGTGATATTCTCCTTAGAAAGAATTTTTTTAAAATTGGTTTTTATTTGTTCTACCCGATGAGTTTCTTCTTTATATAAGGTAACATGACGGATTCTATCTAAACTATCGTTGGATTTATCGCAATGCGAACAATTTATTCTAATTTCTTCAATCTGCTCATTGGGGGGTAACTGATTATCATTTTGCATATTTTTCCAAATGATTTGAGTGATCACTGCTTGATTATTACAATATGGGCACTTAACTCCATATAAATCAGTAATCTGTGCGTTAACAGCTTCATAGATGGATGTAAAATATTGTACCAATTTGGAAATTTCAACGGAAATAATCGTCGTTTGTGTTAAAAAGACAGAAAACGGGTTTACATCAATTCCAATAGCATTACGCCCTAATAAGACACTCTCAGCAATAGTTACTCCAGATCCACAAAAAGGATCAAGCACGACATCACCTGGTTCGGTATATTTTTGGATATATGCCTTCACCACATTATATGGTTTGCGTGCCCAATATCTGTGTATCAAATACATAGGAGGATGGGTTTTCGCTAATAATATTGTATCTTTTGGAATTTCCATTTGCACATTCATTTGTGTCGATGTCTAATAAACCATAAAAAACATGATTAATTTACTTTCACATCTATGTCAGAAGAAAGAGAGATCCCCCGGATTTTGGAAATGAATGAGGATTTGACCCGAGATAATAATGAATTAGCATCCCGCAATCATAAAATTTTAAGTTCTCATAAGATCAAAACCTTTGACATTGTGGGAGCTATAGGTGCTGGAAAGACTGCAATACTCGAAAAAATTGTCGAACATGTATCTAAAGATAAAAAAATTTATGTGATTTGTGGAGATGTAACCACACGAATCGATGCAGACAGAATAGAACAACATGGAGCTAGTACGATACAGATAAACACTGGACGAGAGTGCGCGTTGAATGCTTACCATATACATAAAGTGATTCAGTCCCTACCACTGGAAGCAATCGATGTGCTTTTTATTGAAAATGTAGGTAATCTAATATGTCCCAGTGATTTTATTCTTGGAGTTGATAAACGGGTGTTAGTCGTTTCGGTTACGGAGGGGGAACATGTGATAATAAAACATCCCTTATTAGTGAAAATGAGCGAGATTATTATTATAAATAAAATTGATCTTATAGACATTTTGGAGACGAATTTGAATCGTATGATTGAGGATGCGAAGAAGATCAATCCAAAAATCACGGTTATTCCCATGAGTGTCAAGACGGAGCAGAATTTCGATTTATTACTTAACCAGTTACAATTATGAGTTGTTTTCCTTTCTTTGAAAAAATTAATCAAGCTTGGCTGGATAGTTATACTATCGAGAAGGAAAAAAAATGTCGACTCTAAAAATTAATAACAATTTTAATCGTGAGATGAATGCTTTAGCAGATAAACTCGTGAAAGTGGAATTAGATGATGCCGATCGGTATTATATTGGGAAACTAGTTGGATTTGATTTAACTACTAGTGCAATTGTGTTGACCAATGCTACAGATGAATTAAAAATGAAATATTCAAAAATCATTATCCATGGAAATATGTGGAGTAAGATTTTTCAGGAAGAACCCCCCTTCCCAATGGAGGAATTGGGAGAACGGATTGCGAAAATGTTCCCTGCTGGACAAATTAAGTACCAACAAGAAAGTAACACCATCAGTATCTTGAATGGAAAGATTATCGTAAGTGAAAATGGAGTAGAGGGATCAGGACCAACTGCTGAGCGCGTTAATCGTATTTTTGAACAATTCCTTGAGGAAATTAAGTAAACAATATATTTTTCTTTTTTTGTAAATTAACATCTAATTGGGTATTTCCGTGTAATCTATCAACTCAAAAAGGTAAAACCATCATAAAAAAGCTTGATACGTATAAATCAGAATCAAACTGTGATTTTACGTTAGGATGGATAGGTAACACCAATGGTAACACATCGTGGTTCGTTTAAATACCCCGATCAGATGTAGAATAGGTCGGTCCTTGGTGCGGGTTCTTGAGAGGGTAAGCGTTCTAAAACAAAAGCCGAAACATGAGGCAGTATGAATCTAAATTTCAACCAAATTGACAGAAGTTCGTACTATATACCATCTGTTCACCTAAGGGAAAATTTTTGGGTATCACCGCATAGAATTTAATTAGTGTAAAACATATTTTTGCTTCTTTCTTATTTTTTAGCGAATCAAAACGTTTATAATGAAATACGACAAAAAAACTTTTAACAACAATAGGTGATTAAAAATTTTCGAGGAACGCCCTACCCAATGGATTCAATTGGCAGGTTCACTACTTTCTGCGTTTTTTGCATTAATTATTTTTGGATTTTTAGTGAATAGACGGAGAAAAAAGCGAGGAATAGAAACAAAAAGTTTAGTTTATATAGAAATTGTGGCTTTTTGTCTAGGTCTTGCAGCGCTTATTGACGGAGTCTTCTTATTGACGCACGAAGTATATGGAATAGAATTTATCCTCATTCCCTCCTATGAATTTGTAAATTTCGGGAGTTATCTCAGTTTTTCCCTTAACGCAATCAGCAATTTCTTTCTTTTAACATTTGCGAAAGAAATCTTCGGAGAACTAGTGAAAAAAGGATTATATTTAGTACTTTCCATAGTTCAAATCGCTGTAGTACCAGCTTTACTGATTGTATTTTTCTCAGGAGATCTTCTAAGTGATTTTGAACTCATTCCTTTCATAGCCCATATACTATGCTCTATTGTTATCTACATACTATTTTCTGTCAATGCATTTAAAATTCGTAAGGTTATGCCTTTAGACTCCGATCAAGACTACATAATCCGAAAAGCTCTTGGAGATCTGGGGATGACAGGAATTTTTATGCTACTCGCAGTGTTATCCTTTGTAGCACATGAAATTTTCTTAATGACAAGCTTGGAACTGTTAAAAAAAGAAGCAGTTACCATTGCATTTGGATGGATATTCGGAGGAATCGCCGCGTTCTTCATGTATAGTGGATATGTGAGTCCTGAATTGATGAAAAAACGAATAGAGTGATATTACATTCCGTATTTTTTTTTATTGAAATCTATCCATTCCGCATTCTCTGATGTTCGGGATTTTTTCTCGTGTCGTAAATCAACAGTAAAGAATATACGAGCAACTAGATAGCCGAAGATTTATCTCCATTTTATTTTAGAATGATAGATTATTTTGTAGAGGTTAGAAACACCTACGCTAAAGAAACCTATTAGTTAACCCATGAGAGGCTTTTAGCATAGTTCATAGGACACATTAGGATGGGATACAAAACTGGTCATTCAAAAATCTCGATAAGAAGACTCCGATGCTATTTCAAAACCCGATTCACCAATCATTTGTTTTTTTTTAACTTTTGGATTAGTACTTCTAGCTCTTTGTTTGAGAATAATACAGACAGAAGATTTAAACCGATTTCTTCATTGATTCTTCCTATGGTTACTCTTGTTTCTGCACCAGGTAGGGTCTGTACATTTGGAGAGCATCAAGACTATTTAGGACTCTCTGTAATTCCCGCTGCAATTAATAAACGTTGTTTCATTCAAGGTGATTTTACGTCTGATGGAAAAATTATTCTGGATGACAAAATCTATAATGAGATCATAAAGATTCCATTGTCTCCGGACGAAATGCTAAACGGGTACTTATTAAATAAAAATGATTATCTCAAAGCAGTTCTAAATGTGGTAATTAAAAGGGGACTTCTAAAGAAAAAGAATTCACAATTGGGATTTCGTGGAATACTGAGAAATGAAGTCCCCCAAAGATCCGGATTATCTAGTTCTGCGGCACTATTAGTAACATTTACTAAACTGATAGATGAAATGTTCCAATTAGATTTAAACGAAGTGGAAATTGGTATTATCGCATATAAAGCCGAGCATGATGAACTTGGTATTCCTTGTGGTCAGATGGATCAACTAGCAGCATCCATTGGTAATATGTTTCATATGAAATGTGTAGAACCGCCAGAAATAGAGAAAATAGGATACAAATTACCCGGTTTAGTTGTTGGTGATACCTTAATCCCCAAATCAACGAATAATGTTCATTCCATTCGAGTCAAGGAAATTACTGATGCAATTTCTTTTTTAACGAATCAGATGAAATTTGATATTAACACTACGAAATTTGAAGATGTTGATGAGATATTGAAAATATCAAATGAAACGTGGTTGAAAAGGATGCGTGCTACATTAAAAAATCGAGATATAACTCGAACTGCTTACAATGAACTAAAAAAACCTTCACCCGATCTCTCCTTTCTTGGCTCCTTGCTAACTAAGCATCAGAATTATCTTCGGGAGGACTATGAGGTATCAATAAAAAAAATTGATGATATGATTTCTGCAGGGATGCAAGCTGGAGCACAAGGGGGAAAACTAACGGGAGCTGGTATGGGCGGTAGTATCATTATGTTAGCTCCCGAGAAACAAAAAGAAGTGGCAAAAGCACTAACCCAAGCCGGTGGAAAAGGGTATGTTGTTGAAATAGACAGAGGAGCATCAGTGACCTCTTTATCTTAAATTCCCAAATTATCTAATATTAAATCCAGTGTGATGTCGGAGAGGACATCCTTGAACAGAACCTTACCTATAGGTGTGATTATCAAATATTTCTGATTTTGAAGAAGATACTCATGAAGATAATTCTGGTTCATAAGAAATGTCACTTCTTCCCAAGAGGATTTGAATATATCTTTAGCTTCTTCCATAGTCAATTCCCTACTGAATTCTTTTTGGAAACTAAAAATTAACGCTAATATGCCATACATTTGAGGAGTGAGAGTTTTATCCATCCCAGTAGTTGCCAAAAGATAATAAATATCTTCCATATAATTCGTACGAATTAATTCGTATCCGATTTTCTCAAAACGTACCGTAACTTCACTAATTACCTCTTGAAATTGATCTTCATCGTTTTGAACAAGATTTAAAAGTTCTTTCTCTTTTATGATTTTTTCTTGACTTTCAAGTAAAATCCTGCAAATTCGCTTTATTTGGGATTCTTTTTCTTCCAAAGGGGATTCTGTCATGTAGTTGTCCTTATTTAGGTTTGTTATTGGTTTTTTTTTTGGTTTTGATATTAAATAGTGGTGATAACGATATCTTTTTGGTTTTTAGCTTCCAGAACTGGTTTGGATAAAAGGATCACAATTTTAATGCTCTTATGTTGTGTAACTATTCCTTTTTGCACAAGTTGAATGATCCGTTCGAGAAGTTTTTTGCTTCGTTTAAATTGGTAGTTTTCATCACTGTAAAGATGAACTTTCATGCCTGCTAATTCGTTTAAGACAAATTCAAATGACCACATAAAGTATAATTTTTCTTCTGTTGGCAATTTATCAAGGACAATAGGTTTATCATTTTTTAAAATGTCAAAGGAAATTCCATAATTCGGATTAATTTCTTTGGCATCGAAATAAATTGGGAATTGGGATAGAATAATTTGCACTTTTATGAAAGCCAGTAACGAATTTAGCGATTTTTCAATTGCTATCCAAAGATTATGGATTTCCTTAAGTATATTTTCAGATATCGGAATTATTGGGATAGTCAAATCTTTTACATGGCTTGTTGGATACTTCAGATCTTCTAAGACTTGATCATAGTACTTTTTAGGAGTTGTTTCCTCTAAATTTATGAATTTCATTAATTGGATCGAATTCTCTTTAAGATCATTCTCGATTAGGGAAGAAAAACGGATATTACTTGGTGCTATTTTACCATTCGAAGGTGAAATCTCTTCTGTTTGATGGTGGGTTATAATGTCTCTTTCTTTTTTCTTTTCTTTTAGATTTTTTATAATGTCCGTGTAGGATTGATTAACTTCCGTGTATTTAGAATAAGAATTTTCATATTTTCGTTTTATTTTAGTAAGATCGTCTTTTTTTTGTTTCAATAAAGATTTACTAGCTTGAATTTCTCTTGAAAGATCTTGAATAATTTTGTTCTTCTTCTCAATATTAGAATCTACAGTTTTTTGCTTATTTAACAAGCGTTTATAATCTTGATTATCTTCCTGTTCTTCCACTGAGAATTTTGTAGTTAACTCCTCAATCTTGTCCCTATAAATATCACTCTTGGTTTTTTCATTATCTATAAATCTCTTGAGTTTGTTAATCTTTCTTGTCTTAGTTATATAAATTGAAGTGATTTTTTGAATTTCTTCTTTTAGCATGTTCAAGGTAGTTTGGTGTTCTTCTAGAATTTTTTTTAAGAATTCATATCGGGGTTCTATACGTGCCTTACTTTTTTCTAAATCCGTAATCTCTTCATTGAGTTTAGAAATTCGTTTCATTTCTACAGATGCCTTGGATTTAGATTCTAATACTTTTGCCCAACGTAATTCTTGTTCTAAATCGATTCTTCTGTTATAGATTCTAATGAATTCAAAAAATAGATCATAATTCCGTAGATGTTCAAGAAACAGTGGTAATTTTTGGATAATAGATTGGGTTTGGTGGATCCCTTCAAAGATATGATTCATTTCGTAGTGAAGGGGATTATTAAGGATTTGGTGTTCTGTAAGATTTTTTATTAAACTCAAGAAATTTTTACCGTATATTTCATGGTTCTTTACAATTTTTTTGTCTGTCCAATTTATCCAATTGACTGAGGAGGGAAATTGAGAGATGATTTTCTTGGAGTTTTCCCCTTGGATAATCCAGATCGCAACGGATGGAGGTGGTGTCGATACATTCATGATGCATTGCTCCTTTTTCTCTTTTTCCCACGTTTTCCAACTGAATACTCCCCAGTTCTTTTCATCCGTGCTATTTCCCTTTCATCTGCCTCTAAATAAGTAGCATATCCATCAAAATTGTTTTCAGAGTCATCATCAACGGATTTTGGCAAACGAGTTGAAATGGGTAAAGACTTATGAAGTGTATTATATTTTGATTGGAGGAATTCTTCTAAAGAGACTCTGGTTCTCCGGTACAAGGTAGAAAATTCCTGCTTATCTTCATCAGAGAGTTCAGGATTCTCTTTTAAAATAGCTTTTAAATGTTGTGTAACTTCGGTTTCATATTTATGTTTAGCTATATCTCGAGACCTTCTTGCAGACATTTTAATAGACGAGTCTGACTGTAATAAGGATAAAATATCTCTCCATTGTTCCCAAGATAAGGATTGGAGAGATTGATAACTTCCGAATGACTTTGACTTATGGGACCTCAGAATTGAGAACCCTACTGCTTGTAGATTTACCCGTAAAGTTCCATCCTTAGTTTGGATTTTTTCCTGAAAATTTTGAAATCTCAAACCGCCTGATAAATAATGAATCATATTCCAAAATTCAATAATATTTTCGCATGATACAAGAACATTTTCTATATTTTGAAATTCTCTTGAAAAATGGGACTGAATTTTATTAGTAAGAAAGTCTTCTGGAATCATTGTAAAAGATTGCTTAATTTGATCATATAAAACCAAGAGATCAATTTTCTGTGCATTCAAAAATGCAAGTATTTTTCGCAAAGATTGTAGTCGTGTCATTTTGGGAAACCTTATATTTCTCTAGGTTTCTTGCTTGTTGAAGCCGTTGAACTGGTCATTTTTTTTGCACTTGGATTCTCTGTTCCTTCTCCTGATAATTTTGATTGTTGTTCTACGTGAGATCGAGTTCCTCCAACAAATTGCATAGCATAAATTAAATCTTGATATTCCAAAATTTCTTTTTGAATGGCTTTTAACAAGGAAACTCGAATAGCTCGTTCTATGTCAGCACCAGTATATCCCCGAGTTATACTTAATAGTCCAGTTTCACTTTTTTGCTTGTCCTCAAAATCCAATAGTGTTAAATTACGGGATTTTTTCTTCATTTCTTCGAATTTTATGAGTAATTGTTTTTCTTCATTTTCTAAACGACGATATATTGATGATTCCACTTCTATAGGAGCTTTTTCTAATCTATGCAGAAATTTTATGATGATTTCTTTTCTAACACTAAGATTAGGAAATCCAAACCAAATGTGATAAGTAAATCTCCTCCATACCGCGGAATCTAGCTGATTCTGATGATTAGTTGCTCCAAAAATCGCTAATGGAATGCCTTCATAATCGATTCTATCAATTATCTGTAGAAAAGATATCACTCCTCGTTTAATTTCACCTACCTCATGGACATTTGATCGTTCGGAAGCGATTGCATCTAATTCATCAAAAAATAGTAAAAATACTCGATTTTCTTTTGCTATTTCTGCTGCAAGTTCAAAAACGTTTCGCATATTTTTTAGAGTATCTCCCAATAAGGGGGACACTAATTTGTCAGCATCTACGATGCACATGGGAACGTCATATTTTTTTGCAAGTGCACGAGTTAAAGATGTTTTTCCAGTTCCAGGCGGTCCATATAAAAGAACGGTAATGGAGGGAGTGATTCTGACTTCTTGTAATTTAATTGCGTATTCCTTGTATTTCTCTAAAGAACTGAAGAAGTCCTCCAGAATTTCTTTATTTCGCTCAATTCCAATTAGATCTTCGTCTTTGTCACGAATATCTTTAGGAAAATATACCGTTCCATATTTCTGCATTCTTTTACGTATTTCTGCTTCTGTAAAGACCATTATTATCACCTATTCTTCGAGTATACTAAAAATATAGTTTGACACTTCCTCGATCAGTTTTTTCATGTGAATGATTTGAGAACCAATCGCACCAAAGATTTCTTTTCGATATTGGACGGAATCTCGAATTTTTGTCCGATCTATCCCCAAATATTTGTCAAAACAAATAAGTTTCATCATATAAGGAAGAATTTTTTCTTCAGTTTTTAGATCGGTAAAAATTGTATAAAATATATTTTCCTCCGACATGAAGGTGAATAAAGTGCCATTATACACTAGTACGGCTACTATTGAACTAATCCAGTTTATCAATTCTTTTGATATAAAACCTCGTTTGTAGGAAATTTTCGCTAGATACATGAGCACCAAGGTTTCATTACTAAGCTGAGGGATTATTCGCTCTTTAGTCTCTGAGCTAGATTCCCTCCTAAAATAATTATGAGGTTCTCCTAGACGAATCAATTGCATGGTTGGTCCAATAAAGATATTATGGATTAATTGTAATTCCATCCTCTTCAAAATATGATTAAGATTAATTGATTCGTTGCTAGCTATGGAATCAATAAAAGGGAGGAAAATTTCATCCTTTAGAATAACGGGAATTTCAAGATTTGGATCTTTTGGCGATTCCAAGTAATTTGGATCCAAATTAAATAAAGACGTGATTTCGTTGATTAGTTTATAATGATTAGAATGTAAGGCGGGAGTCTCAAATCCTTCGTCTTTTTCTCGATAAGAAGAGGTAGGCATTAATAAATGTCTTTGTATCTCATAGTATTGTAAAGATTTCTCAATTAAATGATCATATACCTCTTGCAAGGAAGTCCTTTTGGGAAAGATTTGCTCTTGAATGAAATTAACAATTTGATACAGGTTAGTGGATTCATATTGAGTTTGATCAGGTGTGGTAAGAGAGCCCAAAAAATCCAAAAATTCGATAGCTTCTTCAAAATCATCAATAATTAAGTCACGAATTTCTTCTAAATCCGTGCTAACTTTCAGTTCTTCAATGCGATCCCATATTCGAGAAAAAATATCCCTACGATATAAAGCACTAAATTCCGAAATCGCTTTCACTTTTCCCACGGATCTTTTTTCTTCCTTTGCCAGATATTCCATTATAAAAGTATTTTCACTTATTTGTTCAGTTTGAAGATCTTGTACAAATTTTAAGGACTGCTCGAATAATGGAAGCATATTTTGTATGTAGTTTTGATAATAAGGATAAATTTCCATCCACGATTCACGAACCATCATTCCTCACCCCGCTCTGTTCCAATGATAATCTCACTGAAGATGTTCGATATTTCAACAAAGATGGGAATTTCCACTCTGCACATATTTCCTAGCACCCATTTATTGACATCTTTTAATAAAAATTGTGCTTGGAGATGGATACTTACATTTTTTTCGGTTAGGATAATTTTATCCAGCCAGTTTATGCCCCCAACTCGGTATGCGATAAGTTGAACTAAAGGTGTCATTAATTCACTCAAAATATCTTTGGTTAACCATGATTTAGGAATTATGCTCATTGTTTGCGAATTGAAGTGGTCATCCCGATTAATGGGATTAGTTTCATCTACCTCTAATTTGGGCATGAAACTTAATAATAAAATTAAAGCAAATATCGCACAGATGCCATTTACCGCATATTTATCTAAATTCTTGCGGTTGACGGATTGAGTTGCTAAAAAATAACTAATAAACACCATTTTATCAAATTCATCTGTAATAACTTTTTCACCATTATCTTGAATTTGAAGATATTTTCCTTCGAGGATGGTTGTAATTTCTTCAGGAAATGAGTAGAACTTATAGTCCTTGGGTTTACCATCCCGAACATCTTGTTCCACATGAAGGATTTCCATTTGGAGTCCCAGAAATTTCGCAATTTTTTCCAACCTCTCTTGTACATATTTTCGAGGTTTATTTGGATCACCAAACATCGCATAGAATTGGTGATCAACAATTTTAAAATCTCTTCTCTTTTTGAAAGCTTCCACAAGGTTATCAATTATCCTCCGATCAGTTCCCCCAAATAGAGTTTTCCCTTGGGAACTAATAAAACCGTCAATAAGCTCACTTATTATGTAATCTTGCTCTGGAGTCCTTGCATTAAGAATCTGATTGAAAGCTGGTACAATGTCCTCTATGTTTGGAAATAAACGAGCTTGGATAGAATCGTTTATCATTGAGAGAAGCAATTCCCCGTTATTACGTGGTAAATAATCCCGGATTTGAGTAAATTTTTCTATCAGACGTTCCTTTGCACCTGGAATATTTTCTATATCCCGTTCTTTAAGGTGTTCTATGGATGCAGTCAGTCCAATTTGAAATTTTTCCAAAATTTCATTCCACACTGAAATTGCCATATTTACTCCCAAACTGTTTCAATTTTCTTTAATCCAGCGATAAATGGCCTGATAATTCGTTTATCATATATATTTGGAGATTTTACTCCCTTTCGGGATGACCATGAAAGGGATTTATTGGCTTCAATATCGATGGTTAATTGACTTTCTAAATATGGTTGAAGATCTCTCACCCACCAATAAAAACGCAACCATTTTCGATCCGGATTGGACTCCTTGTATATTACAGCAATGGCTTTCCAATCCCCAACAAACATTTTAGTTGTAATCCCTGCAACTGGCAAATAAAAGTTGATAGGTAAATTCTTTACGAAACGCAATGGTAGTTTCTCTGAAGGGGAGTTATAAAGTGGTCGTCCATTAACTATTACAAATAATTCCCCACACATCTGATTTTCACATTCATAGAATTTCTTCCGTTTTTTCAAAGTTTTTCCGCATTGGGGGCATTTTCTATCCGTAAATGTATAGATTAATAACTCTTCATCGCTCAAATTGTTATCCATGGCATCTTCTTCCTTGTTTACCCACTCGAAATCGCTATCAAAATTTTTATCAATGCGTTCCAATGCCTGAATTGTATTTTTTAGGACGGATTTTTCTCGAATTTTGATCATGCCCCAATGAATCCGTGCTTTTTCCCTAAACCAAGATAATCGAATATAGTTACTATTCGGAAAATCCGGACTATGACAGATTAATATCGCAATCATGTCCTTCGGTGTTTGATGCACAATTATACCTTGTTCGCAAATCTCATATTTACTATTGAGTTTGGTATTTCTCATGAACCAATCCCCAGAAGTGATAGAAAGTTCCTCTGGCTTCTCCTCTTCTTCTATTTTTTCCTTTATGATAGTTTTACAATTGGGACATTCAAATATTCCCGGAACTAATAGTCGTAATTCAGTATTACAATTTGGACACTTCAATTCTCTTTATCCTCTTCTTCCAATTCTATAACTTCTCGTTCTAAATCCAAGTTTAATAACTTGATTTCCTTTTCGCTATGACTGAGAATAAATTCATTGGATTCCTTTAATTTTTCCCGGATCTCCAGTAGAGAATCACGAATGAAGGTCGAAGTTTTTTCTTCATTTTCAGTTAATTGCTCAATAAATGACAAATAGGACATTTTTTGATTTTTACCCGAATAAAAGTTCCTAATTTCTTCAATCTGCGAATTTATCTCAAAAGATCTTGATTTAATCCTCAACAATTGCGATAGTATCATTTTCCATTCCACGTAGGTTTCAGATTTCTCTGAGGGGTTGAATTTTGTGGGTAAATTCCTTGATTTGGTGATTATATAATCCAAAATATCTGAGATTTCAGGGTCATGAGCTGCCTTTTTTATTTTCTGAATATGTTTTGAACTTAAAAGCTCAGAATGGAAAATTTTTAGGTAATTATCAATTGAATTTTCTAATTCCGATGCTTTTAATTCGATTTCTACCACGAACCGCTCTAATCTTAGAGATAAATACGGATTACCTAAGAGAAATAAGATGTCGTACAATTCATCATCTAGAGCGTAATCCTCATCGTACTTATGGACTAGTGAATGCATTGTATTGCTACTCTCACAAGGGATAGAACGTAATTTTTTAAGTCCATCATTAATCTTTTTTAATGTGACAATAGGAAAATTGGATTTGATAATCTGAAGTAGCCCTTCCGCAGAAAACATGATCTTATCAGTTTCGATATAGACTTCATTCGAGACCAATTTCACTGGGAAATCTGATGGTTTTTGTTGATACACTAGATAACTGCTAATGTTTGTAACCAAATTATATACAAATAATTCCTCTATTACGTCTTCAGGGAGGCATTGTTCTAAATCCTTTCTAGTAGGATTGCCGATTCGGTCTAATCGTTCAAATCCTTCAACAATACTTTCATCTTCTAAATTTTGAAATATGTGCATTCTTACCAAAAACATATGAAGAAGGATATATCGAATTACAGGATCATCAAATACTGATTCAAGCATTGATCTATCTATTTCCAAGTCTATACCACTATGTTCTTTCATTTACAATTTTTCCTTTTGTTGATTCTGTTGGTTAACACTAATTTCGAAAGAACGAGCAATAGCGAGAATTTATGCTCAGAAGTTAATTTATAAACAAATAGAAGCATTGGACTTAAATTTTTCGGTAATGAGTGAAAATGGATAAAAGGTAAAGCTTATTTGGCATAGAGGATTTTGCTTTATAGAAATTTACCTTTTTCTAAAGAGATATAAATTAAGTAGTGAACTATATGGGAAGACGGAAAAGGAAGAAAGTAGTATATAAACCAGTACGACGACTACCTCGGGTATTCAATTGCCCCAACTGCGGTCATAAAACGATTAAGACCAGAATTGAAAAAGATAAATCCAAGGCTGTAGTTATTTGTGGGTTTTGTGGATTAGAACAGGAGGTTGAAGCATCCCAATTAACTGAACCAGTAGATGCTTTTGGAGATTTTATCGACATCTATTTCAAAGGGCAAGAATACAATCGACTTATTAAACGCGCACAGAGGTTGGAAGATAAACAAAATTTTAGCGAGCTGGCTTTAGTATATGAAATTCTTTCAGATATTTGTATGGATAATTCTAATGAAGCTATTAAGGAATATGAGGAAAATCATCTTGACGAGGATCTGAAAAACGCTCAAAAGTGGAAAGCTCAATCCGAAGAATATTTTCGGCTCTCTAGAGATATTTATCAAAAATTAGATCTAAAAGAGCTGGAAGATGGGTTAGATGACGATATCTATGAGGATGTGGAAGATCAGCAGTATTCTGACGGGAAAACGAGCACAAAACCGAAACGTGGTCGTGATCTGGACGAGATTTTAGATGATAAGGGTTTCCTTGAATTAGATTGAGAATTAAGATCATCTTGTTAGAATTGTTTATAGGGATTGTATCTTTCTTTTTTTTATATATTATTTATAGGGTGCTTTTTTGACAGGACAAACAGCACATGTTGTGGATGAAGTGGAAAAAACACTTCGGGATGAAGCGTTTAATACAACAAGAATAGTGAACACTCCCAAAACACATTGCTGTGATGTGATTGCAACTTCTCAAGATCATTCCATCTCCTTAATAACGAAAATTGTGGAAAACATAGACACTACAGAGAAGGAAATGATGATTGAAATGCTTTTATTAGGGTATTTTTTGAAAGCTACTCCTATTTTAATAGGAATTTACAATCGTCGGAATGAATTAGAAGATAATACTGTCTATTTCCGCTTGGATGGTCACATTATTGCTATCAATTTGTATACACTAATTCAAATTATCAAACATAACATACATCCATTACGAATTGCTAAACGGGGGGGATATTTATATAAAATTGATGGTGAGGAACTTAAACAACTACGGGAGGAACAGTCGTTTTCTCGGAAGACTCTTTCGGAAAAAATGCGAATTTCCACAAAAACCATTGCGGAATACGAACGGAAGAAATCGGTTTATAGCCAGTTGCATCATGTAGAGTTGTTAGAAGACATTTTATCAACGGAAATCAAAAAACCTATTCATATTTTCGATTTGCCAAAAAAAACTAAACAGATTATCCAAAATCGCCCATCAGCTCAATCGCAACATATAGAAATCGCAGAAGAGATTTCAGAAATTCTATCGGAACTGGGAATTTTTCAATTTTGGACGAGTAATAGTCCATTCGATGTATTTTTTTTGATACCGGGATATGAAAACAATCTACAAATTATATCTGGAGTTTTTTCTAACATACAAGAAGAGGATTTAAATCGGTTATACAATATCGCACAAATGGTTAAGATTAGAAATAAGATGGGACCGGTTCGTGCGATTGTTGAAGAACCCCAAGATGTCAAAGAGTGTAAAAAAGTGGGAATTATTCCTATAGAGAGCAAAAAATTAAAAACTGCAAAAGAAGCTAAGGAAATTGTTAAAATTCTCTCCATTCGATAGTGATTCCTATGAAAACCATAATGGGTATAGATGAAGCTGGTAGAGGACCGGTATTGGGAGATTTGTTCATCGGAGGGGTAGTATTCAGTGATAATTATCTACCCGTGTTAGAAAAAAGTGATATTAATGATTCAAAAAAACTTAGTCCTAGAAAACGGGAAGAACTATATGACTACATTCTGCAAAACTGTACAGCTTATTTAGTAGATCAAATTAGTAATGAAATCATTGATGCAAACTCTCGAAAACATGTTAATCTAAATCAATTGGAACTAGATTCTATTTCAAATTTAATTATCAAGTTACAACCTGATGTCGTTTACATTGATGCCTTGGGTAGAGATTTAGAAAATTTCAGAAAAAAAATATCAATGAAGGTTAAGGATGAACTTAATTTTTTACCAAAAGTGCTAGCATGTTATAAAGCTGACGAAAAATACAAGATAGTTGGGGCTGCATCGATTATTGCTAAAGTGCACAGAGATCGTTCCATCATCGCAAGCAGCACGAGATATAAAAAATACGGAGAAATAGGATCCGGATATAGTTCTGATCAAAAAACTATTGCTTTTTTGCGGAATTACATTAAAATTAATCGAAAACCCCCAGAAATTGCGAGAACTTCATGGCAAACATGTGCAAATTTGATGAATGAATTAGTATATCAAAAAAAATTAGATGGATATTTCTAAGTAGGTTTGAGATAGAATCGGGCAATTATCATTAAATGATCTCGGGAGTAGGGAGATAAACTAATTTTTTCCAATATTTCAAATCCTTTGTTTTCAATTTTCTGAATTTCAGCGTTGAAGATCGTTTGAATTGGAAGAGCCACATCAATACTTTTTGCCTTTATAGCTAATATCAGGAGACCACCATCCTTGAGGTATTTCTTGCAATTCAATATTGCTATCTCTGTCAAATTTGGTTGAGCTATATCAACATACACTACGTCTATTTCTTCAAAAATGAATTTTGCATATTGTTCAGGATAGTTAGCATCTGCTAATATGGGGATTACATTATTTCGATCATTACAATTCTGAATGAGTTCTCTCATACTTCGAGGGGCGAATTCTACTGCATATATGGTTTTAGTGGTGATATCTGATATATGAGACACAGTGGTTCCTGAGGATGCCCCTAAATATAGTACAGTAGAAGTGTAATTAATGTAAATATTGCGTGCATTATTAAGGATCATAGCAGCTAATTTACTGCGATAGGGATTCCATTCTCGGTATTCATCATCCCTTTCAGTTACAATCTTTTCCCCATAGATGGTATGACCCTTGGTTTTATTCTTCGTGTATAAACGATATTGGTCTCCATACCCCGTATTATAGATCCCCTCAAATTTAGGATGAGCTTTGATTTTCGTTTTAATTACTCTCCGATTTTTTAATCCCCGATTTATATTTTGATTTAGACATGTGATATGCCTTTTTCCGTGCAATTTCTTTTTTCTTCTTGGAACTATAGTCTTTAGGTTTTTTCTTTCTTTCGTGTTTTGGTGGTTCAGGGAATCTTTCTTCAATGTCCTTAATTTTTGCCTCCAATTCGTCTAACAATTTTTTACCGATAAATTCACCATTAAAAAAATCTACTTTTGCACATATACTAATTTTTCCTGAAAGTAATCGGGAAATTTTTCCTCGTTGCCAATATTTTGCAGAACGGATAGGAGGCCATGTATAAATAATTCCATGTTTAGGGGAGTCGGTTTTCTTTCTTAAGGCTCGAAAAAGGGCTTTTTCTGCACCCAACACTTGAATCGTAGAAGAGGGGATTTTTGCTAGGTGTTCTAAACTCCCTGCATGAGTGATCAATTTCCCCGTCAACTGAGCTCCAATTAGTGTATATAAATTAGGAGTTAATTCTTGCAAAATAGTGTTTACTGAATTTTCAAGCTGCTTTTGAAAGTCAATCAAATTTAAAATGGTTTTACTGAAAATACGAATCGCATCTAGTTGGGATTCCGTCAAATCACCACCCATTGAATGTTCGGCTTGATATTCTATCTCTTTAGCGTATTCTTCTTTTATGTGTAAATCATTTACCAAATTTAATGCTTCTATGGTATCTCTTTTCTGGTAAAGATTAACGATTTTTGCGTATAGTTCAATATCATTTACTAATTTATCTGTTAACTCGGGAAAATGACTGCCATACCATTCACGAAGTTGAATAGCGTATGAATTTATGAATTTCGTGGTATTCTCTAAGACTCCTACTGCATTTATAATGTGTACGTCTGAACTTTGACCACTTTCCCTGATACGGTCTCTAGAAAAGAGTTTTGCATTTTTTCGCGATATGATTGTGAGTTCCTCTACTGAGGAGGGAATATTGATATTTGCTAAGATCTTAGATAGGTTGATTCGTAAATCTTGGAATTTTCTATCAAACGGAGCAATTTTGATTGTTCCTTCATACTTAGATTCCAATAAATTTGCCATATCTTTAGTTTCAGTGACAAGATTGTACTTACTAACATTAATTTGATTGATAAATTGTACAAATGCGGGAATTTGATAAACACTTTCATCATAATGTAATACCAATAATAGCTGTTCATCGAGTAATGCAGTAGTTAAAAAATAATTCTGAATAAGTCCATTTTGGTCTGTTATTAACATGCCTACAGGAGTCTCAAGTAAATAAGCGATCATCTTTTTCTAGATCCATAAAAATCCTATTAAATAAACATAAATATCCTATTCATAAAAAACCCTCTTGATGGTGTACCATTATTTCAAAGGATAATCCATTGGAAATGTCTATTGCTGGACTGCGGTTTAAAAGTCCGTTAATCTTAGCGTCGGGAATTCTTGGAGTGTCCCCCTCAACGATGCATATCCTCGCTGATTATGGGATGGGAGGGGTGACAACAAAATCTATTGGACCCATAAAAACAAACGGGTATAAAAATCCCTCAATTATTGGTTTGAATAATGATACTTTTTTAAATGCCGTTGGTCTTGCAAATCCTGGGATTAGTGCATTCGAGCATGAAATATCCGAAATCAAAACTAAAGAGAGATTAGTTGTAATCGTCAGTGTTTTTGGAAGAAGTCCTCAAGAATTTGCCAATGTTGCCTATTTAGCAGAACAAGCAGGTGCGGATGCAATTGAGATGAATATTTCATGCCCTCATGATGATGTTTCAACAATTGGAGTTGATCCTAATTTAACTTATAAATATGTCAACACAGTTAGAAAAAGAATCTCTTGCCCATTATTTGTAAAATTAACTCCAAATGTGACTGATATTACTAAAATAGGACAATCTGCTGAAAAAGCAGGAGCAGACGCTCTGGTGGCAATAAATACAGTCAGTGCCTTAGCTATAGATATCCATACTAAACGCCCCATATTATCTCATGGAATTGGGGGATTATCCGGGAAAGCCATAAAACCCATTGGGATAAAACATGTATATACTCTTTTCAAATCGGTCTCTATTCCTATTATTGGGTGTGGTGGAATTTTCGCATATGAGGATGTTATTGAATACTTCTTTGCAGGGGCGAGCGCTGTACAATTAGGGTCATGTTTATATTATGGATATGATATCATCACGAAAATTCATGATAATTTGTTCAGATATATGGAAACTCATGAATATAATACAATTTCGGAATTAACAGGTTTAGCTCATACACATGAAAACGAGGGATAATCATGAGTCTTAAAAAAACTGCGCATACTGATAAACCATTTTCTACCCCCATTAAATCAATCACTCGCGAGACACCTGACAGTATCACGATTTTTGTAAATTTTGTTATCGATGGAAAGAAACCTATTATAAAACCTGGTCAGTTCATCATGGTCTGGATTCCGGGCATTGATGAGGTACCAATGGCAGTATCGTATGCATTGGAGAATGGAGATATCGGCTTTACAGTAAAAGATGTGGGTGAAGCAACTCATAGCCTTCATAATCTTGAAATCGGAGACATTATTGGCATTCGAGGTCCTTATGGGAATGGATATCAGGTAAGGGAGGGTTATAGTGTAATTGTAGGAGGAGGAATTGGAATGGCGTCTGTGAAACTTCTTATCGATCTTGTCCAAAAGAAAATGACCCATCATTATTCTGTTATAGTCGGGGCACGAACAAAGAAAGAACTGTTATATTTACCCGAATTAGAGAAAAATTGCCCTAAGTCTCAATTGTTTGTTTGTACTGATGATGGTAGTTATGAAAACAAAGGTTTTGTAACAGAGCTACTTAAAGAAATACTGCCCTGGATAAAAGAACGATCTGGCGCACAAAAAATAACGATATATGCATGTGGTCCCGAAATAATGCTAAAAAAAATCTTATTATTTTGTAATTCGAACAACATTGAATTAGAAGCCTCTCTTGAACGATATATGCGATGTGGTTTTGGATTATGTGGCTTGTGCATAGTTGATCCGTTAGGAATTAAAATATGTCAGAATGGACCTGTCCTAACTTCTGCGATACTAAATGAACTTGATGATTTCGGAAGGTTTCATCGAGACGAAACCGGAGAAAAAATCAGGATTGATTCCCATTATGAATGATGAACAAGAAGATGCTCAATTTGAATGTGTATGCAGAGAAATTATCACCGAATTGATTGCGCGACCGTATTATCCTAAAGGAAAAATAACTGAATTAAAAAACAAAATACTGAAAAAATACTCACTTACTCGCACTATGAAAAATTCAGAAATCTTACAATATGCTTCGGAAGAGGAATTAGAGATTATTTTACCGATCTTACGACGGCGATCGACCCGTACAATATCCGGAGTGACTGTTGTCGCAGTAATGACAAAACCTATCGAATGTCCCGGGAAATGTTTGTACTGTCCTGGAAGTGATTCGCAACCTGGTGAGAAAGCCGCTCAATCCTACACGGGGCAAGAACCCGCAGCTATACGTTCCATTATATATGGATATGATCCCTATCTACAGACCAGAAACCGTTTACTCGACTTACAATCAATCGGACATAAGATCGATAAAATAGAGCTGATTCTCATGGGTGGTACCTTATTATCAGCACCCGAGACATATCAACGAAATTTCGTTAAAGGATGCTATGATGCAATTAATCATTTTTATGAATCTGAACCATCCATAACTTCTCAATCATTAGAGGAGTCGCTTAAAAGAGCTGAAACAGCTCAATTGCGTGTTGTAGGATTAACTGTCGAAACCCGACCAGATTATTGCTTTCCTCCTCATATTGATAAAATTCTTTCTTATGGAGGGACTCGGGTAGAAATAGGCATTCAAACTACACGATCCACGATTCTTGCACAATTAAATAGAGGTCATACTATACAAGATAGTAAACATGCGATTAGGTATGCAAAAGACGTTGGATTGAAAATCAACACTCATATCATGCCCAATTTACCAGGGACCACTCCCAAGGAAGATTTTGAAGATTTCATGGAACTATTCCGGAATCCAGATTTTCGACCAGATATGTTAAAAATTTACCCCACATTAGTTGTCAAGGGGACAAAATTATATGAAATGTGGAAAAAAGGAGAATATCAATCTTATTCCTTGGAAACCACCGTAAATCTAATAGCAAAGATGAAATCCCACCTTCCCAAGTATGTACGGATCCAACGGATCCAGAGGGATATTCCTGCTTACCTTATTGAAGATGGAGTAAAAAAAAGCAATCTTCGGCAGTTAGTTCAAAACAGATTGAAAGAATTGAATCAACAATGTAGTTGTATTCGATGCAGAGAGCAAGGTTTTGTGAAACAGTCTCATTTAGATAATGACACATTTGAATTGGAAAGGGTTGATTACGAGGCTTCTGAAGGGTTAGAAATTTTTCTTTCATATGAGCAAAATAATACCATTCTAGGTTATTTACGTCTCAGAAAACCCTCTGAACAGGTTCATCGATCAGAATTGCGGGATGATACGATGATTATACGGGAAATCCGAGTAGTGGGAGAGATTGTTCCACGATTGGAAAAACCCTTCCTGAATCAAGTTCAACATCGAGGATATGGTCAAAAATTATTGATGAAAGCGGAAGAAATTGCACGAGACGAGTTTGAAAGTAAAAAGCTTGCTATTATTAGTGGAGTTGGTGTACGAGAGTATTTTTATAAATTGGGTTACCAGCGTGATGGAGCTTATGTTTCTAGATTACTGTAGGCATTCTAACACAATACCAAAGCGAGTTTTGCAAAAACGGATGATTTCGTTATACATTTTCTTCCGATTTTCAATCTTTTGATAAGTCTTACAATTATCATCTGAATATTGAATCGATAATCCTTCTTGCATTGAATATTTGATCCAAAATCGTTCATTAAGTAAGAAAATTTCTTGCAATTGTGAATGTTTAGTACTAATGATCCTAAAATCCAGATATCTTCCGAATTCTTTTTCATATATAATGAAAAAGTGAGTTATCGAGAGAAATTTTGGTTCTGGTATGGGAGTGTCAAGGGGAGTTGATGTGAACGTTTGGAAATTAGAAAAGAACCACTGAACGTTTTTCTTTAAACGTCGTTTACTAGCAATATTCTGAGCCCAATAGGAATAACCAAATATAATATATGGACCAACCAAAGCAATGATTGGAATTGTATCCCGGATTTGAAAATTATCAATGAAAAATATGGGAAAAATAAATAATCCAAGTACGGAGACTACTAAAGTAATGATTAGGGAAAGGATCAATATCTGATACTTCTTCATCTTGACTATTTACCCTTAGTTCATAGTTTAAATTAAGTTCGTCTTTATAATTTATATTGATTTTAATGCCAAATGCTAGTGAGTACGACTATAAAAAACTCGGTCTAAAGTGTGGAATCGAAATTCATCAGCAATTAGATACTCAAACTAAATTATTTTGTGCATGCAACAACACGCTACGGGGGCAAAATCCTCCAGATTATACTCTGATACGAACTTTTCGACCGGTATTAGGTGAAGAAGGATCCTTTGATCCTGCTATGCTAGTAGAATTCAAAAAAAATAATCTTGTGTTATACGAGGGGTTTACGGATTGTACGTGTACATATGATATTGATGAGACCCCTCCTTTTCCATGTAATACAGAAGCAATTGATATCGCTTTAGAAATTGGTTTATTGCTTAATGTAAGTCTTGTAGATGAGCTGCATGTATGTAGGAAAAACTATGTTGATGGAAGTGTTCCTGCAGGCTTTCAAAGGACTGCCATAGTTGGGATTAATGGAGATATTCCAATTTCTGAACACAAAAACATTGGTATTGAATTACTTTGTCTTGAAGAAGATTCTTGTAGAAGATCCGGAGAGAAAGAAAATATGATCCAATTTCGATTAGATCGTTTAGGAATTCCATTAGTAGAGGTTACAACTGCACCCGATATTAATGAACCAGAAGAAGCACGCTTAGCTGCATTGCGAATAGGTATCCTTCTGAGAAGTACAGGAAAGGTAAAGAAGATTTTAGGAGCTATCCGTCAAGATCTCAATGTTTCCATAAAGGGAGGAGCCCGTATCGAGATCAAAGGGGTACAAAAATTAGATTGGATTCCCATTTTAATTCGAAATGAGGTGACTCGGCAATTAGCGCTTCTTGATATACGCAATGAAATGTTAAAGCGAAAATTGACACCCACTAGTTTTACTGACAATCCTTTAGATATAACGGAAATATTCCAAGAAACTAAATGTAAATTTGTTCGTAACGGAGTAAAAAAGGGGAAATTGGTTTGGGGATGGAGGGTACCAAATATGCACGCTCTTTGGGGAGAAGAAATTCAAGAAGGGCGTAGATTTGGTACAGAAATTGCTAGTAAAATGGGATCAATAACTGGTTTAAAAGGATTAATTCATAGCGATGAAGTTCTCTCCAAGTATCAATTTTCCGAATCAGAAATCTTAGATATTAAGAAGTCCTTGAAATGTGATGAAAAGGATTTATTTGTATTGATTTTAGGAAAGCCTGACCGATTGTTTCAAGCATTTGAAATTGTTAGAGATCGGTTAATCAAAGCTTTGGAGGGAGTACCAGAAGAGACCCGTAAAGCCTTAGAGGATGGAAATACGGAATTCTTACGCGAATTACATGGTGCAAAACGATTATATCCCGATACAGATTCAAGAGAAATACCCATCTCTTCTGAAAAATTAAAACAAATCCAAGCAAATCTTCCACGCTATCCCTGGGAAGTAATGAAGGAGTTCGAGAAAAGATATAAAATTCCTCACGAGTCATTAGAGCAACTCACTCTTGATGGAAATCTTCAACTATTGGAAGAAATCCTTAAAGTATATTCTGGAAAACCCACAATCATCGTTAGCACGTTATTAGAAACGATTAAAACTCTCAGAAGAGATGGAAAAGAAGTAGAGAATCTAAAAGATTCCCATTTTGTGCGCATTTTTGAGTTACTTGAAAAAAAACTGATAGCAAAGGAGGCAATTGAAGAGATATTAGCATATTTGTGTGACCAGCCCCAGTCCACAATTAAAGATGCTATGCAAACTATGGACATAACCTCGATGAGTATTGAAGAACTAAGAAAGATCGTGCAGTCATTGATGCCAAGCTTTGTTTCTCTTATTCGTGAACGTCAGATGGGGGCAATGGGTCCCATAATGGGTGAAGTAATGAAAGAAGTAAGGGGAAAAATAGACGGAAAGATAGTCTCTCAAGTAGTCAAATCAGAAATGACTAATTTATTAAAAAAGGAGGAAGAATAGATGCCTTCAAATTTACCTAAAGGTTACAAGCATATATCCAAGAAATTTTTCAAAGAACATGATATTGAAGCATGGGATAAGGTGGAGATCAAAAAAGGAAATTCAATCTTTCAAGGAATAATATTACCCAGGAATCAGTTTGCAGAGGATGGGTATATCGAGATCAAGTTGAAAAATGGGTATAATATTGGGATAAAAGTGCAAGATTTGGATACTGTTCGGGTTGTAGGTAAAAACCCCCCCATGAAAGTGGAATTCAAAGGGGTTTCAGTTCCTAAAGATAGAGCTAAACCCAATGTGACTTTATTAGGAACTGGAGGCACAATTGCGTCTCGACTAGATTATGTGACAGGGGGAGTGATACCAGCTTTTCAACCCCATGAATTATATGCCGCTGTGCCAGAACTTGCTGATATTTGTAACTTGGATACAAAAATTGTGTTTAAAATTTTCTCCGAGGATATGGAGCCTAAAAATTGGTTAAGGCTAGCAAAAGAAGTTGCTTCTTTAAGTAACAAAGAGATAGATGGAGTAGTAATTGGGCACGGTACCGATACCATCGGATATTCCACGGCGGCATTATCCTTCTTAGTTAAAAATCTTAAAATACCCGTAGTTTTTGTGGGTAGTCAGAGATCTTCGGATCGCCCGTCATCTGATGCTGCTATGAACCTGATTCATGCAACTCAGTTGGCTGCAAACGGAGATATAGCAGAAGTCGTGTTATGTATGCTTGGTAGTTCTTCCCATACTTTTGGATATATTCACCGAGGGACTCGTGTACGAAAAATGCATTCTTCTGCCCGTGATGCATTTAAAACAATTGGAGATATTCCTCTTGGAAAAATTGATCATGGTGAAATCACTTGGTTTAAAAATAATCTGGTTCGTAAATCTGAGGTGAATTCGGATGTTGATACAGTGTGCTCCACAAAAATAGAGTCCAAATGTGCATTAGTGCATATCTATCCCGGCATGTCTGCAGAAATAATAGATTTTTATATTGATAAGGGATATAAAGGAATGGTTTTTGCAGGTACGGGGTTGGGACACGCTCCAAATCATACTTTTAAAGCGATTGACCGTGCGACTTCCGAAGACGTTACAGTAGTTATGGCTTTACAAACATTATGGGGATTTACTGGAATGGACGTATATTCTAATGGACGAAAATTGAAGGATTTAGGAGTTATCCCCGCAGACATGATCCCCGAAACAGCGTTCGCGAAACTCTGCTGGATCCTAGGGGAATGTGAATCGAAAGATGAAATTAGAACCCTAATGATCACAAACATAGCAGGAGAGATCCTTCCACGCGAAGAGATACGAGGATATAGGATTCTTCAAGGAAGGACAGAATAAAACTTATAAAATCATTATTATTCCAATAATTCTCTACTAATGTGACGCAAAATGCTCGATCCCGAAACAATTTCATTTGAAGAGATTGGTTTTAGAGCTGGTTTAGAAGTCCACCACCAAATCCAATCTAAGCGGAAACTATTTTGTAATTGTAAACCAGAATTACGAACGGAGACTCCTGATTATATGTTCGAACGGCGTTTCCGTCCTGTATTAGGAGAAATGGGTGATTTTGATGAGGGAATGTTAATTGAATACGAGAAAGGATATCGTGTTATCTATCATGCTTATACGGAATGCACATGTTTATACGAACAAGATGAACAACCACCGTTTTGGCCAGACTTAGAGGCAATTTATGCGGGGTATCAACTAGCACACTGGCTAAATTGCTCAGCGTTGGTGGATGTTGGGATAGTAGCCCGGAAACAATATTTGGATGGCTCTATCACAACCGGTTTTCAGCGTACTTTAATTGTAGCCAGAGATGGGTGGGTAGAGGTGAACGGGAAAAGGGTGCGAATATCAAATTTAACTGTAGAAGAGGATGCAGCCCGAAAACTAAAAACGGAGAATTTCGGACGTACGGTGTATTATAATCTGGATCGATTGGGAATTCCCTTGGTGGAGGTGATTACGGACCATCTAGATTGCACAAATCCTACGGATTTGAAAAAACTAGGAGAAATCATCGGATTAACCTTAAGACTTAGTGGAATCGGAAGAACCGGCATAGGTTCGGTTCGTCAAGATGTAAATATCAGTATTAAAGGCGGAGATCGGGTTGAAATTAAGGGAGTTCAAGATCTTTCTATGTTTGATACACTTGCGAGGCATGAAATAGTCAGACAGGATATGTTAATTCAGATTGCAGGGATATTAAAGGAGCGAGGTTTTGAAAAGTCACATTTAGAACATACTTATTATGAAATCACAGAAGAATTTCCCTCTGATAGCATTCCAAAAGGATTAAGCGTCATGGCAATTCGGTTGCCCAAATTTAAAGGAATCTTAGGATTAGAAATACAACCAGGAAAGGATTTTGGTCAAGATGTATTTGAAAAAGCAAGTTTAATCAGCGGAATTCTGGTAGAGCACATGTATCATTCAGATGAACTTTCTGATAACGCCCAACGTAGAAGAAATAAAAAATTACCCTTTTTATTTCCATTGATCGATAAGAGTTTAGATGGAAAAATTTGTGATGTGTTGGATATAACGGAACGTGATGCGTATTGTGTTGCAATGGGAAAAAATTCGTGGACAATTCATGCAATGAAAAAAATTATTGAACGGTTGAAATATGCACTAGATGGTGTTCCACAAGAAACACGCAGACTACTACCTAACGGAAATTCGGAGTTTTTACGAGTAATTCATGGAAAAGATCGCTTATATCCCGATACTGATACTCCTGCGTTAGATTTAGAATTACAAAGGATTCAATCCTTAAAATCTAAGGTTGGGAAACGTCCATGGGAGTTAGAAAAAGAATTTTCGGAAAAATATGGATTAAAATTCAATCAATTGCAGAATTTAGTCCATGAAAACCGTTTGGATGACTTCTTGATATTAATTAAAGATTATAACATAAAACCTATAATAGCTTACTCTTATTTGACGGAAACTTTGAAACATCTTCGTCGAAAGGGAGTAAACACCTCCGATATGGGCGTGGAAGAGATAAAAATAGTAATTCAGCAAGGATTAAAGAAAAAAAATAATATCTATGATTTTGCAGCGCAGAAATATCTAGAACCAAAGAAGGTGTGAGAAAAATGCCAAACAAGAAAAATTCAGTGCGAGAACCTACGGGATACAGATCGAAGTTACGAGAAAGACTAATTAGGGAAAAGATAGGGGTTTGGTCTGTAGTAAAAGTAGTGAGAGGAAATTCTATTTATGAGGGTGTGGTACTTCCTCGTAGTGAACACACTGCCGAAGATTATTTGGTCGTAAAAGTTGATACTGGTTATAACATTGGTGTAAAAATTACCGATGAATGCAAAATCACCGAAATCGGATACCAGAAGGGAGACTATCATCTACCTGAAATTGATGTAAAAACTAAAAAGGAATTACCAAATGTATCATTACTGGGAACGGGAGGGACAGTTGCATCTCGTTTAGACTATCGAACAGGATCTGTTTTACCAGCATTCACCCCAGAGGAACTTTTTAGTGCGGTTCCAGAACTGATGAACATTTGCAATCTGACTCCTAAAAAGATTTATTCCATCCTCTCTGAAAACTTCAAACCAGAATATTGGGTAAAAACTGCTGAAGCCATTCTCCAAGAATTTCATAATGGGGCAAGTGGGGTAATTATTGGTCATGGAACTGATACAATGGCATTTACGGCATCAGCATTGTCCTTTTTCTTTAAAGATCTTGCAGCCCCCATTGTCATCGTGGGGTCGCAAAGAAGTTCAGATAGACCGTCTAGCGATGGGCCTATGAATATTATCAATGCAAGCACTATTGCAGGATATGCAGATTTAGCAGAAGTGGTTGTATGCATGCATGGTAATACATCTGATACTTATAATCTTATCCATCGGGGAACTCGTGTTCGGAAAATGCATTCAAGTAGACGAGATGCATTCAAAACGCTAAGTGATATCCCGTTAGGAATGATCGACTCAAAACAGAATATAATGTTTTTTAAAACTGATATAAAACAACGTGGGAACACGGAAGATACTTATCTTGATGCAAAAATTGATCCTAAGGTGGCAATCCTATATTCTTATCCTGGTTGTAATCCAGATATACTTAACTCTATCATTGATTTGGGATACCATGGAGTGGTAATCTTAGGAACCGGATTGGGACATGTCCCAAGTGATTTCTTCCCAGGTTTAGAACGTGCCCAAGAACAAGAAATACCAGTAGTTATTGTTGTAGAGCCTCTTTTTGGGTACACAAATCTCCGAGTATACGAAACAGGTAGAGATATGTTAGCTTTAGGAGTAATTGAGGGAGATAATATGCTACCCTCAGCAGCGTATGCTAAATTGATTTGGACATTAGGGCATACACGAAATATAACTGAAGTAAAAGAAATTATGACTACCAATATAGCAGGGGAGATCACAGATAGAGAGTTAAACTCGGGATATTTAATTATGCAAGGTATTGAAGAAAATATTTCCGAGATTACAACAACGTTAGACCCAAATCCCAAGGAACACTATTGGGGAGAGCAAGTACATAAAACTGAAGAATAAAAGAAATATGACTTAAGTATAAACCGCAGCACCTACCCGTTTTTCTTGAAGTTTTCGGAAATATCTATTATAGCCTATTTCAAAATCACTCTGTACGACGGTAGTCCTGTTATTTCGAATCGCATTTAAACCTGCTTCAATGCATATCGCTTTAATATCTGCACCCGTTAGTTTATCCCATTTCTGAGACAGTATACTTAATTTTACATTTTTCAAGGGCATTTTTCGGGTGTGAATTTTGAAAATCTCTAATCGTCCATGAGGATCTGGTTCTGGTATATGAATAATCCGATCAAATCTTCCTGGTCGGAGGATAGCCGGATCTAATATATCGGGACGATTGGTTGCGGCAAGAATTTTTACATTTCCTAATTCGTTAAACCCATCCATTTCCGCTAGTAATTGCATTAATGTACGTTGTACTTCACGATCGGAAACTTGTGAATCAGGAGTTCTTCTTGAAGCGATAGCGTCAATTTCATCAATAAATAAAATACATGGGGCACGATCTCTTGCTAAAGCAAATAGCTCTCTTACTAAACGTGCACCTTCTCCAATATATTTCTGCACTAATTCAGACCCTACCAATCGTATAAAAGTTGCTTGGGTTGCATTTGCCACAGCTCGTGCCAAAAGGGTTTTTCCAGTTCCCGGATCCCCCTCTAATAACACTCCATTTGGAGGTTGGATCCCGATAGTCTGAAAAATTTTAGGATTAGTAATAGCTAATTCTACTACTTCACGAAGAGATAAGATCACTTCATCCAATCCTCCGATGTCTTCATAAGTTTCTTGAGGACGTTCATCTAATTCCATCCCGGCAACAAAACGATCTACATTTGGTGGTAAAATCTTTATTAGATTAAACGTAGTTTGATCAATTCCAACGGAGTCACCTGGACTCAGTTCTCGAAACGGATTTTGTACTAAAAAATCGTTTCCTGAAGGAGTGTGAATGATACAATATCCGTCATCGAAAATTCGTGTCACGGAAGCAATTAATAGGGGCGGTCTGGTTCGCTGGATCTGACTTTGTAATCTAGAAAAATTATTTTTATACAGATCCCGTTCCTTGGTTAATTCCTCGATTTTTGCTTGTAATCGTTTATTTTCGTCCATTAGGTTTCCCAAGGATGTTAGAGAGTGGTGTGAAAAAAAGTTTTGGATACCTAACGATCGGTGAATTGCGCTTCACAAATGACAAAATTCAAAAATATGCGATTATAGATTTAGACATTCAGATATTAGTCATCAAGATCCTATAATATAGTGATAAACATGGGTAAAAGAATACTCGTACAGAGAAGAGGAAGAGGAACTCCCAATTTTCAATCCCCAACTCATAAGCGCAGAGGACAAGTAAAATATCGATATTTCCCCCCAACTGATACGGATGAAAAGACTGCAACTGTCAAAGATTTACTCCATGATCCAGGACGTGGAGCTCCTGTTGCCTTAATTCAATATGAGGATGGTAAAAAAGAATTGTACCTTCCTCCTGAGGGAATAAAGGTAGGAGATACCATAGTCATAGGAAACAACTCCGAAATAAAAGTAGGAAATGTCTTGATTTTGAAAAATATCCCAGAAGGAACGTATATTTATAATATAGAGGGTCAGAAAGATGATGGGGGAAAATTTGTTCGCGGATCAGGTACATATGCCGTTATGTTAACCAAAACACCGACCCATGCTAATATTCGATTACCTTCAGGGAAAATTAAGAGAGTCCCCTTAACATCCAGATGTACGATAGGAGTGGTTGCAGGAGGCGGTAGAACTATCAAACCATTCGTAAAGGCAGGGAATAAATTCATGTATCAGAGTACCAGACATGGTGTATGGCCAAGGACGTCTGGTGTGGCAATGAATGCTTCTTCCCACCCATTTGGAGGAGGAGGACATAAAAGCCCCCACAAGCCTACAACCATTAGTAGGAATGCTCCACCTGGTCGCAAAGTGGGATTAATTGCAGCACGGAGAACCGGTAATAAAAAATAAAACCCATTATTTCAAGTCTTATTTATTAGGCTATCCATATATTTTTTAACTCGAAGCGAATATATATAAAGAAGAGTTTTTGTCGAGAAGAGAACTTTTAGAAATTTGTAATCTCCTCGTTTTCATAGGATGAAGAGATATGACTATGCAAAAGGCACTTCCGATTGATCTAGAACGATCGGAACTTCGATATGTTTTTTATTCGCAAGATCTGAAAGCATTAACAGAAGATTTTCTTAGTATCGGATTTAAAACTCATACTTTTCCGAAAACACCAATCAGCAAAACTATCTATTTCGGATCTAAGTTGGGTGTTCGTCCCGGAATATCAATAAAAGCGAGAATTTATTCCAAGCATCGAAATGATAATACCGTTCACTTTGCTGCAGATAGTTTATTCAATATTTTAGAAATAAAATCGACGTTAGATCATGATGAGATATATTTTCCTGGTTTTTCTGACACCGTCCCTCAGGATCAGAGATTAATTTCCTCACAGGATAATATTAGGAATGACATTATTTTCCGAATACAGCGCGCCTCTGAGGATGGGTTGCTACATCAATCAACCTTTAAAACGAAAAGTCGATTACGTAAGGAAGATATATCCGAAGAACTCAAATCCAATTTAACTCTCGAAGAAATTATCAGATTATTATGTGTTCCTTCAAATTTAGATGAGCGTCTTAGCAGTGAATTACAAAATTTCCTTAATAGTCAAATCCGGACCCTTCATCAAAAAACACTAGTTCCATATCTAATGACCCAATACGCAAGAACCCATTTAATCCCTGAAAAGCCAAATTATAAACATACCATTCGGATCACTATAGATCCCGGAGTGGAATATTATGGTCTCAATTTTGTACAACCCAAAGATTTTTTAGCGCACCCAGATATTATCGGAGAATACTTGGACAGAGAAAAGTTCTGCCGCTTAGAATTCAAAATAGATCCAGTAATGATTAAAAAAGAGAAGCAATTGGACGCCCAGATTAGTGAAATCCTACGCAATTATGGATGTTTAGCGTTTATTTCTAAGAAATGGAGAGGAACTACTTTAGTATCAGAATCCTATATCCAAAACCAAACATTATGGACAGAACCATTTGGTAGGCAAATATCGGGATATTTCCCCGTAAATCAATCATGGTATCGATATGGTAATATCACCGGGTATTTATATAAATTAATAAAAACCTCGAAAAATTTTTCATTATATGACGAAGATGCCAGAATGCTGATTAAAAATGAAAACTATGTATCGGGATATCTTGGATTTCCCATTCCCTCCATGTTGATCCGAATCACAGGTCCGAATATTCAGTATCATCTCCCTCCAAAAAGTATTCCTATAAAAACATCCTCTCCTGAATTTTATATCACGGAAGAGTATCAATATCCGGTGAGATCTATAATGATCACTTCCGTGCATGAACTAAACAAATATCTGTTACCTTCAATATCTATTGATGGGTATGCTTTTTTCCGTAGTTACGGATTTTTAGTGAAACATAATAAATCGGAAAGAATTTATAAGTTAACGATAGAGAAAAACCAAAAAACTCGAGAAAATAACACTCATTCGGAGTTGTATTGCAAAATGCGTTATATTGGAGCCCAAAATACAGTGAATTTAGATGTTCAAAAGGGTATTTATGAAGAATTGACAGAATTTTATAATGAATTTGCTCCTGTTATGATTCATCCGATTGATATCGGAGAAAACGAACTCGAATGGATGGAAGATGAATTAATGGAATTTATTACTTAGGTGGATAGGATGTGGGAATGGAGAACTTTTTTATCTATTGAAAAATCTCGTGAATTGGATCTAGTAATTGAAAGTATATTAAATACCGAGATTATTGAATCCCGAATCGATCTCTACTACAATTTTCATTCAATTGATTTTGGATTAAAAATACGATCCATCATGTCTGAAGTCCCCCTCTTAGAATTGAAAATTCTTGAAGAATCGAATGGTATATACGAACTTTGGGATAAATGTGTGAAATATCCAATTTCTAGAAATGCAGAATGTAGATCAGTCGAGAATTTCATTAATCTCTTAAAAAATCAACAAGGTCAATCTCCAAAAGTACATAAAGTCATTGATTTATTGCAAGAGCGAAATTATTCACTGAACCAACTTATTAAAAAAAGGAAAAAAAAAGACCTTGGAAATATCACACTAGAAAAAACCATAATAAATTATGAGACAAGAACATGGGTTTCAGTGCAAATTGAAAGCTTGGAATGCGGAGAATTGGATCGATTTCTCGAAAATTCTTTACTTATCAAGAAAAATCATTTTAAAAATATCTCATATCCACGATTTCTCTTGGAATTTTGATTGGAATTAAAAAACGGGAGTAATTCTGAGTTTATAGCGTTTTTCTTTAAGATTCTGAGACCATTTTTGTGCTTGGTCAGAATCTATGACCAAATTTTCTATTTTATCTAAAAATTCTGCATTGAATGGAAATTTTTCAATCGGATTATTTGAAATATTTAAGTAGTCCAAATTCATGGAGTTAATTTGCCTAGGTAATGAGGATATGTTGTTGTTTTGTAAATGTAAACTAGTCAATTTTTGAAGGGAGGAGATTTCTTCAGGTATTGAAGCTAGATTATTATGATTTAAGAGTAATTCTTCGAGAAGAGTTGCGTTGCATAATTTTGAGGGGAATAATAGGAGTTGATTATACTGTAAATCCAGTTTTCGCAATTTCTTAAGTTTTCCAATACTTTCGGGGAGAATTTTTAACTTGTTTTTATAGGCTTGGAATTCTTCAAGATGTAATTGATCACCAAAATTGGAGGGCAACATAGTCAAACCATTAAATCCTATTTCGAAACGTTTAAGACTCTTTAAATTTGGTAAATTGTCGGGAAGCTTATGAATATAATTATCCCTGACGTCTAATCGGACTAAATTTGGTAAAGTGAATAACTCTGAAGGTAGACTTGATAAATAATTTCTTTGTAAATTTAAGAATTGGAGATTTTGCATCCTTTTAACATCATTGGGTAAAGAGGAAATTTTATTTCCACGCATATCTAATTTACATAAATCTCGAAGATTCCAGAAACTTAATGGAATAGTAAATAACTCATTTGATTTTATGTTGAGATGTTCTAATAGAGTAAGATTTCCAATCTCGGAAGGAAGTTGGGAGATATTATTACGACCTACATCCAAATATTGTAATTTTTCCAAAGCACAGAGAGTATCAGGTAATGATTTTAATCTGTTACTTTGTAAATTAATGTATTTTAAATCGGGTAGTTTGTTAATCGAAATCGGAATCTCCGTTAATTGGTTCGAAGACAAATTCAAATACCTGATTTTTTTAAACTCAAAGAGGAGATCCGGCAGGTATCGAATCTGGAGATTTGAAAAATTCAAATATATTAATTGATCATTAAGAAAAAGCGTATTTGATCTTTTGAGAACCTTATTTACTCGATCATTTAAATTCAATTCCTGAATTAATTGATAGAAAAGACGGGAATCACCATTAGTTTTATATTTTTCCACGTATATTCCTCCTATCACACAGACTTTATTGAGACAATGCAGTTTCTTTTACGGAGCGCGGTC
Organism: Promethearchaeota archaeon; assembly: GCA_016933055.1. Taxonomy (GTDB): domain Archaea; phylum Asgardarchaeota; class Lokiarchaeia; order Sigyniarchaeales; family Promethearchaeaceae; genus AMARA-1. The sequence goes on along the minus strand of JAFGBS010000004.1, from coordinate 170,246 downwards.
AATAGTACATGATTTCGGGCATATTGATTCATTGAATTTGAAATCCATAATCCTCGAAGATTGGGTAAGTGTTTTATGTTCTCAGGCAACATTTCAAATGGATTATTACTAATATCCAAAAATCGTAGAGATATTAAATTTCCAATAGAATCGGGTAGATGTTCTAATTTATTTGTATGTAGTATTAATTCCTTTAAATTTAGTAACTTACAAATGACTTCAGGAAATTTTTCAATGCGGTTATGGTGTAATTCTAAGTGCGTTAGTTTTTTTAATGAAGAGATACTTGGTGGAAGGTATTCCAATTGGTTATCTCCTATACGGAAAATTTCCAATTGATCTAATCTTTCGAATTTATCCGGTAATTCAGCAAGATTATTTGATATAAAATCAATTCTTTTCAATGATGATATACTGAATAAGTGATCGTTAAGTTCCCGAATTTGATTGGAACGGAGATCCAGCCTTTCAAGTTTTTTTAATTGCACGATAGAATTAGGAATTTCATAGAGTTGGCATTTTTGAAGATTGAAGAACCGAACATGTTGACAGTTTTCAAGAGTATCAGGCAGAGAGGATAAATTATTTCCACCCAAATCTAATGTATGTAAATTTGATAATGGAAAATAAAATCCCGGGAAGTCTGATAATCCCGTATTTCTGGCGTAGATTGAGCGTAATTTAGTCAGTAATCCTAATTTAGGATCTAAATTCTTGATAGGATTATTACTTATCTTGAATTCTCGCAAATTTTTGAGTTCAAATATCACATCGGGTATCTTAACGAATTTATTTTCACGTAAATCTAATTTTCGAAGTTGAGTTAATTTATTAAAACTTGAAGGAAGAGACGTTACCAAATTGTTTCTTAAATTTAGTGTTCTTAAACTAGTCAAAGTGCTTAGATAGGGTGGCGTATGGTCTATTTGGTTGTATTTTAAGTAAAGCTTTCTTAAATGGCGGAAATTTGTTAAGGAAGGAGGAAGAATCTGTAAATGCAAATCAGATAAGTCCAGACTTATACATTTATTTCCTAGGGTTTGTGTATTATAGCGATGGAGAATCTCTTCTGGCTTTATTTGTCCAAGATCTTTTAATAAACCAAAAATTTTATTTTGTACAATTGAGGATTCTACCATTAAATTATCCCATTTCCAATGACTACCATTCTACTAGTACTTCTTGAACAGATTTCCCGATGTCTTCCTTTGTGAGGAAGTCAAGTAATCCGCTTGGAATCAAGTAATTTCTACCATTTATAAAGTCATAGATTGACTTCCATACTACTCAAAAGACTTTATCTGAATTTTCCTTAACTTTAACATTATGGATTTCGTACCTTCATGAATTTATAAAGTCAGTTTTGTATACACATATTATCCCATGATGTGCTTCATCTTTAAAATTCTAAATATCTTCAGCAGTTTTCAAGGATTATAAATTTTCAATTTAGTCACCTATTTTATCATTCATTTCTCGAACAACAAAGGTATCACTTTTCTCACTAAATTTATAGGTTCCTCCCAAAGGACGATAATTAGGTGGCTTAGTGGTGGATTATTATATTATGTATCAACTAGTTGAATGTCTCTCATTATTGCAATTATTTCTTCGGTTATTCTCCATTTAAAATTTAAAATATCTTTAGAATTTCAAGTTCTATCGTTCCAATTGGTTGCAGAATCAATTTCTGAGTATTTTTTCACCACCCCCTCCGAATAGATGATCAATCAATCGTTTAAAGTCTCTATGCAGCATTTCTGGTATATACCAAAAATAGTTGTGCATCTGATATCCATAGTTTCTAGTAGAAATTTTGTAGAGAAATGGTCTCTATAAGAAAGAATTACTCACTCTAAGGATGATAGAATTTCATCACTCTAAGGATGATAGAATTTCAGTAATTAAATTTTCAAATGTTGTCTCTAATAAACTACTGTTTTCTGGATCAATTTGCACGAAATACCCTCCATGTTCTTCTACCCAGTCTATAACTTCTTTGATATCTACCTTGCTTTTACGATGTTTTTCTAAATTACCAATAACTATAAAGGGAATATTTTTGATTGCTACTTCGATTTCTTTATAGCATTCTATGACATGAAACCATGATGAAGATTTATTCAAATTAAACACAAATAATGCACCTACACCCCCTTTATAGAAGAGCTTTCGAATTTCATCAAATCGCGTTTTACCGGATATATCCCATAATGATATTATTGTATTGATTGGCCTTCCTTCTATTTCTACAGTAACGGTTTTAGTTAGGACATTTACTCCCACAACTGGTTTATAATCGGTTTCGAAATATTTATCCGCAATCGTTTTAAAATTTGTTTTACCAACGCTCTCAGTCCCTAAAATAAGAACTTTAAGAATAAGATTTGCCATATTTCTCTGGTATCAATTTGGCACGTACACTAAAAAAACCTTGTATCCTAAAAAGCTAAAACCCTTAGATATATTTTGATTCTTTTATCTAAAAGAGTACTTAAAAGTTCATTAACGCTTTGGATATACCGACCTTCTTTACCAAGACAAAATTTTATTCGATTTTCTTCGACATATACATAGATTTCAAAGTATGTGTTTTCAATCCGATGTAGTTGATATTCAATAGGAGATAATCTTACATGAGGAAAAAGGTTATTAATTAACTGAACCAATCGAATCGGTTCTTGATATGCAATGAAATAAACTTGTTTTGTGAATTTATGCATGAACATGCTTTTTTGTTGGTGCAATTTTGCATTTATTAATTTTATATCTCTGGTAGAGAGAAAGTAGAATACGGAATGATTATTAAAAAACACAAGAATGGGCATAAACAAGAAAAACTTAAAAAATAACTGCATAAGGTATATATGGGAATTTGTAAATGTACGGTGTAGTTTTATATTCATATCCAATAAATTCTCCGTGTAACTCTTTTCAGAGGACGTTGATATCGGATTTAAACAGAAAAAGACATCCTTATTTATAATAGATTTTGACTTCAATTCATGGAACATCTCCTATCAATATGTCCTATATGAATAAATTACAATAGATATAAAGTCCGAAAGTCTCTTTTGTCGAAAATCAAAATACGTTTTAAAAAAATGGAGGTGTTTAAAAAGTTCCTGAATATGTAGCGGTGATTAAATTTTCATTGGGTTTTTGTTTAATAACAGTGACCGATATGATTTTTTGGGGAGCTAATGGAATTTTTGATAGGACTTTTACAGCCCACATGTCATTTAAAGATCCGATATATTCGTTTTTTGATCGACCCAGACATAGGATTTTGACTGATATTTTCGTTCCAAATTCAACAGGTGCAGAAATTGGTTCCGCTGGATGAATGTCAAAATCTAACGGCCCTATTTTTAGTTTAATGTTATATTTATTTTCCAATTGTGATAATCTTTTATAAAAATAATCGAATGAATGAGGTTGTACTTTCCAAAATTTTCTACCAGTTTTATATATCAGATAATTTTGGATCCCTAATAATGGCGTTGGTGGATCATACCCGTCTTTTACTAAATCCTGCGCAAGTTCGATAATTTGCTTGATGTCCTCATCATTATATTTGAAAAACCAAATCGGTGCAATCAGTAAGTCGATAGAAGAGGATTTTATATAATGCATAGTTCGGAGGAGGTGCGAAACGTCATAATGAGGTATTCCACTTAAGATAGACGCTTTTTTTTCATTTAAGGTATTTAATGATATGTTTAATCTAGTTACTCCGACTTTTTCCAACTTATCAATTATTTTTTCTGTGAGGAGTGTACCATTCGTTTGGATAGATAGTGTTTTCACTTGAGGTAGACGTGTAATCTTTTGGAATAGGTCGAGATAATCCGGATAAAGAAAAATCTCACCATATGGTGCTATATGTACTTCTGTATCATTGCATTTTTTATATTTTAGGGCAATTTTTAACCATTTTATAATGTAATCCGTTTGAATCATGAAGGTGTTGGATTTTTCTGATGAAGTATCAGATTTCATCGGTGTGTTTCCAAAATGAGCATTAACAAAACAATATTTACATCTTAAATTACATACGGTAATGGGTTTAATTTCCAGCAAATTTGTGCCTCTATCAAGAATACCCATGAAATCTAATCCGAATAAAGGAATCTCTGATTGTTCATCCACGAGGATCATTGAACTTTAAACCTCAATAATGCCGCAATTCCAGAATAATTATGAAGTTGATCCCCGGCAGGATGTAAAGTTGAGATGATATGTATAATCCCTCTTCCATTTTCAACTAAATAGAATAGTTCCTCCAGGTTTTTTCGATCCTCCTTATTAATTTGGGATCTTAGTACTTGATCTGTAATAAGTAAATCTTGAACGGAACCTAATTGAGCTGCTATAAGTGTTTCTTTAAAACCATATGTAAATAATCCATTGTCTTTCCCTAATCGTTCAATAAACTCATCCATTAAGTGCGTTTCGATTGTTAATCGGTGATCCGCAATAAAACCGGCGATTGTGCCATTCTTTATGATTTCATTAATCGCACTTTCTGTTGCTGAACTTGCAGATGCAATTCGAATTTCAAGTGTTAATTTCTCCTTTTCAACGGTTGTTCGTAAATATTGATTAAATTGTTCCTTTAGGAACCCTGGACCACAAATTATAACCATTGTAATTTCTTGTTTTTTAACATTCTCAATAATGACCCCCGTAACCGAGTCAAAAAATTGGATTTCTTCTCTACTCTTATTTTTACTTTGGTTTCGGTACCGTTTTCCGGGTATATTATGTCGAATTGTAGAAATAATAGTCAAACTGTAATTGCTTATTATCCCAATAGTAGCCAATCCAGATTCTATTGCGGCTACTAGTACAAATTTATTTGATGAATATTGAGTGGATTTCTCAAGGCGCTTTAATTCGTGTTTATACCACTTGTCTTTAATAATGAGTACCTTGGTGCCCTTTTCGAGATTCAAAGTGTGATATTGCCCAATAGAAACGAAATCATCTGGTCCTTCACGAATTTGTCCCAAAACTCGTAACCTATTGGAATATTCATGGAATTCACACTTTTCTACTTGGATTTGCAGAACCATAGGTTTTCTTTCTCCTGTATCTCCATCACGAAGAACCACCCGGCGAAAAGTACGCGCCTTGACCATATCTCCAGGTTTTATGATATTGTACAATGACCAGAGATCTTCTAACTCTTCCACGAGTACCTTTATTTCTCCTTTCTTTTGGTCATTATACATGATTTGCATTTCGAGGTCAGATTTGAAAATTGTATATACTTAATGTACTTTATTCTTTCAAGACTATCATAAAGATACCATATGTAAAATACGGAAAAATAAGAGAGGAAAATGAAAAAAATGAAAAATTGAGCTAGAGGGATACTTACTGACCAACTTTCTCATAAGCAGCTTTAACTTTTTCTAGTTCTTCCATGCGTTTTTTTTTCTCTTCTTCCCTACGCTTGAGTTCTTCCTCAGAGACTTTTGCTAGGTTCTCCGCACCTGCTTTTAAATCCTCATCGGTGATTTTCGGTTTTTCAGACACATTTATTCACTTTTATTTGGTTTGTGTTAGTAATAATCAAGATTCAATAGGATTAATTAACCTAAATAAAATATTGTTTGACAAGATTTCTTAAGATTTTTCTAATTATTCTGATTGATTCAAGTGTTTGAGCATCAAAATCGCATCTTGTCCTGTTGAATAATATGCTGAGATAGTTCCAATTTCTCTGAATCTATTATGTTTATAAAACTCAATTGCCCGTCTGTTTGAAGTATTCACTTCTAAATAGAACCAATCGTAGTGTATCTCTCTAAGTATATTTGATAGATGATTAAGTAGTCGTGTCCCATACCCTTTATGCCAAAATTCGGTTCTGATAGCAAAATCAACTAAATGGGCAATCGATCCTTTTCGATTCTCTATTTTCTTTATGAATTTCAATTCGTGTGGATTAAGGATAGTTTGATTTAATTCAGCAACAATTCCAAACCCGATCAACACTTCTTCTTCATTTAATATCTTGCTAAATATAATATTATTTTCCAAGTAGTGAAATAATAAAAACACCCCAAAGGCATCTTCCTTAAACAACTCCTTTTCTATATCAGCTAAATCAAGAAGATCTTTGTTTTCTACCGGGAGTATTTTCATTATATTATTGTTTTATCCATTAGGTAGAATAAGATTATTATGGATGAGGATTGATCTTCGCGTATGGATTTCATGAAAGGATATATGGGTAAGATATTGAAGGTTGATTTATCTGAAAAATCAATTTCAACTATAGCATTGGAAAAAAAATTGGTGGAACTTTTCTTAGGAGGGGCAGGATACGCTACCGCCGTTTTATTTAAAATGTTAAATAAGAATACAGATCCCCTAGGACCGGAAAATGTTCTTTTTTTTATGGGAGGTCCACTTCTTGGTACACTTGCAACTTGTACGGGTAGATTAGTTGTTTGTGCTAAATCCCCGTATACCGGCATTTTAGGGGAGTCTAATGCAGGTAATTATGTAGCTCCAATGATAAAACGTGCAGGTTTTGATGGCGTATTAATTACAGGGACCTCAGATACACCAGTATACTTAGAAATAACAGATGACAAAGCTGAGATTAAGGACGCGTCTCATATTTGGGGGAAGGGGATCTTTGAATCTTCTGAGATTTTATCGGAAACTCTAGGAAAACGAGCAAAAGTATTATGTATTGGTCCAGGTGGTGAAAACCTTGTAAAGTATGCCATTATTGGTGGAGATACCCGCGCTTTTGGTCGAACTGGAATGGGTGCGGTTATGGGATCAAAGAGATTAAAAGCAATTATTGCACTAGGCACTAAAAAAGTTGAAGTGGCTAACCCAGAAGAATTCAAGAAATTTGTACTTCAAGTAAATAAAGAGATGATGGAAGTGTATACCCATCAAGTTATGGGGGGATTGGGGACAGCGGCAAATATGAATTTGTATTCAATGACGGGGGAATTACCGGTAAATTATTGGAGAGGAACAGAATTCCCTGAGGAAGATAATATTTCTGGAGCAACTATGGCTGAAAATTATTTAAAGAGACAGAGACATTGTTACGCCTGCCCTATTGGATGCGGGAGAGTGATATCCTTAGGAGAAAATGATTTAAACCTTCCTAATGAAGAGATTTCGGGTCCTGAGTACGAAACTATTGCCAGTTTTGGCTCGATGATGCAAAATTCCAGTCTGGAAAAAATAATAAAAGCAAATTATATGTGTAATGATCTTGGTATTGATACAGTATCTACAGGTGGAACCATTGCGTTTTTAATGGACTTGGTAGATCGAGGGAAAATCACTGCTGAAGATTTAGATGGAATGGATTTACACTGGGGAAATATGAAAGTTGTATTTGAACTAATTCACAAAATTGCAAAAAGACAGGGAATCGGAGATCTTATCGCAGGGGGATCCAGTGTAGTTGGTGCTCATTTTGGAATTAATAAAGACCAAATAGGTGTCATCAATAATTCAGAAGTGATTTACCATGATATGCGAGCTTCGCACGGAATGGCCATCGCCTATGGGCTTTCTCCTCATTATGGAGGTTCTCACAATGCATGCGATATGTACATGGTCTCATTAGGATTGTCCCGAGAAGAAGTAGGGATTGAAATGGTTCCTTCTCATGATAATACTCCTGAAATGGCGATAAGTGCTGCCAGATCGATGGAATATCGAGCTTTTTACTCCTCTTATGGTATGTGTGTATTTGCAAATCCTCCCACCGAACAGATTGCTAAAACGATCGAGCTGGGCACGGGATTACCTTATGATATTGAAAGAATCCAGCTAATCGGAAAACGTGTCTTAGCATTAAAGAGACTTTTTAATTTGAAAATGGGATTTACCCGGGAAATGGAATATATTCCTAAGATTTTAGTTACGCCCCTGGAAGGAGGGACAGAAGGAGCAGTACCTGATACGAATTTGCTATTTTCGGAATATTACAAATATCTTAACTGGGATCCAAAAACTGGCAGACCAATGGACTCATTAATCAAGGAGTTAGGAATAGAGGAGTACGCTAATTTCTAACTCCTTTCTATTGGTATACCAGTAAGTTGGCGACAAACAATGATTTAAAAGGATGTGACAGGAGACCTTTAATTTTCCATTTTCCACTGGTAAACATCTTCAAAATACTTTTTTCTTTACTTACAAACCATACAAGATCCAACGGATTTGCAACTATTTCGATAGTATAATCCTCGAGCTTACCTTTATTTACGGAATATTGACCTTTCTTCAGTACTAAATTAGTATATACCGTATCATTTTCACTGATTAGTAATCGGAAATTTACCTTGATATTTGCACTCTCCAATTTCCTTTTCCATTTGGGTATTTTTTCCTTCTCTTGTATAGCGGTGATGACTACATCTTTAAATAATTGAAAGGAATTTTCTTCTTCTTCTGGATTCATCATTATTCACATGCATAGGTAGATAGTCTTTCTTTCACATAACTTCAATATAAATATTTATTTAATCCAGTGCGGAAGGATCACTATCGATCATAAAAGGATGAAAAACAATGTGGTATTTCTATGCTCCAAAGACAGTGTACGGTGAAGATGCCATCGATTATTTAGAAGAATTGGATGAAAAGCGTTGTTTCATTATTACAGATGAAGGTATCATCAAATTTGGATTAATCGACATTCTCACTAATAAATTAAAAAAACTTGAAAAAGAATGGAATATATTCAGTGAAGTTGAACCAGACCCTCGAGAAGAGACCATACTTAAAGCAGCAAAGCAATGTCAAGAATATAAACCAGATTTGATTATAGCTTTAGGAGGAGGCTCACCTATGGATGTAGCTAAAGCCGTTTGGGTGTTTTATGAACGACCGGATTTGGGAATTGATGATCTATATCCGTTTATAAAACTAAAATTGGGTGAAAAAGCTAAGTTAGTTGCAATCCCAACGACCTCTGGTACGGGTGCAGAAACCACATGGGCTAGCATTATCACACGAAAAACCGATAAGGGAGATATAAAACTTGAACAAGTGCATAAGGAAATGATCCCTACTATCGCGATTTTAGATCCAGTATTCGTAAAATCCATGCCACTCAAACTAACAGCTTCCACCGGCTTCGATGCAATGGCTCACCTTTCTGAATGCATAGTATCTTTATGGAAGAATGAGTATAGTGAAGCAATGGCTCTAAAAGCATTTGAATTAATCCAAAAATACTTACCGATAGTGTATAAGGATGGGACAGATATGGAAGCTCGCGAAAAACTTCACATCGCTGCAAATATGGCAGGATTGGCCTTTGGTAATGCACAAGTTCATCTTGGTCATGCGCTGGGTCATGTATTAGGTGCAACTTTTCATATCCCTCACGGTCTTACGGTGGGAATGTTCTTACCATATGTGCTACAATATATTTTGAATGATCCCAATTCTGATGCCACAAAACAGATATTAGGAACCTTTGCTAAACGAGCAGGGGTAGCTAAATGGGACGACTCTGATATGAATGCAGCAAAGAAGTATGTGGATGAAATAAAACGATTACAGAAAGTAGTTAATCTCCCTTCGCTAAATGAGATGATCACACGTACTCAACTCGATGAAAATGTTGATCAGATGGCTGAATGGTGCTTGGAGTCTCCCAGCGCAGCTATGAGTCCTCGGGGGGCTGGAAGTCAAGAGTTTAAAAAATTATTTGTGCATGCTTTTGAGCAAAAAGATGTGGATTTTTAACCTATATTTTTATTTTTTTCTGAAATGAACATTTTTATACCCCCTAAACATATTGAAAAACGGTGATATAAATGGGAATTCTATTTGGAACAGAACAATGGATTGAAGCTTATAAGGAGTCGGTGAACTCAAGTAAAGCGTACGAGGATGCCGCAAAAACTTGGGAAGGTGATTTTGTATTTGTATGTGAGCCTGCGGGAAATCTAGACCACGAAATCCGCATGTATATTGATCTCTGGCATGGAAAAATTGGCCCCAAGGGAGCTAGAATTTTAAATCCTAGTGAGGAGGTAGAGTCTGAATTTGTATATTCAGGCCCTTGGACAAACTGGGAAAAACTCCTGCAGAAAAAGATAGACCCTATTCAAGGGCTTATGCAAGGAAAATTCAAGCTTAAAGGAAATATGGGTAAAGTAATGCGTGCTGTAAAAGCTGCCCAAGAGTTAGTCAATTGTGTAGTAGCAATCGACACTGATTTATACTAAATGAAAATCTATTAGGTTCTTTTTCTTTTTATTTTCTTCATACTGATTTTTAAAGATAAACATCAATAGATATAATCTATGCGGTATCGGATGGTTTACGATGCGGGTAGCCGAGCTTTAAAATGTGCCATCGCGGATGAGTCTAACAATATAATTGGAATAAAAAAAATCTTTCCGGAAATCTCGGTAACCGAAGATGGTTTTGGACGCTCTTGTAATTCTGTCACATTCTGGAATGATTTAATCTCTTTAACGAGAACTACCATTAAAAAAGCAAAAATTAATCCAAAAGACATCCGATTTATCAGTGCTTGCGGAATTCGCCCGAGTTGTGTGTTTACGGATGAAGAAAACGAAGCATTGTTCATTGCGAGTGCCTTTGATGGGAGAGGAATTGATGTTGCCGAAGAGATCGACACGGAGTTCGAGGAAATTTCAGGTAAAAGTTTTTATGAAAGCACAGGTCATTTCCCCTCTCTCTTATTCCCTCATGCGAAATTTGGCTGGATTAAAGCAAATCCCTATTGTTTAGACGAGGGAAAATTTATTACACAGTATTTACCTATGGAAAGCTGGATTCTAGTAAGAATGGGAGGAGAACCACACGTTAATATTACCAGTGCGGCTGAAAGTGGATTTTTTGATTTATCTTCCCGGTTTTGGCATAATGGGTGGTATGATGTTTTAGATTTACCCGAGGAATTTTTTCCACCTCCTGTGGTGTCTGGAGAAATTATTGGAAATGTTTCAGAAGAAATCCAGTACAAACTCGGAGTCTCATCAGAAACTGAGTTAGTTGCGGGATTACCAGATACCCAATCTGCATTATTGGCATCGGGATGTGTTCGAACAGGTTCTATTGGGGCAGTGTTAGGAAGCACTGCTCCTGTTCAAGCACTGACTGAAGAACTGATTATCGATGCCGATCAACGCACATGGTCTTCACTGTATGTAGTTAAAAATCTATGTGATGCATATATTATCGAACCAAATACAGGAATGACCGGACAAATTTTAATTTGGGCTGCTAATCTCTATGCTCCATCGAAACTGTCAAGTTTGAATGATAAATTTAATTATATCCAAAACCGATATGTTGAATGGGATGCTCATGAAAAGTCGATTTCGGTGGATGAATTAAAAGAACAAGCAGTCTATGCGTTTTTAGGACCCTCACCATTAGCACAAAGTAAAACCGAATTAGGAAATGCTCAATTCCATCTCCCAACTCCCGGAGGAGTGGAAGAGATAACTTCATCTCAGAATGCATTCATTGCCGCAGTTTATGATAATATCCTATTTGCTGTAATGAGAAATATCGATTATGCAAAAGAAATTGGTCAAATTAAGACCCCATACTATTCGGTTACTGGAGGGGCATCTCGATCTGAAATATTATGTCAACGATTCGCAGACATAACTGGAACACCATTTTCTCGACTCGGATCTCATGAAGCCAGTATTAAAGGATTGTTAATGTTATGTGACATTGCAGATGGTAAAATCACCTCGCTCGAGGACCTTGATGTGTATTACAAGGATCATTTACAAACCATTCAACCCAGAAAAGACATGAGGGAAAAATTAATATCAAAATATAAGACATGGGAAAGAATTCGGATTAGCCCATAAAGTATTTTCAGATATTCATATCTTTCATGATAGCATACATTTCTTTTTCGGATTCTTCTGCTTCCTCTGGAATTGCATACATTGTTCCTAGAGTTGCAGCTCGATATTGAATTTTTGCGGCAAATTCTACAAGTTCACACACAAACCATGCTTGTTCTAAAGAACTGCCACATCCCACATTCCCATGATTAGCAATCATTGCAGCCATGTTATCTCCAAGGGCTTTTACCCCGTTCTCTGCAAGTTCATCTGTTCCCGCCATTCCAAACTCTGATATTTCACACCCGCCGATAAAGGGGATGATTTCGTCCACAAAAGGACCCAAGGGCATTTTGGCGATAGATAATGCTGTAGAAAAAGGCGCATGGGAATGAATGATTGCATTTATATCACTACGTTCCCGATAAATTGCTAGATGTAAACGTCGTTCGGAAGAGGGATTTCGAGTTCCAACTAATTTATTTCCAAACATATCAATTATGACAAAATCATCTGATTGTAGATTTGTATAATCCACAGAGCTGGGAGTAATAATTACAGCATTTTTACCATTAGGGAGCTTTACTCTTGCGGATATATTACCCGCAGTACCGATAACAAACCCCTTTCGTAGCATTTCCTGGGAAATTCGTATAATTTCATTAACTGTTCCTTTATACCGGTCCAGAGAGATAGAAATATCCGTATTATCTTCTGAACTATCTTGCTCGGTTGGTTTAATTCCAGTTAACACTTCAGGATTTTTAATATTTAGAGGAACTTGATGGTCAAGAATAGTTTTTATCCCATCCACAATCATCATAGCACCACGGTGAGTGGTTTCATATGTGTCTCCTGCAATATGAGGGGTGACGATAACATTATCCAATTGAAGAAATTCGTTCTCGTGATCTACCGGTTCGCTAGCAAAAACATCTAACGCAGCACCGGCGATTTTTTTCTCCTTTAATGCATCAAATAAGGCAGATTCATCAATCACGGAGGCTCGAGCGAGATTAATAAATAACGCAGAGGATTTCATTAGCTCGATTTCTGCTTCCCCAATCAGACCGTCTGTTTCGTCCGTAGGAGGACAATGTATGGTAATAATATCGGAGCTTTTAAGTAAAACTTGTAAATCTACGGATTTACCGTTTATAGCACTCAATCGTTGAGGTAAAACATAGGGATCATATATTAAAATAGTGACATTGAACGGTTTCAAGAATTTTGCTACTTGAAATCCTATACGACCAAGTCCCACAATACCTATGGTCTTCCCAGTTAATTCACGCCCTTGGAATTTATTATAAAAAGTAACATAATCCGAGAATTCTTCTACTGAGAATCTTTTCGAATGAATGATCCTATCCACTGAATGGAGTTTTTTGAGTAAAGCAAAAATTAAAGTGAGAGTCAATTCTGCCACTGCAATGGTGTTGCGATTGGGAGCAAATAATATCGGTATCTTTTTTTTCGTAGCAGTCAGGATATCTATGTTGTTCGGATCCCCACGGATAGATCCGATGATTTTTAGGTTCGTGTTCTCAATAACATTTTTTTTAAGATTATCTCCTTCACAGATGAAAATCTCCACGCCGAGTTCATGAATTTTTTTCGTTAGAACATCGGGATCAAAATACATATGCTTCTTATCTCTCCAGCTTTCGTATATTACTTCATCGCTAAGTATTTCACGCAATTTCCGAAGCGCTTCCTCAGAAAATTCAGCTGTTACCAATGCTTTCATTTTGTTGTCCTTTTTCTAAGTGTAATTGATGTACATTAGGGAGAACTAAAATAAATATAATGCAAATTTAAAACATCAGTTTCCGTAATTTTAACATATTTTTCATTTGTCCAGAAACATTCATTTTTCCGCTGGAATAGGCTTTAATAGCGTTGACTTGTTTTGCAATTAATTTTTGGAATAATGTCGAGTCCATTTCAACTTGAACTGCTGCTTCGGCATTATCCCCCTCCGTAAACTGTATTTCCTCATCACCGTTGATGACATACATAAAATTTTTGTCTATATCGGGGAATCGCATTACTAAAGTTTCATTCCATCCCTTGAAGGATTTCTTTACTTTTTCATCATTATATCTATCAACAATACTTTGTAGCGCCTCTTCCAGAGAGATGGTAGGAGTGATGTCAGTAGATTCCTCAGCGGGTTTTGGTTTTGAAGTGGACATGATAGGTACGGGTTCAGTAATTGCTGATTTGAAAGTGGCTGGTTTTGAATTCGATTTAGAAATTTGATCTTCCGGAATAGATTCTGGCATTTTCTGACGAAATATTCTGAGTGGTTGTTTATAGACAGTTTCTTGACTTTCTTCGACAAGGAATCCTTTTTCAGCAAAAATGTCCACAATTTTAAAAATTCTAATGAAGAATCTAAGAGAAACTAAGATTCCAATTAGAATTATGAGAAATCCCAATACAAAAACGGCTAGAGATAGATAATAATAAATATTGCCTATTGGTAATTGGACCCCAACCATGAGACTGATGATGATTAAACCGAGCCCCGTTATGTACATCGAGAATAAAGCTGTCATCATAGCAAAAAGAGGAAAATTTTGTTGTTGCATAATCCTAGTTGGATAATAGATCATTTAAAATTTCCATATAAATCAACTCTGAACTTCTCCTATATCGGATCAATTTACGTATGTCTTCCAATAGTTGCCAATCTCATGTAGATTTATAATTTAGAAGGTATAATTGATTTTTATGGAAAGAAGAATGCGAAAAATACTTGTAACCTTAATTCTATCGGCATTTGTATGTAGTATTATTTCTGGTGGTACATGGTTCTTGGTACGGCAAAAATATCCAAAAATCATAAAATCCTTACCCGATCCATTTTTACTCAATAATGGATCCCGGGTTTCCACTCTCGAAGAATGGGAAGTCCGAAGAGATGAGATAATTACTCTCCTTTTGTCGATCGAATATGGAACAATTCCAAATCGTCCGGATTCAATTGTAACAACGGAAATTCAACAAGAGCAGTTATCTAATGGAACTAAAAAAACTGTAATATTATCTCTTTTTCCATTTAATTCAACACCCTCTTTAATCGTTAATATGACAATTTGGGTTTACATTCCTAATTGTTCTGGTCCTTATCCAACCATTCTGAAAGTTGGTTCCGATGGTTCTGGTTCCCAAGTTCCCATAGCAGATACAATTCTGAATCGTGGGTATTTATATGTTTGTTACAATCATACGGATTTGGATCCGGATACGGAAGGGTATGATGTCGTGGGAGCTATTCAAGCTATCTATCCTTCATATAGTTTTGGTAGTCTGGGAGTATGGGCATGGGGAGCCTCTTGTGTGGTTGATTATTTAATTGGAGAGAGTTGGGTAGAAACACCCGAGGGTAAACCGAATACGGACCCAGACATGTTGATAATTACTGGTCATTCACGGAGGGGAAAAACTGCCTTATTAGCTGGTGCTTTAGATAAACGTTTCGCAATGGTAGTACCCAATGATTCGGGGTGTGGGGGCACAGGTTCCTTTTTAGTTCAAGGTTCCTTTTCTGAAACTCTTCGAATTATCACTTCTGATAAAACTTATCGATCTTGGTTTAAAGGGGATTTTGATAAATATGCAGGAAAAGAGAAATATCTACCTTTTGATCAGCATTTTTTATGTTCACTTGTGGCACCAAGATTGCTTTTATCAACCAACGCTTTACACGATTTTTGGGCGAATCCGTCCGGAACCCAAGCAATATATAAGGCAACTGAACTGGTGTATGAATTTTTAGGAAAAATAGAAAACAATGCACTTCACTATCGCAAAGGAAGGCATGGATTTCTACAAGGAGATTTTCTTGTGTTGTTGGATTTTGCTGATAAAATGTTAGTAGGAAAAGAAATTACAGGGGACTTCTACATGACCCCTTATACCTATGATATACCTATTGATTTTACTATTCCATAAATTTTTATTCCCTTGGTTGCAGATCCAAAGCTTCCATTAACGGAGGAAATATCTTTGGATAATGAACGGCCATTATATGGCATCCTGCAACCAGATTTTTCTTTTTTAATTCCTTCAGCATTGGCACATAGAAATCCACATTTAATTTGCGATATGCTTCTTTCTTCTCTTTTTTCCCTAAACCACCTTTCTTTACAGCTTTGAATTTCGCAAGTAGATCTTTAGGAACACTCACACCCGGAACAAGTTCATCAAAACCTTTTGCTACCCCATACCCACTCATTGGAAATATCCCTAATAATACGGGAACTCCCGTTTTTTCTCGGATCTCTTTTAAAAAAGGTTCCGCTATTTCAATATCATAGACTACTTGTGTTTGAAGAAATTCCACACCTGCCATAGCTTTTCTTTGGATATGCATTATTTCTGGTTCCATAGGGCTTGCATTCGGGTTTGCAGCTCCTCCAACATGGATTTCTATATTCGGACAATCCTCATCCAGAGGAAGTCCCTCAATACTGCGTTTATCTGCCATTTCACGCACTAACTGGATTAAATGAGTCGAATCGTAATCGAATACTGGTTTGGATGCGGGCATATCTCCACATGCATTGTGATCTCCAGTCAACGCGAGTATGTTTTTTAATCCGAGCGATGCAGCACCTAGTATTGCAGCACCTAATCCCATCCGATTTTGATCTCTACAGGTAAGTTGATACACGATTTCTAATCCAGATTTTTCTTGAGTTAGATAGGAGCCTGCTAAGGAACTTAGGCAGACTGTGGATTTTGGATTATCAGTTATATTTGCTGCAATACAGTATTTTCTTAATTCTATCGCTTCATTTACTGTAGGTTCAATATTAGCAGTTCGTTCCGGTTCCAATTCTCCTGTAAGGACAAATCTTCCGGATTGGATTTCTTTCATTAAGTTTGAATATGTTTTTACTTCAGTCATGATATCTCCTCCTATCGCAAATTTAACTCCCTTTGATGCCCTGATTCGGACCAATTACGAGGTTCACGTACCTTCAAGAAAAGATCTAACCGATCAATTGATTGTAGGGCGTCATATATTTCAACCCACCCACAAGAACGAGTGTAATCTCCAACCTCACATTTTCCATCGACAGATCCCCCACACGGTCCATTGAGCATGCTTTTTGCACAATGGGTTATTGGACATACCCCACCGGTTTCATTAAGAATACACTCCCCACAAGCGCGACACGCTTCTTTATATACACCAAATCTTTCGGTTTCTCCCATAAATACCGTATTCAAAGCGGTCAAAGCAACTTTTTTTGGAAATTTCTCCCGTAATACCGTATTCATGGCTTGTGTTCCCAACCCGCAAGCAAGGGAGATAATCACATCACTCTTTTCGACTTCATCTTTTATTTTCCGAAATGCTTGTTTCACCATGCGATCATCACACGGTTCATCGACCACAACGGTGGTTAGTACCGAAAATCCATTATCTATCAACTGAGCTTCCATTTTTTTAGCACCTTCGGTTCCTCCGGTCCCAACTTTTGCTGCACAAACACCGCAAGATACAATTACTATTTTATTCGCCATGTAATTGTCAAGTGCAAGCTTAACCTCTTCCCATGGCTTATTTTCTGTTACAATCATGAATATCAGCTAATTATAATTCTACGGAAACTTTGGGTGGAATTATAAAAAAGCTATGTTAATTTTATTTACATAAACTCAAAAAAGGGGGATTCATTAGAGGTCTTGGAAATGGGCTTGTATAGGATCAATATCCAAGGAATCGTCCAAGGAGTGGGATTTCGTCCATTTTTGTTTAATTTAGCTGAACGATTCGGATTGACTGGTTCCATTATAAATAAGGGAAATATAGGAGTTGAATTGCTAGTTTTTGCAACAAATTCTACCCTTATCTCTGAATTTATGTATGCGCTGCAAACCGAAAAACCAGAGATCTCTTATATTGAGGAAGTTAAATCTTATCTACTACAAGAAGACGATCTTAAAGACCTCAACATCAAGGATTTGCATCAGTCTTTAATAATTAAACCCAGCTTAAGTGGTGTGGGTCCCAGTGTTACCTCCCCGCCCGATATCGCAATTTGTTCGGATTGTATAAAAGATATGACCAATCCCAACAATGAACGTTTCTTCCGATACCCTTTTACCGCATGTGCAATCTGCGGTCCTCGATATTCTACCATAAAGGAACTACCTTATGATCGAGAACGTACAACCATGGATGAGTTTCCTTATTGCAGTTCGGAAGATTCTTGCTTATCCGACTACAGATCCCCTCAAAATCGGAGATTTCATGCTCAAACATTTAGCTGTAAAAAGTGCGGTCCCAATTATTTTTTTCTCTATAATCCAAAGTATATTTCAAAACCTTCTCAGAATGAATCTTGTTCATCAGAAATATCCCAAATTCTAAAAGACAGAAATAAAATTTCTTTGGAATCTACAAAATCTATTCAAATTGCTGCGAAGTATATCCTATCGGGAAAGATTCTCGCAGTTATGGGGATTGGAGGTGTGCATATTGTGGGGGATGCACGAAATCCTAAAGTTATTGAGACCATTCGGACAAGAAAACGCAAAAGAAAGACTAAGCCCTTTGCTGTTATGGTACCAAATTTAGATTCTGCTAATCAATATGTTGAATACACCCAAAAAGAAAAATCAGAGCTCCTTTCATACCGTCGACCTATTGTACTGTTACCAAAAAAACCAGGATCTCTTAATGATTCTATTTCACCAGGATTACACAATATTGGTATTATGCTACCGTACGCAGGCATCCATCATTTGTTATTTCAACAAATCGGGAAGGTTCCATTAATATTTACTAGTGGTAATTTTTCCGACCTACCGATGGCAATATCTCCCGACACGGTAGTTGCGCAACTCAGTCATTTAGCAGACGGATTTTTATTACATAATAGGGAAATCTATCAAAGAGTAGACGATAGCGTAATACGGGTGCAAAACTCTTATACCAAACTGTTACGAAGGTCGAGAGGATATGTACCCGAATATCTCCCCCTTCCATTTAATCCAGATATTACAGGCGGGATTGCTGTGGGTGCTGAGTTGAATTCCACCGGATTGGTATCTAGAGGCCATCGTCTTTTCCCTACTCAGCATATTGGAAATGTAAATAATCTTGAGACCTATGAATTCCTTAAAAAATCCATTTTACACATGAAATCTCTGTTGAAGTTGGAGAATAGCCAACTTGATTATATAGCAATGGATCTCCATCCTCGATTTCAATCCACACGATTGGCACATAATTTCCAAGAAGAGATGGGCATTCCCCTCTCATTTAATGTGCAACATCATTTTGCTCATGCAGCAAGTTTATTAGTGGATAATAAAATTGATAGAAATATCCCTGCTGTAGTCGCAACACTCGATGGAGTAGGGTATGGTCTAGATGGAAAAGTCTGGGGAGGGGAAATTATTTATGGCTCCTATGCAACTATGGAACGAACTTACCATCTATCCTACATTCCTATGGTGGGAGGAGATCTATGTGTAACCTACCCGGCACGCATGGTAGTAGGTTTTTTATTGCAACTGTTTGGATTAGAAAAAGCAAAGGAGTACGCTGACAAGTTAAAAATTGCAGACAAACTTACACACAGAATCCAAGAACTTGATTCCATTCTTACTAGTTATAAATTGGGTAGAAATGTTGCCTATTCGAGCAGTTGTGGGAGATTATTGGATTCGGTTTCGAATATTTTAGGAGTGTGTGACCGAAAATATTATCGGGGGGAGCCAGCAATGAGGCTGGAAGGATCATCCTATACTGGAAATCCATCTAAATATGATTTTTCATCTGAAATAATTGCTCATCTTGACAATAATTCCGAAAGCCATGTAATTCCTTCTGAATTATTAATCAAAAAATTGATAACAATAGCATCTAACCACTCGTTTTCTCCGAATAACCTTCCCGATATTGCTGCTTCTATCTTAAATTCTATTGGGAAAATCTTTGCATATGGTTGTTTTCGGACAGCGGTTAACAAGTCTGCCAAATATATTGGATTGAGTGGTGGAGTCGCATATAATGATCAAATATACGACGCATTTTATAATCATCTTCGAGAATTAGAACAAAAGAATCAATACGCTGTTCATTTATTACACCATAATAACGTTCCTCCTGGAGATGCGGGAATAAGTGTGGGGCAAGCAGCGATTGCGATTTCTAAAATATCATAAGTTTAGGTACATTGGTAACACCTATGGATTTAGATTCTCAAGTGCGCGAAATTCAACATAAATACAAAATTGTTGGTCGGTCTGCCGAATTAAAAAAAATTTTAATTGCCTACCATTCACGTAAAAATATTTTGTTGGAAGGAGAGATTGGTACCTCGAAAACAACTCTTGCACGTGCATTTTCCGCATATATGGATAAAAATTTTATTCGGGTTGATGGATCGGAAGATGTATTAAGCCATGTTCTAACGGGATATTTCGATCCTCCAATTGTTTTAGAAAAGGGTTATAATGAAGATGCCTTTATATATGGTCCTTTGTCAAAAGCCATGAAAGCGGGGGATGTTTTATTCATTAATGAATTGAATCGATTACCTGAAAGCACTCAAAATGTTCTTCTATCAGCATTGGATGAAGGATTTCTAGATATTCCCAAATTGAAACAACTGTACAGCAAAAATGGGTTCCTGGTAATAACAACAATTAATCCGCGTGCACATGTTGGTACGAGCTCCCTCGGAGAGGCTCTAAAGGATCGTTTTGTGTGGTTAAACCTAGCCTATCAAAACGAAGAAGAAGAGATTGAAATCATAATCCAGAAATTAACGGATTTTCTCATCGTAACCGGAAGTGGAATAAAAAAAAGGAGTATTGTGGAAATCGAAATTTTGAAGAAAATCGCAACTATGGCTGCTAAAATCTCGCGTATCACAAGAAACCATCCAAATTTGCAACGATCTGCATCCATACGAGCAGGAATAGACTTAGCAACATTGATGTTAACCTATATTATCAATCATTCAAATGCTCTTCCACTAGAAACAGTAGAATTTTGGTACGAAGCTGCTGAAATGGCTTTATCCACAAAAATTGAGTTAGAAGAAAGTTCTGAAAGTTCATTGAAAGATGTAATACATGATTGTGTCCACTCAGTTTTAAAGGATTTTTAATAGCTGCCAAGGTTTCTAGTCCAACCGATGAAGCAGAATTGGATCGAGAAAAAGATACTCTAAGAATTCCAAACCGAACCTCAAATAAGGACTTGATGAGTGCAGCAATCATTCGGGGAAGTCAGAAGCCTTCATATTACGAAAATCTCAGTAAATCGCTACCCTTTACCGAGATAAAGGAAATGACAAGTCTGGCAATTCAGCACCAGAATCCAAAGGCGATTATGGCATTACTAAAAACGAATATTTTTGCTGCATCAAGTGCTCTTTTCACGAATGAAGGTACATCTTTTTTTTCCGAAATGGAATCTCAATCCAAGGGGACGGTTCTTCTCAATATCTTCTTTATGGTCAGAACAATAGCCCCGAAGAAGTACAAGACATTGCTTCGTCAACTAGCTCGTAATGTTATTCTGAAAACCACCTTGCATGTTGCAGGACGAGGAATAGAGAAAGGAATGGAACGAGTTCGAGTACCGTATTATCCGGGAATGGTGGAATTTGATTTAAATCAAACATTTACGAACGTTTTAGAAAAAGGAGAGTATCGATATATTACTTATCAAGATATAGTGGGAGTAGAACGAAATCAACTGAAGAAAACAATCGTTCTGATATTAGACACTAGTGGATCAATGTATGGAAGATCTTTAGTGAATGCAGCTCTTACAACCAGTATTCTGACTTATACCATGCGGAAACATAGATTTGCCATTATTCTCTTTAATTCCAATTCCATGGTGTTGAAAGCAATTAATGAAGAGATATCCAAGACCCCCATTTCAAAATTGATCGATGAGATTCTAGATTCCGAAGCAGTGGGATTCACCAATATTGAAAATGCGTTAAAAAGAGGACTAAACGAGCTACATAAAGTAAAGGGAAAGAAGAAGTTCGGTATCCTTATTACCGATGGAAACTATAATCGGGGGAAAAATCCATCATTAATTGCAAAAAATTATCCAAAACTTCATGTTATCGCTATGCCGCCCCCGAAGAAGTTGCATTATGAGGGATTAAAAATTTGCAGAAATATTGCGGAAGCGGGTCATGGAAAATTTTATCCGGTTTCTGATTACAAGGACATTCCACAAACGCTTCTCCACATCCTCCGCAGCAATTAACTTGAATGGAATTGTTAAAAGTCTCTAAACTTTTTTAAGTAATTAGATTCCAATGGGATCTGTTGAATAATGAAAATCACTAAAGTAGAATTGTGGCACATCAATATTCCACTAAAAAAACCGTTTTACCCCGCTTGGATCCCAGGGTATCCTCAAACTCATAATAGATTCACTCTTCTAAGATTGTCTACAGATGACGGATTTACAGGATTGGCAGCAGGTGTCGCTTTTGGGGATGAGAGAGGGGGATTGGGGGGGCTTTTAGCTCCATATTTATTGGGATTGGATCCAACTGACATAGAGTTAGGTCATCAACGAATTATTGAAGGAAGTTTTCTTGGGTGGCGTAATTTTTGGATGGAAGCTGCTTTTTACGATATTCAAGCGCAAATGCAAGGAATTCCAGTGTGGAAATTACTCGGAGGTCAAAATAAGTCAATTCCTGTGTATTGGAGTACGGGTGAAGTGTGTCGTCCTAAGGATCACTCAGAAATAATAAAAACTGCACATGAGGAGGGATATCATGCAGTAAAATTGCGGATCCATGCGAAGACTTTGCAAGAAGATGTTAACGTGATAAATCAAACTCGCTTATTGGTCAATCCTTCCATCCGATTAGGGGTTGATGCGAATCAAGGATGGAGAGTTACGATTGTGGAACGAACTCCTGCATGGTCACTGCAAAGAGCAAAAGATTTCATCGATCAGGTAGAAAAAAGTAACATCGAATGGTTAGAAGAACCCTTAGAGATGCACATGTATGAAGAACTAGCAGAATTGCGTCATTTTAGCAAAAAAACAAAGATAGCTGGTGCCGAATTAAATGCTGGTTGGCATGAAGCACGTATGTTTTTACATTTCGGCAGTTATGATCTGTACCAACCAGATTGTACCGTATTTGGAATTTTTGATACTTTGAAAGTGATTAACGCATGTAATAATGATCCTCAATTATCATACTCACCGCATACGTGGACAAATGGTGTCGGTCAATGGATTAATATGCATTTATTTGCACTTTCTGATTATACTCATCCATTAGAATTCCCTTATGAACCAGGATCTTGGGAACCTCGATATCGAGATGGAATTTTAACCGAACCTATTATGCCGAACGATGGATTTTTAGAGTTACCGGACGGTCCTGGATTAGCTATCCCAATAGATTGGGAAAAAGTGAAGAAATTTGGACGAAAATTCTTTTCAATGACCGAGGGGGATTTAACAAAAAAAGTGATTAAGGAAAAAGGGATTTTTACGGCATTAAAACTCAAAAAACGGAAAGACCAGGAAAAAGCATGAATTCCAGATAATTTCTATAAAACAAAAATATTTTTACTCGATTTAATTCAAAGAAAATAAACAGTTGAGTGAACTAATGAAAGATAACGAATTTTTCTCAGAAGCCAACACTAGAAATGCCCGTAAATTGAATCCACAAGAGAAACGGTGGAAAACTAAGGCGTTAGTGCTTTGTGGTATCTTCTTATTGTTGTTTATTGGACAATTATTGTTTTATCATATCATATGGAACCTCAATGATTGGACTTGTGTTTTAATTTTACAAATCGTTCTGATCATGCCTGCATATTTATCTAATGCTGGTATGTTATTATTTGGTAAAGGAGGAAAACCGTTAGATAAAGAAATTATTTGTGAAGATGGAAATCGTTTATTCGGACCTGGTAAAACCATCCGAGGATTTATCTTAGGACCAATTTTCGGCATTTTAATTGCATTGATTATCCATTCTATCTTCTTTTTTACATGGGAAGGAATTGAAAATACTATTATTGCATTTTTTGGAGGGCAAAGAGAATACGTATTATTTGATATTCCTCCTGATGTTGCAGTGAACATTTTTAAGGTGTATATGACGGGTGCACGACTGCATGAAACCCTATGGTTCGGTCTATTACGATTGATTCCTCGGATAGTGTTAATATCTTATGGTGCTGCGGTAGGGGATCTTATCGGCTCATGGTTAAAACGTCGATTAAATAAAAACAGAGGTGAACCACTGTGGGGTGTGGATCAATTAGATTTCATTGCTCCTGCCATATTACTATCCATCCCTTTCGTTATTCTAAATTGGACATTCTTGACGGTGTTAGTGTTTATTGCGATATTCACACCCAGTATGGCTCTCATTGCCAATATTGTAGCCTATCTTGTGGGTATTAAAAACATCCCTTATTGATAGATGCCTTTTTCCTATTCTTGAGATTTCTTAGATTCTTTACTGAATAATTTTGATCGAATTTTTTCAAAGAAAGTTGCCTTTCGTTCTTCAGGATCTAATCCCGCTAAATATTCGGTTCTGATTATTAACCAGAATAACATAAGACCGATTACTTCAGAAATCATCCCGACGGTTATGATAATTCCGATATCTGCCTCTCCAATTCTCACCAACATAGCAAGTAATGGGCCTAGTATTAAAAAGATGCCGGAAAACACTCCTTTAACAATAAGAGATAAATTAGATCTAATTCCATCAATTAATTTTTGAAAAGAATTTGCCAAAATAGGTCACAACCAAATGAATTATGAAAAACTCAAGATTTCTTCGTTTAAAACATCTTGGTTCATTTCCTTGAATAAAGATCATAAGTGTTTTTTGAATTTTTGATACAGTACTTTGTCTAGTTGTTTTCCGATCCTGTCTGATAATTGATTTGCAATAGTCCAACGTTCCCCTTCAATTATTTCCGAATCAATTTCTTCCTCGGTAGGGATTTTTCCTATTCTCTTAGATAATTCTTGAGAAATAATTGCATAAACTTCATCTTTAATTGAATCTCGAGAATCCAATATGAATTCGGGCCATTGTTTTTTGATACATGATACTGCAAAATAGAAATAATCAGTAAATAACTCCATAGTACTTTTTGTACCTAACTCACTATGTTTTTTCATATTTTCTGAACATGTTTTACCATCTTTTTCTTCATTCCAATATAATGTAGTTGGAGTGATTCCTTTAGATGTAATTCGCATCATGCTTGATGTAACTCGTCGTTCAATCCAATCTAAGGTATGCAGATTTTGATCTTCTCTGATTTTGTCCTTGATTTGTTTTCTTTTGAGAAATTCACTCCGTTTAGCTTCTTCAACTTGTAGTTTTCTCTTCTCATGAAGCATTTTATAACGTTCCAGTAAATCGTATGCTAAGCTATATGAAATGGGAGAAATCATATCGGAAGGAAGACGTAATTCTTTAATACCAGAATAAATGGAACTGGGTTGAGTTTCTAACATTTTTGTAGCATCTGATAATTTCGTATCCAAAAATCTAGCTAAAATAAACCCGTTCACCAAGAATGGGTCCCGATCTGCATCAAAGATTGTTGTTAGTTCTTTTTGTCGATTTGTGATTCGTTGAATTATCAACTCTTCTATTTTTACTACCACCCATTGTTGGTCTTCACTATGTTCATGCAATTTTTTTAAGGCAGTAAGATAACGGGATTGATCTTCCTTTACTTTGTTGTAAGTTTCCAAAATTCTGCTGATTTGCCTAGTTATCTTTGCTAGCATTTGGAAATACACTTCTCTGCATAAATTCGATAAGATATCATCATGATCGTAGAAAAGAATCATCGAGGATAAGTTTGTAATTGGGGTTTCATTGAGAATTCGTTGTTCGATACGTAATTTTTTATGATAGAACTTTCGCAGATCTATTGTACTCATACCAATTCGACTGGCTATGTCCGATATAACATTATTATATTCGTGATCCCCTGTGTCCAATAAATCTTGTAAGGTAATATTCTGGAGTTGGGGATTGGATTGCTTGATTTTAACTAACTCAGATTCTGCATTTGATAATGGATTATTCACAGGATTTCCAATTTTGATTAAATCCATTTTGTTTATTCCATAGGTTTTGAGGATTTGATTGACTCGTTTTTTATCTACAGAAAATAAATTCACAAATTCGGGAATATCCATAACTCCAAGCCGATTGAACAACGATGTTATTTCATTAAAATTGTATTCTAACAAACATTCAAGAAAATAAATTATATAATTGGCTGTTTTTTCAATGCTGATCTTGGATAATTCATCTTGAATGAGATCTAAAATATTTTTTTCAAATGATTCATAGTCACGTTTTCGTTTATTGGTCTGAGAAAAATTGGCTGTTAATTCTTCTCGAAACTTTATTGCATGTTGAAAAGCTTCCAGTCCTAAAGTTGAAGTGGGGAAAACTTCCAATAGATTCCTCAAGATTTGGTTTAAAATAAGATGCATTGGAATTGTTTCAATTTTGAGTTCTCTCACATTCTCAAATTCGAATTTAGTTCTCATCTCACTTTGAACACCATTTAAAACCGATAATTCTAGATATTGATCGATATTTTCTTCTTCAATTAATTCTTCTTCAATTGCTCTCCCTATAGGTTTAAAAGCTGAAGATTCCTTGATTATTTTTCGTCTTACTTCCTTGGAAATACCCAAAAGATCTCCTGTATAATCATAGAAATATACTATGGGAAATTTGAAGAGGATTTGATTGAGTTGATTCTCTAGGGCTTTAGAAATCTCTTCTCGTTCTTTATCATGTATTTCTCCTTGGAGAGTGATGATTGTGTTTACACATTTTTTCAGTAAAGAATTTTCATACTCTAAAAGTTTGATTTCGTAATCGATTGTATCTTTAACGAGGGAGGAAAATTCATTATAGATTTCTTTTTTTTCTGTTTTTTCAATTAAGTCCAATTTAAGGGAACTAACATTAGTATCCAACGGATCTTTAGTGTGGATCCCCCAGTAATCGAACGCTTGCACTACTGAGGATGCAATTAATAAATTTGTGAGTGTGTTTTCTTTTCCACATAATTCATAAATTTTATTTTTACCCTCTTCTCGTCGAAAATGCGATATTATTCGTTTTGTTGTCTGAAAAAACACATCAGCAGATTCCTCAGCAGTTTCTCGTCTTCTTATTCCATCGATCATTTTTTTTTCCTCCTAATATTTGGATCGGATTTGAAACCAGTTATTTGATAAGCTCACCTTATAGAAACTCTCCCAAAACTTGAAATCCATACTATAGATAAGAGGTTGGTCATATTCTATCTGGTCCCGGTTTATTAGTTTCAAACAAACCGGTCGTGCAATTAATTTTGAAAAATATTTCAGCTCAAATTCATAAACAAATTTAAAAAAATCCAATTTTGTGTGTAAATGCGATAAATCCATAGTGGAATTATGAGAAAATATGAAATCAGGACGGAGATAAGTTTTAGGAGCACATGATTCCATCTTATAGTCCAATTGAGTTAATATTTTCAACATTTTTTGTTTTACATATGTTGGAAAATCTTCTATTATGCCTAAACTATATTCATATTGCTCAAACACTAACAACATTATTTCTTTTTCTGATGGATCTTCAATTTTGGCAATATAACTGTCCAAAATGTTGATGAATCGATCCGGTTCGATATTTTCTTGTATGGAAGTGCGCAAGTATTCCACAAGATTACTTACATGATGGTACTTCGACCATAGCTCAAAATTTGGTACAGAACGCACATATTGTTGATATTCAGTGATCAGTTCCAAGAGGTAATGTTTCCATTCGATGTCTAGAGCACCTATTCTCTTTCGTAAGAATTGAAAAAACTGAAAAGAAATTTCAGATGTTGGTGAACTCTTATCCTCATCAAGTTCGTTCAAAAAACGATTTAATGTGTTGAATCGCAAAATATAACTGAGGAGAAATTCTAATTGTCCTCTTGCGTATTTTAAAACCTCTAAATGCGATTGTACTTTATCTCGATATTTATTTAGCATGATTTCTGTGAATCTTATTAAATCTTCGGGATGGATAGGGATATTATCAACATAGTTTTCCACGGTAGTGTGAATAATGTTTTTGAATTCATCATTAAGTATTTGATGGTTATAACGGACATAAAACGGATTATTTATAATTCGTTCATGAAGATTGATTATCAATTGCTCTGCAAATTTAGAGATATATCTTTCTCCCAATGATTTTGCGGGAGTTTGTTCAAGTTCAAATGCTTCAATTAAATTATCTACGTATCTGTAAAACAGTTTTAATAAATGGTTATATGATAAAAAACGTTCCACATTGGGTTCTAACAACGAAAAAGAAGCTTCCATCATTTGGTAAAAATAATTTATACAAGGGGAAATTTCCATAAGTCTTACTTGATTTCGGTCATTGATATCACATTCATAAATTATGCTGAGTTGAGTTTTAAGAATGTCAGCTATGCATTTTTTCTTGGAGGGATCTATGCCAATAAACAGTTCCTTAATCTTTCGAACTATGTCGTCAATGTTGCCATTATAACCAGATCGCAAGAATCTGTCCAATTTTTGATTAAACTCTATGAAAATGTCTTTAATTTCACGCAAATGGCGCTTGATTTCTATTAAAATTTCTTCATATGAGCTTAAATGAGTAATAGATCCAAGTCGAAAGTCCAATTCTTCAATAATTGTTTTTACAATTCCGACTTGAGTTTCATTAATACTCCCCGTGTTCGCGATGTTTAATAACTTTACTCCCAAATCTATCGTTTTTTGAGCGATATAATACCCACTAGGACCAGATATTTGCCATTTCATATGATTTAACTGTTCCTCATCGGGTAGGGTGAATTGAAGATTACGATAAGTGGGGGATTCAGTGGTAATATCCCGTTCCGTATGGTTCCATTTGATCTTATATTTTGATTGTACTTCTCCAAAAGGTTCTAAATTAATTTCATCATCTGCTGAAGCGGTTCTTATGCCTATTAATTTCTTATTCCATGAACGTTCTAACAACTCTCCTTGAACCTTTCGTGCAAATCTTTTTGCAAATTTAGTTAATACAGCAGTTTTTTCATGCTGATTAAGTTCGGGGCGTTGAGTCATTTCCAATATTTCGAAGAATAACTTGGAGATTTTTTCTACGGAATCTTGTGATTTGTCCATATCTAATAAACTAGTTGTATAAGTCAAGGCAAGAATGATGGTATTGGTTTCTTTATACTCTCTTGGAATTAAGATCATAGATTCAGGTAACAGTTTTAGAGATTCACGTTTTGGCATGAAGTTCTTAAGTTCAAATTCGATGGAATAAATTTCCGTCCCAGAATAATCACGCAGCATGGCATTATAGGCTTTAAGGTATTCCAATACTTTTAACACAAGTTCATGGGTTTTTTCTTTGGTCAGTTTCCCTACACCAATAATTTCCCCTACATCTAAATTTTCTTTTCCAGAGAATCCCAATATCAGTGTTAGTTGTTTTTGAATTTCCTCAATAGTAGTTAGTGTACTCATCATCATTCCCTTTTTTGAGTAAGAAGTAGCTTATCACCGGTTTTATGTATTAAAATATTGATTTTGCTATCCTAAATAAATTTAGAAGTTCAACATTGAGGGCATCATCATGGAAATTTACAATTTTAGAAAGATAAAATACATATTTATTCTACGTAAATTCTACTATATAGGTGGAAAATCCCATTATCTACTAATAAAATCAAATTAAAACTTCCATGAATATGAAAAAAACCCATTGCCCGTTTATAATCTTAATTTCAGGCACTCCAGGTACTGGTAAAACCTCTCTTACTCATAAAATCTCGCAGGAATTAGATGGAAGGATGTTTTCTTTAGGAGATTTTGTAGTAGAAAATCGATTGTATACTGATAGTGACGATGATACGGATGGGAAAATAGTTAAAAATGAAATAGCTGCAAAAGTCGTAGCGACTAAATTTTTAACTGAATTTGCAGATACCTCCATTATAATAATAGAATCCCATTATGTGGATATTATTCTTGATGGTTTTATGCAAATAAAAAAAGAATTCTCCTGTGCAACTGATTATATAATTGGGAAGAATATAATTGGCATTGTCTTACGTTGTCATCCCAATATTTTACGAACTAGATTAGTGCAAAGACAATATTCATTTTTAAAAATTATTGAAAATCTGCAAGCAGAGATCTTATCTGAATCAACTCAAAATTTATTAGAAGTGTTACCAAAGGAGAGAATTTTGGAAGTTGACACGTCTGAATACGGAGTTGACGAACTAAGTGCAACTATTTGTGCTAATTTCTCCCAGTTCTCAACAGATAAAGAAGTCCATTGGGGTGTTTTGAGAAAAGTGGGGATGATCGATTGGATACAGGAGCTTAGTGAAGAGGGAACATTAGATTCATTTTTTAAAAATAATGTAGGTGAGGCATATCCATTAGAATTTGAGGATTTAAATGATGAAGATAAAAATGGAGTGTAAATGAATGAAATACGAATTAAAGAAATTCGATGCTGGAGGACGGATTGGATTAATTTCGCATAATGGAAAAAATTTAATCACTCCTAATTTACTGCCGGTTGTTTCTCCTATTGATAATTTGATACCACCGAAAGAATTATTTGTAGATTTTGGAGCATCAGCCCTTTTTACAAACGCATATATTTTATTCAGAAATAAAGAGAACTCGCTGAGGGCTCAGTTAAAAGGATTACATTCGTATTTAGACTACCCTGGTCTAATTGCAACTGATTCTGGGGCATTCCAACACTATATGTATGGAACCAGTAATGAGGTTACCGCAGAAGAAATTGAGTTATTTCAAGAAAAAGTTCAATCCGACTTTCCCGTGATTTTAGACGTGCCCGTTCAATTAAATGACTCCTATGAAAAAGCAAAAGATAAGATAATCCAGACATTAAATCGGGCAAAAGATAATATTTCAAGAAGACGTTCCCCCAATAGCGCATGGTATGGACCTATTCACGGAACTTTATACCCAGATTTGTTACAACGATGCTGTGAAGAAATGAATGGTCTTGATTATGATGTATATGCGGTAGGTGGTATCGTAAAAGCTATGAATGATTATGATTTTGAATTATGTGTTGACATTTTTTTAACTGTAAATAAGTACATTCGAAAAGATAAACCATTACATATGTTTGGGTTGGGATTACCACAATTTTTCTCTCTCGCTGTTGCTACAGGAGCAGATTTAATGGATTCTGCGGCATATATCTTGTTTGCAAAGGAAGGAAGATATTTTACATTAGAAGGAACCCGTAACATCGCTGATTTAACTGAACTACCGTGTTCATGCCCAATTTGTTCGACTTACAGTGCAAAAGAAATCAATTCTTTGTTCAAATCTAGAAAGAAATTATCAACACCTCAGAATAATAAGGGAATTGAATTAATTGCCAAACACAATTTATATATTTCTTTTGGAGAACTAAAGGTTATTCGAGAATCTATCCGAGCAGGAACCTTATGGGAATTAGTTGAACAACGAATCCAATCTCATCCAAAGTTAATTAGAGGATACGAAAAAATTGCCAAATATTGGAATGAACTGGAAAAAAATATACCCTTAGGAAGGAAAAAAGGACTACTATTGAAAGGAGATGTCTCATTTTCCCGACCAATTTTTTATCGAATGGTTAATCAAGTACATCATAAATATCGAATTCCAAAAAATTCTGTATTATTACTCGTTCCAGAATATACTGAAACTTTGTTCAATACTACAGATGGCAGAGAATTGATTTCAGCGATAGAGGGGATTTTGGTGAAGTCGCATCAACATATTGAACCAATGGTAATATCTTCTTATTTTGGTGTGATTCCATTAGATTTATATGGGGTTTATCCCTTTTCCCAAAGAGAGTGGGTTTTACCTCGACAAGGGCATAATATTTCTTTTGATCCAGTGTCCAGTGTGTTAGAATATTTGAAAAAAAATCAAGACAATTATAATTATATTATTATATTGTATCCAAAAGAGAACGAGGTTCCTTTAAGTCCAGAAAATACCAAACGATCTCATTTTATGGAGGAAATTATTGATATACTAGAAAATAAAAGGGAGTATTTCTGGGGTCCAAAAACCTCAATCGTTTATATACAGGATATTCAAGAGATACTTGAGATTATTAACAATTAGATTACTCTTTTTCCTTTGATAAGTCATTAGGATCAGATAATTCTGATTCTTGCAGCTCTGTTTTTTCTTCAATCTCATAATGTGATTCTGAATCCTCGTTTTCTTCTGGGGATTCTTCAATAGCTTGAATGTCTAATTGATCAATAAGTTGTTTTTTCAAGGTTTCGGTGTCTCTAGATAGCCCAAAAGTGTCTGCAAATTGATCTGTGGTTTCCAAAACGCTTGATCGTCCTTTATTATATGATGTAACATATCCACGGTCAATTAGAAATTTACAGTGCTCATATGCTGTACTCCCTCTCATTTTTACCAATAAGGATTTTAATAAAGGTTGCTTCACAGCGATTATGGTAAGAGTTCGCATAACTGCTTTTGGAATTAAACCTCCCGAGGCAAATTTTACGATTTTCTCAGTATACTCAGGCTTGATTTGCATTGCATATCCCTCACCAATTTGTACGATTTCGATTGCCGTTGTTCGATCCATATAGTCTTCTGCTAGTTCTTGTATGAGCTTCTCGATTTCAGTTTTTGATAAATCCAATTTAATGCTGATCTCTTCTATGGAGATTGGTCTCTGTGCCGCTAATAAAGCAGCTTCAATCGTATTACGTTTAATTGTCTTTTCGGTTAAGTCTTTTACTGATATTACCTTAACCTCATCGTCTTGCTCTTTATCTAATTCTCGTTCTATTGAATTCTCTTCATCTTCCTCAAGATTATCTAATAAAGAGTCAATATTTTCAATATCTTCAGAACTTAATTCTCTATCTTCTTCTAGGGATTCCTCACCCACGCGCTCTATAGCATCAGGTCGGTTAATTGAAATATCCATTTTTGATTCGACTTGCACATCTTCGTTTTGTGATGATACCTCTATTTTATCTTCTTTAGATTCAGATTCATGTTTGACTTGTTCTTCTTTTTTTCTTTCCGTCATATATATACCCCTATAAAATATGTCGTGGTATTGTAATGGTTATTACATCAAAATCGGTTTCTTGGTCAATCATTATACGTCCCGCTGTACTTAAAAAAAGCAGAGACAGAAACAATTCAATATTTTTCAAACGTTGCCCGTAAGAATCTATAATTTCAGCAGCAATAACTTTTTCACACATTTCATCGTAAGTTGTCTGTTTACCTCCGTTATTTTTAATTTGTGAACGTATTTTATCAAACCAATAATCCAAAGTTTGTTCTACGGTTCGCTCTTTACCCATTATGTGTTTTAAAATTTCCAGAGGTAACTTGTTAGTCGATTTAACTATCTTTAATTCCGCTTTTTTACTTTCCCGTGCAATACGTTTTCTTCGTAATAATTCCCGTTTTTGCATGGTCTCTATAATGGCAGCACGCATGGCATCGAATAATTCATCTCGGGTAGCGATTTTAAGAGGTTCCCTTATTGGTTGTGGCATTGCCTTAGGAATCTCTCTCCTCGCTTTATCCCGGAGTTCGCGGATTTGAATCTGTTCTTCTTCATCAATTACATCTCGTATTTTCCGATGATGTAATTTTGCCGTAGAATAGATCGCCATACCACTTATTCGGAAATCCACTAAATCTTGAGTTAACATTTTATTTGTGAATTCTGTAATTAATGCCGAGAGATCATATTGTGTAATCTGATCGGATTTCACAAGATTGGGATCTAATAAAACTCTCCACTCGTCTTGTTGCCAAAATTTCTCGGGAAGTTCGGTTTTCCCCTCTGCTTCTGCTTCTTTTTGTTTTTTCTCTATAATATCATTGGTAGCTTCTATTACTTCTTTTACTATTTTGTCTGATTTTTCATTCATTTCTACAGAGTTATTTTCAGAATGTTTTTTTACGTTCTTTTTCGAAGATTTAGTTTTCCCGGTAGGATTTTCTTTATTCTTTGAATCTGCGTCATTACTAGTCCCAGACTGATTAGAATCTGCAGAATTTTTTGAATTTGAACTAGTTGTTGTTTTTTTACCCATAGGCAAATCACTCGGTTTCTTGTCCGATTCGTTGTTTTTCTTTTTCTAAATCAACGCTAAAAATCGACGTTAATCCGTCTGTTTGGGAAACGCCATAAATCATTTCTGCGTTCATAATATTTTCTTCACGATGACTTATTACCAAAAATTGGGATTGATCTGCAAATTCTTTTATCACAGTAGAAACACGATGCACGTTAGGTCCATCTAATGCGGCATCAATTTCATCCATTACATAAAAGGGTGCAGGAAATTGTGTTTGAACCGCAAAAATAAAAGATAAGGCTACTAGCGTTTTTTCTCCACCCGATAGAATGTCTAAAGAGGAAATTTTTTTTCCTCGAGGACGAGCCTCAATCTGAATTCCACCTTCAAAGGGTTTATCAGGTCGTTCCAAAATCATTTTTGCGGATCCCCCTGGGGATAACTTTTGAAAAGTACCGCTAAAATGTCGATTGATCTCATGGTAGGCTTTCATGAAGGTCCGTGTTTTTTCTAATTCTATTCTTTCAATTGAATCCAGTATTGCCTTCCTTTCACGTTGTAAGGTTTGTCTTCTCATATCAATTTCATCAAATCGTTCCCGAACTTCATCATAATACTCAATGGCTTTCAAGTTTACTGGTTCCAAAGCAGTTTTGTCATTTTTCGTTTTTTGAATTTTCTCACTGATCGTAGTCACCGTCTCTTTGGGAGGAACAGGAGGGATGCTTCCAAATTCCTTGGATTGCTCGAAAAGTTCTTCAATTTTGTTAGTAATCCCAGATTGTATGTTTTTTGAGGTGTCGAGATTTGCCATTTCCTTAGAGAGTTGTGAGGTAATTTCACCCAGTTCATCCCGGAATTGTTTTTGCTTTTCCCAGGATTCATCCCGCTCGGTTGTTATTTTTATAATTTCTTCATTTTTTAAGGTCCGTTCTTCTTCCTTTTCCGTTACTTTTTGATACAATTCTTGAATTTCTGTATCCATTTCTCCAATAGAGATATCAATTTCATCGATTTCTTCCTCAATTTGGTGGATTTCCAAATCGCGGGACTTCATTAATGATAAATTATTTAATCGGTTCTGTTTTTCTTGAGAGTGTGCGTTCAATTCACTTATGAGTTTACTATACTCTTTTAGATTCTGCTGAAAAGTATCTTTTTCTTGTCTGAGATGTTTGAGAGTATCTTCTTTTTTCTGGATTTGTTCATTTAATTGGGTAATTTCATCCTCAATAATTGTGTTTTTATCTTTAATTTCATCGATGCGTGCGTTTGCATCTAATTCTTCTTGTTCTAATTGTTTTATTTCATCCATTAGACGCTTAACATTTTGTAAACCACGCATTCGTTCTAATACTTCATTGCGAGTTTGATTTTCTTGTTCGATTTTAGAATCAATTTCTTCTCGTTTTTTCCAAAAATCATCTCGTTTTGATTTAAATGCCTCAATAGTTTTTTCTTGTTTTGTTAATTCCTCTCGTAATGTTGTTATAGTTTGGGTTTCAGTACTAATGAGATTTTTCTTTCCTTCCACGTTTTTCTGAATAGTTTGAATTTCTACTTCAATATCATCGATTTCATCTAAATAGCGTTGGACATCCCGTAATTCTCTTATATCATTTTGTACTGTGTTGAGATTAGTAATACTTTCATCCAGTTTCTGATTCCATTCTTTTTGTATTTTCCAAAAGGATTCTGAATTCTCCTTGGATTGCGCTTCCTTGGTATCAATTTCTTTAATTTTAGTGATTGCGTTTTGGAGAGATTTTTCTTTTTCAATTTGGTCCTTTTCAAGATTTTTCAATTTATTTTCAAATTGCTCAGTCTCACTCAATAAAGATTGATAGGATTTTCTTAAAGTTTCATACTCATTTTGTTTTGCTTCCCAAAGAGTATTAAATTTCGAAATTTCTGCATTTTCTTCCGCTGCTTTAGCCGTATACTTATGCAATTCATTATTGACCTCTTCAAGTTGATTATGTAATTCAGAAGCTTTGAACATCGTTAGTTTCTTCAAAGAAAGGTTTGTATCCTCAATTATGTCAATAAAATCTGCAATCAATTGGTCGAAGTTTTTAGTGGATTGCTGGATTGCAACGTCGTTAGCTTCTCGAACTTCTTTAATCATATCTCTTAAGGAATCATCCACATTTTCAGTAAACAACTTGATGGTTTCCATCATAGGATTTATTTCATTTTTTATTTTCGAGGTATCGTCATCTCCTAATTCTCCCAAGGGTTTGATAATTTCCATGATGTCATCAAATAAATCTCGAAAATTGGATATGGAGGAATTTAATGAAGTTTCACTGGCATTTTGAATATCAGATTTAATCTCCCCAACCGCTCCATCAATAAATTGGGTGAGTGTGGTGAGAATTTGTAAGATGCTATCTAACTCTACTTTTGAATTTTCATATTCCTCTTCTGCTGTTTTCACATTTTCGGTTAGAATTTTACGTTCACTTTCCAAATTATCAATTCGTTTTTTGGAAGATTCTGCGTTTTTAGTTGCTATCTTCAATTGATCCTCTAATTTACTAATTTCACTTTCTACAGAATTCATTGTGAGTTCAGAAGTGGACTTCTCCCGTTGAAAATTTTTTAAACTCCGTTGATTCAAGGTGATCTCAGCTTGTACACCCGATAACCAGGTTTTATAATCGGTTACTTCGTTTTCCAATGATCTCCTTTTCAGTTCATTTTGTTCTTTCTCATTTTCTTCCTTTTTTTGCTTTTCAGTTATATCTTCTATTTTTTTCTTGATAATGGTGATTTCTTCTCGCGCTTTGGTTTCCTTGTCCTTTAAGGCACGATAAGCTTCTTCAACCTTTTTTCCACCAGAAATTCGCTCATAATCTTCTTTCAGTTGTTTAATTTTCTTCTCCAAATCGTTTACCCGGTCAGTATAAAGACGATCTTCGGCTTCCAATGAAGAGATTCTCGCTTGAGAATCAGAAATTTGTTGTTTAATGCCTGATTCTTTTCCCTCTTGTTCCGAAATACTGGTTTCTAATTCCTTTTGTTTAGCTTGTTCATTCTCGATTTGTTTCTTTAAGGAACGAATACCTTCGTCAATAGTATCCAATTCCTGTTGAACCTCTTGAACAGCTTCCTCAATACTTTCTTTACCCTTTTTCAGATTTTTCAGATCTTCTTTTGTTTCTTTAAGAGTTTCTTTATATTTTTTGATATTCTCTTTCAAGATTTTAATTTCTGCATTATTAGAGGAGATCTCTTGCTTCAGACTTGAAATTTCAGCTTTTAAATTACTTTTTTCATCATCAATGGTTGCTATTTCCGACTCTTTTTCTTTAATTGTTGTGTAGGTTTCTTCTTCAGCAGCTTGTTTTTCTTTGATCTGGTTTTTAAGATCTTCTATTTCCTTGTTACAGATAGTAATTAAACCATCATAGGTTTGGTTGGGTTCTAGTGGTTCCTGTTGATTTACTAGTTTCTCTTTTCGTTCTTCTAATTTTGTGATACTATCCTTTGCCAGTTTTATTTCCGTTTCTCTAGATGATAATTCAGATTTTAACGTTGATAATGCCTCTTCAATGATTTCTCGTTCTGAATTTTTCTCATTAAGACGTCCTTCTAGTTGGGACATCACCAAATTTTCTTGATCAATTTTTTCTTTTTGTCGATCCCGTTTTTGTTCCAGATCTTTAATTAGGACCGAGATCTCGTCAATTTTACTTTCAAGTTCCTTTTCTTCATTGCGTAATTTTTCGATTTTCAGAGCAATTAATTCCGCATTTAATTGATTTAGTTTATCATCCAGTTCCTTCCATCGTAGGGCATCATTTTTCTCCTTTTCGTATTTCTTTAACTGATTGGTTACTTCCTTAAAGATGGCTTCAAATTTACCTAAATCCCTATCTGCTTTCTCTAATTCCTTAAAAGTAGATTCTTTCATACTATCGTATTTCTCTAATCCGATCAAAGTTTCGATAAAAGTACGGCGATCAATTACATTCATATGGGTTAACTCAACGATCTTCCCTTGGAGTATAAACTGATTTGAACCGTCTGGATCAATATTAGCTTGAGCAAGAATGTTTAAAATTTGTTCTCGGGTAGTAGTTTGACCGTTTAATGTGAATTTTGAGCCTCCTTTAACTTTTACAGTTCGAGCGACCTCGATTTCATCACTTTCATACGGAAACTCTTTATTAGAGTTATCAAAATATAACTTTACAATGCTTGATGTCGCTGGTTTAAGGGATTTTGTACCCGCAAAGATAAGATCACTGAGGGATTTAGCTCGCATAGTTTTCTTACTTACTCGACCTAATGCAAAACATAAAGCATCTATAACATTAGATTTGCCAGCTCCATTAGGCCCAATAATGCATGTAAATCCGGGTGCTAGTTTAATGGAAACCGTTTTCTCCCCAAAGGATTTGAATCCTGTCATCACAATCCGTTTAATGTATGTCAAAAATATGAACCTCTTTGCAATCTAATTTTGGATAAATTCTTACAACGATCGTTATTCTTTCTTTAATATTACTGAGGGGTTCCATTCCTAAAAATATCGCCACTGTAATAATTGTTGCGTCCAAAAAGGGATTTTTTCTATTGTTTTATTTCTGAGCATGTGTCACTTTGTCAAGACATTTATTAAGGCAGTCCACAACAGTTTTTGTTTGGATATCAGAACGTATTCCGGGTTGTTGTAAATGTAATAACACTAAGCATGGTTGATTGAATTTTACTGAAGAACGTTCAGCGATAATTTTACTAAGGATATTATGCTTAATACCGAATATCATCGCTGGTGAGCTGATAGGTTTTCCACCCTCAAGCATCGAAGGTGTTCCTAAAACTACCTCTCCAATACCGTATTGTGCTTGATCGGTGATTAATATAAGATACCCTTTATCTAAAGCGGTAATTCCACATTTAATTGTGTAATTCTTATATTCGAGTTCCTCTTCTGCGAGAAAGTTTATCATGGATTTGTCACATATATAACGAGATTTTTGCAGGGAGAGCGATTCGAACGCTCGTACTCCTATGAGACCGGATATCTCATCCAGTACCCAACGGTAACCTATTTTGGAGGGAACTTGAGTCCGGCACCGTTGACCTGGCTTGGTTATCCCTGCTTGATTCTAAGGATAATCATACAATCCTAATGTAATAAATTAAGATCATGAGATTAGATATTTACTACGGGTTGTTTTATCTTTGGAGAAAAGGCATAACCACAAGAAATATTACCATTACTGCTGCAATTAAGACGATTTGGATGATATTACCTCGTTTTTTCTTTTTATCATAACCTTGGTATTTATCTCTACATTCAATCGAACAAAATTCTTTATCTAATGGTATAGAAATTCCGCAAACAGGACAATGTTTATGTTCATCGATTCGCTTTTTCAGACTTGATTTCCAACTCATGGTATTCCACTATTTTTTTTATTACTTCCC
Source organism: Promethearchaeota archaeon (assembly GCA_016933055.1). Lineage (GTDB taxonomy): Archaea > Asgardarchaeota > Lokiarchaeia > Sigyniarchaeales > Promethearchaeaceae > AMARA-1. Next base: position 130,767 of record JAFGBS010000004.1, on the reverse strand, counting down.
AATTGAACTTTTCTTTTCTAGAATATAGAATTTTACAAAAACTCTATCTTCAAGTATTCTAAACTCCATTCGTCAGTTGATCCAGTTTGTTGCGCGGAAGAGCCATATAATAAGCAGATTCTCCATCGCGGTAGTATTGTTCAATGACCCGTGCTTTTTCAAACATAAATTTTTTCTCATAGAGAGCGACTGCGGACTCATTCGAAACTCGCACCTCTAATACAAATTCATCCACATCGTAAGCTTTTACTCGCATAATCGATTGTTTCAACAAAGCAGATGCTACTCCTTGGTGACGAAAGGATTCTAAAACTGCGATGGAAACAAGATGTCCTTTTTTCACCAATTGAACACCAAACGTAGAAATACCACGTTCTACTCTCCACATGATATATCCTATGAGTAAATTTTTTTTTCTGAATTTTGGTTTTGCAGTTAATTCTGCAACCAAGAAAGACTCAGGATATTTTTCATAAATCTGTTCGAAGAAATAAAAGGGATAATTTTCTGGTAACGCTACCTCATTTATTTCGATCACATTGTAGAGATCTTGATAAGTGCATGGACGAATAATATAGGAATTTTCGGAGCTATCCATAGAGTCATCAGTTCGTTACGTTTGAAGCTCACGTATGCCGTGATGATTGTTGTAATTGTGGGAATGCTTTTAATTTTTGTTAAAAGAGACTTTAGATTCTAGATAGGTAGAGATGATCATCATAGCATTACTCAGATTTACTGCATTGTCCCACTTGATTACTTTTTCTTGAAGCTCTTTCCTAAATAACTTATTTTTATCTAATTGTTGTTTATAGTCCTTGGCAATTTCACACATCCTAGGAATGACACGAATGATGTTATCAACAATAGTGATATCTGCTTGTTGAGCAGTGCGACTAAGTGGATTAAGGTCGATGGTAATGACTCTTTTTCCCTCTTCTTTTAAAGCTTCAGTTCTATCTCCATCTTCCAAAGGTACTAACACCGTATCAGCTATTTTAATTCCTTTTGGATCCACAAAACGACGGTTACTACTCAGATTATGTATTACACTGGACTCAAAAGGGATTATTCCCAATATATTATCAGCTCCCGCATCCCTTAATGTCTTAGAAATTGCCTCTATTCTTCCCGGTTTTCCATAAAACAAATTGATTTCCAATAATGCACCCGTTATTTTAGATAGACGGACAATTTCTTCAGCGCATAATGCGGCAACATTACCGTTTACACTTATAACGGCATGTTTTGCGCTGAAAAGAGCAGCAACTGCCACCTCTATTGCATGCATGGCGTTATCGTTGGTTCGTTCCCCAATTAAATAATCGAATGCTTCTCCTCTTCCATGGGCGATCAATCCTGCTTCTATTACGATGTTTTCGTGTAATCCATCGATTATTCTCTGTCGAGTTCGCAATGAATCTGCTCGTGGATGGTTCTTGGGAATATGTTCCATTTTGATTCTACCTTTTTCAGTAATATTCGTCTTCATTTTAATCTGTGGTTTTCCCTTTCGGTAATCGAGCGAAATTTTTATGAAACCGGGTAGCTTAGAAAGTGTAATACTAATTGTGTATCACCATGACAGATGACAGCTTCAAACGATATCTACTAAACAAACAGATAAAATTTCTCCGAGATAAAAAGGGTTTTCATACGGAACTTATCACGTTAATGATTCCGCCTGAACGGAAATTATCAGATGTATCTAATTATTTGAAAAACGAAATAAACGAGAGTTCGAATATCAAGTCAAAACTGACTCGTAAAAACGTAATTGATAGTATAACGGCGCTTATTCAAAAATTAAAAACAATTAAATCGCTTCCTCCAAACGGTTTAATTTTATATTCCGGTGCCATCCCACAAGGAAATAGCCCTGGGACTGAGAAGAACGAATTATACATTGTAGAACCAATTGAACCGGTTTCTAATTTTAAATATTACTGCTCATCGGAGTTTTTAACAGAACCTTTAGAGAATATGCTTACAGAAAAGCAGTTGTATGGCCTAATAGTTATTGATAATAAAGAAGCTGCAATTGGTTGGGTGAAAGGTACACATATGGAAGTAGTTAAAACAACGAGTTCCGGAGTTTCCAGTCAGCATCGAGCGGGAGGTCAATCGCAAAGGCGGTTTGAAAGGTTACATGATGAAGGAATTGCCTATTTCCTTAAACGTGTTGGTGAATTATCTAACGAGATTTTTTTACCCTTAGAGGAAGAAGGAACATTAGAAGGGATTTTTATTGGTGGTGCGGGACAAACTAAAAATAAATTCGCTGATGGAGATCATTTCGATTATAGACTGAGAGATAAGATTTTAGATGTTGTAGATATTGGAGTTGGAGGGGCAGAAGGAATACGGGATCTGTTATATAATATACAAGATAAAATTGAAGACGTTCGGTATGTCAAAGAAAAGAATCTTATGCAAAGATTTCTCTACAATCTCTCGAAAGACACAGGATTAGTCACCTATGGTGAGAAGGAGGTTCGAATTGCATTAGAAAGAGCTGCTGTTGAAACATTGTTGCTATCAGAGGCATTGGATGCCTACCGAGTAAAAGTATTATGCGAGCAATGTGGAAACACCGTCTCAAAAACGGTCAAAGAAGCGGATCTCCCGACTTATAGAGATATTATAAGTAAAGAATCATGTGAAGAATGTAAATCTAGTTTATATTCGATTGAAGAAGAATTAGAAATTATAGAAGATTTAGCTATATTAGCAGAGAATACGGGAGCTTCAGTGGAAATGATTTCTAGTGAAACAGAGGAGGGAGAAACCTTGTGGTCGACTTTTGGAGGGATTGCAGCGATATTACGATTTAGAACGGATTTATAATGTTAATGAGATAAAATGGGACCGTTTGTGCATAATTCCAAAACTTTTACGATAGGCGGATCATAAGATTGTAATACCTCATTAACTTTGTTAATTTCTTCCGTTTTACAAAAGCAGAAAACAGATTTTCCTAATTGATTCATACTTGCACCATACACACCCAATGAATTCAGATCTCGCATCAATTCTTTTATATTTTCCATATCAGGAGAACCCAAAATTTTGATATCTTCCACAAACTTTTGGCAGACCAGAATAAATTCTTTGAAAATCGGTCGATTCAATAATCGGTTCATGGCTTTCGCTCCTGCTTCCTTGATATGGTGTTTTTGGACAGGATCCCCGATGATGGTTTGTGTTGGAATAGATCCAAAGGAAGCACAGACAATTTTTAGATTGGGGGGACAAAAAATTCTATCCAATTCAAAAGGATATCCCGCCGTTGTAGTAATACTGAGACCTCCAGTTAATTGGCCTCCAACTGTCCCTAATCCGGTTTTATTCATCACTTCTGCAATATGAGCTATTTTTCCTGCTTGATTGTAGGATAATTCTACATTCAATAGATAATTTAATCCAAAAGCAGCCCCAATAGCTCCACAACCACTAGAACCGTATCCAGCACCTAATGGCATTTCAAAATCATGCTGTATTTTAAGTCTTACAGGATGTTTGATTAAGGAACTAAAATGAGAAAATACATAAAAGGTAGTTTTCGCACTCTGAGTGGCTTCTAGTCCATTTATTGTTATTGTACATTGAGAGGGTTCTGAGGGTTGTAAAAATTCTAAAATACTGAGTTTGGTTTTTCCAAAAATTGATAATGATGGACCCCCTCCCCGTGATCCGATTTGTGATAAGTCATCCACGGGGCGTCCTCCACCAGATTCAATTATTTGAAAAAAACCTGAAATACGGTGAGGAACAAGAACTGTGATTTCAGTTTCAGCTTCCATATCATTCATTGGCGAGGGATAAAAATATATATTTTAACCCTATGTTCTTAATCAAATTCGTTTATTGTGGAACAAATGGGATACATTATCAAATTCGGGGGATCGATATTTTTCCATCAACATTCTACGGAATTAAAAGTAGAATTGATTCAAGAATTAGCAAATATAGTACTCTCCCATAAAGAAATTATCGGTTTGGTATGCGGAGGAGGAAAGGTTGCCCGTTACTATATCCATGCGGGACGGAAATTGGGATTTAAGGAATCTACACTAGATCATTTAGGCATAATGGTTTCACGTATAAATGCCCAAGTACTCATTACAGTTTTAAATAAGAATACTTATCCCGACCCAATTAGTAATATAAATCAAGCAAGATTAGCGAGATCGCGAAATCAACTTTTTGTTGCAGGTGGATTTATTCCAAAACAATCTACAACGACAGTTGCGATGCAACTTTGTGAAGTTTTGGATTGCAATTTAATTGTGTTAACTGATGTTGATGGAATTTACAATAAAGACCCAAAAACATATCCAGAGGCTAAAAAATATGATAAAATTAAAGTGACAGAAATACAGACTTTATTGACATCACGTTCAAATCAAGAGAAAATAGCGGGTAAATACCAAATATTTGATCTGTTATCCTGGGAGATATTAAAGAGAAGTAAAATACAAGTTCGCTTCATTAATGGAATAGATCTGAATAATCTCAAATTACTATTATCCGAGGATTTCGAAAAATCGAAAATAGGGACCTTAGTCTCTCACGAGATAGAATAATACAAGATCCATGAAACGAAAGATGTTTAACGGTCTTTGGATCTTTGTGATGTAAATTATAATCATATTATAAAATGATGAAAATGTCAGATAAGAACGGAAAAACTCAGTGTCCTCATTGTGGAAAATGGTATAAAAATCTAAATGCGCATATAACCCGAGTTCACAAGAAGGAGAGTTCAAAAGGAATCGATGAATTAGAAAACGATATAGCTGATAAATTTATCAGCTTAAATAAGGAGACGACAAAGCAAGATAAAAAGACAACCAAAGTCTCAAAAAATCCAAAAAAAGAGCATCCTAAAGAAAGATTCGAGAAAAAATGTGTAGTAGATTTCTGGTTAACGGATTTACATAATGCTGAGATAGGAATTTACCAACGAGAGCGCTTTATGGCAAAAAATCGGCTTTTTTCCCGTAATTTAGAATTAGTAGGAAAAGTTATTGAGGGGGGGAAAGCAGATAGTATATTCGGGTATAATTCTGCAACGTGGGACGACATTCCTGAAAAAGATATTGGAAAAAAAAGACTGATCATAAAGTGGTTTAATGAGGAATCAGTTGCATTTTTGGGTTCTATTGAGGAGATGGTTGCCGAGTCTATCACAAACAGCACAGGTTCAGATGATACAATTGCATGTTTTCGAATCGTATTACCTCGATATAAATATGTAATTAATATTATGAAAAATCATACGCGTTTGCCAAAAATTGGGGAAATCTTTTCATTTTGCCTTTTAAGGGATGATGGAAAAACAAAAGAAAAGAAATGGGAGATTTTTACATTCGATGAAAAAAGAATAACGATTGGATCGGATTGGGAAATTTTACTAGGCGATGATCGTATTTTAGCAAAAATTGATGAAAAAAAACTCAATATTGGTGGCAAATTTAATGTCTTTTTCTACGATGAGGAATATTATAAGGACGTGAATTTCTTCCGTATAGTAATGCTATTCACAATGATGTTAAAATTCAAAGAAGAAATCTTCAGGCAAATCATTCACATCCGTAAAGTGATGAAAAATGAACAATACATATTGGAAATATCATCAGATGAAGAAAAAATGATGATGAATCCCCGCGCATTACGTAGATAGGAAGAGACAGAGATGGGTAGAAAAAGAAGAGCTATTTATGAAGGGTACTTAACTGTAGCAGATGTTCGGAAAGCGGATTCAAAAGATAGCGATATTGTACAATATTGGAAAAGGATAAACCATAATATCTACCTCCTAGGAGATGTCGAAACAGAAACTATGATTTTTCTTAACCGAGAGTTAAAGAAACTTGCTGAGCGATTTGAAGGAGTGAAGGTTAGAATTACATTCGAACCCCTATACGGTAAAATGACTCAACCAAGAGGTAAAATACCGACACCGGAAGAGCAATATGAAGGTTTTGAGTTATTCAAACGTCGGATGTTTTCATTATTTAAGATTTCTTAAATGTGTGTTTCATTCTTTTTTTCCAACAGTATCTATGCTATGTATTAAAGTGATAACCAGCTCATCTAATTTTTATAAAAATTTGTGGGAATTCCATTGTTTTGTAGTGTTGTTAAATTACTGCGTATATCATGATAGGTATGATTTCTCGGAGTAATGGTCGTTTTACATCTGAATCCTCCTCCTTATTGAGAATATTAACTCAAATTTTTAACAAAATTCGATTTGAGTTGACAAATTCTTCCGGAAGAGTGGGTAATTTTTTAACGAGTTTTTATTGATACATTTTGTCGAGTTGAATAGAACGGTTCAAATTTTAACCGAAACGTGAAAAAGTTTAAATATTTGAGTTGTAGTATTTTCATTGTGGTTTGTTATACACAATTTTTGAGTATAACAATCTGCGGAGGAATTCAAAATGGCAAAGAAGAAAAGATCTTTTGCATGGAGTCCACTTCGAAAACTTATGAAGAAAAGTGGTGCAAATATTGTAGCACGCAATGCGGTTGATTTGTTAATTCTAAATCTGGAAGAAGTTGCAACTGAATTAACCCAACAAGCACTTAAATTTGCAAAACATGCGAAAAGAAAGAAAATCACTAAAGATGATATGGCACTAGCAATCAAATACAAGGGATAAACGTATTTTATCGCTATTTGATATCAGTTTTTATTTAACATTAACCTTTTTTTTCTCCCCCTTTGCGTTAAAATTATTAAATATGAACAACTAACTGATTTAGATCGCTTTTTTACAACATTTAGGAATTCGATAAATGAATAAATTTCGAATCATTCCCGTTATAGACATAATGAATGGTATAGCAGTGCACGCGAATAAAGGTGTTCGCAATGAATATCTCCCTATCCATATGAAATTTTCGATATCATCTCAACCGATTGACCTCATTACAACATTTTTCAATAATTTCGGTTTCGCTGAGGTTTATATTGCAGATTTAGATTCGATCATCCGGGAAAAACCTAATTTTGATTTATTGCGTATGCTAGGAAAAGATTCTCCTTTAAAAATAATGTTAGACGCAGGTATTCGTAATCTGTATGATGTTATACAATTTAAAAGCTTAGGCTTGTCTAAAATTATACTTGCTACGGAAACTATAGACTCATTTAGTGTAATTGATGACACAATTAATGAACTAGGAAGAGAACACATCATTGTAAGTATTGATATGAAACATCAAAAATTGATCTCAGAAAGTGCGGAAATTGCACGAATGGATATAAAAGAAATCATGGAGAAATTACTGGAACGTGATATTATGGAAATAATTCTACTCGATTTAGCTAAAATAGGTTCAATGGAAGGAGACAGTGCATCAGATTATAAAAATCTCCGGACACAATATCCAAAAGTCAACTTCATCGTCGGGGGAGGGGTTAAGGATATGAAAGATATCAATGCATTGAAATCACAAGGTTTCAATGGTGCTCTTGTAGCAACTGCACTCCACAAGGGAATTATTAAACCAAGTGAAATACAATCATTTTATAATCTAACTTAACATCCCGTGTTCGGTTAGAAAATATTTTAAACTCATGATTGAAAATTCAAGATAGGGACCTTCAGTGGGAATAAAAACATTAGTATCTGCTAAAAATCTGCAAGAAGTGGATATTATTATACGAGAAAATCCCGATATCTTGGATTTAAAGAATCCATTAGAGGGATCATTAGGAGCACCAATAATCCCCCTAATTCATGAGGTTAAAGATCGGATAAATTCATTTAGAAAGAATGGTAAAAAACCGATAGAATTTAGCGTTGCAATAGGGGATTTTCCTTATCTGCCAGGTACCGCAAGTATGGCAGCGTTTGGTGTCGCTCATTTAGATGTAGATTATATTAAGGTTGGATTATTAGGACCTAAGACGAAAGAAGAGGGGATTGTTTTAAGCCGATCCATTGTGGATGCGGTTCATGAATATGACCATAAGATTAAGATTGTAATTGTGGGATATGCAGATCAAAGAGAAATTGGAGCATCTATAGATCCCCTAATAATCCCTGAAATTACATCTTCGAGTGGAGCGTGCATTGCAATGCTAGATACTAAACAGAAAAATGGAAAATCTTTATTCACTCATCTCTCTATGGACGAATTACACCTATTTGTTGACAAGTGTAGAAGTCAAGGAATAGGGATAGCACTAGCAGGTTCGCTGAATTTTAAAGATTTGAACAGTATAAATAAGCTTCAACCTGATATCGTAGGAGTTCGATCTATGGTATGTGAACAATTTGATCGCTTGCATGGGGAGATGCAACCCGATTTGATCCGAAAATTAAAAACCACGGTACTTTCAGAGTTAATCGATTAGATCATGGGTGAAACGTATAGATATAGGAATTACGCGCTGATTTTCTGTACGGTCCTACAATTATTAAGACTTGGATAGAAACATATATGAGTCAACTTTTCAATTCCATCAACATAATATCATAATGGTGTGGATTTTGGCATCGGAAGAAGAATATATAACAAAATTGGAAGAACATGGTTTAACTCGAGAAGAAATTGATATCAAGGTTAAAGAGACTATTGAAAAAATGAAAGGGTGGATTGATGCAAAAACGGCTTTATTTGTCATCACCAAAGAGTTGGGGCTTGAAGTTGATTCCCAAGCAATAAAACAATCCAGCGAACAAGATTATACTATTGAACAATTATCTGAGTCCACCCAAAATATCAATGTCGTGGGCAGAGTAGTAGATTTTTCTGATATTCGAACCTTTAAAAGAAAAAGTGGAGAACAAGGTCAATTTAGCTCGTTTTGGATATATGATTCAAAAAAACAAATAAAAGTACTATTATGGGATGAACGGGCAAATCGAATTCTAGATGATTCTTTTAAGATCAATTCTTTGGTTCGAGTTTTAAATGGACAAATTAGACGTAATCGAGATCAAAATTTAGAAATTCATGTAGGTTTACGAGGAGATGTTGAAATTTCACCATTAGATGTTGATCCTTCAGAATATCCTGTCCTAGATCATTCACAATTTAAAGTTAAAATTTCTGAGATCACACCTAATACATCTATCAATAAAAATATGGTTACAGTTGAGGGAGTTATTGATCGAATATTTGAAAAACGTACAGTAAAAAAAAAAGCAACTAATGAGGATTTAAATGTTCAAAGAATAATTATTCAAGATGATTCGGGAAGTATTCCCGTAGTTTTTTGGGAAAATGATACAGAAATTTTGGAGAATGTTCAAGAAGGGGCTACTGTGTTAATACAAAACCTCATAGCGAAACCTCAATATAATGATCCTGAAAAACTGGAATTGACCTTTAAAAATGGATCGAAATTGTCTGTTAAGAAACAAGCTAAACCTCTTGAAATAGTTCCTATAGGAGATATTGATTCTTCATTTAATCGCGCATCAGTTATTGGAGAGATAGGAATGAAAAGTGATGTCCGTAAATTTGCACGCGAAGGAGGAGAGGAGGGAAAAGTACAAAGAATACTTCTTCAAGACCATACAGGATCCATTTTTATTGTGTTCTGGGGAAAAGATACTGAAAAATTAGAAAATACGGATATTGGGAATAAAATTAAGCTGGAAAATTTAAGTGTGCAGCCATATTATCAAGATAAAGACCGATCAGAACTCGTGTTTCGTCCATCCTCCCTATTATCTATAGAAAATAAGGATCATTCCTCGTTTATTAATTCTATAAAACCAATTGAAGAACTATTAGAAAAAGAGGGAATGTATTCTTTTGAAGGACAGATAACCCAAATCCCCGATCCTTTAAAGACCATTACAACATCTGAGGGTAAAAGTCTAAAAGTGTTTTCTATTCATGTCAGTGATAATACAGGAGCAATTCAACTCTCATTTTGGGAAGATCAAGCTGAAGAATTTGCAGACCTTAGTGAGGGAGAATCAATTAGAGTTACACGTGCTAGAATTAAAAAGAGTAGAATGGGAGCTACCACAGCGTCATTCGGAACTTATTCAGCATTAGAAAGAAATGTTGATTTTACTTTAACCGAGCCGCATATAGTATCGGATTTTTATTCACCGAGTCAATCTTCAAAACCTTTACAATTTTCAGGATCTTATCAACCAATTGCTACTATTGATAAAGAAGGTAAATATGAAGTAAAAGGTCATATTTCCAAGGTGAATCGTATTTTCACTTATGAAGCCTGCGCAAAATGTTTGAAAAATATCTCATTTGAGAAAACGAATTGTACTTGTGAAGAAGGGCCCATAAAGTCAGAACATAGGATGATACTTTCCTCTATTTTGGAAGATAACACTGGAACAATACCCTTAACGTTTTTTGGAGAAGACGCAGAGAATTTGATTCATCAAGATGCATTAACTATCCATGTGAAAAGGCAAGATCAAGACTATCCAGATTTTGAGAAAGAAATTATTGATAATCTCTACATGATTGACTTAGTGGTGATTGGCACTGTAACTCCAAGTAAATATTCCCAAGATGCTTCTTTTGAGATGAAAGTGGATCAATTTAAAATTGCAGACTTGGATGAAGAATTGGATCGATTAGTAAATCAGATTGAAAAATAGATCAATTCTATCCATATATTTTTCTAACTTTTGAAATACATTAATATCACTCAAGTTAAGATGTGATATTTTTGAATAATAAAATACTCATATTGGGTTTAGGAGAGATCGTGAAAGATTGGGTTTCTATCATCCCCTGGTTTCCTAAGCCCGATGAAAAAATTGATTCCATATATGAAGAATATTTCGGTGGAGGAGTTACAGCAAATTATGTTGTTTCTACTTCCCGTTTGGGAGTTCCTTCTGCATTTATAGGGGCTGTTGGAGATGATGATGCAGGTGAGTTTTTAATTAGGGATATGAAAAATGAGGGAGTAAATACAAATTACCTCACGATGCAAAAAGAAAAAAAAAGCGCCGTAAATTTTATTTTCGTTATCAAAGATACAGGTGAAAAAACTATTATTCAGAGCCCGTACATGCAATCGACTAAATTATCACCCGAAGATCTAAATATCGATATGTTCAAGAGCCCAAAAGTTCTCCACACGACTTGTATCCACCCTGATGTGACTTTAGAAGCTATGAAACTAGCAAAAGAGGAAGGTTTAGTAATTTCTCTTGATTTAGAAAGTCAAATCGCAATCCGTGGTTTAAAAGCGTTAAAACCTTTCTTAAATTTTGTTGATGTGTTACTACCCAATAAAATGGGAGCAATGGCACTTACAAAAAAGAATTCACCCATAGAAGCGGCTAAAGAATTCATTAATATGGGTATATCATGTGTAGTTATCACTCTTGGTGATAAAGGTGCTATCGGATTAACTAAAGAAGATACATTTGAATCCCCTGCTTTTAAGGTTCAAGCGGTAGATGCAACGGGTGCTGGTGATACTTTCTGTGGGGGATTTACCTTTGCATATATCATAAAAAAATGGACACTTCAGAAGAGCTTGATTTTTGCTAATGCATGCGCTGCGATGAAGATGACCCAATTGGGGGCTAGAACCGGGATGCCTACCTTAAATAAGGTAATATCATTTCTACATGGTAGAGGATATTCTAATTTTCTTTCTACGCAATGAGCAGAGGGATTAGATTGTCGAATTATGATGAATTACGCAAAAAATTGGTCAGCCACTTGGAACGATTGGGTTATGTTCACTCTCAACCCGTAAAGAAAGCATTTCTGAATATACCTAGGGAGCTATTTGTTCCACCTGCACAACAATCACGGGCATATGATGATAGACCCCTTCCAACATCAAACGGACAGACAATATCCGCCCCACATATGAATGCAATGATGTGTGAGTTATTAAAATTGGAACCAGGAGACAAGGTGCTGGAAATCGGGACGGGATCGGGATATCACGCAGCATTAATTGCGTACATTGTTTCTCGGAATAATAAATCTGGACATGTGTACAGTATAGAACGAATTAAGGAATTAGCTGATTTTGCACGTTCTAATCTTAAAAAAGTACAGTTAGAAGAGATGGTGACAGTAATATGGGGGGATGGGACATTGGGTTATCCTGATGTAGCTCCTTTTGATAAAATATTAGTTACTGCTGCAGGACCCCGAATACCAGATCCTTTAATTGAGCAACTCATTGATGGGGGAATTTTATGTATTCCTATTGGAAGACAAAGATGGTCTCAAAAATTGCTGATCTTGACCAAATCGGAAGGAAAAATATCCGAAAAAGTTGTTTCAAGTGTTGTTTTTGTACCTTTAATAGGAAAACATGGTTTTGAACCGAATGTTGATACTGAAGATTAAGAATTTTTGGAGATCGTGCAACCGTAAAACAATGTCAAGCAAAACTTGGACAAATATAGATGTAGTTTATCAGATGTCCTATTAGCAATTGCTATGTACCTTTCCATTTCCCCCCTCGCGCGTAGGATGGTGCAGACAACGGATATCGATGGGGATGTCCAAGTTTGTCTAAAATAATACTATACGTTCCACTAAATCACAATTAATTTAGCACAATATTTTCAATGTAATTACATAAACTTAGAAAATGTATATTGAGGATTAAAATGGCTAAAAAAGGTAAACAACTGGATATACCCATCAAAGCAGCATTGTTGAAAAGTCCTCGAGCGGTTATTCAGACTATCACTAGTAATGTCCAAGGATTAAAATTTACAAAAGTAATTCAAACTTATGTGATGGAGTCAAACTTGCTTAAAATCCAGCTCCTACGTGAAGGACGTGTATTTTCTCAAGGAGATGTGATATGGGTAGGTAACAAGGAAAATACCACCGAGGGAGTTGTAATCTGTTATCAAGCAGACCGTAAAGACATGAAACAAATTATTCCTAATAACGATAATACTATGGATGCAATACTTGACGCGAATAAATTTATTTTAAAAATCCATATAATGTCGAGATTACGTTGTGCAGTTTGTGGCAAACCTATTGAGATATTTGATTCGGAATTGCAGTGTCCCATTTGTGAAGCTAAAGGACACAGCGACCATTTCAGGGAATGGATTAAGATGAAATCTTCTTGTCCAGTTTGTAAAAAAGCATTAACCTTGGACAAAAACGAATATCCAATTATGGCGGAAGATTGAGAATTCTCGATTACTCTTTTTTTTTATATAATTGACATTAAGAAATCTGCAGATCGTTGATTTTGACCAGATCTCTCTATTTGTTGTATACGTTCCTTAAATCCCCCTATAGACTTCTAAATGTGAATAGAAGAAATTAGTTTTTTTTTAACGATCTTGATTCGTATCATGCTTATGGAGGTATCCCATAACTAAGCATTATGGTATGTATTTTCCAGGATTGTAAAATCCGTGGACAAATCTAAATAAGATTGCCTAATGTGTTGAATTCTATGTTTTAAGATCGATTTTTTTATATTTAGTCTAGTCCAAAAGATGATTTTAATTCACAATAGGTGCATACTGTTCTATTGAGCCCTGTAGGGTACAAACATTTACTGCATAGATTGGATTTAACTATGGATTTTGATTTTATGGGTTTTTCATTGAGTTGTAAATGAAGTTTTATTAGATTGTATTTAAACTCATAACTTCTCTCATCGAGGGTATCAAGGAAGAATTTTACCTTTCGACGTAAAATGGGAAATTCTATAGCATATTCACAAGTATGGGAGTAGAATGGTAAATTTTTTGCAATACAATATTTTTGAATTTCATTTTCGGTATGAAGAAATAACGGTTTTATACGGGGTATATAAGTTGCAGAGATTTCTGTAGAACCGTGTGGTGGTATATTCTCAATTTTTAATAGGTCATTACGTAAAATATTCATCAAGAACGTTTGAGCTAAATCATCTAAGTTATGTCCAATTGCTATCTTTGTAGCTCTATTTGATTTCGCAACTTCATTTAGAATTCGTCTTCGGATGCTCGCACATACGGTGCACGCATTTATATTCATTTGTTTTAAATACATTTCTTTGACGATTTCGTCCATGGTTCGGCCAAAAAAATTTTTATAGGAAACTTGGATTAATTCGATATCAATAGATGTTTCGTTAAAAAAATCCACAATTGCTTGTTGATTTCGCTTGAAATTAGTTGAAATTCCCTCATCCACAGTGATTGCAAATATTTTAGAACCGTTCGTTTTTTGACACCGTAAATAAAGATTATAAAGAAGAGCTATAGAATCTTTCCCACCAGATAGTGCAACACAAACTACATCCGTTGGGTGCAATGGAATATATTTTGATACAGTTTTTTGAAATTTTCGTTCAAAATAAGCAATGAAACATGCATTACATAGGGAAATACCTGAGGATTTTTGAAAATAAACCGAATTTTTTCCGCATTTGGAGCATTTCTTGGAAGATTGCATAGCTAACTCTTAAATCCAAAATGTGATATTCCCTAGTAAAATATATGATAAAATGAAGTTGGCTAGAATTAAACAAGTCGTTACCAAGCCCACGCCCAAAATAATTCCATTTTTCAGTTTTGCCTTTTCGTCCTCAATAATCTCTATAGCGACGATTAATGGAGTTCCGACATCAGGTAATCTTCCAGCTTTTAGATCAATTTTGATGGTATCAATATATCCATCTTGGATGCTATCTATGGGTATATATTTTATTGAATCTACAAGATCAGGAAATGGATTACTAGTTAAGTCCATTTCAACATCAATGATCTTAGTGATATTATATTCCATTAATTGATAATCGGATTCTTCGGGATCAAAAAAGATTTTGATCTTCTTTTGTTTAGGTTTACCTAATTTGGTACCGATAATCCAGTGAACTATTTCTCTTAAAATTCGATTTCCATCAAATATTGGAAGGGGAAGCATATTAAACAGCGTAACACTGAATGCAACCATATAAAAATAAAAAATTTCTCTTTCTAACCATATGGGGAAATTTCCTCCTAAGAAGCGAGTAAAACTATTTTTAGGTATCCAATATGGGGATGATTGAATGCCGATAAATACATATGATTTTGGTATTGGGATGAACAAAATTTGTTTGTATAAAAAACTTGTTCCGCGTTGAATCCCAAAAGCAACACGGGTCGGATTTAAGACCACTAAACCCACGTCATTGAGTAAAAACTCTTCAAACGTCTTTCCAGTTAGGTTGATATCTGTACCTTCTACACTGGTAATGATGTCTCCTTTCTCGATAAGTCCTTCATTTATTCCCGATTCTGTAGAATTTTTTAGAACTCGGGTGACAATTACTGAATCTTCTCGTTCTTCAAAAAATAAACCTGTAAAAAACGAACGGAATTCAAACGCACCGAATACTAAGGGGATATAATCCACATTTATGGATATATTTACACCTGAGATTTCAGTTAAATTTACTTGTCCAGGGGATTGTAAATTGTGTAAGTATTGTTCTGGTGATAAACCCAATGCTTTATTGAATGGAGTTCCGTTAATGGAATTAAATCGCATTGAAGCATTCAATAAATTAAAATTATTACCACCTTGGAATTTAGTATATACTTCTGTAATTTCGATTTCTGAATTCGTTACGAACTGATATTGGAAACCTATGAAGAAATGATGACCCAGAGTAACATTTCTGTATGAGATATCTCCTCGTCGATCCATTATACGAACATCCAGTTGATCACCAATAGAACATTGAAGATCGGTATTATTGTTTAAAATAGTATTCAAATCTATATTATTTTGAAGATCTAATTGGGTATCATTAATGCTTAAGATAACATCTCCCTCGAATAAGTTTCCATAATTATAACCTCCTTCACTAGCAGGTAATACCGTATCAATTTGGATTACTTCTGGACCGTATCCAATACTAATAATTGGTACAAAACTTAGCATTAAGATCAAGGCGATCCCTGTTTGTATCGCGTTAGAAAAAGTTCCCGCCCCCGCAATCCTTAAACGAGTCCATGGGGATACTTTTTTGGAGCGAGTAGCATATTCATCGATCTCTACGAAAGCCCCAAATCCCACAATAAAAAATACTCCAGCTCCAAATATACCCGTAGATTTTATACTGATGTTATCCGCTTCTGCTGCCATTGCATGAGAAAATTCGTGAATAGTTATTACAAATAAAATTGGTAAAATTAAATAGGTAAACATAGGCAAATCTATGGTTACTCCGGGAATCAAGGGAGCTATAGCATTTTCAATACTAGGATCGAGGATCAAATCAATAAGATTAGAGGTAAAGAAATATAGACCAAAAATGGTAAAACCGAAAGAAACAAAAATGCCAATATTCCAAATCCATCTCCATAATTTAGGACATGCTCTGGCAATTTTTTTCAGTATATGATTAAGCCACTTAGTTTTAAACATTACAAGAAAAGGAAAGAAAAAATTCACGTATTTTCGTTTTTTTCCTAAAAGCTTAATTAGAATATAACAAACCAACCAAAAGATAGCAGAACCAATAA
The DNA here is from genome assembly GCA_016933055.1 of Promethearchaeota archaeon. GTDB lineage: Archaea > Asgardarchaeota > Lokiarchaeia > Sigyniarchaeales > Promethearchaeaceae > AMARA-1. Next base: position 114,304 of record JAFGBS010000004.1, on the reverse strand, counting down.
AGAAGGGGTTAGTTAAAATGTTAATTAGAGTGTCAAATAAAGCCATAGGATACACATACCAAAAACTCGTGGAATTGAGTATACACGGTAAAATTTCCATATTAAGATTTTGATGTGTTCCTTTTCGATTCCGAGTAGAAATTACAAAAATTTTTAATTATTGTGCAATTCACATTTTTTGTAGCGATATTTCAGAAGGATCCTTTTCGATTAATTAGGGGTTTTTATTTCTGTAATTACTAGCTAAGCGGGGTGGGCTAGCTTGGTTTAGGCTGCAGGGCTCATAACCCTGAGATCGTTAGTTCAAATCTAACCCCCGCTACCATTTTTAAATTATTTCATTACCTGAATATAATTTCTTTATATCGAAAAAATTTTAAATTGAGCAATAATAAACTCAATAGATCCTTGGGTCGGTAGCTTAGTTGGTAGAGTGCTCGGCTGTTAACCGGGTGGTCGCACGTTCGAGTCGTGCCCGGCCCGCATTTTCATTATGCATCAAATTTGACAAGTTGCTTATATACATCCATGGTACATCGATAAATATAATCCCAGTTATTACTCCGATTAATTTTTGAATATCCTAAAAAGCCCATTTCCTCGGTTATGTCAGGATTATTACATAAAAAAACAATATTTTCAGCTATTTGAGAAATGTTATCAAATTCTACCAAAATACCATCTTTCTCATGTCTAATGACTTCACGCATGACGGGGTTGTCAGCACCTATGACTGATTTTTTGGAAGCCCATGCTTCTAAATAAGCTATTCCATAAGCATCCGAGCGACTTGGCATAATATAAAATTCGCATTCTTGAAATGCAGAAATCTTTCTCCAATCATAATAACCAGAAAGATTATCAGGGGTGAGATTTAATACTTTAAGACCTTGGCGTCTAGCTTTTTTTAATTCAATATCAAATGCTGGAGTACTAGGACCTATAAATACATAAATCAAATCCCCAATATCTTTCTTAGCAATGAGTGCAGCTTGTAGGACGCTTATTGCCCCTTTTTCATAATTTTTATGCCCACAAAATAAAACAAATGGATGAGAAAGGTTGTAAAATTTAGAGAAACTCTTTACTTTGCCCGAATGGGTAAGAATTCGTGTTTTATATAGCTCGGGATCAACACCCATTGGTATTACTTCGATCCTCTGAGGAGTAAGGCCATTATCCACTAAAAATTTTTTCTCAGTATGGGTACAAGCAATGATTTTTTCAAAGAGCCTAAGAAGGGAAATATAAGTCTGTTCTTGATATCTAGGATTGTAAATGTGGAAGAATGGTGTGCATATGGAGGGGACTCCAAGGATACGAGAATAAATATAAGCAAATAAGATCGTCGCATAGGGAAGATAGGTAGAATGGATGATGTGATGTTTCTTGAGCTCCTTTTTGTTTAAATTCATGATTTCAGAAAAGAATTGAGAATGATTGGGTCCAATTTTCAATAAGTTTGCAAAAATCGGATTATATGGAATTTCTAAATGATTAAATATGTGTTTTAGCGTGGAACTACGTGTTGAATATTCTGGATTTAGACGTTTAAGAGGAATTTTCATATAAGAATAGTAATTAGGATGTTCAGAAGAGATATGTAAACCTTTTGGGGTACGAATTCCTTTAAAATCAATACTTGTTGAGCAATAAATTAAAGGGTTATCTTTATGTTCTAGCATCTGCCTTGCAAGATTTAATATATAAAATTCACCCCCAGCAATAGCGGGAAAAAATCTAGGAGTAAAATATCCGACATCAAAAGGTTTGTGCAATTGTATCCTCATAGATTGGTGATTTGGGAAAAATTTAAATCTGATTCCAAATTAGTCCCTATATTCTCGCTTCCGTAATGTAGTTCGGTCAAGCATGCGAGGCTTTCACCCTCGTCACCCGGGTTCAAATCCCGGCGGAAGCATTGTTAATACATATAAGACATTAATTTTATTATTTTTGTAAGGTGCCAACGAAAACCATTAATGACGAAATCGATAAAGAATTCGAGGATATTTTAAAAAATATTGCCCAAAAAGGGATTTTAACTATCGAAAGCATTGACCGTCTTTCAAAACTCTTTTCTATAGAACAGATTTCCAAGGTAAAGGAAATAATGGGGGAGATTGTAAAAGTTACGTTCATACCCTCAAGTCGGATTGTGTGGATGAAGTTAGGAACAGATAGAGATTACTTATTGTATCCCAAAAAATATTGCAGTTGTATGGATTTTTATCTTCAGGGGATTTTAAAAAATAGGAAATATTACTGTAAACATCTTATAGCACAAGGAATTGTGGCGGAATTGACAAAGAAGAATCCTCAATCCATTGAAATAGTAGAAAGAGATGAAAATTTTAAGGAAAAAGTTACTCAACAATTATCATTTGAGCATTTTTTAATTTAATTTGAGAATTAGATGAGAAATTCATATTTTGAATGGAATTTCGGATCTCTTCTATATCTGCCTGGGTTTCCGGATACAAGGGATTAAAAGTGCATTGAATATCGGGTAAAGTAGATAATTCATAAAATCCCAACGTGTGAGATAATTTCAATACATCTTTTTTTTCAAACCCTACAAGGGGACGAATTACTGGTATATCGTTTACTATATTCTGAACAGCGGAAATGTTTGTAAGTGTTTGGCTTGCTTGTTCTCCCAAAATATCCCCAGTAACAATAAATTCTGCGTTTAAATTTTGTGCTAATACGGACGCTGAGTATAACATAAAAGATTTGCAGAAAAGACAAGTTAATTTCCGTTTTCCTTGCTCCACAAATTTCTCTAAGGTTTCTTTATGGTTTATAATATAAAGTACTAGTTTTTTATTAGTTATCTGTTTAAGATGATGTGCAATTTTTCGTATCTTAGCATTAAAACGGGTGTCATTTTGGTTAGAAACCTTAAAAGATAATAAAATCCCATCAAATCCCTTTTTGAGCATCAAATATGTTGCAATAGGGCTATCCAATCCACTAGACAAGAGTGAGACAAAGGTTCTATGCTGAAAGTTCAATTTACTCATTAATGTTAATATATTCGATTATTTGTTGTTTTCTGTTATTTATCATCAAAAGGAAATCCAAAAAAATTAAAATCAACCAAAGATTGAAAAGAAACAAGCAAGGGCGTATATATCAGTTGGAAGATAGCTTGACTTGCACTCAAGAAGTCAGGGGTTCAAGTCCCCTTACGTCCATTTTTTGTTAATTTTAAATAAAAAAAAGGGAACAAATGTAATTATCAATTTACATTTTTTATGGACCAAACCCTGGCATTGGGATACTAATTCCGGTTGCAGCCAGAGATAAACCATATGATAACCCTAGAAGCAAAGACATAGTAGCACATAGTTTCTTTTTATCCAATTGAATCACTTTGGCTTTTTTATGCTGAAGGAGTTTGTCAGCAATTTGAATGTCTATTTATATATTTAAAACCCTTCAAAATTAAAACACATCTCTCCAAAAATGTTTTGTTTCAATTAATGGATTCATTTCAGCGCCGAATGTATTATATTCAGTTACTGCTTCTTTTTTCCAATAATTTCGTGAGCCAAAAATCATCTTATTAAGATATCTTTGGAAAATAAAATACCGATTTTTTAATCGCTGTAAGGTATTAATGCTTTTTTTTTCCAAATCGGGAATGAATATAGACATAAATCGAATAATATCCATGTAAGTAAGGTTTTTAGATGGATCCACCATTCCAGATAAGATTTGAGAGTTTTTTGGGATTGTCCAATAATGAGGATAATAAAACCTCGTCTGAAAGGTATCTTGATAATATTGTTGTTCGTTATAAATATCACTCCCGGGGATTAGCATATATTTCGAAACACTCGGCAAGAAATTAGAAAGATTTTTACTAATTCTCTCAATATATTCCGAAGTTTTACAGAGGGAATTGGCTGTCTCTCCAGGATGACCAAGTAATATATTACAAATCACATATATTTCAGCAGAATTTAGCTCAGATGTAAGAATTTCAAACCTTGATAAGTACTTTTTTGGATGTGAAGTTTTATTCATTATGCGTAACATTTGAGGATCACCAGACTCTAAACCGAATGCAAGAGTAAAATTCAAATTTTTTAGATAATCCAATTCCTTTAAAGAGAATTGATCGATTCTTATTTCTGCCCAAAAGTCCTGAGCGATATTTTCCTTTAGTAAAAGATTATAAAATTTTAATCTCCATTCTGGATATGTCCATAACGGATCGAAAATTTGTATCTGGATATCTTTATCAGAATAATATTTTATCAAATGTTTCAAACGAGAGAATCCGTCTGTTGGACTAGTAAAGCGCCATCTTTTCTTTGGTTTATAGATGTTTCGAAAATCGCCACAAAATTTGCAATTAAAAGGACATCCCAAAGAAAAATAAATAGGTACAAATAGAAACGGAGAGTGAGGGATTTTTAACAAGGAATAATCGATAAACGGTAATTGTTCTATGTTATCCACTAAACCGCACTGGACGATTTTGCATTCCTCTGTACTCTGAGATGTAATATCTCCTCTATCAATATTTCGCTTTATGACCTCAGCAAAAACATAATCTGCTTCTCCTAAAAAAATGTAATCAAATAATTTCAAAGGAATGGATTCACTTTCAATTTGTTTCGGAAAAACGAATTCCTCTGGGAAATAATTTACTTGATAACCTCCAACACAAATAAGAGATTTTGGATAATCTTTTCGTAATAATTTCGCTAACGCTAAGGTAGAAATATAAAAATTTGATGAGAAACAAGATATCCCAAAGATGAGGTTCTCTTCATTATTATATCTATCAAAAAACGTTTTTAAACTTCGTATATGGCGAGGATATTCATTGATAGAGGTTGGTCGATAAACTTCTTCATCTATTAAGTTAACAACTTCAATTTTTACAGGATATCTGTTTAATCGATTTTTCAAGCAGGTGGCAATCTTGAGTAGGTGAGTAATTACTGTGTTTTTAAAATTAAAAGACTTGGTGAAAAGAGTTATAGGTTGGATTAAAACTACCTTGACTTCAGTATGAGACGTTTTCATACCATTTCTCTAAAATGAAGTATATAAACCAAAATACTTTTTAAGAAGTCACAATACCGAATCATAAGTGAGGTTTTAATGTTTTTACAAGTTCCGGGCTGGGATTTAAGTGGATATAAGCTGCTTTTGCAATTACTCGGAGTAGCTTTAATCGGGATTATTGTATTATATATAATATTATCCAGTCGGGGAGAATCCGATTAACGCGTTGCAGAAACTACCTTGATAATATCGTTATTCTTAAGTTCATGATTCTCTCCCAAACGTAATTTGGTTCGTGCATCTAAAGCATAGATGAAGTTCTTCGCAAGATCCGAGTGGATCTTCGTTTGAATGAATTCTTTCAAATTCATATTTTTAGGGACTAAATACGCATCAGGTAATATATTTCCATCATGATCCATGAATTTCTTTTCATCGTGGACGGGATACACCACAATATTATCTAAAACATCGAATACTGCCGTATTTAATGCATCCTGAATACCAGTACTTCCATACAGATGTAAGATTTTGGTGAGGATATCATTCAAGATAGATTGGTCATTAGAGCTTATTTTCTGTTCATCAATAATTTTGAAAGAGGATGCTCCTGGTCTATAGGATATTAGATTTTTCTCTGATAATTTTCTAAGGTAAAATTCCGCCAAGGACGAACAAGGGATAATTGGACTAGTGATTTTGTTTTTAATTTTTTGGAAATTAACAGCAGAATTTTTTTTGTCAATTTTATTTGCTATAATTACAATCGGTTTAGAAATTATCCGTAGGATTTTCGAAAAATGTTCTATATCGATTTCAGTCCACCTATCGGGGTGCTCCATATTTAATTTTGATTGTTCGAGTGCTTTAATTATGTGCTTTTTTTGAATGGACAAACCAGATAATCGTTCATATAGTGCCTCCGCTAGATTGGTTTTTTCCATTGCTACTTTATTAGCAAACTTCCGCCAATCGGTTCTTAGTAATATATCTTTAAACCATAAATTTATCTCTCGTTCTAAAAATTCAATATCCTCATAAGGGTCATGTGAACCGTTTTCACATTTATTACCCTCTAAGTCTAATTCACCTGAAATATCTAAAATGTGTAATAAAACGTCAGCTCTACTAAGTTCGCTTAAAAATTTATTTCCTAATCCTTTACCAAGATGCGCATCTGGAACTAATCCCGCAACATCCAATAATTTAATCGGGATATAGCGATTATGATCGATACAGAGCGAATTTATTGGATTATCTATCACGTTTAATTCTTCGCAGACACATCGTGTAACTACATAACCTGTACCGATGTTGGGATCGATCGTAGTAAAAGGATAATCACCCACCTTAGCGTCCGTTAAACAAGCAGCATTTAAAAATGTGCTTTTTCCTGAGGAAGGTTTACCGATTATACCTACTAACATCACAATAAAAACTTTGATACTCCCATAAAAAGCTATTCTTTGTTAATTCTTAATCAGAGGAATTTTCACCATTAATGGAGTTTTAATTGAATTGGTTTTAATTAAACACTCTCCGATATCCAACAATGTCAGATAGAAGTACTTATTTTCATTTAATGATAGGAGTCTTCCCATAATATTTTGATCATAACTTAATTGGAATGATACTATAACTCCGGCGTTTGCCATGACATCCTCACTTATGGTGGGTCGGGTGTTGATAGTGATTAAACACTCTCCTGTTCCTCGTAAAAGCAAAGCAAAATCTTCTAGATAGGTGGTAGTTGTTAGATATTTTGCAATTTTTTGAGAGAGTAAGATTTGAGAATCTTCAATTAGAGTAAAATGGTTAATCTCAGTACTTGGTCCTTTTTTTAGATTAAACAACCACACGTGATTAAAAATAATGTTTGAAAAAAAAACTGCGTCATTTTTAGTTCCACCTTTTTGAATTATACTGCTTAAGTCAATGATTACGTTATTTTGGATGATTTTGCTAAGATTGAAATCGTGTTCCTTTCCAAATATCATTCTGAGGGGGCCGTTCTTTAATCTGCGAATGCGATTCTCAATACCCGAAAGGGTGTTATGGAGATTATAATATTTTGTATTTTGTTGTTTCATATACTGTTGAATATAATAGTCGAATCCCTCCCAACTCCTCCTTTTTGGGTCAGAGCATACGGCATACAACAATTCAACGAAAATTTTTTCCATTTGAGCAGAATATTCCTCTTGAAAAGTTATTATTTGACATTCTGTAAATAAATTCATTAACTTCTCAGCATATATTTTTGGGTCTTCATCAATAGGATTGAATATATTAATTTTCAGGTTTTCCCCCGGTCGTAGAATTGTTATATGTGGTATTCGTTTTTGTATTTCTTTGTATTCCCCTTTAAATTCGATTAAAAGAAAGGAAACCGAAGAATATCGTTTTGTTAACTGATAAAGTAAATGCTTCACGAAATTAGATTTACCCATCCCGGTAAGTCCCGTTATAAATACGTGTCGTTTTAAATCTGTTTCTGACAAGTAAAATCGTTTGGGGATAATTCGGGATTGCAGTGTTCCGATATAGATCCTTTTACCCCTTTTGGTTTGCTTAGATTTAGGAAGAAGAATTTTCTTACGGTTTAGTTGTATTTTTACTCCTACTGGTAAAATGCATGTTATGGAGATGAATATTAGAGTTGAAATCGTGATCCAAGACGTGAAAAATGGTAAGAAGACCAGCAGACAGGGTAATAATTTGGTGAATATAAACCAAATCCACCAATGATGTAAGTGATTTCTATTTAAAATTTTTCGAATCGAATGTACCAAATCCATTAAGTTAATTCCAATTAATAAGAAGAAAAAGCAAATCATTACCATAAGATAGAATTGATCATATGATATCATAGATGCACTCTCTGACATTAAACAGAAACTATATAAACCGAACTTTTTCTTTAGTTTGACTTAGACGTGTTTAAAAAGAAAATTTTTTATCTCATTTCCGTTTCCTTTAATTATAACCAACAAGGTGAAAAAAATGGCATTTTACGGAATTCCAATTATCTTAAAAGAAGGGACCTCTGTGGAATCAAGAGAAACCGCACTATCTGAAAACATTTCAGCTATTCGTTCGATTTCAGAAGCAATCAAAACAACTCTTGGTCCCAAAGGGTTATCCAAAATGTTAGTAGATTCCATCGGGGACGTAACTGTCACCAATGATTCTTTCTCGATTCTCGATGAGATTGAAGTTGAACACCCAGCAGCGAAGATAATAACCCAATTAGCAAAACTCATGAATAAAAACATAGGAGATGGGGTTACAAAAGCAATAATAATGCTTGGTGAACTACTAAAGTATGGTAAAGAATTATTAGACCAAAAAGTGCATCCTAATGTAATATTAAGCGGATATCATAAAGCATCTCTTCATTGTTCTCAAATTCTTAGTGAAATTTCTCATCAAATTTCCATGGATGAAAAAGAGTTAAAGAAAGTGGCAAAAACTGCATTATCTACTAAATCCACTTTTGGGAATGCAGAAAAGATGGCGGATATTGCAACCAAAGCTTGCTTGCGAGTGGTAGAGAAAAGAGGAGAAAAAAATTTAGTGGATCTAGATCTAATTCAAATAATGAAAAAAGAAGGAGAGAGCTTAGCAAATTCTTCTTTTATTGACGGATTGATTGTAGATAAAGAAGTTGTTAACGAGTCCATGCCTAAGTCCGTCAAGGATGCAAAAATTGCACTGATTGACCACTCTTTGGAAATTACAAAAACAGAATTCGATGCAGATGTTCGGATTGTCGATCCCAGTCAAATTAAAGCATTCAAACAACAAGAAGATGACATCCTTCATAATCTGATTCAATTTATCATAGATTCTGGAGCAAACGTTGTGTTTTGTCAGAAAGGAATAGATGATATTGCTCAATACTATCTAAGTAATAACGGGATAATGGCTATACGAAGAATTAAGAGATCTGATTTACAGAAGTTGATGAAAGCAACTGATGGTAAAATAATTACGGACATCAAAACGATGACTTCATCCGATTTGGGTCAGGCGGGGAGTGTAGAAGAAAAGCAAATTGGAAAAGATAAAATGATTTTTGTTGAAAACTGCGATAATCCGAAATCTACCAGTATTTTAATTAGAGGAGGAACACGTCATATAGCAGAAGACGCAGAACGAGCTCTTAAAAATGCTTTAAGTGTAATAAAAATTGCATTAGAAGATAATTATGTAGTTCCAGGGGCAGGGGCAGTGGAAATGGAAGTTTCTAAACGATTGATGAAGTTAGCCAAATCCATTAATACTCGAGAATCTATAGCAGTTGAAGCATTTTCAAAGAGTATTGAATCTATTCCACTCATTCTGGCAGAAAATGCGGGTATGGAACCAATGGAGATTCTAGCAAAACTTCACTCCAAACATGAACAGTCTTCGGGACAATTTTATGGGATAAATTTAGACACTAAAGAGATTTATGATGCTTTTGCGAATGGAGTATGTGAACCAACAAGAGTGTTGCAACAAGCCATAAAATCCGCTACAGAAATGAGTATGATGATCTTGCGAATTGATGAGGTAATTTCTGCCTCTAAAGAGGGGGGGGGGCCAAAGATGCCCCAATCGCCGCAAGATGATTTAGAGGATTAAGTTCCTCTTCTTTCTTTTTAACTGGATACAAATAAACTTTAATGTTTGAATTTCTCTTTCTTATATTATTGATTGAGGTGGTCTTATGAGTGTACGGGAATCGCTAGTAAAACATTTATCGAGTATTTTGAGATCTTCGGATGCAACGTTAATGGTCCTTCTATCGGATGAAAGTGGTTTATCTATTGCACGTATTGGGAGAAATACTGATTTGGAACTTGATCCGAACACAATCACATCCGTATCTGCAGCTGCGTTTTCATCGAGTGATGAAAATTGGAGTGATTTACAAATGGAAAATCAGATCATTACATTTTCCTTTTTTGAAAAAATTTGTTTAATAACCATTCGAATAAGCCAGACTCTGCTAACAATTGTGCATGATTACAATAAAGAATGGCCATTGAATGCGGATACCATTGGGTCCTGTATTTATCATTTACGACGAGAGATCGATAATTATTTCGGTACAAGAAATGTGACTCAAAACATGGAGATATTTAGCAATAGTGTACGTAGTGCGATCTATTTATTTGGAATGGGTAGTGAAGTATCGCTTACAACTTATGGTAACAGTCAACCACAGGATAGAAATAAAATCATTTTGATTAATGATATTCTTGATAGTGTCAAAAATCCCGTATTAGCAGTCTATAGTCTGGTAGCTCCCAGCGGATTAACATTTGACCATAGAAATAAAAATCTTGTAAATTTACCAATTTCTGTAGAAGCCTTTAGTGCAAATACCAATGTGGCTTTCCAGAAAATGGTGGAAGAAGCTGGTTCACTAAAAATGGGATCTTTGTTGTCTTATGTTTGTCTTTCGGCGAAAAATAGGGATAGTTATTATGGCATAATTGCTTGTCCTTCGAGTAAATTCCAATTCACCGATACAAGTACTGGTGCCACAGCCGTCCAAGATATCACGTTTATCGCTTTATTTCCTTTAACATATGGTGCGATTCCCGTTTTAGGAGAGATCCGAAACATTGTTCATTCCATACAAAAAGTAGTTGGATCAGAACAAACAACGGAATTATTTATTAAGAGTATAAATTCCTTATGTACAGCGAAATTTTCATGATAGATCCAAAATTATTTGTAGTTCACTATGGGCAGTGTGATCCCAAAAAGTGTACCAGTTTAAAACTAAGAAAGTTCAATTTAGTTAAGCTGGTACCTAAACTCAAATTTTTACCAAAAAAGGCGATAATTTTAGATCCGTTTTCCCCAAAAATCCTAAGTATAGAAGATAAATCACAAATTGAAACTTATGGGCTAGTAGCTATTGATTGTTCCTGGAAACTAGTTGAAAAGGTGTTTAAAGATTTCCACACTGGTAGAAAATTACCTAAATTGCTTGCTGCTAATAGCGTTAATTATGGAAGATGGGAAAAATTGTCATCAGTAGAAGCTTTAGCTGCAGCCCTTTTTATAATTGGCCATGAAAATCAAGCTGAATTTCTCTTGTCGAAATTTACTTGGGGTCCTACTTTTTACGATTTAAACTATGAAGTGTTAAGTAGAACAAAAGTGCAGAGAGAGGGATTTGAACCCCCGAACTACTAAAGACTGGATTCTAAGTCCAGCGCCTTTGACCATACTCGGCAATCTCTGCATTTTGGATTATAAATCCGACTCAAATATTTTAATTCTATTGAATTTGCAAGAATTGTTTTGTTAAATGAATCTTATTTGAGATTGGTAATTGTATTTAGGATTTAGTTTAAAATTTTCCTCTTAGGCATGGTTCAGTATCATTCAGATATTATAATTATATATTAATTCTCCCAAACAAAGTCTCCTAAACCGTGAGTTGATGAATTATGGAATCGCTGATACGTAATGCACGTAAGCATGTCCAAAAACCCCCTGAAAATAGGGGAACAATAGGACAGGCTAAGATTGTAATAGTAGGTGCGGGAGGTGCCGGAAATAATACTGTAGATAGACTGATGCGAATAGGAATTTTAGGAGCTATATGTATCTCTATTAACACAGATCAGCAACATTTAGATTCTAAACTCAGTGATAAACGCATTTTAATTGGAAAAACCCTTACAAGGGGATTAGGCGCAGGAGGTCAACCTGAAATAGGACGTGCGGCGGCAGAAGAATCACGAAATGAATTGGATACGATTCTAAATGATGCAGATTTGGTGTTTATCACATGCGGACTTGGAGGTGGAACTGGTACAGGTAGCTCTCCTATAGTTGCTGAAATCGCTAAATTGAACGGTGCAATGGTGGTAGGAGTCGTTACATTACCTTTTAAAACAGAGATGGGTCGATTACCCAAAGCACAAGAAGGACTAAAGAATTTACGGAGATTTACAGACACGGTAGTAGTATTAGATAACAATAAATTACTAGAAATTGCGCCGGATTTACCTATAATTGAAGCTTTTTCATTAGCGGATGAGGTTTTAGCCACTATGGTGAAGGGAATCACGGAAACAGTTAGTTTACCTTCTCTGATTAATCTTGATTATGCAGATGTCCGAACGATTCTGTCTACAGGAGGAGTTGCATTTATCGGAATTGGAGAATCCCATACTGAAAAAGGAAATAGGGTAGAAGAAGCGATTCAAGATGCCCTTAGTTCCCCATTGTTAGAAATCGACATAAGTGGAGCGAAAGGTGCATTAATCCATGTTACTGGAGGAAATGATATGACTTTAACGGAGGCAAACAAGGTATCAGAATATATTTCCACCAAAATGGATAAAAATGCAATGGTGATATGGGGGGCACGAGTAGATTCGAAAATCCATAATTACATCCGTGTTATGCTATTAATTACGGGAATAAAATCACCTCAAGTTTTAGGGTCATCAATAAATCACACACGGTATCCTTCATCTCCGATTATCAGGAATTTACCACAACCTAAACCAAAACTTTCAGACGAGTTGTTTTCTTTACCAGAAATGGAAAGTCAATCAAGAAAAAAGAAAAATACTGAAGAAAGTTTCGTTTAATCAAACGTGGGTTTCCAGGTTTCATGGAACTCTTTTTCTTTTTTCTCTCGATATCGTTTTTGTAAAAATGCTAAGACTGTTTTATGCGGAAGTCCTTCTATGATCATATCCACTGCTTTTTGGGCGATTTTCAAAGAATCAAAATCAGCAATAAAACCAATTTGGTTTTGATATACTGAGATATGAGCGTTTGTATATTTTTCGATCGATTTCCGCATGATTCCTTTTTCCCCAATGAGTCTTCCCTTGATGCGTTTAATTGTTTTCTGAGAATTTCCTAAAATATCCTCAAGAGAAATGATTTCGAAAATACAGTCTTGATTAATCAGTTTAAATGCTTTTTCAGGTTTGAATCCCATATTAATAGCTTCGATGATTTTTTTCGCAGTCCACATTCCAAAATTAGGGGATTCTTTATAGATATTCAATGATTCAGGAGTTATATCAAGTTGATCTAATATATTTTGCATTTCGGGAGTGTCGTCCTCTTGATCTTCTACAGGGATGATGGAATATTCTCCCGTTGTACTATCGACTTCAATCTGTGTATTAGTCAAAAATTGAATTTTTTTCTTGGTAATACCATTTTTTCCGATCAATACAGCAACACGATCTTTATTCATCACTTTTATGGCCTTTTTCTATGATATTTGTATATATTTCCATTGGATCAGGAATGGGAACATCCATACGTGAGTAAAAATTGATAATATTCCTAATATCTCGAGCTAAATATTGTTTTGCTTTAGGGTGTGCTATTGAAACAGCTTGAGATACATCTATAAGAATTTGTTTTGACTCATGATATAAAATATTAAACTCACTTAAATCAGCATGGACTAGATGTGCGGTTCTATACAATCTATCAATATAATCTAGAGAAGTCTCTAATTCTTTTGCAGGGTTCTGAAATAAAGATACACATTCTTTCAGTTTTCTAGCGGGGGTCCCATCTGCGTTACCGATGAAAGTCATTACCAACACATTATTTTTAAAATGAAGTGGTATCGGACACGGTAAATCTGCATTATCGATCTGTTTTAGGTTCCGAAATTCCTTTTGGCACCACATAAATATGATTTGATCCGGATTTGATCCGATTTTTTTGAACCTTGGATCCCCTTTTATGTAATTTTTCATCCATCTGGCGCTTTGGATGTCGATTTTATAGATTTTTATTGCCAACGACTCTTGTTGAGCACCATAGGCGAAATATACATTAGCTTCTTTTCCTTGTGATATAATCCCCACTAATTTGGATATGACCCCAGTATTAAGTAATTTCCTTAAGGTAGAAATTGTACGTGCGTCAAAAACCCGTTGATAGGCATCCTTGTCTTCACTATTTTTTTCTTTAATTCGCTGCTTATCGACCATTTCGTCCAATTCATTAATTTTTCTTTCTTGATTCCTTGTCATATCGCTGTTAGACCTCGGTTCGCTCAATTAATTTTTTTTCAAAATAATCGAATTTGCGAGTTTGTTGTTTGTGATCGATTATATTTTCTAGGGTAATTTGATTAGAATGGATTTTTTGGATGCTATAATAGTTATTCTTAATCCGGATTTGAGTATTAGTTCTGAATGGAAGATAACGCAATAACACATATGAACGATACAGATTCCCACCTGTAGTTGGATTTTTTCCCATCAATTTTTTTGATGTTTTTACAATGAAGGGGTACTTATGGAGTAGATACGATGTAATAGCATTCATCATCGCTTTGTTACTCAATTTCAGATCGAACCCATGAGAAAATGTATCGATGTCGGAAATAAACTGATCGGGATTCTTGGATTGTATTGCTTCCGTAAAATCAATAATCTCGGTAAGTAAAGGCTCTAATATCGTTTCTGGCTTCTCTGATTTAAGTTTAATAGTTCGGAGTTGAATAACCGCATCAAATCTTCGGCTCAGCATTTTATTACAATTTTTACATACAGAACTTTTGATTAATAGAGTAATTTCATTTGTTTCAGCATTCTTATGGGGATTTGTCACATGAACAGTAATTTTAGATGGAATTTCATTTATTATGGGAAAAGTGATATCATATTTAGTATCATACTCTTCTTGCCATATATCCGTTAATTCCCGTTTTAAAATTTGAGATATTGCTTCATTTAGATCTTGAGTCTCAATAAATTTCCATTGGGCATTTTTTGGCATCTTATCAAATATGTAGGCTAAACACATTGAGCATAAATAGAGTGTATATTGTTTTTTTGGAGAAAGTTCATTGGATTTGACTAGATGACACCTTTTGCATACAAAATGGGTTTTATAAAAATCTAGTTCGTCGGGGGAGATTGTCGCACCACACACGGGGCAAAAATATTTCAAGTTTGTTATCCTTCCTATAAGAGAAATTTCATTGCAATAGGAATACTATTGATTGTGATGACGGCATATTCAGAAATTATTCTATGCTCAATACACGCATTGATGATATGTTTCCCAGCAATGTTAAAATTTTGAGCTGTTTTCAAGACTTGCACAGCAGTTTGTATGTCTATTAATTCTCCTTTGTAAAAGAACTCATTGATCTTTTGACTTCCGATGGATTTTCCCAACACATCCTCATCACAAACCGCAATTACCTCATATTGTTGCTTTTTGTGCTTTTTATAATACACTCTCATTGTTCCTATAATTTGATGATTCGTCTGGTTCCGCATGCTTGGCATTTAAGAACATGATTTCTACCATCTTTAATAATATCTGTATCTGGTTTCCCACAAGTACTACAAATCACATATTCTTTACAATAGTTAGCGATTTGTTTATTTAATGAAGATTTTTTAATGATACTCTTTAAAACAGCGCGACCCGAGGAGTGTTGGATATCACCCGCAGCCCCTAATTCTTTGCAAATCTGTTTGAATAAATGTTTTTCATCTCTGTGTATTTGCTCGATTATTTTTCTCCAATTCTTTATAATAGTGGTTTTTCCTTCATATTCAATATCAACTGTGGGGATTTCCCAACGTTCCGTAGTCTTCACATCCTCTGGGATCTGTTCTATTCCCACATCTAATAATTTATAATAATCTTTTTCGTCCATAGATAGACTCTCATTGTTTTATTACAAAAATTTAATTCGGGATAAGTTTAAAGTTCTGTGGAAAAAAATTAACAATTTTATATCAGTTTATACCGATTATTTCCCATTCGTTGGATCAATGAAGAATACACAAGCCTATCTAAAAGCTCATCAACCACTGCATCTTTTACTGGCAGATGATCATACAGACAAGTCACATCCACACCATCACCTTTATCAGATTGTTGGAGAATTCTGAGAATTTCCTCTTTTAACTCATCTTGATTGGAATTTTCTTCTAAGTCAATATTAAATTCAGATAAATCGAAATTGGTATCTTTTATAGAAGAGGAGGTTATTTGGGGCGTTTCTTGGGTTGTTTGATTAGGAGTTGAGGATGGACGGATCTTAGTTTTCCCAAATTTTTTCAAGTGAAAAATAAGTTCTAATTCATGATACAGTTCATGATTTGGATTCCCTAATTTCTTGAAATGTATAGGAATAATTTCGTTGCTACTATGGGAGTGGAATTTTACTTTACCAATTAATTGAATAATATCTCCTTTCTTGATTCGGGATAAAATCCCTGTACTCCACTTTTGGACAGTAATCCATATTTGAGATGTTCCATCATCAATTAAAAAAGAAATTTTAGTTGCATCTGATGAATATTTTAGTAAGTTTTCATTGTTTTGAATATCCTCTTGAATTATATCAATCACATTTGCGACTACCCGAACTCGGGTTAATTTTCCAAATATTGATTCTATTGCTTTTTCCTGGGATAGGTATCTTCCTTTAATCACATCACAAATTCGGCATCGTATTGCAAGTTCACCCATTGTTATATCATCCTCTATTCTCACTAAGATATCTAGTATATACATTGAGTTTTTTAGGTATTTATTTGATGCATCTCATAGTGGGAATCACATATAGTTATTATAGGGGGTAATCGATAGGGAAACCGATTAGAGAACGTAAGTGCGTAGGCTCCACAATTCAATACCAGAATAGGGTCTCCAATTTTATTATTAGAAGAAAAATTGTAATTTTTTACCAGAATATCTTCTTCTGAGGGAACAATCCCATAGATGGTTGTTCGATGATTATAATGGGATAATGGTTGATTCGTGTTATAAAAACGCAGTGAATTCCGAGCGAATCGAGGTAAAATATAGTTCCCAGCATTGACAAAAAATGATCCTCCTTCTTCCGACACATCGATGATTTCCATGACAAATAAACCAGCATCTTCAACGATATACCTACCAGGTTCCATATAGATTCTTGGGTTAGGATATCCATATGCATTAAACTCATTTTTCATAGCTTTAAATATTGTAATTAGTTGGTCTTCCTTTAATGACCCCGCATTCGGTAATCCGCCCCCTATATCAAAAATTTTCGCATCAATAAGATGCATTTCTTCTAATTTTAGCGCAATTTCGCAAATGTACCGGACATTTTTACGATAAGTTTCTAGAGTATTAATTTGGGTCCCATAGTGGGAATGAATGCCTACGTAATTCAACTCCGTACATGATTGAATCGTTTTTTGCAATCGATCTAAGGTGGATCTTTTATAAGGGAGTCCTAAATGACCATTGGATTTAGGGGCAATAAATCGAAGGAGCACATCAGGTTGAATTTGATAAATTTTCGCTAGGTGGTTAACTCGATGAATTTGATCTTGATTATACAGTACAAAAGTGGGATTCTTTTCTTGCATTACTCTTTCAATTAAAGGATTCGGCAAGTAGGGTCCACCTACAATTAGATTATCCGTATTCAAAGAATTTCTTTTTAAAATATCATATTCGTATAAAGAAATTAATTCGAACGAGATATTGAGTTTATCAATCTCACTCAATACTATATCTATGTAATTTGCTTTGACTGAATAAGAAATATGGATATTTTCAAATACCGTGTTAGCTACTTTTCGTAAGCGGTTAATGTTATCTTGTATTTTCCTAGTCATCACAATGAAAAAAGGAGTAGGGTGTTCTTTAATGAGAGAATTTAAGGATACGTGATCCAAAATAATTCCTTTAGAGCCTTCCCGAATATAGGGATTCCCAAATATCTCTTTGTCCATAGGGACTTATACGATGGATTCTTTCTAAGTCTTATTTTATATTAAATATACAATGTTTTATCTTGCTCCACTTTTCCTTCCATGGGTTTATATGATTCGAGTTCTTTTTCGAGTTTTTTACGTTTTTCTTCTAAGTCTTTAGAAAGATCGGACACTTTTTTGTTGGAAAATACCGCTTCTATTGGAAGTTTATAATGATTAGCGACAAATTCTAACAATTGGATGGAAGCTTTTAAATCCGTAATACCTTCACTAATACTAGGTTTTTTATCAGTTTCTGTCAGAAATACAGTACCATCTATAGCAAATCGTGAGTAAGCAAGGGAGGGAATCAAACCATTTGCTCCAATTAATACCGCTTTGGAGATTTTTTGACATTGTGAATTAAGAGAAAACTCCTTTATATCAAAATCCTCCGTTTTGGTGATATAGATATTCATGGGATCGTTATTTCGTCCTGGAAGCGCACCTAACGAAATAATTTCCTTTACACCTAATCGATGTAATAAAATGGTGATCAAATCTGAAATCTCATATATCCCCTTAGGAGTCATCGCTTGTGCATCTGCAGTAACCAAAATCACATCACGGATTTTATGTTTATCTCGGTATGCTAGTACTTCTGCCTTGGGAATGGACAAAATGCTATTATCAATAATAGCGCCTGCCGGATAGTCATAAAAAATAATGTCACACACACGAGAGGCATTTAAGATGCCTATTAATTGATCAACAGCAAATTTTCCGATATCAGCTATTCCCGGCATTCCTAAAATGCAGATGGGATTCACAAAGGACTCTTTTACGATATCGATATAAGGAATTATTCTGAAGGTTTGATTATCCGAAATATTATTTATCCATTCAAATGTTTGCATAAGAATCAACCACAGGGAGCGATAAGTACATAGGAAGTGCTTTTAGATATAGTGGGAAATTATGTATATCAATCGTGTTGTTATGTGCAATATATCAAGATAATATCCCGATCATAAAAAGAAAAAAAGTGCTTACTCTATACATCATTCTTAAGTTGTGATCCCATAAAAGGAGGAAGAGGGATGGTGTTCCCTCTTCCGTAGTAAAATAATTAGGAGGTGATCCAGCCGCAGGTTCCCCTACGGCTACCTTGTTACGACTTCTCCCTCCTCGCGTAGCTTAAATTCGGATTGACCCAATGGACCAAGTCTCATTTATTCTACACTCGGATGGAGCGACGGGCGGTGTGTGCAACGAGCAGAGACGTATTCACCGCGCGATGATGACACGCGATTACTAGGGATTCCACGTTCATGTCGGCGAGTTGCAGCCGACAATTCCAACTGAGATATGGTTTAGAGATTAGCTTCTCCTTTCGGAGTTGCATCCCACTGTCCATACCATTGCAGCCCGCGTGTGGCCCGGGGGATTCGGGGCATACTGACCTGCCGTGGCCCGCTCCTTCCTCCACCTATAAGGTGGCGGTCCCTTTAGCGTTCCCAACGAGACCGAAGCCTCTTGATGGCAACTAAAGGTGCGAGTCTCGTTCGTTGCCTGACTTAACAGGATACCTCACGGCACGAACTGGCGACGGCCATGCACCACCTCTTAGCCTGTCTGGTAAGGTCGTCAGCCTGACCTTCATACTGCTGGCGCCCCCGGTAAGGTTCCCGGCGTTGAGTCCAATTGAACCGCAGGCTTCACCCCTTGTGGTGCTCGCCCGCCAATTCCTTTAAGTTTCAGTCTTGCGACCGTACTCCCCAGGCGGCGCGCTTATCGGTTTCCCTACGGCACTGATACGGCTCAAGGCCATACCAACACCTAGCACGCATCGTTTACAGCCAGGACTACCCGGGTATCTAATCCGGTTCGCTCCCCTGGCTTTCGTCCCTCACCGTCGAGCGCGTTCCAGTCTGACGCCTTCGCCACTGGTGGTCCCCCGAGGATTATAGGATTTCACCCCTACCCCCGGAGTACCTCAGACCTCTCCCGCCTCCTAGTATAACAGTATTCCTAGCCAACAGATAGTTAAGCTATCCGATTTAACCAGGAACTTACTATACCGGCTACGGACACTTTAAGCCCAATAATAGTCCCGACCACTTGAAGAGCTGGTTTTACCGCGGCGGCTGGCACCAGCCTTGCCCTCTCCTTTCTAGCAAGGAATCTAACTCACTTGCCACAGCTACTTTGTAGCACTCCGGGTAGCCTGATCACACTGTCGTGTATTGTCAAGTTTTCGCGCCTGCTGCGTCTCGTAAGACCTGGGTCATTGTCTCAGTACCCAACTCAGGGCTCCCGCTCTCACGGCCCTTACCGATAATAGGTTTGGTGAGCCTTTACCTCACCAACAGCCATAATCGGGCGCAATCCTGTCCTAAGGCGAAATAATCTCCATTTAGATTATTCTTTTATTGAAAAACCATTCCAGGCAGTTTCAATTATGGAGCATTATCCTCAGTTTCCCGAGGTTATACTCCTCCTTAGGGTGAGTTAATTACGTGTTACTGAGTGGTTCGCCATGGAAAATTTGGGTATTCCATTCAACTTGCATGGCTTAGTCCTACCCGGATAGCAGTCGGGTCTGGCAGGATCAACCAGAGTTAATCTTCCAGATCCATTTTCTATTGAGTAATGGTCACATTTTTGTTGTAATTTAAAGAAATTACGGGATCACAACCATTTAAGGATGTAGAGTAAGCATTTCTCGGTTCCCTAGTGGGAACCACATACGATATCGCGCATATATTACAAGTACCTTCATATTTAGCTCATGCTTAAATCCGGTCTAAACGCCGTACATATGCGTCTTGAGTTTGTTGGTAATAACCCTTTCATCTACTGATATAGATTCAAAGGTAATAATTTAGAGTCTCAGCTTAATTATAAATTTTTTCATTTGATTCGCTTTAAGTCACTATTTCTCCCATTTAAGCTTTATGCTTGCGCCGACTCTTTTTTTTACAAGTTTAAATAATGCTGTGGAAGAACCTATTAGATTCATTCAAAGGATTATACATGCCAGCGGATCAGATAAAAATAAGTTTGGAAAAAATAAAAGAAGTTAACGGTGTAGAAAATGCAGTGTTAACCCAACGGGATGGTAATCCCATCCAATCATCCGGAGTATGGTTATCAAGAGACGAGATCTTCAATATTTCTTCTGCCAGTTCTGCGATTTATAATTTAGGATTACATCTTCATCCTGATGAATTAAAATACATATTACTCGAAGGTAAATCCTCTAAAATCCTTCTCGCTCCTTTAAAAAATTCCATGGATGATCCTATTGATCGCATCTTGATTCGACAAGACATAGATAATAAAAATGAAGAATTTTTTATTGCGATTACAGCTGCACCAAAAGTCAATCTCGGAGGGGTTTTCTTACAAACCCGGGAAAGTTTACGAGAGATAAAAAAATCATTGATACTTACGGGAGAATCATTCAAACCCCCTTTACGACGATATGATGATAAACAAATTGCCCATCTCCTAGAATCCTTCAGTATTAAAGAAGATACAAAAGAAACTCTTCGGATAAACACAACCTCTTTCTGTTTTTCAGAGAATACCCTTGCTAAAATGGATCAAGCATACCAAAAACTCACTTCAACAGTTCTTGATATGACGCGAGCAAGTTTGACCGTTTCAGGAGGGTTTATTGTCTCTACTTACTTGAATGAGGGGAATTTTTCTGAGTTGGATTTTGAACATGAAGCAGCAATGTCTTATGCGTTGTACTCTACGGCAAACCGGTGTGCTTGGTTATTAAAAAAAATGAAAATTTCCTCTATATTATTGGAATGTATGAGTTACTATCAATTTACAGTGCCACTTGGGGATGGGATTTTTACCCTTACGGTCAAAAAGGGAAGACAAAAATTGGGATTGTTACGCCTTATACTCCCTAGATTTTTAATTGTATTGAACAAAATCGTAAAAGAGGCTCAAGTAATTGAAAATCCCGTTAATTCCTTTGAATTAAAACACATAATTAACGGTATCATGTTGAAGTAGGTTAAATTGTATGAAATCGATTGATGACGCAGTATTTGACATTGGAGAGGAGAAATTCTCTATTGTGTTGAGATGTCTTCTAGATCGCCTCCCCGTTCTAATTGCGGGAACGGACAAAGAGGATGTTGAATTTTTTGCTAACAGTTTAGCGGATATTATGAGTTTTCGAACGAAATTGATCTTTTATACTGATTTTATTTCCAATAATGAATTGGATATGCTATTACAAGAGGAAGAAATTAATTATGATACCAACCGGTATATAGTTGTGTGCCCTAATGATGCTCTTCACAAGGCTTTACACTTGTTTAATTCCTTCAAATCTTGGATTCTATGTTATCATATTATGTCAGATGAATCCAAAGTCAATAAGGACGGATTTAATGCAAGATTAAGTTTCATAATACAGATGGTACAGAAGAAGATCCAAAACTTCTTGTTAATTGAAAATTCTAATGATGAAATTGTTGTTAATATGGTGGGTAGTAAATTTAAAAATTCAAACCTAAAATTTGAAAAATTGATATATTCTAAAGCAATTACATTTGTTGATAATTCGATTACGAAAATGCGCCGAATTTTTGAACAAAGATTGTCTCTACTCAAAAATTTTTCTAAAGAATTACGGGAGGAACTATTAGATTTTAGCTTTGAAGAGCAGAATCTAAAACGAAATATTTTCAAGATCCAAATTCTGGAATTTTATAATGCTGCTCGAAGAGTATTTTCTATATTAAATAAAATATCGATTTTGAATTCGTTAAATGTGAAGACGGAACTGAGTGATCAGACAATTTTAGATACAGTATCCTATTCTAATGCCTCCTTTAGTCGATTGACTCAATTTATTAAAGCGGAGTGGGGCGAAATTTTTACAGGAGAAATTGAGACAGAACCCATGAAATATAAAGAGGACTTAATTGAAAGCTTGTGGGGATAAAAAAATGATAATATACTCAAGTACAAAGATAATCCAAATAAAGATTGTATATTTTGGACCCGCGATGTCCGGTAAAACAACCTCCTTGAAATATCTAATGAATTATTATGGACAAGAACAAAATTTACGATCCATCGAAACTACTACCGGAAGAACTTTAGTTTTTGATTTTGGGAGTATCACAATCACGGGAAATGATTGGAAACTAAAAATCTTATTGTATTCTGCCACGGGTCAAGACTTTTATGCTAGTACAAGACCTGCCACAGTAACGAATTTAGATGGTATTATTTTTGTTGCAGATTCTCAATATGCATTTCTCTTAGATAATACACGGTCATGGAATGAGCTTTTTCTATATTATGGAGAAAATTTTTATCAAATCCCAATTGTTGTTTGTTTAAATAAAAGAGATTTACCAAGTATTGTATCAGAGGAGCAAATTATCTCCCATTTTCAATTATCTAAATTTCTTAAATTCAAATTAATTCCTACGATTGCTAACCAGGGTAGAGGAGTAGTAACCGCTTTTTATAATATGCTTGAATTCTTATTTCCCTTTATCCCTCTAACTCCTTAACAAAGTGACCCAATCCTCGATATTTTTCAGTCCAAATCCAATACTGGTACTGGTCTCATAGCAAATCATTAGTCGCACAAAATAGTGCACTTACGATTGCTCCCTCCCGGGCCTGATCGGATTGGTGCAACCCCAATTACCCCCCTCCTACAAGAAGAGCTTTGGGCTACTTGCCGTTCTAAGTTCACTACTCATCGACGATAGTAACGGATCGTATTTGAACGTCCAAATATCTCAGATTGCTTACCGCTATAGGTACGGCTCCACTCATTCAAAGAAGAGTTTCAAGAAGATTCCTAATCTTCCTAGTCATAGAAATGAATGGTTTGTGTTTTTTAAACTTGCGTGATCAAGGATAAATTAAAAAACAGAAATAATGTACATATAACAAAACGCACAGATGGTTCAAATGTTTAGACGATTGGCTTCAAAAAATCTTAAAAATATTTCTTTAGATTCTGATAAATCCCATATTTACTTGAAAGACACGGATTTCGCTTTAGTGATAATGCGTCCTTATGATTTGGTTCAACTAGGAGATCTAATAGGGAGTGGATCAGAAGATATTTTAATTTGGACGGGAAAAACTATAGGAAAAGCATTGTGTAAAAATATCCAAGAAAACCGAAAAATAAAGTCCAAAAAGCAACTTTTTCAGGAATTGTTAGTGAACTTGATGAATATGGGTTATGGGAAATTTGAAATGAGTTATATTGAGAATACTAGTGTGAAGATTTCCGTATTCAATTCCATCGTGCAAGAGGTACAATCCAAACAAGATGCTACTCTCATTTCTAATTTATATAGTGGCATTTTTTTAGGATCTCTAGCATTTGCTGGCGCAGAGGTGTTTCCTAAATTGACGGATATTTCGATGGAATCCCAAAAGCCATGTGTTTTTGAATTTGAATTTATCAGTTAGAGATGGAGTAGAAAAATATGAAAGATTTTAGAATGAGGGGTATAGAATCAAAAGACGGAATTGTAAAGTTATTTGGAGAACGAATTGTGTTTGTCCCTCCTAACATAATATCTTTATTAGGTCAGATTTATGGAGAAGGATCGAAACCGCTCCTTAAATACCTAGGAAAAAAGATGGGGCGAAGATTGATAGAGAATTGGGAAGAACATGTTCGTCCAAATAATCTTGAGGAATTAACCACACTCTTTTTAGATATGATTAGTGCGACCGGATGGGGTTTATTCACTGCCGAAGAAATCTCTGAAGAACGGGTGATTATCAATTTAAAAAATAATGTTTCTCAAGAAGAGGGTAGTTTTTCGAAAGATATTTGTTTCTTTCTAAGTGGACTATTGACAGGTTTCGGGGATTTTTCACTATATAATGTAAAAGTAGAGGAATTAGATTGCTCAATTGTTGATCCGGACTCTGACGTATGTAGATTTCTTATTGAAAAACGAGAAGTCGAATTATAGTCGTTTATATAGTCATTTGATATCCCAAATTACCCATGACATTGTTTACAGAATCTTATATTTTTTTTAAATTATCTCTTCTGATTTCATTTTGGCTTATAGGTATGGTATTTCTTTTAAGCTCAACAGATATAATAGCGTTCATTATTATTACGGTTCCTTTTATTCTTTCATTTATCATTGTGCATAGATTACTAAATCAATTGAACACGATTCTTGATTATCTTGGAAGTGAAATTATATGTATTTATTTTGCATTAAATTATTTTTGCACCATTTTCAAGGTTGTGTGGAGTATAATATTTATAGTTCAACTTATCTCCAATATCTTTCTCTAAAAGACAAAAGGGAATTTATTAAATAAAATAAGTCCGAGTAAGGCTACTAACAGGAAAAAAACAGTACAATATATGATAGTGCTCATCGAATATCTTAAACCCACGGCTCTCCGAAAAAAATAGATACTTATATGAGCAGAAATCAGTTGATTGACAGAAAAAAGAATTTTATTTGTCAAAGGCATGGAAAAAGAAAATAAGAAAGAAGAAGGGGAAATATTTGAGGAGATTAGCAGAAACAAGGTTGTCATCAAGCTTATAATTATCGGTAAGATAATCTGAAACGATTTTACTTTGAACATCTCTCCCTTAAGTGTTTGGAGCCTCTGAGATTCTAATTCTCGGTGATGTTTTAAAACCAGAAGTAGTTGGAAGAGTTTTTCCGATGTGACTTCACAGCTACTGGTTATCATGAATATCAATGTTGAAAAAACCAATCGAATTCGTGCCCCTTGTAGGGTTTTATAAAATTTATTTAGAAATTCTTCTAATGGGAGTGTATATGATTTCAATTGATACAAATATTTCCGAATAGCAGAACTTTGGATAAGATTAGTAGATTCTATTGCTTGTATAAGCGCAGTTTCAGGAGCCATATTCATTAAATTCGTGGATAATCTGTAAAAAAAATCCCAAAGAACAAGGTACTCGATTTTTAAAGATTTGCTTGATCGTGAAACAGTACCAAGTAAGATTAAATTGTCTGTTGTGATTTTTCTAGTTAAAATAAGAAGGAGGATAAATAATATGGGGGAAGAGCTTAGAAGGAGGATCCCATTAATTTTCTGTAAGAACACGCCTAAACTAAATCCTAATGGAATAAACAATCCAAGGAAGAAAATAATGCTGATACGACTCTCCAACGAGTGGGAATAGATTTTATAACGGTTTTCTAAAGGAGTGTCTAACATTAAAGAAGATTTTTGTGAATGATACTTGCTAAGCAACAATGCTTTTAAATACTCTTCCAATAGCGAAGAGGGACACTTATACGAAAGGAGAATCTTTTCTGGCAAATTTCCCTGTTGAATCGATTGTTGGACTCTTTTAAAGGTGTCTTGGATAGGGGAAGGAATACTTGCCAAAAAAGAGATCAAAAACGTACATACATCATGATCTTTTGGAAGTATGGATAAATACATTTCAATACAATTACGAAACAAGGGAAAGAGGGAGTTGATTTCATCAGCCTGCTTCTGATAGTGCCGTGGATAAATATGAAGGAGAAAGATGTTAATGCCAAAAAATAATATCCCAGGAAACACCAAGAAGTGTCTGGGAATATTCACTATAAGGGAAAGAATGATGCAAGGGAGGGTGATTATTCCGCTTATTACTATGGAGCCTAAGGCAATTTGTTCAGATTGTATAGAGAAATCAAAATATATTAATTCTTGAAGTTCTGGTTTTAATGATTTTAGTCTTAATCGCTTCAATAATGGGAGTTTGCGATAAAAATTAGCAAGAGCTGATATCAGAATTTAAGTCCTCTCCCAAAAACTCAATATAATGGCATCCAATGGGTAATAGAAAATACATTGAATATCCCCTTGTACGGTATAATTTAGCAAAATAATTGATTTTGAGCTGAAAAAGGTGATGGATTTAAATTTAGTGTTTAGTGTTAAATAGGAAAATTGATCTGTTTCCTCCACCTCCAAGGAGATTTCAAAGGATATGGACGCATTGATACATAATTCTTCTTCGGGATACTGAGGATTGTATGTTATGCCATACTGTATGGTAAAAATAAACATGTCATATTGATCCATAGAAGATACATCGGAGAATATTAAAGAGATAACGGGTGAAAATACAGAAAATAAGAAGATTGTGATTGTCAGACCAAAACCGATCATCAATCCCCTTTCTAAAATTTCTCCCATGACTCATTACTCCGTTCTGCTTGTGAATCTTTCAAAAATGCTCTAATCTCTGCCCAATCAATTGAATTATCCATAAGATTTGATTTATTCAATTTTGCTTGTATCATCAGGAAAAAAAGTATCTGTTCTTTTATATCCCATTTCTGTTTTTGAGAAAGAGCATTAAGAACCTCTTCATAAAAATGAAGTTTTTTATCCATTTCGTCGATCTTTCTTTGAGGTAGCAGTAAACGTTGAAATATTCTAAGGTTGTCCCAGCTTATGGGAGGATTCCATGAAGTTGTTTCAGGATTATATTTATAAATGGGATTTTGAATTACTTTCCCTCCAGTACAGTGAATCTCGACGATGTCAGTTATGTGCCTTCTCATAAGTCTACGGTTGAGCACGATCACGATCCCCAAATCATTAAAACAAACAGGATCAATATCAAAATGATATTGCCAACGGTTTAACAATGAGTTTAAGTCTCTTGCGTGTATTGTTTGAAATCCTCTCAACCCTGCACTTAAACAATGGAACATTGCGTGCGCTTCTTCTCTAGTTAAAATTTCCCCTAAATAGACGACATCTGGATTTCTATGTAATAATCTGTATATTTCTGTAGTTTTCGTAGAATTGATATTGACGGGATCTACTTGATATTTAAGTTGATGACAGTATGTAAATGACTGATCTATTGATTCTGGTGATTCTTCTACATATATTTTACGTGATTGTGAAGGGACCAACAGATCTAGACTGTTAATCAGCGTAGTTTTTCCTGAATTGGTTTCCCCGGCCACGGTAATGTTTATTCTGTTTTCTACGCATAGATAAAGAAAAGCCCCCATTTGGGCTGAAAGCATGCCTCGATGTATCAATTCTGGAAGTGAAAAAATCTTTCTGTTCATCTTCCGAATATTAAATGCAAATCCAGATAAAACCCCGGGAGAAATATCTACTGCAAATCTACAATGAAAGTATTGGTTGGAAATCGAACATTTGAGAGTGGGATTTGTTGAATCCAATCGTTTATTACTAGAAATCCTTACAAAGGTTTGTATTGCTTCAATATCTTCTTCAGACAACCGAATAGATGTCATGCATCGACCATAATCTCGATGATCTAAATATAGTTTGTCTTGGGGGCCGTCTAGATATATTTCATCAATATTGTCGTCAATTAAAAAGGGAAATAGCAAACCGAGACGGAGTTTTTTTAGCGAAATAAATAGAGCTAATTTACAAATTTCATTGGAATCAAGATTATGATAGTTCAATTTTAAATAATTCGAAATATGAACGACAGTTTTTTCCACAATCGTCCCTATAGGGAGTAGATGAGTAAATTCTAAATCGGGAATATTATTTAATACGTGTTTTATGATGGTATTATAAAATTCTGTTGATTTTGAACCGAAATTATGATAAATCTCTATGTAGTATTCCATCAGATGTTTTTTATATACCATAATGGTGTAGAGAGAATTTAGGGTAATTTCATAAGATGCAACTTCCACCATTTCTGTGTCATTCGATGGAAACTGGATCTGGTTTTTCACACTGTATGGACCAATGAATATTAGGTCACCTATCCATTCTCTTGCTAAGGGGAGATTACAAATCAAGGAATTGAGTATAAATTCTTTTTTGAGGGCTTTTTCAAGTATTTTTTTACAGAACTTGCATGGTTTCGGGGATTTATTCTGCTGAAAATGGCATAAGTCAATAAGAAAATGATCAAACTGTGAAGTGTTTTTAAAAACACACTCATTCTTTTCGTTGATATGAGAAATACCTCTTACATTAAGCCATAAATTATAGTATCGTGTTAATTTCTTTAATATCCGGTTGTCCTTGTTAGGAGTGAAAAGATCTTCATCAAAACCTATCTTAGCGACTTGAACTTCTTTTGGTAGTGAACATATCGCAGATAATGCACACTCTAAACAAATAAGATTATTCTTATATCGTCCTATTGGTGGGATCGAATAGTGATCGCAATTGTTACAATGCATTTTCAGATTATTTTGTACAACTCGTTTTTTAGGATTTAGTCCAAATTCCTCTTGAATGGTAAATTTTGAGTTTATTTCTATAGTCATCTCACCTTAATTTTATGAGAAATAATAAAAACCCCTTTTACATTGAGGAGTTTTTATAGAATTTACTTAATATAAGAGTGAAATGTCAGATCGAAAGACGAAAACGCGATTCAATCGAGAAGATATCATCACCGGAGATGCTGCAGGTTCATTATTAGAGTATGGATTAATTGTCGGATTTTCTATTATAGCCTTTTTGATTATCGCGGGAATAATAACTTCCATTTTGGAATGGACTCAAGGAAATCTCGCAGATTTTTGGAGTATATTTCAAGGGTAGCTATATTAACTAAAAATCGTCAAAATTAGACTTAATGCAATATATGGCACAATTGGTATTATACGACGAACCCAACATGTACTTATCTTTTGAGCATTTTGTATTGAAATTAATTTGGAATTGATTTCTAATAGTAAAACGGTACCAGAAGGTAAATTTTGTAGCTTGGATAATTGATAAAAACAATAAAGGAATAACATCTCCATCATATTTAGTGAAGGATTTCGAAGATATTTTGATCTTCGAGCGTTTTTTCTATTTAAGAGGATTCTAACAGAACAAAAAAATAAAAAAATCAAAATGAAATAATAATAAAATTGAACTCCATCTAAATTTGAAGTAATGCCATAAGAGGAAGTGGGATCCAGTATCGAAGAAAGAGCAATTATTATCTTATAATCTGCGGGTCCGATAAATCTTGCAACGTACAAATAAGTGCTTATTATTGTCTGAATTACTAAAAACACAATAATTTGTTTATATTCTTGAGATATTATACGATAAATTAATGAATATATACTAATCATAAACAAAGGAATCAGCTCAAAATTACTGATTCGATTATATCTTACATCAATCAATGAAAGATGTAAAAGGAAAATAAGTGTAGATATCATAATAAAGCAATACACAATCAACTTTCACTCCACAGGGCTATCAAATTTTTAAGTGCACGGGCGTTTATGTTTTCACTACAATATCGATAGATTTTGATTCGACCGTATTTTTTTTCTTGAATGAAACCTAATTTGCTCAACGAATGTAAATGTCGTGAAGCAGATGAGTGGTTCAAGCTGGTTCTTTTTACAATTTCTGATATGTTCAATTCGGTTTTTTTTGCTAAAAGCTCCAATATTTTCGCCCTGCCCCGCGAAGAAAATACTTGTTCGAGTGTTAATTTTATCTCAGCATTCGATCCTTCCTCATACATTATTATTATCAATCCTCTGAATGGTCTAAGATCATCTCTACTTGTTTTAACATAGTTTTTACTGGTAAGCGAGGTATGCTATAATAGGATCTTCTCCCCTGTTGATTCTTGTTTCGAAAATTAATACTGAGTAGATGATCTCGCTTTAACTGTTGAAGGTATCCCCAAATTTGAGTGTCAGATCGTGGTTGGTTATTATGTTGCTTACAAACAGCGAAATACTCTTCCTTAATTTCATTCATAGTGATCTGAGATTTTGAAGCGGAGAGTAAATTACATACGGATTTATATAATAATAACACTTGACGATTTAAGTTAGTTAATTCATTAATACTAAATGATTCGAATTCTGCATTAACAATTTGAATGATTTCGGCCGTTATACAATCAATTTTATTATGTTCAGCATACCGTACCGCATTCCGTAATAAATTCAGTGCTTTTCTCATATCTCCTGAAATTGATGATAACGAAGAAATAATAAAAAGAATAGAATCATCAACAACCCCAGGTTTCAGACCAAGTTCTGCCCGATCGCGTAAAATTTCCATTATCTGCTTTTCAGTATATTTCTTAAAACGAATTACTTCATTTTGTAAGGTACTAACAGTAGCATTATCCAAGTTTCGCAATGTAAGCAAATCCTTAACAATTCCTATAAGAGATAAATGAGACACTTCAGAGAAAGTCATTTCGTTGAATCGAGATAGAGTATAAATCAAATTAGAATCTTTTTTCATCAAATAGCCTAATTCATCTAATACAAGAATTAGATGGCATTTGTGTTCTTGAAGATACTCGACTAGTATATCAATTAGATCTTGATTTGACAATCCCCGGTTTGGTATACCACCCACTAATTCATTTACGATTTTTTTCAATATATGGGAACTAGACCGATTATGTCTACAATTGAGATGAACGAATTTCAAATTTAGTTTTCGTTTTTGAGCAGATTGTTGTATCATTTTCCCAAAATAGCCAATGGTGACAGTTTTTCCGACACCTACATTTCCTATGATGAGAATTTTTTTCGAAAATTTTAGGGGGTGACTTAGTAATGGAAGGAACAGTCTTGAAAGAAAAACTAACTCGTTATCTCGATGTTTTATAACTTTGGGAATGTATTCGGATTCAAAAACAGATTCATCGAGAAATAGACTACTCGTTCGAAATTCTTCTTCGAGATAATTTTTATTCACCATAGTTGTGATCTCCGGTCAATTATAATATTTGTCGGTATATTTAAAATGGAAAGAGAGGAGGCATTGTATCAATTTTATTCGAAAAGGGGGCTAAAATAATTTAAGTATAGAAATGTCAATCTAGATAAAATGTCATCAGAATCAAACACTATTGAAACGGAATTATACGAATTAACTATGCCTGGAAAGTTAATGGGAAGAGAAGTTGTGGATTCCATGGCACGGAAAGTTGGTTTGGTACGGAATATCAAGATACAATTTTATCCTCTTAACATTATTCTGGTCGTAAAGGGTGTAGGAGTAGAGTTTTTAATCAACATGAAAGAAGTAGAAGCAATTGGTACGGTGATAAGACTTAAAAATCCTGCTAAACAAACTGAAGAAATTGATGTGGATGATGTGATTCGATTGCGACAAGAAATCATATCCGATCTTAAACTTCTTTATAGTACCTTAAAGTAGATCATTAACTTTAAATTTCAAGTTGAATGGATAGGTATGGGTATAGGAACATTGAACTAACGTTATTATCTAATAATGAGGAACCTCGCCCCTCATACTTGGAAAGAGCGATTTGGGAACAGTCATAGTGAAAACTATCCAATAATACTAGAAACGAAATTGTGTATCGAAATAGAATGATGTTGAAAAAACTGAATGTTTGATACACGATATGAAACGAATTATGGCTCTTGAGAAAGGTAAGTGAAAATAGGAATCCAAGTTCCGACAAAACCGAAAAGTTTGATGTTCAACCGTGTTCTTGGTAACGAGTACATGGACAAAAGGGCGGGTATATGTTCTATATACCCTTTTATATCTTCAGATTTTTTATTTGGTAGCGCGTTTTTATTTTCTTTTTGTATACAGTTATACAATAATAAATAAAAAACGCACAAACTGCACTGAGACCAAGGCTCACTGCACTCATCGTTAAATATATTCTGAGTTTAGGAGGTTTTGGAGAGAAGGAGAAAACATCGGTCACATTAAATCGAAAACATTGTTTTAAACTACGGAAATACCTATTAGAGTCGACAATTACGTCAATGTCGTAGAATCCTACGAAATTATTCACGCGGACAGATATGGACATGACACCATATTGATTGGTATGAAAGTTAGTTTCATTGCTATATTGATTGTTCATCTTAAATATGCATGTTACCGTACCCATAACTAATACAAAACTTATGTTAGAGGGATCATAAAAATGAAAATTAAAAAAATAATCAGAATTTTGCTTGATTTCAGTATAATTACTTGGCCCCTTACATGTTAACTCGGCTTTTTGGAGAATAATTTGTTCACTACAGCATATTTCGTTCCCAAATACGTCATTATAGTAATATAATAGGAGATAAAAAATTTTTTGATCCCCTTGATAACTGTAATTTACAGAAAGGAGGGAAAACCTGCACTCAAGTGAAATCGAAAAGTTGCCTTGAATGGGCTCAGTCTCGATAATGGAATTAAAACTGATATCTGCTGCCAACGCACATGTGAAATAATCCTCAGCCGTTATATGGGAAGAAAAATTAAAGGTTGCAATGATATCCTCATATATCACGTAAGTGAATTTTTCCGGTGTGATGGTAGCTCCGAATAAACCAGGTTGTGCAGTAACAAATGTCGGACTATTATTCAAATTTCCCTTAAAAAGTATGGAAATGATAAGAAAAACTCCGATCTTTCGTGACCTTGAATTTTTCATTAATAGTATTTTTACTGAGATTTTTTAAACTCCTAATATATGGAAAAATTTATTATATCGCATTAATTAAACCCCACAAATTGGTGTGTATTAATGGGTAGAGTTCGACCAGTGTTTATCAAAAAGATTTCACATGAATTAATGAAAAAGTACTCAGATTTATTCTCCAACGATTTTGAGAATAATAAAAAATTACTCGATGAATTTGTGATTATCCAATCAAGAGTTGTTCGAAATAGGATTGCTGGGTATATAACTCATCTTAAGAATGTAGAGATAGAACAAGAGGAACAAGAATCATTTGAAATCGAGTGAATACATATTCATGATTGATAATGCGGAGTGAAGTGCTTCTTCTATTTTTACGGTTTTCGTTGCTTGATTTGGGACAAAATTAATCCATTTATCTATTAAATTATCTTCTTTTACATAAGATCTAAACACTCCTTTAAGAGGACCAAAAGCTAACAAGTAGGCAGAATTTCTCCCCATTTTAAGCAAATTCATATGTGTTTTAGATATATTTTCTCCCGATTTAGAAGCACCAATTACATAAAATTGAGTATGAAACTTCTTTAAAAATTGATTTAGGGGTAATTCTAGTAATTGGTGTTGTGTGTACCAATATCCATCAAAAGGAAGTCCCTTTTCAATCGAGTAATCATTGAATTGTTTTTTGATAATTACGAATTGTCCTTTATTGACAAAATTCCCTTGGGGAAAATACAATGGAGTTTTCTTCCCAATATCAACAATAATCTTACCATCATGAGAGTTTTGTTCGTTGACCCTCCCAGCTATAAAAGTGATATCATTCATACATACACCGGTATGGTTAGGGGAATGAAGGGGGGGTAAAATTGCCGTGTATCTCAGATTAGGGATGGATGGAAGATATTTACGGAGATAGGGAGGACACTGTAGATACGTAAATAAGTCGTTTAAAATTTTTTTGTCCTTGAAATTACTTGAATCTTGATAAAAAAGGAGTTTTGCTACCCTGAACATAGTTATCGTGCGTGAAAGACTTCCAATCTTCATGGTTTTCAGTAAAAGAGTATCTTCATTTTCTAGAATCGAATCGGGTAGAGCAATGGTGATCTTACTACTCATTCTCAAAGGTTGCATCTGATCCATTTTTTGATTCTCACGATATAAATTTTATAGTGAATGTTGTATTCGTGATCTTATGCAAAAAGATGAAGATATGCTAATTAAAAAAATGGCCAAACTCCTTCGAGAAGGTGCAACAATGTTAGATAAAACTTGTCCAAAATGCGGTACATTAATTTATAGACTTCCGAACAAGAAGATAATCTGTCCCTCTTGTAATAGTGAAATTGTTATCCAAAAAGAATCCAAGTCACCATCAAATGAAATTTCGATCCCATCGAAATATCATCATGATTTCTCGAGTATATTAAATACGTTATACTCAAAAATTGATACATTTAATACACTCTTATTGGCAGAATCTGACACGTTTCAAATAGAGAAATTGCTGAACTTGATTGAAAAAGCCTTGTTATTATATGAAAAAATATACAAACTACATACTCAATTACATATTCATTAAGGAGGTGGTGTAATGGAAAAATCTCAAAAAACTGAAACCATCGAATCGATTTTAAAAAAAACTGGCTTAACATATAATGTTCAACAGGGTTTTTTCTCTACTATCTGGAAAATTTCTTCCGCAAAAAAGATAAATGTGATAATAACGGGGGAGGTGCATCCAGATTGGATACATATTTTATGCAATATTGGTCCTATGAACGATTTTTTGAACCTGGATCCAAAATTATTATTACGACTTAATAACTCAATAATTGGCTGTAAACTCGCTATGGACAGAGATTTAAACCTAATTTGTAGTTCTGAGATTTGGTACGATAAAATATCAGAAGAGGTTCTCAAAAATCAAATAACTCAAGTAGTTAACATGGTCTCCTTATTTTATAATCATCTCGAAAAAGAAAATTTAAAATTGGATTCTACATAATACCCACACCAAGCTTCGATAGTGTAGCTCGGTCAAGCATGTGAGGCTCTCACCCTTGCGACGCGGGTTCAAATCCCGCTCGAAGCATATTTTAACCAGGATTTTAGATGATTTACCCCAGAACATATTACATAGAAACCTATGGATGCACTTTTAATCACGCGGATAGTGCAAAACTAAACCAAATTCTACTAAATGGTGATTTCTTACCCTCCTCGATTCACCATGCAGAATTTATAATCATC
Source organism: Promethearchaeota archaeon (assembly GCA_016933055.1). GTDB lineage: Archaea > Asgardarchaeota > Lokiarchaeia > Sigyniarchaeales > Promethearchaeaceae > AMARA-1. The sequence continues at coordinate 78,877 of JAFGBS010000004.1, read as the reverse complement.
AACACTTGTGGGGTTAAATCACAAACCGAAGCAAAAATTTTACACAGAATTAGAACACTATCTCTAAAAAGTGGTCAAAAAATACTCGTGACTGGATGTTTGCCTTTTATATCAGACGATCTACTCACTCAAATCCAAATGATAAATCAACAAGTTCAAGTCATTTTCGATTGTCATTCGTATACGGATCTCTTAAATCTTTTACCATCTCTTCAAAATTCTTCTGAATTTAAAATCCTACGTTCAGAAAAATCCCTAAAGAAATCTGAATGGTTTCCTTGGAGTTTGTATCCCTCGGATGCAGGAATAGTACAAATTTCAGAAGGATGCGATAAATTGTGTACCTATTGTTGTACTCGTATTAGTAGAGGAAAGCCCATCAGTTACCCGTTAGATAGCATTTTATCTCTCATCAAGTTCTATATTTCCGAAGGGGCTAAAGAAATTTTTCTAACTGCACAAGACTGCGGACTTTATCAATGGGATTCTTATACGATTGTAGATTTAATTCAAAAGATTGAGGAAAAATTTAACGAATCTGAACTATTTATAAGAATCGGTATGATTGATCCTTTTCATTCCTCCAAAATCCTTGACCTTGCAAAAATAATAAAAAACTCTTCTATCTTTTATAAATTTCTACATATTCCAATTCAAAGTGCATCCTCTAGAATATTACGACTAATGAAGAGAGGCTACAGTCATAGAACTATTAACTCGTTATTTGATACATTACAAGAATTAGGTATTACCATCAGTACAGACATAATCTGCGGATTTCCTGAGGAAACCGATGAGGATTTTCAAGAAACCTATGAATTTGTGAAAAATTTTCAACCTGATGTGTTAAACATATCAAAATTTACAGCTAGACCTAATACAAAAGCAAAAGAAATGAAGCAATTGGATTCGCAAATCATTAAACAAAGAACTCAACTGCTTACAAGCCTATATTTAGATTATATAGAACTGAAAAATATAACTTGGAAAGACTGGCAAGGTAAAATATTGATACGAGGATATCTCCCCAATAAACCATATCCGTATTCTGGAAGAACAGAATATTATAAAACTATTGCCATTCCAAATGGGAAAATAAATGATTTTGTATATGTGACCGTCAAGAATGCGAACTCACAATTTCTGTTAGGAGAACTAGTAGATGCAATACCTTTTGAACACTGATACATAGTGATCTCTAATAGAGTATTCAGCAATATTCATAGCTTTAGATGCTAATTTCTGTGTTAGTACACTTTTAGAACACAATTTTGACGCTAGTATTTTATCGGCACAATAAATTGAAGCACCTGCAAAAATGAATGGATTTCTTCCTCCTCTTTGATAAATGGTAATTTCTTTAAGTAACGCCATAGTTTGATTATAGAGATTTAATCGGTAACGTTGTACAGACATATGAGGGATTTTCTTTTTTAACCTTTGAATGATTTCAGGGGAATTCACCACGCATTCTATTAGTCGGTTTACATAATCCTCACTCTTATGCGGTTGAGGTTTGTGTAAGATTTTTCTATATATAATTCCATCCCTAAGAATCAATCGTGGATTGACTCGGTGACCTAATTGTTGAAATGTGTCAGCAATATCATTAATTGTAATAGGAGCATTATGATATTGATTTCGCACAGCAAAAAATATACAAAATGCAATCAAGGAAATATTATTTCGGATCACTTTATTTAGCGATTTAATTTTTCGAAAATAATAGGCAGCATCTTTTCTAACAATTTGATTTAAGTGCAAAATCTGAATAACATCCGATAGGATATTCATTATTCGATAATTAGTTTCTTGGTTTTTTACCCGTGCAAATTTTGAATACTTGGATTTTAATCGTGTGTATAACACTTGTAGATTAGTGGCCACAGGATTTCCGTTAATGTCCATAAAATTTGTTTTTCTATCTACATAATCTATATAAGACCCTAACGTGCCTACGGTCTCAAGAGTCTTTCCTACAGAGACATATTGTCTTCCTTGGTTAAAATGGCATGAATTTAATTCAAAAAGCTGATAACTTGATCGATAATAATTTTCTTGAGTTACCAGTCCACATTCACTGCAAATACATTGATATCCATTCGATACTATTGGGCATCCACATTCAGGACATACTTGGGAGTTCATTTTCATTTCCAAAAGGTGGTTGCTGATTTATGTGGATTTTCTGTAAATAGATTCAGTTCAAAAAAACAGCGATTCTATTGGAGAGCATAATCTATAAGAGGGGGGATAATGAACATATGCGAAAACTAGTGCGATAGGCGAGATCGATGTTCCGTGGGTCTTAAATAAATTATTATACAGTGATAGTGAAAAGGCGAAAATAGAAATGAATTTAGTTCAACAAGTTGTAATCATTATGGGTTTTCGATCTCTTATTGTGTTAGGATTTTCTGTTATGTTGTTTGTTCAATGGTTTAAGTCCGATAAAAAGAGCATTAGAGATTTCAAATTTCTATTTGGATTACAATTTTTCTTTCTTTCTTGTGCAAAGATATTCGATATCTTTTTTGCACTCGAGATGGGTTCTGTTGGAGTAATTTCGGAGCCTTCTTATCTTAATATCTTGAAATTAAGATGGATTTTAATGATTGCAAATATTGTTCCATTGTTCAGCCTTCTGGTGTTTGTTTGGCTATATAAAAGTATTAAGAAACAGATTTTATTTAATGCTGTTTTTATAATTACTTCATTACTTCTGGTAACTTTTGCGCCGAGTTATGTATTCTTACAAGCTCTCCTCGTAATAATGCTATTACCAGTTATAATACTGTCTATTATTACTTTTTTCAATTTGCATAAACACCGAAGACTTCCCCAATTTAATTCACTTCTTATGGCAATTTCCCAAATATTCTATCTGATTATGCAAATTTTACGCCCCTTGCTCATTTCTACTTCTATAGCCCGTGACATTAATTTGATTGTTAGTGAATGGGTTGAAGTTATGATTTGGGTCTTAATGGGCTTGTGTTTTATCATAAAACCACGATTCACGCGAACTCAAACCCAAAAAATAATAGTGTAAACGATGAAAGCATAAATTTTTTTATTAATGCAATATTCTACATTTTACTGAGACGACCGGTGATGTGAAATGGGACACAGAAAGCAAAATGCACCTAGACATGGATCTCTTAGATATATGCCAAGAAAACGAGCAAACCATATCAAGGGACGAGTTAGAAATTGGTTAGAAGTTGAGGATAAAAATCCCTTATTTTTGGGTTTTGCTGGCTTTAAATCAGGAATGACACATATCGCCTATATTGAAGATCAAAAAACTAATCCGTTTTTCGGTAAGGAATTAATGAAACCCGTAACGATAATTGAAACACCCCCTTTAGTATTATTTGGTGTTAAAGTCTATGAAAAATCCGAGTATGGATTAAAGTGTAAAGGGGAATTACTAAATACTAAATTAAATAAGGAATTAGCACGAAAAATATCTCTTCCTAATCCAGAATCTTACGATTTTGACCAGAAAAAACAAGAATTGGAAAAAATCATTGATTCAAATTCGATCATACGTGGACTTTTTCATACTCAACCTTACAAAGCAAGTGTTCCTCGAATCAAACCGGACATTATTGAAATAATGGTCTCTGGAGGATCAACTCCAGATAAGCAATTTAAGTTTGCTTTGGAACATTTAGGTAAAGATATTCGTGTGAGGGATGTATTTTCAGAAGGAGAATTAATAGATGCAATTGGAGTTTCGAAAGGAAAAGGATTTCAAGGACCGGTGAAGAAATTTGGAATCAAACTACTTCCGCGCAAAACACGAGGGACCAAACGAGGTGTTGGATGTATTGGTCCATGGCACCCCAGTCGAGTTATGTATACGGTTCCACGAGCTGGACAAATGGGTTTTCATCAACGTACGGAATATAATAAACGAATAGTGAAAATTAGCGAAACTGGGGATGAGATCAATCCCAAAGGTGGATTTTTACATTATGGTTTAGTTAAAGGCGATTTTATAGCTGTATTGGGGTCGGTTCCAGGTCCAAAAAAGAGACTAATACGAATCAGAAAATCAATGCGACCGAAAAAGAATTTTGAGGTTGTTGCTCCAACAATTACTTATATTAGTAGACAGACACAGCAAGGTAAGTAAAAATGGCAAACATTAATGTATATGGATTAGATGGAGAAGTAAAGCAATCTATTCGATCTCCGACTTTTTTTTCCATGAATCCAAGGAAAGATATCATTTCACGAGTCGTATCCGCAATTGAAACTTCAGAGAAACAGCCCCAAGGTCGAGATCCCCTTGCAGGTACGAGAAATACAGCGAAATCATGGGGTTCAGGTTATGCTGCAGCACGTATACCGAGAAAGAAAGGGTCTGGTTATCCAGGGGCAAGAAATGCTGCGTTTATACCCCGCACTGTTGGAGGTCGCCTTGCATGGCCCCCCACATCCGAAAAAAAAATCCCTAAAAGTATCAACAGAAAAGAAAAGAAACTTGGTTTATTAAACGCAATTGTTGCTTCCTCTATGAAGGATGTTGTTGTTCAGCGAGGACACAAAATTGAAAAAGTTCCCAGTATCCCTCTGGTGGTAGATGATAAAATACAAACTATAAAGACAACTAGTGAAATCTTAAAAGTGTTTAATAAATTGGGTTTATCCGATGATATTGAACGAGTGAAATCCAGTGTGAAAATACGATCAGGAAAAGGGAAGAGAAGAGGTCGCAAATATAAGAAGAGAAAGAGCTTATTAGTTGTAGTCAAAGATAATTTTGGGATATTTCAAGCAACTCGAAACATACCGGGAGTAGATATCGTAGAAGTTTCTAAATTAAATTGTCGAGATTTAGCTCCAGGTGCATTACCAGGGAGACTCACTTTATGGTCCCATTCTGCGTTTAAACAATTAAATAATTTTTAGAGGAATGATTAATATGGAAAATTTTTATAAAATTTTGAAACAACCCGTTGTGACTGAAAGTACCTTTGATCTAATTGATGAAAATAATAAAATAGTATTCATTGTAGAGAGAAATGCTAATAAGCATCAAATTCGAGAGGCTGTTGAACGAATCTATAATGTCAAGGTTATTAAAATAAATACCATGATTACGCCAAAGGGTTTGAAAAAAGCATTTATTAAATTGCATCCCAGTGATTCCGCTGCAGAGCTAGCAATTAAATTAGGGATCTTCTAAGATCCTTCACCCTTTTGTAAAGAATACTTTAATGATAATCCTTTGATGAGTTCCTTGAGATCTGAAGGACTATTTATCACCTCACATTTTTGCAAATCTGATTTTTTAACTTTTTTTAAGAACTTTTCGTAATCAACTTTATTGTGAAAAAATAAAATGCATATATGAAATGATTGAGTGAGCTGATTGGTTATAAATTGAACCGTGCTTGTATTTAGGGTTTTTATCGTGAAAAATATAATATCCCCACCGAATAGGAGATAAAATCCTTCAGATTTTTTTTCATAAGGGACATGCGATAAAATATCTTCTATTGTATCTCCTGGATCCATGTGCTTGGTCTCCATATTTGAGGAATGTGTATCTTGGAATGAAAAATTATTTGGTAAGACCAATCCTAAATCCATATTAAGGACGGGGGGACTCTTGGTTTGTTGTAGATATTTCTTGTGTAAGGAACCCCTAGTAAGTACTCTGCCTAGATAATATGGATGAAAACAATTTCTTATCTTAAGTGAATAACCACATTGTGATAATATCACAGTCAGGTTTTGGGAGAAAGTAAAGAGATGATTTGGAGTAGCGAATACATAATAACTACTTTCTGAAGAATTTCCCAGATTTTTCGAATATAAAACTAGAGAACTTTGTAAGTTTTTTGCATGAAGTAGTTCAGTAATTGTTCTTATCCGTATATAATTCTCAGACAACCAAGAAAAATCAATTTCACTTAAGAAAAAGTACTTCTTGCCACATTCTGGAGAGCATATATAATAACTCTGTTTTTCTCGTAAGATACTCATGGTGTGAATTTGTTTTTGCTCGTTGATACCGAGTACAGAAAGATATTTAGATTGTAGATGAAGATTTTTAAGAAAATGTAAATTTCCTACAGTTTCCAATCGCTTTTTCAAGTTGATATAACGGAATTTTAACTCATTGGATCCTATACCGTGTATTTTTAAAAAGAGGTATGGTCGGATCATGTCCGTAACTTCGAATTGTATTGAAAAAGAATCAATGAGAGAGTAGCGATATAATTGATTTAATAATTCAATCATACCAGTTTTGCCTCTTAAGTCGGAGATAAGAATTCCAATATTTTGTTTAGAATCACAAGTTGGACTACTAGAATAAAACGCCGGATAGATAATTAGATCATCAGATATTGAAAAATCAAGCACCTTATGACGGGAAGACGCTTTTTTCATCATACCCACATATTTTCAGTGGGATTTTTAAAATCCTAATACCTTTACGCTTTTTTATACATGTTTTTAGATATTCTTTTTATCAATCCTTGTTGGTGCCATTGTTTCAAAATATTCCTGCATTCAGAAAAATCTGTTTCGTCCATCTGAAGGAGTTTCATTACTTGCAGAATGGAAAATTGATCTGGAAGTCTTTCTTCTATTTTTGTGTATAAACCCATACGTTACACCTAATCTTATGCTATAGTGTCTCTTAAATGCCAATATTTAAATTTTTTATGATTCTAGGGATGATTTCTGGGGGAGTTTAGGTTTAATATTTTCACCAAGGTTCCCACTCATCCATGGGTGAATCTTGAGATTTAATTAATTCCTCTTTATTGAGGGAAATTTTTGTGGTTTGTGGATCTGAATAGGGAGGATTCATTTCCAAATCCCCAGAGGATTCAATTAAGTCTCGAAACGCTTTTAATATTAAATATATTTTATGGAATTCAATAGGTGACATTTGCAAAGAAATGGAATTAGCACCATCCGCAATTCCAAAAAGAATGGAATGAATGACTCCTTTATTCTCTTTGTATCGAATTTTGATTTTTTGGTTTGTCTCACCAATATGAATTGTCCATGCAGTTTCTTTCGTTTTTTCTGCGTCCATATAAACAATAAAGATGAATGAAATTTTTAGTTTTCTGATAATGCGTGATGTGATTCGTCATGCAACAAGATCTCGGTAGCTTTTAGAAAATCAATTCCGGGTACAGCCAATATTTCATTTTTAAGAGAATTTGAGGTCTCTTGATGTAAATTCGTTAAATAGAGTTCATAATAGTATTCTTGATTTTCTATTAATATTCCAGAGGTATGAAGAACTGTTGAAACTACTTTATTTAATATAAATAAAATCGTGCGAACGGTATCTTGAGTGATTTGGGAGCCTTGTATTAGATATTTTTTTACTGGCAGTTGGTGTTCTTCTAAGGGATAAATAGATAGCTTGGTGAGCCGTGAAATTGTCGAATAAATTAGAAGGAAAAAAGGTTTATCGAATTGAGATACAAGACCTTGATCATTCATTAGTATCGGTGATAGTTGAGATCTTCGAATTACAAAAGCGCTTGTTAAGGAAATCACTATATCACATCCGTATGGGAGTTTTTCGATGAGTAGCGAAAAATTCCTTTTGAGTTTGTTTTATTTTTTTTATTGTTCCTGCAGTTTTGATAGAGTGAAAGATGATAGGATAACTTTTCACTTTGTGAATGAAGGCTAGAGTTGCTATAATTTTATCCTTGGTAATATTGTTACATCGAATAATTCCATACTGTTCCAAGGGATTGAATTCAATCATCCATAATCCAGTTTTATATGCTTGGTACTCTCCAAATAATGTCAATAATGTCGTCCAGATAGTGCGAATGACGTCCTTTTCATTTATATGTAAATCTGAATTGAATGTAATAAATTCAAATAAAATATATCTTTGTCTCTGTAGATGCACGTTGGTTGCTCCTACGTTGTGTATGGTTGGGTTTTAACTCCCGATTGGATACAATTATTATCCTTTCTTTCACATAATTTTGCAATTATACGTTGTGGGTTCGATTGGACAATTGATTTACTCATAGGTGTTGAGACATCAAAAATAGCTGTAAATATTGATGCGATCTCACGAGGGCCGCGTATCTCATTTAACGATTGTTCAAATCCACCGCAAAGTACCACATGTAGATTATTACGTACGGTATCCAAGAATCTTGCTACTTCGTGAAACAAACGAGATCTTTCGCCAGATTTAGAAAATAGTGCATCGATTAAGCTGATTTCGATGAATTTCTGATTTGTTTTTACCAAACTAACAATTCCCGGTGTAATCGATTTGAGTTGGATAATATGAGGGCAAGTGATGAGATCCACCCTTGAATCTTTAATAGCGTATGAAAGAACATCCTTTTCAACACTTTGAACGGAAATAAAAAAATCTTTAATCTTATCTAAAGATTTCAATTGTGATCTTAATTCTTTAATATTTTTTGGATGTAATAGGATTTTTCCGTATAATTTTTGCGGTGTGATATCACATAACTCTTGAATGACCGCATCGTAATTTTTCCCAGGAGAATAATCCAGCAAAATAAATAATGCTTGATATCCTACTAGGTGGTATAAGTTTAATTTCTTATTTTGTTCGATTTTAGGAAGGTGTTCACACATCACAGCTGTATTGGTATACATACTTGACCTATCTCTCTATTAGTCCTAATCCACTTAAAAAATCTTTCAGTTCGTGTATATTTTTGAGTGGATCTAGTTTATGATGGTTGTTTGAAATCCTAAATTGCACACGAATAGAATCGGATTGTTTGGTTAAAATGATCTTATTTTGTGATAAACTTCTTTTAGAAATTCGTAAGAATAATACTCCTTTAGAACTTAATCGGTTTTCAAGAGTTTCTCCGATTTCGTATTTATCGGATGGAACTAAATGAGAAATAAGTTGTTTAAGGATATGGTTGATCAGAGCGGGATCTCGAGAACTATATTTCAATGTAGTGATTATATTTCCGTAACCTCCTGTCAATTTTTCAGTTTCTATTCTGTTGTATTCTTCAGGAGGTAAGAAAAAGAAAATACAGTCTTTTACTTTAGTAACGGATTCAGTTGCATTTGAATTTGCATTTATTTCAACCAATCTGATTTCCATAGTATGTAACCAATTATTTTCCACGGTTTCGGTTTGCTTTTAGAGACGGTCGTATTTTTTCTGCACCGATTCCTTTTTTACGTAATCCTCTTCCTCGTTTTCCAGCAGAGGTTAATCCTCGAAATGCCCGTCTTTTGTTTTTAGAATGTGTAATCCAATTGATCTTAGGGTCTTCAATAATTCTTGGATGATTGGGGTCCACTAAAATGACCTCAAACCATTTATGTCGACCATCTTCAATCAAATAGTAAGAGTTTAGGGTGACAAGATTTGGAAATCGTTTTGCAGCTCGTTCTTCAGCTATTCTTTGAAGATTTTTTTTCGTAGTTATTTTTCTGACACCTAAATTTCCAGGTTTTCGACCCATTTTTGGGCGAATTTTTCTGGCTGAACCTTTCCGTATTTTTGAGCGAACTATAACATATCCTTGTTTCGCTTTATACCCCAGAGATCGTGCACGAGCAATATTTGAGGGTTTGGCGATTCTATGCACGGAGGGTGAATTTCGTAATTGGATTAACAGTTGCCAGTTCGGTGAAGGGTATTTTTTCTCCTGATTTTGAAAGGTTTCACTGATATATCTGTACGCACTCTTTGTCATTTAAGTCACCAGCTGTGAAGATGTATATAATATAAATTAAAAATTTTGCGATAGTTGGATTAGAGGATCTACTTTCGATAGGTTTTCTCGTAGTAACCCCATTCTTTTTTAGGACCGAAAAATCGTACTCCGTATTTTTTACATAATTCCCGTAATTCTTCAGCTTGAGATTCTGTTATTTCTTTCATCTTTAGCTGATGCTCAATAATATCTTCTGCTTCTTCTAAAGACGAACATCTTCGTAAAAAGTCTTCAGTTTTTGGAAAATACAGTTCTGAATTTTCCTCGTATTGAGAACGAGTGATTTCTTCTATTTCTTCTCGCGTTCTCAATTTTTTCTTCTCGGTATTAGGACCATAGATTTCTATGGGGTTTATTGGATTATTATGAAGCTCGTCCGCAAGATTGGGGAGATATTGTTCTATCTCCTCTCTGGAATAGTCTACAGAGAGTCCATTCTTGTTAATTTTTGCTTTTTTTCGATTAGAATTTTGCATTTATTATATTAACTAGTATGATTCATGAAATAAGAATTTAGGGATAAAGAAAAAAATAAGGGTTTAAATATTAATAAAAGAGAGAAATTCCTTATATCTTGAACGTAGAGTTACTTCGGTTACTCCAATAGTTCGAGCAATCCTACTCTGACTCTTTGCTTCATGTAAAGTCTGAGATGCCAAATAGATCGCAGCTGCAACTAATCCTTTGGGGTCCTTCCCACTTGTGGTCATATGCTTACTGAATTTATTTAACAATTCTACTGCTGCTTTTTCTACTTCCAATGATAAACCTAATTCATCAGAATATTTGGGGATAAGCATTACCGGATCCATTGCAGGTACTCTTAACTCCAGTTCTCGAATAATAATACGATAACATCTACGAATGTCCTTGGGAGTGCAAGTAGTTTGTTCCACTAACTCTTGTAAGGTACGGGGAATTTTTTCTTTCCTACACGCATAATATAAAGAAGCAGCTACCATAGCTTTTATTGATCTTCCTCGTAATAATTTCAAATTGAAGGCTTTTCGGTAAATTTTTGCTGCTAATTCTTTGACACGTAGAGGTAAATTTAGGTTACTTCCGATTCTCTTTATCTCTGTGGTGGCAATCAATAAATTACGTTTATTCCAACTCATACGGGAATTCCATTTTATTACCCTTTTCATTCGTTGGGACATTTTAGCTTTTGAATCAATGATAGTTGATAGACCCATATCAGGTAGTAAAACAGAAATAGGAGAACCCGTTCGTTCTCGTTTTTCTTTTTCCTCTTGGGTGAATGCTCTTCGATCATTTCGTTCAATATCAGGAATATGATCATCGATTACTAAACCACAATTACTGCATATAGTTTCACCACGATGTGCATCAGAAATGATGAAATCACTATTGCACTCGGGACATCGGTGATGACCATCTCTTACTTCTAAAGTTGTGGATTTGGACTTGATATCTTCCATTTTTTATTATCACGATAATTAATGTTATGAAATTCTTAATACGACCCTACCGATTTTTTATGTTTTTTAGATTTTATTTGCGGACAAATTTATGATATATACTATCTCGGGAGTTTTCGAATTTACGTTAAAATTTTCTATTGAGTAATCAGTACGTAGGTTTTTTGTTTGTTTTTTTGTGAAATGTATACCAGAAGCCTTTACGTTAGTAAAGTATGCCCAGAATGATCTTTTCTGCCGGTTTGATCGTTAACTCATCATACAGCAGTGGTTTTATGCATATAAACATTTCTATACAATTTGTCCACCATTCGTTTTTAATCTGATGAATATCTACATGTTATATTATTCACTTAGAGATACTTTATCGAGTAATATCTTCATAAAATCAGTTAAGGTTAGCATGTATGACTGTGCGTTAGGTAATTGATGTTGAATTTTCATAAATAACTCAGAGAAATGTTCTGCGCGCTCTTTATGTTTAATCACATCATTCCGCGTTTGTTCTCGGATTTTTTGGACAGGATCACCTTTTAGAATAGAACGGGATTCTACCATAAATCCAGGCGGTACAACGCTATCACTGAGTAGAATAACCCCTTCTCCAATGGAAGCCCTTTCATGAATCAGACAATTCTGAGAAACTAATACAAAATCCTCAAAATAACATCCTAGTATAGTTGCGCCTGTTTCGATTATGCTATAATTCCCTGTAGTAATCGGAGATTTTTCAGATCGGGTAAATAACACCGCCCCATCAAAGATTGTGCAATATTCCCCAATGATGATAGGTGCATATTCTGCACGTAAAACTGAACCCGGCCAGACAACTGAATTCTTTCCTACTCGAACATCCCCTATTAATGTCGCATTTGGGCTAACTAAAGCACCTTCTGCAATGGTTGGACTTTTACTTCGATACTCTAATAATGTCATGCTCTTCTTCTCTCTTTAATGAATTATAAAATAGTGTATACCAAGAATGCCTTAATGATTTTGTTTCCGATGAATAAATGATAAGGGATTCTTGGTAGGATAAAACTCAAACTCAATTCTTGGAAATTCCAATGATAAATTATTACAAAATTTATGCAAAGAAGATTCAATAAGGCAGTGAAAGGAGATATGTAGAAATGAAATTTCGTACAATTGGAGATGATGTAAGATGTGCGGAGTCGTAATTGCACTTATTATGCAATCACAATTGTTATATTTAGCACAAGAAACCAAATTAGGAGGAGGAAAATTCATATCACAAATCAAGAATGTCTTAACCCACGAATGTTTATTTATAAACACTTGAACGTGGTTTAGATTTAAATTTCGATGTAATTTATCAATGATTGGAGTTAAAGGGGCTTCTTTAGAAGTTTGGTAGATTGCCCCCAGTAGTGAGGAGGTCCTGTCAATCAAAAACCGAGAAAAGTTCAAGGATATAATATTTGCTAGATAAGGGATAGGCCCATATGGGAGATAATCAAAACAATCAGGAATAAGGCAAACCATTAATCTGTTGTGCAACAATAGGAAGAGATCTTTTTGAGCTATTTCATCAATTTGGAAGGGGTGATGGATATCAAAACCAAATCGACATAAAATCAAGTTGCAATTTTTCTTTATTGCATTACGAATTGTTTCCGTGGTAAGGTATTGAGTTATTAAAACTTTCTTAATCACTTTTTCAGTGTAATATTTTTTTAAGGGGCCTATTTGGAATAAAAATTCGTTTGAATGGACAAAATTAAAATTTTTTACGATTTTGTTGAAGTAATCGGTTAATTGATTTAATAACATCGAATGAACGGTCCTAATCCTTTATAATCGAAAAATAAACATTGTAATTTTTAAAAATAGAGAGTAGGAAAAAATAGAGTTGTTTTTTGCTTTTGGAGTTCCGAAAAATTGATATCATGAATTCGTTAGCGCTTTTTCTGTTTTACTTTCTTTTTTTGCCCTCTAGATTTATATTGATTCGGTTAACAACTCATCTCTAAAAGAATATTTCTGGACTCATGAATATATATAAAACATCTTTTATGCATCCTTAACCAACTAGGAATGTGGTTGATATGGAAGAAAAAAACTGTCTATTTTGTAAGATCATATCAGGAGAAATACCTTCATTGAAAGTGTACGAAGATGAGAATTCTCTTGCGTTTTTAGACATATCTCCTTTTACGAAAGGACATTCTATTGTAGTGCCCAAAAATCATTACATAAGTTTATTGGAATTTCCTGAAGAGAAGATGCAAGAATGTCTAAGTGCGGTTAAAAAAGTTGCAATCAAGTTAAAAACAAAATTGGAGGCAGATGGAATAAATATCATGCAAAATAATTACAAGGCTGCAGGTCAAGAGATCAATCATTTGCATTTTCATGTGATACCTCGCTGGAAAAATGACAAGGCTTTCCCCTTGAGAATAGAAAAAAAAGAAAGATCTAAAGAAGAATTAAGCGAAATTCTTAAAAAAATTAACACATCATAATCATCTAGGTTGAATATAGTGCAAAAATTTGATCATTCTCGATTCACTGCATTTATACTCAAGGAACTAGAGTATGTGAACGAACAAAAAATCGAAAATAAAAGAGAATATTTTCTATGGATTAGTAGTTTGATTTTTACTTTGGTTATTTTTTTTACTGGAGCATTCAATAATGGGAGTCTGGATAAAAACGTTTCAAACTCACTGTATTTATTATATAATTCGATTCCGTTCATTCAGACGATAGGATCTACCCTTCAATATACTTATTTTCTATTTCTAAGTATTGGATTGATATGTCTAATTATTCTGATTATCTTTTTATCCTCTAAAAATAAACAAAAAATCGAACCCGTTGCACGGTATGCGACTTTATATCTGTTGGTTTTAAGTCTAAGTTTTATCATTCACCTAATTTTGCAAATTTTTATGAATAGAGAGCCTCCGTTAGGGGATTATTCAACAATTCAACCTTTTTATCAAATTGGAACTTCATCAATCAATTTTTGGGATAGGAGTTTTCCTAATAGAAATTTGACTATATCAGGTGTTGTTATTATATTCCCCGTTTTATTTGGAAATCGATCTTCTGTGTTTAAATGGATCATGAGCATATTGTCAGCTCTAATGGTACTCATTATTGGTTTTATTGAAATTGGATTATCGAAAGCGTGGTTTACTGATGTTTTTTGCTCGATAGGGATCGTACTTTTTGTTGGATGGATCATATACTGGCATATTCTATTCATAAAAGACAAAGAGAATATTGATTTTCATCATAAATTAACGGACCAATATTATAAGGCATATGATAAATTAGTAAAATCTAAACTTTCTTTTGATTCAGGGAGTGTCGAAGAATGCAAAGCTTTGTTAAAAGATGCACGAGAGCTTTTAAATGGTTCAATTAGTTCTATCCAAAATTTATCCGGGAATGTTGATAATTATATTCAAAGGAATGAATACTGGAAATATAATGTAGGCTTGTTAATCAAAGATATCGAAAATGGTAATTTATCCAATCGCAGATGGATATATATTTTTTAAAAGTTCCTCTGTTACATTTTCCCTAGGTTTTTCCTTTTCTTAAGGAATAAATTTTGTAATCATATTCGATCCTATACTTGTGATATCCCGTATGATTTTTAGAACGTTCGTTCATCCACTGCGCTACAAGCCTACTCCGTTATCCTACAAACAACAGTGTAGGTCTGTGCCTAAGGAGTGATTGCCACCCTATACAAGAATAGGTAGATACTTGGAAAACCTCTACCTTTGGCGTTTGGTTAAGTTTTACGATAGTATTACGTTTAAACGTTTACCGACTCATTTAATTGGGCAGGAAGGGTGTGTTTTATGAAGAAAATAGTTTATGCAGGAGCTTTGGAATCGGAATTTGTGAAATCCAAGCACACCGGAGTAGGAACCTTTTCGAAATGCAGAACTCCTTCAATAATGACAGAAATTTCGATGATGATTTCTAAGTTGAAAACTTCTGTCTCCTCATTTAACTCATCAGGTCCTAACAGATTTATTACATTTTACCCTCTATCACAAGTAATTTTTGTCGGTTTAAAAGTGTCGTACAAAGATGTATTAACGGGGTAAGAAGATTTTTGACTATTAATGGAAATGAATAGATTCTGTTTGCAAAGGATTGAGGTACAAATTTCTCCGTTTTCGATGCCGAATTATTGTAAATGTCAGCCCTTTAACTTAAAACCATTGTTCTTTTATGTGGAACGTATAAACCAGAATAAATCACGCATTTTTGCACCCGATCAGATGTAGAATAAGGCGGTCCTCGAAACATAGTATGATGTCAATTGTTTTCAAAAAGACTTCAAATTTAAGCGTATACATTGTTTAGTGGAGATTTAAACAGGTTGTTTTTCTTTGCAAAGAGCATATACACACCCGTAGCGAAAGATTGTCCTATTCTGTCATGATATACGGTAAAATCTTTACTAAGCAATAGATTAGTAATTTTTTGTAATAGGTTATTTCCCCCCGCAATATTTGTGTGTACTTCCATGGCAATTTGTTTAATCAATTTCCAGTCAGAGTCAGATATGCCCTGCAATATTTGCCATTCGTAATTTTCAGCATCCATTTTAAGAAAATCAATAGAATTTACTTTGGTTTCTTTAATAATATCTGAAAGTGGTCGAACTTTAATGGGAACTCTTTTTTTTTTGAACATATACTTGTGTGCTAATTTCGTGAATGGTTTTCTTAGGAATTTTGGTATGAATCGCGCGAACGATACAATTTCAATTATTTGATCCCAATTTTCAAGGGAGTTTTTCAGTGCCAATTTTAAATCTATAGGAATGATTGCAGAAAGAGTTATAGCTCTGGGATAATAATTGATTTCAATATTTTCTTCTTTATTTCCTAATCCTATATTGAATAGCTGAAACTTATGTGTTCTCTTTATCAGTTCGAGATTTTTTTCTTGAACTTTGAAAATTGCTGGAATTGGTTCAAATGTGTAAATTGTTAGATCTTTTGCTTTTTTTGAAATAAATCGAGTAAACATACCAATATTTGCACCTACATCAAATACAAGATCTCCATCTTTTACGCCTAATCCATGGTTTTCATAAATACATGCATTAAATATCTCTTCATATGATTTCAAAGCAGAAAGTTTATCGATATAATAGCATGTTTCCCCATTTGGAAGTTTACAGGATTTCATATTTTAACCGTTTATTTGTGAATGGAAAGTAAAATTCTCAATCTTTTGCATTAATATCTTTCAGACCGTATGCTTCCTTCAGTAGTTCCGCGACTCGAGCTACAAATGCTGCACAAGGCGCTCCATCTACTAATGAATGATCAAATAGAAAGGTCATACAATAAAATTCACGTCCTTCAATACCATTTTCAGTCTCGACTACTCTCTTAACAATACCACCTAAAATAACATTTAATGTTTTATCTCCAAAGCCTACAGCCCATCCTGTGTTTCCTTTAAATGTTTCTCCGATAGTAGATATGCCAACAGTGCCCATGATCTTTTTTACATAAAAAGGATTGCGTAACATTTGACGCATAGCTATTCTCCTAATAAAAGTGGGAATCAGCATGTAAAGTCCTGTATATTTTGCGGAAGAATCCCTTGATAATTGTTCAGTCTCTTCAATCTTCTTCTCCTGTATTTTTCTTATGTCATTGTTAATTTCTAAAATGGATTTCTTATCGATATTTCGAACACAGTGGTTGAATGGCACTTTTCCTCCATCTTTTTTAGGGATCTCAACCATCACACTCATATCCACTTCGTTAAAAGTTATTATTTTGTGATTACCTTTATGAAAAGTATTAAATCTTTTATCCTCAGACACAGCTTTCCCGACGCACTTAGCTACCCAACTTGTTAAGCTAACTTTATTTCCCGCTTCTTTGAGTTCACGGATTCGTTTTCGTCCTTTCGAAATATCTAGCTCCACTAATCCCATAACACGATGATTTTCACCTGCAATTTCGTAATAATCAGTCATTATTCTGCGAGTTGGTGAGAATTTTCTTATAGTGTAGTTTTTTTGAGTTCCCATGAATTTCACTTTTAAAGGATTGTTTAAATAAGATTAACTTTCAATTGACAGTTCCTAGCATATAACAAATTCAAATCAATAGTTATATAAATAGATTTATCTTTTAATAAATTGTTCGCAACACTGGCAGTGTCGGATATTAAAAAAAAAGGAAATCTTATGATTTCCAATCTAATTCGTAGAATTGGGTGAGCTATGTGGATATAACAATCCTAAATGTTCTTGCTACAATATATTTCTCCATCGAGATAATAATTTTATTTTATTATGGGGGGATAACCTTTGGATATGATTCTAATGGATTTGATTTTAAGAGTTCACGATACGATTTACCATTCGTAAGTATTATAATTCCAGCATATAATGAAGAAAAAAACATTGGTAAGTGCTTAAAATCGCTAAAATCGTTGGATTATCCGAATTATGAAATTGTGTTAGTGGATGGTGGATCTAAAGATTCTACTGTTGATGTTGCTAGTCAATATCTTGACCCAGACTGCATTAAAATTAGTGAAAGATTACCAGAAGGCTGGGTTGGGAAAAGTTGGGCTTGTCATCTTGGATATCAAGCAGCAAAAGGTGAATTGTTATTGTTCACAGATGCTGATACAGAACACAAACCTGAGTCTTTAAGGAAATTAGTCTGCATCAGTAAAGAGACAAATGCAGGACTATTAACTCTTCTACCTTATCAAAAAATGTCAAAGTACTGGGAATCCATCGTTCCAGTCTACTATTTCATGTCTCATGTAGCGTCAGGGGGATCAAAAAACGTAAACAATCGTAAAAATCAAGGAAGTTTCTTAGCTTCTGGACAATACATGTTATTCACTCGTCAAGCTTATGAAGAAAGTGGAGGACATGAGAGCATAAAAGGCAGTATAGTTGAAGATTATGCATTTGCCAGAGTTATAAAAACTAAATTGGGAAGTTTATATTATTTAGAAAATCATGAATTAGTATCCTCGAGAATGTATCCAGAATCTATTAAACACTGCTGGACGGGAATTAAGAAAGTTCTTTATGCGGGTACAAGAATCACATCGCCAAAAAAGATACTTATTTCAACATTGTTTGTGTTATGGGGCATATTCACGCCATTTGCGATTTTACTATCCATCCACTATCATACATCTTTGTTTATTTTGATAACTGGGGGGATCTATATTCTCCATCTACTAGTTTTTGCTCATTATTGGAATAAAAAAGGACGTCATTATTATATTACCTATTTGTTTCTTCCAATTCTCGAAGTTGTGTTCATTTTAACGATGATTTTCTCTACTTTGGAAATATTGTTTAAGAAAACGACTGAATGGAAGGGTTTAACATACAAGCCTGATTTGGATGCTGGAAAATAAATATTACTCGCAAGGCTCCTTCTTTTTTTTGTTTTTAATTAATCAATCTTGTAGCTAAGGTCCTAATCCGTACGAGCTTCGCTAAAAACCTATTTGCGAAACAATTCAAATAGGTTCTTTTGGCGTAGGTGCACCTATAACCCATGAAATTCCATTATGAGTATACTCATGGGTATCCTATTAATACCTTATTTGGGAAACGATTTAACGTAGAAATAGGTCGGATAAGGAAAAATAGTATAGATAGAATCAAATTCAGCCTGAGGAATTCGAAATACATATTGATTAAAGAAATTTAAAAAAATTATGATCAAAATTATAAAAATTAAAAGAATTTTGAGGAGATACGATAAATATCAACAATAATAATAATTAGTAGCTAATGATGAAACTGATATCGAGATTTCTCTCATTATAAGTGAGAGAAAAATGACTATAGAAGAGCAAACTGAAGCTGATTTCAAAACATGCAAATTTTTTAATATATAAATTTTGTAAGGACAGGGTTGGAGAGAGAATTAGTTCAACTGTAAAATTACATTCAAGAAAAAAACCTGGAGAAATTTTTTTTTTATGATGTGAAGTTTTTCATTGAAGCCTTGGTTCTAATGTAAGTATAGATCCGACATTATTTTTCACTAATTGCTTGTTCCTCTAAGGAAATTATGATTAATGGATTGTTAGAGATCTATAAATAAAATGAAAATGAAAAACAATGGGGTATATTTTTTTTATTAAATAAAATATATTATTTGTATATTTTATTTATAGTAGAAATAGTGGAAATAGATCTCTCTCTAGATATTTTGTTTTTACAGTGGAAATTTTGAGATCTTATCTTTAATAATCATGAGGAATTCCTTTAATATGCAGAAGAAGATGTTCATATTCATCTAAATCCTCTATCCATCCATAATTTGCATCACATTTTGAATCTAAATCTTTAATATACGGTTTTATATCAAGTAAAGGTGTTTCATCAAAAACATCTAACCCCGTTGTGAAAATTGTATCATTTGAAATTTTTTTTACCTGGACAACACTAAGCCCTATTAAATTTGGACGAACTGGTGACCTACTTGCGAATATTCCTACATTCATTCCTTCTGTCCAAGAAGGTGAAATGACATTTCTTGGATTCTGGATAATGCGATGAACATAATAGAGTACATAAATATAACGAAATTGTTCGAGTTTATGAATTCCCTCAACATATTGGGGATCAATAACAATTTTAAATAAACCTTGATCTTCTTGAATTGGTTGATAGGGTGCGTTGTCTGTGTAGGGTGTCCGAATTACTCCTATCTGTTTCAATCTAAAAGTTTTTATCGTCTTTAGAGTATCAACTGATGACTTTACTTGTTGTGTCTTCATTTTTTCCGTAGTCTTATCGTATTTAATTGTTTCCTCATGTATTTTTATAGATTCCAATAGATTGTTCATTTCATTTAAATGTTGAATTGCGTCTATCAATTTTTCTCCTATTTCTTCAGAAACAGAATTTTTAATTCTTGTTATCCATTTTTCCATATTTCTTATGTGTGAATTGTTATGCGTGATCCAGTAATTTAACAGCTTACTCAGCTCAAAATCGACCATTTTTCACTCTCTTCTAAAATTTGTAACATTACTTTAGTACTTTAGAAAAAATTTATTCCTTCGTTTTTGTGCAATAAATCGTTAATTTGGAGTTAAAAATCCTATTCAAACAAAAATCGTGGAATATAAAAAAATAAAATAAAATAAAAATTAAACTGTTGTAAAATTACTCTTCGTGAAGTTTAAAGAATACCACAGGTCTACCACGAGTATTGACTTGTCTAGAGAATTTTTTTACCATATCTCTGTTAATTAAACCCGAAAGATTATCATAGATTGTAGTCCTTGGTTTACTTAACATATCTACCATTTGACTTCTAGTAAGTGGACCGTTCTTTTTCAAAATACCTACAAGATCTTCTTGTAAAGGATTCAGATTTTCTTCTTCTATTTCGTTTAGGTTTTTGTTTTCCATGTTAAACACTTTCCACGCAAAGAAATGCGATTTAGAATTTGATTTGGATCATATCTATTTCATTGATATACAATAAATATTATGTTTTTACGACATATTTAAATATGTGTGTTTGGATCAACTAATTACTTAATAACTAAAAACGGGATGAATCTGAAAAAATGTCGAAATGTGTCGATGTGAATAGGTTTGAAGAAACATTGGAAAGAAAGGTCACTGGAAAAGAATTGCGACGAATTGAGCTATTCCAAGAACTATATGAATACGTGAAGCCGGTTAACACAGCAAATGATAATCCATCTCTCGCTATAATGTCGGAATATCAATCTCCAGTTAATAAAGAATTCCTTGAACAACATGATCAGGAAACTTATTCCAAATTCATGAGCCGACATTATTTCTCACAGGTATTACGTGAATAAAATCAAAAATTTTTCCAAAACGACAAAAAATCAGTATCTAAATCAAAAAAAAGGCGATCTTAATGGGCAGACCAAAAACTGAAAATAATCGAAAGGTGGTACTCACATTACCTGAAGAGATCGCAATGACGTTAGATTATTTTGTGAAGATACAAAAACAAGCCCGAACAAATTCGGATTTAGTTATCCAACTGATCAACAAATTAGTGGATGAAAAACGCAATACTTTGAATGATAAGGATTCGTGGAAAAAGTTCATCAAACGTATTGATGACATGAAAGCTGATAAGTTGGATGAGATCTTCGGGGAAATCTCTGAAGAGGAAGAAGAAGAGGTAGAAAGTTAATCTCAAAAATAATGAAATTGTTCTTTACTTTCTAGTTTTTTGTGAATTTTTTCCCAAACAAGAAAAATAAAGATAATTACGGGTCATTCCGTAAGGGATGTCGTGCACTTTCCTTGTTTTCTAAAGCCTCTTCTACATTAGGTTGCCCTTCCATAGCTTTACGAATTGCATTACGTGTTGCCTTGTAATTATTAATAAATATACGCTTTCGACTGCTTGCAGAGGGATGAACAAAGACATTTACAATCATGACGAGATCTTCAGATAATTTTTCAGCCAAAATCCCATCTTCAACGCATTGCATTACAGCTTTTGCAATCGCTGCTTGTGCAGGCCCATAAACCAAGCTTGCATGACGCAAAGAAGAGGGTTTTACTGTAGGTATCATAATTGTAGCAGGTTTGACTTGTATATTCGGTTCAAGAATTACTTGCAATCCTTCTTGTTCTTCCTTATTAGATTCTGTTAAAATACGAGCATAAGCCTGTCCTACAGGGCCTTTTTTATCGCCAATCAGTAAATCGATATGGGCTAATTCTATTCGCTCCCCAATCAACGATTCTCCGACTTTCAGATCGAAATTCTTGATAATTTCTGGAGTAACGCCAATTTTGTAAAATCTACTTGTCAGTTTCTTGTCATCCAATTCGAACTTGATTTCCCGCTTTTGAATATAACCCAATTTTTCTAACTCTATGCGAAACTCATCCCGTAATTCATATGATAAGGAATCTCCCATTATAATCGGTTTACGGCATTTTCCGACCTGTACATTCATCATATTCAAACAAGATTTAACTCCAAGTGCACCCGTACCAGCAATCATGCGCGTAAATTTTTGGATTTTTTTCA
The DNA here is from genome assembly GCA_016933055.1 of Promethearchaeota archaeon. Classification (GTDB taxonomy): domain Archaea; phylum Asgardarchaeota; class Lokiarchaeia; order Sigyniarchaeales; family Promethearchaeaceae; genus AMARA-1. Next base: position 56,650 of record JAFGBS010000004.1, on the reverse strand, counting down.
TCAGGTTCTGTGCTTCTATCAACTTGTTCTTCTTTACAAGATCAAACATCTCCAGATATATCTCTGGAATCACGTTTGCTGATGCCAGAATCAGTCCAGCAGCTCCTCCAGTAAAAGCAGCCAAGACATTCTCATCCCATCCAATTAATACCGAGATTTTATCACTGACTTTTTCTAATAAAGCTGCAAAATATCGATGATCTCCACTAGAATCTTTCACGGCGACAATATTGTCAATATCTACTAAGTCTTCGATAACTGTCCATGGTATGCTGTATCCAGTACAAATGGGTATATTATAAATGACTATCGGGATATCAGTTTTTTCAGCAATTGTCGCATAATGATCGTATAATCCTTTTGCTTTGGGTTTCAAATAATATGGCGATACAATTATTGCTGCATCTGCACCTAGATCCGTGGCTTTTTTTGTAGCATCAACGACTAATTGTGTTCCTGTTTCACCCGTCCCTGCAATTACTGGGACTTTTCCATTCGCTTCATCCACTACGATTTTTATAACTTTAAGGCGTTCCTCAAAAGTCATATTGACAAATTCTCCCGTCGTACCACATGGCACCAACCCTGTAACCCCTAATTCAATATGTCTACGAACAAGTGCCCGTAATTGTTCTTCATTAATTGATTCATCTTTGTTAAACGGTGTAACAAGGGCAGGCATTACGCCTTCTGGTCTAAAGTTAAATTTTGACATCATTTTTCCTCTTTACTCTATTTAGTATTAATAATAATGTAAATTTTTTGCAGCCAGAAAAGACAGTTTATTTTCTGTCAAGAGTTTGGCAGTTGTATTGATCGCATCTAATCGATCCAAATGATTTTGCCGTAAATCATCCCAGATTCCCATTTCATGAATTTTCTCCTTAGATAAAAAATAATCTAAAATGTCAGTGGGATGCTTTCTTCTACGATCAATTTCAGGATCCCCCCCTTCATGCTTAGCACTTACATTTGTTACCTTTTTAGCCAATTCTATTAATTCATCCCGACGATCATAAGGTTGCCTAACGATGTTTTTAATCGTCTCCGTAACGTGATGTTCTAGCCGAACTACATCTTTAAATCCAAACTGGTTACGAATCCGCGCAGCAAACTCAATGGTTTCATTATTCACAGCATTGGATAAATTAAATCCAATAAGGGGCGTGGTCCCGTCCTCTCTAGCAAATAATTTTGCGGTTAGTAAAGTCCACAAACAAGAATAAGGATTATCATTCCCCATATACACAGAAATTTTGAATTCATTATCGATTCCTATTTTATGGAGAAAATATCCTAATAGCACTGTCCCGGGATTGACATTTAGAACCTGTTTAACTCCGTAGTTGGTATAATAATAGAGAAATTCTTTAATCCACTTTATTGCATAATCATTAGGTTGACCCACCCCTCCAAAATATCCTGTTATGGTTTCAGCCCCTCCCAAATGTATGTTTACAGGTAATCCATCTGGGCCGGGGGCTGTTCCTTTTGTGTCTAAGGTTTCTACATAGGATGCTCCTATTATTTGCATTGCAGCAGCCATAGCAACCAAGTCACCATCCCTTTCTTGTTCTTTCATGTTTCGAACACGTATTACACGCCCAGGCATAAGCTTTTGATGTTTAATAGCGCGTTTTGTCATATCAATAAAGAATGGAAAATATTGAATTGCAGAAAGTTCAAGAGTGACAGCAAGATCATCATTAAAATCAGAGGAACTATAGTCTTCTCCGAGAATATTTTTCTGAAAATCAGTAGCCCGAATAAATTGATGAGTTTCTTCCTGGTTCTGAAGCCATTTAACATCATTTACATAGGTAGAGTTGATTTCTTCTAATTTTTCCATCAAATTTTCCATTTTCCGAGCTTTAGATGCCCTCTGGTTAATCTCATCGGCACCTCCATACTCTTGCACCACTTGTAGTAGATCATTTATCAGTCTGTTATCCGGATCTAAAATAAAATCATTCAAGGTTTGCAGGGTATTGTCGGTAATTTTTAATTTCTTTCGCATTTCTTCCAAAATATAACCTCCTAAATAGCTAGTTTTTTGACTACCTAATTAAATAGTTTTTTGGTCAATTACCAAACATTGATAGATTTTAGGACACAAAAGTTTAGGATTTATATCAGTCATATATTTTAAGGAATCACTCCATGATGACCTAAAGGCAATTTTTAATAAGATCAATGAAAAATAAAGGAAGAAGCATCGTGTCGAGAAATATTCACAAACGATTACGCTTAGCAATTATCTCTATATCCGGTTTGCTTTTGTTTCTTAGCCCGATTTTCATCATTAACGGAGATGGAGAAATACCTCATTCCCGCATTAATTTCAGCATATCACCGTATCAACAATTAGCGAAAAATATAATCTACGATAGTATTGATGAAAAAGTTTCTCTTGAAGAATCCAGTGCTAATATCTTAATGCCATATTCAACAATTTATGGGGAATTTTTGTTAAAAAAAATTCATGCTGGAACAATCAAAGAAAATCAAAAGGAAAATATATTGGTGGTCTTTACGGATGATATAAGTCATAACGGACAGAAAAAAGCGTTAGATCGTGTAGGGTTTACTTATAGTTTGAAGAAACAATATAAAAATGTAGCCGTTGCACTTATCGAAACAACCATTGGAGAATTGCTACACTATGAAGAAACCATAAAAGATTCTCTGGAATTTCATAAATTCTTCCTCGATACTATACAACCCGTTCATCTTCAAGAGACTCCATCGGGTGCAGATCTACTAGATGAAGAAAACTGGTGGTTGGATGCAATTGGAGTCACCAATGTACCATTCAATGGATCTGGAATCAGAATTGCAATTCTTGATACTGGAATATATTCTGATCATGCAGATTTTTCATCCAAATCAGTCCCTATTACCCATGCAAATTTTGCTACTTTTGAGGGATCTCGGGATCCCTTTGACACAGGAGATACAGAAGGACATGGTACACATGTTGCGGGAATCGCAGGGGGGACGGGAGCATCATCATCGGGTAAATATAAAGGTGTTGCACCAGGTGCATTGATTCTAAACGTAAAAACTTTGAATAATTACGGCGGAATTCGAGATTCAGACTTATTGGATGCTATAGATTGGATTATCACTCAAAAGAATGCAGATATTATAAGTATGAGTTTTCGTACCATACGCCAACAAGATGTCTACAATCCCTTTTCACTGATATTTGATGCGGCAGCAAGAAATGGAATAGTATCTGTTGCAGCTGCCGGAAATGATGGTCCGCAGTTTCTTACTGCTGTTCATCCAGCTACTATTCCCTCCGTTATCTCAGTGGGTGCAATTAATCGTGACCTAGATCTCACTAGTTTTAGCTCGTTAGGACCTTCCTATATGAACCATATTGTCCCCGATATTTTAGCACCTGGACAAGACATAATTGCACCAGAAGCTCATGACTCCTTATTAGGATATCGAATTCGATATACTAATAGCCAAATTGACGGCGCACAACCAAATTCGGATTATATCACACTTTCAGGCACTAGTATGGCAACACCCATGGTTTCTGGTGCAATTGCGCTTATTTTAGAAGCGTATCCAAATTTAACACCTGAAGGAGTACGGGCTGCTCTCTATCACGGAGCATATCTTCCTGAAGCCCATTTGGATAAGTATGGGGCAAATGGAATTGGTGCTGGTATCATAAATGTGAGCGCCTCGATAGATTGGCTAAACTCATTAGGAGATCCCTATAACTTTGTGCAAGCCTTTCCAGATCGCCTTCCGTACGAACCGTTTGACATGATCTCATATCCTGGTGATACCCAACGATTCAATATTTCAATTTACTCAGCGAAAAACTCCTCTTTATCCCTTACAATCACCTCATCGGTTTCAACCGATATAAGAATCACCCCAATTACCACATTCGTCACCTTTGCTAACCATTCTGTACAACATGTTCAATTTGAAATGAAAATTCTAGAAAATGCTACTTCGGGGATGGAATTCGGATCAATTTGGCTAAATGATTCGGGGACTGGTATCCTTTTAGAACAAATTGATTATCAAGTGGATATCATGTATCCGATAGGAAAGGTGTATTTCGATTCGTTACACGGTTTAAATGACATCTATCCTGAATGGCCGAGTGGGTACTCTCAGATCGAGATCTATAAGGCTATGAAAGATCTTCATGCAAATGGGTATCAATTGGAATATCTAATGGAAAATTGGACAATTAATAGGCAAGATCAATTAACTTCAAGATTGTTGACACCAGATCTATTGTCTACATTCGACATTATTGTATTACAAACCCCGGTTATACCTTACACTGATTCGGAAATAGATGCACTACACACATATTTTGATAAAGGGGGGTCCATTTTAATTCTTGGAACACGATATCAAACCATTGCAGTAAATTCTATTAACATTCTTCTTACTCAATTGAATACGGATATAAATATCAATTCAGAAAACATCTTTGACTACACGGATGTTGGATTTGGGTATATTTTAAAAAAATATAATATATCGGAAATTGATACCAGTTCATCCATTTTTTCTATAGGAGATCACTTCACTTACTGGTTCGGTGCCACACTCGGAACGGGTGAGGATGCACAATCTATTGCCACCCATCAAAATAAAACAATTGTTGCATCCCATGAATCCGAAACGGGGGGGAAAGTTGTGGTTTGGTCGGATTTTCATTGGTTACGGAATGATGTATATGAAAATGGGAATTCATTATACCATAATCGAATCTTGTTAAACCTATTCGAGTATATGAACACACAGGAACAAAATGATTATATCATTGCAACCAAATTCAACGCAACTATACAAACCGAGGGTACCTTAGAAATGTATCTTTCCCTAACAGACTCTATCATGCACTTACCTATTAATAATCGGGTATACGGAGATTCATTGAATGCTACCATAATTTCTCCGATTAATACCAAAACACCATTAATACTGGATTCTTATGGAAATGGAGTATATTCAAATTTATCCTTTTCTTTGGGATTAACTGATTACCGTCACTATACAATTCAACTTAATATTTCATCTCCGTCTGGAGTAATCAGCAAAGAATACCCCTTATATCGGATAAATGATAGCTATTTGGTTGAAATAGGGGATCCTATTATATCCAATCGTGAGATCAATCGGTCTCCAGGATCTTCTAACACCATTCAATATACTGGTAATCAACCCAATTTAACAACCGATTTATCGGCAAGCTTAATTACGGAATCAATCTATAGTCTTAAATCTGGAAAGGAATACTTAGTAAATTTAACCCCATCTGGTATTTCGTATGATTATGTATTTAGTGTAACAGGGGAAGAGCAAAGTGGATTATTTGTGTTTTTCGCCATTGCTACGTCCTTGGATAATTATACAAATTTTGAAGTTACTCGATCGGTGTTTCGTATATCAAATTTAGCACCGGAATTTCAAGAAGATGATTCATATTTCAATAATTTCGCCTTTAGTGATACCCAGACCGAAGAATCATATTATATTATTCCAGTAAATGATATAGGAAAAATCGATATAACAGTTTCGGCTGAAGAATCTGTAGGATTCGAAGATTCAAGGAGTGAACTATATGCCATTGTATATTACACTGCTGCTGTATCAGGAGACTCTTTTTTTGATAGAATTTTGCCTCAATCTATTCCCACCGAAATTTTGGCATTCCAGTCCGCTACTCAAGATTTTCAAGGAGAATTCAAACTACCAAAAACACTTTCTTTTTCAGGTTCTAGTGGGTCCTTAGAAGTTTCTCAAGAATCTTCAGATGATTTGAGGTATTTTTCGATCTTATGGATAACTGTTCGGGACACTGATGGAGGAAGCGTTGATTATTTAATTTTAATGAATGTAGACATTGTTTTCGATTGGTCCTCTTTCCTTGAGTATTTACCCCTTATTATCGTAGTGCTTGGTATAATTGGAATTGCGCTCGCTTTTGCATTCGTTTCGAAAACAAGAAGACAGAAATCAAAATCTCTAATGGATTCCTCTGGCTCTTCTGACACATCAATGGATTATTCAAATGAAGATTATTCATATTGCATGAATTGCGGGAGGAAAATACCAAGGTCCTATCAAGTTTGCCCCTACTGTGGACACCCTCAGCACGGTTAATCTGACACACTAGACGTTCCTGCGAATCTTATATATGGTGGGTGACAATAAACCATTAATATAATATGGATACTCGAATTTAGCGAATAAGGATCACTATTATAAAAATCATGGTATTTTTCCAAACACTTAGTACATTTTTAAGGGCGAGGATCAGTTATTGTGAAAATAACTGCATAATTTTATCTTATGCAGCCAATTCCCTCTTTTTTCCCATACAAACATCATTTTCTTGAGATTTTTTACCCTTCATTGGTAAAATTTTAAAAGATCAAATCATCATTTGTATTCCTACTTAGAATGTAATGTGAAAAAAATGACTCATCTAGATGGGAATACTCTACAGCGATTAAATCAGTTAAAAAATGATCATATTGTTGCGATAGTTGAAACTTATGCAGAATTGCTTCAACCCTCTAGTATTAAAGTCATTACGGATCAAGAAGAAGATTTCAAATATATTCGGGAAAAAGCAATTGAAGTGGGCGATGAAATCCCCCTTGATATTCCAGGCCACACCGTACATTTTGATGGATACTATGATCAAGCACGAGATGTGAAGAATACAAAAATCCTAATCAATAAAGATGTAGTACTAAGTGATCGATTGAATACAATGGATCGGGATGAAGGATTACGAGAAGTTCTAGATATTATGAAAGGTGCTATGCGAGGAAAAGAAATGGTAGTATGTTTCTTTGCATTAGGCCCCGTAAATTCCCGATTTACTCAATGTGCGATGCAAATCACAGACTCCTTTTATATCGCCCATTCAGAGGATATATTATACCGAAATGGATTTCAGGAATTTAAACGTTTGCAAGGAAGTGATAATTTTTTCCTATTTGTGCATTCTGCTGGTCAACTAGAAAATAAAGTTTCTAAGAATATCGATAAACGTCGAATCTATATCGATCTGCTAGGAAATAAAGTATTATCAGTTAATAACCAATACGCGGGCAATAGTCTTGGATTAAAGAAACACGCCCTCCGTCTTGCGATTTATAAAGCAAATAAGCAAGATTGGTTGACCGAACATATGTTTATTATGGGTGTACGTCCTGCAGAAAAAAAACGTACCACTTATTTTTGTGGGGCTTACCCAAGCGCGTCGGGAAAGACCTCCACTGCAATGATTCCGGGACAGACCGTGGTAGGTGATGATATTGTCTACATCCGTGATCATAAAAAGGCATATGCACATGCTGTAAATATTGAATCAGGCATTTTTGGTATTATTCAAGATGTAAATCCTAGGGATGATCCATTCATCCATCATGTTCTCGTCACTCCTCGAGAATTAATTTTCTCTAATGTCCTTATACATGAAGGAAAACCTTATTGGAAAGGTATGGGCATACCATGTCCAGAATCGGGACGGAATCATTTTGGAGATTGGACAAAAGGCATTAGGGATGAAAATGGAAACATAGTACCTGTCTCTCATCCCAATGCACGATATACCATACGCATACGAGACCTTCAAAACATAGATCCGAATCTAAATAATCCCGATGGCGTTCGGGTTGAAGGTATTTTTTATGGGGGACGGGATTCAGATACGAATGTACCAATACATGAAAGCCTATCTTGGGAACATGGAGTATTTATTGGGGCTACCATTGAGTCTGAAACCACATTTGCCACTTTAGGAGAAACTGGTGTACCAAAATTTAACCCCATGGCAAATCTGGATTTTCTCGTGGTATCATTGGGTGAATATCTCTCAAATCATTACAAATTTGGAGCACGCTTAAAACACCCTCCAAGAATTTTCGCTACAAATTATTTTCTAAAAATAGATGAAACCTATTGTAATGAGAAAGTAGACAAGAAGATCTGGGTATTATGGGCAGAAGGCCGTGTGCACAAAGAATATGATGCTATAAAAACCCCAATCGGATTCATACCTCACTATGAAGATTTAAAACTCCTATTTCAAGATGTGTTAAATCGAATTTATACAAAAGAACAGTACGCATATCAATTTTCCCTTCGTATCGGCAAACTTCTAAAAAAATTAGAACGTATTGAGAAATTTTATTCAACGGAGCATGAAATTCCGGAGGAATTTTGGAATACATTACAAAATTCTCGTAAGGAATTGTTTCAAATGAGGGGAAAATTTGGGAAAGATACAATCTCTCCCTTCGAGTTATAAATTTTTCATTCTTAGGAAGAAGTCTCTCCTTTTTCTTCTTCTTCTTCTTCTTCCATTTCTTTTTTCCGACTTCGTGATAGAATTTCGTCTAATTTTTTCTTATCTTCAGGATCCATGCTTTCCATTGCCTTTAGCTGCTCTTGATACATTTCGTACCAAAATTCCGTCTGCATCTGTTGTCGTAATATAGAGTCTTGTCGGATCACATTAAAAAGCACAGGAATAGAAATCTGCATCGTTTTCATTTCGGTATAGGTTCGTTTAGCATTTTCCCGCATTTCTTTCAGATCTTCTTTAGTCATCGGACCTTGACCAATTCCTTCGCAATTGTCTTCATCAACGACATTATATCCCTCCCCATCAAATTCTAAGGGATAGGTCCTACAACTCAATGGTCGAAATTGGTATACTAAACATTCACGTTTTTCCATATTAAATAACGGACATCTTTTTTCATCAACATCCCCCTCTTTCTGATCAACTTTATCCGTCTCTGTAGTGTTTTCTTCTTCTTCTTCTTCTTCCTTTTCGGAGGATTCTGTTTCAGATTCTTTTTGTTCTGTTTGTTCCAATTGTTTTTTCAATAATTCTTGTTGTTTTTCTACATATTTCTTATAAGGATCAAACTTCAAGGGTGCAAGAATAAGATCAAACCCGCCGGATTCAGTCCTGAAAATTTTCAAATAGGGGATGAAGTTATCTAACACACCATTCTTTGCCCACATTTCAAGGTCCCAAAATGTAATGGGAATAGGTCCTCGATTTTCGCAACACCAACCACATTGGGTACAATGGAATAAAAATTTTTTTGTTTCAGCGCTTTTCTCTGTAGGAGTATCAGATTCCATATTTGTTTGTTTCTTTTCCTCTACCATTTCGATCACACTTTGGTTTTTAGTATGATCCTAACCGATCCTAATTTTTTAATTTTTTTTTCCGCCTTCATTAAATCACGAAAGTTTAATTTTCATACCAAGTTGATACAAATACGCTTTGTGATAAGTATGAGTAAAAAATCCTACAAATTTGATAAATTGAAAGATACTGAGACATCCTCTACTGTATATCCCCATAAACATTGTCCCGTCTGCAATCGTATGGTTGATCCAGGTGAGGAATATTGTTCCGAAGAATGTCAAGATGTCGTAAAAAAACGGGATAAAAAAGGAAAAATTCGCACGTTTATTATGATTGGAGTTGCAGTCGTAGCGATGGCGACAATCTTAATTTTAACACTCGTGTTACAATAATTCGGAACTAGTTCTGAAACCTTTTAAACCGATCTTGAACCCACTGCAAATCCATTAATATTATAAAAGGGCCTAATCGGGGTCCTACTTGTCTTCCAATTAATACCAAATAGATCGCTTCAAACAAACTTTTTGCATTGATTCCTGTTTTATCACGAATTCCTATCATAGTATTTTTAAGATTCTCCTCTGTAATCTCCTGTATTGAGTGCAACCAATCAGAAAATAATCCTAAACTCGTCTTTTGTATGTCACTTAATTCTTGAACAACCCATTGGGGGACGGATTTTGGAATTTCGAAAAGATCTACTTTACTTTCTAATCGCTTTTTTTCGTTTGGGTCCTCTTCCTCTTCAATCATAGATTTAATATAATTCAACCAGTTAGAAGTTTGCCGTAATCGTCTACGTAGTAGGTTTTTCGAGATCGATACATGAATTTGTTTCTGCACTTGAGTTTTCTGGGCTTTTTTCATAATCTCTTCAAAACTCAGAAATTTCCTTAATTGTACCATATTCACAAGAAATTTATGAGGAATCTGTGGAGGACAGCGTTTTTGAACCCGCTTAGCACGGATTAAAGGATAAAGAAACGCGATTTCTTTTTTTTGTCTATTGTATTCTTCAGTTTCAGTTTTTTCAATAGACTTTAATCGTTCCTCTGTAGCACTATGTAATTCCGATTGCTTTCTTTGATCTAGGGTTTTTTTAATGAGAGAATTCTGTTTTTGTGCGAGTTTCTTCCTTTCCTCTACATTGGATTCTTGTTTTAATTGTACACTTATTTCTTTCTTAATTTCTTCTTCCCATAATTCGACAATTTCCTTTGTTACTTTGAATTTTTGATCTTCAATTTTTTTTTTAATATCAAAGGGTTCTTCTAATCCATAATAAATACGTTCAATTCGTTCAAATTCATCATATAATAAAGAGAGTTCTTCAATCCTAAACGATATATGCCTAGAGGGATTTGTTGTCAATACTAACATTCGTAAAAGTTCTGGTTCTGCCATAGAATAATAGGTTTTTGGCATAAATACAACCCCCCTACTCGTTCCCATATCACTGTCACCTAATCTCATCCATTCAAAACCTAAACCAACGGGACCTCGGTAATTATAAATTTGGTTGCATAAATCGATTGCTACGTCCCACGATCCCGTAATTTTTGTAAAATGATCTTTTCCCGAACATTCAAACACATTTTTCGGTACTAAAGCCCATTTTGCTGGCCAGTCTAAACGCCAGTTGAGTTTAACTAAACCACTGGAGATTGCGACCTCTCCAGAATGTTCACAAGCGGGACACTGGTAGGTAACTGTATCTTTTTCTTCGTTATAATGAACGACACGATTGGGAGTAATTTCTCCATTCTTATTTTTAATTTGGGTTTTCCCACATGATTCACATACTACCATTGCGGGCATCCAATTTTTATAGCTATCATATCTTTGTTCTTTTACATCCTCGGATAATGCATGTGTTAAGTGGGACAAAATAATTTCTTTTACTTCATCTGCCTTCTTTAGGCCTATACGAATCTGTTCTTGCATTTCTGGTTGGTGATATAATGCGTGGGTCCAAATAACTTGAATAACAATCCCAAAATTGGGAAACGAATTAACTAGTTCTTTCCCAAAATATTCTGCATAAGAATCTGCCTTAATATCCTCAAATGGTGAAGGAATTAATGCAAAAGGATGTCCTAGATATTTTTTCGCATAACTTGTATCAATATAAGGAGGAAAACGTTTCGCTGCATCATATGTATCCAAAAATATCCGAAAAATAACTTCTTTTCGCATCTTTCTTAGTATTCTGCGAACAGCATCGCCAATAATTACCTCTCGCATAAATCCCAAGTGGACATGACCAGAAGTGGTCTTTCCTGCAGAAAGAACAATAGGATGTTGATTTCGAGCAATAATCTCGTGGACGACATCTTCTAACCAATGAATTGCATATTCCTCACTCATTAAGATCGTACTCTCTAAAGGCAGATAACAGAAAAATTTTTACAATTTACCATGTTATTCATTGTGAACCCCCTTGAGAATTGCAGTATTAAATCGAGATATCTGTAAACCTAAGAAATGTGCAACTGGACCTTTAAAACCGTGCATAAAGCACTGCCCTCAGTGTAGAACGGGAATTGAAACTATCACTTTGGAAGAAGATGGGTACCCCCATCTTCACGAAAACTTGTGTGCAGGAGCAGGGATGTGTGTAAAAAAATGTCCTTTCCATTGTTTTACTATTGTAAATGTTCCTGATGAATTAAAAGAAGATCGTACTCATCGATATGCTCCAGACGGATTTAGCTTGTTTAGGATGTTAACTCCGAAAAAGGGAAAAGTCTTGGGAGTAATTGGACAAAACGGAATTGGTAAATCTACCGCCTTAAAAATTCTCGCTGGAGAAATTAAAATGAATCTAGGAAAGTTTGAAGAAAGTGGTGATGAGCTACCTACATGGGATGACATTATCACTTATTTTCGCGGTTCCGAATTGCAAGGATTTTTAGAAAATATCAAAGGACAAAAACAAAAAGTAATTTATAAACCACAAAACATCACCGAGATACCTGAGAAGGTATCGGGTAAAGTGGGTGAAATTCTAAAGAAAATTGATGAACGAGGAGCTTTTAACTGGGTCACATCCGCCTTATCATTAACAAAGATCCTTGATCGGGATGTATCTGTCCTTAGTGGAGGTGAACTTCAAAGATTCGCAATCGCAGCTGCAGTATTGCGGGAAGGTTTTTGCTATCTTTTTGATGAACCTTCTTCCTATTTAGATGTAAAGGAACGTATTAAGATGGCCGAAACTATACGAGAATTATCCCACCAAGATAAGACTGTTGTAGTAGTAGAGCATGACCTAGCTATTCTGGATTATTTAAGTGATTATGTGTCATTATTATACGGTTCCTCTGGTGCTTATGGGATTATCTCACATCCACATGGGGTCCGAGTAGGTATTAATACTTATCTTGGAGGGTATATACGGGATGAAAATATGCGATTTCGGGAAGAAGCTATCGAATTTCATACCAGACCACCCAGTGAAACCATATTTTCATCGGGAAATGTATTGTTTGAATATCCGGATATGGTTAAAACTCTAGGACAGTTTAAATTAACTGTTTATGGAGGAGAAATACATGCGGGGGAAGTAATCGGAATTTTGGGTCCCAACGGGATTGGTAAAACCACCTTCATTAATCTCATTGCCAACGAAATCGCCCCGGATTATGGAAAAGTGGATATTAAACAACTGAAAGTAGCATTAAAACCTCAATATTTCATGGGTGAGAAGGATATTAAAGTTGAAACCATCCTAAGAAAGATAAAAGCTTCAGGAGAGTTTGCTGCCACCTATAAACGGAGAATTTTAGATAATTTTGATCTTAGTCGATTAGCTGATCAGTATCTAAATGAATTAAGTGGAGGAGAGTTACAGCGAGTAAAAATTGCTGACTGTTTGACTACCCCCGCTGATATATACTTAATTGATGAACCCTCGGCCTTTTTGGATGTGGAGATGCGACTAAGAGCATCCATGGTAATCCGTAGATCTATTGAAGAAATCAAGAAAAGTGCTTTTGTAGTGGAGCATGATATTATCTCTCAAGATTTTATTTCAGATTCCTTATTAGTATTTGAAGGAAGTCCCGGAATCAAGGGTTTGACTACACCTCCCCAAGATTTACGCTCAGGAATGAATCAATTTCTTAAAAATATGGATATTACTTTTCGACGGGATCCTTCCACTGGTAGACCTCGAGTAAACAAAAAAGGATCGAAGTTGGATAAATATCAAAAGTCCATTAATGAATATTACTATGTTCCAAAAAAAGGAGAAGAATAGATCCCTCTGTCTTTTCTAAAAACTTAAGTGTTTACACTCCATGAATAAAATGATACTCTAATGCATCCTAATCACCCCTCTAAGGATATAATTGGATCTGAATCGCGAGAATTGGAAGGAAAAACAATTTGCGTCTGCTTAACTGGTAGTGTTGCCATTTCTAATGCACCAAGTGTATGTAGACAATTAATGAGAAAAGGGGCTGATGTGTATTGTGTAATGACCCAATCAGCAATTGACTTGATCCATCCCAATTTGTTGCATTGGGCCACGGGAAATAAGGTTATAACGAAATTGACTGGAAAATTGGAGCACATCATGTTAGCGGGAGAACGCCCCGGCAAATTAGGTAAAGCCGACCTTATTTTAGTATCTCCGGCCACCGCGAACACAATATCAAAAATTGCCTGTGGTATTGATGACACTACCGTTACCACAGTGGTTACAACTGCTTTTGGAAGTCAAACGCCCATTGTTATTGTTCCTGCTATGCATGAAAGCATGTATAATCATCCTATAGTGCAAGAGAACATTGTAAAGTTAAAACAATTAGGCGTAGTGGTCATCCAACCACGTTTGGAAGAAAGTAAGGCGAAAATTGCCTTAACAGAGGAAATAGTGAATGAAATTATTTCGATTCTATCTCACGAAAGTAAGTTTAAAGGTTTTTCTTTTCTTCTTACCGCAGGACCGTGTAGAGAATATCTAGATCCCATACGTTACTTAAGCAATCCCTCTACAGGACGAATGGGTATTGAATTAGCAAGAGAAATATATTTGCACGGAGGAAATGTAACTTTAATTTTAGGGAAAACATCTTTGCTCCCTCCTGCTGGAGTAGTTACTTTATCGGTTGAAACCTCAGATGATTATGTTCAAGCGGTCACAACAGAACTAAAAAAGAAATCCTATGATGTATTTGTCTCAACTGCCGCAATTTGTGATTTTAAACCCCTCAAAAAAGCTACGGAAAAAATCCAGTCTGATAAAGGCACCTGGACGATAACTCTTACTCCTACCCCAAAACTCCTTAAAATTGCCAGGGAGATAGATAAAAATCTAAAAATTGTAGCTTTTAAAGCAGAATCAAATATTTCCAAGAAAGAATTAATCGAACGGGCGTATTCCCGTTTGATCGATTCAGAAGCAGACCTCATGGTTGCAAATGATGTAGGAAAAGCCAAAAGAGGATTTGAGTTTTCTACTAATGAAATTTATATCATTGATAAAGAAAAGAATATTTTACATGTTCCTTTAACCTCGAAAAAACTGTGTAGTATCGAAATTATTAAGAGCATTGAAAAACTATTGAAAAACATATAACTATTCCAATATTTGGGATAATATATCCCGTTCATTCCCCCCTACTAAAAGGTACAAAATGTTTGTGTTTTTCTTCTCCCTAAAAATTTATATAGAAATCATGATTGGTAGTTTAATTGAAATCGATAAAGATTAACCAATCAAACGAATGTTTATTTCTAAAGGAGAATTAGCGACCTCCAAAATTGTACCTAAAAATTATAGATATGAAAATCTGGCGTAATAAATATGGCAAGTTCCAAAAAATCAACTGAAAGCATTAACAATGCTAAACCGAGAAAGCCTAAGAAGATCTCAACCGAAGACAAATCTGGAGATATTAAAGAAGCGTCTATCGCGAAATTTATGAGAAAACGAACGCAGCTTGTAGGATTTGATTACGGAAATTTCAAACATACTCAATATGCAGTAGAATTCATAGATAACGCCTTAGATGCGATTGAGAAATTTCAATGGGACGCGGAAACTAATTTGGAGACTTTAAAGAATAATACCGCAAGTGCCATAACAGATTTTGAGAGATTTGATAATGAAGCAGAAGCATTAATCGCACAAGTAGAACATAGTGAAGATCAACCTGTAGACGCATTGAAGACACTTTACAAAACTGTCCCAAAAATCTTAGAAAGAATTCAGCAAGTAAATGAAGAGATTCAAAATTTGATTGGAATTGCAATCCGAACTGTTGAATCCCCAGAAAAAAGTCAATTGAAAGGATCAGTTACAAGCACCAACTTTCAGGAAAAATATAAAGCTTTTCTGGAAGAATTTGGAAAAATAAAAACCGAATATACCAATATCATTGAAAAAATTGATGGGATGGATAAAAACCCGCAATTTATTTTTACACTTGATAAGGAATTATCTCTAGAAAATTTGAACTACTTATCAAATGGGGTTCCTAAATCTACTTTCAAACGAAAGATCAGTGATTCCTTAAAAAAAAATCTACGCAAATTCGTGGAATCCACCCACAATACTACCACATCCAATGAAAGTACTGATACTGAGGAAGAATCAAAAACATCCGTTCCGCAAATAGATGAAATCGGTAATCTCGAACAAACTGTGGACCTAGAAGCGATAAAACAAGAATTGTCTGAACAAGAAGCGATGGATGATGAAGAAGTAAAAGAGTTGCAAAAACTTCAGAAAAAAGAAAAGGATCTTGAAGTAGAACTTCAAAACATTGTGGACAATTTAGACCAGTTTGTTGCACCTGTTACTGATATTGTGGATAACGAACCCTTAGTCATCTTGAAACTTTCAGAAGAAGAACCTCCAGATGTATATAGAGAAAAAGGAGAACGCTCAGATTCGTATCTTTATACAATAGAAGTATTTGATAACGGCACAGGGATGCAACCTCAAGATTTAATGAAGTTCGGGAAATACTTAGCGTCCAGCAAAAGTCAGAAATTGCGTCAAACGCGGGGGAGTCAAGGATTTGGTTCCCCCAGTGCATTCAGTGATGCGCAAAACACCACAGGTAAACCCATTACTGCCATTTCCAAACATTCTACGCAATTATATGGAGTATGTTCCGAATTTTTCACGACTGAGAAAAATACTAAGGTATATGTAGTGGATCCTATTGAGATAGAAACTCCCTTTCTTCACGGCACCTATGTGAAATTGCATTACCTTAATAAAAAATACAATCGGGGGTACGTAGACGCCTATATTGAGAAAACAGCATTGATGAACTCTCATATTAGCTTTATATATATTGATCCTTATGGAGAGGAGCATTTTTATCCTCGGAGAGTCATTTATTTTCCAAAAGAACCCAAATATGCACTTCCGCATCCCTCATCCATTAAGATTGGGGATTTTCAAGATCTATTACGAGGCTCTGATAACCTTACCGTACAAGCATTTCTTACCGAAAATTTCGTTCGAATTAGTAGCAGGCTTGCAAAATCCATCTTAAAAACCTCCGAATTAGAAATTGAATGTAAATTACGTTTTTTTAATTTGGGAATTGGATTTCTTTCTGTCATCTCCAAACCTACGGATGTGATGACATATACTCGAGAAGAATCCCGTATTTATGGTCGTTCGAAAAACCCACGTATGAAATATATCGCTTATCTAATTGAAAATGATTTAAAAGAAGCACTATGGGAACCGATTCAGGATTTTAACACGCTTATGAAAAATCGACATTCATTGTTAAAAAACCAAAAATCTATCGAAAAATCATTGAATGATCCAGAAAAAAAGAAGAAAGAACTTAAACAATTGGAAAAGGAACTTAATAAGGTAAATAAAGAACTAGAGAGCATAGAAAAGTCAATTCGAAAAATTAAACAAAATCTTAATGAAATATTACAAACTGCATCATTAGATAACGAAATCAAACATCCACAAACATTACAGAAAATCGAAGAAATTATCGGCTACTTGCTTATTTCTAAAACTAAACCTTCAGAATTAAGCCAAATTCAGATTGAGCATCTTTATATGGCATTTAAAAATCAATCCTATTTGGCTCCCCCCACTGACACTGCAATTCCGGTAGGGGAGTCTGCCCTCGAAACTGCCGTTATTAAGCAATACAATCTTACGGTATCGAATCGTGTCGATTATTTTGGTAATTCAGAGGACGAAATACACCAAATAGGTGAGTATGAACGGATCAAATCCATAAACAAGAATTTATCGAAATTCAATATGCCAAACTTAGTATCAGATAATGGAATTGAGTCTTTGTTAACCTACAACCCTACCATAAATCCCGAGATTTATGCAGATACTATATCTGAATTAGATCTTGTGCACACTATTGGGGATGATTTTATTGCGGCTAACACACGTAAACCAACAAGCGGTAAAGGTCTGGCATTTGTTGTTGAGGGCGTCATGGCTTATAGTCCCAATAAAATTTCCTTAGCTAAGAAAGCCTCACAAGTTATCACTCGATATGTCAATCGAACCCCAAAAATGAGGGACAATGCAGATTGTGCGTTATGGCAAGGTGTTCAAAGCGTTAATTGGAAAAGTTACAAGGTAACTGATACTTTTGATAATGGGGTACCGAAAGGGAATTATGTCATTTACGTTAACTGCTCAGGACCCTATACTCACTTGATGTTTAAATCCCAGAGTAAGAACGCATTAGCAGAAGATGAAGTATTAATAAAAGAAGTGAAATACTGTCTTGAGGCAATTGGTCGAAAACTGCGTAAATATATGAATAAAAAAGAAGTGCGCGAAAAAAGATCTAAAAGATCTCGAATCATTGAAAAAAATATCCCCCTATTTGTTAATTCCATTTACACCATTGCGAAAACCGATCCCAAATATCGTGATTTGAAGAAATCCACTCTAGAACAAAAAATTAATGAGGTTTTGGCAATAGAAACAGATCCTACAGCAACAGATGAAGAAATTCGGGAGGCCAAAAAAGCAGTAATCCCCTCTCCCGTACTTTCAAAAATCATTTCTCATTCTCAATCCGAATCTTCAGATCAACCACCAGATGATTCGAAAATAGTATCAGTAACTCCCTCACCTACGAAAGTAAGCTCATCATCAACGACGCCCCCCCCACCAGTAGAAGCTAAAACAACATTAGGTTCCAAATTAGAAGCAATTCCGCCCAAAGCGGAATCCAAAGGAGAAAAGAGATCTGCAAGTTCACCCGAAGTAACTGATGAACGCATTTTAGATGCTTTATCCGATAATAATTGGCATCCTACCAGCGACATTGTAAAAGAATTGAGTATTACCACCTTTTATGATGCACGCTTACTTAAAATTAAACTTAAAGCACTTGCAATGAAAGAACGCATCTTATTTGGTAAAAAACAAGGTAAAGATGTGTGGAGGCTTAAATAGCAAGAGGATAAGTCATTATGGCGACAAAATCTAATCAATCCTATGATATAAAGAAATATCACAAGGTACGAAAATTATATGAAGACGGACTAAGACGAATTCAAGAAACCCACGGACAGGCTCTTCAATTACCGAAAGGTGTAGCAAAAATTGACGATTTAACCACTGATGAAGCCAAAGAGCGCCTACATCAAATAGTTGATGGCTTAATTACCCAAATTATGTTGACGGGAAGACCCATTCTTAAAGTACCTAATCGTTCTTCTTCAAACATTATCTGGGACGAGAAAAATGATATGTTGTTAATGGGTCAAAAAACTACATCCAAATCTCTGTTGTCGTTGTCCAGCGCAACGGATATGACTCGTATAGCCAAAGTTATGGAAATTGTGAACGATTTATTAGAACAGAATTTGCATGCAACAAAACGAGATCTATATTATATGGATGTAAAAGGTTTTGGGGGAGAACAAAAAAATTCTGACGCTTTAATTGAAGATCTAGCGACTATCCTTCGTTCTACTCGTAACTCTACCCATATAATTGCCTCCGCTATGGGGAATTGCGTGGGACGGTTACGTATTCGAGATGGAAATGATATTCTAGACTTATCTCGTATGGGTTCCCAAGGATGGCAAGTTAATCCTGCCTTAGATAACGTAGAAATTCTGGAGACGGATGCAGAATTTGTTTTAGTTATTGAGAAAAACGCTGCCATGGTTCGTCTTGCAGAAGCACGATTCTGGGAACGATTTCCCTGTATACTTATGGCGGGTAGAGGACAAGGGGACATGGCAAGTCGAATGTTCCTTCGAAGGCTTTCAAAAATGGGACTTCCTGTATTTTTATTGGTAGATGCGGATCCTTATGGTAGTTATATTGCATCCGTATATATGCGCGGGTCAAAGCGATTGAGTTATGAGTCTCCCTTTATGGCCACTCCGGATCTTCATCTGTTAGGGGTTCTCGCAAAAGATCTAGATGAGTATAATATCCCCAAAGAAGCGCGATTGAGGTTGACTGCCCAAGATAAAAAAAGAGCGAAAGAATTGTTGAAAGAGGATTTTATTAAAGCAAATAAAAAATGGGGCGATGATTTAAAGCTTATGCTGAAGTCAGAAGAAAAAGCAGAAATTCAAGCTTTCACCTCACGGGGATTTAAATTTCTAGTGGATGAATATATTCCACATAAACTAGAAACAGGAGATTGGATTTAATGGACTTCAATGTATATCGACTTTCGGATGATCGTATTATCCAGATAGCAAGTAAAGAGAAGATGAAAAAATGGACAGGAGAAGTCCCGTTAGTATATATCAATTATATACGAGATTCCCATCTGAAAAATTATGGTTCCAAAAAGGATCAGAAAGAGATTTCAGACTATTTGGATGAGGCAATGGAGGAAATTGCCGTTCCAAAACTGATTGCTGCATTAGAATCTCATAATGACGATGAAGTAATGGCTGTTCTAACTCGAATAGAAGAATTAAGCAGAAAGGATCCTGATTTGGTTAAGATTACCCTATCGAATGTTGAGCGCAAACAGCATCATCCCAACAAGGATATCTCTAAACTAGCCGAGAAGATACAAAAAAATTATGATCGAGCAATGAAAAGAAGGCAGATTAAGAAGCAATTAGAGGATAATGAAAAAATTGGGGGAACGGATGCTGAATTGGATCAAAAATTGATACGTGGAGATATATCAGAAAATGAATATTTGCGATTGAAAAAAGAACGAATTGAAGCTTATCAAGAACTGCAAGAATAATCATTTCGTCCACAATAACCTTGAAAGGGACGATGATACACACCAAGTTTTGAGGATAATATCCAATGAGAAATTATAGTTACACTGAGTCCCCAAGTAAGTTATTGTGGAAGAATACCACAAATATATTTAATAGTATAATCATGAACATATTGCTAAACAACAAAATACGAAAGTCTTAAGGAATCGATTGTGTCTAAAATAATATATAATAAAACATCAGAGAATGCGTTAAAGAATGGTGCGGTACACAGAAGATAAAAAAATTTTCATAAAAATACTGTATTGGGGATGCGCTGCCGGGGGTAAAACTACAGCAGTCGATACATTGTACCAGTTATGCTCAGAACCGCCCAAGGAACAATCTACAGACAAACCACAAATTGAAGTTATTCCCACAGGCACCCTAAAAAAAATAGCGATGGCATCAGGATCCACTTTATATTTTGATCGAGGGATCTTTCAAAGTAAAAAAGAAAAATCATTATATTATCATGTTTTCACCGTTGCGGGTCAACAGAGATTTGGAAACACACGAAAAATTTTGTTTGAGGATACGGATGGGGTTATTTTTGTAGTGGATTCGCAAAAAAGTCGACTCCAAGATAATATTGATAGTTTGAAAGAATTAAAGCGTGTCGCAAATGGGAAATTAATCAGTGTTATTCCCCTTCTTGTTATGCTGAATAAGCGGGACCTGGATGATGTGATCACATTGGAAGAGTGGGAAGATGTCATGAAAGAAGCAGGTTTATTACATGAACCCTCAAATCCTCTATCTGAATGGAATCCCATCATCTATCAAACCGTTGCTTTGTACAATAACGCACAAAACGTGTATCGTATTTTCAGTGAATGTGCACGAAGATGTGTAGTATATACCGTTTGGGGGGATGGGAAAGCGCCAGAAAGAGAGAATAAAGTAAAATTACCTCCAGATGTTCCAGATTTATGATTTCGTATGGACGATCGGGGATTTGAACCCCGGACCTCACGGATGCGAACCGTGCGCTCTTCCAGCTGAGCTAATCGCCCTTAGCTACTCCTTTTTAATGTAATCAACTATTTCAATTTTAGGATTTGGGCACTTCTGAGAACTTAAACTTTTTTTTATAGCTCCCATATTACTCAAGTACGTTAACTTACCTGATGATTCTTAATGACTACCAAACCGCCTCCTCCTACCCAGAATAATCGAGATAATCCTCAAAGAAGCAATCAAAAATATAAACCTGTCATCTCATTTAAGAAATGGCATTTTTCCAAGGAATTAGAGGTTTTAGAAGAATGGAAAAACAATGGTACCTATAAGGCATACAAAATGAATCCCAACTCGAAAAAACCTATATTTTCCATTGATACACCCCCTCCCTATCCTTCTGGGAGATGGCATGTCGGTGCAGTTGCTCATTATACTATGATTGATATGATCGCACGCACTCAACGATTGCGGGGTTATAATGTGCATTTTCCGTGGGGTCTTGATCGAAACGGTATTAATATTGAATTAGTAGTCGAAAAAAAGGAAGGAAAATCCCTCTATGATTTCGATCGTGCAGAATTCATTACTAAATGCCAAAAGGAAATAACTAAAATCTCAAATGACCTTGATACTATCGCTAAACGGATAGGGTTATCAGTTGATTTCGATAATCCCTATAAAACTGATAGTGATCGATATCGGGCGGTTACTCAACGCACGTTTATTGAACTTTATGAAAAAGGATATATCTATGAGGATTTACGTCCCAATAATTACTGTCCAGGATGTAAAACAACTATAGCAGATGCGGAAATTTATTACAAGGATGGAGAGATTACACTCAATTATATAAAATTCCCAATTGAGGGACAAGAAGACCTCAATAATGCGGAAGGGCACATCCTTATAGCAACAACTCGTCCCGAATTAATATGTGCATGCCAAACAGTGTTGGTTCACCCGGAAGATGACCGATATAAGAAATTCCATGGAAAAAAAGCCTTACTTCCAATATTTGGTAGGTCAGTCCCCATTCAACCTCATCCTTCTGCTAAGATGGAATATGGATCGGGAGTGGTTATGATCTGTTCATTTGGGGATTCTACGGACGTCCAACTATTCCGTGAACTGAATCTGGAACCAATCAAAGCTTTAGATTTAAATGTGAAATTCACAAGTGTTGCTGGCAAGTATGAAGGAATGAGTGTTCATGAAGCACGTGAAGCAATTTTAGAGGATTTAGATAAGTTTGGGTTCCTAGAGAGTCAAGAACAAGCTCCCCATAAATACCCAACATGTGAAAGATCCAAGGATCGAGTCGAAATAATTCTCCTTAAAGAATATTATATTAAACAAGTGGAATTTCTCGATGACCTGAAGAAATTCGCTTCTAAAATGAGATTTCACCCAAAAAAGAATCGCAATATTTTGCTCGATTGGATAAATAGTATTACAATTGACTGGCCTATATCTCGAAGACGCTATTATCACACTGAAATTCCTGTTTGGAAATGCAATGCTTGTGGAGAAATTCATGTCCCCGAACCGGGGAAATATTATCAACCTTGGAGAGAACCTCCTCCATTTGAAAACAAACCGTGTAAAAAATGTGGATCCACCTCAGGATATACGGGTGAAACTAAAACTTTTGATACCTGGATGGATAGTTCTAATAGTAGTATATATATTCTTAAATATGGACAAGATCCAGAATTCTTCAAAACCCACTATCCTTGTTCTATACGACCACAAGGCAGAGATATTGTACGGACTTGGTTATATTACACGATATTGAAAAATAGGCTCTTGTTTGATCATAAACCATTCCATCATGTATGGATTTCTGGATTGGGTATGGATAAATATGGGAGGAAAATGTCGAAAAGTTTAGGTAATGTTATCAACCCTGACGATGTCATTAAAAATTATGGTGTAGATGCTTTTAGATATTCTGCAGCAGCGATTTCACATGTTGGAGAGGATTTTCGGATTGATGAAGAAAAAATCGATAATAATCGCAAAACTCTCACAAAATTCTTCAATATCGCAAAATTCACTTCCATGTTCCCCGATAAGTCTCGATACATTCGATCCGTTCGCTTACGACCTGTAGATATGTGGATTCTTTCCGAACTTAATCTATGTATTAAAAAAGCTGCAAAAGGTTACGCAGATTTTGACTTCATAGTACCTCTACAAATTGTGAGGAACTTCTTTGTCAATAACTTTGCTAATCATTATCTTGAAATGACCAAGGTACGGGCTTATGAAGGGGATAAGGCGGTATGGGCAACGTTACATGTGTGTTTAAAAGCCGTACTAAAATTATTCCATCCTATCATTCCTTTCTTGACATACAAACTATATCAGGAAATTTATGGGAAAAATATCCAGTTAACACGATTTTCTAAACCGATTCTGAGTGATCTAACTGAATCCTACCAGAAATATACCAATCCACTAACTGAATTTAATGCTACAATATGGAAACATAAAACCGACCAAAATCTCTCGAAAAAAGAGGAAATTCATGTGATAGTGCCTGAAGAATTAAAACCGTTTAGAGAAGAACTCATTGAGATGCATCATTTAGTATGAAGTCATATAAGTGATCACTTTGCAAAGATCGTACACATATCAAATTGCAATTGGTTCTAGAAATAGTGCCAAAATTAAAGCCGTAAAGAAAGCCTTTTTTCTCTTATTTCCGCATACTACTTGCGTGTTTTATCCGATTGAAGTTAACACAGGAGTAGCAGTGCAACCTTTTGGTTTAGATTCGACGATTCAAGGAGCGATTACCCGTGCAAAAAATGCATACAAAACGATTTTCTCTTCTGAATCCTCTTCTAGCACCCAGTTAGGGATAGGTATTGAAGCAGGGCTGGTCTCCGTCCCCTATACTGCAACAGGCTACTTAGATTTTCAATTTTGTGCATTATTTCAAGCTGATGGATCGATTAGTATCGGTTCCGGTCCCGCTTTCGAGTACCCACAAAAAATTATTGACAATTTATTAAGCAATTCCGAACATCATGAAATCGGTACTATAATCGAGGAATTAAGCAGTATTCCGAATATAAAGCAAAAAGAGGGTGCTATAGGATTCCTGACAGATGGAGTACTTGAACGATCCGATATTTTACAATATAGCGTAATCATGGCAATTCTCCCTTTAAAAAATCCTAAACTTTATTCTTCATAATCCTTTTCGGATATAATTACACTTGCTCGTCTTCTACGCACTGCGTAATCCTTATCTAATTGTGCAGTTAATGCATGTTTGGGATTTCCATGAATATATGTTACATCCGTCACGGGTAAAGGTGATTCTTCGATAATCTTTCGGGGTATTGGCATATTGATTGTTTTATTGCAAATTTGGCACTCAACAAGAACAAATTTCGTTGTTTCTGTATCTTTGCGTATCTGTCCTTGTTTTACTATAATTGCTTTTTTCATCGGAATTTCAGGAATTCCTAAGTCTTTATCACTTGGATTAGTATTTTTCAACTTTCAACTCCTCAAATATCATAGGTAAAAAAAAATTCATCTGAAACACGTGTATTTCTAACATTCAGGTTACGATCTATTTCAATAATCAATGCATGGGCGTCTTTCTCTAAATCTCCATGAGCATGAACGATCCAATAGAGATCGGAACCATCGGGGAACTTGATATTTCGATCCAGTTTAATCTGAATTCTTGTTCCACACTTCTTACACATGACAAATATGATCTTTTTGGTCATCGAAATCAATTAGAAATTAAATATACGACGGAAATCATTATAAATCTCAGCGAGTTGAGAAATTGTATAACTGTCATTAATCTGAAGATAATAGGATACATATCCGGCTAATCCTTGAGGATCTTTAATCCATGAAAGAAAATTCTCAATTTCAGTTTTCAATGTGGGGTCTACAGAACTTTGTCCTGGTTGGGCCGCTCCAAGGGAAGCACTTTGTGTAACTCCTGTTACTGAAACTCCAGTTGAATGGGAGGCTCCCGATAACATAGCGGCCGCACGTGCCACAGAAGGATAGGCTGTATGATTCCATGCTTCGGCATCAGGACTAATATAGGCAATAAGAAATTTCCCTCCATCAGGCGCAGCTGCCCCCACCAAATGCCCCTGCCTTTTGAAATTTGTCGCAATTAATCGTTCTGGTTCCATTTGAATAATTGAATATTTCACGTCCTGTAAAATGACAAATTGTGCATTTCCCATCCGCCAACTGGTTAATACACGACCAATATCGCGGGATACATCCCAATTATCTGTAGAGTGTAACACATTACCGGAGGAGTCTATAATTACGACTGCAAGGGCATCAGGATAATCTTGCACTAAAATATTTATTACGGAAGCATAATCCACCATTTGATACGTTCAACCTTATCTTATGTTATACTTAAAGTATTCAATACAAAAGAACCTTAATTCTTTGTTTGTCTTATTTTTTCTTTTTCTGGTCTCGAATGGAAATGGAACCAAACCCTGGATTTTCCGAAATTTTGGTATTCACCCGAAAGATTTCCATTTCTTCTTCCAGATCTCTTTCATCAAAATCTATTAGTTCCAAAATCTCATCAAAATAACTCTTG
Organism: Promethearchaeota archaeon; assembly: GCA_016933055.1. GTDB lineage: Archaea > Asgardarchaeota > Lokiarchaeia > Sigyniarchaeales > Promethearchaeaceae > AMARA-1. The sequence continues at coordinate 30,686 of JAFGBS010000004.1, read as the reverse complement.
TGGTCCGGATCTGTTTTTTTCATTTGAGTTATATGGGAATAAAACCTTGTTTCATCCTTAAATATCTTATTGCAAATGGGACATCGGAAAATTTCTTCACGCCCTATCTCTTGCCAGTCCTTTTCTGGGATTTCTTTAGTGATCGTCCAAGGTCTTCTTCTTTTTCCACGAAGGAGAGGTTTTTCACATAGGTGACGAATGGGTTTACCATAAATCGGTAGATTAAAAAATGTTTTTGCACCACATTCGCACTCCCAATACAGAATGGGTTTACCACAATCTCTACATTTTGTCGGAAATGACCGAATAGCACGATGTTTATGCCGAAATAATTTACTCATACAAATTACTCTCATTTTTGGGATAGATCGATGTTGAGATCCCACAGCCCAATTACTTAAAGATAAATTTAAATATGAAGTCGCGAGTCTATTCTATGCTTAGTATTTATAGAGATCCATAGAAGCTATCTATATTTTTTCTAAAGTAAGATCCATAGATTAGGGCGAGGACCATCTAACGAGATATAGAAATCGCAGTATTAAAGTGAAATGAATAATGGGCACTGGATATGAGAAATGTCCTTGTTGCGGTTCAGACAAGGCTATCAATGATACTGCAACGGGAGATCTATTATGTTCCAATTGCGGAACCGTGTTTTATCAGCACATGATTGATCATGGAGCAGAATGGAGAGCTTTCGATAGTACGGAAAGAGAAAAAAAGAGCAGGGTAGGTGCCCCGTTGACTTTAACTATGCATGATAAAGGGCTTTCCACTAATATAGATTATCGGGATATAGATGCTCACGGAAAGGTGCTTTCCCCTTCTGCGCGGGAACGAGCAAAAAAAAACCGTAAATGGCATAGTCATATGCGAGCAAATTCTAGTATGGATCGTAATCTAACTCGTGCGTTATACGAATTGGAACGAATCTGTTCCCAACTGAATCTATGCCGGTCAGTAAAAGATCGAGCTGCTTTTATTTACAGAAATGCGATAAAGAACAACCTAATACGCGGTAGATCCATTGAATCGATGATTGCAGCGTGTATTTATACTGCATGTCGTTTTCGTTCCGTCCCTATTTTGTATGAAGACATCATTGCTGTGAGTCCCGTAAAGAAAAAAGACCTCCATCGCTGTTATTGTCTTATCTACGAGCAGTTACAAAAAGATTATTTCGAAAATGCTGATAACGAGGAATGCAATCCATTTTTGAGAGAAAAATCCATTCCCCAAAATTCTCCGAAAAATTTCCTATCTCGTTTTTGCACAGAACTTGGATTATCGGCTCAAACCGAGATATATGCTCGCCAGATTTTAGATTTTGCTTCTAAGTTACGTATCCTTGGCGGAAAAGATCCATCAGGACTTGCAGCAGCAGCCCTATATATTGCTGCAATAAAAAATGACGAAAAACGAACGCAACACGATGTCGCAAATGTTGCGAAAATTACAGAAGTTACAGTTCGAAATCGATATAAAGATCTCGTTGCGTTACTGACCCCGCGAGGGTTAAAAATCGATATCTAAATTGCTTTTATGCGTTTAATAATCACAGGACGTTTTTTATACAGTATCCGATACCCACAATACGGACATTTTATTCCTGGTAATGTAGCAAGCTTTTTTTCATCAATTTCTTTACGGCATTCTTTGCGCGCACATACATATGAAGTCATAGTATATTCCTCTTGTCACCCAAGCTATTCAAACAAAAAAGTTTTTCGTTTTATTTTTCAGTCAATAGTAAAATTTCCGAGTAAGATTTCCCATTGTTTATTAAATCTTTGATGCCATCCACAGCGATTTCAATGTTTGCTTCCATCTCTAAAAAATAGGAATATGGCCAAATCCCAAATAGATAATATCCCGCTTCTTTGGACTTACCAATAAGAAAACCCCTTTCTTTTCCCTCTTTCCTCTTTCTCCCCCGTTCTGTCCACATAACCACGACGTAGGAAGAAAAAACCCCTTCCAAATTTTTTGCTGTATTTGAGATAACATCCACAATGCTGGGGATAGTAAAGGAATTCTCAGCAATCTGAGTGGATTTCTTCAGTAACGGTAAAAGATCTTTGTCATTTCGAATAGCTATGGGATTGCCTTGAAAGAAAAATGTAAGAAATAAGTCTTTTTCTGTAGAAGAAGGATTAGATGTAAAAAATACTTGATAACTGTCTGTACTTTTCATTTCTTGCATGATATCTCTCCACAGTTGGAATTGTTTACAATATTTCGATGTTTTCTATGGGAAAACCTTCTTTAATAAGGAGTTTTCTAATTTTATGACGATGTTCTCCTTGGATTTCAATTTGATTTTCTCGTATGGTTCCACCTGATGCACAAAAAGTCTTTGCTTTTTTCAACATTTTCTTTAGATCGGGGATCTCACCGTTGAAAGTAACTACAGTAACGATTCTTCCCCATTTTCGTTTATCATTAGAAATAGTAATGCGTTGATTTTCTTGACTCAAACTTTCACAGACACAAAGATCTATTGGCAAGGAGCATTTTGGACAAATCGAGTCTTTTGGTATGTTTTTTCATCTCACAATTAATTCAATTATATACACTATAAAGTTTCAGTTGTAACTTTAAAATTTTATGCAAATGACTTTATTCCAGATCTAGATTACGTAGTGAATCATCTATAATTTTTTCTGCAGCTTCTCCAACAGTGTTTTTATAGTTTCGGGTCGTATAAACACGGATAATATTAAAATATCCTTGGATAAGAGGAAAAAAGAGAGAATAATCGTACAAATTCACCGGTATTTTCTCTCCTTGGGCATTTATAGAAATCACCGGAATCTCATTAGGTTTTAAGCTAGATGTATGCTGGTAGGGAACACTGGGCATATAAGGGAGGTCGATAAATACTTGATCAATCGGTGCATTAGCACGTTCTGCGATTTTCTCTCGTAACCGATCGGTCTCTTTAGTAAAAAAAGGTTTAGGATCATCTTTCAAGATAATAGAAGGACGCTCATAACAAGTTTTTAGAAGGTCCCGCTTTTTAATACGCTGCATAATTACTTTGGATTTTTCATTATGTAAAAGGTGATAATATAAAGTGAAATCGTCCCATATTAAATAGTCTTCTGGTGATTTGAAATTCACGAGATTTACATCTGCACTAAGGTTGCGAATGGCCTCCCCAAACATTATTTGAACAGCCCGACTAGTTTTATGAAAATATATGGTGCGAAAAGCATTAAGTCTCGTCAGAAGAAAGGATTCAATATCACTGATTCCTTTAATATTATAAGCTAGATTTCCTCCTTCCGTGATATTCGACAAAGTGATTAACCTCTGGGAATGATTCGCAAATCTGGTTCCACAATGGTAGGAATCCCTCACTAAATAGTCCCGAGAATCACAATCTAATGGACCTGCAATAATCTGGTCAAGAAAGAAATAATCTTCCAAATTCAATTTCCCTTGGGCCAAATCTGCAATTCGTTCTTTTGTTAAGCCTAAATTTTCTATAATATTTCCAATCTCTGAATGTAATAGCAAAAAGCGGGTAAAATCTTCATGGGCTTGTCCGGATTTCGAAATCAGCACTTCTTCAAAATTATGAGAAAAAGGTCCATGACCGATATCATGACACAATCCTGCAAGAAGTGCGGAATCGTACACATCTTGATCAATTTCAATATCTTTAGTTTCCATTAGAAAATCTAATTGTTTTTGCACTTCGTACATAACTCCTATCGAATGTTCAAACCTTGTATGATTTGCTCCTGGATAAACATAAGGAGCACCGGACAATTGTTTTATTCTGCGAAGTCTTTGAATTTCTTCAGAATCAATCACTTCCCGAAATTTTCGAGGTACGGAAATAAATCCACTGACAGGGTCATTGATATGAAAGAATTGCATAATTACCTACCAAACAATTTCCCCTATTAAATCTTCATTTCAAGAAATCCTATATTCCTTGACCACTTCAATATGGCATGCCCCCTAAAATGGCAAAGGCACCATATTTAGGAAGATTAAAGCTCTATTGGTGTAAAAACGATAATATCCCGATTCTGGATCACCCCATTTGTCCCAAATGCAAATATGAAACCGATAAGATACAACTCACTCCTCCGGGTGATATTCGCCCTGCGTTTGAAAATGATTTAGTGAGAATTCGTACTACCATTGATACTACCTTTGGAGAAGGATTGGGGCTCTTGTTAATACCAAAAAATAATATCTACTTAATTAATCGTACTTCTGGGATTGACCTTTCTCAAGAGATAATTGCTAATGGTTATGTTTATGGTCGATTTCTCTATAATGTCCTTAGAGAGCGATTTGAATTCCATCCGCGTCAAGTAGGAGCTAAATTACTTGTGTATTTCGCTGATCAAAACAATATCCCTTTAAAACACACTGTGTATTTGTATGAAGACAGTGTACCCTTTATCAAGGAAGGAAAGAGTATATTAGCCCCAGGCATAAAAAGATTTGATTTGGGTATAGAGGAAGGAGACTTCTGTATCATCTGTTATGAAAATGAATATATCAGTCTTGGAATCGCCTATTCGAATGGAACTACTATTACGGAAATGGTGGAAAAGGGCTATGGAAAAGTAGCTAAAAACCTTCGTAATCAGAGATCGACCATTCCATTAGATGAAATTATAGATTCCCTCAAACCAAGATCATGGGAACAAGTTTACGAGGCAAATGAGGACCATATGCAATTCGTGGTTAAAGAAGCACAGAGATTCATTAGAAACACAATTTCTCATCACTCAAACATCAATATGACCGCAGTCGCATATTCAGGAGGAAAAGATTCCTTATGCACTTTATTGCTTGTGTATGATACTATGGGTCCAAAATTTGAAATCTTTTTCGCTGATACAGGAATAGAATTACCTGAAACGATCGAAAACACGCTGCAAGTTGCGAAGGCTCTGGGGATGCAAGAAAATGTTCATATTAATTGTGCGAACGATAAAATCTGGGACTTGATTGAACATTTAGGTCCTCCTGCAAGAGATTATCGGTTTTGCTGCCATGGATTAAAAGCGCAGCGAATCAATGAAATAATTGATTCAGTTTCTTCGGGGGAAAAAGTGCTATCATTCTTGGGACAACGTCGATATGAATCATTCTCACGTGCGGCTGAAAAACGTGTCTACGTGAATTCATTCATTCCTCAACAGATTGCAGCCACCCCGATTAAGAACTGGAATGCACTAGAGGTTTGGCTTTACATCTTATACTATCCTCATCTAGTTGATGGCATGCGAATTGATATTCCAGTGAATCAGTTATATTTTCAAGAATTCGAACGAATTGGGTGCTATCTTTGTCCCGCTTCCGACTTAGCTACCTTACGGATACTTAGAGATATTCACCCTCAATTGATGGACAAATGGGATTCTTGGTTGAAAACTTATGCAAAAAAATATAATCTTCCCAATGAATGGATAAAATATGGATTATGGAGATTTCACCACTTAGACACACAATGGAAAAAATATTTTGAAAAGCATAAGATCGATTACAGCTCTTTTGGATTCGATTCCCCCTCTGTATTACGTATTAACAAAGAAAATTCAAAGTATTCAGACCAAACCACAATTTTGGGAGAAATTTTCCTCCCTATTGATTTCAGATCTCTTAAACCTCTCTTATCTGTTTTAACGGGGACAAAACACCTTAAAAATGACATTCTTCAAATACATAACCATCAATTTGAATTCCAATTGACCCAAGAAGGGAACTTCTCGATTAAATCTACAAGGAAAAAGAAAGATATTGAAAAGTTCTTGCACCATCTCGCTGGTCTAATTTTAAAGTCTCAAAATTGTGCAAATTGTGGAGTTTGCGAAGATATATGTCCCCAAAATATCATATGCGTTAAAAAAAAAGGAACTAAATACATTCCCACCATCAATACGACCAAAAATTCTCCTTGCATCCATTGTTTAAAGTGCATCACTCATTGTCCACTATATCAGAAAACAAAGGGAATAGAATTGAATCAATAAGATTTTTTAGGGCAATAATGTAATTTATTCCTTGTTCTGACAGTGTACTCTAAAGGTGTTAAATATTTTTCAGCAACGTAAATTAATCAAATGGGGTAGTAGTGAAACTCTCATACTTTCTTTACCTCGTAAATGGGTAAAACAAAATAACCTGACAGCAGATCAAGTAGTAAACTTACAAGTAAATCAAGATGGCACACTCACCATCATTCCATCTGAAATGCACTCTGATTTGGAGGAAACCGAGACTGAAATAAAAATAAAAGATGGAGATGACTTAGAAAATATCCGGTTACGGTTACTGACAAAATTTCTTGATGGATGGGATATAATCCGAATCAAATGCAAACAAGATTTCCCCTCTAGTGTTCGACGTGAACTTGAGAAAATCTTGGAACCTATGATGGGACTTGAGATTATGGGTCTCACTCCAACGGAAATTCTTATCAAAAACGTCATGTCTGTAGAAAGCTCGAATGTATACAATTTAGTAAAAATGATAAGTGAATTAGTAATTGATTTGAATGGAATCTTAATGAAACGTCTAGAAGTAAAGGATTCCGATTCCAAATACAATGGAGATATCGAATGGAAAAATATTCAGAAGTATCATTTTCGAATCATTCGAGAACACAGAAAGACTCTACTTCATCCTATTTCTTTAGTTAAAATGAATCTGACCCTCCAAGACATAGTGGATTTCTTTTCTTACATATCCAGTGTGTACAAAATTGGGGAGTCCGCACAATATCTTTTAAGCACCATTGAGAGATTTGGTTTACCAGATGATACCTTTGGAATCACCCCATTTATGAAAAAGGTTCTTGATAAACACGTGCGAGATTCTATAGACGCGTTTCTTTTTAAAAACACCCAAAAAGCGGTAGACAATATTAAAGCAATAAATGAATTAAATCCAAAAAAACGAGATATAGAAAACTTAGTTGATGCAACCGAAAGTGATAGTAATCCAAAATTGCTTACATTTCAAATACTTTTAGATATTGCTTCCAAAATTCTAGATTATTGTGAAGAAATCTGCCTCGCTGCATTGCGACGGGCGATTTAATCACAGAATAATCAACTTTTTTATTTTCTTGATATATTTTTTCATGGATTAAATGTGTCGGTGTGTAGTACGGTCCTCTAAGCCAGATCAATTACATGAGACAACACATTAAGCATTGGGTTCATTATAGCTAGATAATTTTCTATACCATGGTAGATTGCTCAACTAATCCTAAACTTATTGAAGATTACAGATCATACAAAATCGAGGTAATTGCATTGGCTGATACTTACATATTCAAAGTTGTTGTTGCGGGTGCTGGTGGTGTCGGTAAAACTGCACTTGTTCAAAGATATTGTACTGGCACATTCTCAGAAGATCACAAAATGACGATCGGAGCTGCGTTTTCCATGAAACAAGTGATTCTGGACTCGGGAGAAAATGTAAAAATGCAATTATGGGATTTTGCAGGAGAAGAACGATTTCGATTTGTTTTGGGAGATTATTGTAAAGGATCTTCTGGGGCTATAGTGTGTTACGATATAACAGATTATGCAACTTTTCAACAAATACCCGAATGGTTACGCATTATTCGAACTTCAGCAGGTATGATTCCAATCGTCTTAGTGGGAACAAAATTCGATCTACCGGGGCATGAAGTGGATTTGCCCACTGCAGATAAATACGCGGATGATGCAAAACTCATTATGAATGTCTGGTGTAGCTCAAAACTGGATGTAAATATTGAACCGATCTTTTCGGCAATAGCGAAATGGCTCATTTATTTTGTGAAAAATCCTCAATACTATCCCGGTGCAGGTTAATCGACGTTAGAATAACTCTTTCTTTCCATCTCTTTTATTTGTTGGGTTAAATCTTCATTTATCGGCGTAGTGATCCCCAGAGTCTTTCCGTATTCCACAATTTTCCCATTAATAAAATCAATTTCCGTTTTATGTCCTTTATCTAAATCCTGAAGCATAGAATTACGATTAAGTTTTGTATTTGCACACACTTGATAAGTAAATTCGATGTATCTATCAGGAGAGCCATTTACTTGTATTTTCATTGCTCGTGCGACTCTCCACGCCTCTATAATCGCTTGCTTCATGATTTCCTTAAAAGTACGACTTTTTATCAAACCTCCATTGGGAATGTTATGGATGGACGCAAGAGCATTTATACCAATATTGATAAATATCTTCTCCCACAACAATACATCAATTTTATCGGCCATTTCCCCATAAAACGGTTTATGATTAAGTATATTGATAAGAGAACTGCATTGTTGCTTTAATAATGGCTTTGTGTTGATCTGTGGGTACCCAATTTTTGTGTACCCTCTACCCGTGTGACGAACCAGTCCGGGTTTTTCCAACAACGCACCATTTGTTGTTAAAATCCTGTATATTCGTAAATTGGGAAGGATCCTCTGCACAATTTCTTCATTTCCTATACCGTTTTGTGCCAACACAATAGAATCTAAATGTTTAATCGGAACCACATAATTTCTTAGAATTTCCTCTAAATTGTATATTTTTGAGGTAACGAATATCCAATCTTGGAATCGTACTTCCTCAATGGATAGATTTTGTGTTGCTTGAAAAGAAGGACTCGTGGGAATAACCGTTAATTTTTTTTCTAAGTCAATATATGTTAATCCTCTTTCGACAATTTCTTTATACTGCAATCCACGACATAATCCCACTATTTTTTGTCCATTTGAATGTAACACAGCAGCAAATAAGCTTCCTATGGCACCCATTCCCAGAATAAAGATCGTCACGTTATCATCCATACACATTTAGCTTGAAATAAGTAATATAAAAGAAGATCCATTAAAACAATTTTTAGATTTCATACTATTCAGAATTATAAAGTGTACGACATTATGAATCCTATGGCGGATCAAATGTCCCCAGAAGTGGTATTTCTAGGGACTTCAGGCTATTATTATCCTAATGATTGGAAAGGAGTGGTATATCCGAAGAATTTGAAAGATTCTGATATGTTAGAATATTACACGCGATTTTTTTATTCTACCGAAATCAATTCGACATTTTATAATATTCCAAACCTACAATCCACAGAAGCATGGGCAAGGAGGCCACTAATCTATAGTGCAAAAATTCCTAAACTAATAACTCATGATGCGAAGCTGGATTTGTCAAAAGCAGTGGACCCTTTTATCCTATTCATGCATCAAATTCGACCTCTATATGAACAAGAAAAATTGCTTTCACTACTTTTACAGTTACCTCCCTCATTTGGGAAGGAAGAGGAACTACATTATGATCGTATGGAGAAATTTGCCCAATACTGGCAGGACTACGTCCAACAGCACTTTATTTCGAAACACATAAAACCTCCGTACATTGTGGTAGAATTTCGGCATAAAAATTGGCTGAAAGAAGAATCTTTTGCATTGTTACGCGCGTACGGATTAGTATATTGCGCTGTTGTGGAACCATTACTCCCTCCCAGATTAGATATAACCAATGAGGATTTGTTTTACATAAGGTTTCATGGATACGGACAGAAACCTTGGTTTAATTATAATTTTTCTGAAGAACAGCTAAATGAGTGGGCGGAAAAATTAAATCCCATCGTACAATCGGCTCAAGCTACCATAAACCAGCCCAAAAAACGGAAAGTTGCAATTTACTTCAACAATCATTTTTCGGGATACGCAGTGAAAAATGCGCTTTATTTAGCCCAACAGATGCACCTTCCTCATAAACACGATTTAAGTTGTCTACAGAAACCATTGTACACTTTACATGATACATCTTGTTCCTTTCAAGATGAATCGAAAGCGAAACTCCAAAAAAGTCTCGACGATTATTTCTAGTCAAGTGAATTGGTATGACAGACAGCGATGGCAATAATCTCCCTCCTAACGAGAATGAAGAATCCGATAATGAAGAATTTAGTGTGGATGAGTACGAGCAGAAATTCCTAAAGGAATATACTCAAAAAGAGATGCAGAAGTATCATATACGACGTTGTCCGAAATGTAACTATTTTATGGTATCTGACGATATTTCAGAGAAAGTTTGCCCTCAATGCAATACTCATATGCTGTTTGCTTTATTTTGTACTACTTGTAAGACCTGGTATTCCGTTAAAACCTATAAAAATTATTTCTGCCCTACATGTGGAAATTTACTAATTAAAAAAAGCAAGGTATAATGTCGACATTATAGAACGAACAATGACGCTCGGATTAACTAATAGCGACACCTATACTTTCAAATCCACGAAATAGGCTATTAAATTCATGAAATAGACTTAAAAGCGTAGTTCGCTAGAGAAAATGCTTGAAAAACCAGTTTCATACACATTGTAACTCTTTGATATAAATCTAATCTGATTTTGAAGACACATAATTTTGTTTCTTACGTCCTTTTTTCTTCATATAAATCAGTTCTACTTCGATAAGTTCATCTATGTGATTAATTTCGTGTTGTGATTAAATCGTATTCTCTTACAATTGTCCTTATAGCGTAAAACCGATATTTTTATGGAGATTAATAAAAAACAGCTAGTATATGAAAAAAATAAAAAAAAAAATTACATCTGTCAATGAATATATCATGAACCTCCCTGAAACATCTCAAAATATACTTTTACAAATACGTAATGTTGTACGAGAACTAGCTCCTAATGCGACCGAAACAATTAGTTATCAAATTCCTACTTTCAAACTTGCTAAAAAAAATTTGGTACATTTTGCCGCGTTTAAAAATCATATTGGATTTTATCCTACTCCCTCAGCAATAGAAGCATTTAGAGATAAATTAGGAAACTATGATACATCCAAAGGATCTATTAAGTTTCCATTAAACAACGAGATCCCGTATGATTTGATTACCGAAATAGTAAGGTATCGAGTAAAAGAAATCCTAGAAAGTTAGATAGCAAGAACATCTTTTATCTTCTTATAATGCCATTGAATAAATCATCCTTTAACCTAAAGTTAGATTGGATTACGGTTTTAAAATATTTTATTCATACTTTATATTGTCAACCTCTTGGAATGATAGGGATAATTGAATAGAGAAATAGTGGCTTCTATGCCTTCGAACCCATAAAATGGATTCTTTCAACTCATGGAGGTGGCTTGAAAGCGTAGGGTGATACAAAAAATGCTTGAAAAACCAGTCACATACACGTTCTAACTCATTGATGCGAAAAGAATTAGAAAGTTTGAATTGTGTTATTACCCAATGACTTTATCCCATTTTTTCAATTTGAGAACCCGGGAAAGCGTGCTACCACGTCGGATCTCTTCTCTTACTCGATCCTCTTTCTCCTTGACATCAATAGCTCGGTTTGCCATCTCCATCGCGATCTTCTTCGGAACAACTACAATACCACTTTCATCTCCGATAATCCAGTCTCCGGGTTCAACATGTTGAGTTGCACATTCGATAGCAACATTAATTTCTCCTAATCCACGATTTTCTCCAGCGGTTGGAGTGAAATGCCGTGCAAAGACGGGGAATTCTAACTTTCGAATATCATCAATGTCTCTAGCAGCACCATCTATTATCACTGCTGCCACTCCTTGGGAAATACACGAATTCGTAGCAAGCTCGCCCCAACACGCAATTTCCGACTCACATGAATCGATTACAATAACTTCTCCAGGTTTTGCATGATCAATTGCTTCTACTGGTTTTGACCAATCTCCGGAATACGTACGGACAGTAACCGCTCTCCCAGCAAACTTTAAAGGTTTTTTCGGATTTCCTCCCCAAACGGGCTTTAATCCTCGCATTTCCCCTTTCTTGTGCATAGCATCTGAAATATTACAAGTTGAAACCTTCATAAACGCATCTATTAAGTGTGCTTCATCATATTTGATGAAATCACGAGTCTTAATGGGTTTACCGGTTTTCAAGGCTTTTAGAATTGTCCGTGCCGTATTTTCAGGACTTGGGGACTTATAGAGGGCTCCGCCTACAATAATAAGTTGTGCTCCTGCCTCAAATGCTTTCACAGCTGTTTCTGAATTTAATCCACCTGCAGCAGCAATTATAACATTAGGACTACATGCTTCCGAAATTTTAGCTACAACATCAATGGGATTTACACCTAAAACTTGTTGATCTAATCCAACATGACTACAAATAATATCGATACCCATTTTTTCTAGTTCAATTGCTCGATTGATTGGATCTTTAACATCAATTAAATCAGCACCGACTTTTACGCCATACTTTTTACCTGCTAGTACAGCTTCCCTTACACTGGAGTCATCGCTTATACCAAGCATAAATACAACATTTGCACCAGCTCGGGCAGCCATCTCAACCTCTACACTGCCTGCATCGCATGTTTTCATGTCAGCAACAATAGTAAGATCTGGAAAAGTCTTTCGCAACTTTCTAACAGCATTCATTCCCTCAGACTTTATCAGCGGTGTACCCGCTTCTATCCAAGTTGCTCCGCCTGCAACCGCTTCTTTGGCGATCTCAATGGCTCTATCAATGTTCATTAGGTCTAACGCAATCTGTAATGGAGGTAAATCTCTCATAACAGGTTTAACAGCAGTAATAACTGTATGTGTTTGTGATGATTGGACCATAAGCACACTACCTATTCGAGTACAGCTATTACATTTATTGTCATTAAAAAATTACGTATATATGAAAGTATTTTCAAGTACTTACATCATATACATGCATCCCTTCTCGTTTAACATTTTCTCTACCGTATAAACAGTGACCAAGTGAATCCGTCACATTTTTAAAAATCCCTGCTAATTCAAAGTTTAAAAAAAGTACATACTTTACATAATTGAAGGAATTCATGTAAAGCCCAAAAAACATAACCCAAATTTTAATTAATGTGAATTTGAAAAGGAAACTTATGCCCGATAATACCAAAGAAAAAGAAGAACCCATGTTTTCCTATGGGGATGCCGCCGACCAAAAAAAGTACCAGCGCCGAAACTATATAAGTATAGGTCTTGGTGGAGCCACTATATTATCTCTTATAATATTAGGTAGTGTTTTTTATAATAACCTCGCACTCTTTTCATTGATTTTTTCTTTTTACTGCATTTACTTATGGATTTTACCTCTCTTTTTAATCACATTGCGATCCTACCAATTCAGCAAGAATAGTAAAAGAGAGCAGAAAATTGGTCGAATCTACATGGTGTTTGCATTTTATTTCCTCTTCTTATGGGTTGCTAGTTTAACAGGACTTTTAATCTATCTCGGTGGAGGTGCGATTGCTTGGATGGCTGCGGTTCTATTTTGGATAAGTCTGTGCGTATTCGTTCCTTATCTATTATTCGTCCTAATCGCACGGTTGTAGGCTCTTAATTAGTTCATCTGAATACTCATTCTTTTTATTCTTCTTACATAAAATTCCTATTCAAACGCTCGAATATTTTCTTGTTCCTCTTATATAACTCCTTATATTGCATGAATAGTGTATTATAGGTTATCATTTTCGAAGAATCGGGAATAAAAGTTTGCTTTACTTCGATTAATTGATTGATCTGCTTAAAATCAGTAAAAATGCCCAAACCCACAAATGCAATACATGCGGCACCTATGGCACTTGCCATTTGGGGATCTTTCATCTGCAAGACCTTTTTCTGAAACACGTCTGCGAAGATTTGGCACCATACTTCAGAATTGGATGCACCTCCTATTACTCTTATTTCATTTTCTTTCTTTTTAGATAATTTTTCAACGATATCTAATCCCCATTTAAGATTATATGCTACTCCCTCGAATACTGCTCTAAAGAGATCCTTACGATTGTGATCCATGCTAAAATTAAAAAATTGTCCACGTAGATATGGGTTATTTATAGGAGAACGCTCTCCAAATAACCAAGGGGTAAAAATAATATGATTCGCTCCAGCAGGAGATTTTTCCACCATTTCATCAATTTGTTGATAAATTTCCTTAGAGGAATATTTTTGATGAAATTCTTCAGGAAACATCACATTTTTTACCCATTCAAGACCACCTCCCAGAGTTTCTTGTTTGGAAACGATCAAGTAGGTATCAGGAATTCCTGAAGCGATTGCGCCCACATAATGCGAGAGGTCTTTTTTGGCTTTAGGATAATGACATCCCACCCATCCTGCAGTTCCAATATTAGCATGTAATTTTGCTTTACCTATTGCTCCTGAACCTATTGCAGCAGTGAGAAGATCCCCGCTACCATTTATGACGGGAATATGCTCTGGCAATCCCGTTTTTTGCGCAAAGTCCTTATTTATCGATCCAAGATTTGCCGTTGATAATTTAATATCACATAATTTTGAACTATCAATGTCAAACAACAAACAGATATCTTCTGACCATTTAAATGGCTTTTTCCGAGAATCCATCATCCAATTGATATATGCAAAATCTACTGAGGTAATATATTTACCCGTTGCGAGATAAACGGCATAGTCTTTTGTATCTACGAATTTATGAGTTTTGGCATATATTTCCGGTTGATATTCTTTAAGCCAAGCCATTTTACTAATGTTATCTTTTCCTGAAAAACCAGGAGCACCCCCTGTAATGTTAAGGAATTTTAAGATAGTCCGAGCTTTGTATCCTTCGATTTTAATAAGACCCTTAGAAAATACTAATTTAATCAATTCTGCTGAACGGGTATCTAACCATGTTAGCATTTTACTTAATGGTTTACCTGTCTTATCTAAAGGGAGTAATCCCATCATTTGAGAAGTGAATGTGATACCGCGCACATATTGGATCTCATCCGAATTTTTCTGCACTAATTCCTTAACCGAACTATATAGTGCATCAGAAATCAGATTGGGATCTTGTTCTGCCCATCCTGGTTTAGGGAATTCTACGGGATAGGTTCGACGTACATCATTAATCAAACCCGAAGTGGAGATAAGGCTTGATTTCATCTCTGAGGTACCAATATCCACTGAAATGACATAATCCTTTGACATGTCCTCTCTTTCTTGAATTAAAAATAAAAAGGTTATGTCTCTAATCCGAGACAAACTTGTGAGAAGAAAATGTACTAGAAAATCACTTGAGGATTTTCTTCATTACTCGCCGTACATCTATAGCAACCGCTTGAACTCCCCCACCGCTTTCGGATTGATGACCTATAAACCAGAAATCCTCTATAGGAGTTTCATGAGGAGCACCTTTTTTCCCCATAATAGGTGCAATCCCACCGAATGCATGGTGATCCAAATAGGTCCGCTTCTTCCAATCATCCGGAGTAATAATTGCTTTTACTATTATATAGTTTCGCAAATCAGGTAGATATTTCTCCGCGTATTCCAATAATTTATCACCATAGTAGTCCCTTTTATCTTGCCACTTTCCTTCCGTTAAGGTGTCTGGTGCAACCGTGTAAATAGTCATCGCAGTGTGTCCTTGTGGAGCCATATCGGGACTATGCAACGAAGGAATATGTATAACAAATCCATCTTTACCTTCATGGTAATTTCCCGAAAGTGCTTTGTCGATCCCGCTTTCCAAATCATAAGTACCATAGCAATATGTGCAGACTCCATTGAGATAGGTATTGATTTTATACGCCGGATCTAATCCAAGATGCACCATAAAGATCGAATCCATTAGCGGCACATCCTCAATCTTCTTTTTGAAATCTTCGGGCAATACTCCCTCCTCAAACAATTTGAAGAAAATCTCACGAGCCCCCCCACTACCAATCACTATATCTGCTTCATATATTAGTCCGTCTTTAGTGGTTAATCCTTTTACTCTACCATGTTCTACATTTATTTTAGTAACAGGAGTATTGAGATGGATTTCACCTCCCAACTCTTGAATTCGTTCTCCGATTGCACTTGTTATGTTGCTACATCCCCCCAATATACTGTAATAGTATAGTTGTTTGATATTCCAACTCAATTTTGCGGGAATTCGTTTATCAAAAGACGGTTCGGGATTTAAAGCAAACACTCCCAATCCCATAAATTGACTTGGACGCACAAAAAAGTCAGCCAGAATTGAGATAAACACCATCCGAAGTTTTTCACTTTTAAAGAAGGATTCCATAAGCTGAGATGCATTCCAGTTCTGTTTCGATGCGAAGGGTGTTAAATTAAAATATAAACGGATTTTTGTGAAAAAGGCTTTCAAACCTTTTGAGAATTCCAAACTATGTACAAAGGTCATAATTTTCATAAATTTTTTATAATATCGCCAGTATTCCTCCAATCCTTTTGCATCTTCTGGGAAGAGTTCGTTTAGTTTTTCTAATCGCCATTTTACTCCCTGATATTCCTTGGGTTTTTCCAACTTAAAATCGGGGAAAAAATATTCTCGGTCGTCTCTTTTAACACCTACCTTGTCTGCTACACCAATTTCCCTTAAAATCATTCCAAAGGGCTCATCTGGTCCTAACCCTTCGATCAGCAATTGACCAAGGTCCCACTTATACCCGTTCTCATCTTCATAAGGAGCCATCACTCCTCCAATCTGGTACCATTGCTCAAATACTTTAACATCATACCCTTTTTGAGCAGCATAGGCACCTGCCAGCAGTCCTGCAATACCAGCTCCAATGATCGCTACTTTTTTCTTCTCTTTTTTCACCATGATATGAGCCTTAAAACTTGTTTTTTACTTATTATACAGTGCTTTGAAATTCTACTTATTTATTTTGTTCCGAAGAAATAAAATCTTGAGGAGATTGGGAAATGAATAAATCTAAATTGACCAAGTACCGATTAACTCCTATGAAACAAGGACCAAAAATTTTCATCACATTCATAAGTATCATTATCATAGGGATTGCGGGTTTTATTTTTCTTTATCCAAAAAGTCCCCTCTATCTATTGACAGAAGAATGTCCCCCAATCGAATTTCCTATGGAGGGGGACGCACTCAATCTAACAGATTTTAACGGATTCAATATAAGTAATTGGGGAGAACCCGGAGTTTACCACAATGGAATTGACTTTCCAATAAATCCAAATAATTGGACGGGAATTCTCGCTGTAGCGGATGGAACAGTCACAAAAATAGAGGAATCTGGAAATACGTATGCTGGAGGAAAAATCATGTTCAATGTATATGTAACCATCGCACGTGGTTGGACAGTGAAATATGTAATTGAACCAATGGCGACTACCGAACACGAAAACCAATTGCAGCGGGATAATATTTATGTCATAAAAGGACAGGAAATAACTAAGGGTGATCGGATTGCACGCTTGCTATGCACGGGAGAAGAATACTCTCACCTTCATTTCATGCTAGAGATGAAAAATACTGTCGTGTGTCCGTACTTGTATTCATCTCCCGCTGCAAAGGCGATCTACGAATATTTGTCCACTACCTACAATAAAACAATTTGCTGCACATGTCCCGATGCGGATGGTTGCACCCAATAACCCCGATAAATTCCCCTTATATTATTTTTCATTTACACTACGTTTTTACAATAGCTCCCATTTAGATGGATATGGAAGCTGAGTCAACCCCCATTCCTCGAAAAATCCTTTTTACTCTCATGTTGATTCAGTTCACCGAAATTTTGGGGTTTTCTATCATGATTCCCGTTATCCCGTTTCTTGCAACGGATTTGGGATTGAATGAATTCGAGATCGGACTCCTCTCCAGCATTTTTAGCTTATGCCAGTTATTTTCCAGCCCAATCATCGGTAAACTTAGTGATAAATATGGGCGCAAGCCCCTATTGATATTTAGTCAATTTACTACACTAACGGGTTTCATTCTATTGGGATTTTCAGGGTTTGTTAATGGAGTTTGGTTATTAGTACTTGCCAGAATTGTAGACGGTCTCCTAGGAAGTAATATGACGGTGATCCAGGCATCTTTGGCCGATATCACTACTCCAAAAACTCGAACACAGGCATTTACTATCTCTTCAGGTGTGTTTGGGGCCGCTTTAATCCTTGGTCCTGTTCTAGGTGGATTCCTATCAACTTTAACTACCCTAAAATATGCATTACCTATGTTTTTGGCGGCGGGGATCTCACTTCTATCCATAGCACTAGTGTTCACTGTATTACCGGAAACTTATATTCATAGACCAGCCACTATAGCCCTAAGTTTTAATGATATTATTCCTGTGAAAGAAATCAATCGGTTTTCAAAAGTGAAACCCATCCGACGTAATCTGTTGCTGTTTTTTCTCTATAGTACAGGTTTTTTTATGTTCATTCGCACTTTTCTCTTAATCGCAATTGAGGAATTTGGGTTGACTGCAGAACTCGGTGGATTATATCATACTTGGATCGGGATTGTTCGGGTAATCCTACAATTCCTTGTTGTGGAACGCTTGATTCGTGCATTTGGGGAAGATAATATTTTGTTTAGTGGGACAATTGCGTTAATTCTAGCAATGATTGGATATGGACTTAGCACTATTAGCACCATTTATTGGATCGCTTTTATTCCGCTGACCTTTCTGGCATATGGAACGGGAACAGCACGTCCGGTGCTTACAAGCAGGCTAACTAACAGTGTTGGTGAGAAGGAATATGCAACTCTTCTCGGGATCAACAACTCACTTACCAGCCTTACCCAGATCTTTGCACCAATGCTTGGAGGTTTGATTTTGGTGTATTGGAATTCAATTCCTCTTCTTGTGTTATGTACCATGATGTTTTTCTGTATCCTTGTAGTATTAATTGTGGACAAAAGAGAAAAAAAGAGAAAAAGATTTGGTAAAATTCAATAAGAGTCTACCATCAATCTTAAACGACCTGTTATTAAACACTAGTTTTTGATCCTAAGAATATCGATCGAAAATCATGGATCTAGTCCAAATTTATAATGCATTTGGTACATTATTGGTTCGAATCCCATCTTTCTCCAAAATGCAATCGAAATTTGGTTCCCAGACGCTACCATGATTTTTACATGTTTAATTCCCTTGTTTTTAAACCATCTTTTTGCTTTTTCAACTAATTTATATCCAATTTTAAGACGTCTGTGGGTATTACTTACACAGATATCAGAAATATTGCCATATTCCTGAATTTTAAACACGGGAGAAACTTTACTTGTGCCCCCCATAATATATCCGACAATCTCTTCGGTGTTTTGGTCTATAGCTACAAACGCAAAAAAATCTCGACTCTCTGGAACACCTTGTTGAATATTTTGATGAATTGTGGCATCTAACTCTGGGGGTTCTAAACGAGAGTTGAGATACGATTGAAAGTGATTTTGAGCATCTGGACTTCTCTCGAATATATTATCGATAGGTTCATGAAATTCCATAAGATTACTCCACAAAACCGTGATTCTGGATACATCAGATGGGAGAGCGGATCGCAAGTGAAATTCATCCTTCATAGGATGCATTTTTGTGGTTTCTTTATAATTATTAGGATCCCAATACGCGAAATGCTTGATTAAAAAATGATTGTCTTCACATAGAGATAGAAAAAATCGCATCATTGTCAAAAAATAGAAAAAGGAGTAAATTGAGTTATTTTGATTTATTTCGCCCTATTCTTTTTGTGTTTTTGAACTAAAACCAGCATAATCACTGAACTAATGGAGATTATTATTAAGAAGGGGAAATTGAATCCGGGAATCGTCCTTGGCGGAAGTTCTCTGACAATAAAGAGGACTCTATCTGTGACTGAATTCCCTTGTTCATCATAAAACGTGATAGTATAAGTATATGTTCCCGATGCGAACCCATCTGGAAAAGTATAGGTCACGGGTTCTCCAGAAGTCCATTTAATATGATCTACTACTATTCCTGTTCCCCCTAACTCAATGGTGTAGGTATCTGGTAAATAATCCGTTGCCGTCCAAGTCACTTTTCGGTTAGTGTACCCAAGATCTGCAGCAATATCAAAAGGTGTATCAGTGATTACCGGGGTGGTAGTGTCCTGTATAGTGATAGAAACACTATCTGAAGCGTAGTTACCATAAAGATCTGATACAGTGATTGTGAGAGTGTAGGTATTTACGTCGAGATAAAAGGGATCTATATCAAATTCTATTGGAGACCCAGAGATCCATGGATAATTAATTGCATACAGGACATCGTCGATTGTAATATTATATACCCCCGGATACGGATCCGTTGCATTCCACAGTAATACTGGTGCTGTATCTCCAAATTCCAGTACGAGATCGCTCGGAATAGTGTGAATAATGGGGTGTGTGGTATCTTCCACATTGAACGTGATCGTATCAGATTCAGAGTTGCCATATAAATCGAGAAAAGTAATGGTATAGGTATAAGTCCCCACTCCAAAGCCTTCGGGTATATTGTATACTATCGGCGCGTCAGATGTCCATGCTGTGGGCTCTTCCACAATACCCGTCCCGATGAGTTCGATGGAATAAGTATCGGCATTGAGATCGGTGGCTGTCCATGAATAAGATTGACCATCATAACCAAATTGAACCGTAAGCGGGATTGGGTATTCCGTAATAATCGGTTTGGTCGTATCTTCTACGGTTAATGTTACACTATCGGTACTTGGATTTCCATACATGTCGAGGAGTTCAATAACATAAGTATACGACCCCACTCCAAATCCATCGGGAATAGTAAAGGTAATTGGATTACCAGAATTCCATGGTGTTGGTGAGACTATCGTACCCGTTCCAAGCAGATCAATACTATAGGTATTGGGATTCCCATCGATCGCCGTCCAAGAAATGCTTTCACTTGCATATCCATATTCCAAAGATTTATCCGCGGGAGTGCTGCTGAATACAGGACTAATCCCATCATAATCGATACACTGGATATACGTGAATTTCACATAGGGAGGATAATTGGAAGCAGTTTGCGTACTGGGATTTGAAACTCCTGCTGAGTTAATATAATGTCGATGAGAATAGGTTGAGGATGTGGTAGTTCTTGACCCCCCTTCAATATACACGTTAGAACCTAATCCGAGCAATGTTTCTGCCCCCGCTGTCAATCCCCCATATACGTACATTTGATGAGCATGATACGCATCTCCCGAACTAACGGAATGAGTATGACTGGGTACTGTGCTATAGGAATGGGAATGCGCAGAACTTCCTCCTAAACTCCCGATGGGTTCGGTGTTCCTTCCACGAATAAATCTATTTCGAAAATCTGCGGTTCCGTACGAACCATCACACATATTCCATCCATACGGAATTGACGAATCTACGCTGTCCCATAATGCAACTACCCCAACTGGCAAGGCTGATGTGTCTTGAGTACTCATTAAAAAATCCACCGCTATATATGGAGGTAAATGAGATACAGTTTGTGTATAGCAAGTAGAGCTTCCTATGTATGGCACCGAATGGCTGTGGCTGAGATGATAAGTGGAAGATTGGCTTAAAGTGGCTACAACCACATCATACGCAAAAGTACTCCAATCGTCTGCCTTAACATAAGTTGTGCTATGATAGGCTCCATGGGTATGACTCCCACCATCACTTTGCATGGTATGTGAATGATAGGGTACTTCTCTGTACACATGGTTATGTGAAGTCGTTCCCCCCATTGATCCGGGAGTAAGCGAACCCATCAAAAAGTCCCCCCGTAAATCTGGCGTACCTGAACTTCCATCACACCGAACCCATCCAGATGGTATTGAATCTCCGGTTGAGATTACAATCAATCCTGCGGGATATAATGCTGTAGCAGACACTTTCTTAATATACGTCACCGTTTGATATGGTGGTAATAGACTACTACTCTCTGTGTAGCAAGTTGAATAACCGGTGGGATACACGGTATGGACATGGGCAGAAATCGAACCCCCAATCGAGGATTGGGAACCAGTGTAAAATGTTCGAATATCAGAACCCGCAGTTCCTTTATTAGCGGTCGAACCTCCTCCGGTATACGAATGGGAATGAGTCACACCAATCGTATTAGTGTATCCATGCGTATGAGTCGGAATCTGAGTATATCCATGCCTATGGCTGCTAACACCGCCCGTTGCTCCCGGAATCTCTCCCGTAGTAGTAGCCATGACAAATCGACTATTTGTTTCTGTCACTATTTCCCATCCTTCGGGTAATTCAGACCCCGTCCACATTGCAATAATCCCCGTGGTGGGGTACGTTGGATAGGCCGCTACGGGATAAAAAGGCAGATAAAGTCCCATACCGACCAGATAGGTAATACATACAATAATCGTCAGTTTTCGATGGAATTTCTTCATATTGATAACCTTCTTCACTTAACTGGATCGGAAGTCCATTTAAAAATTGCGGTTGCGGTCTTCCTTTTACATAGTGAACGAAATTGATCTGAACTTATAGGAGTCGGGTTTTTTGGGTTTCCGTTCGGTTTCCCACCAGAGGTAGTTTGGATCGATACCTCATTATGAGTGATCAGGGGATTGAAAAGCGAATTATACATGCATTTAAGTGTTTCATACGAAAGCCTAATGGACGTAACTGTTATTTTTTTGATGAGTATATATTGAGAAATAGTGATTACTCTGTGTATTGGGTAACTCTGCTTTATTAAATAATATCTATTCTGCATTATACACGCCCATTAAGGCTCGTTCTATAATATTTTTTTTTTATCGGTCCAATCCTACCTACTAAGGTTTCCAAAATGGGATACCACTGGAAATACTTATAATAACCCTTAGATAAAATTTCATGAGTACTAGGAATAGCTATGCTAAAAGAACTTATTTGACCTAATCCCAAATAGGTTTTTAGCATAGTTCGTAGAATAAGGGGTGTGAGTACAAAATTGATGGATTGTTTTTCAGAATCTCATCCATTGTCTCATAATAAATTACTATAATGAATAATACTATAGTACAGCAATTGACTTGATTATAGGCATATAAAAGTCGAAAACATCATCTTCATCGATTCTAATTACTCAATCAATTATTTTCCTAAAACACAGAGGAACATAAAGCGGAGAGAAAACAATTTCGAACAACCTAGGCAACACTTGCTACTAAAACGCTTTAATCTCCATTGGAGTTTTCTGGACGTACGCCATATCTCCATTGTTCTACGGTTTCTTTTGGTCCTAACCCAATTAATAGGTCCCCTTCTTGAAACTTAAACTCTCTTTTAAATCCATATATCCAATTATTTTCTCTTTTCATTGCCACTATATGAAATCCCTTTTTATAACGGTTATTTTGTAATTCTGCATACGTTTTTCCATTAAAAAATGATTTTTTTGAGACAGTTTCCCGTACAACAATTTCAGGAGTTTCTTCAATTGCTTTTTGGACTATTTCATGAGGTTCAAAGCCCTTTACGATATTTTCAGCGATACTCGAGGCAGCATCTGAGATTTGTTCGCATGAGAAAATAATTTTCATTATACCTGTCAAAATTCGAGGATTTTTAGATAAATTTGCAAAAGCTAAAAGATCCTTTTCAAATTTTGCATTTAAGGCATCCATCAGCTCTTCCATTTCTAACATATCCTCAGCAAGCTCATAGCTATTGAAAAAAAGGGATGCTAATGCTAATTCAATCATTGTCTCAGAGATGTCAGTGATTTTGACATAATCATTCTTCAAATCCTCAAGTTCTTTAAATATTTCAGGATCGGATAAATCAAAAATATTTTCGCGCTTATCTTCATCAAGGCGGAAAGAAATTGGTTCTAAATCGTAAACAAGCGTTTTTAATTCATAGATTAACTCAAGTTCTCCTTTAATGATTAAAATATCATCCTTATGTATTGTTTCATCAAATCCAAATAGCCATTGATCTCCTCTCTTAATTGCTATTAAATCGACTCCATATTTAGAACGAAAATGGACCTCAAGTCGGGGGAGCCCAATAAAATTGCAATTTTCATTTACAGTTACTTTTACAATCGGTTCTGGTACCTTATCCCAAAATAATTGAGTGAAATCACCGATATATCTGTTAATATAAACTACTTTAGCAATATCTGCGAGCGCATCAGAAATTTTATCTATTGAATACCCCATAACTACAATTGGCTCTAATTTTTTCGCTTCTTTTATCCCACCAACTTGGGTTTGAATGATTTGTAAATATAATAAGAAAGTCAAGTCATGGATTCGATGTTCAATCCTAGAAGTCTCATCTGCTATCTCTTCGCTTCCAAATTTTACTGCACTATAGGCAAGATCAATCATTAAGTCAATATTTCGTTTCATACTCCTTAAAATGTCTTTTAAGGATATTGGAATATATTCAAATTTCTTTCTGATTTCGTTCATTTTGTCAAATATTCACTCATAGATTTGAATTTTCGAATTTCATATAAATATTTGGATCAAAAGAATAACTGAAATTGGAGTTAATAGATCCGCTAAGGTGGTTGCTATAGGAACTAAATAATTATTTGGATCACGTCCTCTTTTAAAAAGATATATCGAAGAAACGACTAAAACAATAAACAATAGTGCAAAGAGTAACAATCCACTTATCATAACTATAACTATGATTAAGAAAGGATATACAATAGGAACACTTGTGAAAAATGCTATTCCATACCCCATAAGAAGAATTGTTATGCAGCATAATGCCATCGTTATCGATAAATTAAAAAAATCCGTTTTCAAAACTTTTGAGTTTTGTATTTTAGGCTCTATTTCACCTAAATAGAGATTAGTGGTTAATCTTGAGACTATGACAGTTGCTAAATCTCCAATTGTGTCTC
This sequence comes from Promethearchaeota archaeon, assembly GCA_016933055.1. Taxonomy (GTDB): domain Archaea; phylum Asgardarchaeota; class Lokiarchaeia; order Sigyniarchaeales; family Promethearchaeaceae; genus AMARA-1. Next base: position 6,074 of record JAFGBS010000004.1, on the reverse strand, counting down.
CTAATGCGGGGAGAATAATCAAGATAACGGGAATATATATTAAAACACCCTCATAGCTGGATAGAAATGAACCCGTAATGAATCCTATTATCGTCGTTAAGATCACAACTATTATCGATTCTTTCATGATTTTTTTAAAATAATCCATAATCATGGAACCCCCAGAAGTTTTAATGAAAGATAGAAGCAAAGAATGATCAATACATCGTCAATACCCGTCATTATCGGACTAACAATATTGTTTGGATCGAGCCCGTATTTAAAAACCAGATAACTAAAAAGTGTTGATATAGGAAGTGAAACTATTTGTTCAATTGTTAATGTGATGAGGGGGAGAAAAAATAGAGAAATTGAATCTATCAACGCGATTTTCAAGAAAATTATATTTAGAAGAACTGACAAGATTCCCAGTAACAACCCCGAAATTGATGAGAGAATTATCGTGGCAGATACATTTTCGAACCATGTTCTTTTATTAAAATTACCAATGATGAGATCTCGCGATGATCTTGTAGCAAAACTTCCTCCCGTATTTCCTCTCACCGATAATAAACCAGGAATAATCAAGATTAAAACAATAAACGAATTAAAAGGTAATATTAGGATTGTAAGTATGGTACCGGCGATTATACCAAGTGCAATGGATATGATTTCGGAGACATAGGTTTCTGCAATGTTTTTAATAATTTTGACCCGTGATACCATATCTTATCATCATTCCTTAGTATTTCAAAATGTGATCTACCAATCATTTCCTATAATTCTCTTAGGTATTCTTTATTATATAAAAGTTCTTAAAAATGCATATAATGGTCGAATATATCAAAAATACCTCGATATATCACGGAAAAGGCTCATTTGGGTTAAGAAATCAACCAATCAAGTAGATTTTTCATATTAATGCTCCAATCGATAGCTTGACGTAACCAAGACCCATTTGTTTTATCAATGGAGATCAGATCAGCTAGGACTTATCTAATTGGTGCCTGATGGGCGCAGATAGTGAAAATGATTATTTTAGGATTAAAATACTGGGAGAAAAAATTCAGGTGTATCATCAATGTGCTCCGGAATTCCTTGAATACACGTAATGCTCAAAAATAAAATCATTAAACGACTACTATTCAAATTGCGTTAGGGTGTAAAGGAGATTTTGGAACACATCGGGTTGCAATAGATCGGACATAGGTTTGGTAAAGCAAAAGATGGAATACATGATCGTATGCCCCGAGACCCAACGATCTTCCTCAATATCATAAATATGCGCGATTCCCTCGCATTTTCGCAGTTTGTATCTTTGAAATTCGGTAATAACGGGACATTTAAGGGGTAGAATCGACGGTAATTTTGGACCCACCATTTTTCGGTAAACTGAAGGAGAATAATCGGTTGTTTCCTGCATTCGTAAAACATTTAAGTAGTATCCCTCAAATCTGACTATATAATACGGTTTTATTTGGACAATTACTCCCATTCCAACAATTTTTGTTTTCGGATTCATCAGTTGTGCAGCCTTATCTAATCGTTTTGCCATTTCTCTGATTCTAACAATAGTTAAGTTAATTGAAAGAATGAATGCTCCCGTAATACCAATTGCAAACACTGTGAATAATAACATCTCTTCGCTGAGCACTTCCCAAAATAAAAGGAATATTCCAAATGTACCAAAGATTATTAGAAAGAATCCCAAGAGAATGCCCAGAACTGGATATATGTTTTTCTTTTCGGCTACTAGCATCTATATAACAAATGAACACATTTGCTTTTAAGTCTGAGTAGAAATCGGTATCTCTATCGGATCCAGTATTTTGCTTCTTAACCATGAACCATAAAAAAAAATTATTGCCAACGACCTAGTTTAAAGGAAAATGATGAACAATGTGACAATTGAGGGACCAATTATGAGATCAATACCGCTCCATTTGGAATAACACTACCCAAATCATCCCACCCTCGAAAAAACTCAATGCTTTGATTAAGCATGGGGATGAAGAGAAATTTAGAGAAATCTGCTAAAAATATTACATAAAGAAACCAGAATTACTTAGTTCGATTTTGACTAATCAATTCAATAAAGACAGTGATATTAATATTCTTGTGACATTTCAAAGGTGAATGGTTCTTGGGGTATTTCTCGCTTGAACTTGAGATTGTCTGGGAAAAATAATCGAGGATATCCCGAATCTTCAGTTAAATGTGAAGAAGGTACTTAGTAGGTTATAGGTTGCACCATAAAGCACTTTTCTTCCCGACAGAATTATTAATTTATCAATAAATCGATTTGATTGCATTCCTCTTTTCTTCCATGCTCTTGTTATGGACTTCTGGATCGATTCGGGGATATGAGATGGTATTCCTCCGCATGGTTGTGCTTAAGGGGTGTCTAATCGAGATTGCCTTCCGCATTTTTCCCAACATGCACAAACCTTATAAGATAGGCACGCTGAATTTTGGACGTATCTCCCGGTGATATTCCCTCCTTCCGTAGTTTTCTCTTCTATCAGCATAAAATTTATAATGTGGGGATCCTTATTGCCTATTTGTCGGTCGACTTTTGTGCCACTGATCCCCATCATCGGATTGGCGATCAGCAGCGATCATCACGACACCGACACGGGAACATGGCTGTTATTCCTGCCTGCCAAACATTGAATCATCTCAAGCCCGTTTGGAGCGGAATGATAGTGATTATTCACCCACAAGAAGCGCCTGGAAATGACCATGATTCTACTGGATCCGGATCCGCAGGAATGTGGTACTGAATAACGGGCAATCATCCGAAACACGGAATGGATTACCTCATAGGGTAGGGCTGAACGTTTAAAGAAAAGTAAAGTTATCTAAACGACATCAGCCATTATTTGTGTACATATGTGCAAACTATGTTGCTTGCTATCTTGCGATTTGCCGGTTACATAGTACCATCACTGTGTGCACAACTGGTGGATGAATGTCATCAAACATCTTACATCGTAATAGGATACTTCCAAATGGAACATCCAATGTCGGTTGTAGGTAATGGTACTTTGTGTAACCCATTGTAATATGTAATATCAGAAAACCAAAAACGAAACAAAACCTTGTAACGTTTTTACGACCTCAAAAAACTGGGTCAGGTTTACATGATACACGTGCCCCCTGACTAATTGGTCCTGGTGGATATAGCATCCTACACTTTTTGTGTTGATTGAGTTTGTGTGTAAGTGTTCAAGATACTTTTTGCTTATGTGCTTGATTTTTTCGTAATATTGAAGACAATCTCGGTACCTATAAGTACTAGATGTGAACAGCGGACAGACATCAGACCGTAAACGCATGGTTTCCATGCCGTCGCGAGCAATCTGAACTCGTCCCCTAGCCTCAATACGCCCGCGCTGATTGGGGGATATCTAGGCTTCTGTGCTGATGAAGGGCGTGACAAGCTGCGATAAGCTCCGGGTAGTTGCAAGTGAACGTTGATCCGGAGATTCCCGAATAGGTCGTCCCTTGGAGGGTCATACCTTCAAATTCCCGTCAGGGAAGGGGAACGGGCTGAACCAAAACATTCTAATAAGCCCAGGAATAGAAAGCAAACGCGATTCCGTCACTAGCGGCGAGCGAAAGCGGAAAAGGTCAAACTGAATCCGTATTTGAGAAAAATATGGAGATGTGGTGTATGGTCCTATCGTCGAGCTTAACAAAAGAAGGTGAATACTTCTGAAAAGCTGAACCTTAGAGGGTGATGGTCCCGTAACCGTAATTTTGAAAGCTTATGGATAGAGACCCGAGTAACAGGACTTGGTATTGCCCTGTGAAGACGCCGGATTCCGACCGGCAAACCTAAATACTACAGAAGTCCGATAGCGCACTAGTAGCGTGAGCGAACGATGAAAAGTACCCTGGAAAGGGAGTGAAAAGTGCTTGAAACCAATCAGTGAGTGAAGGAAGCGGAGAGAAAGAGTGGATGGAGGACGAAGAGAAAGCTTGTGAAGGCTGGATCCAGTCCTCCGGATCATCTTTGCTTCATCCGTCTGGAATCATGGGCCAGGGAGTTTACGTGCGTGGCGAGTTGGCTAAGTGGATCATCCATGTAACCATAGAGAAATCGAATCCTCCGCAGCTTCGGCGAGGGAGGTGGGTCTGAAAGGGCCCAAGTCACACATGTAAAACCTGAAACCGGACGATCTATGCCTGACCAAGGTGAAGCGCATGGAAACGTGCGTGGAAGCCCTAAAGGGTTCTGACGTGCAATTCGTTCCGATGAGTTGGGTATAGGGACAAAAGATCAATCTAGTCCGGAGATTGCTGGTTCTCTCTGAAGCTGCTCTGAGGCAGGCCCTGGGCGAGGTAGAGGTGGTGTTGTAGAGCACTAATTGGCTTGGTAAGGACCGGAAACGGTTCGCCGGCTTCTTAAACTCCGAATATGCCACCGCCGCAGACCCCGGGAGACGGTTTGGCACGCGCAAGGCGTGTCGGCGAGAGGGGAACAACCCTAACTGAGGTTAAGGTCCCAAAGTAACGACTAAGTGTTAAAACGAAAGCTGTTATATTTCAAAGACAATTAAAAGGTAAGCTTAGAAGCAGCTATCCTTAAAAGAAAGCGTAATAGCTCATTAATCGAGAAGTATAGCGCTGAAAATGGACGGGGCTCAAGTCGTTCACCGATACCTCGGGGAACACTCGGTAGAGAGTGTTATTCGGTAAGAGAGCGTCCGGTTCGGGTAGAAGCTTGTTCGTGAGAACTAGTGGACCGTTCCGGAGTGCAGATCCTGGTAGTAGTAAAAGCTAAGATCAATGAGAACTTGATCCGCCGAAAGGGCAAGGTTTTCTTCGCAATACGCGGTTAGCGAAGAGTTAGCCGATCCTAAGTTGCATCTTAATCGTAAGCAACGAAAGGGAAACGGATTTATATTTCCGTGCTACAGACTTACACGTGGCGACACAAGAACCCCCGCTGACAGATTCGGGAATCCGGAGCAGGACCGTCGTCCTGTTTAAATGTATAAATCTGGGAAGAAGTGTAAAACTGAGAACCAGATGAAAGCACGAATAGCCCTCCAATTGTGGAGAGTTCCGGTGCGCCCAAGTCTCATTGAAAAGGCCGGGGTTATGGATAGTCTGCAATCGTACCAAGAACCGACACAGGTGTCCCGAAGGTGAGTAGCCTAAGGCGTGTTGGATTACTGGTTGTTAGGGAAATCGGCAAGATGGAGTCGTATCTTCGGTATAAGACTTGCTTGGTGTCTTGAAAGGGACACTAAGTTGCAATAACTAAGGGAAGCCGACTGTTAAATACAAACATAGCCAACTGCAAGAGCGAAAGCTTGTGTACAGTTGGTGAGACCTGCTCAGTGCTGGTCGGTCAACACCCGGTTCAACGGGAATAAGCCCCAGTAAACAGCGGGAGTAACTATAACTCTCTTAAGGTAGCCATATGCCTTGTCGTATAAGTAACGACGTGCATGAACGGTTTAACGAGCTTCCTACTGTCCCAACAATCTATCCATTGAACCTACAGTCCGGCGAACGGGCCGGAATACGCCATTGGGAAGAGAAGACCCCGTGGAGCTTTACTGCATCCAGTTCTTGTGGCGCCTGGAGTTATGCAGAGCGTAGATAGGAGCGTAGAAACGCACTCTCGGGTGCGCGGAGCAACGTTGGAACACTATCCTTAATTCTGGACTCCATTAACTCGTTACGGCGAGGACACGTGCTGGTAGGCAGTTTCAGTGGGGCGCTGGGCTTGGAAAAGATATCCAAGCTGCCCAAAGGTCAGCTTAGGCGGGACAGAAACCCGCTGGAAAGTGTAAGGGCAAAAGCTGGCTTGATGGTACTCCCGACAGCAAGGAGTGCCAACGCGAAAGCGTGGCCTAGTGATCCCCTGCAGTTGTTTCGGAAACTCGCAGGGGTGACAGAAAAGTTACCCCGGGGATAACAGAGTCGTCTTGGGTAAGAGTCCATATCGACCCCAAGGCTTGCTTCCTCGATGTCGGCTCTTCTTATCCTCCCTTCGCAGCAGGAGGGAAGGGTGGGGCTGTTCGCCCATTAAAAAGGAACGTGAGCTGGGTTTAGACCGTCGTGAGACAGGTCGGATT
>JAFGBS010000031.1 GCA_016933055.1 Promethearchaeota archaeon | reverse complement strand
TTCTTTCTTAGTAGTTTAATTTCCTGTTCTTGTCTTGGAATAATCACTTTTCGTTTGTAGGCATTGAAAAGTAAGATAGATGTGGTAATAATTGCTACAATTCCACTAGGAATTAAAAACCACCAAATTCTGGAAGTACCTTCCGGTAATTGAGATACTAAAGTCAACGTTAATGTAGTGGTTTCATAATCCTCATTTGGTGACGAAATTGTAAAAGTGATTTTATACGTACCAAGATTGTAGGGACTTAAATCTTCGAATACATATCTTCCATCACCCAGATTTGTCAGAAATCCTCGACCAAAAACCCAGCTATAGGAAATATTAGCCTCAGTAATGGGTAAATGAGTCAATGGATCTTCAACACTTATAATCACCTCAAAGTCCTTGTTCCGATCGATAACTAAGGTTTCCTCGGTGTTGTAAAATGAAGCATTAAAATTTAAACGAGTAATAGATAACATTAGGTTCTCAGATGCAGATTGATAACTTGTCTCATTAAAAATAATACTGATAAAATGAGTACCTAATCCAAATTGAGACGTATTTAATTCCAAATAGTAATAACTCTCTACAATTTCAAATGCTTCTGATGTATATACTCCATCTGTCATATATACACTCCCCTCTAATATAGGTAAGTGTTCTGCTGATGAATAGATACCAATCGAGAAATTTAGATTTCGTTTTATGATGCTTGAATAGGATTTATTGAGGGTGCAGTCGGCAGAATTAATGTAAATTTGGAAATAGATTGTTCGTGGTAGGATTTGAATTCGAGTGACAATATCTTGATCTTGAAAATAGAGTTTTGAAGCATTAATTTGAATGTCATAAAACCCTGCTCCCATAAATGCATCTTTGCTGGAGATCTCTATCATGTATTTTCCATCTTCAACTTCAGGGGTGACGAGATAGTGTGTAGAAGATAAATTTAGAGTGATATTGGCATCAGGTATCCCATAGCTCAAATGTTTTGATGTATAACTAATCCGTATACTAAAATTGGTACCATAATCGATATTATTGTCTAGTCCTATGATTTTTACCTCGGTTTCTTCAACTAAATTAACCTTTAAAATAAAAGTTAAGTTATGATACCCAAAACCAGAAGCTATAAATTTTATCTCGTGATAGCCAGGAATCATTAAATCTAAAGTATCTAAAGCTCCGTCGTAAATACCTTGACTAATTTCAATGAGAGATTCGGTACCAGTAGTCCAGTTGTATTGGACCTGTAAATTAGACAGTTTCACTCCAGTAAATGAATCATTCAAAATAAATCGAAGTGGAATAACATCTCCGAGAATTTCTTCCGTCACCATATCTCCAATTGCGTCTCTGGGATACAAAATTGAAAATGCTAGGTTTCTTTGAACGATAAATGTTCCATTTCTTCCTCCGGCACTAGTTCCATTTGTCCAAATAATTTTGTATCGATAGGTTCCCCCCGTTGTATTAAAAGCACCAATATTCACATCAGAAAATTGAATTCCTCCTGTAATATCTGGATGTACACTTTCAGTATGCCATACTCCATCGTCTGGATCGTAAATAGTCAAATTAGCCCATGTTGAGGCGTTATTTTCAATATTACCCAGTGATGCATTTAATGCGGTTCTTATTCTCAATGTATCGCTAATATTATACGTAATCTGATCAAGATAATTTTCCCAATCCATTCCATTCCATACTTCTGTGGAAGTGGAGGGTATCATATTAGTAGATCTTGCTTTAAAACGCCACCAGCCTGGAGTATTTACTCCCTCAACCGTAAATATCTCGTCTCCTTTTTCCCCGTCTAAGAATGGCACAGAATCGTCTAGAGGATTATTAATCTGAAGCATTTCCCAATCTTGAGGTTTGTTTCCTGAAAATCCAAGATTCCCATAATAAAGTGGAATATATACTCGATAATAAGTTTCCCAATGGACAGAATTATTGGTATAAATGATAACTTGGGATCCTACATCACCATACTCTTCCAGTTTTGAATAATTGAAATGAAAAGCATATATTGTAGATTCTAAGTCAAATTCAACCTTTAATGTATCAGTGCTTAATGAAATTTCAATTGGATTCGTATCCCAGACATAGAATCGGTTGAAAGTTCCTTCTCCCCACTGGAGAGGAGAATCAATCGGAGAAAGACCATCAATTTTTAAGTTTATATTCGTATTAGTGCAGTTTACTTCTGCTTTTAAAATTAAGGTGATATTATCAAAATAGACCTCCTGCAAGTCCGCATGATTAAATGAATATACTTTGTTTTTTGTTGCTTGTACACCAACAGAAATATTTACGATTTGGTCATTCACTGGGTCATTAAATACTGAAGAAGGAATTGATATTTGAACTAATCCCGTGGTATGCCATTTTGTTAATCCCTCTCCCGTAATAGTTTGAAATCCACGCTGGTAAATTATTACATCATTAATTTTGAAAAATAAAATCATTTCATTGTTATTAATCCCCCTAAGTACATTATAATCCATAGAGAGCCATGCTTCATGTACCCCTCCACGAGGAATGGATAATTCTTGATATATTCCAGATTCATCAAATTTATAACTGTATGAATTCCCGGTTCCCGGAACTCCTGCTAGTGTAACATTTATGGCAGAATTGTTCAATTGATGACTCGCGACTGCATTCATTCTGCTTGAATCAAGTCCTTTCCCATAGGGAGTCCAGTTATCAGAATTAAATGAAAAGAGTTGTCCATTATATGTCTCGAAATAATCAATATAGAACCCATAATCAGTGCCCGAAGAACTTGTCTCCATTGTGATGTTTACAACAGATGTATTAAACCAAGGAGTTATTAGATCTTCATAGTTTGCTTCATACCAACCCAATAAATTATTGGATTCATCCCATAGATAAAGTGTATCTAGATTCCACTCAGTAGAAATATTCACAAAATGAATCCTCATATAATTACATCCATTTCCATCGATTGATGCTATTATGTTTGCAAGGACGCTGGGATCGGAATTTAGGGAATTAGCATAAGGATGGGAGGATTCAAATGTTTGTACAATATGAGTAGAAGGGGTTACACCAACATCGCTGCCAAAGTTTCCGTTTAAAATCCAATCTTGTTCATCCACAAGATTAGTGATATTAGCTGAGTATCGATATCCGTACCAGTCATTTGTTACATCAAGAGGAAATTCCGCATTTTGGGAGGTATAATCAGGGTTAGTTCCGTTTCCGATGGTATAATGGTCACTTGCTGTATGAATAGCCGTTTCATTTATTCCTAAAGGATCTTGAATTCCTGAATAAAGGATTCCTGAATCAAAAACATCTGAACTGACTGGTGAATCGTGTACTCCTTTAGAAATTGTATTATTTACTTCTGGCAGGAACCTAGTGTTGATATTTGAAAAGATTCCCAAAAAAAGGATGGCCAAAATTATGTAATTCTTATAAAACCTCGTTAATTTTGGCATATCCTTTCTTTCCTTATCATCTCTTGTTACAATACGAGATTAAAAAAAATTCATACTTTTATATTTAAGTCACTTAAAAAAAAGGAAAAAAAAATGGCTAATCCAAAGGAATAATATATTTCCCTTTTATAAATTTCAGGATTATTTCTTTAGCAGCAAGTTGGTCACCTTCAGGTATTAATGAAATGATGGTTTTCAAATGAAAACTTTCCTTTTCTTCAAGTAGGGTTTGTATTACATTCGAAACTCGCTCTGAGATGGAACCTGGAGTAATCAATTTTTTCTCGTAAATTTTAGAATTGTCTGTTAATTTGAATGCTTTTAATAAAGAGAGATTGAAGATTTCCTCGAATAGCTTTGGAGTGGTGTCTTCGAATACATTTCGATTTCCATTCCAACCCTCTAAAACTGATCCATAGATCCCCTCGAATTCTTCAATGAATTTTGTTGCTTTTTCCCGAATAGTTTTCGAAGCTTGTTGTTCAAGAATAAGTGCCATAATTATTTTATGACCACCCACCAACAAAATCTTGAAATTTTCGTGAGTAAATTCAATGAACTCTTTTTTCTCAAATACCATACCTTTTTCAATCTCCTCCTCATCTCGGATAAATCGTTTACCTAATAGAAGAATTGCTCTTATGAAACCTGAGAATAATTCTTCATTCTCTTCGTCCAAACCACTTAATACATGCCTATACATCAGCAAACCGCTGTGTTTCTCTATCAGAAGAATGCCTTTGATGTTAGTTATGTCATCAAAAATCTGAGTTTTTAGTTTTAATCGTGCGATTTCTTGTTCTCGGGTTTTCGTTTGTTTTTGTTTTACTCCTATAGCAATTAAAGAACCGGATAAAACTGCAATAACAGCACCAACCGGGATCGCTATCCACCACCATTTCACAATAGTATCTGGTTTTTGTGAAACAAGAGTCATTTGCATGGTTAAAATCTCATAATCAGAATTTACAGGTGTAATAGTAAATGTCACTTTGTAGGTTCCAGATTGAGTAGGAGCAGTTTCTGAAAATTCATACCACCCTTCTCCGATTTCAGTTAGAAAACCCGTACCGAAGGTCCAGCTATACGTAACCGTTGCATTTAAAATCGGATTTGAAGTTCTGGGATCTTTTAAAAAAATTCGTGTAGAAAAATCATCCCTACTGGTTACCAACATGGTATCAGAATCTTGAAATATCGCATCTAAGTTTATACGGGTCACAGATATTTGTAAAATCTCCGAAGCAGACTGGTAACCAGTCTCATTGAAAATAATGCTAATAAAATTTACTCCCAATCCAAAAAATGAGGATCCGATCATGCTATAATATCTATTTTCTATTAGAGAGAAGGGGGAAGAGTATGAAACTCCATCAGATAACTGTACAGTTCCAGTCAATACGGGTATACCCCCTGATACTGTATAAACTCCTATTGAGAAGTGCAGATCTTCTTGGATTTTAGTAGCATACGATTTATTTGATGTACAATCAACAGAATTGATATGTATTTCAAAATATATCGACCTGGGAAGGATTTGAATACGGGTCACCAATACTTGAGAATAATAATCTGTTTGAGATGCATTTATCTGAATGTCATATGTTCCAGCACCTACAAAGGAACTTGAAGAATTAATTTCTATCAAATAATGCCCATCAATTACTTGTTCTTCCACATAATAATCTGTAATATTAGTGGTAATCAGAGCATTAAGAATTCCGATTGGTTCAGGTTTTGTGCGATAGTCAATTTCTATAGTAAAATTCGTTCCGTAATCAATGTTATTATCTAATCCTATGATTTTTAGCTCTGTTTCTGAGACAATACTAATATTTAAAGTGAAATAAATGGAATAAAATCCTAGTCCAGAGACAGTGAAATCTACTTCATATTTCCCAACTCCTGGTAAATCAAGCGTGTCAAATGAAACATCATAAATTCCAGAGCCCATTTTTGTTAGTGTATTATTTCCCGTGATCCAATTATGTTCAACGTCTAATTCAGATAATAATATCCCAGTATTTAAATCATTTAATTTCAATCGGACAGGGATTATATCTCCGAATACTGCTTCAGTATTATAATCTAATATTGCATCTCTTGGATAAAGGAGTGTATGTTGAATAGCATGCTTGATCTCAAATGAACCATTTAGCCCACCAGCAGCAGTTCCATTTGTCCATATTATTTTATATTGATACACCCCGCCAGAAGTATTGGCTGCCAAGATCCCATGATCTGAAAATTGTATATTACCAGAACCATCTGGATTTGCATGATCTGTGTAATAAATCGTTCCATTTGGGTAATACACCGTAATTTTCGCTGTTGTAGAGAGCAAATTGCCAATGAGACTCGGATTGGAAACAGCTGTTCTAATTCTTATACTATCTCCAATATCATAAGAGATATCTTCGCTATCATAATCTTTCCATGTTAATTCATCCCACAAGTCTGTAGATGAAGATATTAATAGACTATCTGATTTCGCTTCAAAATACCACCAACCCAAAAAATCACTTTCAATTATAAAACTATTCTCGCCTATATCACCACCAATATAACTCAAATGTTGTAAACCTGTTGGATCCTCAACATTTGTGATATTCCAATCAAAAGGTTTGTAAACCTTGTAAGAGAATTCAGAATATTGGGATGGGACGAAAACATTATGATACGAATCCCATTGAATCGTGTCGTTTGAAAAAATCGTGACTCTTGCTCCAGTTACTCCATTGGTTTGTTCATGCGTAGAATCTGTATGATATCCATATATTTTCGAGTTGAGATCAAATTCCAATTTTTCTGCATCAGTACTTAAAAGCAGTTGCATTGGATTGCTATCCCATGATCCATACTTGGTTAAAGATCCTGAACCCCAGGAAGGGGATTCAGATACGGATAAACCATCGATTTGTAAATTAATACCGATCTGAGTACAATTTGCTTCAGTTTTTAAGACTAATGATATATTATCAAAAAAGGCTTCTTGCTGAATTACATCCTCACCACCGTAATAACCCCAGGAGAAAGGAGCATAAATGCCGAAGGATATATTCAAGTTTTGATTTTGAATGGTTGGATTAAATATCTGAGTAGCATTTTCCCATAGTAGGAGATTAATTGCTCCTGTTGAATGCCATAAATTTCGTCCTAAATTGATTATTGTTCCAAATCCTCGAGTGTAAACAAATTCACCATTTATTTTACAATAAATCAGAAAATCGTTTGATTCAAGCCCTTTATTTAAATAATAATCCATTGAGAACCACGCATCTGTAACCTTACCACGTGGAACTATAAATTCTTCATAAAATCCTACTTCTCCGATATAATAGTCATATGAACCATCATAACTGTCATAATCACCAATGAATGATGCTCCTAAGGAAGATGCACCTCCTAATTCACTAATTTTGGAATTAGCAAATTCAGGATTCATGTAAGTTTTATAAGTTCTCCAAGTACTTTGATTTATTTCTTCAATATAGTCAATGGAGTATCCCCACTCTCTAACAGTTCCGTCAGATTGGATGGAAAATTTCAGAATGGTTGCATTGTACATACTTGAATTCAATCCTAGGGGATACAATCCAGTTATACAATCGATCAAATTATTGGAACCATCATAAACATACAGAAAATCATAACCATCTTCTACTTCAAACCTACTGAAATGTACTCGAACAAAATCGCTGTTACTGGTTATCGTTCCATCAGGATCAGAAGGATCTGCATCTTGATTATTTTGGTAGTCATGTTGTGATTCTATGGGGGTGCCAAGTGTTGTTTTGACTAATCCAACTAATCCCGAATCACTTCCCATATCCCCTTGTTCGATCCAATCACGTTCATCTTGGATATTTGTAAAGGTTGCATTATAGTAATATCCCTCCCAATCATGCGTGGAATCTATGGGAAATTCCGCATATTGAGATGAGTATAGAGAATTCGTTCCATTCCCAATAGTAAAATGGTTGGTGGAAGAGTGGATAGCAGTTTCATTGACAGTTAATGGATTTTCAATCCCTGAATAGAGAATGTTATTTTCGAATAGATCTGAGGATTCTGGAGTTGTCATAATAATCTCATTTATTTCTGTATCAGTTTCGTATCCTTTATCATGGAGAGATAATGGGACTGATGCAGCAGATATTGTTAAAAGGATGAAAAACGTGATAAATACTAATCTATTAAGTTTTCTAAGTGAGTATGTTATCTTAAAGTTAATTTTTCTCATTTTTTGCACCTATTTTCAGGAAATCACAGAAATTAGATATCTTTGTCTGTTTTGAGCAAATCGATATTATGAAATTACTCTGTTTATATAATTTGTTAAATACCTCGTAAATGCTTAAGTATAGAAAAAATAGTATAAGAAATACAGAATTGTAAAAAAATACCCTTTAATTTTTTCCAGTCGATCCAAATCCTCCTAATCCCCTATCGGATTCTGATAGGTCCGCAACTTCTATCAATTCGGTTTCTGGAAGTTTACGAATGATAAACTGGCAAATTTTTTCATGTTTTCTTATGATGACATCATCATTAGATAAATTCACGACTATTGCCATCCATTCATTTCGATAACCAGCATCGATAGTGCCAGGAGTATTCACTATAGAAAGTCCCTTCCATAAAGCATTTCCACTTCGAGGAACCACTGCTGCATAATATCCTACTGGAATCGCAGTTCCGAAACCTAATGGACACCCAATTCGTTCCAAGGGTTTGAGAGTATATTCATCTACATTTAATTCTACGAGTTGGTTATTTCCACCTTTTAAAACTGGTTTTTTGAAACACCGTATATAGCAGTCATATCCCGCATCATCTATATGCGATCTAGTGGGTAATTTTGCATTATGTGCCCACTTTTTTATGTAGATTTTCATAGGTCCTCAATATACATGTATGTTAAAAAAAGTGAAGAACAAGCAGTTAATAACAGTGTAATTAAAACAACAACATTTTTGAGCTTTCACTCTAAGATCCATGTATGGAAATTGTACGATATGATCCGCGGAAAGATAAAGAAGAGTTTATTAAATTAGCAATTGCATTTTCAGATCGGAGTTATATTCCTTTTGAGCAAGCCCAGTTCAAAAAAGAAATAGAGCAACGTGTTCTGGATCTTAAATTACGTAATTCAATAATTCTCGCTAAAGAAGATGGAAAAATTATTGGCGCAGGCACATTTTCCCCGTATAATGACGAGTTTGGAAACCCTCATTGCATAATCCATCAAGTTCTAACATATAAGGAAGATGCATACACAAAAGGAATTGAAGAAGCAATTATGAGAGAACTATTCAAATACATCAAAAATACCATGAATATTTCAAAAATTGAGATTTTGTGCGATCCAAAAAACTCCCGATTTCAGTCCATTCTCATGAAATTGGGAATTAAACGCTCCGAATTGCTTCTTTATGAACACAATTTATAAATTGTGATGAGGAATATATGTCAAATTTCCTTATTAATTCTCGTGCACAATCAAGTATCAACCTCCCTCCTTTTTCTACAAGAGCACTTGAATTTCACCGTTCTCTGCCTGTTTATAATGCCTCACCTTTACATTCTGTAAAAAATATAGCAGAATTTTATGGATATAATAACATTTATGTCAAAGATGAATCCAATCGTTTTACTTTACCCGCTTTTAAAGTATTGGGAGCTTCTTTTGCAACTTTTAAAGTGTTAGAACAAAAATTTAACATAAAATATTCTACTATTGATGAATTTAAATCAGAATTAGCAAAATGTGGAGGATTAGAGTTAGTCACAGCAACGGATGGAAATCATGGTAGAGCAGTAGCATTCATAGCCAGACTATTAGGTTTAAAAGCTCGGATTTATGTCCCAAAACATACTAAAGAATCGAGAATTAGAGCGATTGAGTCCGAAGGAGCTCAAGTAATAATCATAAATGGAAATTACGATAAAGCCGTAGAAATTGCAAGTAAGCAAGATGCAATAATAATCCAAGACACGGGTTATGTGGGATATGAAGATATACCGAAGTACATCGTAGAGGGATATTCCACAATGTTTTGGGAAATCGAAGAACAGTTGTCTACAAACGACCTACCAAATCCAGATGTGATTATAGCCCCAATTGGAGTAGGTAGTTTTATCTCTGCCGTAATACAGTTCTACAAGTCGACTTCCCCATATCATCCGATTATCTTAGGAGTAGAACCGAAAAAAGCCCCTTGTGCATTAGAATCGATTCGTCAAGATTTAATCATAACTTTAAAAGGACGATATGAATCTGTAATGGCAGGATTGAGTTGTGGAAGGATTTCAACCATTTCTTTCCCAATCTTAAGAGAGGGGGTGGATGCATTTCTCTTGGTCAGTGATGAACAGGCATTGAAAGCTATGAAAGTTCTCGCAAAACAGAATATAGTATCGGGAGAATCGGGAGCTGCAAGCTTTGCAGCGCTTGTTCTATTATTCTCAGAAGAAGGGAGTCAAATAAGAGAATATTATCATATCGATGACTCGACCAACTTTTTAGTTTTTTCTACGGAGGGTGCAACAGATCCTTTTATGTATTCCAAAGTGATGAATACAAACAACCTTAAGGAACTAATTTGAGCAATAATACTTATTAATCTGTGAGGTTAAAAGAGATCAGAAATGTCGGTAGAAGAAGCGAAAAAAAATGCTGCCTATCAAGCAGTTGACGAAAATTTAATGAATAATAAAATAATTGGAATTGGATCCGGTTCCACTATAGTTTATGCAGTGAAAAGGATTGCTGATTGGGGAAAACAAGATATCATCTGCATTCCTTCTTCTTTTCAAACTACCCAAATACTTATCCATCATGGTCTATCCATAGGCTCATTAAATGAATTTCCTGTTGTAGATGTCACGTTTGATGGAGCAGATGAGATTGATGAAGACTTGAATTTAATCAAGGGTGGGGGAGGATGCCATGTTCAAGAAAAAATTCTCGCTTATAATTCTAAAAGGGTCATTATTGTTGCGGATTTCAATAAAGATTCCAAAGTATTAGGTGAAAAATGGAAAAAGGGAGTTCCTATTGAAGTTATCCCAAGTTCATATATCCCGATCATGAAAAAAATCGAAAAAATGAAAGGGATTCCTACTTTACGTATGGCAGTGAATAAAGCGGGACCAATAGTAACTGATAACGGTAATTTTATCTTGGATGCAGACTTCAGCTTAATCAAGAACCCTTTAAATTTGGAATTGGAATTAATAAGGATCCCAGGAATTGTCGAAACTGGATTATTTGTTGATATGGTGGATGGATGCTACATAGGATTGGAAGATGGTTCTGTTAAAAAAGTATTGAAGAAATAAAATGACATCTTTTTTAGACGGTTTTACGTTTACTACTCGATACAGAGGCTCAAAGGTAAAGATCGTTCCCGCAATCTATGATGTAGTTAAAAATTTAAATTTTACAACTGTTTTGGATGCTTTTGCAGGTACGGGAGTAGTTTCGTATTTATTTAAAAGGCTGGATAAGCAAGTTCTCTTCAATGATCATTTGAAATTTAATTATACTGTGGGTCGTGCACTAATTGAAAATTCAGAGGTTAGACTCACTAAGGCCGATGTCAACCGAATTTTGCATCAAAAATCCTATAATCAACACCCTCATCTTATTGAAGAGCAGTTCGCAGATATTTATTATACTCATGACGAAAATATCTGGTTAGATCGTGTGATTTCGAATTTGTATGAACTAGAACCAGGATATACACGAGATTTGGGATTTTGGTGTTTATTCCAATCATGTATAACAAAAAGACCTTTTAGTTTATTCCATCGTAAGAATTTATATTTGCGTACACGCAATGTAAATCGCTCCTTCGGAAATAAAGTCACTTGGGATACCCCGTTTGAAGTGCACTTCAAAAAATTTGCCGAAGAAGTTAACTCATATATAATTAAAACGAATCATGGGTGTTCAGCACTTAGTTTAGATGTCATGCAAGTTCCCTTGGATTATTACGAAAACGGATTTGATTTGGTGTATATAGATCCTCCCTATATTCCAAAACGGGGGGAGAACATTATATATCGTGATCTATACCATTTTCTCGAGGGAATAATGCAATATGATAGTTGGATTGATCAAATTGATACCAAATCTAAGCATAAAAGGATAAAACCCATATATAATGTATGGAATGATAAAAGAAATATATATAACGCTTTTAAAATGCTCTTAAAACGCTATAAAGAATCCAATATACTTCTTTCTCATCGTTCTGATGGAATACCCTCCACAACTGAGTTGATTGATCTTTTAAAAGAACGTTGGAGTGCAGTATCGATTGTTAATAGTATCGACCATAAATATGCGCTAAGTACCCGATCCTCTAACGAGATCCTCATTCTTGCTCATAATTAAATAGAGTTACCATTTCATTAAGAAGAATCAGCTTCCAAGGAAATAAGAACTTTCCAGCTTCTGGTTTTTTTAGCGATTGGTTTTCTTCTTCCGCAGATGGTCGGGTCTCCATAGCATGTTATCTAGTATTAGCTATTTAAAATCCGAAAAAAAAAGGAAAAAATTAAACGATTTATTCTCTACTCATTTCATTCAGTTTTTTGTGTTTCTCGTCATGAAGAATTAAAATTTTTTGTTCCAGTGTTGCAAGGCGTTTACCCTTTAATGGATAGACAAAAAGGATTAACACTTCAATTATCATGAGCACACCAGGAACTAATCCTGAAAATAATTTTATTGCCAAGATGGCTCCTGAGGGTTGCCCTAAAACTGAATCAATCGGTCCATTGAAAATTAAGGTTCCTATTCGTTCTTTAAATCCTGAATACCTTAACATCAATGTTATCATAATGAGAGAAAGACTTTGAGCTGGTTTAGTAATGAGTGCATTTGTACCGAAAAAAGCAGCTTCTCGCCTTACACCTGTAACAATTTCATCTTCATCGGAAACTTGTGCAAACATAATATTCGTAAAAACTTGAGGTCCCGTTAGACCGAATCCAGCTAATGCATATCCAATTACAATGAATTGAGTAGGTAAGAATGTAATGAGTATAAGTCCAATGCCAGCAAATGTTAATAATAGCTGATCTGCGCCCACGACTCCCAATTTCTTACTTATTAATGGTGTTAGAAAAATACCAAGTATTAACGGAACAAATATTGACACTAACAAAAGTATGTCTGAAAATACATCATTTGTAACATAGGTAGCTACATATATAACAGAACTTAACAAGGTAGCTTGCATAAATATTGACATAAAATTTGCAGTTACTAAGACTACGAACGATTTACTCTTAAACGTATGTTTAATTGAATCTTTCAATTTTAATGGTTCATCCACTTGACTAAATTCAGGACGTTCTTTGAAAAAGAACGTCGTTAGAAAAACCATTAAAGATCCGATGACACCAACGGTAGCCATAACAATGCGTAACATTGTGGAGTCCGTTTGGAACATCATTGGAAGGAGAAATCCTAGAATGGTTCCTACTAATCCAAAAAAACTAGCGGATAACTGTAATCTATGTCGCTGTTTCTCATTTTCAGTAACTTCAGGCAGAAGGGCTGAGTATACCAATCCAATTATTGTGTAGGCTGTATCATAAAAAAGCATCGTGAATAACATCCACACAAAAATCGCCCATATACCCCAACTAGATTGTGCTAACCAGACTAAAGCAAAGGATAGGGCAAGGAAGGGAGAGGTCCATCTCATATAGGGAATACGTCGTCCTTTTTTGGACTTGGTAGAATCGCTTATAAATCCAAAAATCCCATCATTGAGTGCATTCCAAACAGCGTAAGCTATCGATACTACTACAACTATCCATGGACCTCGGTCCACTAATCCAAGAAAATCGTTATAAAATATCGAAAGTAGCGCTCCGTATACCCCAGATATGGTTGAAAGACCTAAAGAAGCAATCCCCCAAGCCACTATCCGTCCGAAACTAATTTTAACTCCAGTTTGGGGAGTAGATTTCGAACTTACCATGATTATTCATCTCTAAATTTTTATTCAACATTCAATCTTCAAGTTAATATATATACCGATTATTGCGTTGAAAAAAGAGATGAATATCTACAGCTCATCTAGGTTAATTTGTTATCCTGATCTTACTCGATTTTTCTAAAATTCTTTTGCATGAACCTTTTGGATTTAGTCAAGCATATTCTGAATCTGATTTTATATCAAAATCTCTATATCTGAGTCCTCATCCATTAGATCTTCCCCTACATGCACCAATCCTTGGTTTAGAATCTTTTTTACATGGGCATCTGCTATGCGGAAGAATTTTTTTCGACCCCTTTTATCATATTTCACCAGATCAGCTGAACTCAAGATACGCAATTGATAGGATATTGCGGGAAGTGAGGTACCAATAACATCCCGAATGTCATTCACGGTTAGTTCTCCATCATTTAATAAGTTCAATATCTGAATCCGGGTTTCATCTGAAAGGGCTGAGAAAAGCCGTGCAAGTTTTCTTTCTTTGTTCATTATATTTCAATATTTACAAAAGTGTTGAAAATTAAAAACGTGTTGCTGAAAAATATTAATAAAAACTACCCTTATATCGTTAAAATAATAAGTTGATGGTGTAAAATAATATAATTTAAAAGTTATACAACTATCAAATTATGAACTGTAGCTCATGGACTTGGGGGATTGTTGCTGACAATTCGTGAATTACTAAATCAAATCAAATGGGACCCCAAGTATTCCAGCCAAAAAACTCATGTCATGATTCAATATACACATCGGGGGGTCCCTAAAGATTATTTAATTATTGCATTTGAAAATTTACTCGAAATCCATTCGGATTCATTTGAATATTGGAATTCTGCGATTCAAGAAAGAATTCGGATTCCCTTTCACAGAATAGAAAAGATTTTCAACGAGCAAACAAACCAAATTCTATATATAAAACGTGTGACCGGTGCATCCACCAATGGCAAAGAATCCTTTTGAAAATTTTTATCCAGTTCCTAGCGCAGAAGAACTCATTGACATTGCATTCGGTCGTAGCTCAAAAAAAACTGCCCCAATTCCTCAACGCTTTGATAATGTTTTAAAAGCAAAAAGAAATGAAGTAAATCGAATTCAAAATGTTAATTCCTATATTGTAAATCGGATTAAAAATATCATCCAATCTGTTCCCAATTTAGATGAATTACATCCTTTTTACCAAGAATTAAGTCATCTTTTAGTAGATAAAGAGATTTTAAAAAATAATCTGGGACGATTGAATGGAATAATTCCTGTCTTGCAGAAATTATTATCCTCAAAAATTCGGGAAATTAACCAGCAAACCAGCTCAAATCAATGTAGTATAGTGCGAAGACAATATTATGCACGGGTTGCATCCGTCATTAAAGCACAGAAAAATACATTGGAATATTTAGAAAAGGCCCGAAGGCAATTAAAGTCTATCCCAGTAATTGATACGGAGCTTCCAGCAGCAGTTATTGCGGGTTACCCTAACGTAGGAAAATCAAGCCTGGTTAGGGCTATTTCGACTGCCAAACCTCAAATCAGAGAATACCCTTTCACCACCAAAGAGATAATCATAGGATTATATAAAGATGCCCAAGACACTAAATTATTCCAGTTGATTGATACACCAGGAATTTTAGACCGACCGATGATCGAACGTAATCATATTGAGAAAAAAGCGATACTGGCATTGCGAACAATTTCCAATATTATCATCTTTATCTTTGATCCGTCGAAAACATCAGGTTATTCAATACATCATCAAATATCCTTATTCAAAGAAATCTTGCATGAATTCATCAATAAGGTGGGTGTGCCTTGCATAATTATATTCAATAAAATGGATCTTGCAACAGATGAAGAAATGGAAGAACTCCAGAAAAAAATTGAGCCAGAAATAGGAAATCTATCTATAATACGAACCAATGCTAAAGATAAAAAAAATCTTGAGTTATTAATTGAAAAAATATTAGATGTGATTAAAGACCACGGACTATTCGAATTAGATCTATCCAAATTTAGATAAAAATAGGGTTAACACATTCCAAACGAATGTATGGCGTACTTTTTTATAACTGTAAGAGAAAGATCGTAATCAGTCTAATATTTTCGATTCTGCATAATTTCTTATGTTTAAAAGACGAGAAGACGCGCATGTTAAGTGAGACTAAATTCAGAAGAGAAATAAGGGATTTCTTCGATTTCATTATATGGGATTCCATTTCTCAAATAATACTTGAATCGGCCGGTAATGTTGAACAAAAAAAAATAAAATCCATGCAAAAAAATCTATGTGCGCTCTTTGTGGATTCCATCCTCCAAAATTATTCCCATGGAGTATTCAAATCAAAATTTGTAAAGATCATTCAAGAGTCCGGGTTCGTGAATGAGTTGATGGAGGAATATATTATGGAAACCTTGTCATTATTTCGATTGCGATTATTTAATATCTTTTCTCGAGAGCAAATTAAAAATACTTCCTTAATCCCCCAAGAACAATATTTAGAATTGGAAGGTTCCATCGAAAATTATGTAATACTATCCTACTTGGATAAATTCATTCTCTCGAATGTGGTTAAAATTTTATTGTACTCTTCTCGAATTTCCTTTGCCGAAGTAAACGAGTTTCGTATACGATTAATTGAAATCTTTCGTGAAATTTTAGACGGTACTGCCACCTTAAAAGAATTAACCGAATATTTAGAGTCCGAACTCGATAAAATGGTTTTAGAAAAGATTACTAGAGATTTCGTATCCGCTTCTGTTATCGGATATTTCACAACCATTACTCGTTTTGATAACTTTCTGGAAATTTTGGAGCAAATGAAGAAGCGCATCAAGAATAAAATTCCTATTTATTCGGACACGTCGTTTATTCAAAAAAATCGGATTGACAATATTCTCCTATGGATAACTCAAGAAGTTGTAGAACCTTTTTTTGATATGATAAATGGATCTAACATACAAATGGTGCCTGAGACCGAAGAACTTATCAGTGCAATCAAAAAGATCTATCGAAAGCAATTAGAGCGGAAATTTAACTTGGATATGGTTCTCTCACGACTAAAAACCTTAGAAGAATCTATTGAGATTACCCAAAGGAGTCAAGGTAAAAATCATTTTAATTTTTCATCTAAATCCTCCTATTTTCCCAATAAATTTCGGGTATTAAGAAAGGACTCTAATACATCTAGAGGAGTGCTAACAACAGAATCGTTCTTCAAAACTGAAACAGACCTACAAGAAGACATAAAACTGACTCCCAAGAGGGTGATTGAAATGGAATTCCAAATATTGTTATATTTAGCAACCTATTTAGACAGTGAATTATCCTTTGATTACCAATTGGATAGTTTTTATAACTTAATAAGACAAAGCCGAAATGGCACGGATCAGATTTATTTATAGTTCGCAGAGAGAATTTGAATGCTTGAGACATGTAAGTTTATTTTAAGTTTGGATATAGGAGGTGCAAATACAAAAACGTCATTTTTGTGTTTGGATCTATCCGAGTATAAATCCCAATCAGAACCGCTAAATCTTGATCATTACGGGAATATTCTAAATTTTTCCTCTTCGTTATTTTATTCTACACAATATTTTCCATTTTGGGAACGAAAGCGGCAAGATTTTATGAAAGTTCTTAAAATTTTACAATCTAATACCGAAAAAAAACTCTTAAATCACGTATCCCAACAATATCCATCTATATGTTCTCTTAAATTGGTCAACACGGAAAAATTCTACCAACGTACAAATGGGATATTCAGGAAAACAAAAAAAGAACTAGCTAATGCAATTTCTGTTTCTTATGATATAGCAGTTACTATTACAGCAGAATTGAGTGATGCATTCTCCACAAAGCAAGAAGGCATAAAATTAATTTGCGAGCAACTCCAAGAAGTGTTCAATCCTAATTTTATACACGTGATTAACGTAAATGCGGAATTTATTTCCGTGAAAGAAGCTTTAGAGGATTATCTTTCCGTTTCTGCATCTAATTGGATTGCACCCAGTCTTGTTTTTGGCGAACGGGAACGATTAGGTATGTTATTAGATATGGGAACAACCACAACAGATATAATTCCAATAAAAGATGGAAAACCCGTTCCCATAGGAAAGAATGATGTAGATCGGATGTTAAATTACGAACTATTTTACACGGGAATTCTTCGCCCCCCAATTGCATCAATAGTTCGACATGTTCCATTTCGAAATTCTCTATGCCCCATTTCCTTCGAAGAATTTGCGATCATGGCGGATGTGTATACTGTATTGGGAATGATAACAGAGAGAGAATATTCGTGTGACACTGCAGATGGAAGAGGTAAATCGATTGAAGAGTGTTTTGCTCGATTGGCTCGAATCATATGCGGAGATATAAATCTTATTCAACAACACGAAATTGAGGAGATGGCACAATACATCTATACATCCCAAAAAGAAATGGTTCAAGAAGCAATTCGCCGTTCAATTAACCATTTCATCAGAAGATTCTTGATACCAGTTTCCAAAATTCGCTTTAATGTCACAGGTTTAGGTGCTAAAATTCTATTGATCCCCGCATTGCGAGAATTGAATATCCATGAAAATCAAATATTCTTTAAATCTCTATCCGAACAAGAACATGTATTATCTACAGCGATTTGCTTAGGTATTGTGTTCCTTAAACAGATAGTTCAACATGAATTATTGTCAGATCAGGTGAGTTGATGAAAGCTGACGAATATCTTGTTCTCAAAATTGGGGGTGAGGTTTTCGAAAATAATTCAATTCTACATTCAGTTTTGAACGGATTTATGCCAAATGTGAATCCGCAGACTATATATGTGATAATTGCAGGCGGAGGGAGGAGATGTAATGAATTGCGGTCCCAATACAGACTAGATCCTCAAGCGTTCAAGAATGAAAGCACATATCACTGGAAGGCTATTAAAATCATGGGACAAAATGCAAAATTCATAAAATCTCAAGTGGATCTATTATTCAGAAAATCCAATTCTCATCTAGTAACACAATTAGATAGGGTGAAATACAAGTACAAAAACGTGCAATTTTTCAATTTGTACAAGGACTTCAAAAAAAGAGACGCATTATCTCATTCATGGCAAGTCTCCTCAGATTCTATTGCTCTGTATTATGGAAATCTGCTAAACTCTCCCCTTTGTATCCTGATTAAACGTCAACCATATCTTACAATCAATAATGAAGAAATAAAAGAAATAAAGGCATCTAAATTATGGGATCACATTAAGATAATGGGGTATTTTGGAAATTTAGGAAAGGGCTTAGTAGATCCTATGCTTCCTTCTTTAATTTTGAAATATAATATTCCCGTTCTTATATTAGATTGCTTGGAAAAAAGGAATTTATCAGAATTTTTCAGTAAGTATCCGGATAATTTCGATGACAAAGACTTAGAAAAGTATGGAATTGCTATATATCCTGAGTGATCATTTAACTGAAGACTTTTTCATTTGGAAATACTTGAATTCCACAGGGAATACCTGTTTCTAATGGATTACGTGAACTAATTTTATACAGATGTATCTGTTCGGAATGATTGGTCAATCTTGCTTTTCGTATCTCAATTCCTCTGAATCGTCGCGCTCCTTCACGAAAATAATATAGAACGATAACGACATCAGATAGAAACTCCTCACCAAATCGAGATATGGTATTTGAATTTTCTAATAATTCTGTGGTGATAATTGCCGTTATTTCCTTCTCTCGGATTAATTCGACAAGTTCTCGGATTTTTTCCCGCATGGTCACATCTGCTTCATACTTAAAAGTTAATGCGGAAATAGGATCGATTACCAACCGTTTATATTTATCATCGATTGATTTCACGATTTTAGTGATTTCAGAGATTTCTAATGCCGGAATATCAGAAAATACAAGATTATCATCCCGAGAAAATTGCTCCAAATTCATATGAAATCGCTCTGCAGCAAGTGAAATGCGATGTATATTCTCGCTTAATCCGATATAAATTCCAGGTTCTTCAAATTGTTTTATCCCATTATATAAGAATTGCAGAGATAAAGTTGTTTTACCCGTTCCAGAATTTCCAGATACTAATGTAATCGAATCTTTCGGTAATCCTCCCTCAATAAGTTCATCTAAACCAAAAACTCCAGTTTTTATACGTTGTGTTTGCATTTTGATCCGCTGCGAAATGAATGAATAGTTGGAGTTAAAAAAGCTTTCTTTCCTAAAATATCTTGCAAAAAATCTTTTAAAGTACGAGATGTGTTGTTATATATAAATTCATGAATTTTATTCATGCATGTTCCAGCCAATCCGGGTGACTTGAGGCTAAAAAATGAAGAGAAAGCTATCGTTCTTTTTAAAACCTAAGAGTATTGCGGTGATAGGTGCTAGTGAATCCCCAGGGAAGGTGGGAAACTCGGTTTTTCATAATATTATCTCCACGTTTAAAGGAAATGTTTATCCCATCAATCCGACTAAAGATGAAATCTGTGGATACAAAGCCTATGCCTCCATTTCGGATGTAAAAGATTCAGTTGATATCGCGATAATCTGCATTCCAGCTAAATTCGTATTGGATGTGGTAAAGGAGTGCGTCAAATTAGAAATAAAAGGATTAATTATTATCAGTGCTGGATTTAAAGAAGTAGGGGGGCAAGGAGCTTTATATGAAAAAGAACTCAAGGAGATTTCCCAACAACATGAAATTCGTATTATTGGTCCCAATTGTTTAGGAATTGTTTCTCCGTATTATAATGGGACATTTTCAGCCATAAGTCCTAAAAAAGGGAATATCGCTGTGGTATCTCAGTCCGGAGCTATGTTAACCGCTATTTTAGACTGGGCTGAAACTCAAGATATGGGTTTTTCTAATTTCATCTCGATGGGGAATAAAGTTGATGTTGATGAGACTGATTTAATTGAAGAATTAGCTAATGATCCCGATACTAAAATCATTCTTCTATATTTGGAAAGCGTTAATGATGGACAAAAATTCCTCAAAATAGTGCCAGATGCTGTTCATAAAAAACCAGTAATTATCTTAAAATCCGGAATCTCCGAAGCGGGTTCCCGAGCAGCTTCCAGTCATACAGGTGCTCTTGCGGGAAATGATATAGCTTTTTCGATTGCATTTGAGAAGTGCGGAGTAATTCGAGCAAAAACAATGACAGATTTATTTGATATGGCTCGAATATTTGATCGGGCATCTCTACCAAAAGGAAATCATTTTGTAATTGTTACCAATGCTGGAGGTCCCGGAATCGTTGCAACAGATGCATTTGAAGCCTATAATGTAGGATTGTCACGACTTTCAAGTCGGATAACTGAATTATTACGAGTAAGATTGCCTCCCGAAGCTGCAGTATATAATCCAGTTGACATCATCGGAGATGCACCCCCAGAACGATATCGGATTGCCTTAGAAACGGTGTTTCAAGAGGAAAATGCAATCTGTGCCGGTGCATTAATCTTAGTTACACCTCAAGCTCAAACGAAACCATTAGGAGTTGCTCAAGTATTGAAGGAAATCCAAGAAAAATTCCCTCAAAAATTAATCGTTGCTTCATTTATGGGAGGATCCTCGATGGTGAAACCTATAAATCATCTTCAAGACTCCACTATTCCGTGCTATGAATTCCCCGAGCAAGCAATAAAAGCTATAAAATTTATTTGTGAGTACGTGGAAAATCAGAAAAAACCCAACATCAATTCGAAAAAAATCGCTCGTTACAGAATTTCAACGGAAAGGATTTCAGAGATTTTTGATAATGCACAAATCGATGGCAGAAATGTACTACTATCATCAGAAACAAGTGAAATCTTTCGATTATATGGAATTAAAAATCCCAAAACGTATATTGCAAAAAGTCCAAGTGAAGCAGAAAAACTCTCCACCAAAATTGGATTTCCGTTAGTTATGAAGGTCGTATCCCCGGATATTATTCATAAAACCGATTGTGGGGGTGTTATTCTTAATGTTAAGGATGAACAACAAGCTAGGGACGCTTTTGTAAGAATAATAAATAACGTTCAGAAATATGGCCCTCTGAACGCGAAAATTTATGGAATTGAGCTGCAAGAAATGGTTCAGACGGAATCTTTTAAGAAATCCACCCAGATGATTCTTGGAATGACCCGAGATCCCCAATGGGGACCATTACTAATGGTGGGGACCGGGGGTATATATACTAATTTCTTGAAAGATGTTTCTTTCGATTTAGCTTACAAATATGATAAAGAGGAAGCTATCGCTCAATTGAGCAAAACCAAAATATATAACATACTCAAAGGAGTAAGGGGGGAACCTCCCTCGGACATAGAGGCTATATTAAATGTCCTAGTTCGAATTTCGCAATTAGTACATGATTTTCCCCAGATCGTTGAATTGGATATAAATCCTCTTTTAGTTTTTGAGGAAAGTCCTGAACACGACGCTTATAGCGCTGTGGATATTAAAATTACTATTAAACAGAAAAAGAAGTAAAATTAAAATTAGAAAAATTGGAATGAAAATGTCAAAATCAATCTATATAATGTCGACTGCGTCTGCTTCCGGCAAAACTGCCGTTAGTATTGGATTGTTTCTTGTGTTTAAAGAAGACGGAATGAATTCCGGTTATTTTAAACCCATAGGAGACCCCTTTTCTGATGTGAAAGTCACTAAAGCAGACAAGGATGTCAATGTGATTCATCGTATGCTGGATCGGAAATATTCCAGAGAGGAAATTTGTCCGATTTTCATTTCTCCGACTGCTTTTTTGGATGAAATTCCATTTGATAAGGTAAAAGGAGTACAAGAACTCATAAAGGATGCTTTTGAAGAAATGGCTTCGAAAACGGATATTTTGTTCATCGAAGGAAACCATGACTATACCCAATTTCATTCGCTTGGTTTAGATGACCCCCAACTTGCGAAATTACTGGAGTCCCCTGTGGTTTTAGTTTCCATGTGCAAAGATGATAGTGATTTAGATAAAATTATTATGGCTTTGGAAGAAATCAATCGGAATGAATTAGATCTAAAGGGAATTATTTTAACAAATATGACCGATCTACAACTAACCAAAATTAAAGAAAAATATGAACAAATATTCCAACGAAGAAATGTACCTTTGTTGGGGGTTATTCCTCAATCGAAATTATTATCCTCACCCACAGTAGGTGAAGTATTAGAAGCGACTGGGGGAAAGCTTCTTACAGAAGAAATTAATGTTGTAAAAGACAATCGGGTAGAGCGTTTCATTATTGGGGCGATGCAATGTAACGATGCTATTACCTACATGCGAAAATCCCAAAATCTAGGTGTGATCACAGGTGGGGACCGATCGGATATTATACTCACAGCAATCGAATTGGGGGTTTCTTTGATAGTTCTTACAGGAAATTTGCAACCAGAAGTACAAGCATTGGCTAAAGCAGAAGAAGAAGGAATTCCTATCATCCTTGTATCGACAGATACTTATACAACTGCAATGAATATCCAAAATGTGCGCATCCAAATCCAACAAGGTGAAACGGATTTGTGCAAAGAACAAGCGCAGAAATATTTAGATTGGAAAAAACTATACTAATTACTCATTTTTTTCTTTATTTCCTATGTTGAATGAATTATTAATAGGTTGAATTTTTTCTATTCTATTGGAAAAAAAAGATAAAGTTACAATACCTTATGTGTCATTATAGATCAACTACGTGAGCATCTTGAATAATCAAAATGAAAAGGACATCAAAGAAGATGATGCAATAAAAGAAGCTCTATCCGGACTAGGATGGGTAGAAGAAAAAGAATCAGAAAATTCTGTCGATCGAACCCAGGAACAAGCTCAGTTAATTGAAAAATTGAATAAGAAAATCCTTGAGTTACAGAAGAAGAATCAAGAATTGGATGCGCTTATACAAGGGGATGACCAAAAAAGGAATACCGAGAAAATTCAAGAACAGTATTCAGTGAAACTCGGACAATTGCAGAAACGATTGGATGCAATTAAAGCTGAAAAGGATGAATTCATGTTTAAGTTGGGAGATGCAATAAAAGAAAGAGAGGAACTTGCACGTTCCTATGAACTGCAAATTGAACAAATCAATGCCCAAAATCAAGCATTACTAAATAGAACTGCATTAAACCAATCATTCGATGATGAAATTGCAGTAATTTCAGCTGAAAAGCAAGAGTTCATAAGAGAAAATACTCGCTTGCGAGAGCAAAACACGATTAATTTATCAAAAATTAAGGATTTGGAGAGGTTAAACAATCAACAACAAGCCGAATTGGTACATTATAAAACGGAATCAACAGAAATCTCTTCAAAATTTAAGGATTTAGTTCATGAACTCGAGGGATATAAAACCGAGTTAGTAAATCTCAAGAGCACGATCATAGAACTGGAAAAGGAAAATCAAGCCATAAATGAGAAACTCTCTCAAAGCCAATTCCAAATAGCGGAGGATTCTAGTGTAATCACCTCTTATAAGGAGCAATTAGCGAACAAAGACGCTATCATTAAGGATTTACAGAAAGAAATTAGTGGATACAATGAACAAATTCAGTATATGGAAGCAGATACTGTAAAACGATCGGATTATGAGGAATTGAAAAAAATTCTTGCGAACAAAGATCAAGTAATTACCACCAAAGAAAAACTAATTTTTGAATTAGAAAAACAAATTGAAGATTTACAAAAGACCACTTTTGAGAATACCACAATAATCGCAGAACTAACCCAGCAGGTGGAACAGAAACGGGATAATGCTTTAGAAGCTGAAAATCTAGCTCAAGAGATCAACGCATTAAACGAACGAGTGGTTGAACAAGAACGCCAAAAACAAGTATTATATGATCAAGTCAAGAAATTAAAAGAGCAAAATACAGGTGATGCAGCGATCATATCCCGATTAGAAACTCAAGTGGAACAATTGCGTAGCTCAACAATAAAAGAAAATCTGGAATTAGAAAGCCTACGGAACGAACAAGGAACATTAGAGGAACAGATACAGGATTTGCAACAGAAAATCGAAAATAAGGAAAAAATAGAAGGCAAACTTAATCGTCGTCTGAAAGAGATGAAGGAAAGTCATGAAAAAGAATTAGACATGCTACAAAAAGAAATAACCGAACATAAAAAGCGAATAAAGATTCTTCGAAGAGATCTTGGTAAAAAATAATGAATTTATTCGTTTTTATCAAAATATTTTGGAGTTAGTGTTTTCATTTTTTTATAGACTGAATGCACATCTTCTACAAGGACTCTCGTCTTCCCAATAATATCAATATAACCTAACTCCCTCTTGAATCTGGGTACAATATGTAGATGAAGATGCTCTATACTAGCCCCTGCTGCCTTTCCTTGATTAAAACCGACATTATACCCGAGGGGATTATACATCTCGGTTAGCATGTCTTGACATTTAGCGATCAAATATGAAAGACGTATTATCTCTGGCTCAGTTAATTCTCGGAAATCCACTATGTGACGAACAGGAAAGATCATTAAATGTCCGGGATTGAAAGGATAAAGGTTAAGGGAGATTGCCATTGTATCATCTTGATATATTTTTAAGACTTCGACTTTCTCAGAATCTGCCAAAATTTCGCATAATATGCAATTAATATCTGAACTCTTTAAATCTTGTACATATTTAAGTTTCCCGACAGCGTGAAGATTATCCTTGAACAAATTATTATCTTTTTCCATAGTTTCATGGAACCTATATGTCTTAGATTCTATTAAGCTTATGAAAACAACAAATTACTAGAGTATGTTTAGATAAACTAGTCAGGGAGATATGACACCTCTTGGGGTTGTCCTTTAATAGTGTGAGGTACTAAATAGTTCAAAACTCTTGTTATGTCATCAGAAGATATTTTTATCCACACGGGTCCCATAGGACTCTCCTCTGGTGAATGACAGAAATGATATTTGTTCATAAGGAGAGCTTGTTTATTTAACATGAATGAGACACTATGTTCTTTTCTTTTTCCCATAAGATATTTTCGTGCGGATTCGACAGTTCTTTGACTACGTAGACCGTTAAACATAGAGTCAAGGGTTTTTCTCCCCTCTATTTTCGCACTATAGAGGAAGTATCCCTCAGAAATTTGCTCTATAGTGATCTGTTCTTCATTGATTTGTGTAAAATTATTGATCAATTCTAAAATTTTATGTACTTCCTCAGTTGGATTCAATTCCACCTTAATTTCGACGGTTATCATGCTAAAAGTTCTTCCACCAATTTTTTAATTTTTTTTTGTAGACTAGATACATCTTGATTATTAATTATAACAAACTCCGCATTGTCAATAACTTCTCTTAATCCAAATTGCAGTTCCCGTCGATCCCGTTCAAGAATTTGGTCAATATTTGTAGGATCATCGGATCGTCCCCTTTTAAGTATACGATTGAAACGAATTTCTTCAGGAGTAGTAATTGCAATCACATATAATTTCCATCTCTCCCGAAACCGTTCAACTTCGGCTGTGGAGCGAATTCCATCAATTAAAATGATTTTATCTGTGAGGTTTTGGATTTTATCAATACATCGTTGTGCAATGATGTCTTCTCCATGATCATTACGGAGAGATTTAGCTAACTTCCCAATATTCTCTGAAGTAGGTTCTAAACCTTGATGTAAGGCTTCTTCTCGGATTATATCCCCCATCGTAACAATCGTACCAATGTCTTTAATTCCTTCTATAGCACTAGTTTTACCCGAAGCTGGTAAACCAACAATCGCAATCAATGATTTTGAAGCCATAACAATCCCTTCACAAGTTCAACTCGATATCCCGAAGCATTTTTGCATTTTCTTGTGGATTTGTAGGATTAATAAATGTATGTGTTGCCATTTCCACTCCTGCTATATATTTTATCCGGTCTTTCGCACGATAAGGGGGATATATTTCAATATGGTAATGAAAATGATCATAGGCGTGAAGAGGACCGAAATTATAAGGAGCATTATGATGAGAAAAAACATAGGGCATAACAAAGCCATATAATTGATCTAAACGCTGCACTGTGTGCTTAATTATTGTAGCAAAGTTATACGACTGATTTGGAGGGATTTGTGAAATATAGGAAAAATGATTCTTTGGATAGATGTGGATCTCGAACGGCCATTTAGCAAAATATGGAATAAAAGCTAAGAAATCATCATTTTCTTCGATAATTCGACTTTGGTCTTTTTTTTCGGTTTCAATGACTTTACAAAATAAACATGTTCCATTTTCCATCCAAAATTCTTGAGAAGAATTTACGGCACGCTCAATACGAGGAGGTATAAATGGAAAGGAATACATTTGACCATGAGGATGATGCAAAGTAACTCCAATTATTTCTCCTCGGTTCTCAAATATAAAGGAATATCTCATCTCTTCATTATTCATATTGAATAGAAATCGTTCTTTCCAAAGTTCAATTAATGCAATTATATTCGAAATAGACAATTCGGCAAGTGTTTTTTCATGATCTTGAGAATATAGGAGAACTTCACAATTACCTTTTCCCGGTCGAGTGCGATAAAAATCGAATAATTGAGTCTCGTCTGCAAAATTGCCTTCTATTTCGTTACTTAATGCCGGGAATCTATTAGGAAGAGCTTTAACTACCCAATCCCCTGCGCCTTCTGGTGAATCGGGACAAAATGGACATGTATAAGATGGTTTTTCATCCGTAAAAGTCTTACCTAAAACGGGTCGAACTGTACGATTTTGAGCAACTATAACCCATTCGCGAAGGATGGGATCAAATCGAACTTCATTCTGATTGGGTGTTCCCATGAGTCTCTAAATTATCCGTCCTTAAAATCCATTTTCAAAAAGTTAGTTGTAATCAATCTATAATTTTAATTGAGATGCAATGTTGGTTTTTGCATGGATAACCGTAAGATACTCGTTCTGGGTTCCATAGCGTATGATTTTATTATGAGTTTTAGTGGGGATATGAACCAAACCATTTCCATGGATCCCATAAATCACCTATTCAATCTTGCTGTGATGCCGGAAACTAAAGAAAAATTATTTGGAGGTACCGCCGGAAATATTGGCTATAACCTATCTTTATTGGGAGCCCATGCAGCATTGGTAACCTCCGTAGGTAAAGATTTTATTGATTTGGGATATAAGGACCGAATAGAATACTTTCCAAATGTCAATTTCGAGGGAGAAATTCACCCAGATTCCTATTCTGCGACATGTTACATTGTTAATGACTATGCAAAAAATCAGTTAATCATTTTTCACAGGGGGGCAATGAACAGAGGAACATCAATCAATTTAAAAGAGAAATATCCGGAACCGAACACCTTTAAAATAGCTTCATTAAGTCCAGATTATTCACCAGCGATGATAAAATGGGCCCATGAATTAGTTGACATGAAAATTCCATATATTTTCGACCCAGGGCAAGTTACTCCAGAATTTTCTAGAGAATCCTTACTTGATCTCATCCCAAAATCGTATTTACTAATAGGAAATGAATATGAAATTAATATGATACTCAAGATAATGAATTACACCTTGAAAGAGTTGCTCTCTTTAAATTCAAACTTGATTATCACTCAAGGAGCGAAGGGTTCGGAATGCCATTATCAAGGGAACATTTACCAAATTCCAAGTTGCCGTCCTGAAAAAATAATGGATCCTACCGGTGCAGGGGATGGATTTCGAGCGGGTTTATTATTTGGGTTAGCCGGTGGACTTCTATTTGAAAATGCATGTAAATTAGGGAGTGTTGTAGGTTCCTTTGTGGTAGAGTCTCTTGGACCTCAATCCCAACAATTCACAATTACAGATATTCACCAAAGATTTCAAAAAAATTTCCATCAATCTCTAATTTTATAATTTCCTATTTTTTCTTTTTGTTACTTGATTGTAATAGTACTAGAAGAATCGTCAAATCAAAACTTGCATTCGAAAGCGCATCAAAATTCAAATCGAATAAGATATAAAGGTGAGGATTTTTGTTATAAGACCCAAGCATTTATGTTTACAAATTTTCTTGATCTATAAGAAACCTACAAAGAAACAACGAAAACAAAGGAAATGATTAAAAAATGGGATTATGGCGTGTAATTTGGACAGGTTGCCTTGGGATGTTGTGCTTGATACCTCTGGCATGGTTTTCCTTTAATGTATTAGATTTGGGTGCTGCAATCACCGGAAGTCTATTTATTGGAATCGGAGATGCAATAGATACTGCATTTAGTTTAGTTCCCCTACCAGGATTTCTTGCTGGTTTTATTCCGTTTATAATTCAAGGTATTTTGGGAATTATGATGCTCTGGTTCTTCCCGCTTCATTGGGCATTATATTACAGACCAGACGATATAGGTATGGCATTAGCAATTGTGTTACCATGGTTATTAGTGGGAACGATAACAGCTGCATTATTTTGCAAGAAAGCGCGACAAGGATTTGATACGGGTTTAGCTATTGGCTTAGGATATGCACTAGCAATCGGAGTGTTTCCGATTGCAATTCAGGCGATTGTGAATGCCGCATTAGGTGGTGCTGGTTTACCAGGTATTTTTGATCTCATGGCGGTATTGAATGGTTTATTTTCTGGGATGACCGATTTGCCATATATTGCAGCAGTATTAACCGCTTGTGTTGAAGGTGGGTTGATTGCAGGTGTATTTGGTGCTCTAATTGGCAGTCTTAAGTACAAACCAGGAGGAGATTTAGAGACCACTAAAGTCAAAAAGGCAAAAAAGAAAAAAGCTGAGCCAAAAATAGCTACAGTCACTGATTCCTCAGTTTCTACTAGCACAAAGGGTCTATTATGCCCAAATTGCCATTCCAAAGTGGTTCTGGGAGACCCCTTCTGTCCGAATTGTGGAACAAAATTGTAATTCTCAAATTGTGAAATTCTAATTTTCTTTTTCTTAACCTTTTTTTTCTTGAAGCTGTGTTATGAAGATAGTACACTCACTTATTTAGATTCTAAGGTGTTCATTATTCGACAAGAGATGGCTAAAGCTAATGTGTCTCCGATGTTAAACGATTTGTTCATTTTAAAAAACGGGCTTCCCATATTTACTAGAAATGAATGTTTATATGACAATAGCCGTCCAAATGAAGACCAGATTACGATGATATCAGGATTTTTATCAGCTATCAACTCGTTCGCAAAAAATGTTGATGCCCTTGGAAATATGAAGGAAATGAAGATGGAAGATGTAAGTTTCTTGTTTTTTAAACCGCCAAATGATCATAATCTGTTATTTGTAGGAGCATCCAAGGGAAAGGATATCGAAGGGACTATGGTTGAAGCTATGTTAAAAAAAATTAGTTCCGCGTTTATCCGCCGATTTCCATTCATTACGGAAAACAAATGGGATGGAGAAACCGAGATATTCAAGGATTTTGAAACAATTTTAGAAAATATAATCCATCATAAAGATAGTCTAGAAAATCCTCAAGAATTTAGCGGAGGTAATATTTCCAAGTTCGATGCGAGTTTAGTTCCCTATAAAAGAATTAAGAAGATATATGAACGAGGTATATACGACTTGTTTTCCAGTAATGATTCCAAATTAGTGTTCCAAGCAATTGATGGAGTGAAAGATTTGGGAACTATCGCAGATGAAACTGACGTACCCCTCACCCGAGTCTACAGCCTATGCAAGTCTTTTATAAAAATGGGATTAGTATTGTTTAAGAAACAATTGGATTAGTTATAGTTTAGAATGGAACCTAAGAAAACCATTATTCTTGCCAGTCAATCACGAGACAGAAAACGACTTCTTTCGAATGCAAATATTCCTCATATCGTGATAGTAAGTGATTACAAAGAAAGGAATACTATGGATTTATCTTCCACACAATTATGCATACTCCATGCAAAGGGAAAAGCATATTCAGTGCGATTGATGTTGGAAAAAAATCCGATATTGATTCAAACACCTCAGTATGTGATAATTGCAGCAGATACTATCGTAGATTTCCGTGGAGAATTGATAGGTAAAGCAGAAAATATTTCGTGTGCGAAAGAAATACTGCAAAAACTCATGGGAAATACACATGTTCTTATGACCGGTGTGGTGATCTATGATAGCGAATCCGATACCACCGTTGAGTATATAGACAAAACAGATGTAAAATTTGCTGAATTATCGGATGAAGAAATCGAAAATTATGTGACTTACAGTGATGAATACAAATGGAGGGCCGGTAGTTATTCGATGTTTGACAGAGCAAGTGTATTTATCGAATCCATTTCAGGGTCCCCTTCTAATGTGATCGGTCTTCCAATGAGTTTTGTATATCAACAACTAAAGAAATTTGGCATCAATATCTTAAAATTAAAAAAATAAAAAAGAGGGATTATCGAACTATTCGACCCCTATCCATTTTGATAACTCGATCTCCGTATTGAACTAGACTAGAGTCATGGGTTACCACAACCATAGTAGTGCCGAGATCTTTATTTAATTTTTTCAAAAGTTCCAGAACATTCTTTCCTGAAGTAGGATCTAGATTTCCAGTAGGCTCATCGGCAAAAAGTACTCGAGGTTGGTGAATTATAGCTCTTGCCATCCCTACTCTTTGTCTTTCACCCCCAGAAAGATCTGAGGGGTAGTGATCCTTCCGTTCCAATACATCAACGGCGCGTAGTGCAGCAATAGCACGATCTTCAATTTCTTTTGTTCGCAATACAGTAGGCCATAACAAGGCTTCCACATTTTCGATCGCAGTTAAGTGTTCAACTAAGTTAAAGTCTTGGAATACAAAACCAATTTTTTGTCTTCGTATGTTACTTAGACGATCTTCATTCGCTCGGGCAATATCCTCTCCATCTAAAATGACTGATCCCTCATCTGGGAGATCCAATCCACTCATTACATTTAGAAGGGTAGTTTTTCCGCATCCGGTTGGACCTTGAATCATTATAAACTCTCCGGCTTCTATTTCAACGTTGACATTAATCAAGGCTCGGATAATATTTCCTCGAAGACGGAATTCTTTATGTACACCCTCACATTTTATCATGATTTCTTTCATTTTTATTCCTCCTATTTTTGAATCCTTAATGCAATTATTGGTCTCAGCCGTAGTACACGACGATATGCGATTAATATTCCGCCTATTTGAGCAACTAAGAACAATGCGATAGTAATTAATAGAGGTCCGAATCGGATAAAGGGTGAAAAATCTGACAAACGATCCGCTGTATAATAAAAGTAGGCACTGAAAGCAACGACATGAATTAGTAGTTCAAATACGATAAGAAAGGAAAACATAGTTACCCATATGAGTTCTCCTACTATAATGACCCGTACATTATTATTGGTGTACCCAATACACTTCAATGTGGCAATTTCGGTTCTTCGATAGTTTGTAATGATCCATGCATAAAAAACTGACAAAGAAATACTAATCACTGCAGATAATACCAATGAGATAATTGCAACATTGCGATTGACTTCGATAATCCAAGGTTTGGGATCTGTTCCCACCGTGGAAAACAGCATTTGCAACGAAAATGACATCCAAATGATGATAGCCGTATACATAAAAGTGAACACGGTGAAACGCTTTTTACTACGCATAGATAGCATTATGGCTTTTTTAAATAATCTGAGAGTAATCTAAATCACCTAATGGTTTATGTTATTTAGTTTACTATTAGGTTTATTTCTTTTAATATTATGTGAGACTAATATGGTAGGATTTAAGAAAGTATTTTGGAATGTAATACTTTTTGAAAGCTATCCAAAAAAGGAGTGAAGTTAAGACATGAGTATCGATCAGATTATAGATGATTTATTTGCAGAAACGAATATGAAAGTAGGAGGAGTAGGAATATTTTCTTCTGAAGGAAAGATTTTGTATCAGACAGAAAACTGGGATTTGACTCCTCATGTATCAGAAATCCTAGATATCATCCAAAAAAATACAGGTTCGATCTCGTTATTTGGGGTGAAATACATGATTGTAGAACACACCCCCGAAAGGATCATCGGCACGAATGTTACAGGAAAAGGCCATGTGATTTTAGCCCCGTTTGAGAAGGGAGTATTAGTAACCTATATTCTGCCCGAGGTAGGGCCCCGAGATGTGCTGTTCCATGTGCAAAATGCCGCCTTAAAATTAAACAAAGTTTAGGTCCAATACTTTCGCAGTTGTTTTTTGATCAATTCATTATATTTTTTTATCTCTGATGAGGAAGTTTGTTGTGCTTTGAAGAAAGTCGACATATGGGAATCACACTCAATTAAATCTATGTTCACTGCAAATTCGGACAGAAAAATTCCAGCAAGACAGGGTAACACAGCAAGATTATATCCACCTTCCAAAATCAATGCGATTTTTCCCCCGCATACTTTATCAGCGATCCTGTGTAGCCACTTGGCGAATTTATTATATCCTTTTGAGGTATATCTAAGATTTCCAATGGGATCAGCCCAATGTCCATCTAACCCTAAAGCAACGACAAGTAATTCTGGTTGGTATTTCTCTAGATAAGTTGTGAGTAGATCAGTAAATCCACGCAAGTACCGATCATCTGCTTCTAAGGGAACAGGGTAACAAATATTATATCCTTTACCGGCTCCCGCACCAATTTCCGAAATAATTCCGGCCTCTCCAGGCACATATTCATGAATGCTTGCATATAATATGTCTGGATTCTCATAGTAGGTTTTAGCTAAGCCATCTCCATAATGGGTATCAATATCGATAATAGCAATTCTTCCTTGAAACGTATTATCTTTTCGAAGTTTTTCAATCGCTAAAGCAATATTATTAAATATACATAATCCATTACTTTCATCCCGAATAG
Organism: Promethearchaeota archaeon; assembly: GCA_016933055.1. Lineage (GTDB taxonomy): Archaea > Asgardarchaeota > Lokiarchaeia > Sigyniarchaeales > Promethearchaeaceae > AMARA-1. The sequence goes on along the minus strand of JAFGBS010000031.1, from coordinate 81,224 downwards.
CATGATGCCCAGGAGGACGTATGAGGCCAGAAGATTGAGATGCTACGCCCGTATAAACATCTTTAATAGCTTGATATGCTCCTCCTGCGCTTAATAATGCGATCTCAAGAGATTCATTGGTAGCTTGCACCATATTTCCGATCTCACCATATCCCACTGATGATAAATGTTCCACTAACTCGTACAAATAAGGAGAATGAACTCGAAGAACATCGGATTTGTTTAGGGGAAGAGGTTTTCTTAGGGATAATCCCAACTTCTCATTTTCGACATATGGTTCATCTGGAAATTCAGAAGCAATATAGTTTTGTGCCGTAAAATACTCCCATATGACACGAGTACGCATAGGAGACTCATAGGTTTCGAACACGGGTTTCGGCTCACCAAGTTCGTGAAGCTCATTAAATAAGGGATGAAATACAATCTCAAACATTTAAATCTAGGAATTCCCGTTTCGTTAAAAATATAGGGTGTATTTTGACTATGTTACGTAAATTAATAAGAGCATAAAATAATTGTAGTACCAAGACAATAGTTCACAGAAGGTAGAAACCATGGCATTCTTAGAAGTATTTATAACAATCGTATTCAATTTATTACCAGTTGGATTAATTTGGATACCCATACTTTTTATTCGTAAACGACCTATTTTCAAAAAAATTTATACACGATTGGTATTGGGAATATCATTGTTCTTTGTAGTGTATTTTATAATGCCTGTTATATTTCAAATTGGAGATCCTCTAACTTTAGTGATAAACACTGAGAATGATGTTACTCGAGGAGTAGCTTATCTTTTCGCAAGATTATTCAACGTGGTTGCCAATTTTTTCCAAATTCCCTTAATCAATCAAGCGTTTATATTTTTGCTTGCACCATTTATAGCGATAATCTACCTGTTTTTCCGCTTGAAAAAAGAGGATAAATCTAAATTTAAAATACAGTTAACTCAGTTAACTTTTGAATATAACAAAAGCCCTAAGGAGATAATCATTGAAAATTTGACTAAAGGAAATCTTAGAGAAGAAATGCGATTATTCCGATCCTTGATAGTTCTTTTACCGATCACGTTATATTTACTGGTCACAGTTCTAAAGATAGCAGGCGTTGCTGCATTAGATCCTGCAGATGGTGGTCTTGGATGGTTCATTGAGATTTTTTTTATTTATATTGCAACATTTTTGTATGCAATTCAGCTAATTAAAGCCAGTAAAGCATCATTCCAGGGTAAATTTGTTGGGGAAAAGCTAGAAAATGATACTTATTCAAGCATGATGACAGTTGCAACCCCCATTTCAATTTTGAGTATTCTTCTGTTCATTGTTGAGGCATTTCAAGGATCAGCGAGTATAGGCGAGGCATTCCAATCCCTATCATTAGTATTGTATTTTTTTGCGTATTATATCATGGCTGCATTCATCTTTGTATCAACGGTAGCTATTTTTGAACCAATTGCAATCCTCATTCTCATCAAAATTATTAATGGGATTAAGCATAAAGAAGAAATAAAGACGCCAACAAGACCAAATACTGCAAATTTTGGTCAATCAGCAATGTTTGGTTTAGTAAGTATATTAGCGATTTTTATTTTCGCATTTTTCTTATCATTTGTTCAAGGTATGATTACTATTCGAGCTCCTCAAGATATTATTGCTAGCAATTTATTTGAGGCAAGTCCTCCACCACAATTTCTAACTGTATTATTACTGGAGGGATTATCTGCAGTTCAAGCGCTGGGAGTTCTGGTAGTTATTGTAGGTGTTGGAATGATAGTGGGGATTTCTTACAGCCGAAATAAAAAGTTACTAATAAACAGTGTAATAATTTTGGCATTTTTAGTCGTGGAAGCAGTAGTGTTCCAACTTCTTGCAGGTATGTTAGGGGGCAATATTTTTCCTTTTTTTGGGGATCCCAACAGCACGTATTGGATCACAAGTAAAATAGTGAGAACAGACGCGTTTGGATTTTGGATAATGCCAAGGACGGCTTTAGTAGAAACATCCTTATTAGAATCAAATATGATTTTATATGCGCTATCTATTCCATTCCAATATACACATTATTTCTTTGCTTTCATTTTTGTAGGGTTGACTTTCCATTATGTACAGCAAAATTTTATTACCAAAACCGTAAAACGGGATAAATTTGTAGATCACATTACCTTTGCAAAAATCAATTATCTACCGACGTATGAGGAATGTCAACAATCTAATTATTTACTTTCGATACCCAAAACCTATCGTCCTTCAGAAGGTGAGCGAGATGAAGTAAAACATCTCATGTATGAATGTCGAAACGGAAAAACAATTACAGATTTGCTTCCTGACGATGTAGGTGAAAAGGATCGGATGTATGTAACCTTGAAATATATGACAAGTCGCAAAAATTTAGTATGGTGGGAACCCGAATTCAGCTTTACGAACGAACGGGCTGAACTAGACTCAATGTATACGATGTATGAGGATGGAAGGGATGTGTTTTCCTATAAATTCAAAGAGAGTTCTACTGCAGACCCCGGTCTGGTTGCAGGAATGTTCTCTGCTATAACCTCGTTCATAAAGGAAACCACAAAAAGTGCAGATCTACTACGGACCATCGATCACGGAGATACTAAAGTGATAATTGAATACGGAGAATACGTATTTGGGGCGATTTTTGCAGATCGCGAAACAACAGAAATTCGATCTAAGTTGAAAACTTTTGTCACGGAATTCGAAAAACGGCATACGAATGTTCTTAAAAAATGGGATGGGAATTGCACCCCATTTGCTAATGATGATCTGTTACTGAAAGAAATTTTTGAAATATAATTTCTTTTTTCTAATGCTTAGATAACTCCCGAATCAGCATAGTTGCATAGGTTCCTTTCGGGAGAGAAAATTTCATCCTAATAATAGGATTGATTTGCTCATAATGAGGAACAACTTGGAGATCTCGTGGTTTAACGATTATGGATCGGAAAGAGCCTCGAAAGTCATAAGCTCGTAATTCCTTACCATTTTTGAAGTAATCTAATTTGAAATTCTCTTTTTTTAATATCCGTTTATAAATCCGACCAAAATAACTATCAGATAGTTTTGAATCGTATCCCAATATAGGACACATTATTCGAGCTCGATCCATGTTCAAAACTTTACGCAGAAATGGTTTTTTCCATTTTTTATAGCGATATCGAAGGGGGGTAGTTAGACCATTATCATCCAGCAAAAGACTAATAATATCATTGGTTTTCGGCTCGATTAAATTTCCGAACTTCATCATTCTTTTACTAATAGCACTATTGAATAAATAGGATTGATATGATGACATTAGTAAATTTACTAGAGGTCGTGGTAGATGTTTTATGGCTCCGAGGTAATCTTGAGGTTTTCTTAATAATTGTTGCATTATGAGTCTTTCATAATATAAGCCTTCGGGAAAATTACGTAAGCCTTGTTCAAAATTTTGAGTTTCTTTCAATTCTTTCCTGCAGATCTTGACGATCTCATGCTCGGGGGGATATGTAGCATATAAAAATTCCTCAACAGCTTTTTGATAATCCGATAAAAATAGATATTTTCCGACAATATGAGAATTAGGGCGTATAGATCCAAATCTTTGTAATCCATAATAATTTGGGGATCCAAATGTAGCAATCTGATTCATAAAGTTGGATGCAATTGAATCTAGCTTATCTCTGTTAATATCTATGATGTTACGCATTATAATATCAAATTTATTGCCCCATAAATCTCCAAGTTTTATGGGTTTTTTTACATACTGAAAATTTTTTAGAAATACTGTGTCGAACCTGCAATGCAGTAGTTGATTTACGCAATCCCCTTTTATAGTCATTCTTTGAGCAGTTATAGCCCGATTATCCTTTAATCCGGCCCATGATACAAGTTGAGGTTCAATATTTAATGCCCTAGCAATTTTTTCCGCAACCAAAATAGTATCTTCATTTCTTTTAACCACATCAAGTTGCGTATAAACATGTCGTGAGGGTTTATTGGGTTTTTTATGGAAATCAAGTTTTTCTACAATTGAAAGAACTCGACCATTAGGAGTGATCTCACACACCAAGAAATCCTCGGGTTGAACTTTGAGTTCTCCGCAAATTCCAGGAGTAGTAGTGGTAAATATGGAAATTCCTACATGTTTTTCTAAATCAGATAAACTGGATGGCTGGTGGTTTTTTCTCATTAAAACACCTTGAGTCATAATAACTTTAAATCAGCACAAAATTTATCGATTTTCTCAGATGTATCTGGACCAATTCCTAAAGCAGTTATAGTTCCGGGTTCTAATTGGGTCAATCCAGCATCTTGTACTAAATAGGCTGCAATTCCCGCATTCACAATATCATAGTATAATTTCCGTATTTCTTCTTCCGATCCGATTTTTAACACAATTTTCCTCTGACCCGATACGCGTTTCCATTCCCGATAAATATTGATGTTCTTTGATCTCGATACTTCAGCCGCTGATAGTGATGCATGACAAGCTTGTGCACATTTTTTCCCCACTTCCATCTTCAAGTCCGTACGAATCACAATTGCTTGTTTATATTTCCCCAAATCCATGATCTTTGAATCAGCTACCACCGTCAATAAATTTTGTTGAAAAGAACGAAAAAATTAAAGAGAAATTCCTTATTAGTGTAAAAGAATAGAAAGGGATCATACATGCAGTTAGATAAATTAGGTGATTGGAGAAAAACACATTTTACGGCAGATTTGACACCAGATCTGATTGGACAAACCGTAAATGTAGCGGGATGGATTAAACGTATTCGTAATTTAGGAGCACTGCGTTTTATTATTCTTCAAGATTGCACGGGTGAAATTCAAATTACCCTAAAAAAAGGAAAAATTGCTGATTCTTTATTTGAGAAGAGTGAAGTTCCTCATCAATCTTCTATTGGGGTAACAGGAGTGTTGAAGGAGTTCAAACAAGCCAAAAAGGGGGTAGAAATCGCTCCAACTGAGATAAAAGTATTCAATCATGCTCCAGAACAGCTTCCCTTAGATATGACCGAAAAAACTATGTCAGATCTTGACACAAGACTCGATCATCGTGCATTAGATTTACGTTTACCTCGTAATCTAGCTATATTTCGAATTCAAAACCAACTTCTCCATTCAATCCGGAACGTCCTAAATCGCAATGAGTTTATAGAAGTAATTACTCCGAAAATTATTGGTACAGCGACGGAGGGGGGAACTGAACTTTTCAAGTTCAAATATTTTGATAAAGATGCATACCTCTCCCAAAGCGCACAACTCTATAAAGAACAATTAACCATCCCCTTTGAGCGGGTTTTTGAATTAGCTTCCTGTTATCGCGCAGAAAAAAGCTTTACAAACCGTCATATCTGTGAGATATATACATTGGATATAGAAATGGCATTTGTTACAATGGAAGATATATTTAAACTAATGGAAGAAATACTTACCGTTACTTTACGCGATATTAAAAATAGATGCCTTGAGGATTTAGAGATATTAGGAATTCAAGAGAGTTTTAACGTACCTCGAAAACCATTCAAAAAACGAACTTATTCTGATATCGTCAAACTTGTCAATAATAAAACGGATATGAATATAGAATGGGGAGAGGATATCTCCACGGAGGCATATCGAAAACTGGATGAATTCCTTCCGGGTTATTATTGGATTACTCATTGGCCCACAAAAGCAAAACCATTTTATATTCGACCTTCTGAGGAAGATCCAAAAATCAGTGAATCCTTTGACTTACAGAAAGGTTGGCTTGAGTTGGCTTCTGGAGGCACCCGAGTGCATGAAAAATCCCTACTAATTAAACGGTTAAAGGAACAAGGACTCGATCCGAGTTCGTTTGAAAGTCATCTGCAAACCTTTGATTATGGAATGCCACCTCATGCCGGGATTGGCTTCGGAATAGGAAGATTTTTAACCAGTATAACGGGTGTGGATCAAATTAAAGAAACTGTATTATACCCACGAACTCCAGATAGATTGACTCCATGAGGGTATTGTGCATGAATGATGAAATAATTCAATCTTATTTAAAAGCAGGGAAGGCAGTAGCGAAAGCTCTTCATTTAGCAAAACTAATTGTCAGACCGGGGGCTAAATTTTTCGATATAGCAACTCTATGCGAAGGAGAAATTTTAAAACAAGGATGTGGTTTAGCATTTCCCGCCAATATGTCTTTAGATGCAATTGCAGCCCATTATAGTCCGATACTTGAGGATGAAACAAAGGTACCAGAGCATGGTTTACTCAAAATTGATTGTGGGGCGGAGTACGATGGTTATATTGCAGATGCTGCGGTTACGGTTAATATTGGGGGTGATAAAGGAATTTACGAAGATCTGGTAACTGCTTCGGAAGAAGCATTAAATGCAGCTATCAGAACTGCCAGAGATGGAATAAAAGTCACGGATATTGGTAAGGAGATATATAAAACTATAATGAAATACAATGTCAAACCGATTGCAAATCTGGGAGGCCATGGTTTGGGACAATTTGAAATTCACGATCCCCCATTTATCCCAAATACGCCGAAGGGCGCCGATAATTCTCAGTTGATTGCTGATCATGTATATGCAATTGAGCCATTTACCACCAATGGATATGGACAGGTAAAAAATGGTGAGGAAACGAATATCTTTGAAGTGGGAAATACGAAGAAGAAAAATATGAAAATTGAAGAAAGAGCCCTTGTCCAGAAATTCAAATCTAAATTCAATTCACTCCCATTCTCCCCTCGGGCGGTTGATTTCATCGAGGGTACTAGCAACATTAATTCTGTTATCGATAAATTCCGACGAAAGGGTATCTTAAATGGTTATCCAATTTTAGTAGAAATTGCAGGGGGAATGGTGGCTCAAACGGAGCATACGATCATTGTTTTCAATGATAAAGTCCATGTAACCACAACATTGGATAATGATTTATAAGGAATTAGCAATGCAAATAAAAAATTTACCGATAATTATGCTTGCTGCTGGTTTATCAGAGAGATTTGATACTGAACATCGGCAAATCCATAAAAGTATGTTAAATCTTTACCAAGACTATTCAATTTTTGATTTTATTGTGGAAGGATTGATCAATTGTGGAGTATTAGATTTTTGGGTAATTTTAGGATATAAATATGAGAAATTTGCTCATTATATTAAAACACGGGAATTTTATCGCTTGAATAAAATCGCGATCTCTGTGATCCGTGCTGATGCAACCTATTTAAATGGTCCCGTTTATACTCTGTTGTCCGCATTTTCTTACCTTTCCGCTCTACCAAATAACAAATTTATGGTGATACCCTCTGATACCATTTTTCATAGATCCTTGTCATCTCAAATATATTCCGAATATATTGCATCTGAGGAAAATTCGTGTATGATTTTTACATTATCCATAGACGAGGAAAAACAACGACAATATGATAAGTGGTTGGATTTTCATCCCCATAAAATTGATAAAGAATCGGTATTTTTCCAAGAATCTGAGGATAGAGTGGTTATTCCCTTGATTATTTTATCTCAAGCATTTCTCCAATTCATTAAAAATCAGAGTAATTGCATTTCAGGTAATATATGGTCGAATTTGGAGAATTATTATAAAAAAACCCACCTTGTTCGCGAAATTCAATTACCCTATTCGGGTGATCTTCCTCCATTTATCGATATCGACAATTCTCTCATCTATAATAAGGTACATAATCTTAAAGCGAATGTTTTAGAACAGTATAAAGTTAAATAGAAGAGTCCATATCCATAGGATAGGTTTATTTTTTATTGTGGCTGTTGAAGTTTGAGTAATATGCGTGAAGAAGTAATTAAGGTTCGGAATGAAAATAATCCAGACAAAAAAGAGGAACTTATCACCAGTTATGCATTTGATGCAATGTCCCTTTTCATGGAGGGAATAGATTCATTATTTTTAAAATCCCAAGGAAATGCAATAAATGTGTGTATACCTCTTGCGCTTGAAATTGAGAGACGGCTAAAACGACAAATGGTATCCTTTAAGAGAAAGATCTATATCAACAGCCGTTTTTTCACACAAAACTATAAGGGAAAGAAATCCTCTCGAAATCCCATGGATAATTTAAATATACTTAGCTATTGTGATATTCGTTATTATTTTACAAAATCGATCGCGAGATAATTATGGAAATTCACAAAAACGGATTATTAATCCAAGAAAAAAAACTAAAAGAAAAATGTGCGTTGTGCAAAACTTACCTTTATCAACAAGTATATCACTACAAGGGAGGATTACGCACTGTAGTGAGTTGTAAAGAGTGTAATAAATATACAGCGATGGAAAAACCAAAGAAATATATGACAGAAATAAAGGAAACACGAAAACCATCCTTTTTAAGAAAAAACTGAATTCGTTATTTTTTTGTAGTTGAGAGAGAAGGATTCGATGACTTCTCTTTTTTCGTGGATTTCTTTTTGAATTTAAACTTACCAAAAATCGAACTCTCACTATGTTCCTGAACAGATGAAATTTTTTCGATTGTAAATGTCACATCGTTGTCAGAATCCAAAGCAGCGTTTAAGAAATTCACTAATCCTTGGTGTTTTGAAGGTGGTACTTTCAATTTTAATACTAGATCATGCCCTTTACGTGTTTTTGTTTTCATTACTACTCGGAATTTCATAAACATCCTCTCAGAGAACGATATTGCATTCTAATTAATTCCCATTAAAATCTTTTATGCTCCAGATCGTTGTTGATAGGAAAAATAAGGAAATATCAATGGGAAGATAATAAAAATATTCAAAAAAATATTAAAACCACCATTTATGTGATATGAGTATGGAAACGAAAAAGGATTCCGCAAATCTCTCCATGCCATCTGAAATTATAAAAACTGGTACAACCACTATTGGCCTTAAATATAAGGATGGTGTGATAATTGCTACGGAAAGTCAAGCTACGGCTGGCACCTTTATAGCATCAACCCAAGCACAAAAATTATTTAAAATAAACACGTATTCAGCAGCTACTATGAGCGGCTCCGTAGCAGATTGCCAGTTTGTTATTAATCAAATTCGTGCCTTATCCAATATTCGGGAAATCGATACAGGAAAGGTTCCTTCTGTAAAATACATTGCAAACTTAGTTAGGAATATCGTATATAGTGGTCGAGGTTATTATCTTGCCCTGTTAATAATAGGGGGTTTCTCCGAGGAAGAAAGTAAGGGTAAACTATATGGAATTGATTTCGTTGGAACCTTATTTGAAGAAGATAGCTTTTTATCCTACGGATCTGGTTCTCCTTATGCTTTAGGAGTTATTGAAGCTGAATGGAAACCAGAATTGACAGAAAAACAAGCTATAGACCTAGTTAAAAGAGCTTTGAAATCCGCAATAACTCGAGACTCTGGTTCGGGTTTTAATTTCCAAATAGTGAAAATAACCAAAGATGGATTTCATCCGATCGAAGGATATATGGATTAACCAGCAATTTGCTCTAATACTTCTTTTACATCCTTTATATCACGACCATAAATATGCAAACTATTGCTGAAATCAACATACTCTCCGATTTCCAAACCTAAGGCATCATGTAATTCATCAGCAACGTACTTTTGAATACGAATCATCGCATTCACATTTGCTTCCCATGCCTTAAATAAATCTCTACTCCTCCAAGTCGTTTGTAACATGAGTTTTTTATTTTTAATCCGAAAATACAAACGTTGAAGGCAAGGAGGATCGTCTGAAATGATATCAGAATATGGTCTCCATGTAATTGCTTGAGCTCTTCTTGTGTTGGGACTCCCTTGCAGTTTTTCAATTATTTGGTTAATTTGATTAATTTTTGGGAGATTTAAGACGCTAAGAGGTAATTCTTGTATCCCATAGTATTCTGCAATTTCTTTATCCAAAATTAAGTCGGTACCGTTTTTTAATTTCCAAACCATGTTCCCATCGGTCAGTTGAATGGATTTACGAAAATGTAATTTATTATTATGAATTACATCTTCATTTTTCCTCAAGGTTATTGAATAGTCCTTTAAAAGGGAATCTTCGAGAGCAAAAGGTGTATAGGAAAAAATTCGATCATGATAAGAATATGGAAAGCTTTTCGCTGACTCCGCTATGAATTTATCGTTAATTCCTTCGAGTACTTCCTCGATATAGTTCGATTGAATGGATCCAATTAAGAAAATATCCTCAATCCGTCCAAACACCTCATAAGAATTTCCTGCTTTCGACCTTACCTTGAGAGATTTATGTTCCTTACTTCTTTTATTGATGATAGGATTAGAAAAAGGATATTTGACCGAAATCAGAGCGGTACTATCTTTTGCGGCAATATCGGTTTCCGTATCATATTCAGTATGAATATCATCCCCTTCGGATAGGACAGCCTTCAATGCTGAAACCCATGCAGATCCTATGTCATCTTCTTCAATAAACAACACTGATGCCATAATAAATGGATATGGATTATGTTATTCATATAAACAAATCTAACAACACATTAATGTGCTATTTCGAATAATTACTTAGGCACATTCGAGCGATTTTAAAAAAAACGTTTTCCACATTTAATCCATTTAAGGCACTCGTGTACATAAAATCGATTTTTCTATCCATTTTGCTGGACAATTGGTCTGCAAGCTCTATTATATCTTCTTCTTGTACTATTTGTTGTTCAGGAGCGAGATCATATTTATTTGCCAACAACACCATGGGAATTTTCAAGCCTAATTTTTCAATTGACATCACCCATTTGGGAATTTTAAGTAAACTGTCTGTTGAGGTGATGTCAAAAACACCAATTGCTGCATTACTACCTTTGAAATAAACACTACGCATATTTGAAAATTGAGCTTGACCTCCTATATCCCAGATGAGTAATCTTATATTTTTGTTATCAACGTGCAGATCCTTTATAAGAAAGTTGGTGCCTATTGTCTTTTTTATATCATTAACAAAACTATCGTTGATAAATCGTAAAATCAAAGAAGTTTTCCCCACGTTTGAAGTTCCAAACAGTGTTATTTTAAATTTATAGATATTTTGGGTTTCAGAAATTGTTGCTTCCTCCAAAAATGAATTTGGATACCTTAAGCAATAGATGGGTTTCTTTACTATTTTAATATTATTAGGATTCTGTTGATTTTAAAGCTCAATATTCCGAATTTTGATATTATTTACTTCAGAAATACGATTTAACTGATTGACCAGTTGATCAACATCCGAAATTGCGTCCGCGTCTAAATATACTTCATAAATGCAATTTCCCCCTGATTGAATACATATGCCAGAGGTGTATATTATAATGAGTTTATTTTGAGAGAAAATATTGCTTATTTTTTGCACTACTTTGAGGTTCAATGTGTTTCCTAAGATTAAACTTATTTTTATAATCTTCTGACATTTGACCGGAATTAATTCAATCTTGAATTTCTTATCTCGATATTGATTTACTACAAAAAAATTTTTTTCAGTACCGTCTAAATCTTTACCTAATTCATGAATGAATCTGGATGGTATGTGAATGGTTTGTTCTTTAAGAATGGTGTTCAACGGGATAAGAGCCCCAAAGGTATCTACAGGAATCAATTTTAAGGACTTGTATAAATCTGAAAAGAAGTAACTGATTTGTTCTAATTTTTGTTTTATTTCATCCCGTAAGGCTTTTTTAGGAGGTTTTCGGAAATAAAATACCATGTAAACATCCGATATTTCGGATTTGATTTTTGTAATAAATTCAATGAATTGAGTTTCATATAATTCCAAATTGGGATCGGATTCTTGGATGATCTTTGATATCATAGCAATTTCTTCTCCACCACGCGCCCAAGGTGAGGGTAATGAGAAAACCATATTCACCGTTCTTAAATCTGTACTGAAAAAATGGGTGAAAAATCCTGGATCCGCAGTATCTAACAAATTTTTAATCTCAGTCAGATGGTTGGGATTTATGTTGTCAAGAATATCTTCGGGTTCTGTGAGAAGAATGTCTGGACCTAAAACAGGATGGAAATATGTTAATATCAGCATAGTATTGTCACCTTGTTATGACCTTTTCAAATTGAAATAATTTAGAATTCGACTTGTCGATCCCATTATCGTAAAAATAATCATCACAAATAAATACATAGAATGATCCCTCAATCGCTACTGTACTCATATATGTCACAAATCCACGTTTTACCTCCATATTTCTCAATTGCAGTTTTTACTTGATCTTGCTTACCGGGACAGACTGCTTCAAAAGCTCCTCCTCCACCAGCACCCATTTGTTTTGCACCGAAAGCACCAGCTTTGATGGATTCTTGGCATAAAAGATTTATTTTGGGTGTAGTGGTTCCGAGTATATCTTCAAGCTGTTGCTGACGGGTCATCAAGCCTCCGATGGTTTCGTAATCTCCTTTTAGTAATGCTTTTTTCCCTACTTCTACAATTTGTTCAATTTCCTGAAATGTTTGGATTACTCTTGGAACGTTATTTTGGATTTCTTTTTTAATCCGATTTAAAATATTCACAGCCCTCCGTTCCTCTTGAGAATTTCCCACCACTAAAGGAAGTGACTTGATTGACAATCGTTCCACTGAGGGTTTCGAACCTGTTTCAATAAATGTCACACCGCCAAATGTGATTGCGTATTGATCCATTCTACCACAACTGATTGCTAAATCATCATGCTCGCATATATATGCCATTTCAGCAATTTGGGTTTGGTTCATCGAGATAGAAAATAATTTTGATAATCCCCGGAGAAAACCTACACTTAGAGCAGCGGAACTGGATAATCCCCCACCGATTGGGATCTGAGAATCTACAACAGCTTCAAATCCAGAGTTTATCTCCGATTTTAAACGTTCTACTATAGCACTCCAATATTTTAAGGGGTGATTAAAGTCAGCCTTATCCGTTAATCTGAATTGTTTCGCGAAATCTAAATTTTCACTTCGAAATATTATGAAAGTATCATTTCTTTTGGTGAATCTGATTTTCATTAATAAATTTACAGCAGCTGCAATCACTGGTTTTTCAAGTAAATCGGCTTTGTCACCCAGAATGCAAATACGGGCAGGGACAGTTATGGTAAAAGTTTCTGCTTCCATACTGATCAGGTTTTAGTTTTAGATGCAACGTATAAGATAGAGTAAATGTATATCTATCTTATGCATTTTATGACATTTTGTATGAGTTAGATTAAATTTAAAGGATGTTTACTTCATTAATACAATATGAGGAAATTCTGGAAGAATGTATCTACAAGTGTCTTCTTCATTATTAGTTCCATTGTGATGATGATTTCAGAATTTAGTCCATGGATCAATCAAATGTATTCTCCATGGGATTTGTATAGCATTGATACAGAACGAGTATTTATCTATTTATTCCCGATAATTTCCTCAAGCATTATTATTGTGTTAGCTGTATTAGTTCTACTCAACCAGATAATCAAATTAAAGAGAGCAGTTATTTCTATTATCGCATTTATCGCACAAAGCTTAAACACATTATTCCTCATCGAAATGTTCACTAATAATGGTGTGCAGATAAATTCCTATAATTACGGAGTACTCCTTGGGATAAGTGCATACGCATTATTGTTTTGGGCGTTATTCTGGCTTCTTATACAAGAGAGTAAGGATAGCAATCAAGGTGTGTAAAGAAAGGAGACGAACCCATGGAGCCAGAAAAAAAAAACCACAACGAAGAAAAGTCTCCCCCACCAAATTTTGAGGAATCTTTTTATTATGCCCTAAACCATGAAATTCGAAGGAGTATTATCCGTCTAATAGGGGAAAATGGCAAGGGCTCCTTCACACAGTTTAAACGCTCTTTAGATATAAGTACGGGGACCTTGTATCATCATCTGGATGTATTAAAGACTTTAGTGGTTCAAGATCAGAAAAAGAAGTACATATTATCCACAATTGGTAAACATGCGTATGATTTTCTAATTAAGAACTATGATTCAATGGAATCTGTGAAAGTTGAGGAACAAAAAACCGTATCCAATTTTTTAAACAAGATTTTCAATCTTGCTCCCAAACGGGCGATTGAATTAATTAATAATAAAATCCATTATGGGTGGATTATTTCCAGTGCGATTGTTGTGATTTTTTATACTTTGATAGTAATTGGGGGGATTAACTCATCTTATATCTTCTTTCTAGCTTATCACGACGACGACTTAACAATTGGTATACGCCTGTGGTTGGGAGCAAAATTTTTAATTTCATTAGTACTCGTCATCGGATTTTCTGAATTACTGTGTCGATTTCTGTATAAAAAAACTGAAAATACTGTCCGTTTTGTTGCAACATTTTCTCTTGGATTATTCCCTATGATTATCTATTTGGTTATCCATACCATTCTAGCCTTTGTGAACCCTATATTTTTGGAGGGAATTGTAATAAAGATAATAATGGTGGTTTTTCAGATTTGGACAATTTTACTTATTTCCTATATTCAAATTGTTACGAAGTTTATAAAAATCGAGCGTAGTCTTCTAATTACTTTTTTAATTCATTATATTGCTTTTAATATATTATTATTCACATCAATTTAGGGAGATTTCTCTCTGATCGGTTTTTACATATTCTTTTTTTCCAATTAATCTGCCACTAAATTTTCCGAATAAACATTCAAGTATATTAGAATGATTTTCGCGAAATAATTCTGAAATCGCTATGTAGGGGGTTGTAACGCGGGGATTAATATCGACGATCGAGTAAGTATTCGTGGATATATCAAAAACAAAATCTAGGCCGAAAAAACCAGTAAAATCGAACTGAGAACTTATTGCTGTAGCGATATCCCTAATAATTTTTTCCATATCTGGTGGTAGATCAGTATAAGGTGTGCTCCCACCAGAATATTCTAATTGGTGTATTTGATATAGTTGATCAATTTCATGGTATTTTATGTTCTGAGTATTGAAGATTAGAAAAGACAATTGTCCATCTTGACAACCGATAAAAGCGCTAAGAGCAATGCCTGATTGTTTCTTTTGGATAATAAAATGTTGGTGTGGGGCACGTTTTTGGATTGCATCGAATACTGAACTGATATTTTTTCTTAGATCGGATGGGATACAATAAGTATCGGATGCGCCCACACCGTCAAAGGGTTTAATAATGTATTCTGATTTTGATTTTGGAATATTTTTAACTGTTTCCAAATCTAATTTTATAGAATGAGGGGCACAAAAGCCTGATGAATGTAAAAACGATTCAGTCATTAATTTATCAGTAAATAATAAAATTGCAGATGAGGGTAAACTTAGAAGAAGTTGGTGCGATTTTAGGGATGTTTCAAAAAACGCGATTAAATTATAAAGAATATTAGAAAATTCGGGAGCAATACACAAAACATAATCGACTTTGGTAACTATTTTTTGCAGATGGTTTTGAATTTCTTCTCCCTTTGGGATTATGACATATGAAATTATTTGATTTTTTATTTCGTTTGAATGAGTTTGTAGGAATTTTGGCGCAATTCTTTCATCGATTAATGTATGAATATGGATACCAAATAGGGAAAAGTCTTTTATCAGGGAGGAAAGCATACTAAATCCTTCAGGGATTAAAAATTCAAACTCTGAAGAATTCTTAATTCCCCCACCAGATATATATTCAAACAAAAATACGTGCTTCATTTAACTTGATCATTTTAAAAAAAAGCATATTAACATTTGAAGATAATCTAAGCTGTCATTAGGTGTATTGCATATGGAAAAAATCATCGTGATTGGACCTGCATCTCAGCTCTTAGGTATGCGTACTGTGATTAAAACAAAATTGGATTTTGTTCAAACCGAGTATAAAAAATTTCCAGATGGAGAGTGCTACATTCGGATTCAATTAGATGATGAATCAATTGTGGAGGGAAAGGAGATGATCATCATTCAGACATTGGGGGCAAGTAATCATGCAGACCAGAATCAAAGAATAATAGAATTACTCATGATAATTTCTTCACTCCATCGAATGGGAGCAAAAAAAGTAAGAGTAATTGTGCCCTATTTAGCCTATGCCCGTCAAGATAAGGTATTTCGACCAGGAGAAACTCTTACTGCAAATTTAATCTGTGAGATGATCGAGAAAGCAGGAGCAGATGAATTTTTTACAATCGATATCCATGCAGAAAAAATTTTGGATTCCTTTACTATACCTTCACATAATCTTAATCCAATGAGTTTATTAGCTGACTATGTGACCACCTTAAATCTTAAGGATCCTGTTGTGATCTCCCCAGATAAGGGGGCAAGTAAAAGAAGTAAAAGTTTTGCACATTTTTTTGGAGAAAACGTTCCTGTTGAAGTATTTTCTAAAGAAAGAGACGTAGTAACTGGAGATATCAAAATGACAGCGTCTTTAGATGTGGATAAAAAGGATGTGATTATTGCGGATGATATTATTTCCACGGGTGGGACCATGGCATCGGCAATAACAATCGCAAAAAAATCGGGTGCACGAAAAATTTATGCAGTCGGAACTCATTTACTTTTAATTCAAGACGCGATTGCCAAAATACTGCATGCAGGTGCAGATAAAATTATCGGAACAGACACAATTAATAATCCATTTGCACAAGTCAGTATGGCTGATTTACTAACAGATACCATTTTAAAATAATTACAAAATTTTTCGTATCACATCCCCATTCGGAGAGGTTTCCGAGAAAATTTCTCCTTGAAACTTAGATAGACGCGTAATATGGACATCTTTCCATATGTGTTGGGGTAATCCGGCTTTTTCACATAGGCGAGATAAATATTCTTCTTTGGTCCAATTCCATTCAACTGGTACTTGCGGCAAAAATAATGCACCTCGTGATCCTTTATTATCTTGGATGATGATTCCATCTTTTCCAATTTCAATCGCATTCAAACGTCCTTCCGGCGAATTTACTTTGATTTCGACTGGAGGAGTTAATGCGGTAACTTCCACAATTATATCCCCAAGTTCTGCAGGTGAGACGGAAGGAAATCGAGGATCATGAACCCCTGAATCGATAGCCGCTTCAATCACGGCTTCTGCTAAAGGTTGGTGAGGATAGGGCCTTCCAATACAACCACGTAGATCAAATCTTTCCACATTTTGTCTATAAATATTAAGTGTTACAAACACACCCGAGTTAGACTTAAGCTTCAAGGGAGTTTCTAACGGGACTTGGATCTTTTGCTGGTTTTTCAGATAAGTCTCTAATGACATTCTGGCAAGACGAACTAGAAAAATCCCTTCTTCATCAGTATATGCGTAATGTTCACTCATCATCAAAAGTTGGGCAAAGATTTAATTTAAATCCTCGTGAAAACTTCCATATGGCGATTGAGAGTTATGAATTAGAATTCGAATTTATTGGACTAGATAGTTGCTTTGGATCTCTGGAAAGAATTAAAGCTCCTCTCACCATTGAACGAATAAGTCGCAAAATCCCTTTTAAAGCCTCGGGTCGGTTCTATATAGGAGGAAGAGACTATTTCATGATCCCTTTGGGTATAAAAAAGGGATTAGAACACCCAACCGATACAGTGGAAAAAGGAGACATCTTTTATGAAGCAAATTCTGATTCTTTATTCATTTGTTTAAAAGCTGGATCTGTGGGTATGGCAGTAACCAAGCTGGGTAAGATCGTGGAAAATTTAGAAGTATTAAATAAAATCTCGAAATACTCTCCAGTGAATATAAAATTAAGGTAATTCAATCTTTTCGAACGGATTTATATACTTTTAATATCTTCTCCTTGATTTTGGTGGAACTATTCAGTGAAAATCGTATATCCTTGGTAGGTAGCCTTCGGAATATAGTATATGCTCCTTTTTTTTTGACCTCTTTTTCATAGGAATTTTCGTCCCCCCATTGATTTGGACCCAATAAAAAAAGGTCTGGGTTAATTTCAATAATCCTTTTTAACCAATCTTCCGTATCCGAGCCCAATTCCACATATTTAACTCCCTTAATATTGCGTATTAACTCCATTCTTTGTGCTTCAGGCATAATAGGCTTTTGACCTTTGAATTTCTCCACTGATATATCACGAGCAATAATAACGTATAAATCTCCAATTTCAGCAGCTTTTTGGATTAAATATGTATGGCCAGTATGGATAATATCAAAAGTTCCTGCAATCATTACTTTATACGGACGGTTTAATCCAGGATATAAGGATTTCAGTTCTTTAGTAAACTTATTCATAATACTTCAACTTAGATCATTGAAACTGTGTAGACTGGTGAAGAGTGTCCTTTAAATCTCGAATTTGCTTGCTTGATACGATGATTTCTAATGTTGAGTTGATTAATGCTCTTGCTTTATCGATTTTTTTACGAAATCCCGGTAGAAGCCCAGAAGGGTAGTCCAATCCAAATAGATACTCGTGGATACTTTCCATATAATCGTACAGAATTTCTGCTGTTTCAATATCATCAATGCGTATCTTGTTCAAGATCATGCGTTTAAGTTCACCCAGTAAATCAGATAATCCAAGCAGATATTCATATGGATTTACTTCTAATTCTGCATAACTTGGAAGAGTTTTTTCAGTAATGAGGTGATAAAAAGCAACTGCTTCGGTAAATTCTTGGTAAACAATTCCCATATAATTTTTTCCAATCCCTTGTAGAGTATCCCAGGCATACTCTTTGGTGGATGCGATTAACTCTTTAATTTCTTTAATCTTGCTATCTATATCAGTTAGTTCGTTTCGGTGAATGTTTTTAATAATATCACTACATTTTCTCACAATTTCCCTTGTTATAGGAAGTATGCGTTCCCTCTTTTCATCCAGCTTGTCTAAATGGTTTTTTATGTCGTCAAAAATTGTATCCAAATTCATTTCTTAAATCTTCACTGTTTAAACTTTAATGTTAGTATGAAACGAATTATATTCGTTTAAGTAAAAACATTTTCTAAGTACGGAACTCGATTTTAACTAATGACCCATCAATTAAATGAAGCATATCTCTTAGATTGAATTGAGATACAATTTCAATAGTACCTTTTTGGTGAGAAGTACGTCGGATATCGACCAATAAACACTCCACTTCATTTTTAGACTTCCCGTTAGTATTTAAAAGTATATCATAGCATTTTACACTTCCGTAGGAACGTTCTTCCGATTCAAATCCACTTACTTTATGATGGGATTTTTGAGATAAGGTATAATAAAAGTCTTCTAAATATTCGGGAGCGAGACTTATATTTAAGGTACCCGGATAGGGGGAGTCATTAAGAATGTCTTTAAATTGTTCATGATATTTCGGTAATTGTACATAGAATTTTCCTTCCCCCAAACCAGTTTGTACCTGCCCATAATACTGCTGTTTACCTTTTTCCACTAAGATTTTCTTTAGGTCTTGAAAGACTGAATTCAAGGCAGTTTTCCCTTTTTCGGAAATCTTGATTTGAAGAATATCTTCTTCGAGAGATTTCATAATGTATCCTGAATCTCTCAATTTTTTCAATCGACGGGAGATTGTTTGTTGAGATGTAGATAGGAGCGATGCGATTTCAGTACTGGATTTTGAGATACCGTTCAACGCACCCATTCTACTCAAATTAAATAGTAAAAACCATTCTTTTTCTCCGAGAATTACCATACCGAATCACCAAAAAAATATAATCCTTGGATTATCAAGTTTATTATGGGAAGTCCATTTAGAGTGCGTAGGATATTCAAACCATTAGTAGTGGGTATAGCGAAAATCTTCAGTAAAGGAGGAATTTTTCCTAATCATATTACTCTACTAATGTTGATTACATCCATAATAGCATGTATTTTGATAATTTTTACTGATTTTTTTTGGGTATTTGGAATTTTAACTTTCATAGTTGGTATTTTAGATGGGGTTGATGGGGCTTTAGCAAGATTAACGGGGAAAACCACCACTTTTGGAGCATTTTTCGATTCAAATATGGATAGATTATCTGAAATTTTTCTATTCTTAGGATTGTTTTTGAATAGCCATTATTTTCTTTATGGTTATATGTTGCATCAAATAATGATTTTATCCATTCTTCTTGGATCTTTGATGATCAGTTATGTTCGATCTCGTGCAGAAAACATATCAGATACTGATTATGATGTGGGAGTATTTGCACGATCTGAACGACTATTTCTGCTATTCTTAATTTGTATAATTCCATTTCAGATTGTCTATTCCATAGGTATTATACTCCTTGCATTTGGTGTCATCACGACAATGGTCTATAGAATAGGGTATATCAGTAGGGATCTCTTAAAAATACATAAAGAATAAATTCCCATATACGAAATAGTATATGAGAGTACAACACACGGATGGTCTGGGTATGGATGAAATAGATATGAAATTATTGAAAGAACTGTGGCATGATTCACGAATGAGTTTTAATTCCCTGGGACATATGTTAGGGATTTCGGGAAATATCTTAAAAAAACGAGCAATCAAGCTAGAAGAAGAAGGAGTGTTTGTATTTCACACGAATCCAGTTTTCTCACAATTTGGTTACGCTCGAATCTCATTTATGGCAGAAATTTCACGAACGGAGCGGGAGGATTTTTGCAAGAAAGTAGAACAATTTGAAGAAGTCTATGAGATAATTTTCTCATTAAGCAAGAGTTGTGCGATTATCGCTTTATTACCATTTAGTTCGGACGAAGGAATTTCCAAAGCAACGATAGAGGATTTTAAGCGAAGATTTCACGAAAAAATCCCCGATGTCCCCATTATTGATGTTTACAAGATTCAGTATTCGACTGGAGATGCAGAGTTAAAACCAATGGAAATGAAATTGATACGCCTTTTACGTCAAGATTCCCGAAAAGACCTTATTAATTTATCAGAAAAATTGGATCTGTCCAAAAAGACCTTATCACGTTATCTGCAGAAATTTTCTAAATCAAATCTTATTGTTCATACGATTGGACTGCAACCCAGTAAGATCCGCAACTTCGTAATTCATCTGTTAATTATCCTTTTTAAAGACGATAAACATTTCAAAGAAAAGGTGGACAAATTGAGAGAGGAATTACCAAATTATCTCTCCTATTATATCTTGATAGATCCTCCAGGTATTGCATTCTATATCTATTCAAATACTTTGGCTGAAATGGAAGAACTTGTTGAAAAAACATCTAATTTGAAAGAAGTGAAAGATATTCAAGTATTTTTCCCTTCTTATATTGTTCGGTTTGAGAAATGGAAGGATCTGGTAATCCCAATTAACGAGTAAAAGAAAAATGGATCTATTAATTAATCCGTCATCTTCTCTAGTGCTTCTATTCGATCTTGAACAATCTTTTCGATCAAGTTCTTCCGATAGATAATCTTGGAAGGAAACATTTTCTTGAACGTATAGTTATCTTCCATGAATGAGCGTATAGTATGTTCTATTTGATCAATTTCTTCAAGAGATTCGGTTGTAATTTCACAGTATACTCCAGGTGGATCAACCAATAATTGATTATTAAAGATCACAGATTTAATTTTTTTAAGTATTGAATCAAATAATTGCTCAAACCGTATGTAATCCACATTCTCTTTGCTGATATACATGTTAATGAATATTCTTTGAGAGATTTTATTGGGTTGAGTGTTTATCGAGAACCTGCCGATTTTGTAGCGAGTGATTTGGTCTAGGTAATACTTCACTGATTTTGAAGTCATCTTGCAGTCACGAGCAAGATTTGCAACTGAAGTACGCACATCTTGAATTAAAACATGGATTACTTTTAGTAGGGAGTTGTTAATCTTTACTTTTTCTATGGGAGGTGTATACCGCTTTATAACCAGAAAATCATCCACGTCATTTATTTTTCGCTTTAGTTTGTCCACTTGTTTATGAAGATCTTCTTCACCTTGACCCATCACATACACAATTACCGAGCCATCCGATCCCGCATACGAGGGATCATATCCAGAAATAATTTCGCAATAATGGGGGTCATCTCCTAGTTTTTTGCTGATTACAGCAGCAATACTTGCAGATTGAGGATATTGAAAATATACATAACAATTGTCGACTTCAAATACGGACGGATGGATTTTAAAGATGAAGTCATCAATCACACCGTCCTCGATCATGCGAATAACACGGGTTCGGACGGCATTTCCAGTTAAATTTACTTTTTTCCCAATAAAATCATAGGGAGTACGCGAATCTTCATCCAGAATTTCTAAAATTTTAAGATCGTTCTCATCCATTCGAAAAACAGCCTAGCTTACATATTCCAATCAAAACGGTATGTTTAATCATATTAAATTTTCTCCTAATAAATAATATTTTGTTTTTCTTAACATAGTGCTAAGAAAGCATTAAAAAATCTCATTATAATGCGAGAAATACTCTCTCCACTGTATCATCGAGCATTTCTTGAAAAAAAGTAGACATACCTTTCGGATCTAGGAGTTTAGAAGGATTATTCATAAGTTGTAGCGGGGAATTGTTGAAATTTTTGGTAAATTGGGTAAGTAGGGGACCGTTTTGTAACATTTGTAAGTTTTCATCCAAGAAATTATACAGTACTGATTGAATAGATTTGTTGAAATCATGATGTTCTAGATAATAAGAGATCCACATGAGAAAAATTGTGCACATTACAACTTCTAAATAATGTATAGACGATGTGGACGAAGTAACAATTTTTGGAATAGGGATGTTTAAGATATTTTTTTGGATGTGGTGAGGAAAATTTTTACGTTTTAGATACTGGTATTTTTTTGCATAGTAGAATTGGATGATTCGGGAGGAAAGGGCGCCTAGTATAAATTCCAATAAGTAAGGAGAGCTATCGAATTCCTCTTTTAATGAAAACTGATATACTACTTGGATCGTATAAGAGTTATCATAATCGATAACGCCTAGTAATTCCTTTGAGGTTTTCCTTACCAGTATTTTTTTCTTGTTGTACAATTTCGCACTTTTGTATTTTATTCCTCGACGATTTAGAATAATGTAATTATTCCCCGTGATTACATAACGTTGAATGTCTTCTCCAAGGATGATTTTGGAGCATGGTACGCTATTTTCAGGTTTACTACTAAGTATAATTCTATCTCGATGGATGAGCTCATTTAGATTTATTTTATGTTTGCATATTTGACAAACCGTAAATCTTTGCCCTGAATAAGGATCTAGAGACCATTGAGGAGTCGGCATCCATACTTTGCAATGATAACATTGAATTACTTCGCCCTTTTTTCCAATTTCTACACCACGACTATTATCAACCATGTCTCGTAAACGATAGCAATCCATTTTTTCAATTTTCTCTATTATTTGCCTATCTTGGGTAGTAGTGAATATATCAAAAGAGTAGTCGGGATTAGAGAGAAAGTCGGATTGGAAACGGAGAAGATAATGGGGAATATTGTTAGGTATTTTATTATTTTGAGCGGTTATTATATTCAATTCTGAATTTTCAGTAATATTTTGATATATTTTCAATTGATGGGGGGATTCTGCTTTTCGGTTTTTCAATCCTAAGATGATAGCAGGCATATTCACTCCCTTAAAAACACCTTCTCCTAAATGGATGATTTCTAAAATAGTGGTATGATCTAAGATGAATTTTCGGAGGTTTTCATAATTTGGATTTAATAATATAGTCTCAGGTAAAACTAAGTACAAGTATCCGCTTTCTCTGAGTGCAAGGATGTTCCTAATAAGAAATAAACCGAATGAATCAAATTGTTTTACCGTAAATTCAGTCAATTCCTCAATTTTCAATATTTTTGCTTTATTGACACGAGCACCCCAGGGGGGATTTCCTACTAAAATGTCATATCTCTCGGAAGGAACTTGTAATAACGCATCACAAAGATTCAAATCATATTGGATATGATTCCAATGCTTTTCTTGTTTTCGTATCAAAAAATTTAGACGTATTATATCGATTTTGAAAGGATCGGTATCATATCCATATAAAATTAGGTTTGAGTTCTCGGATTTGGATAAACCAATAAAGGCTTCAAAAAATCCTCCATATCCTACTGATAGATCAGCTAGTTTTAGGGGGGATTGGAGCTGATCAATTTTGGATTGCAATCGCTTTAATATTAGTTCAATTATCCATATTGGGGTAAAAATACTACCAGTTTGCTTCTTCTGTGAGGCAATAATCCTTCTAGTCTTAAATGTGGATAATTTATCAAAAAGTAGTGCGATAAATTCTGAAAAGAGTGCTGGAATACCCCCAAACTCGAAAAAAGACTTTTGATAATGATAAAAGTCAGAGTAACACATCTGAACGAGCATCTTCAATTCATAAGATTTCATGAAGGAGGGATTCTTAGGGGAATTTAAGGAACTATTTAACGAGATTGTAAAATTTTTAGCCAGGGATTTAAATAGGCGATGAATTAACATTCCATAAAAGCTTATAAGTTCATGATCATTTGCTTGGGACGAAGAAATATCAAATAATTGTGGAAAAGTTGTAATTGGATGATTTAGATGAGAATCATCCAAATTGTATTTCTTAAGAAAATCTTGATGGAAAAAAGCTGAGTAATCATGTTGCATTAACAGTTCTGTAGTTGTGATATAAAATATCTTCACAAATATGTCAGTAATATCGCTTTGAGTAGTAGATTGAGTCGATTTTGAGTTCTTCGCCCATCGTTTTATTAATGGTACATATTTATCAAAAAGAGAATAGGAAAGAGTTGTCCATGATGGCGTAAAGCTTGGATTAGGCATTCATCTTCAACAATTGACGCTTATAGAAATGTTAGTAATAAAATGGTAAATAACCACCCTGCAATTAGGACTAGAGTAACAATGTTAAATGGTTTAATTCTTTTTATGAATGTACTTTGTAACTCAGATTTGATGATTTTAGTTAATTCTACATTTCTCTTCTCTATTTGGGATGATAACGAATTTTGAGGGGAGACACAAATTGAATTAGCGGGATTGGCAAGATTTGGTATATTTTTTATTAAAGGGGAGGTGAGTACGATTTTCGAGACATCCATTGCTTTAGGGTTTCCCGAAATTTCTGAGATTTTTCCTTGGGGAAAGAGGTCCGAAATTCGTTTTAACGAGATGATTTTGTCGATATCTATTTCAATGTGTTGTATTCTTTTTTCAGCGGATTCTTTCATAGTATAGCCAATTGTTTATTCCATAAATTTTTTCCGTTTATTGTTACGTCTAAGTACCATTTCCAAAATGATGATTATTAAATGACACGTTAAGTTTAAATGCAGAGTAAGTTGTGTAATATTCAGTCGTTCGTCTGGTTTAAGCCAGACAAATGTACACTTAAATCAATAAAACTAACACAAATGTTAAAAAGGTTATGAAAATGTCACAGAAGAAAAAACAATCTAGTACTATGTTGAATCTGCTTTTAATCATCTTTGGAGCTATTTTCTTAATACAAGGTGTTGTATCATTACTGGTTTCCTACTTTGGTATTACAATGCCGCTATGGGTATTAGGAACATTAGGAGCGACAACTGAAGCACAAGCATTATTGGGAGCTACTGGGTGGTCTAACATTGCATTAGGTATTTGGGCTTTAATTGCCGGAATTGCCATGTTTGCGGAAGAAGAGTGGGCTTTAGGCCAGGCACTTGTTGTACTCTCTTTAATGGCCATTAACGCGATTCCACTTGCAGTTTCCAGCATTGTTGCCAGCGCTTGGGGTGTAGCGTATACATATGTCTATATCTTTGTAGGAATCGTTGGTGTTTTTGGATTTATTTACCTAATTGCAACCAGTCGACGATATCACTAAACCAAAAATTAGACATTCCATTTCTACATTTTTTTCTTTTCCTTCTTTTCATTCCAATCTAGTTTTAGTTAACAGAGGATTCTAATTCACAAAAATGTTACAAAACAATACTATGGTTTTAATTCCTATAGATGCTATTTATTCAAAGAGCTTAGATTGGATCTAATTGGAGTGACAAATTATGCGAAGGTTATTGTTTGTAGATGTCCTACGGGGGATTGCGATTTTTTGCGTAATTGTCTTCCATGCAATGACATTTAATATCTTTGGAGGAACTCAACAGGCATTAGATGCAGTATCCCCCGTTGTTAAAGCAATTGCGTATCCAATAGGAATAATTGGTTCATGGGCAGCTATATTCATTTTTCTCAGCGGAATTGCGAATACTGCCGCAATGTATAATCAATTGAAAAAAGGAATTAAAACGGGAAAACTCCTCTTAGGTGCGATTCTACCAGGGTTGGCAATCATTACAATTAATTATGTTTTTATGATTTTATTTAGCCACTATCGTGTGGTGGGAGATCAAGAATATTATTCAATTATCAACGGGTTTTTGGAAACTTTATCCTACCATAAATTCGACCCTCGAATATTACTCTTCAACAGTGCTCTTATCATGATTGGATTTGGGACGATTATTTCAAATACATTTTTAATTATATTCAGAAGAAATTTATTAGATGAAAAAAGTAATAAAATATATTGGATTTTAATGGTAATTGGACTAGTGATATTTGCCTTTACGCCTTTATTGGATTGGATTTTTCAGATCCATTCCCGACCTCCATCAGAATTTGCGGATCATATTACGAAAATTGACACCTTCTGGGAAGCGGAAAAGTATCTTACAGCATATTTAACTTCCTTATTAGTTGGACCCCGTCATAGCATATTTCCCTACGCTGCTTATGGGTTGTTTGGTTCTGTAATTGGAATTATGATCTTGCGAAAAGTTAACCCGAAAAAATTCATGGCTTTCGGTTATATTATTGGCGGAATTTTTACGATTATGGGATTCTTTCTCTGGATTCCCCTGGGCGTTCCCTCTTTAAATGAACCTAAATATAGTCCTAATTTATACATTTTGGACTTAGGCTTGTTATTTTGTTTGATTACGTTTTTTACTAGCTTATTTGAATTTCGAGACGATAAAACTCGAGTTAAACTTGCTCAAAAAACCATTTTTGTTCGAAGATATAGTATGTCAACTCTAACGATTTTTATATTTGAAAGTACAATTTCAACTGGAATTGCTCAACTTTTTAATGTGATTTTTTCCGGATTCTATCCTGCAGGTATCATAACGAACGAAATGTTCGGTTTTATCGTGTATCTTCCTTTGGTTTTCTTCTTGTGGCATTTTATTTTGAAAGGCTGGGAAAAAGTGAATTTCATCGGCTCAGTTGAATGGATTACGAATGAAATTGTGGGAAGATTGCGAGGTAGAAAATCAGACAAATTGAATGCGAATAAGATTCTGTACAATCCCATAACGTTAGAGGACGATTCTATTATTTTAAAAAAAATTTAAATGTTTATCAAGATTTCGGTCGAATCTGCTCCATCTTTACCATTTTTCGATGTATCCGGGATTCTTCGGCTGCGAATCCCATATAATGGGATTCCATCGCACTACTAATGTCTGTAATACCAGCTTCTGCTTTAGTTTTTTCTCCTAATAAATACGAAGTTAAAGCCATCAACAAACCATTGTCTCCACCTCCATGTCCTGAAATATCCATACCGGTTGTGAATCGTGTTTTCGTGGTGGTTGTTCGAAAATCAGTTACAGTAATTTCTTGATTATTAATTCGAAATATACCCCTTAGTACCCCTTTCGTTCCCATAATACGGAGTTCTCTACCTTCCCATTCAGAGAAACCATGCAGAAGTAATGTACTAATAGTTCCATTTGGAAATTGAAAGGTCGAAACTTGATGGTCCATAACATCATTTCCGGTTTTATAAATACATAAACCATATTGTCCCTCTTGTAGCGCTTTCATGCGTCCTTCTGGAGTAAAATCATCCGTTATTGCGGAAACAGGAAATCGATCCCATTTCATATATTTACGTAACGGAGGAATGAATCTGCTAAGGAATTTAACGAGTTTTTTCTGAAGTAAAACTCGTGCTCCTAGTTGAATCAAAAAAGACTTTGATTCTAAACCAGTTCTGATAAGAGGTTCGAGATCCATATACATACGAGGAGCATACCACGGACATGATTCAGAATGAGGACAACCATCTGTGCATCTCTTAGGAGAACCTTGGGGAGCATTCTCGGGTTTATAGAAGGTTAAGTCTCCCGTAGACACTACTCCAAACGAAGTAGTTCCAATTATCCAATGAATTAAGTCCAAATCATGGCAACACTTTGCCAAAATTACCGGATTGCTTTCTTTAGCATTTTTATACCATCCACGCACGAAACTATGTCCAAAATGCCAATAGGATACATTTTCACTGTGTTCATAGTGTAAAATATTCCCTATCTCACCTAAGTCAATAATTTCTTTTACTTTCTTGAAGAAGTCTGTAAACCGAAGCACATGGCATATTTGAACTAATCGATTTTTTTCCTTGGCTAAACGTTCGATATGTTGACATTCCTCCAGCTTTGGAGCAATGGGTTTTTCCAAGACGACATCATACTCCAATTCCAAAGCTACAATTGCGGGTTTATAGTGTAACCTATCAGGTGTGCACACAAAAGCCAAATCAGCAATTTTTCCTATTTTGGAATTTAATAAATCATCCCACGATTGGAAACAAAAATTATCTGGGATTTCATGCAGTTGTTGAAAACGTTGGATTTTTTCTAAATTAGGATCAGCCACTGCTATGAATTTCAATCTTTCAGGGTGCTTTAGAGCCCACATTCCATAAGCTTCAAGTCCTCGGGATCCGGCACCACACAGTACAGCTGTTAAAGGTTCTCGCTCGATACTCATGAGTATAATTTAGACAATTTCTGTTTTAAACAATAAGATTGGTAAAATTTTCAATTCCCTACTTCACTGTAGAATTTTCATTACGGCATCGATAACGTCATCCTTGATTTTCCGTTTGTGATTTTGATGAATAATTTTCATACTTTCCAATATCATGCCGTAGATTAAGTGTATTGTAAGATCCACATCTATATTCTTAAATTCCCCTGTCTTCATCCCAATTTTTAATAGTTTTTTTACAATGTTTTGATATGCGTCCCGAAATGCAGAACCCACAATTTCATTTTCTACTACATAATCTTCTTCATCGGCGACATTAGCTTCTATATGCGGACGGGAAATTTCATAAATTTGTTGTAAAACATAAACGAGTTTTTTTTCTGCAGTTGGTAGGGAATTAAGGTCATCCTCAAGATTTTTAACATAAAAATCTGCAACTTTGCGAAAAAAATAGTATAAAGCTTCTTCTTTTCCACCTTTAAAATACTTATAAACGGTCTTTTTGGACATTCCCAGACTTTTTACGACATCATTTACTATGGTTTTTTTCATCCCAAATTTACGAAAATATTCCATAAAGGCGTCCGCAATTTCTTGTTTTTTCTGGAAACTTGACATCGGCAAAAATCACTATGGATAATCTGCTTTGTGATTATAAAAAACATTCGATGGGATGGTTTTGAGAGGTTTGAATGATCTTTTACTTTGTTATAAATTAAGGAAAGTTAAAAGATTGTTGTATTTTTCTTCCGCTTCTCCGTTAAATATTGTAGATTCGATCCTAATTATTAAGGAAACTCCAGTTTCCATAAATTTTATTTCGCAACTATTATTAATTCTCAATCCTATTTTATGATTAGAGTATTTAAGGTTTGGTTAGGATTATGAGTAATGCTTCAGAACCACAAGAAACTACTTCTTTGAAAAGCAAGTACAATCTTGCAGAACCACATGATCTATCTCCACGTTCGAAATGGTTGCGAGACTATTATTTTAGGGGTTTAGATCGTGAGTGGAATAATGAATATGACCCGTACTCCACAGGCGTCGAATGGGACAGAATATGGGCGGAGTTAGATTTTTACATCGTACCCGAAGCAATGGGGTTTATGGGGAAGAAGAAACGAGGACCTTTTGGTTCTTCCATAGATTTAATGGGTAAACCCGTCAAATTACCAAAAATTTTCTGGGAAAAATCACTTCCCGAACGGCGAATGATTTTTTTTGAGGAAGCGATGGTGAACAATACTCCTCAAGAAATTGTTGGACCCTCATTGCTTGCTGGAAGTCGTTTTAATTTGCAATTAAGCAAGTGTTTCACACAAAAGGAAGAGGAAGAATTTAACAAAAAATTAGTAAAAGATATCCGACCTTCGGTTTGGAAATTCCATGAATACGGATTTGGTAATTTAGGTGCCACAGGTGGTCATTTGATTCCAGATTTTCCCACAATTATAAATAAAGGGTTCAAATACGTGCACAAACTAGCTCAGGATAAGTATAATGAACTCTCAGATCGCGAAAAACGAGGTGCTAAAGGTGAAGAAGTCCGGGCTATGATTCATGCAACTTTGATACCCAAGAAATTAGCTGAAAAATATGCGGAAGAATGTCGTCGTGTGGCAGAAGAAACAGAAGATCTGGAGCGTAAAGGGGAATTAGAGCAAATGGCAAAGAACTTGGAAATCGTTCCATGGGAACCTGCCCAAACCTTCTGGCAAGCTGTGCAATCATTATGGATGGCACATATGCTAATCATGGCGGAGGAATCCTATCCTGGTCCCGGCGATAGCTTTGGTCGTATTGATGAATATTTATATCCTTATTATAAGAAAGATGTTCTAGAAAAAGATTTAATCACCAAAGAATTCGCAAAAGACATTTTAGGGTCATTTTGGTTCCATTGCAACACTGCATATGACGGACAAATGCGTGTAGGAGGCAACCAAGGTATAACTGCAGGATTTGGTCAATTGTTAACGTTATCCGGTTGCGGTCCTAATGGAGAAGACCTTTCTAATGAACTAACCTATACCATGTTGGAAGTAATTGATGAATGGAGTCCAATATTAGAACCAAAACCGAACGTTCGTTTACATCGAAACACTCCCGATGAACTTTTGGATACACTAGTAGATATGATAACGCGATCTCAAGGCGCACCTTTCATATTAAATTTTGATGAACGGTCGATCGAAGGAATGGTACTTGAAGGAATTCCAAAAGAAGATGCGTGGGATTATGCGTGTGTTGGTTGTTTAGAAAACACGATGCAAGGAAATGATAGATCCGGGACTGTTAACTGCAATCCTAATCTGGCAAAAAGTGTTGAACTCACTCTTTGGAATGGTGCCAGCAAATTCTTTAAAGGTAAACCTGAAAAGAATCTGATTCAATTCGGACCCAAAACGGGAAATCCCGAAGAATTCGCAACTTGGGAGGAATTTTGGAATGCTTGGGAACAACAGATAAAACATATTATTCAATATACGGTCGAAGTATATAATAAAACCGAGAATTTACGTGCTGCCTTTCTGCCAACTCCATACCTTTCAACTTTAGTTCGAGGATGTGTTGAGCAAGGATTAGATATTCGTAATGGAGGTCCTGAAATCCGATTTATTACCATCGAAGGAGTTGGATTTGCGACACTCGTGGATTCCCTTCTCGCAATAAAGCATTTTGTGTATGATGAACAGAAATTTACGATTGCAGAATTGAAGGAAGCGTTAGTGAATAACTTCCAAGGTAAAAGAGAATATATTATCATGCAAACCACTCTAAAAAATCGAGGTCCAAAATTTGGTAATGATTTGGATGAAGCGGATGAGCTTGCTCGCAACATCATGGAAACTTGGTCTTCAGAAACTTTCAAATACAAAACGGATACTGATTTCCAATTCCGCGGTGGTATGCTATCATGGAATTATTGGGCAGGAGAGGATGCTGCTTATACTCCTGCTACTCCTAATGGAAGATTGGCAAACACATTCCTTTCGAACGCGATTTGTCCCACAAACGGTGCAGATATTAATGGTCCAACATCAGTAACAAATTCCGTGGGAAATGCATTGGGTGGGAAAACTGACGATGGTAAATATGTGAATTACTTGCCAAATGGAGCCTCTCACACCATTACATTTAATCCGAGTATGTTACGAGAACCAGAATCCAAAGAGAAATTCAAAGCATACCTACGTGGATATATTGAAAATGGGGGGACTGCTCTACAAATTAACATTCTAGATGCTAATATGCTAATAGATGCACAGAAACACCCTGAAAATTATCCACATTTACTTGTAAGGGTAACTGGTTATAATACATATTTTGTAGCTATAGGAAGAGAATTACAAGACGAGATAATAAAACGTGAGATGCACAATTTTTAATTTTTCTTTAATTTTATCCGATAGATGAAAATGATGGAATCCATACAAGGGTACATATTTGAGATACAGAAAATGTCCACTGAAGACGGACCAGGGATTCGTACAACAGTTTTTTTTAAAATGTGCCCCCTTCGGTGTGTATGGTGTCATAATCCAGAATCTCTATTCAAAAAGCCCTCAATCCAATGGTTCCAAGTGAAGTGCATCGGTTGCAGGACATGTATTGATTTATGTAAACAACAAGCTTTATCTCTCGATGAAGAAGGAATGCATATCGATCGAGATGAGTGCATTGCTTGTGGAGAATGCGTAGAAGCGTGCCCTGGAACGGCATTGCGAATGCTAGGGGAATATTGGTCAGTTGAAGATCTACTTAATGAAGTTGCGAAGGACAGAGCGTATTATGTGAAATCAAGAGGGGGGATAACGGCTTCCGGGGGAGAAGCTGCTGTTCAATCTGACTTTGTAACGGAATTTTTCAAAAGATGCAAGGAAGATGGATTTCACACTGCTTTAGATTTAAGCGGATACCTACCCAAAGAGAAATATGCACAAATTTTTCCCTATGTAGATTTATGGTTGTATGATCTTAAGGAATTTGATGATATTAAGCACCAAAAATTTACAGGTGTATCAAATACACAAATCTTAGAAAATATCAAATGGCTTGTTAAGGAAAATCGACAAATATGGGTAAGAACTCCGATAATTCCAACTTATACGGCGTCAGAAAAAAATATTAGAGAAATTGGAAATTTTATCGTCAATGAATTAGATAATAAAATTGATCGCTGGGATTTATTAGCATTTAATAATCTAGCCAAAGCAAAGTATGCTCGTATGGACATGGAATGGGCATGCAACGACTTAGATTTATTGTTACCCGAAGAAATGGAATATTTTTTTGAAATTGCGAAATCTACAGGAGTAAAAAATGTGAAATGGTCAGGGTTGACGAAAACTGTTGAAACTGAAGATTCACAAAGGAAAATTTCAAAATTTGCACCTCCCTCTTGTGGTGTACAAAAAAATTAATGAATTGATGAAAAAAAGTGATATAAATGCCTAAAAAAGCAAAATCTACATGGAATGAAGAATTTGATGATGATGCATACAAACTTTCACGATTAGAGTTTGCAGCAAAATTTGTTTCAACAATTGACCCGCGAGGATGGCCTCATATTACGTTTATCGCTTTTAACCGCGCAATTGCGAAAGATAAGCTTGTTTGGGGACAATTCACGGAAGGAAAGAGTAAGAAGTACGTAAAAGAGAACCCACGGCAAGGAATCGCAATGATGACAGCCGAGATGCCTTTTAAATTCATTCAAACGAAGGTTAAGTTTACACACCTCTCTAAGGAGGGTGAAGATTTAGATTACTTTTCAAGAATGGATTTGCTTCGTTATAATACTTATATGAATGCACATACTGCATATTATAATGATGTAATTGCAGTAACTCCTGTCAGACTTTTGGGATTAGGAGGGATTGTAAAGGGAATCATCGCAAACATGATAGGCGTTGGAGCATTACGAGATAAGAATGCAGAAAAAAAACTGCCAGTTCTCCCATTTGAGTTGTTTAACGGTCCAATCAATCCAAAATTCCTCAGCTGGATTGATGAAGATGGATATCCGATCATCATCCCGTGCTTCCAATTGCGCGCACCAGATCGAGGAAAACTATCATTTACCTTATCTCAATTCGGGGAGGAACTCAAGAAAATTCCCCTTGGGGCTCATATTTCTGCATTTGCCATGAATATGGAAATGGAGAATATAATGGTGAATGGCAGATTAGTGGAATGGAAGAAAAAACGAGGAGTTAATTTTGCAACCATAGATATCGATGAAGTATATAATTCAATGCCACCATTACCTGGACTTATATACCCCACACTGGATTCACGACCTAAAGTTACCTCTTTCAAACTTTAGGATTCTAATCGTTTTTTCCAGTTTCTGATATCTTCTTCTTCTTCTTCTGCAATCTTTTGTATCTCAGCATCGATATCTATATCGTGAGGTAGTTCCCCTTTATCCCGTTTTTCTTGCAAATCAGTTCTCATTTGCTGCAATTCTGGAGATAAGCCCCTTGCCCACCCCGTAGAAAAAGTAACGCCAGATTTAATTCCACGATCTAACGATGCATCATAATTTTCGTCGGGTAATAACCCTTTCTTCTTTTTGTTTTGTCTGATTAAATATCGTATCAACCATATTATCCCACTTAAACTAAAGGAGAATATCAAATAGGGAAAGAAAAAAGTGCGATCTCCTTCCATTCCGAAGAATTGGGTATCAGAGAAAATTAAACCGACTATATACCATAATCCAAAAAATAGGATCATGTATATACAATTTGGGATGAGTTGCTTCCGCATCATAGTTCTATATGTTTGCATAGCTTCCTGTTGTAATCGTTGTAATTGTACGGGATCTTCTCTCGCTTGCACCATCTCATTTTGCATGTCTTTCAGTTTTTGTTGCATATCCATGCTTTCTTCTGGACGCATCCCAAAAAAGTATCGAAACAATTGTGAAATTACTGTCATTCCAACGACAATTCCTAATAGAATTAGATAATCGGTTAATCCAGCTGCAGCCATAGTTCTTCAAAACATAATATTGTGTAAATATGTAAATTAATCCTTGAAAAAAAACTTTCAGATATGATAAGGAAAAAAAGAAAATTATATGGGTTCAAATCCTAAATCGATTTTAGGTTCTATCCCTTCGGTCTCTACATGTAAAAACTTCGCTTTTAAGGGCATTCCAATTTTGAATTTTTTAGGATTTTGTTCAAAACCTTCTGGTCCTACAATATGTCCTGAGATACAAGGACCTTCCTCCAATTGAACGATACCAAAACAGTAGGGATTCTCAATTTTATACCCTTGGTTTACGAAGTAACGTGCACCTACTCCAATCAGACTATAGGTTTGTAAAGTCCCTTTTCCGCTAAATTCAATCCATTCAAGTTTGGTCCCGTAACATTTATTACAGATTTTTTTGGGAGGAATGTGCATAATACCGCAATTATTGCATTTATTCCCCATCAGTTTATTTTCAGCGAAAAAATCGAAATAATTCTTTATGGTAAATTCTTCATTATTCATCATATTTTCCTCCTATTTCTCGTATATGTGGACAACCGAAGATGCCCCACTACCTCCTACATTATGAGACAAAGCTCTTTCTATATCCTTTTTCACTTGTCTATTACGTTCTGCGATACCTCGCATTTGTTTGAAAATCTCAACTGCTTGAGCGGTACCCGTAGCTCCCACGGGATGTCCTTTTGTTTTTAATCCTCCACTTGTATTGATTGGAAGGATTCCATCTCGTTTTGTTTCACCCGCAGATACTGCAGCTGCAGCTTCTCCAGGTTTATAAAAACCAAGATCCTCCAATGCGACCAACTCCGCTATTGTAAAGCAATCATGAACTTCAGCAATTTGAATGTCCTTTGGTTCTAATCCACTCATTTTAAACGCAGTCTGTGCTGCAGTTCTCGCTGATAGAAATGAGGTCAAAGAATCACGATCATGTAAAGCTAGAGTATCACTACCTTGACCAGTTCCGGTGATCCAAATGGGTGTATCTGTGTATTTTCTGGCAATGTCTTCCGAGGCTAACAATACACATGCTGCTCCATCAGTAACCAATGAGCAATCAAATAAACGTAATGGATAAGCTATATAGGGATTTGATTCCGATCGCAAAAAATCATAGGGATTATTCCATGATGGAGGTTCTAAACCACGTTTTTTCGCTTTGGTGATTTTACCCTCTATCACTTGTTCAATGGTCATTTGTACTTGAGCATAAGGATTTTCTGCACCATTATCATAATTTTTTATCGCAACGTCAAAGAAATTTTCCTCAGTTGTCCCGTATTTATGCATATGCGCAGTCGCTACTGCCGCATACAAACCAGGAAAAGTGGCACCAGCCGGATATTCTAATCTTGTATCCGCTGCTGCAGCCAATGAGTCTGTAACATCAACGGTGGGTACTTCTGTCATGGTCTCAATCCCACCTGCCAAAACGAAGTCATGTATTCCAGATGCAACCGCTAAAACACCATATCTCATAGCTATGCCACTTGAACAACATGCAGCTTCAATCCGAGCTGCAGGTTTGGGATTTATTCCCGCTAATTGCGCCATTAATGGTGCGAGATGTGCTTCATGATTAAACAAGTCTGCAGAAAAGTTACCTAAATAAAGTTCTTCAACATCCTTTTGTAAATTTACTCCATGATCTACAGACTCAATCGTGTTAATGAGAGCGTCCTGCCACAGATCACGGTTTTGTTTGATTGGATAGTGGGCACCGAATTTCGACATACCAGCCCCGACTATAGCTACTCGTCTTGCTAATTTTCCCATTATTCCTCACATGCTTAGAAGTTATGTGTTTCGTTATTATGACAAATATTAAAGATTTCCGATATATCTTTAATAAAATCATATAAAATCATGATTTCTAACTAAGTGCAGATAAATCCAAACTCAAAATTATTGGGAGCAGATTACAATCCATTATTACCAAAAATTTTCAAACAACTAATTTTATATCAATTGGGTGAAATCTTTCGAAAATCTCCATGAAATTTGATATAAACTTATATTTTGGTTGTTTATGAATATCCGGATTATGAAGAATTTCATGATAAATCTATACAAATTCAGCAGAAAATAGCTTCCCTTTGATGTCAGCAATAATTTATCCCAAACTCAAACATAGAGAAACTAAGGGGAAAAAAACCCACAAGTGGAAAATTCGTACCATGGAATGAAGAAAATTGATCTAATTCAATGGCTTTTGACAATTTGTTTGAAAATCCCCCAAACATTGACATTGGGTTATACTTTAAAAGTAGTCGAAAAAGGGAGTGTTTATGAAGCACAAACGCTTATTATATTCAAATTTATTGAGAGAGAGCAAAAATCTTTTTAAGTTGACTTGGTATAAGAATATAAGGGCAGATAAAGATAATAACAAACTTTTCTCTCTATGAAAAACAATACTAAAACCGAATTATATGACCATAATTATGAACGAAAGTGGTACTAAACTATTATGCAATTTGGACGTGTATACGCATATAATTTCTATGTTCGAGATGTTTTCAGATGAAAAATACGATAAATCTGACATCATCCCTCAGATTATTCTTGTAAAGGATAGTTTGGGTTCAGAATTTTGTGAATTCATCAAAGATGAAATTTTCAATATGTTCAGTGTTTTGGAATTAAATTGGGACAATTCTGAGTATGAAAAGCAGCTTGAATACTTAAGTAAAAGCATCAATCAACTCGATTCTGAAGAAAGTGAGCAAAAAGCATCTGTGTCAGTCGGATCGGTTCCTCAAAAACAAATTATTTATCTGAATAATCCAGATTTTGACTCCGTTGAAGAAAAACTAAAGGTGATCCACTTAGTAAAGCGAATTAGAGAAATGCTAAAGCAGAACCCTGATTATTTCTTTCTTCTAAGAATTATACATAATGATATTCCTCAAGAGATCATTGAATACTTAGATATTGTATTTACTATACCCTATCCAACAAAAATTCAACGTATTGAGATTTTTGAAAGGTTACTAGAAAATTTAGCCATTCACACGGTTGATATCACTTATTTATCTGAATTAACAGAAGATTCATGGAATGTGAACGATTTAAAACGATTAGTGGATATTGCCTTCATCCAATGGAAAATTCTTAACTATACAGAATTTAAAGCTCAATTAGAGAGAGAAAAGGATGAAGAGCAAGTAGAACAAGAAACAGAGCCATCGTCCGATAGTAACAGAACCTTGCTAACTAAAATTCCATTGACGGGGGAAATTTTCGCAGAACTTATCAAAAATAATCAAATTCGACCACTTAGTAGTTATAATTCGTATAAAGATTTTACAAATTCTAAAATTCCTCAAGTAGGAAAAAATGATCGAGAGACCCACCCACTAAATGATGGATCATTTCAATCTAATTCTGTAACATCCTTTAAAGGTTTAGGATTAGCTGAATTAGATAGTTTTACTTCTTCACAACTATATCAATATGCAGCCGCAACGAAATTCGAGGAATTAACCCTTATCCTTGAGAAGATAGATCAAGCGAGAAAATTAGATGATTTAGATCGCACTATTCTCGCTGATTACGCTTTTATTCTTAAAGATGCACCAAACCGTGCATTATTAAAATTGACTAATGCAAAAAAAACCATTGATCGTATCCAAAAAATTGCAGAAAGGTAGATATTGTGGCTACAAAACCAATACTTGAACGGATTATCCTCCATAATTTTAATTCTTTTGCAGTAGATGAAGTCCCCTTCCATAAAGGATTCACGGTTATAACTGGTCCAAATGGAGCAGGGAAATCTACAATCTTTCAAGGGATCAAGTTTTCTTTAGGATCCAACGAAAAGGATGGCCGGGCAAAAACGTGGTCTGAGTTTATTCGGATAGGGCAAGAAGCGGGTTATGCGGAAATCCATTTACGGAATAAAAAAACTCTAATAAAAATTCGCAGAACTATTTTTAAAGGGCAATCTCCATTCTATCAGATTCAAATTGGTGCAGATTCTAAACTTAAAAAATGTACAGCCTCTACTGTACAAAATCTTCTTGCAGATTTTGGAGTCAATCCCGATAATGTATTTGCTTTTGTATCTCAGGGAAATATCACAAACATCAAAAATATGGAAAAAATGCAGATTTGTGATTATCTGGAGCGGGGACTGGGATTGCATCCATTACGTGAGG
Organism: Promethearchaeota archaeon; assembly: GCA_016933055.1. Lineage (GTDB taxonomy): Archaea > Asgardarchaeota > Lokiarchaeia > Sigyniarchaeales > Promethearchaeaceae > AMARA-1. The sequence continues at coordinate 42,398 of JAFGBS010000031.1, read as the reverse complement.
AAATCATTGAGAATAAAACTACCATCAATGATCTAGATAATCAAATTAAAAGCTTGAATTTGATGGATAAATCAGCAAAATATGAAATTGGATTGCTTGCACCCCAAGTAGTTAGGCTCAAAGAAAAAAAAGAGTTAGAAATTCAACGAGAGCAGTTTGAAAAAGAGAGGACTTGGTTAAATCGGGTTATGATCCTAGAGGAAATCAAAAATATCCGAACTGAGATCGGGAACTACGAGCAAAATATTGATAGTTTAGAGGATGATAAAGAAAAGATTGAAGGTACAATTCAAAACTTGGAAGCTATGATAAAGGAAAATACTACGATAATAACCGAACTCTCCCAGACATTGTTAGACGAAAAAGTAAAAGAGAGAAATTTGGATGCCGAGATAAGCCGATGGCAATCCGATAAGGACAATTTGGCTGATAAAATTTTGAGGGCAAAAAGTAAAATCAAGCTTTTGACTGCTGAAAAGCAAAGATTTACTGAGGAGCAGAAAATTTGTCTATCTGAAATAAAAAAATACAAGTTTGAGTTTTCTGTTCTACAAGAGCAAAGGAAGGCATTAATGGACGAATTTGAGTCTCATCAACGAACAAAAAAGAAATTCCATGATATAATGGAATATTATGAAAACCTAAAGAAGAAGAAGTCAGAGATTGAATATAAAACGAAAGAGAACGACTTACAACTTGAAGCGATTGAACGCGATATTAAAAATTCAATGAGCGAAATCCGTTACCTTAAACAGGAATTGGAAAAAGATAAATGGTTTTTACAAGAACCTGAGAAAAATACACTAGAATCCCTTAATAAAAAAAAACAAAAAATTTTTTTTGCTTTAGAAAAACTCTCCCAGAACATCTCTCAAAAAGAAAATGAGAATCGGGATTTAGAAAAACAGTTAGAACATCTTAAAAGTTCTGTTTTGATGAAAGAAATGCCGAAAAGTCAAAATTTAATAAATTTAATACAAGAAATTCAGACCCGCAATCTTGATGTAATTGGTCCTATAATTGATTTTATCGAGTTTAATCCCGAAATTTCTCTTGCCGTAGATAGTATCCTGAGCAAATATGTTTTAAATTCCTTCATTGCAAAAAATAAGCAAGACTTCATGTTGGTTCATGATTTAATAAAGCGTACGGGTGCTAGATGTAATATATATCAGCCTTTTGATAGGGAAATTCGAAGCTATAAAGAGATAGTTAAAGAAGATGGAGTATTCGGTTATTTGTCGAATTTTATAACACCTTTATCTCATCATGACGATGTAAAAAAAGTACTTGTGTCAATTTGTCGAAATACCGTATTGGTCAACGATAGGAGTGTTGGTTATGACTTTATTAACCAACATAATCATAAAGGACGAGTAGTCGCATTAGATGGCACCGTTATCCGTTCATATGAATATGTTTTGGAATCTCGTGCGTCAGATTCCGGTAAAAGTTATTCCAATCCGATTGAACAAAAACGCGCAGTAAAAAAATTACATGACCAACTTATGGAAAATCGGGGAAAAATTGATGAATATCGGCAACAGTTTACAAAATTAGAGCGAGCTTCTAAATTATATGAGGAACGTCTCCAGAAAATCAATATCATTACGTATAACTACAAAAAATTGACCATCACTATAAATAAAAAAGATAGTTTATTGGAAACTAAAAGTAACTTGATTGCAAATTCGGATTCTTTCTTAGAGAAACTTAATTCCATTCAAAATGAAATAATTCAAGTTCAAGAGAAATTACCAGCTAACTTGGATGAAATGGATGCATTCATTGAAGAATTCCAAGTCAAATTTGAAGGACTGGATAATAAAATACAAGAGATGAATAATAATCTTACAAACAAGACACAGGAAGAGAATCTATATACATTAAAAATTGAAAACTATTCGACCGAACTGAAAGCCCATGAAATGGAGCTAGAAAAATATGAAGATAAGTTAAAAAGCGGTAATACTAGAATGCTTCAAGCAATCAATGAGTTGGAGAGATTACGAAATTCTATTGAATCTATTACTCGAGAACAATTAACATTAAACGATAAAAATATAAAAATTCAAGAGGTCATCCAAACGGAACATGACAATTTGAATTCCATCATACAAACAATTGATAGGATAAAGATAAAAATCGAATATTCTGAAGCTCAAATATATGAAAAGCAGAAAATGGTGGACAATATAAGTATAGAAGTGGCAGAACTTGGAAAAGATTATCAGGAACGATCAGTTGAAGAAGTAGAGAATGATCTCAAAGTCATTTACGAGAAGTTACGAGATTATTATGATGTGACAGACCAAATTTTGGAAAGAAAAAAGGAACTAGAACAACAACTGAAACGAAGTGCCCAAAAAAAGAAACAATTAGAAATAGAAATTAAAGAAGCGCACATTTCCGTAGAAAAACTTCAAGAACAGTATTTTTCCTTATTTAGGGGGCATTTACGGACTATTGAAAATAACATTAACTCTCGTTTCCAAAAAATAGGAATTAATCGTAAGGGTTCGCTTAATTTAACTGATAAATTTGAAGCGCTTGGAGTGGATATCCACGTTCATTTTAATGAGGCATCGCGCAGTTTATCCACTTTAAGTGGAGGAGAACAGACTTTGTTTGCAATAACTTTAATGTTAACTCTCCAGAACTTGAATCCTTCACCCCTATGTATATTTGATGAAGCACAGATGTTTTTGGACAAGAGTAATACCGAGAATGTATCAAAATTGATCAAGGATGTTACAGATAATGGGGTTCAATTTATTATGATTACCCCTAATGCATCTAGTACCCTAGTGGATCTTGCAGATTGTGTATTAGGAATAGCAAAAAATGGATCTGAAGAAGTAAGCACGGTTATTCCCTTATGAATGAGATAAATCCATCTTCTGTACAACAAATTCAATTACGAACTTTACGAGATGTAGAGATTTACCTGAAGAACTTGAAAAAAGATATCCAATTAGGAAAAATTTCTACCCAAGACATAGATTTTGTTCCTATTTTCCATTCTATCCAAGAGATTGTTAATAATAAGAATTTAAAGACAATTGTTACTGAATTTAAGAGTTCTTCGGACTTGTTCGGTAAAAAAATCCAAGATATTCAAGCATATATTTCCGCTATAGGGGGAGAGGAGGATTTTGAGTCTATCATTAAAGTTGAATCCCAGAATTCTTTGCATGAATGCTTCCAAGCTTTGTATAAACCTCCATTCATTATAGAAGATATCAATTTAAATACTCTTTACGATTCTTTTGTGAAGTTAACTAATAAGAAAAAGATTTGGGAATCGGTAGAGTTCCCGGATTTCTCTGAGATTGCTAAAGAGGAATTCAATATGGGAGAAATAGATTTTTTGATTGATGATGTTCATTTTGAAAGAGAATTGAATTCATTTGAGCTAAAGTTATTACCCACTCTCCCCCAAAAACTATCTGATATAATAGATACGACCACTAATACTGAGATTCGCTACAAAAGATTTGTATTTTGTTTGTATTTGATTCAGAGAAAGAAGGTTGTTTTTATTAAAAATACTAATAGATTGGAAGAATATAAGGATGAGAAAAACGAATGAATGAAGCTGAAGTGTTAATATATTTACTATCAAGGAAGAAGGATGCACAAAATATAGGAGCGAATAAAGACGAATTGTGTTCAAAATTAGGTTTTTCGGATCGTAATGCAGAATATAAATTGTGGAATCTGCTACAAGAATTCAACAAAACTATATTCCCTTTAGGTTTAAGCGTGAAATTTAATCCCATGAATTCTCATTGGTATATTGGCTTTCAAGATCAGATGGAATCTAACTTTGGTGGTGCTACAGATAAGGTTCTGACCCCCCGTCTTTCCGCAACGTTATTTACTATTTTGATTTTATATGTGAGTAAGACTCCAGCAATTACCGGAACGAAGATACAAGATTTACGGAATAAAAAAGACATTGCAAAGGATTTACACGATTTACACGAATTGGGATTTATTGTATATGAAAAAAACCAAAATATAGTGAAATTAACACCAAAGGTGTTTTATTATATAGAAATTGACCGGTTAATTAAGAAAATTAGAGAGCTAAAAGAACTCGAATCAAAAGAGGAAAATTAAGGCATTTTTAAAAAAATTTCTTGAATTATTCTACCCGACCGTAAACATTTGCTAAAAAATTTAACCACTTTGCTTTCTCTTCATCCAGTCCAAGTGAAGGAGTTCGATACTTCCAATTTCCTTCAGGTACACTCGGTGTATTCATTCGATATTTCGCAGATTGGCGGAGTAAATCTTGCAAAGGTACAATGGCAACTAGTGCTACGGATTTATAAAGCATTTTAATCAATTCTTCTGTTATATCTGAGACTCCATGACTTAGATAAGTTGAAAAATATTGTTTTTCACCATCAGTGGCTTCTTGTTCCCACCATCCAAGTGTCGTATTGTTGTCGTGCGTTCCCGTATAAGCAAAATTCAAAGGTTCATAATTGTATGGAAGATGCGGGTTAGTTTTTTCACCAGTAAATGCGAACTGCAAAACATACATTCCTGGAAAACCATATTTTAACCGTAGTTGTTCAACTTCTGGAGTAATAATTCCCAAATTTTCGGCAAGGATCTGCAAATTTCCTAGTTTTTTATAAACAGCGTTAAATAGGGAAATTCCTGGTCCCTTTACCCATTCCCCTTTCACTGCATTAGATGCATCCCCTTCTACTCTCCAATAAGCCTCGAAACCCCGGAAATGATCGACTCGTATCCAATCGGCTAATTCTTGATTTCTCTTAAATCTCCGGATCCACCAAGAAAAATGCTGTTTCTTGATCAAATCCCAATTATAGAGAGGATTGCCCCATAACTGACCAGTTTTAGAAAAGTAATCGGGAGGTACACCTGCTTGGTATTGTAAGGAACCATTGTCGTTAAGTAAAAATAATTCTCGATTAGCCCAAACATCTGCTGAATCATGAGCAACAAAAATTGGCATATCTCCAATGATATTTACATCATTTTTGTGTGCATATGCAACTAAATTATTCCATTGTTTCTGAAAGATCCATTGGATGAATTTAAAATACCTTAGTTCATCTTCATGTTCAGTGCTCCATTTTTCTATGGCTTTTTCGTCGTGATCTCGGTATTTCGCCGGCCATTCTACCCAAGATTTTAATTCATGAGCATTTTTCAACGAAAAATAAGTGACAAAGTTGTCTATCCAATCCTGCTGTATAATACAAAACTCATCAAATTCTGTTTGGTGCTTCTTTAAATTTGCAGATTTTTCCATTACATCCGAATCCTCTTTACAAAACAGATTATTATAAGCAATTTCAAACATTCGGTATTTTGCTATTCGTACCTTCGAATAATCAACTTGCTCGGAAAGAGTCCACTTTATTCTATGGTTTTCATCTTCTAAACATTCAATCGCTTCTTTTTTTGTTAATAATTCATTATTTACCAGTTCATCGGGAGAAATTAACAAAGGATTACCAGCAAAAGCAGAGATACATTGATAAGGTGAGTCTAAATAACCGGTAGGTCCAAGTGGTAATATTTGCCAATATTTCTGACCGGCTTTTTTTAGATATTGGATAAATGTGTACGCACTAGGTCCAAAATCACCAACCCCATAGGGAGTCCAAAGGGAAGTGGGATGTAATAATATTCCAGCGGATCGTGTCAATGGCAACTTCGTCTTGATATTAGACATTTATACCTATCTGTTTGTTAACTAAGAAAAAAGCATTATGACTAGTTTTATAAATTTAATTAGTTTGTAAAATGGAAGGGGTTGAATTTTACATGATAATGCTTTAGCGAGAGTTATCTGATAAAAGGGAAATCTTGGGAAATTCGGTTAAAAGAAAGATGTATTCGAGTAAAATGAGATTTTCTCAGACTTTTGAGGTCTTAAGAACTCCAAAGTAGTATTTATCTAACTTTTCTTGTTCTAGATCGACTTTCAATGGGTCATCGATATATTTTTTATAATTATCCTCAAATTCATTATTTGATCTGTTCTGATCCTTTCCCTTGGGTTCTGGATAGGGAATTTCATGATTGACTAATTCTTCCGTCCACTCATTAGGATATTGTCGCCTGGTCACAATACGATAAATCATGGCATATACTAAGGATTTCTCCCCAAATTCTTTTGGAATCAAGATTATTGAATTTTTTTCAGAATCCTTCTTATAAGTTATTTTAAACCAGCCAAGCTTTTCAATTATTAATTTAAAGATAGAATAATAATCGTTTTCTTTAATTCCCATGTTATAAGTTATGCTATTAATATAATTTCCCAATTTGTCTCCCAATTCGAGACGAGTTCGAAATCGATCTTTAATGGGAATTCTCGCAATGAGATTAAATACTTCATTTATGAGTTTTTCTGGATAAAAAATTAAGTTCTGACCATCAGAATCGATTTTAGATTCATTATCTGTAAGTATAAAGATTTCGGAAAGATTGAGATATCGTTTTGCAATCTCTGATTTTTTTGTGTCTAGTTGTTGCGCAATTTTCTCCAATCGTTCCATCAGCTTGACAGGAATACGTACTGTCAATACTTTTGTTTTATCCATTTCCTCCATAATAGTTACCTAGAAGCATAGTTGAGTTTTGTCATACACATACTACAAATATGATTATTGTATCTTTTGAATACAATTGATTACAATGACATCTGTCTTTTAAATGATCCATGAAGAGGGAGTGAAAGGAAAGGACATTATTTACCAAAATGAAATTTAGACCGAGAATTCGAATAATCAAAAATTTGATATTTTCTTGAAAAATCAAGAGATTAAAATTGATATTTTTTCAGGAAAAAATTATTTAAAATTTCAAAAATAAAATTTCAAAAATAGTGAGATGCAAATGGAATATTTTGTTTCTTTTGTGGATTGTATTGATTATTCTTTTCGTTGTTTTTCTTACTTTTGTGATCTAATTACTCCAGCTCAATAATGATTCGGTCGATCTGAACTTCACAGATCTTACGAACACCATGATCTCCAGGTTCATATCGGGACTTTACGAGTCCTGCTTTCTGTAATTGTTGGATTTGAGCACTTACATTAGCTTCCGTCTGATTTAATTTTGCTGCTAAACGTGACACGTCCAAAGGTTCTTTTCTCAGAATTTTTATGATTTCCCTGCGAGTTTCACTCTTTAAAGCCGAAGCGATTCCTTCGACATTATCTCCAACGACAATAATCGTTCGGGAACCATCACTTTCAATTATGGTATTTTGGTATTCTTGTTGAACTTCCATTTGCGTTATACCTTCTTTATTTTTTTAAGGATTTAATAATGGGATGATAAATGTTGTGATAGGAAAGGGTAGAAATATTTTTTTACCTATAATATATGATCGAGAGAGAGGATTTAAGATTGATGAAAACTTCATTGATGAAAAGGGTATCTAGGTAAAAGTTGAATTGTGAGACAATGTATACATTAGAATAGGTTGTCTACAAATCTTAGCTGTAAATGTTATCTGGAATAGAAATGTCTTTTTTGATTTGCATCATTCCAACCTTTTACCCTAGATTGTGTTCTGTAAAGTGTATTTTTTGTCAATATTGTATGTAAATGTTTACATTAGAGGTAATTGTATACATACTCTGAATCACTCTATATCAAAATTGGTTCTCAATTACAATAATCTATAGCCGTTTATTTTCATAAATAAGGGAGGATTTCGAATTAAATTACCACAAAAAAACATAACTTGAAAATATATCGATATATATCTTATTAAAAGAATTATGAAGTATATAAGGTAGCCATTCTACATAATAATTGAAGATTAAAGTTGTTGCAATTTAGACGCACAAAAATCTACTATCTTTTTGAAATGTGATGATTTAATTGTCTAACGTTCATTTCCGTAGATTAGTCATCTAAATATTTTAGTTGCACATTTTGAATTTCTTGATCGGAATTTTTCTCAGAATACTAGCATCAGCAACCTTTTTCATAATTAACAACTAAATGTAAATCTGAAATTATGACTTCACTCAATTTCGATCAACTCCGAAATGAAATAATCGGCCGTGATTTTTTCTTTCAAACCCCTTACGGTGATCGCTTACTCACTTACGCAGATTATACCGCATCAGGTCGATCCGTGCAATTCATCGAGAAATATCTAATTAAGATTCAGAGAGAATATGCTAACACTCATACCGAAGATGACATTACTGGTCGTCATATGACTGATTTACTAAAACAAGCAGAATTTAATATCAAAAAATCGTTCAATGCTGAAAAAAACTGTTATATTATTGCTACAGGAACGGGGACCACTGGAGCTATAACAAAATTCCAAGAAATCTTAGGAGTACGTTTACCTCCCGCAACCAAGCAACGTATAACAGATTTAATAAATAATAAAAAATGTGTATCTAAAAATAAAAAAGAGGAGTTTTTAACCACATATAATATACTAAAAGCAAATAGACCAGTTGTTTTCATCGGTCCGTATGAACATCATAGCAATGATATTCAATGGCGGCAAGCTTTTGTGGATGTTGTGGAAATAACTTTGAATAATTCTGGGTATTTCGATTTGGAAGACTTAGAAAGGAAAGTATCCGATCCTGCATATGAGCACCGAATGAAAATCGGTTCGTTTTCATCTGCATCTAATGTAAACGGTTTAAAATCCCCAATATACGAGATAGCGCGTATTATGCATAAGTATGGAGGAATAGTGGGATTTGATTTTGCAGCAAGTGCACCCTATGTTAAAATCGATATGAATAAGGATAAAGAATGTTACTTTGATGCAATTTATTTATCTCCACATAAGTTCGTTGGAGGTCCAGGATCTTCAGGAATTTTAGTGATCAATAAAGATCTATATGATTCTAGTATCGAACCTACCTGTGCTGCGGGTGGAACCGTAGATTTTGTAAATTCACAATCAATAGATTACACTGAGGATGTAGAAACTCGGGAAAAGGCCGGAACGCCTGGTATCCTTCAAATTATAAAGGCTGCGCTCGCAATTGATATAAAAAATGCAGTTGGAATACGGAAAATAGAAGAAATCGAACAGTTATATACATTTAAAGCTATGAAACATTTACGAAAAAACTTAAATCTCTATATTTTAGGTTCGAGTAATCCCTACGATCGAATCTCTATCATTTCTTTCCTAACTATGCATAAAGATAAGTTTCTTCATCCAAAATTATTCACAAAACTCCTTAATGACCTATTTGGAATTCAAAGCCGTGCCGGTTGTATGTGTGCTGGACCTTTTGGACATAAATTGTTGGATATTGAAATTGAAAAATCGGAGCAATACCGACAAATAATCCAGAAAGGCAAATTCGGATTAAAACCAGGATGGACACGTTTGAATTTCCATTATTTGTTTTCTGAAGTAGAACTTGATTTTATCTGCAAGGCAGTGGATTTAATTGCTACAAATGGTTACAAATTCATCCCGCTCTACATGTTTAATTGTGAAACAGGAGAATGGTTTCATAAGAAATTCATACCCGAGGAAGATACAGCTTTTCCAACCGTTGAATCAGTGTTATCGATGGATTTATCTGATTGTTTTGAAGAACATAAAATCGATAAAAAGAATTTATTCGCGCAGTATTTGAGAGAAGCAGAAAAAATTTGTGATTCCCTTAGTAGTAATCCAAAATTTGGTAGATTTGACGACCCAGATTGTGAGGAATTAAGATGGTTCTACTTTTCTTCCATCATGAATGAATGATTTGAGAAACGCTTTTATCTCTCTAAGAAAAAATAAATACACTACAATATGGTGATCGAGTTTTGAAAAAGTCAAAAAAAGAAGATGAAGATCTCATTTTAGATGATGAGGACGACGAGGAAGAAGAAGAAGAAAATGAAGAAGAAATCTTTAGTCAAGAAGAGTTAGAAGAGGATAAGGAAGAGAGATCAGGAGATGAAGTCCTCCGAATGCTAAGAGAAATCGAGTGCGAACCATGTGAGGGGCCTCACACGAAACCTGGGTGCAAAATACGTAAAGAATATGGATGCCCACCCGGAAAAGAATGAACTTGGAGGATTTATCTTCTCGAAAACGCATCTATGGTAGAAATTATTCCCAACTCATTTTTTATTTGATTATGATTTCCAGTGTTGAAGATAATACGATTTTTTTTAATTAAATTCAAGATTTCTGAATTCTGTTCGCATTTTTCAAGTGGAATTAGCTTATCTGTTTTAGAATGAATCAATAGAATTTTTTTATTGGTATAATGAAACCAATCTTGTTTGGACATGCCCTTCATCATATCTTGAAATAACAGATAAGGGGAAATTAGTGCATTTGATTCTCCCTTAGGATAGGGATTAATGCCCTTAATGCGATAATTTAGTCTTTGAATCCATCTACGGGAAAATGGAAATAATCTTCGCTTAAAAGTCTGGTTAAAAATGGACGGTGTTGAAATTAGAATACATTTATCAATCTTTTTCGGTATTTGATTAAGAACATAAGCTGCACTAATCCCTCCCATACTCTCTCCTACGATAATGAACTTGTAATCTTTAAATATAGGTAATTGGATAAGAAACTTACACAATGCAGCAGTATCCATATTTCTGGTGAGAAAATCCCCTTTCTTTCCCGCTTTGGATGATTTTCCCATCCCTCTTGCATCCCATACGAAAACTGTATATCCGAGTTCTGCTAATGCATAGGTTTTATAACGTATTTTTTCCGAACTATCATTAAAACCATGGCAATATAAAATAAGAGCATTAATGTTGATATTTTTTGGGTAAATGATTTCACAGAATAGTGAAGTCGCCTTATCATATACTGGTTTTAAGGGATTTTCCACTTGACCATTGATTAACGAGATTATATTGAATTCTTCCTCCGTTGTCAATGAAGAATTGCGCAATTTATTAATGGGAATTCGGAAGATCCGTGAATCTGGAGATTTTTCTAAAATTACCCATCTCTTCGAAAATAAGTTACGTATTAGCCAATATGAAACAAATGCGAGGAATATATCAATAAATAGAACCACTGAAAGTAGAATTATTTCAATTAGTCCTTCTCCTGTAGTATTAAGGGGGGATAAATTGTAATTGATGAGGAATATAGGAATTGCAACTGCTAATCCGAATATGCTTGCTGTAATAATACGGAACCCTGGTTTCATAGCCATGATAAATCCCTAAAAAAAAAGATCTGACATTCTGTCAATTGAAGTTGCGTAAAAGTCCCCAATAATTTTCGAGATTTTCTCATCCAAATCACTTCCTTCTTTAATTTTTTCTGCAACGTAGGGATTAGCATTCTTCTCAAATTCAGATAAGTATAAATCTAACAAGGTTTCTAAAATTTTTGAGCAAAATTTCGTGTTTAAGCGTTTATCACCAATAACATAAACTAGGTATATTACTGCTGGTTGGCTATCATCAATAAGTCGTTCTTTCTCCTTGAATACAATTTTGTACTGTTTCAGTTTTAAAGTATTGATCTTTTCTGACATACTAACCTTTGTCATATTAAAAATCGCATCGAGAAACTGTCCCTTGGTTTCTTGAGATATACGTCTTAAGTTCTTCAAATGATAGAAGCTTTTCTCATAAATTAGCATTCCATTCTTTAACAACCCAAGTTCGTATAGTACCATTTATCGTCCCTTAATTGTGGTTATTCATTATTAGATTTATAACTATTTGTCTGTGAGTAGGTTTCCCTTCTTTTTAGATATGACTTAAGATAATATTTTTATCGAATCTGGTTTTTCCAAAAATTAAGGCAATATCCAAATTCAATTGGAATAATGCCGTATTCCAGTCACAGAAATATGGAAATATGGTGAAATTTTTGACAGAAAGTATAGAAACTGGAAGAGTTAAATGGTTTAGCTCAAAGAAAGGCTATGGATTTATCATTCGAAATCCGGATGAACCCGAAGAAAATCAAGAAGAAATTTTTGTTCATTGGCGCCAAATCGAAATGGAAGGTTTTAAGACTCTTTTACCTGGTTTAAAAGTAAGATTCGAGGTTGGTCCGGGACAAAAAGACGACACTGTTGAAGCAAAAAATGTTCGGATAGTTACATGATTTTATCAAGAATTAGGAATCTTTGCATCTTATTGTTGTATGTAATGTATCCAACAATCTACAGCGATTAATAATAATTATTTTTTTCTTTTATTTTTACCACTTTCATATTCTTAACCCATTAAACCATAGTATACAGAATTTTTATTAAACATATGAATACAAATAGAATCTATGTTTGACCATATTACTAAGTTAAAAGAGAAAATGCGGGAAAAAATGGATATTGTAGAGATACCAGAGAATGGAAATGAAGTTGTTATTGTGATTGAGGAACAAGTTGAAAATTCGTATACAGCAGAAGTTGGGATTGGACAGTGTTGGCGATTCCCTATAAGTTATGATATTGTTGGTAAGGTATTTACGGAAAATAGCAATAAATTCATTCAAAACACTATCAAGGTAAATACTAAAGATAAAAGTAAATCTCGACAGATTTTATGCGCAGTAGCTCCATCTGGGTTTATTAGAAAAATAGACGAGGCAGTTTGGGACAATGATTTTGAAGATGTAGATGACCTAATTGAAATGATTGAACATTTATATGACTAATCAAACAAACTAAAAAAAAATGAAGTACCACGCATAGGATTCTATTTATAAAATTTTTCGATGGTACTGGCAACAAACTGAATCTGTTCATCAGTTAGTAATGGATGTATAGGTAATGAAATTACTTCATCTGCTGCTTTTTCTGTGTGTTTTAATGAGATAGTTTTAATTTCCTTGTACACTTGTTGTTGGTGTATGGGGATCTTATAATGAATACCATACCCAATTTCATTTTTTGATAAATTTTCTGCTAGAAGATCCCGATTCGGTACTCGAATGGTGTACTGGTGATAAACATGGTGATATCCTTTGGGAACTTCGGGAATTTTTACTTCAGGAATTTTTTCCAGTAGTTCATTATAAAGCTCGGCATTATGTATTCGTTTTTTATTATTATTTGGCAGTTCGGACAAACTGTGCCGTGCAATTACCCCTGCAACAGCAGGCATACGAAAGTTAAATCCAAGTTCTGTATGAATATATTTCTCAGTTTGACCGTGATTCACAAATCGATTTATTTTTTCGTACAATTCTTCGTTATTAGTTGTGATCAAACCACCCTCTCCACCCGAAAACATGTTTTTTGTAGGATATAATGAAAATGCTGCGATTTCTCCTAAATTTCCTGCTTTTTTACCGTGAATTTCAGCACCATGGGATTGACACGCATCCTCTATTACTATGAGATCATTTTCATCCGCAATTTCTTGAATTTCATCCATATTAGCACACAATCCATACAAGTGGACAGGCATAAGTGCTTTGGTTTTAGGGCTAATCGCATATTTGATGGATTGGGGTGAAAGGGTAAAGGTTGAAAGATCAATATCTGCAAATACAGGTCTGATACCGAATGGAATTAAACAGTTAGCGGTTGCGATAAAGGAAAAACTTGGAATAATTACCTCATCTTCCGGCTTTAACTCTGCACCATAAATAGACGCAAGTAAAGCAGAAGTGCCATTATTTACCGCTCTACAGAATTTTGCTCCCGTAAATCCCGCAAATTCTTGTTCAAGATCTCGAACTGGTTTCCCTTCTGCCCACATTCCACTTTTTAATACTGCTTTTACTTCTTCTAAGACAATTTCCGGTAATTCTAGTTGCACGATTGGTACCTTCATCTAGAATTTTTCCTCCATGAGTTTGTCTTTAGGGATGAGATGAAAAGAACAATCGATATGGCGGATCCAATGCAATCCTTCCGGCAAAATATTATATTGTTTCGTGTCTGGCGGAATAGGATCACCAAATGCTAATTTTGTCACCATATAAGGCATATTTGCATACGGGACATTATATTGTTTGCCAGCATACGAAAAGAAGTAACTGGTGGTGAAGAATCTTCCCGGATTGATTTCCGTTGGCATGGGGATACCACTCTGATCATATTTCATATCTACACAAAATACACCACTGGCGTGGCTATCAATAGAAAGCACTGCTTTAGTTGCCATTTCATTAACTTTATCATTATTCACTGTAGCTGCCACTACAGGGGTTCCAGTCACTCCCGAGGGTGCAAGATAGGGATAAATATATTCTAATCGTTCTCGTGCTTGAGAAGTAATTAGTTTCCCATTTTCCCAAACACTTTGGAATGCAACATTTCTCCCTGTTAGATTTTCTTGAGCAATAAAAACCCATTCTTTTTTCCGAGCCCTCCAATATTTAATCCAATGAATGCCTAATTCGATCGAATCACAGGGGGTAGAACCCGTTCCCCCTGCACCTTGGGTTGCGCGTATCCATAAATTTGGACCCAGCTCTTGGAATGCTTTCTCTAAGTCGTTTTTCAAAGATTCATCATGTAAAATGATGGATTTTACAGTAGGAAACCCGTTTTCGTCCCATGCTTTTGCTGAAAGATTCTTATCATGGCAGATTTTTACTGTTTCTTTGCTCGGCAGGTAAGTTTTTGCATGTAATTGATCTCGTTTTTCTGAAATCACCTTTACTTCTATATCTGGTTGAGGATGCACGAATTCTATTCCATACGCATCAATGATTTTATTCAGTTCCTCTATGTAATTAGGAGCCGTACAACGAGGTACGATAAAGATGTCATCGAGGAAGGGTCTAGCAAATTCTACATGGTAAGCGCTAATATCAGTGCCATATAATTTCATGACTTCATCAGAATCTCGAAGGCTGCGTAAAACATTAACTCCCGCTGGTCCACCGGCTCCAGTAATAAGTATTTTTTTCATGGTAATTCTAATCCAATTATTAAGTGGGTGTGAGTTTATTTTTATTTGAAGTTTCTCCATTGTGTTCTTTCAATTTCGAAATTTTCATTTGCAAATGCTTTACAGACAAAACGTACCAGATGATAAGACCCCCTATTGCAAGAATGCCTGCGATCAACCAATTAATGTATCGGAACCATTGAGCATCTGCTTGTATTAATAATATCCGTAAAAGCACTAACAATCCCAAACCTACAATCAATAAGGTTATCATGAAAAAAGAAATTACCCGTATGGCTTTGAACTTTATAATAATTATCACATAAAGACTTCCGGATATTAATAAGGCTACCAAAATCCAGATCCAATGCAAATCTCCCCCATTTCCTTCACCAAATAATGGAAGGGGAGTCCAACGAGACTGTCTAACGGTCTCTGATACTATACCGAACAATCCTCCTACAACTCCTAAAGCCCAAATATTTCTAACTAATAAGGGTTCTGTCAAAGGTTTATCTGCAAGAATAAGACGGGGTAAAGTAAGGTGATCGGACTCCTCTTTTGATGCCTCGATTAAACTATAATCTGTAATAACTATGTCTTGAGTCTTTATAGTATGTCTCTCCCGAAACCCACGGAGAGATGCAATGACATAAAAACCGTTAAATATATGAACAAGGATTGCACAAAACATAGCAACTTCGATACTTCCAAATAACCCTATGCATGCAATTGTCGCCCCTAACGATAATGTGCCTACATCTCCGGGAAAAACTTTTGCGGGAAATTTATTAAATTTTAAGAACGCTGTGAGGGCACCTATCACAGACAGAGAAAAAATCAAACCCTCAGAGGATTTTGCAATCAATGAATAGAAAATCATAAAACATATTACAATTAGGCTGGTTCCAGAACCCTCCCCATTGTAACCTTCTAACATATTGACTCCGTTCGTGAGTACCATAATGATGATGGGAATAGCTAACTGATAGATTAAGGTTAATTGAGTTTGACCTAAAATCGGAATAATTGGATCATTAATATGAATAAACCCAATCTTGAAATAACTCAGCCAGTGCAGCCATTTAGGCCAAATTATTGAACTCAAATCCAAGTTTAACAGAAACAAAGGGAGCCCTGTTATTATCATCAAAATTATTTTCTTGAAAGAAGATAAGGTGTATCTATCATCACAAAATCCAACAATTCCGGATAAGAGTACAGTTAATGAAAAAGCAAGCGTCTCTCTCCAGACAGCTGGAAAAAAAATCATGATAAGAATTTGTCCCGGAATCATTCCCAATACAAAGGGAATCCCTCCAGATTCTGCTACTGAAGGATGAGTTTTTTTATGAATATCCCTGCCAATCCAATTTCGTGTCTTAGCAAATTCGATATATCGTTTAAATAATTCGTGTGTAAAGAAATAGGAACCGATTACGATCGATAGTAAAAGAATAATTTGCCAAACTGAAAAATTCATAGCATCAAAGGTTTTCATTCAAGACTCATTGTAGTTGGGATTTGTTTACGTGTGTGTACCTTGAGATTAAAACATTTTTTTATCATTTGGTACATCTGTTGGGTGATTACTGATCCTTAATAAAGTGAAATTTTTCGGAGATTTTAAATGAAAGAACATTTGTTTGTATCCATATCTGAGATTAACTATAAGTGAAATTACATGAAAATCTGGTTGAATTGCAGTTTAGCATGTCCTGAAGATGCATCTTATCCATTTGAATTAATTATTTTCAAATGGGAAAATAAGGAAGAGAAATTTCGTCAATTATTAGATGGGTATAAAAAAGATCTATTGTTAAATCTCAGAAATGAAGAGTCACCACTCGATATACATTTTGATGTACCCAATTCTGAATTCAAAAAAGAAGAAGATAATCTTATTATCCTATCAGAATTAAAAAGGGGTAAAGTAGTATTTTATGATACCAATGTGATTCATTTATCGACTCTAAGTGAATATCTGGAATGGTATCTGAAATTTTTAGCTGAACTATCTGATCTCTCAGACAAAACTACCTATAAATCAGCAAAGGACTGTTTAGATCTAACTAGAACTGTAATTTATGAAAAAATTCGTACTTATTATGATAAAATCTCTTCTATAGATACCAAAAAGGAAGATGGATATGAACTTATACAACCAATCTTCCAAGATCTCCTTTTTTTGAATTATTATTTTACTTATATGGAAATCGACGAAGGATTGCTAATCTGCCCAAAATGCAAAAGATGGTATCCTATTATAAAAACCATACCAAGAATCTACCCCAAATCTATGAAACGTGAGCCCATGGATACGGATTTCCAAAAGAAATGGCGGGAGTTTTATCCCGATGATGTAATTATGGATTAAACTGAAGAAAAATTTTTATAATTGCACGCATTTCAATGATTACTCTCTAAACTACAGTTTAAGCCCCGTAGTGTAGTGGTCAAGCATAGAGGGCTTTGAACCCTTTGACAGCAGTTCGAATCTGCTCGGGGCTACATTATTTTTTCTTTGATGAGTTTTCATTTTTGTTGTATGGAAGATTTTATCGCGTTCAGAATATTCCAATAATGGACTTCCCAACGGTAACGATTCTCAACACGTTTACGAGCATTCCTACCTATACTGTGTGCAATATCCGGATTTGTAAGCAAGTAGAGTATCTTTTCTTTGAGATGGATTGGATCATTTTGATTGACATACAACATTTCCCGATTTTCTTTTCCTGCAAAAGGAAGAATGTCTGCGTTGGTAGCAATAATAGGGATTCCACTTGCCATATATTCAATCAATTTAAATCCTATAGAATCACCTGTATTCAGAGATAAAGCTACATCTGCACTATTAATATATGAGGGAACCTCCTCAAAATCCACTACCCCGACAAATTTCACATAATCTTGTAGTTCTTTTTGAACTACTAACTGCTCCATCTGGGGACGAACCACACCGTCACCTACCAGTAAGATTTTTACTTCTGTATATCCCTCTTGTACAATTAACTCTGCAGATTGCACGATTATTTCCAATCCATGCCATGGATACATTCCTCCTACGTAAATTATCACAAAGTCGTCCTTGTGAAACCCATATCTCTTAAGAAGAACCAGATTTTTGTCACGTGGTTGAAACAGTTCCGTGTCAGCACATGTATATACCAATTGAATTTTATTCCTATCTACAAATTGAGGTATTTGGATGGTTGTAAAATAAGAAAGGACCGCATCAGCACATCGTAATGCAAGATTACAATACATGATATCAATAAAATCGATAATGTAAAGAATATGGAATAATTTCGAAATCAGCGCCCCTACTCCATAAGAAGGACCTCGTTCAATTATTACATCAATTTTCTCGCGTTTTATAATTTGAAAAAGTCGATATGCTGCTGGAACTATCTTTAACCATTTATGTAAGGGTAATTTATGGCGATAAAAATCTTGGATTTTCCATCGTAAATCATGCTGCATTAAATGAGGAAAGTACGTATCATATTTGGATGGTTTATCCGAATAGTAAGAAAAATCAGTATTATTGCGTTTTATGAAAAGTCCACGAATTTTTGCAATCATTTCTCGCATTTGATGACCAATTTCGGGTAATTTTGTCCGATAAACTCGGATCCCCTCATATTCCTCAAATGATCGTTCACCCTTCTTTCGATCAACAAGTACCACTGATCTATGCCCAAATCGATGGAAAATTTTTGCCGTTTCGTATGCTCTTCGAGATCCACCATTCATTGCTGGTAAAGTCACATCAGTAGCAATATAGAGAATTCTCATTAGAAGAACCTTCTAAATCTCTCCATATAAATATTCTGAATATACGCTCTCGATGCGATTAACTACTTCCTTCCATGAATAATTTTGAAGGAGCGGGGCTGCTGATTTCACTTTATCTATCCCCATTTCCGGAATTTTTACATGTTTTACGATTTGCTCAGCTAATAGGGAGGGATTCCGAGGTTGTACAAAAGTAGCTTGATTTTTCAGTACTTCCTTATACGCAGGAAGATCCGAACATATAACTGGGGTTCCACATGATAGACTCTCTACAGGTGTAATTCCAAACCCCTCCGATGCATAGGAATAAGTAACAAACATGTCAGCCATACTATAATAAGTCGGAAGATCCTCATCAGGAATTATTCCAACAAATTGTACACCGGGATTTTCGTCCTTCCATTTTTCTACAATTGGTTCCATTTTTATAGTGGGTTTTCCCCCTATTACGCAAGATAAGTCTGGAATCTCCTTTCTGGCGATATGATAGGCCTTTATTATATCATCCACCCCTTTATAGAACGCAATACGTCCAACATAAAACATTACAGGGCCTTTCAGTCTCAACTTTTCCTTAAGGATTTCACCCTTTTTTGGTTCAGGTTTGAATTGAGGATCAATTCCTACTGACACCACAGTAATTTTATTTTTGTCTACGTTCATATACTCGGAGATTTCAGTTCGAACGCTTTGTGCACCACACATTATTTTCGTAGCTTTTCGAGCATTTTTTCTCTCAAGCCATTTCAGTCCAGGAATAGCAGAAAAAGAGGTTTGAAATGGACCAACATCATGAATATGAGTTACATATTTTTTCTTTGCTAGAATTATAGGAAGTGCTCCACGGGATCCATTCGCATGAAGTATATCAAATTCATTAGATTTTAAATAGTTTCGATAGGTCCACGAATATTTGGGGACCCAAAGAAAGCGAGAATTAGGTACATCTATAGTGTGGATATTAGAATCTTGAAAACCCTCGGCCCATTGTACAGTAAGGAGGATTATGTCATGCCCTCGAGCCTTTAGTTCTTCATAAATATTTCTTTCAAATTTTGCGGATCCGTCTCGATGATCGGGATACACAGCTAGAGAAACATGGCATATCTTTAACTTCTCCATTATAACCACTAAAAAGGGAATTAAATAAGATAAGCTTTCATCTGGTTAATAAGTCGATCAATTTGTTTTTGAATTTTTTCTGCGTTATCTTCCATCTGCTTTCTTAATGTACGATATGCTTGCTTAGAGGGCAATTTTCCTTTCTTATACCGTTCATCGTAGAGCTTTATTCCGTCTTGATTTGAAATCAATTCGGCTTCTCGCAATTCTAATTTTTTCACAATTTCTGCAATAGGCCCTCTTGCATCTAAAATCGCTTTCTTATATGGTTTGATATCTTCTTGAGTGCTTTTTAGTTTTGATTCAAGTACTTTTAATTGCTTGTTATATGCCTTTTTTGCAATCTTTTTCCGTGCTAAATCCTCATCTATGTTCTTAATATCAATTCTTACAGCTGTAATCTCTTCATAATTCGAGATAAATTCACGCATCTCAGATTCTGGTAGAACTTCTTCACGTATAATTTCTTCATCTTCTGATAAGGATTTATTTCTCGTTCTTAATATAGAGTAGGCAGAGAAAATTATGATGAGAATTCCACTAAACAATAATGCTCTGGCGATTAAGTGAAACCCACTTTCTTTATATTCAACCATCAGGAAATAATCAGTGATCAAAAATACGTTGGACTGATGAAAATAGAGAATCATAGCATTTTTGTCATATTGAATGGATTGGGGGGTTATAGTTGTACTTTCAAGAGATTTTCCAGCATATAAATAAATATATGTGTGCTGTTCTTGGGTGAGGATATTATAATTAAAGAGGTTCAAATTCAACTTCAAAGATGACATTCGATAACTTTTACTAAAGAATTCATCTCTTGGTAGGGAATATTCTAGAGTATATACTTTGGTTGCATTGGGATTGATTCCTGCTCTATTTTGTAAATTAACGCTGTATAGACCAGTTTGAGTGTTTAAACTCCCCCCGTCAATAGTTCCAATTGCATCATACATTGTAATATTAAATGCAGTTTTTGGTAGACGGTATTCCCATATGTAAATATACAACGCGCCTGTATTCTTTAATTTATGATTTTCGATAATCCGTATATTGCCCCAAGGATTTAGATATATCTTTCGTTCAATTTCGGTAAATTGAATGGTTGAAAATTGATTATTTCTTCCCTCCACACTTACAATTTCTTCTGAAAATGGTAAGACTGTATTTCTTGTATAGTATAGGGATGTGCCTGATTCATCAGGATCACCAGTATAATCTTCAAAGAAGGTTCTGTAAGGCATTTCAATAACAGTATTTACTGAATAGACCAGATAAGGTGTGAAAGGTACTACAGAAAAATTGAAAAATACATATTGATTTGACCCATTCAAGAATGAAGTGTATAAACCACTATAATAGGAAGTTGCTATTACGTTTTGACTACTTCCCGGTAACAAGGGATCATTTAGATAAACGATAAAAGATTTGTGATTAAATAGCTTATTACGCATTTCTTGGAAGCTTAAGGTCGCTCGGTGTTCAGTTTCTGCAAAAAACCTTAAAAAGTTGGCTAGATAATTGTCGTTAATTGTATAATAAACATAATTTATGGGTGTACTGCCATTATTAAACAAAGCAATATTATCTTGCACAGAGATAATACCATAACGATTGACTAGTATGTGCCGTTCGATTTCCTCGATATGAACATCACTAGATATTACACTGGTATTTATCATATCATTATTTACTGGATTTTGAATAGGAAGTTGAGTATATGATGCAATCATTGAACCGAATAGAACAAAAACTAGAGTAAAGAATAATATGACTTGAGATCTTTTAGATATCTTCATTATTTCAACCTTAATCCGTAAATTTTACACCTATAACGCTAGAAATTTAAATAACGTAATTACTAGCAATTTTTAAATTTATATAGTTCAAGCCTTTACACTTGATCCTAAAGGACAAATTTAAAATAATTATTCGTATAACAAAACACAGAATGGCCAAACGAAGTGCACGAAGTAAGCGACGAACATCTGATGCTCCCATGCCAGCGAGCGGAGCTGGTCTAATTCGATTTTTTCAAGATTCTTCCCAAGGATGGAAGATTGGACCGATATGGATAGTATCTTTAGCCGGAGCGTTAATGGTTTTCGTTATCATTGCGCATGTTGGTGGATTTAATTGGTTATTTGGTTAATACCGCTTTGATGAATTAACGAAACTTTTTTTTCGACATATCCCATTTCCTTATCATGGAAATTAATGAGTTCCAACGATTGATTAGAGATACGTATTATCATAAGGATGTCCAGAGAGGTTTAAGTAAAACTTTTATGTGGTTTGTCGAAGAAGTAGGCGAATTATCCGAAGTTTTACGTAAATTTGATGCCGAAGGAGAATCGAAATCCAAATATAAAATTGCTGAGGAAATAGCGGATATTATAGCATGGGCATGTTCGATAGCCAATTTACTAAACATTGATTTAGAAGAAGCGATTAAAAACAAATATCCAAATCAATGTTTAAAATGCAATTCTCGACCATGTAGATGTGATAGTTGATGAATGTCGAAGGAAAAACAGTTTTTTTAACTGGAGGAGCAGGTTTTATAGGTTCCCACCTTGCGCGCAAGTATAGCGAATTAGGAGCGAATGTGCTTATATATGATAATTTATCCACCGGATTTGAAGATTTTTTATCCGATATTCCCAATCTAACTCTTATTAAGGGAGATATTATTGATGCAGAATTAGTTCAATCCTCTATGAAAGGTTGTGATATTGTATCTCATCATGCTGCAGAACTCGAAGTATTTACCGGGATTGACAACACAATTCATGAAATGCGAGTTAATATTGAAGGTACACTAAATGTTTTAAATGCCGCGATCAAAAATGATGTTGAAAAAGTCATTTATGCCTCCTCTGGAGGAGTGTATGGTCAGGCTACCTATATCCCGGAAAATGAGGATCACCCCCTAATGCCACAGTGGCCTTATGGTGTAAGTAAACTCGCAGGTGAGAAATATTGTCAACAATACACTCAATTGTACGGATTACCTACTGTCGCTTTTCGATATGGTATTGTTTACGGACCACACGAATGGTATGGACGGGTTTTAACTATGTTCATAAAAAGAGTGTTAAGCGGAAAGCCCCCCGTAATATTTGGGAGGGGCACTCAGAAAAGAGACTTCGTATACGTTTCAGATGTAGTAAAAGCGAATATATTGGGCACCCAAAAGGATGATATTTCAGGAATGCGATTTAATATTGGTGGAAATTCATCTGTAAGTGTAGTGGAACTTGCCAATTTAGTAATTAAATTAATCAATCCAAAATTACAACCGATTTTTGATGATCCAAAACCCGGAGAATTCAGTAAATATCAACCTGAACGCAAAAGACTTCCCGCTGAGCTAAAAGATTTTATCTTGGATATAACCTCGGCCAAAGAAAAATTAGGTTATTATCCAGAGGTAGAATTTGAAGAAGGAATACGAAAAGAAATCGAGTGGTTTAAGGCTAATCCTCATGTTTGGGATTATAATCCCCGTGTGTAAGTAATATATCAGATTTCCCAAACCTTATTTACTCATGTAGATTTTTTCCTCATATATGGCTCGAATCTGGCTCGATTTTTGTGAACCAAAGAGTGTTACTATGTTACGTCCTTTATATCAAGAGCTTATCAAGGACCATGAGGTTTTCATTACCGCACGAGATTTTGATTCCACACTATTTCTCTTAAAAAAAGGGGGAATTCCCTACACAGAAGCAGGATCCTATGGAGGCGGAACATTAATCGGAAAACTGAGAAGTTTCACCGATAGATTACAAGATCTTATAAATATTGTTGATAAAGAGAACCCCGATTTTCTATTTTGCATCACAAGTCCCGAAGCAATTCGCGTAGCATTTGGATTACAATTGCCTAACATAATGTTTAATGATGAACCTAGAAGCTACGGTTGTTCAGCTTTAACCTTACCTTATGTGAATCGGGTTATTGTACCTAAACCGATTCCCATAGAATGGTATTTAGATTATGGGATAAAACGTGAAAAAATTATCCAATTTAATGGAATTGATGAAGTTGCTTGGCTGAACAGGAATGTATTCCGTCCGAATCGAAAAGTGATTGATAATCTTAAGCTAAAAGAGGGAAAATATATAGTATGTCGAACAGAACCAACGAAAGCTGGATATCTCATTAATAAAATGAAACCTTATCAGACTCTTCTCACAGAAATATTACCAAAAATTATTTCTCAAACCAAAGACGAATTTATTTTTGTGATTATTCCTCGTAATGAAGAACAATATGCCTACTTAATCCAGAAGTTTGCAGATTTTATTAAGAAAGGTATTATCCAAGTGCATCGAGGTTTAGAAAATTTAGCTACAATTATGTATTATTCTAAGATGGTTTTAACAGGAGGAGGGACCATGGTAAGAGAATCTTCATTACTGGGAGTTCCTTCAATTGAGTTTTTTCCGCTTCAAACCTATCCTCAAGAGAAGTTTTTGATAGATAACGGTTTTCCATTAAAACATACCAAAACGGCTGAAGAGACTATTAAAGTATTTAATTCATTTTTATCTCATCAACGTATAGATACGTTTGATCAGATCGATGCTATGGAAAATCCCATTGAGATTGGTTTGGAAGAGTTCAAAAAAATGATGCAATAATGAGTAGATCAACATGAAAATAGGAATAGTGGGAGTAGGGTATTGGGGTGCTAATATTGCTCGGGTGTTTTTCGAATTAAAAAACGAGGGGTATTTCGATGGCGAAGTAGTGATCTATGATTTAATTCAAGAACGGGCGAAAAAAGTAGCGGGAGAATACTCATTTCAACTTGTAAATAAGTTGGACTTTCTTCTTTCGGATCCTCATGTGAATGTAGTTTTAATCGTAACCCCCTCATCAACTCATTTTTCATTAGCTAAGCAAGTGCTTGAATCCGGAAAACACGTATTCGTAGAAAAACCATTTACTCTTTCTTCCAAGGATGCCGCAGAATTGATTCGTTTAGCTTCTGAAAATAAAGTTAGATTGATGGTAGGACATCTATTTCGATACCACCAAGCTTTACGCGAGTTAAAGAGAAGAATAAAGATTGGAGACCTAGGCAAATTACTTTTCATGGTAGCAAATAAATATGGAATAGGGGTACCCAAAGAGGATTCGGGAGTGATTTTCACGCTAGCAGTGAATGACTTCGATAACTTTTGTTATATATTAGACGTGGAATATCCTGAAACCATTCTTGCACATCGAGGAATCTTTTTACAAGAAGATTATGAGGAATATACGAGCATAAGCGTAACTTTCCCCCATAATGTTCAAGGTTATTTGAGTGAATCATGGTTGATTCCCATCTTTGGTCGAAGACGTGAATTAATTGTGGTTGGTTCGAAAAAAACAGCCGTAATTGAGTTTCTAAAACCGAATGAAATCGTAATCCACAATGCTCACATCAAAAAACTGGAAAAGGATGACCGTATGGTATTTAGAGTTGAAAAGAAAGAACCCCAAAAGATTTTTTTTGAGTATAAGGAACCATTAAAAGAAGAGATGAAAGCTTTATTAAAAATGGTCAAAAATAATGAAGAATCTGAATCATCTGGAGTAATTGGATTACGGGCAATAAATATGTGCGAGATTGCGATGGAATCCGCTATTTTAGGGAAAAAAATCAATGTAAAGGAATGGTTAGATGAAAAAAATTTATGACTTATTGAACCGATTCCATCCAATTTACGTATTTTCTTAACCCATCTTCAAAAGTTAATTTCGGTTTCCACCCGAGGGCTTTTAATTTTTGAATGGAAAGTAATAAAAGATGCACATCTCCGACCCATCCTTTTTGACCACCAGTGAAAGTATGCATCACATTTGACAAGCCCATTATTTTTTCTAATAACTCTGCAAGATCATTTACCGTAATCCAATCTTCAGAACCTACGTTGAAATAATCATATTTCTTTGACTGGGTATTTAAATTATCAGCAATCACTAGTGAAGCCTCCACACAATCCGATACATGCAGATATGATTTTTTTTGTTGACCATCTCCTAGGATTTCCAGCTCATTGGGATTTTCTTTCAATCTATGGAAGAATTCATAAGTCACACCATGATTAGAGCGCTCTCCAAAAATATTCGCATACCTAAGCGATACTGCTTTGAAGTTATAGGAATAAGCATAAGCAGACACATACATTTCACATGCAGCCTTGGATGCTCCATAGGGGGAGATCGGTTTTAACAAATCAGATTCCTTTATTGGAAAGGACTCCACATCTCCGTACAGTGTCCCTCCACTAGAAGCGAAAATAAATCCTTTTACTTGTTTACGACGTGCAAATTCAAGAATATTAATTGTTCCTTGCATATTATGGTCGAATGAATTTAAAGGTGCTAAGACACTTTCCCGAACATTTGGATCTGCAGCAAAATGATAAATATAATCAAGAGATTCATCAATATTTTTGAATACTGACGTATCTCGAATGTCTCCTTTAATGAATGTTATTAACTTAGATTGTATATGTAGTTCTAAGTAGGTTGTGGACGATGAAATTAGATTATCAATTACGATCACTTTATTATTTGCTTCGACCAATTTATCTACAACGTGTGATCCGATAAATCCTGCTCCTCCAGTTACTAATATAGTGCGGTCATTCATCCCCAATCACTTATGTGAGTATCTCACAACCATTTTTTGTTACAAGAATTGTTTCCTCAGTTTGTGCCACATAAAATCCTTTCTTTTCTGATAAGATGTTGTGTTTTTCTAATTTATTGGTTTTAATCAATTCTAATAATCCAAACGATCCTTGTGGAAATTCTTGATGCACTTGGAACCGAGAGAAGGGAAGGGATTTAAATTCTCGGGCGATATATCCTAAAATCCTTCTAGATGATTTAGTCCTCAAAGGAATTTTCCGGGTAGTGGGAATAAGTTGGAATATTTGTGCATTAGATTGCTGTGCATGGATCTCCCCTTCCCCATTTGATACGAATACTTCCACTGCGTAGATTTCACCTTCCTCCATTGTATCTCCTGTGGGAAGAGCGATACATGGTATAGATTTACCCGCGTGCAAATCCCATCGCTCAATTCTATGCCCTTGGAGGTTAATAATAGGTTTAAAACCATATTTTCGAACAGTTTCTTCAATTACACCGCCTAATATGTTTGTTGTAACTCCATGCTTAATTTTTTTAATTGCTTTCTCAACCGCTTCCTCCGAAGCTTTTACAATATTTTTTAGAGCTGTATCATTGTTTAGAGATATGGTAAATGCGGTATCTACACAGTATCCATCAATATGGACCCCATGATCAAATTTGATAATATCTCCATCTTGAATTTCAGTTGTATCCCCTGGAGGAGGTGTATAATGGGCAGCTACGTTATTTATTGATATATTTACTGGAAATCCAGGTTTTCCTCCTAGTTCAATAATCTTTTTTTCGGCAAATTCAACTATTTCGATTAATTTCGCCCCGGGAACGATTTTAGGCTTAACCAAGGCTTTTAATTTTTTTGCAATTGTTCCTGCTTTTTTATATGCTTCAATTCGTTCTTTTTCTTCTTGAATTTGTTCGGGGGTTTGTTGATCAGTTTTCGCAGGTTTAGGTGTAGATTTCTTTGTAGTTGTTTTCTTTACAGGTTGTTTTAATGTAGTTTTTGGTGTGTGTGTGGTTGATGTTTTTTTCAAGGAGGATGTAGTAGTTTTTTTTTTACTAGTTGATTTTACTTCACTAGATTTTTTCGTAGTCTGGGAGGTTTTTGAACTACTTTTTTTTTGAGCGGAATCTTCAGTAGTTTTGGTTTTAGTTCCACCATTACTTGTATCTTTTTTCCCAGCATTCTTCGTAGGAGATTGCTCCGGTGGTTTTTTCGTCGTAGTTTTCTTCTTAGCCATAATTCATCATTACAAATACTAGATTATAAAAGTGTATAGACTGATGATAATGAAAAGCTACACAATAATATTTCGAAATGGTGATTTTTCTAAAGTTTTTTTAGAACGATCTACAAACCAAAGGTATAATAAAGGAATTTGAGAAAAGAAAATAGGAAAAAAAATTAATAAAAAAATAATAATAACATAAAGTAATTATTCAAAACTGCGGTATATGTCATCTATAACTGTAAAAAAGCCGTTTAAACCAAATAATCTCACAAAACATTAAGGAAACCACGAACATTTTACCTTATTGGCGATACCACTATGACAAACCATCTAGATGAAATCTTAAGCATGCTGCGTAAATTTGAAGCAGAAAATGAGGATATTGAAGGGAGTGCACTCGTTAGCATCCAAGGGTTACCAATTTGCTCCAACTTGAGTGGGAGTGATGAATCTCGGGAAGGTATCGTTGCAGCAATGACTGCTGCAATATTATCGGTGGGAGAACGAGCAGCACAGGAGTTAGCTCGGGGGAATTTAAAACGAATTCTACTTGAAGGTCAAGGTGGCTTAATAATTCTGCAGCAAGCCGGGGAACATACGATTTTGTGTGTTCTAATCCGAAGTGATAGACAACTGGGTTTAATTTTTATGTTGATGGAGTCCTTAGCTCGACGAATCTCTAATATTCTTGAATGACCAGATTCTACAATTTTTTAGGGAATAACTTTAATTGATATTCTATTTACTCTTCACCATTCAAAATAGAGTAATAGAATGATGAAAGAATCAAGGCGAACCTTACTTTTTGGGATATATTCCTTCCTCTTAATTGCGATCTTAGGTTTATTTACCTTTTTTAAATTTCTTAAACCCGGTTTCTTTACAATTTCCCCCGATAATATCCAAAATATTATCATATCCGTTTTATTCTTGGTTCTTTTCGGATTAATGGTAAATGAATTATTCCATTGGAAAAAACAAGGTAAAAGAAGTGATGCTTTTGATTTAGTTCTTCTTGGTTTTATATTTATCACTATTTATTTAGCTACTTTTGACCCTATGAATTCAGTAATAGGAGCATTTGGAATTTTCATTATATTTGGTGCTTATGAACTCCGCGAATATGAAGTATTAAATAAATTACTTGTTATAACTGCGGTTACATACAATGTAATCTTCTTTGCGGGATTAATTAATAGTATTCTTCATGAATTCGGCCTATTAATTGTTGAAGGTGATAAAAATTGGATTATTAGGGATACAGCCTTCTCCTTTGCAATATGGATAATTTTAATCTTGGGATTTGCCCTTTTCGGAAGAAAATATATTGTAGTTTTACGATTCATGAGTCCGGAATATTTAACTATGTTTTTATATATTTTTTCTTGGTTAGCAGTTCGGGGATTGTCTTTTATATGGCAAGAATCGATAAATGAGGATCAACAACGAAATTTAATTTATCTCGCCTTGTTCTTAACAAATTGGTTTGTGTATTCTATTTCAGGTCCCGTTTTAGATCTTATGCTTGGTATAAAACGAGTTCCTAAACAAATTAAAAACATTGAAAGTCAATTGGAGAAAGAAAGTGATCCCAAGGTAAAACAAGAATTAGAACAGAAGAAAAAACAATATATTGGTTTACAAGAATTGGTTGAAGAAGTTAGCAAGAATGTTAAAATTACGGATAGAGTTAAAGTCGGTTTTGCTCAATATCCAATATTGAATGCTATGGCTTATGGGGCTTTTTTTGATAAAAGAATAGCTATAATATCTAAAGATATTAACGAAATTCCACGAGATGAATTAAAAGGAGTAGTTGCGCACGAGTTGCACCATGCGAAAGGATTAGATACATTAATTCTCTCTATTATAAGTAGCGTGCAATTAGTGATTTTTTGGTTATTAAAATGGCCTGCGACATATTACGATTATGTATTCGGAGGAGATCAACCCTTTGAGATTTGGGTTTTTATCTTAATTAATCTTGGAATCACACTGGTCATATATGTGTTCATCCGTATACTGGAAGGTAGAGCAGATATGAGAACCAAACAAAGTGGCTATGCAAATGAGTTAGCAAAAGGATTATACAATCTCGAAGGATTTTATTCATCCGGACGCGAAATTGGCCTTGATACAATGTTACTTTCCGAGGAAAAATTAATCGAATATAATCGAGTAGAGAACTATTCTACTACAGCTCAATATCTCGATAGAAATATGCTGAATCCTAAACCCCTCACGTTATTGAGCAATTTGATGAATAGTCATCCTCCTTCATATTTACGAATTCTTGCCATGTATGATGAAGAAAATCAAATTAAACCTGCTAGAGAATCGATATTACCATTTCTTCTAATGGCAAAGGGATATCGAATGAAATTTGCAAGGAATTTGAAGTCTGCACACAAATCATACCGTATAATGGCCAACCGTAAGTTTAAATCTATGTTTGGAATCAAAGATTATGCGAATTTTCTTAATGACTTGAACAAAAAAGAAGTATTTGAACTGATGTTGGGGAAAACCTATCTCCACGTTGATTCTCTTAATTTTATCGTGGGTATTGGGGAACTAAAAGAGATCAGAATAAATGATGAAGTGTGTGAACCATATAGTTATTTATTCTCCCCAAAAGAAATAACTGCTCCATCTATTGACAAAGAAATTAATGAAATAGAGGAAATCATTCGCTTCAATAAAAATGAAACATCTACAAAAAGAGAAACTTATACACTTCAACCTGAAACCACCAAACTAATTGAACTCGACTTTGGTGCAATTTACCAGTTATCAAAATCTCAAAATGCGCGTTTGGTAACTGTGAGTATAGATCCTCAGTTATATGAAAAATTAGATGATGTGAAGGATGAAACCGTTTCTATAAAGAAACGATATCGATTCTTTAGGCGATATTTGAAAAAATTCGTTCTATATTACTTTGTGGATGAGAAGAATGAACTTGTAAAGAAAAAATATCGGTACAAGATTAAATTTAACCTAAATTCAATTCAACATGCTGAGGGTAAACAAATTTTTTTACAAGAAAGAGGAACTCTTCAATTATTACACTTACGTGAGGTTCAGAAGATAAATGGGAATTATGATTACATCCTTAAATGTGAGACAGAGACTGGAAATGCCAGATCCTATCCTTTAAAGGAAATAATTGTCAAAAAAGACGAATTTGGTTTGCAATTTCATAATCCTAGCGAATTTTTTCAAGATGAAATTAAAATTTTGCATTTCCTAAAGGAAAGACACACACGCACCACGATTTATTTGAAAAAAGCTATCAATAGTGTTGAGACGGGATATATTTCCTCCCTCGTAGTAGATTCTGAAAATGCAAAACCAAATTCTTTTCTTGTTCTGAACAATATTCATGGGAAGAAAATTGAAATTCCATTACGAAAAATCGAGACCTTAGTATTTAGTGTAGATACTATTGGAATTATGAATAAAAGTAAGATGAGTTTAGCAGAGCGATTTATGCAGAAAATATTGTATTGGACTAAACCAGATCAAGTGTATGTCCCTTGATCGTTTTACCCACGGACTTTTACTTGAATGATGATATATTGAAGCACCACAAAAGAAAATGTTGCTAAAATAAAACCAATGGTAATCAAAATACGGGCATAACGAGTGTTGTAAATATGTTTCGTGGATTGATATAGTAATAAAAATCCAATAGCTCCGATAAAAATTATCGCACCTGCCACAATAGATTCGATCACAAAAGCATCAGTGATACTAGGATAAATCCACATTGGATTTCCAGTATTCGGATCCGCTCCTAATGCTATTGGTAATCTTCCGGAAGAGTTAGGTATCAAGAGATAGACGCCACCCATCATTAACCAGAAAAGAAAGACATAGATCACTCCAAGAAGAATATTCCGGGAAGGAGTGGGTATATCGAAATTACGACCTTTTAAATCTGGAAAATTTATGTAGGGAATTCGGATACGCCTTGTTATCCAAGGGAGTTTCTTGCGGATCTTTTCAATAAATTCTTGACTCATTAGTATACACTGCAAAAATGACTTGAATATAAAAATTAAGTTTCATCTAAAAATATATCTAGTACATAGAGTTTCATCTGAAAGTTGACACTTTAACGGTTAATTTAAGGGATATTTATGGAAAGAAAAACAACTAATATTGGTTTACTACTGAATCCTATTTCGGGAATGGGAGGATCTGTGGGATTAAAGGGCACGGATGGTATTGACGTACTACAACGAGCGCAAAAATTAGGTGCTGTCCCCAAAATTCAAGATCGGACAGAGATCTTCCTAATAACCTTGAACTCATTATCAAATGATTTCGAAATTATTACGCCCCCCGGAATTATGGGAGAAGAAATATGTGAGCGGACGAATACATCTCATAAAGTTATCCCACGAGAGTTATTTGGACATGAATTATTATTATTCCAAACGACAAAAGAGGATACTCAAATAGCTGCAAAATATTTTTTGGATGAGAAGGTGGACCTTCTGATCTTTATTGGAGGGGATGGGACTGCCCGTGACATACTGGAAGTAATAGATCAACATATACCTTGTTTAGGAGTACCAGGAGGTGTTAAGGTATTCTCATCGGTTTTTACAGTGAATCCGAAGCTGGGAGCAGAATTAACGGCTCGTTTCATTAACGGAAAAGTTTCAATCATCGAAACTGAAGTTGTAGATATTGATGAACAAGCATTTCGAGAAAACCGCATTCAGATGAAAATTTACGGATATATGAAAATTCCTCATGTTCCTTTACTTATCCAAGGGACGAAACAATCAACTTCTTTTACCGATGAGGAAAAAGACAACCAAATAGCAATTGCACGATCAATTATCGATGATATGGAACAAGACATTTTTTACATCTTGGGTCCTGGAACGACAGTTCAAAAAGTTGCAGAACTACTCAACACACAAAAAACCCTACTGGGCTTCGATATCATAAAAAATAGAGAATTAGTCGCTATAGATGTGAATGAACAAAAAATCTTGAACATTATAAATGATGAACCAACTGCACTTGTAATTTCACCGATAGGGCGACAAGGATTTGTGTTCGGAAGAGGAAACCTACAAATTACACCAGAAGTTATGCAAAAAATACCTAAAGAAAATATTC
Source organism: Promethearchaeota archaeon (assembly GCA_016933055.1). Classification (GTDB taxonomy): domain Archaea; phylum Asgardarchaeota; class Lokiarchaeia; order Sigyniarchaeales; family Promethearchaeaceae; genus AMARA-1. The sequence goes on along the minus strand of JAFGBS010000031.1, from coordinate 9,603 downwards.
ATATCTTATGTACAAAATCAAAAGTCCAATCCCTGCCCAACGGTTATTTGAGAACAGACATTCGCGATCCAACCATGGATGAACAACTAAGGGGATTTTACCGGGTTCTAGTTGATTTTAAGGAATATAGAATTATTAAGATGATTTAATCATACTATTTCTTCTTATCCTCAATATTCCCTTTAAAAGGATTTTCATAATGAGTATTACTTAGTCTACAATTAATCCAATCAACTAAAAACTGGCAATGAACAGGATTTGTTTCATTTTGTCCAAGATTGCATTTTTCTACATTGGGGCATAAAAAGCAGGGACAATTACCCATAGTTTCCCAAGTTATGGTATTGGGATTTTTATTACTATCGGAGGGATCGGTTTTCATTTTATATTCTTCAATAAATTTCACCAAATCCTTTCGGATGCCTTCAACCAAATCAGATTTGATTTGAATTTTTTGCTTAGTTTTTAGACGATTGATTGAGTTTACCAATAATTTTTCATCAATATTCAGTGATTCTAAAATCTCATCTTTGTAGATTTCTTGATTCTTTTTAACCAGAACCAAGACTTCCTTATCAATTTCAGAATAATTAAGCTTTTTTTTCCCCGAAAACCTACTCATATCATTTGTGCTATTTGTATTATGGGGATTCTCTTCTTCCATTTCGGAGTTCGGCGCGAGCTTGCATTTATGTCGAGCCAAGCTTATATAAAGTTTGCCGCAGTACGGACATTGAGTTTTCTTCTTTGCCATAGAGACCCCAAAAATTATTGTTTGCTCGTAAATAGCACTCATTCAACTGAATTAACGAAAAATAAAAAAGCTTTTGAAACCTATTTAAAAAATATAAGGACATACGATATTTTTATGATTAAATAACTATCCTCTAAGCACTCCATGAAATTATAAAGAAGATTTGATTTAATTGGAATAAGGTGGAAAGATGGAAATTTTTAATCCTTCGGAATGGAAATTACTTAATGACGGTGATACTAAAAGTTCTAAATCTATTGTCCAAAAATTTAGAGAAAGAAAGGGTTTAAAACACTATCCATTTTCACCAATATCTGAACAAACAAATCGGCCATTCTCAAAGCCAATACAATTATCAAGTAAAGCTTTTAATCAGTTATTAAAAGATGGATTTAAACCGGGAACCGTCTACTTGATTTATGGAGCGTACGCAACCGGTAAAACCCAAATCTGCATGCATGCATGCATATCATTATATAAAATGTATAAAGAAAACAAGGATTTCATCTCATCATTATATATAGATACAGAGGGCACCTTTCGACCTGAAAGAATTCAAGAAATTGCATCAGAGGGATACGGGTTCGAGGATACACAAGTTTTCACGCATATTCGCGTAGTTAGAGCAAATAGCACTTCTGCGATCAATACAATGCTTAGAAAGATAGACTCCGAGGGATTAGATAAAGAAATTAAACTCATCATTATCGATTCATTAACTAACTATGTACGGGTAGATTTAGGGAATGATGAAATTTCTAATATCCAAGTTCGTGATACATTAAAAAAGATTTTAACCGAACTACGTGAAATCACCCAAAAATACAATATAATCACCATACTTACAAGTCAGGTCACAGGATTTAAAGCGGAAGATTCCATCTTTACTGACCGTTCAATAATGGAATATGTATTGAATCATTACACGGATGAATTAATATATCTCCAAAAAGAAGAAGATCGACGCTGGGCAAATTTAGTTAATTCTAGATTATTACCCAATAGGAAGATACCATTTAGAATTACTACTTCAGGTATAATAGATCATGGGGAATAAGATTTTTTACTTGTTCTGCTAAGGTAACAGTAAAAAAAGTGCACTTTCTTTTCTGTTCCAATTCCGACTTAAATATAAACTTGTGTAGATATTCGATAAATATTACCTCAGATTCCATTTTTTTACATAGATTTTTGATTATTTGCGCACCAAACTCTAATTTTTTTCTTTTTAATTCTGACGCATGAATATTATTTTGGAGTTCTGGTTTCGAAAATTTTCCAATAGTGCTCCCAAAATCAAATCCCACCAATATGAGATAGTGATAAGCTTTGAGAAAATTCTGAAGAAAATACAAAGCGCGATCCCCATCAGTAAATCCACCGGCATTAATGATCGGAAATTTTGTTTTACTTTGAGTTGTACCTATAAGTTGGTTAGTTGAATGCAAAACAGAATGAAATTCATTGATTCGATGTCGATTATCTCCGTGTGCATGTACGATAAGATACATGTCACGATATTTCATCATAGTTTTTGCAGTTTTTAAGGTCAATCCATCTAAATCAGTAAAAATAATATGGGGAGATATATGCAAATGGTGAAGAAGCTCTGCAGCTCCATCAATAGCGACAACCAAAAGTTTTTTAGTATTAATATAAGGGGGATTAGTTAGATTTTTTATCCATTTCAAGATTTGAACCGCATCCGGTCCTCCTCCTACAATCAAAATATGATGATATTTTTGAATTGTTGCTTCCAAGGAATGCAAAGTGTTCTCTAATGAGTATTTTTCTCTTTTCACAATTATATCTCTAAGTAGATCCCTTGCTTTCTCATCTTGCTCTTCGGAAAATCCACAACTTGCTACAATTTCATGATAAATTTCAGAAAATTCCTCATCTTTGAGGATTTTGTTCAAGATCATCTTCACGATATACAGTATTTAATAAAAAAAAACTTTTTTAATCTGAACAATAAACCAAGATCGAACCAAATTTTAACGTGATTAAAACATGAAAGTAACAATTGAAGATAAAGAAATTAACATCCCAGAAGGATTATTCTACACAGATAAGCACCAATATGTGAAGAAAGAGGGCGATATTACTATTGTTGGCATTACTGATTTCGCTCAGAATCAATTAGGTGATATAATTACTTGTGATTTAAATGCGGGAGATATGGTTGGAGCAAGCTTTTCCGCTGGTGATCTTTTCGAAGATATTTCTATCGAAGCGCAGAAAGCTGTTGCTGACATCTTTGCTCCAATATCCGGACAGATAACTGAAGTAAATGAAGCTTTAGAAGATGAACCAGAGAAAATTAATGAAGATCCTTATGGCGTGGGTTGGATAGTTAAAATTAAACCATCTAATTTCGATAAGGATAAAACAAATCTAATGGATGCTGCCGCATACGCTGCAAGCTTGAAATAAATCGTTTATTTATTATTTTTTTTATTTTTATACCCAAGTGCTATGATGAAGATCTCTCTACTATGTTGTCTGCTCGCTTTCGGTTTGTGGAATTGAACTTTTTGGAAAGTTTGCTCAAATTTTCGTTTTAATTCCTTAATCTCGGGGCAATGAAAGAGTTTTGCCACCAAATTTCCACCAGGTTGCAGAAATTTTTCTGCTATTTCAAAAGCACGATTAACCAAATCCACCGAACGAGCTGCATCGTAGGTCTTATTTCCAGACGTATTTGGTGCTAAATCACTCAATAATAAGTCAATTCCTTTAGGAAAATAGGTTTTAATCTCATCTTCTAATTGATCGGAGTATACATCCATTTTTAATTGTTTCACACCTTCGATTTCTCGAATTTTTTTCTGATCAACACCCAAAATTTTTGTCCGTTTCTCTTTTAGTTGTGACAAAGTCACTTGCAACCAAGAACCTGGAGATGCGCCTAGATCGAGTACATTCCGAACATTCTTAAAAATATGGAATTTCTCATTAATATGGAGGAGTTTGTATGCAGAACGAGCGCGGAAGCCATCTTCTTTTGATTTATTATGGTATTCATCAGATCGGTGTTCAGCTAACCAACGCTTACTCATAGGATATGCTAGGTGAGAAGAAGAAAATACTTTATCCTTTTTGCTGATAGTATATTATGAAGAAGTAAGTTGAAAAATCGTCAAGAGGAATATAGCCCAACCGAACTCGAAGAAGCAGGAATTCATTTTCTTTTTCCCGAAAAAAAAGTCACTAAAGATGAAAAGAAGAAGATTGGAAAATCCATGTCTGTATTCTATAATCCTCGCATGACAATTAACCGAGATCTAACACTTTGTATTGTAGAAACTTATGCTAAACAACGCAATGAAAAAATATCGTATTGTGATTCCATGGCAGCAACAGGAATACGATCTCTTCGTTTATTGAAGAATTTTGCATTTATTGAAAAGGTGTTTATTAATGACATTAATCCTATTGCGGTAGAAACCATAAAAAAGAATCTGGATTTGAATGAAATACCATCTGATCAATATACTCTTTCTTCTGAGGATACAAAACTCTTACTCACTCATTTCCATGAGAGAACAAATTCCTATCTTGATATAATCGACATCGATCCCTTTGGGTCTCCTAGTGAATTTATTCCCCCTGCAATGTATAGCATCGCTGTTGGAACGATTGGAGGATTATTGTGTGTTACAGCGACCGATACTCCCGTATTGTTTGGAATTAAAAAGGAAGCATGCATCCGAAAATATCTTACCGCTCCGATTCGAACAGAATTCAAGAAAGAAATGGGAACGCGTATTTTAATTTATTATATAGCGAAAATTGCTCATTTATTTGAACTTTATATTGAACCTGTTTTATCTGTTAGTGCCAATCATTTCGTACGTGTGTTTGTACTAATCAAAAAGGGAATATTAGGTGTGAATTCAAATCTTCAGAAGTTCGGGTATTATTTATATTGCAAAACGTGTCAATTTCGCTCTGCAGCATCATTTGATTATGAAACTAATACTATGATTGATCGGATATGCCCGAATTGTGGTAATAAATTGATTAGTTCTGGTTTAGTATGGATGGGTAATCTGCATAGTGATCACTATTTCTCGATGTTAGAAAATCAATTAGAAGATCCAGCAGTAAAAAAGTTTCCCAGTTTTAATCGAATAAAAAAATTCGTTGAGTTAGCCAAAGATGAAAATAAAATGCCTCCATATTTTTATTCTATTCCAAAAATCGCAGATAGTATGAATTATATTTATCCATCTCCCTTAAAAATAATGGAAAAATTAAGAGAGGGGGGCTTTATAGCGTCCAGAACCCATTTTGAACCTCAATCCATAAAAACCGATGCGCCTATAGAGATATTAAAGGGAGTTTTACAAGAATTTCAATATTAAATAAAACCCGATTCTGTTAATTCGGTTTGAATTTGAATTGGTAGATTTTGTGCAGTAGGATGTTTTTCCAATTTGATATTTCGAAGAGAAGGTGTATCGGTTCGTTCCAATTTTATTCGAATTTTTGTCCAATACTCCATTACTATATTACTTGCTGGCTGAGAGATTATTTTATCATCTTTAATTCGAATAACTGCTCGATTTGAAATGAGGATAGGAATCAGATAGGTGGTTCGGATAAATTCTAAGGTAGCTATAGTAGTATTATATACTCTCAGAGATTTTTGGTTATGTTCTTCTGATTTCAACTCTAAATGGCGAAGAATAGAAGCCCCATCCAAAACAATCAATCCTATCGAACTTTTTTTTAGTAACCTAAGCTCTTCCAAAATAAGAAATTCCAAATTCATGATAATTTCAATTTGCTGAGCAAAGCTGGTGGGATGATACAACAGGAAGTTATAGGGATCGAAAGGAGTATAGAATTGCATTAATTGTTGAAATCTCTCAGTTTTAAATAACGACTTCGTGCTAATGTATATCACTTTTTTACCTTGCGATAATTTTGAGAGGGATGCAGCAAAAAAAAAAGTCGATATACCTACCCCAATGTCGTTACTCCAGACATGGATGATACTTTCAGTTTCTTCTGACGGTGTTACTAGGGAATTAAGTTTTGGATTCGTCAAGGAGAACTGCATATAGATGCACAATTTAAGATTTGATGAAATATTTTTAATCTATTACTTTTATCTAAACTTGTGGATAAAAAATTACTTCTTTTTATTCGGGATATGAAAGCGTTTTACTTACTTTCAAGAAAATTAAAGGAAAAGCGTCTGATTTGGTCTTCATTAGAGTCAGAAGCCTCTTTACCGTTGAAGAATTCTTTAATTGTCACTGATGCAGAGGGTAAGAAGGTAATTCAGCACACCAAAAACTATCGAAATTGTAAATCACTCTATTCTATTATTGATTACACGAGGTATTCTAGTTTTACATCTTTGATACTGAATGTCTTACGGGAGCTATACGGCATTCATAAGTTTACGACTTTACTTGTTGCACTTGATCCGGGTCAAAAAAATATTGGTATAGCATACTTCCTAGATCAAACCTTAATTTTTACGGAAATCGTTCATTCGGCAGAAAAGGTGATTGAACGTATTAATATATGTGCAGAGAGTTTCTGGTCCAATGATATTGAAGTGAAAGTAGGAAAAGGTAGTTTACGCTCTTTACGTACCATGTTGCGAGTTCTAACAGCAAAGGACGCAACATTATTACGTCCACTTCATATTTTTCTTGTAGATGAATCGGGATCTAGTAAACAAAATGGAATCCATATTCAAAACATTAAAGCGTTTTATCCAGGATATAAAAAATCCATAACAAGAGACGAACAAGCTGCCATAATTATTGGATATCGACATGGGAAGGAATTAACTGATTCTGATTTAAAGCAATTATTTAGCAAAGAAGCTCATATTTCCGAATTAAAGCATATTCAAAGAGCCTCACGAAAAAAAAGTCAAGGCAAATTATCCTTATCCAGAGATCTGGCAAATGAAGTTTATAATGGAAATTTAACATTGGAAAAAGCCATTATGTTGCAAGAAAGGAAAAAAGAATGTAAAGAGAAGAATTCTATCAGTCAAGACGAGTCAAAATAAAAAGATGCTCCCACAAATTTTACACGTGCCGTCTTGTAATTGAATATTTAGACAATTTTCGTGATATAAAGTCCCACATTTTCCACATTTATAGACTTTCCCCACGTAATCCACGAAATTTCCATCCCCCAATGCACATTTTTGACCAACAGGTATGGTGTTCTTATCAATAACTTCCACAATTTGGGCTGTTCCGAATAATTCCGGCGTAGTACCTTGCGATTGACTTTCAGGAAGAGCATAGCTGTTTTGACCAACACTCCCAGTGGCAGGACTTGCCCATTCAATACCAGAAGAATAGCTAGAACTGGTACTACCGTAATCCGCATATTGAGGAGTTCCTCCGGATTTCCTTACACCATGCTTAATACCTACTTTTTCATCCAAAATGTTCGTTAAAATCATTGCGGATACGAAATGTCCCTTTTTCCCTCCCTTTTGTAGATGTGTATGGGAGATCATATGAATAACTCGACCACCCATTTTCCCCACATCAAAATATACTAAAACCGGATCTTTACCCCATCTCTTGCCAATTTCAGGACTTCGTATAAGTACTGTAACCAGTTCTGGACGGATGATCGTTATTGGAAAGGATTTATCTTCTAACCACCATGAAAAAGTAGGACTCTTAGAACCTTTTGTCGAATACTGCCCTGTGACAATTTCTCCGTATATTCCATCTAGGAAAGGATGATGGGGATCGACCATCTCACATTTCACAACCGCGTCGTCGGTCTTTTCGCCATTCCAATGGATAAATCCCGGAAATACATCGTCGATGACTGTACGTAGACACCAATCCGTAGTTAGAATCCAACCTCCATCGTTGATTACATAGTCGCGGAACTTAGTCATTCCAGATTTAGGGATTTCTGAACCTGGACACCCTATTAATACTACATCATACTTCGACAGATTGGTTTTGGGAACTTGACTGGGACTAATAATATCTTTTACCGATGCATAAGAGTATTTTATTACTTTTTCGGGTTTTTCATACTTTCCTCGAATAGCTAAGATTTTTCCATGTTCTTCTACTGCTTTTACGACATCTTTCTTTCCTAATGCCGCCATTTTTTTCGCTTTTACTTCCGAATAGAGATCTTTCCATGACATTTGTGGTTCCTCATAATTTGGATTTGATTATCTACTATTAAGCTATGAGAAAATAACATAATCGCAACATAAATAGATATGGATGATTCTGGAAGATTTGAAAGATTTAGTTCGCAATGGTGTTCCTATTAGAGATCCCATTAAAATCCCGTATTTATGGAGGAGGTTCGTGCTTTATTAAGAGTAATTCCTTCAATGTGTTCGGAAATAGGGAATAAATTGAGCACAAGCTTTAAAATGGAACAAATAGTTAGGTAAAGTGTTATCACAATATCGAGGTAAAGATTATGTCATTTCAAATAAACATAGATATGGATAAATGTACTGGCTGTGGGACGTGTTATGATGTTTGCGCATTTGATGTTTATGGAGAACCCGAAGGGGGCAAAACTGTAATACTTGCGATGGAGAATTGCACAGGGTGTCGTAGCTGCGAATCTCAATGTCCAGAACAATGTATTGAAATAAACGAAGAATAAATTATTATTCTACATTTTTCTTGTATTTCTCTTTTTGAAAATAAACAAATTTTTTTGCGATTTTTATCATTAACGTGACCTATTCCTTTCTATTCCCAAACATTTTGGGTTTTTAGTATTTTTAACTTGTATCATATGTATTTATTCAAGTAGCGATAGAATAAAACGTGAGTAAATATCAAGTCAAGTAGAAAAAAATGATCAGTCAGAACAACAGTTCGATAACTGTAAAGGCACATTCCACCATTATCCAAAACCTAGCACATAGAACGATGATCATCATTGGAATAACCTTATCAATATCAAGATCGGAGAAACGGCTGCATTTGTGATACAGATTTAAGAAATGGATTTGTTAAATACGGACGGATATGCCCACTCTCGTCATAGTTTACTTTACACCTAACACTGAAATTTTTGCGATAACCTCCAGTATTTGGATGAATATTCATTAAGCAACTGGAACAATTATTTTTCCTAATTAAGTAATTAAATAGTCACTCTTACTTATTACAATATTTTATTGGAGTAGAGTAGAATTCATCATCTGTAACTGAGGAATTCGACTATTAACCAAAAATTATTAGCAATATTAAATGGAAAAGATTAACATGACTTTAGCCAAGATTTTAAGAGGAAAAAACACTTGTAAACGAAAAAAGAAAACACTTGTAAGAAAATCCTTCTTTATAATTTTGTTCTTTGTCCTATTTTTTGGATTGATTTTTGGAATTCAATCAAGTCCAACGACTTTAAATAGTTTTAAGATAGAAGATGATTTTTCTCATGATTTTCCCAGCATATTTCCTAAAGCAAGTATCGGTCCAACCATTGAGAATTTGACCAAAACCGACCCACTGGAGTATGGAAATTATGCCAATATTTCGGTTGATATAAACCATACCGACAATGGAGTGGATACCGTTCTTATTGATATAGGTGGGATCAATTATACAATGACTTGGGGATCGGGAAATGAATATAATTATACATGGCAACCAAATGCGGTAGGTAACATTCCTTTTACAATTTACGCGAATGCTAGCACTATTGGTGATTTAAGTTCACTTGCTGATTCTATTACAGTTCAAGATACTATTGCACCTTCTCTTTCTGGATTAAATGAAGCAAGTGGCGATCCAACTGAATTGGGTACGGATGTGGATATCCGAATCACTATAACAGACCTTTCCACGATTGATACGGTG
>JAFGBS010000030.1 GCA_016933055.1 Promethearchaeota archaeon | reverse complement strand
TTATACAATCTATATAATCTTGATGTGTTTTTCGAAATTCCTGTGCCAAAATTAAAATTTCGGGATGATAGATTGGAATTTTAGTGATTTTGTTATAATTATGGATGAAACTAATTCCATCCAAAGCATAGAAAATCCCATCCTTTTCAATACCTTTTCTGATATTGTCCACTTGATCGTTAAAATCAGAAATAATATAGCCAGGTTCTACATACCCCCCATCGCTTGATTTGGGAACAAGTCTATATTCTTGTCTTGCAAACATCATAGGTACAAGGAAAAATAAAATTACAATGCTCAACACGATTAATTTAATCTTTTTGTGATGCGTTAATTTCACCTCGGGAACAAAGATTCTTTTCTTGGCTATTAACATTTATGTATAATATTCGATTCATACAAGCATAATTTTTTTGCTTAAATCTAATGCATGAGAATATTCCTAATAAAAATATCAGAAATTATGTATCCATGAATTTATCTCGTTTCTGGAACGGATTTTTCGAGAGAGCAATATTATTCAATTATAATACTCTAAACTAACAGCCTTATTATAAGTCTCTTGTACTCCATCCGCATTTTGGGCAAAATTCTGAGTTCGGTAAAAATTTTGAACTACAGTTAATGCAATATATCTGAGTGGGAATTGAAATTTGTCTTATAGGCGCTTGTTGGGTAGGTATAATGGACTTTTTGATATTTATTCCCACAAGGAGATATCCTATTATTTCGAGAACAGCGGTAGAAAAATAGGAAAAAATGCTTAATATACCTACAATCGTGTCGATATTTTGATCTCCGCCAAACATCATGTAAAATATAGCGATGAATGAGAGAAATGCACCAATACCCGCACATATGGATAATAATATGCTTCCAATGTTGATTATAGTTCCAAATGGAGCTAAACGGGTTTTTCCATATTGACCTAGTTTCACCCACACAAAAATACCAAATATATTGGTAAGAAACATAATAATTGTTAATACAAGGAGTATCATTTCCCTCATGGTTTCATCTAAACTATCCGTCCAACCAAGAATAAAATCTACTACTGTCATGGAGATTCCTATTATTCCCCAAATCAGAAAAAATTGATAGTATAATTTGAACTTTTCATCAGTAGGTTGAGACTTAAATAATCTAAAATTGACACTCAAAAGCAATATAATTCCGATGTGGTATGCTAGGGAGTAGGAAGAGGAAATTAGAATTGCAAATTCATATCCAATCATAAAAGAAATAATATATACCACTCGCAGAATTGAAATAAATCCTATGAAAATGAATATATTTCCGAATTGCTGGTATAGGTCGAACTTTATTCTCTCGTTATAATTCATTACTTTTTCGCCTCTCCACATTTTTCACAGACTTGTGCTTCCCCAGAATTACGTGTTCCGCACTCTTGACAGACCCAATCAGGTTCTTTTCGTAAAATAAAAATGTATTCGTCTTCTATTCGAAACGGAGGCAGTTCATGGGTGTTCTGTGAAATAAATTTGAGTAGATGCCCCCGATCAGTATCTAAACCGGTAGCAATATCCTCAATTCGCAAATGAGAGGCAATTCCAAGCATTTGTTTTAATTCATCTAATTTAATAGGTTTCGTTGGTCTCGTTAGTATTATGGAAGGTTGAGGAGGAAATTTGACTTCCCCAATTTTCGGAGGATGCTTACGATCTCGTATCAAAAGAATTATAGTTAGAATTAATGAACCAACACCAACAAAGATGAAGATAGTCCCAATTAAGAAGAAAATATAGTAATAGAAATAGCTATAAATTCCTCCTACATATCCAAAAATAATCATTGCGATGGAAAACAAAAAAAGTCCCAAGAAGAATTTTGTACCGCCAGAATAGGGGTTCTGTGCTTTATCTTTAATCCCTTTCGAGATAGTGATAGCTCCAGAAATTGTAGATATTCCTAATAATAGTAAAAAGAAAATTTCATACCAAACAAAAAAAATCAATATGGTAGAGATAACAAAAATTATGAAAAAAAAAATTGTGCTCCCTGAAAATTTTCTCGCCATGCTTATGTGTTTTCTTTGCATGTTTATTTTTCTTTGCATAAATTAACACCCTTGCAAATAGATAAATAAATAGTTGATTAGGTGGAGTTAAATTGGTTATTAAGCGTGTTAAGTTCGATTAGACCTTACGAATAAATAAACATAAATTGTAAAGTGAGTGTTGGATACATGCTTATTTTTGGTTTTATAAAGAACTGACTTCCTTGCTATTCGAGACATTATGATAGGTTTAGACGAGTTAAAAACTATCAAGCCCCGGCAAATCAAACCTTTCAATTATTGGGGAGAGCCGGGAGACCGGGATTGGACTTAGTGGGCGAGGGAATCATTCTTGCTACCAATGCGGATGAAAGAGAACGGGTGCAAGAGTTCTATTTTAAAGACTCTATGGAACAAAAGGAGTTAATACCCAAATATAATCCAATAGAAAGCGTGTTCAACAATATCGGGGCGTTGCGTGAACAAATCTTATTGTTAATTCATCAAGGCAGAGAGGTTTCGATAGAAGATCTCCAGCACTTTTTCGAAAATACTTACTATGCCTATAATTATTCGGATGATGTGAAATTAGAACATCGATTATTGCTCAAAGACGTGAATATCAGCACTGCATTATATTTGCACTAATCAACATCTATTCCACCCTTTCTGTTAAATAGTAATCTCAATAAGTGAAAACTATCGTAAAACTCCACCGAATCCCGAAAGCAAAAATCTTTACAAATTCTACGTGTTCGTTAGAACACGTTCTAACAAACACATAAACATGCCGAACACATATAAAAGGGTCGGTCCGTGGTCCTAGGACCTTGGTCCGTATGCTACTGATGTGAACATAAACAAGTTTATCTATCCGTTAGGATAGGAACATGCTTGTCTATCCAACCTATTATTAGAACATCCAATTTTTCTCCTTTTGAAAAAAAATCCTCAACAATCTTTATCCATCTGGACTCTATTTGTTTCATTTTCCTAAAGACGAGATCTCTATGTTCTTCGGTTGAATACAAGATTGCGTTTTTATTTTCCATTTGTTCACTCATTTTTAATCCTCTTTTCTAAATTAAATACATTTTTCTTTCTTCAATTTTTACTTTATTTTAATTGAATAAAATTCTCCCATTTTCAACTACAATCAGCTGACCAGGCTTGAAACTCACCCAATTTTCATCCGTCAACGGCCTGGTTGCAATGATCACCCCTTGTTCGTCCGGGTCTTTCTCATCTCTTAAATTAATTTGGAAATCATCATCTAGCAACCTAATAGACCCGAATGGCTTCTTTCGGATTAAATATAATAGAGAATTATATCCTCTCTTGTCATAATAGGAAAACAGGTGCACCCCTTCACTCATTAAACAATTGAAATTTCCAAATTCGTTAATATATAGAAATTTCTCATGTAACCAGTCAAAATCATCATGAGACCATTTTTTGGTCGAATCCTTTTCTGTTCCGAAACGATTTTTCAATTGCTCCATTAACCAGCAGAACGCCCATTCTGAATCAGTTTCTCCCACAGTTCTATAATCTCCTAATTCCAAACCATCTTTCTTTTTGTACCAACCTAAAGTTCCATTATGAGCGAACACATACTGTTTTCCACCTAATTCTCTGCAAAAGGGGTGAGTATTTCGATAACACACCTTAGTTCCGCTTGTTAATCGGATGTGCGAGATAAAAATTTTGGAACGAATTTCCTCATATTCCCGGATAAACTCCACTAATCTGCTTGTTTTCGCAGTAATAGGTTCTTTAAAGATTCTTACTGCTCTATCAGGATAAAATCCTAATCCCCACCCATCTGGATTTCCCTCACTATGTAATTTAAATTCATTAAACGAAATTCTCGTATTCACTTCTTTATTAAAACACAATCCTAATAATTCACACACATTTTTCACTCTCACTCAAGTATTGCATCTTTTGATATATTTAATTTTCTTGAAATACACCAGTTTTTCTAAACAAATAATGAGACGCAGTTTTTGTGTAATTTACACCTCGCTGCAGTCGAAGCAAATGCTCCAGCGTATGGTTTATCTTGGGATTTTTCGGGATGAAATAATGATCCAAGTCTTTCTCAGAGAAATAGAACTTGTTTGTACGATAGTTTATAACTCCAATTAAATCAAAGTCAGAGTCCAAATGTGCTATCCCGGCATCCAAATGAGAATTATTAGCAAGTAAGAGTCCTCCTTGGACTAAATATTGTTTGCAATTTCGAGATACAAACCCATGATTCAATTATCAAGAGGGGGAAAACTCATTGAATCAGAAATAAATGCAATTAGTATAACTAATTTCCATGAAAAAAAGGTTGAATTAGAAAATATTGCTCAGGATTTGGAGGAATAAATATTTCCGCCACTGATAGTACATATAGCAAGAAAAATAATCTTATCCATATTTTAAGTGCACTCTTTCTGAGATGAAACCCTATAATAAAGACACTTTTTGTGGATATTCCGCTCTATTCTCTAAAGGAATTTTTAGAACACTGGTTCTGATTTTAGAAATTCTCCACTATGCTCATTATTCGTTCTTTTAAGTCTGTAGAGATTGGTTCTTAGACTTATAAGTCTTAAATTTCCATATTGGTATCTGCTCTCGGAGCGTTTATCGCTGATTTAATCCCATGGATAAGTGCCATCTTTAATTTTCTTATAAAAATGGTTTACCACTCCAATTAAGGGGAGAAGTGCCACAAGTCCTAAATAAGGCACAATTACACTTGCGGACCCAAATGCGACTACAATAGCAAACCCGATCGCAGATAAAATTATGATGCGGTTCCCTGAATTTTTTCTTCCTTTAGCAAGTCGGATTAAACCTATTATTATTCCGATAAACCCAAATAATGCGCAGAGAAATAGACCAAAAAATGAAGGGGTTTGCCTCTGAACTTCCTCTTGTGTTTCATTCATTATTAGTTCACTTTGTTATTTCCATGTTTGTTTTTGATCTTTCTGTTTATATTCTTTTTTCTCTGATATATTCAATAATGAAGTAAAATCTTTGATAAAAGTACAGAAATCAAATGCAAATGCAGATGCAAGTATATTTGGATTAAAAAAGCGACTCAATCCCATTATATTGACTGAGGATAGACCATTATATCCATATGGTAAAATGCACGGTTTAAATTTGAGATTTTTTATCGAATTTCTTCAACTTCTTTGGAGAGAGGAATTAATTGAGAGCAGGGAATTGTACATTCTAAATAAATTACTTTATGAAATTCGGAATATCAATAAAAAAACCTACATAATGATCAAAAAGTCATTACATACGGGCTCATTTTTTTGATGTTCTAAATGTGGACAATCATAAAATTACTACATATTGATTTCCCTTTATAATGGAAAAAAAGGGATAATAAGGGGATGAATGGATTCTCAGGTCTTTTTTTATCTAAATTTTTCTTTTTTTTGCCATTCTTCTTTTAATAGAGAATAGTCTAAAGCATCGAATTCTATCGGATCTCCTGCTTCATCTTTCCGAAAAGTAATACATATTTCCCGAATGCATCGAAAACATAACCGTTCAATAATTTTTTTGATTTTTTGTTTGCTATTTGCATATATCAAGAGAGGGAAAACTCCCTGAATCCGAAATAGATGCACTAAATTTGACTAACTTGCTTGAAAAAAAGATCTCAAAACCGAATGGTCAGAGCGCCGATTACCACATTCCGTTCAGAATTTGGCTTGAGATTTGAGTTTATTATCGTAGTTTCTTAATTCCATCATTTTAAGTCCCGTAGAGTCAATAGCAATAAGTAATCCATTTTTATTTATTGCCATTTCTCGTAAAAAACGTGCTTCTGGAAATATCGCAACATTTTTCCCGGTTTCTAAATCCCACATGCGTATTGTTTCATCATCTGATCCAGATATGATAAAGTCGCCGTCCAGTGAAAAAATACTATTTACAACCGTCTTACTATGACCCGTTAATGTTTTAATATTTTCTCCCGTATGAATATCCCAGAGTTTTATTGTTCTATCCAATGAACCCGTAACTATGATATCACCATTAGGATTGAACAAACATGTAGAAATATTCCTTGAATGAGCAGTAAATGATCGCAACATCACTCCAGTTTGGGCATCCCATATCGCCAGTTCATTTTTTCCTATTTTTGTGATAAAACTTAAGCTATCCGGGGAGAAAGCAAATGCATAATGCATAGGATCCGTGTAAAAGCCTTCCAGGGTAATTGGGGGATTTTCAGATAGCAAATTCCACAATTTTAAATTGCGTGATGAACCGATCACTAAAATCTTGGTCTTATCTGGAGAGATACTACACATAGTACAACTTTTAACGGGATTAGATTTACTATTAACTTCTTTACCCGATTTTACATCCCAAGTTTTTACCGTGTTTTCATTCGAAAGGGAGATGATATTTTGCCCATCTAAACTATAGCTACATAATTTTAGGTAAGTTGTATGTCCCCGCAGTACGTGTAGTGCAGTTCCGCTTGCAATATCCCATATGATTAACGTATGATCTATCGAACCAGTGACCAATTGAGTACTATCGGGAGAAAAATCATAACAAGTGATATCTTTTAGATGTCCTTTTAGAGATTTCAATTCTTTTTTTGTATGAGAATCCCAGAGTTTTACAATGTATTGTGCGTCTGTTACGGAATCCATAAGTTTCAAGGAATACTGTGATTCCACCGTAATGAATATAGATCCATTTGGAGAGAATCCAAGTATCTTCTCTGATAGAATATCCCGGGTTCCATGCAAGAGGTATACTTCCATCATTGTATTTACATCCCACAATTTCAGAGTGCTATCTCTACATCCTGTTAACAACTGAGAACCATCAGGAGAGAAAGTGATTGAGTAATAATCACCGTTATAGATGTTAGCTAATTGTTCATTCGTTTTCGGATTCCATATAATTATGCTCGAACCGCAGCCAAAAGCGATAACTGAGCCATCGGGGGAGTATGCACATGCATTTATCCAATTCATAAAACTACCTGTTCGAAAAGATGCCAATTCTTTGCTGCTTTTTACATCCCATACTCTCAATGACTGATCATAGGATCCCGAAATTACCGTTTCACCATTCGGAGAAAAAGCACACGTATTTATCCATCCTGTATGACCCTCTAGCGTGAAAATTTCCTCAGATTTTTCAACATCCCATAATTTAAGCAGATAATCATCTGATGAAGATAAGATCATTGATTCATCGGGACTAAAACGGCAGCATTTCACAGCTTTACCATGTCCTTTAAACGTCGTAATAATGCTTCCTGAATTTGTATCCACTAATCGTATACTCCCTTCGTTACTTGCTACAAGAATTGTAGATCCATCGCGGGATAGCCTACTATCTTCAATTGGAATACCATCAAATGTGTAGGTTTTAAGCGTAGTTCCTGATTGAACATCCCAAAGTTTTAATGTACCATCACTCGATCCTGAAAGAATCTTTGATCCGTCCTGCGTAAAATCACAGGAATTGACTTCTTTGGAGTGTCCGTATAATGTTTTCATCCGTGCACCAGTTTTTGAATTCCACAATATAATAGTACTATCAGCTGAAACGGACGCAATTATGGATCCATCTGGAGAAAAGCAACAATCATTAACGGGACTGTGGTGCCCTTGGAAAGTTAATACTAGCGGATTTCTCTCTTGTGGTTTATTTAGTAATTTAATAAACGGTTGCTTTTGTGCAGGGTTAAGCAATTGGATTTCTGCATTTTTGGCTAAATTTTGGAATTCAGATTGATTTACAGCTTGTTGAAGACATAACTGGGGAAATTTTCGAATAATATGAGATTGGTTACGTAAAAACGCGTATATTTCCTGTAAAATGGAGGGATCCTTCCATTGATGAGTGTTTACTTGCATAACTTCTGAGAAATCTTGTAATAGAGCATCGATTAATCCAGCTCCACAATTTACATCAATATATTCGAGATCAGTCAAATAGTATTCAATTTCTTGAAACATTTCCGCAGCGCGTAGGTGATAAATAAGTTCAGATAGTTTTCGATAATTTACAGTTTTTTTCTCACCCTCCTTATAATACAGAGGTTTTTGAGCAAAATATTCTGCAAGTATGCGGTGAAAACGCTTTTTTGTTTTTTCAGGTAGGAATAGAGTTGTAATTATCTGTTTAAACTGTCTGTGAAATAAAGAAAAAGTGGTAACATTGAAGATTCCACTTTGCGTGAAAAATTGTTCCATAACTGCAAAAAAACGAGACCACACAATCCATGGAAGTCTCGGTTCGGGGAGAGGGTGGAAAATTTTTTTGAGGTAATAATTGGTGAAATATTCAGAATCAAAACTAAGAATTTCTACTATCTCAGATTCTGTTAATCCATAACGAGATGTGACTAAATATCCCAATACGCGTTTAACAAATTCTGAATCATACTGGATCATTAGTGATGATAAATATTGTTCCACTAAAGCTTCAATATTATCCGGAAGAATGGTTGATTCAGGGGGATCGAATGAGTTCCACCTACGTGATATTTCAAAAGCTACTTTTAAGAATAGGGGGTTTCCTAATTTCTTAAATTTCATTAGAATTTCGTCTGATTGAGAGGATGTTAAAGCTCGTGAAGTGTCTTTCAGTAGCAATTTCAGAATTTCATCTCCTTCTTGGATAGAAAGAGGGGGGATGTGAAGGATTCTGGTTTTGAAGCGAGTATCTAATATTCCCACCAAGTCTTTTGCATCTAAAGCACATGAGATTACAATTTTTATATTTTTTCCTAAGACTTGAGGGATCCATTGGAGGTCTCTTCCCATATCATTCGATCTTAGCTGATCGATAGCGTCTATCAAGAGAATCGCTTTATCTCCAATATCACACGTACTGACCAGTTCTGTAAAATAACGAGCAAATTTCGGATAATCTGTAAATGTTTTATCTGTAATGGTTTCTGTGGTTTTAAAAGAGATATTAGGCATTTTAACAATATTTTGATATAAATCTGTTAGCAAAGTGAGTGAATTGGAAGATTTTACTGTTGTACCAATAAAGCGGGGGAGAACTATACTAGCGGGATTTGATTTATGTATTTCATGAACTAGCTTTGCTATTAAAGCTGATTTTCCCGAACCGGAAGGTCCCATTATAATTAACGGATCATTTGTGGTATCATGAATGTAATCCATAATTTTCTCTAAAACAGCGTTTCTCCCCACAAATATTTTTGTTCGGGTCTGAGCAAAAGCCATCTGGGATTCACTTTCCTGCTCAAGTTCCGATTTTCTGACAAAACGGTTGATTTGCATATTTATATTGGTCCACAAAGCATCGAATACATGTCGACCAAATTCCTCTAAATACTGTTTAAAAGCATCCGAGTTTGCCGAGTTAACAGAATATTCATGGACATGATCAGAAAAGTCTTTTCTTAGTATCATTTTAAGACGTTCAAGATACTCCTTCTTAGTAGAATCTGTTTCAACAAAATCTTTCAATTTCTCGGTCGGAGATACTCCTGATATGTTTTTCATGAAAAAATGCACATGATTTTTTGCATCTGCGGGTTCAATAACTCCTGATATTATTTCTTGATGTGTTGCTGATGAATAATATTTGAGTAAATTTTTTGCATTTACCTCCGATTTTATAGCTGCATTATAAAGAATTTCTCGTAATTGGCGTTCAACTGGTTCCCATTCTGTATATTCCTTCCATTTTGCATGAATCCCTCTGCGAGGTGCTAGTTTATAAGTTCCACAATGAGTAGATTCATTAATTTTAAATATTGAATTTGTATCCAATTTATACCAAAATTCTACCAGTTTACGGTCAGACCTTCTTATATAAGAAAATAATTTTTGGAACTCTATTTCGGGAATTTCAGCGGGGGGAGGAGTCCATCCATATCGTTCCCCGAGTAGTACAATTAAATTTGGACGTGGAGATACTTCTTGACATCGCTTTAATTCGTCCAAACAAATTTTTACTCCATTTTGGTCTATAGAAGCTTCTTCATCAATTCCCCAGCGCAAATCTACTGCTTGGAATTCAAATCCGTAGGATTTACAGATATGTTTTAGCCTTGGAAAAACAAATTTTTGAAGGTAATTACGCTCTGCTTCCATATCTTTGAAAGTAGAACTAACAAATACCCGGAAACTATTAGATTGATAACTCATCGAAGTATTCTCCTTAGATCAATATTAGACCTTTCGAGAAATAAGAATATTGGAAAGGTCAATTCAAAATTTGAGCAGATTCATCTGGATGATAAGCTAAACCCCAACCACGGGGATTATAAATTCCACGTCTCTTCAACGCGTGAAACTAGATTCTCGCATTAATTTGCCGATTAAAACACAATCCGAGTAATTCACACAAGATAAACCCTCTTAGCATAAGTAAGAAACTTGTCCTATCAACATTATTGACTTGATTCATTTAACACCCATTCATGAATACATTTTAATAATCATGTAAGCGAATTCGCCATATTTTTCATAATCCTTCTAAAAACGCTCTGCATTCTTTTTTGATGTCACATATTCCTTATTTAATTCTTTATTTCGCCCCAAATCTTTCTGCTGATTCTTCACCAACCATTCTTGAATATAAAAAATCTGTTCTTTCTCATAATCAAAACCATAAATTGGATGAATGACTCTTTTGGGGAACCAAATTTCAATATTCTCTTGGAATTCGTTCTTAACGTGGCAGCAAATTGCATCCATGGTCGTTTTACTTATTGGACGTTGGTGGGGAAAAATAGATCAAGTGATGGAGGAATGCGACATTCTAGCATTCGATCCCCAACAGAATGAAGCATTATTGGGGATATGCAAATGGACAAATAAACCCCAAAACCCAAACGCACTTATGAAACAAGCAATTCGGTATGAAGATCATATTCTCTATAACCGAAAAGCAAGAGATATGAACTACAAGTACATCATTTTCAGCAAAAATTTTGAATTTGAAATTGACCACTTTGATGGACGTGAAGTGGAATGCTACAATGCAGAGAGATTAGATGCATTGGTAAAAACACTAATCTAAGGTATTTATGATTATATTCATACCTAAATCAACATAAACAGAAGGCTCCCAAATTTAAATGCATTTTTCAACTCGCGCTCTTAAATGCTAAGTGGATTGAATTATCGGAATCATCTAAATGCTGGATATTTTTTATAGCAAATCACACATTATTTTTCCCTTCTATAATTTTAATACGACAAATTGTTTCATAATATTTCTTTCGATCAAGAAACACCATGGAATCGGTGATATGAAAACGTCCTCCTCTAGATGTATGTTTCAATAGCAAATGCACAATGTCCCAAACGACGGGATACTCCTCATCGTCAACAAAAATCCTTTCTTTCTTACGATGCCACCCATATTTCGTGCAGAACCATACATATCTTCTAGCATCACAAGCCAATGTTATGGGGAATGGCCATAAGGAATTATTGGAACCATTCACAAGATATTCCCAGGATCTACGTGAAACATTAACAAGTGGTAATTTAGAAGATAGGGGTGTTTTAGTAGTAGTAGCAAATCGGTTTCGCAGCCTATGAATCAGTTTTTTCAAGAGACTTTTACTCAAGAAATATTCTTCATTTTCTTTTACTGCTCCCTCCTCCCCCTCCTCCTCTCTTTCTTCTTTTACCAATCCTTCTTCATCTTCATTCTCATTATAATCCTCCTGCTCCATCATTTCTTCATAATGATTCTTTAAATCAATAACTGGTTCATACGCTATGGTATAGCACATATTTGCCTCACTATATTCCCCAGTTTTCAGAAAACAATTTCCAATTTTCTTCCAAATCTGAATAAGGTCTGGATTTTCATCTAAAACAAGGTCATAATATTTTGCAGCCTCATAATAAATTCCTTCTTCATAATACAAATTACCAATTTCAATTAAATCTTCTAAATCCAGGCTTTTTTGATATTTAGATTTAAAAAACCCCTTCACATCCAAATTCTGCTTTTTCTTATTGATTTTAATTTTCATACACCTACTAATTTAGATTTTATATTATGCCAGTGTCATTTGGCTCAATGTCGCTAGTTCGGTTATGTTCAATACTATAACTGAATTTACTACTCGATTAATCTACAATCAGACCATGAACAACAAGAAAGTAATTGGAATAAGGGACTCCCTCAAATCCCCATCATTCAGAAACCTATTCCTAACCCCCACTCTAAAGAAATCACTCACCTTTGAAATATGAAACCTTCTAAATAAAGTTTATTAACTTAA
This sequence comes from Promethearchaeota archaeon, assembly GCA_016933055.1. Taxonomy (GTDB): domain Archaea; phylum Asgardarchaeota; class Lokiarchaeia; order Sigyniarchaeales; family Promethearchaeaceae; genus AMARA-1. The sequence continues at coordinate 16,032 of JAFGBS010000030.1, read as the reverse complement.
CAGAGTTAATAAATAACATCATTTCTATCAATCTACAATATAAATCCAAGTGTTTTATAATAGATCTGAAATGAAACACCTTATCGATTATGAGAATATTTCATAAACGCTTTTACCTATGAGGTTCGTCTAAATTAATATGTATAATAGCATAATTTTTTCTAGATAAGGATACCCACACTGAAAACTAGATAAAACAGATGATGAGGTACGCTTTGAAATTGCTGAGTTATATTACGATTTGTAACAATTCCGAGGAGCTATCCATTTCTATAAAAAAACACTGACATTGGATTCTCAATCTAAAGATACTTGGTATAGTTTAGGGCAACCATATTTTGATATTAAATGGTGTATTAGATTTTATACGTTCGATTAATTTTTATGATAATATTAAGTATTTCAGTTAACAAGATTGCTGAACAACACGGGATAAATGTTGAATATTTAAAATATATTGAACGCAGCCGGGGAATAAATTTCTTTACTTACAATTATAATCTGCATTATCTTTGGGAACCATATCGTTGAAAACGGCAGAACAAGAAAATAGATTAAATTAAGGGTCCTAGTTCGATTAAGGAAATAAAAAACGGAATAATTCTATATGTTGATAAGAATGACGTGAATTGAAGCCCCAGTTCCATAATAAGAATCGATAGGAATACTGTCCAGTTACGGTTTTTTGAGTTCAAGAATTCGAGTAAGGTTGCCCCAATAACCAAAATATAGAGAAACCATGAGACGGGGAGAGTCCAGATGATGGAAGATGGAGATAAGGTTGCCAAGGCAGTCACATGCCATGCTTTAATTCCTACTTCATGAAACACTACTGCCCAGAAGGGATAAATCCACCAAGGATTGGTAGGAGATTCGCTTTTGAATAAAAATCTCCGTAAATGGAAAACCAATAGAATGAAGGCAAATGCAGCTACAAATTGGTAATGATAAAGATCAAAGGTGAAGGGTGCTCCCAAGATCCAGATCAAAAACCAAGTACAGCATTGAACTAGGTGCACCCAATTACTTTGTAAAAATGACATGGAAGTTTTTGATTCCGATGCGGATTCCATAGCCAACAATCGGTTGATTTTCGACACCAGATTCTTCCCAAAATACAAATTCTTCTTTCTCACCGAGACTATAAAGGATGGAATGAGCAAAGTGGTGGATTTTTTAGGATTGTTCTGGTTATGGAGCTGAAATTTTCTATCGGGAAGGAACCACATAACTAAGTAGAACAGTACGGTGAAAAATCCATAGAAAAACATAGGAAATCCTTGATACCATGCTTTTACTCTCAATAATTTCGCTCCTTCAGATTGAAGATAAAAATTCCACGCAAACCCCAAGAAAAACACAAACATCCATCCGAAATGTTCATGGATTCGGTTTATGGTGAGAGAATAGTCGGAAAAATCATACTTATTGGTTAATTCTTTATGCAGTCGACGAGATACAAAAATAATCTCAGAAGAAGACTTCGAGATCAGGAACTTGTGACTGTTTTCCACTAAATGAGGGATGAACACGACAATATTGCAGAATATGGATAACAGAATAAATATACCCACTGGGAGTGGGACCAGAATTTGAAAATTATGCTGTAAACATCCCAGAGCTACGGGCACGAAAATAAGTTGGAAGGTAATGTGAAGAAATTTAACCAGATCGAACCCATAGAGATAAAGTTCGGAAGTTTCAAATTTATTCATTTCTGAATTCCCTCCAAGATGCTTGTAGAATTACAAAATTCACTTAATCGACCATGTCCCTGCCAAACTTGAGCTACATCATTCGATGCTACGAATTGCGGTGTGATATTAAGAGCAATATTAGGGGCATCGATCCAATTCATGTACCGTGCCCACCAATAAATGGCGGTGAAATCCGCTAATGATTCCTCACGTAAAATATCATAGGAGGGGGGAGTGGCAATACGCAGATTAAAGGGAGACCTCTGCCAGATCCAATCCTCTCTAGTGCGCCAGTCAAATGGCAGTGACCATAAAGTGTGCCCCTTTAATTCACCCCAGCCTACTGCATCGTCCAAAAATTTTAGAAATTTATTGTTGGAATATCGTTCTGCAACTGGATCCATGAGCAATTCCAATCGATCTGCTTCATTTGAGTAGTCTAACCCATTGTCTTCGAAATATGATGCGAGTTCCGAATAATCCGGTTGTTGATATACATTAAATCCATTCCAATAATCATCAGCCATTCGGGCTAATGAATCATTTATCTCCAAGAGAATATGAGTATAGTGGGACAAGCTCGCAGCGGCAGAATCAGGATTTCGATTCTGAGGATCGAAAGCTAAGTATAGTGTTTGAAAGAATGCATTTTTCAAACATTTTATTGCTTGGTAATGATCCTCCAGCAAGTCATAATAGGTTTTACTGATACCAGAGTTCCTATCGGTATACCACCAAGAAAATCTCACCATCCAGTTGAGATTTACGGGATAAAAAGATGGCCAGACATTTTTATATCCATTGTAGTTATTCTGCATCATTAAGAAGTTCAATCTCGTTAAACTTTCTTGGTATAATCGAGTATATTTTGATGGATTAACTTCCATAGCAACTCGTAAAAATGCGGGAGGAAGCTCCCAACTAGCGGTCGGACCTCCATCCATATCTGCTCCATTAGTTCGAAGAGAATTAATATCTCCATCTAAGGGCTCAATCACCTTCCAATCATTTCGAATCAGATTGTCTACCACCTCACCTAATAAAGCTCCAGCACGTTTTCGTAACTCAATAGTTTCTACAAAATTCATGATACTCGCTATACCGAATAAAAAACCGACATTTTGATCCCTGGATGTATCCCCCACTACCACCCAGTCGGAAAAATCGTACTCAACATTTTCCACGGTTCCCCATTGAGTAGCCACCGTGGTTGCGGGACCCATATTTCCGTAATAATAATTGAAATTGTCCGGTGCTTCTCCGTTATTTCCAAAGGTGTTATTCGGAAGGGCAAATCGAATGAGATTACCAGGAATGCCGGAAGCTCGAGTTTGGATCCAATATCCATCGAGAATTCGCGCAATTTGGTGTTCTGCAGCTTGAACTCCCGCAGAATTTCCTTCTCTATTATAGACCGCCCATCGTAAACATTGTGCATGTAAATATAGAGAGGATCGCCACGGACTGTCACCCAGATGGTTTAGACTATACATTCGAACGTCGGATAAATTGTTCCACCACCCGGGACTAGCATAATTATCAGGTGTCCATGAGAAGGGATCTGCAACACCATGCTCGGGAAAATACCCATCTTCAAATTGAGGCACACCAAAAAATCCTAATGGCATGTGATAGAGTGCTTGCCTCATTTCCGCTCCCAATACATTATGATCAACAGGATTGCCTTCCACTAGCAAATGAAGACGGGTATAATTAATTGATTTTAGGAGGTGGGGATTATCTTCAGGCTTAAACTCCATAAAATACAGGAATTTATTGAAAATAGCGTTGGTATAGATCAGTAACGAGGAAAACGTAACCATAAGGATGATGAAAACTCCGAGATTAAATTTTGCAGTCTTCGAGAAATGGTGGAATTTACGTGGTGAAACCATAGTTTCTATTGGTCCTTAAAGTATATAAATATCAAAAATGCATAATTAAAAATTCTGCTGCCTTATTCCAAACATCTTTCTACGTCGTGCATAGTGCTTCAGTCCGTACTTCTGTCGATTAGGTGAGATTTTATACACATTATGCCTCATGCTTCGCATTCAGGTCTGGGTTCTTTTATTCGTGCCACCCTCCCGCACATCTTACCTAACTTATCTTCAGTTGTTCGGGCTATATAAATGAAGTCGAATGTGTCACCAATTCTGTGGTAACCTGAACGATCAAGGCGACATTGCGATATCCTCATATAAATGTGAGATGAATCCCATTGCCTACATTCGGGTATATTTTGCGTGTTTCAGTTTATCTAATGCACGGACACCCCCGAATAGATAGTGTTTAACTAAAATTAGTCGGATAAGGAAAATGATGAAAAATGAAGAAAAATCGGTTAATTAAATGAAAAAAATTTAGTTGTAATTTTTTGATTGCTCGATCATCATATCTAAAACTTCATCGCAACTCATTCCTAACGTCATCGACATTCGTATAATTTCCTCGGCAGAAAGTTCGGGCACATCCACATCATCGATTTTTACATCTCCGCTTGGAGATAGCATTGATTCCATTTCTTCTTTCACGATTCGGGTGAATTTTCTTACCATGTCCGGATGTTGGTTTCGGAACTTCCAGAATCGTTTTCGGAACTCTTCATGCTCAAATTTCCTTGAATTCATGGTGGAGGTCGAATAAGAGTCGAGTTTTCTGCTTTGACCGCAACATTCGCAGATTATCGCATCGGAAGCGTTTTTTTCTCCGCAAAACTCACACAACCAGTCTTCTTCCTCATCTGTCATTTTTTGTTTCTTGCCTTTCATGTTTTATTCTGCTCTGTTATAGTTTTTCTCTAAGGTAAAATAAGAAGCGCAAATTAAAAGAGTTTATTAACTTAGCAAACTTAACAAAAAATCCCATTTACACATCGGGATATTCCTTAATGAAATCTAAAAACTCTTTTAGAAAAGAATAACATCATTTCTATCAATCTACAGTGGGAGAAAGTTGATTTGTAACAAAAAATGTATTCTAAAAACTCTTTTAGACTTCAAGATCTACATAAAACTTCTTCTTAATCGTTAAATCGCGTCCAATCTAACGAAAAAAGATAATTAAGATTATTAAGCACCCAGTTATTAAATAGGATTCCCCAATCGAGTCATATTTCCAATAAAATATATATTCCCGGACTATTCTAGGAATATAGAGATGATCGAAGAGGAAAAGAGGGCGATCCAATCTCTCCACGGAATTTTATCCGACCTTCTAGCTAACAATATTAATATTTACGGTGCAGCAGTAGCGCAACCTAATGGACATTTGCTAACAAGCAAATTTCAATCGAAGAACCAGGATCTTCAGTCGGAAACACAAGAAATAGATAAACGCAAAGACCTAAAAACAGAAGATGGTCAAACCGAAACACTAGAACACTCAAATGAAATAAGTACCGAAGGAAATTCAAAGGAACATCAGCAAGAGTCGAAAGAATCGGAAAAGATGTCGGTAGACGAAGGCGGAATTTTTATGTTAGCATATTCGTACGGTCTACTCTTAGAACCAATCGAAAAAATTGGAGAATTACTCCAGAAAGGCAAAATTACAACCATATTTATTAAATCTACATATACAAACTTGATAATAGTCCCAGTGACTCCATTAACGAATCTCTTACTGATCGTTCCCTCAGGGCAAGCATATGATTTTACGTATTTCTTTGACTCTAAGACGATTAATCGGAATGGTGAAGACCTGGAGAAAGAGCTAGAAGAGGATCGTATCGAAACCATCGAAACCATCGAAAATGACGAGAGGATTGAAGAAGAGATAGATACATTCTTTCATAATTTTAAGGAAGAACTGCCCGGATTACTGGGAACGGGTCACGTGGGCATTAAAGATTACATACATTCGAACATGTTGTTTGGGTCATTTAAGGAAATCCACGAGATTTATATAGAGAAAGAAAAAAATGATCCTAAATATAGCAGTGACACAGATATTACGGGCATGCTATCCTACTTGTTTTTTATTGCAGAAAAGTTGATCCACGAAGACCGACATCTGGAACTTGATCTTATCCAACTTCACTACGAGCACGGTCACGTAATTTTAAAACCCATTAGGAATATCGCATTTGTTTTTGACACAGAGGAACCGTTCAAACATGCATACGTGGAACAAAACCTCCCCGAACCTCAAGAATTTCACAATTTTCTACACCAACTCGAAAATACATCCAAAGATCTAATCAATTTTCACGAAAAAGTAAACACGCGGTTAGAATCAGGATGTAAATTACTCAAGAAGAAGCAACCCCAAGATGCAATGGAGTATTTTGCTAAAGCAGTGGAAGTTAAAGTAGACCACGCTTATACTGCAAAGGATTGGTTGAATATTGGAGATGCGTTGGTCGAGAAGGCTAAGTATGAAGAAGCAGCGATTTGTTATACTCAATATCATAGAGACTATCCTAAAGACATGGAATCATGGAAGAAGCAAGCAAAGGCATATTGGTATATGGATAAGGAAAAACAATCCATTCAATGCTTAAAAAAAGCGTTAAAACTGGATAATACGGATGATAAGATATGCTTTGAAATTGCGGAGTTATATTACGATCTGAAAAAGTTTCGCAAAGCTATTCATTTCTATATAAAAGGACTGAAACTAGATTCACAATCAAAAGAAGGGTGGTATAACTTAGCACATTCCTATTTTGATTTAAAGAGATATAAAAAAGCGATATCTTGTTATAAAAAAGTAGTAGAAATCGATAATGACGATTCCTCTGCCTATATAGGAATCGGTTGGGGATTAAATAAACTAAGAAAATATCACAAATCCATCGAAACTTTTGATATCGCTATATCTATAGACCCCGATAGTTCAGTTGCATGGAATGACAAAGGTTGCGGTTTTTATAGACTTAAAAACTATGAGGAAGCCATGGAATGTTATAAAAAAGCATTGGATTTGGAACCAAGGCTAAAATATCCATGGGGTAATATAGGAGTAGTAAATAAACTATATGGGAACTATCAAATCGCTGTGGATTATCTCGAAGTAGCGGTGAAATTGGACCCTAAATATGCGTATTATAAAAGAAAGTTAAGGCGAGCGAAGAGAAAGCTACATTGGGCAAGGAAGAAATTCTTACGGAAATTGACCATACTATCAAATTCCAATCCCAAACTTCCAATAAGTGATGTTAATACACGTTTGGATGCGTATATTCAACCTCTCTTAAAAAAAGATACAAGTCTGAAAGATTTACTCACGTATCTGATCAGAAGTAAACAATTGAAAGCAAAAATCGCCGAAGACTGTATTGAATTTGTTAAAACCCAATAAAGAGGATAAAAAATCCAATAATTTAACCAAGTATAAAACATATAAACGAGGAAGAAAAATGAGTGAAGAAGATTGGTTTGCTCTATGGGTATTACTAGAATGGATGGAAGAAAACGAGGAAGAGGAAGAAGAGGAGGAGGAAGATGACGAGGAAGATGAGGACGAAGATTAACACTTACAAAAATCCCATGTGAGTGAACCTCCTGATTTTGGATGCTACTATTACTACGAATCTTACGAAGTAACTGGAAAAAAATGAAACCATTCCGAATCTAAACATTAAAATTCTCGCAGCACAAGAATTTCAGAAACTCGGTCATCGGCAAAACAAATATATACTAATTTCTCGAAATTATAAAAGAGGGGTGGTTTGTGCTTAAAAAGTTGGTGTGTTCATTCTATATCACTATCATTATCTTGAGTTTTTTGATACCGTTGGTTTCTTAAAAAGAATACGATCAAACAGTTGTTATGGGACCGAGTGGGCTTGAACGTGAAGAATTCGACGCTGGATATTATAACAACACATTGAACCTTCCACGAATTTACAGCCAAAATCTAACCAATTCACAGTCCAATGTTGTATATAATATTAAAACCAATGAAGTATGTGAGTTCAAAGAGACTGATAGTACAAATACAAGCCAAAGAGAACCATTCTCTGGTTGTTGGGAAACAGTAGTTACCAATACTACATTACCCAGACCTTCTTGGATTTTTCCACCTGATGATCGAACATATGTATCTGCAACCACGAATTTTCCGTGGAGAACTATATTTAAATTATATGTTACTTGTCATGATGGATATCAATTCGTTGCTACCGGAGCTATGATTGATAATTTTCATGTACTGACTTATGGGACATGCGTGTATTCTCATAGCCATGGAGGATGGGCATAACACGAGAGCACATTCGATTTTTTCTGAAAGAAAAAAATATTAATATTTTATATTTTTAGTAGGTGTTTTGTTTCTGTATTAACTCTTCGTGATTTCTTGCTAACAAAAATCCATCCGAATAAGAACAAAGAGAAAATTCCGATAACATTCATTCTTAAAAGAAAAACAGAGTGCTCATTAATTAATACTTGTAGATGAATTAAAAGATTATCGCAATTCTGTAGAAAATTATCCCCTAGATACCAATAGTTATTAAAAATTCCATTACCGAAGATTACGCCATTCTCGTCACTTTTTAAGCTCGTCAATTTAGGTTTGATGTCGTGAAGAAGCTTATCATAAGCTTCTACATATTGTCCATTAATAACCAATGTATTTAATTCCATTAATTTGTGAATCATCGCTTTCTTTCTATTGGCTCCGGAACCGCCCCATAACTCATCTGGGCTCGCTTGGATCTCTTGGATGAATTCATCAATCTCCCATAAGACATAATCATTCATATCTTCGAAAGTGGTGGTAAATTGAATTGTGACATGCGAATGCAAGGCATCTTCTGGTCTATCATTGTCTCCATCTTGTATATCGATAAAAACAACGTGCTCTCCAATTTCCATTATCCATTCGTTGGATAAAATAATCTCGAAATAATTTTCAGACAATGTTGGTTCGTAGTAATATATTTGTCTGCCATCTATCTTCATTGTGATAGAACCAATTCCTGAAAAGTCATATGCTTCAAACGATATGTTCAATTGGTTAATATCATTATTGATTTCGATGTTGCTTATCAGAGGTGCAATGGGATCGTCATCTATAATTGTGACAATATCCGTTAATTCCTCCGTTTCCATATCCTCTATTCCTCGATCAAAATCCGCATTTGTTGCAATGACTCGAATTATATGATCTCCTAATTGATTAGGAACATTGAAATTTCCACTTGTGGTTCCTATCAAGATTTCATCAATGTAGATTTCTATTGAATCTATACCACTTTCAAGATCAAATGCATTTACGATCCAATATCCAAGATCTCCATCTGTACCCGAACCACAATAAGTAATTTCAATAATTGGTGGCGTTGAATCATCATCCACGATAGTAACAATATAATTCACTTCATTGAAATCCTGATCTATCACACCACGATCCAGATCATTATTTCTCGCAATTACTCTAATTATATGGTCACCTATCGTGTCAGGAACCAGATATTCACCGTTTGTACTTCCTATTAATATATTATCTATAAATACTTCCATACTAGCGATTCCACTTTCGAAATCTTCTGCTGAAACAGTCCAGTAACCAAAATCTCCATCATTTCCAGATCCAGAATAAAGAATTTCGATTTCTGGAGATGTGGTATCATCGTCTATTATAGAAATCAAGTTATTAGCAATAAAAGTCTCCTGATCCTCTATTCCTCGATCAAAATCTGCATTTTTTGCGACCACGAGTATCATATAATTCCCTAAGGTGTTTGGAAGATAGTAATTTCCGTTCTCATTCCCAACTAAAATATCATTAATAAAGACTTCAATAGATTCAATTCCACTTTCGGGATCGTAAACATTCACTGTCCATCCTCCTGGATCATTATCAGTTCCAGAACCGAAATATAATAGATCAATGATAGGGGGACTAAAATCATCATCCTCGATAAGAATTGTTGATGAAATTGATGATGATAGCATATCCCCTGGATAATCAGAATCTCCGTCTATTGCATATACTCGAATATTATGATATCCTAATGAATTGGGAACTTCAAAACTCCAATCAAGATGCATTTCATCAATTGGGACCAAAATATCATCTATATATAATTGCATATAGGAAATGCCACTTTGATCACTTATAGATACATACCAAATACCTGGATCAGCATCTGTGGCTCCTCCAGAATGCATTATTCCTATATATGGGGGATTAGGATCATCATCTTGAATAGTTACGGTATGAGTCATCGTAGTAACTTCAGTATCCGTACTGAATATATCTGGTTCATAATCTCTATCTGCATTTGGAATAATTGCTTCAATAGTATGAGTTCCAGGAGTACTGGGGACGCTAAATATAAATCCCGGTTCAACCTCTATTCCATCTATTTTTACCTGGACTCTTTCTCCATCGATTCCACTCTCAAGATCGTATGCATAGATATGCCAGAAACCTGGTGAATTATCAAAACCAGTTCCGTCCACATGATAAATCTGTACTATCGGAGGTGTATTATCATCATCTACCAGTACAACGTCGTCCTCTTTAGTCATAACATTAAATTCTCGATCTTTGGGACCCCGATCTTGATCATTATCAAATACCTCTATATAAACATCTCCCCAAAAGGGGTGAGCATTGACTTCGTAATAACCCAATAGTGAACCTCTACCTAGTCCCTCAATATCTATGATTGTATCGTTAATTCCGCTTTCATCAGTCGCCCAAATCCACCAAAATCCGGGATTTCCGTCTGTACCATCCCCCAATATTCTTTCAATTGTAATAGACGGTTTAGAGGTATCATCATCAACAATACTAAATTTTTTAGTCTGATTTATAAATTCTCGATCTCTGCTACCTACATCTAAATCATTATCATAAACTGCTATCGACGCGTAATATTCACCCAGTTCTCTCGGATTGGAGAAATGTACATCAAAATTACAAGAGTCTTCTGTAAACTCAAATTCTCTCCATATTTCATGAAGACCATTGAGTTCAAATATAGGAGCTTGAACACCTGAGAGGTCAGTAAAGCTTCCTGACAAGTATAGATATGGATCTCCATCATACAAATAGTCTCCATCATGCAAATTTGAGTCTGTTATAATTAGATCTGGCTTAGTAGTATCATCATCAACTAGTATAATTGGTGCAGGATCTACGTAGTTTCCGGAAAAAAAGGGAAAATCTGGAATTAATTCCAACTCAATTTTATATGTAGTATCAAAACTGAGATGCATCGTCCGATCCTCATACCAAAATAAAACAAGTTTGTGCCATTGGATGACGATATCAAATTCTACAGATATGTCACGTGTATATGTAGAAGTATGGATTTCAAGATCTACATGTCCAGAACCCCAGAGAAAAGCATCATAATAATCACCCATAGACCTACCAAGCCCCCAAATATCCTCCACCTCATCAAAATATAATCTTCGTTCATTAGGTGCATAAAGAAATGCATCAATTCTGGAGATATGCTCTCCAAGCGCACTCTCCATTTTCACTGAAAATCCTACCCGAAATTCTTCATCATCGTGGCGTATGATACTTTCTGGGGTTGCTCGATCACTTGGAACTTCAACTAATAAACCCGTAATTGGGTTAATAGTGTATGTTAAAAATGAAACTACTGGAGAATTATTTTCAACCATGTTTCTTGCTTCTTCTTCGGTATAAGTTCCATTTTCGAAACCCCACATTGCACATATATGATTATTGGCATATTCTAAATCCTCTTTACTTAGATTTTCATAATATTCTAAAGAAACATTACAAAGGTCTAGAAAGGTGTCGCGATAATAAGCGAAATCTTTTTCAGTACTATTAGAACTGTTTAAATCATATTGTATTTCTTTATTCGACTTATTTTGATGTTCGAGATTTCTTTCTGAACTTAAATTTTGAGATGTTCCAGAAAAAAGGGAAGAAGTAACAAACATCGCTGTAAATACTATTATAATTAAACCAAATTTCTGAAATTGCTTCATTATAATCGAAAAAAGGGAGGGATCTAAACAAATATAAATGTTTCGATAAAACGATCTGGTAGGAAATGGGACTCTTATAGCCAGTTAAGCGTTCTTGCGTACATTTAAATTTAATTCCCGTAAAACTACTCGAGGTACTTCCTGTCCTAAAAAATCATTATCATCTCCAGAGATTCTTAAAATTTGGTTGATATAAGATAATTGGGATTGTTCCAATCCTCGCGTGCTATCCCTTGGAACTCATACCTCTCAGCAGTATTGATCCATCATTTACGTAAAATTTATGTAACAATTTGTATTTACTTCCTCGGCGATTTACCCGGCAATTGGGGAGTAAATATTGCTTCGCAATTAGTCTGGATTAGTTTAGTCTTAGAAGTTATACAAGAAGGGTTTATCCTCCCGCTTTTTGCATTATCGGTAAGACCTCCCAAGATCGAAACGAGACTCTTAGTAAAGTAAGAACTGGGTTACTAATTACAATTGGAATTCACGTTCTCATTCTCGCAATTGTAGGGATATTCACTCCCGCTTTCGTACGGGCAATGACTTAGAACCCTGCATTACAAGACGCTACTGTAATTTATATTCGCTTAGAACTAATTTCACTGCTCATTCAAAGTGTCTTCAAATTTCTCTTTATCTTATTTATAATTTATGACCAAAGAACAACCATTTATCTGCTTTTACTAGTGCAGTTGATTGGAACAGTGCTTTTGGATACCTTTTTTGTTAGGTCGTTTGCATTTTCGCTTAATCTAGGAGTTAATGCCATTGCGTATTCAAATATTATTATCTATTCTCTCTTAGTAGGGATGAGCATTTATCGGGCTATCAGAACTTTTAAGTTAACTAAGAAAGATTGGCGTCCAAAAACCAGCTATAAATGGTTGAAAGAATGGGGACGTGTTGGAGGATATTCTGCTATGGATTCCTTTATTCGCAATTTATTTTATCTGCTTTTTGTAATTCGAATGATGAACGTAATCGCTGAACAAGGCACCTATTGAGTGGCTAATGGATTTATTTGGGGCTGGTTATTGCTTCCTGTTTATCCATTAACGGATATTATTTAACCAAAATTGATTTAGCGGTTTAGGTCTCTCACTTCTTTCTAAACTACGCTAAAAGCCACCTACACACCAAGAAAAAAAGGTACGGTGGTTTTTATCGTAGGAGTGCCTTAAACCCTTAACGTTGGGTAAAGATTTGACCTTATAGATTCGGTGTAATTTGACGATGGTTTTAAGTGTTTGAGATGAATTAATCGCTCGGTTTAGCAGTATAGATGTTGACTAGCAAAAAATTGCTACGACCCTTCCCGAAAAACTCAGAAGATTCTTAAAACCATACTACCTACTAAGTGCTACATAATCCAATTCGTCCTCTTTCATATTTTTCGACCTTTGATAGTTCTAATCAATAATATTGCCAAAATACAATAATATATTTTACGCAAAAAAGGACCGATTTCTTAAAAATTGATCTATTCAATTTTTCGATTCTGTGGAAAGCTTAAAATCTTCATGCAGTTTTATAGGTTTTATAGATTGTCAGAATTTCGCGTTCTGCCTCTTCTAATTTGTTCTTATATTCAAAAAGGTCTATTTCTATAGTTTTTCCACTGCAGATTAATAGGATCGTCCCTGTAGGGTTATCTTTTTCACCTTTTTTCTGTTTTAATTTATCAATTTCTTCCCAAGTAACAATTTTCGTGGTATTTCTTTTAGAATTGTGAAATTTGATTCCATTCTCATCAAAGTAAATAACATCAATTTTTCTTGTAGCAGCTCTGTAAATTCCTCTAATAGCGATTATTGGTGCACCAATAGGTATCAGAAATAGCGTACTACCAACTATTATCATACAAATCCACATCAGAATCCCAATAATTATTCCTCCTGCTTCAAATTCAGCCGCAATAGAGTCTGTAAACTCTATCGCAAATGGAATAGCTAAAATAATGATAACCACGCATCCAGCACCCACAATTAATTCAAAAATCGCCCATAGAATTGCTTTTAAGATACCTATTGGTTCCAATTTATAGTGGTTTTTATCCACAAATAATTTTTCTCCTGATATAGATTTTGATGGTTTATTAGTGTGTGAATCTATGTATTTTGTACTATCTTTGTTATTGGGAATTTTGCGATTTTCCCAGTATTTTTGCATCATGAAATTGAATTTGGACGAATCTACCTTCTCATATCTTGAAAGATGAAATGTAATGACCTCTTCTCTCAAATATAAATTAATAGTGGTTTTATCTCTATTTTTTTTATCGTCATCCCATTCATCTTTTTTAATATCTTTTTTATTATCGATTTTCTCAATATCACTCCATGAAATTTCCCTAACGGTGTTTTTTCGACGATTGATGAATTTAATACATTGGTCATCAACGATTATTTTTTCGGTTTTGCGGGAGAATGCGTAATAGAAATTTTCTATAACCATAAATGGACCTCCAATAGCAGCTGCTAAGCATGTAAACAAACCACTAATCGCTCCGCCAACAGATAGTAAAGCTCCAAAAATTGTTTTAGTATCAAATTCTTTCGTAATAGCGTCTACTATCCCGATTTTGAAAAGAGCTATAAAAGAAACTATTAGAACAATGTAAACCCAAACAGTCCCGAGCAACCAACCTAATGCATTTATAAACAATCTTAGAAATCCTTTGGGTTCAAGTACAAATGGAGTTGAACTCATACTTGTTAGGGATTTATTCCTATATATAAATATTCACAAAATAGTGACAAATTGATATTAATGTATGTTTAATTCATAAATTCCCGCTTATTTTATTATTGTTGTGCTGACAATTCAGCAACGGAATTTAGATCAACATTTTCAACAGATCATTTTGCAAGATAAAGTAGATGACTCAGAATATATCCAAAACTTAAATAAAATAGTAGAACAGCACTATCGGAATTTTTTACTATATTTCAAATCAATTGAGATTTGATTAAAGGAAAATTACTGAATTGAGATAGAATCCCTAATGGATAATCCAAAGTATATCATTTAGAAGCTGTGAAAAGGTAAACTAAACGCTTAAGTGCAAAATCAAACCAATTATGCATTATAGAAGTAGTCATTGTTTCCTACTTCAGAAAGTACGGATATGGATGATGCATGTATATAGTCGGAGAAGAACACGAAAACACAACCGATGGTGAAAGATTAGTCAGAAAATTGCTTGATAAATTCATTAATGAGACACCAGATTTCATAATAGGGTATTACGACCAACCAATGAGAACTGAAAAACGACCGGATTTTGTGTTGCTTTCTCAGAAAAATGGCATTTTTGTATTCGAAGTAAAAGATTTCTCTGAAGATAAACTTAAATCTACTTCAGATAGCGATTATTGGGTATTTCAAAAAGGGGTTCACAGAGATAAACCATATGAACAATTATATGAATATCGTCTTGGTATAGAAGAAGTCATAGAAAAACTAGGATATGAAACCATTATTCCATAAATAACCCAATTTCTAGTTTTGCCAAATATATCAAGGAATTCTACAATTGGGCAAGAAATTCTGAAACATAACCAACCAGCTGTTCATAAACTCTTTTCTGAGGATTTAAAATATCCTAAATTTAAAGAAATAATTGAAAAATACTGGAAAAATGAAATTTCCTTAAAGATACATCAAGTAAAACGTCTTCATGGAGAATTATTCATACTAAATAAGGTAAATCAACAAAATCCCTTTTTATATGTCCCAGAGGATGAAATAATTGACCTTCTTGATGAAGAACAAAGAGAATATGCATTTAATTTAAAAGAGGGTCACAGAATTTTATTGGGATGCGCTGGTAGTGGAAAAACTATCGTATTAATTAGAAGAGTTCAATATCTTGCAGAAATCCATAAAAATTGGAAAATTTTGGTGCTGTGTTACAATTCTCTGTTAAATAATATGTTAAAAACTTTCATTAACTCGAATTCTCTCTCTCCAGCAAAAATTACTATCAGAACCTTTCATTCATGGGCGAAATGGGTCATAGAATCAATTCCGGAATTTAAAATAAAATACGGAGAGGAATGGGAAAGGAGTAAATATTCAAAAAAAGAGAAAGATATCTTTTTCGAAGAGAAAGTCCCCGTTATGCTAAATGAAGTATTGCAAATAAAAGAAGATAGCGGAAATCCTCTCTTATATGATGCGATATTGATTGATGAGGGTCAAGATTTTCACAGTGACTGGTATAAACTCGTATTAAGGACTTTAAAAAATCCAGAAGAGGGTTCACTATTTATTGCATATGATGGTTTGCAAGGAATTTATCGTAAGGAAGGAGTTTCTTGGAAATCATTAGGAATAAAAGCATCAGGTCGAACGAAAAAACTTCCAAATTCCTATCGAAATTCCAAAAGAGTAGG
>JAFGBS010000029.1 GCA_016933055.1 Promethearchaeota archaeon | reverse complement strand
GGTCATAATTTGGGTTGACACGTTCCATTCCACAAGTCTGTCATTGAACAATACGTATATTTTGTTTGGCTCACAGAGATCAAATGATATGTAGTTTAAATCCAGAAATTTATCTGTAGCATGCAAGATCCAATTCGATTTGTGGTATTCCAGAAAACCTGAAAATATTCGATTTTCATCTGAATCGGCGCAGGAAACGGACCATATTTGCCCGGAAGGGCTTTCCCGAATGATTTCATTTCCATTAGGAGATGGTATATGTGATACATGAAAACCATCCAGACGATTCCAACCCGCATGATTCATATCCTCAACAAAAATTGTGTTTGTTGAATTAACAATTATACGGTTTAGGCTTGTGTTAGATAATCCATCTGTGGTATGCCAGAATATCCAGTTTTTAAAAGACTCTTTATTATACAAAGATCTCATTTCAACCAATCGATTGTCACCAATTATTTTATGGCGGCTGGCAAATCCTGAAAATTCAGCAAAGCCTTCCGATGCAAGAACGGTGTATTGCAATTGTTTTTCTCCCGGTGAAGCAGCTATAGACCATGATATCCGTCCGTCCTGGTGGATACCATCATTGCTGGTTTGTCCGATCAACCATCCAGGCGGAATTTTTTCTTCCAAATTTACATGAACTGTTTGCGTCGTGGGATTAATAAGTTCCAAGGATACATTGATCATATCGTTTGGCTGATAAAAATCGGCGCCTAGAGATCGGATGGCAAACGGAGACGCGGGTTGGAACGAAATGCCGGAAACGCGTCCATGTGAAAGCTGTGAAGAATCATTTTGATTGGATATGACCAAACCATACGAGAGAGGTTCGTTCATCTTAATAATTTGTGAATTTGCAAAGAACCAGTTTATTCCATCTTGAGACCATTCGCTGATAAATAAGTTCAGATGGGAGACTCGCGTAACACGAAAATAAAAATCTTGACTTAAAATCCATGCAGGATCCATGTTATTTACATTCCCCAAAATTTCTGCTTCGGGAATGGGTAATTGCTCGGTATTGCCTTTTGTGAATTCGCGCCATTTTATCACGCATAAACAGTCATTAATGATATCAGTCCGCCGGTATGGAGAAAGGAGAATGGAATAATGCTTTGATACTGACGAACGGCCAGATTCACGTATCATTATACCTAGTTGAGGCTTTAATTTTGATGTACCTGGATTCACCCAAATAAATTTTCCTGAGAAACACCAGGAACCCGCCCTGGTAGTATAGATATATAAACCCTCATCTTGGGTTGCATAAATATGGTCTCCATTCCCGAATAAATCGTAGACATAGGAATTATCAAGTTTTCTTGTTAATACCTTCCCTTTAACTTTAAATTTACCGATCTGAGGTAAAAAATCTGAGGTTCCCCAATCAGCCATATCGCTAAAATGACCAAAATCACATTGAACTTTTGCGACCCCCTCAATAATGACATAGTTTACATGACCATGAAATTGTAGCGCTTCATTAAAGAAATAAGGAATATTCAGAGAGTAATTTATTGTTGTTATACCAGGATGAATGGAAAATCTCCAAGTCAAGGCTTTTTGCCCAATTACGGCCGCAGGATTCGTGCTTTTTACTGTGCATCCTGACGGAACATCTTCTTTAATCCATACATCGTGGATTTGGCCGCATGGATTGTTTATAAGAATTTTTATCTGAATTGCAGAACCTGGAGTATATTTAGGCGAATCAATAAACCGAGTTGCTGATATCACGGAATTTAGACCGGCTTGCGATGGTTGAATTGTTTGGGCGTGAAGAGAAGGATAAATCAAAGCGCTCGCACATACTAAAAAAACTGTTTTCTGAATCACCATCAATTGTTCCATTGTCTTCTCGTAGACTAGCAGCGCGCGCCAGGATTTATTCTACAGTAATCGCTATTAAAAAAGGAGAACATTCGCACATTCGCGATACATAATCAATAGCTGCAACTTCCAGGTCTGGTTTGGGATTCATCCATGTGCTTTTATATATCCGATTCCAAAGTCCAGGCTGCCGAGTAAAATCGCTTTTCCCCCGCCATGCGATAACGGCATTTACAAACTTAGTAGGATCAATTGGTAATTCTTGGCTGTCATAAATATCTTTTCCATAGCATATATCAATAGTAGAAATGGCGCCATCTTCGTAATGCAATTGAAAATTTCCCACACAATTGTTGTCTAATGTTTCTCCAAACGCCGCATGAAGCGCGTGAAGGTATTTAAAATGCTTCTTGATCGCTATTCCCTCAACGTGCGTGGGGTAATCACAGCCTGAATTTTGAAGATTTATCCCTTGTAACTGAATTATTCCACGTACATCAAATGATGTGCCTTTGAAAGTTTGGATGCCCATAGGGATATCGGATAGATTATTGCTAAAATAGTATTTTTCCGGATAAAAATTACCCCGGAAACTCCATGTTTCATGTAATAAAGCATTATAATATTTGGAGAGATCAATTAAATTTGATGGAGCATCTGGGTCTCGTTGTGGAACATGGAGTAATTCATGGATGATTGATGGATTTATAAAATTGCTTTTGTCAGTATAACTTTCATGTTCTAATCTGAGATCATCTTTTTCAAATAAGTATAGTTTACTATAAAGGTTTTCGATCCAATAGCGAAGCCCTGCTCCACAGTTTGGATTGAGGCGCATTGATTCCTTATAAGTTTGTATGGCAGATTTATAATCATAACATAGTTCATACATTTTACCCATGTGAATCAAACTCTTACCGTCTTGATCCATCACAACTTTGAGTAGATTTATGAGACCGCCTATTTCCTCGAGATCGCCGATCTTATTCCATACGCGGGCTAGCATTTCATAAACGGATGCGCGTTTGGGATTTAGAAGTATGGCTTTTTTTAATGCTTGAATAGCGGGTCTATTTTGATTATCATGAAAAAAAATTTGTCCAAGATTCGACTGTGAGTACGTATCATTAGGCGATAGATGAACAGCTTTTTTGGCATATTCGATAGATTCATTTATTTGATTGCGAGAAAAATATTGCAACGATAAAGAATGAAAAATATTATGATCTAGAAATTGGTAGGGTTTAACTCCATCTAATTTATACGAACCATCGTCCAATGCGAAAAAACAAAAATTCATCGCGCCTATTAAGACTTGACCAGAAGATGCACGCTTCACAAATACTCGGTACCCGAATCCATCATTCTGTTTTTGAAAATCACTTGAAAGAATACGGTACGGAGTTGATGTGTATTCTTGAATCCAATCGGGCAATATTCCGGAAAGAATCCAATAAGCAAGCGTCCTTTCATCGATCGCCGCAAACACCAAAAAAGGATCCGGAGATGAGACAACAATGGAACAGGCATCTGTTGTGTTAGGATTTTGTGACATTGTGGATTGAAGAAGCGGTAATCCTCTTAAGTCATCAGGTACGGAGGCAATCACATAGGATCGGTCTAAATACGTTCTAATCCCCTCTTGCAATCCATTTGGAACAATTGCGTTGGGCGGCGAAGATGATACGATGATTTCTTTTCCTAATCGAGAACCAAACGAACGCTTAAACGAATGAATACGGTAGGGGGGGTAAGAGACCAAATTGACTTGGCAAGGATTCAATTTTTGTTCGGTAAAATGATCATAACAAAGTATCGAAGAAAATAATTTATCAATCTGGGTGATGGAAATACTACGTTGCGCGATATTTGATTGATCTTTGTTCTCATGTGCTACTAGCGAACCATCCTCAGACCCTACCGGTTTATAACATCTCCCTTCCATCACCTGGACCGTTTTTTGGGACGTAAGATCGAGCACCCATATTCCAAGTTCACTATTTTCATCCCCGCTAAAGGCGATCCTGGAACCATTCGGCAACCAGGACAGATATATTTTTTTTTCACCTGGAACAGGCCAAGAGCAGATTGTTTTATCGGATTGATTATCAATAATTTCAAAAAATCCTTCATTCACGCAGGCGGTATGTTTTCTATCGGGAGAAAGAATGGACAAGACTGTTTTTGGATTTTCAGAAACATGAGCACTTTCAAAAGATGAGATTGAGAAAATTATAAAATAAAGATTTAGAATTATTAAATATCTACTTATTTTTCCATTCATTGTATAATCCTTACGGTCATTTAACTATAGAATGTAAAATAAATTGATATTATTAACTTTAAGATATTTATTATTGGTCAAAGATGAAGGGGAATGTTTCACTAATTATTATCAACATAATAGATGATTTATGCTTATAGATTTATTTTGAGAACATTATTTTGAGCAGAACTATGAAGGAATACTTAATAAAGTTAGCACACCAAAATATACACAAAAAAGGTAAAGTACACCCAACTTAGCACCTAACAGGTAAAGGCATCGCTTTTCTAAAAAAAATATTTAGAATCGACTTTTCGTTAATTATAGACCATTTAATGCCTGGAGAAAAGTTTTTTTTGGAGAATTATGGCTCGTCCTAAGAATACGTACATAGCGCAGATATAGAAACACGCGCTAATTGGAGCCTGTCAAGCATGATGAGACAGAATCAGCCATGAAGAATTAAAAAATTAGTCCATGTAAAAATGGTTAAAGGATTAAAGGAAAGAATTGGGCCAATAGGCAACAGAGAAAAAGAGATCAGTTCCGGCGACGACCGGAAGGATAAAAGAGAAGAAATTGTATTGGGAGGGGGGGATGAACCAGAGCTGAATTTCGTTTTAAGACGAGTCAAATCGGATTTGAAATTGTTTAGAAAGCAAGGCGTCCCAGTCGGCGGGGGAGAAAATCACATTTCGCCAAGCTTCAAGAATTCGAAAGGCGATATTTTTGATCGATCCCAATCCACGAGGAAAAAGGGGATGGAG
>JAFGBS010000028.1 GCA_016933055.1 Promethearchaeota archaeon | reverse complement strand
CAGAACTGGAAGAAGAAGAGGAAGAAGTTATTGAAGAAGAAATAGTGGAAGAGGAGCCTGAACCAGAACTGGAAGAAGAAGAGGAAGTAGTGGAAGAAGAAATAGTGGAAGAGGAACCGGAGCCTGAACTGGAAGAAGAAGAGGAAGAACCCGAACTACCTCCAGAATCCCCAGAAGAACCCAAAGAGAACTGAGAAATTCGAAAATCTATCTCAATTTTTTAATTTTTTTCTAACTATTTTTCACATAATGGAAATTAGCAATCTTTTTGTATCAACGATCTCCTTTCTCTTTTATAGATTAGTGAGTTAAAGAACTCATGTCAGAATTTCATTATAAACCCGCAAAAGAGCCAACTTTTTACTATATTGGGGTCTCAACGGGTAAATCCTCCATCAACCGTGTGTTCCCTCGGTGGGCTGAATATTTGGGAATTGGAGGAACTCTTTTTGTAGGAATTGATTGTAAAATTCATGACGATCCAAAAATTTATCGCGAAGTAGTAAATTTCCTTAAAAGGGATAGATTCTCTTTAGGTGCATTAATCACATCTCATAAAATAGATCTATTTACTGCAGCACGGGATCTTTTCGATAAAGTAGATTCATATGCAGATCTTTTAGGAGAAACCAGCTGTATTTCAAAACGGGACCAAAAATTATGGGCACATGCTAAAGATCCAATTACCGCCGGACTTTCGTATGAATCATTTATTCATACTAATCATTGGGAGAATACTGGTGGAGAAATATGTATCTTAGGAGCGGGTGGTGCCTCACTGGCTTTATCATGTTATCTTATGGAAAATCTTGAAAAAACAAACTGGCCATCTAAGATACACGTAACGAATCGAAGCAAGCCGCGATTAGAGCATATGAAAAAAATTCACTCTTTTATAAATCCAGGTATAAAAATTACATACAATTATTGTCCAACATTCCAGCACAATGATAGAATCGTAAATAACCTTAAACCTCATTCACTAGTGATTAATGGAACGGGACTTGGAAAAGATTATCCTGGTTCGCCCCTTACGGATAGTGTAGATTTTCCTGAACTAGGTATGGTATGGGATTTTAATTATCGTGGAGATCTGTATTTTCTGGTGCAGGCACGAAAACAAAAAGAAGAAAAAAATCTTCACATTGAGGATGGTTGGATTTATTTTCTTCATGGATGGACAAGAGTTATCGCAGAGGTATTTCACATCATCATACCTACTAGCGGTCCAAAATTCGATGCAATCTCACAAATTGCAGCAGAGGTAAGATAAATGAAAAGAAAATCTAATGACATACCTATAAAAAAATCAACTGCATTATTTTTTGATTTGGTTACGGGATTATCTCCTGAAGTTCATTCAAAAAAAAGAATGCTATCTGATATGAAAGGCATGTATAGCGATAAAGATGCATACGAGATTATGTTAGATCAGCAGGATTCTCTAATATATGAATTTTATGAACTTGGAATCCCGAAAACCCCCCATCATCTTGCATATGGGACTACTATCTTATATCCAGGAAAAGTGGGTAATGAGTATTTCATGACCAAAGGACATTTTCATCAAAAATTAGCAACAGCTGAAGTTTATTATTGCATAAAGGGACATGGAATGTTGCTTATGGAAAATCCAATGGGAAATGTTGAAATACAAAAATTTAGCCCTGGGATTGCAGTATATGTTCCTCCAAATTATGCTCATCGGAGCATTAACACTTCTTCTTCTGGACCGCTAATAAGCTTTTTTGCGTTTCGGGCAGATGCAGGGCATGATTATAAAACAATTGAAACTAAAGGATTTCGCAAACTAATTGTGGAGCAAGACGGAAAACCTAAGGTAATTGATAATCCAAATTGGAATAGATAAAATAGATATTAATCAAGAGGATAAGTAATGCGAGGAAAAATCTATATTACTCCCCGTTCTATCACAAAAAACAAACCCACAGTATTGAAAAAGTTGGAAGATGCGGGTTTCGATTTGATTTATGCCCCTAGTGGAGAGCAACCTACTGTTTCACAGCAAATGTCTATTATACCTGATTGTGTAGCTTACTTAGCCGGAGCTGAGAAAATTTCACGTAAAATAATGGAGAATGCTCCTAAACTAAGAATAATTAGTAGGAATGGAGTTGGAGTCGAGAATATTGATCTAGATGCAGCCAAAGAACTGGGGATCATCATTAAAACAACTCCCGGTGAAAATTCGCGAGGAGTTGCGGAACTCGCCATTGCTTTGATATTTGCAGCGGTACGTTCAATTCCCCTCTCAGATAGAAACATTAAAATGGGGAAGTGGAATAGAAAAACAGCATTTGAATTAAGAGATAAAACTCTAGGCATAATTGGCTGTGGAAATATTGGGAAACATGTTGCAACTATGGC
Source organism: Promethearchaeota archaeon (assembly GCA_016933055.1). Classification (GTDB taxonomy): domain Archaea; phylum Asgardarchaeota; class Lokiarchaeia; order Sigyniarchaeales; family Promethearchaeaceae; genus AMARA-1. The sequence goes on along the minus strand of JAFGBS010000028.1, from coordinate 351,629 downwards.
GTTAGGAATCGGAATGATTGTTTTAGCTTATGATTTATGTCCTGATGAACTATTTCACCCATCAAATCGATTTCAATATTGCACGTTAGAGGATTTAATTTCTAAATCTGATATTATTACCTTACATTGTCCTCCCTCTCAAAACCCCGTAATTGGCCAAAATCAACTTAATTCTATGAAATCAGGTGTGATTTTGGTAAATACGGCTAGAGCGGGAGTTGTAGATGCGCAAGAAATTTTAGATGCGTTAAATTCAGAAACCCTAATGTGTTACGCTACAGATGTATACCAAACCGAACCTCCAAAAATAGATGCTTTGATTCAGCATGAACGTTGCATTTGTACACCTCATATTGGAGGATATACCCAAGAAAGTATTACTAGAGCTGTTGATTGTGCCGTAAATAATATATTAGATGAATTTTCGAATAATAAAGGATCAACATGAAAGCTATTCCATATCCGAATTATACAAATTTTTTTCATAAACTATCACGATCTCCAAAAGATACTGTAGAATTTATTTGGTTAGGGCAAGCAGGATTCGGATTCCGATATAACAATATTTCTTTAATTATAGATCCTTATCTTTCAAATTACTTATCAAAAAAATATAAAGATAGCTTATTTCCCCATACACGTTTAATGGATATACCAATAGCACCAGAACAGATCAAGAATCTTGATTTTCTGATTTCAACACATCCCCATTCTGATCATATGGATCCTGAAACTATACCTCTGCTATTTAAAGGAAATCCTCACATGAAATTTATAATACCAGCTGCGGCAAAAGAAGAATCAATAAAGCGTGGAGCTTATTCCGAGAATTTAATGCCTGCAATATCCGAGAAAGAAATTAGAATTAGTGAAGAAATAGTAGTTATCCCCATTCCAGCCGCACATGAAGAATTAACTAAAAACGAAAAGGGTGAGCATTACTATTTAGGCTACATAATTAAATTTGGGGATCATCACCTTTACCATTCCGGTGATTGCTGTCCATATGATGGATTAGAACAGCTTCTTACACAATATGGAGTTCAGATCGCATTTTTACCTATTAATGGGAGGGACGAATATCGATTATCGAATGGAATTGCAGGTAATTTTAGAATCTCTGAGGTACTTGAGATTTGCAGAAAAACATCCATTCACCATCTGGTAGTCCATCATTTTGGAATGTTTGCATACAATACTGTGACAGATGGAGAATTAGAAAAATTAGCAGAATGTTCTACTCCTGACTTAGGAATTATCATTCCCAAAATGTTTTACAAATATAGGATATAATTTCAAGTGTTAATCATGAATGTCAAAGAAAAAATCTCTGAACTAAAAATCGTTCCCGTAGCAACTATAGAAAATGTGGATCATGCATTACCTTTAGCCAAAGCATTACTAGATGCTGGTTTACCTATTGTAGAGGTCACTTTCCGAACCATAGCGGCAAATGAATCTATTAAACGAATTGTTAGGGATTATCCAGAAATATTAATCGGAGCAGGAACGGTCTTAACCATAGATCAAGTAAAAAATGCACAAGAAGCAGGTTCTAAATTCATAGTTACACCGGGTTTTAATCCAACAGTTGTTGATTATTGCGTGAAAAATGACATATTTATTATTCCGGGATTGAATGCACCAACTTTTGTAGAATGGGCATTGGAACGAGATATAACTTTGGTAAAATTTTATCCAGCAGATATTTCGGGAGGCCCAAAAATGCTTAATATCTTGTCTGGTCCTTATCCCAAAATGAAATTCATGCCAACAGGAGGAGTAAACAATGAGACTATGCTCGAGTATTTACGATTAAAAAACGTTTCAGCAATTGGTGGTTCATGGATAGTACCCAAGGATTTAATAGCCGAGAGTAAATTCAAGGAAATAATAGAGAAAACAAAAAAAGCATTAGAAATCTTGAAAACTTTAGAAACACTCTAAAGGTTATTAGGCATTGATGTTTCTCTCTATCTATACGGAGTGAATTCTGTGACTCAAACAACACCTCTGACACTTAGTGATTTACAAAAAGTCGGATTAATCGATCGCAAGACGTTGAAAACTTGGGAACAAAGTCTAGTAGAAAAGCTTCACAGTGATCCAGAGTTGCAAGAAAGTTTAGAAGAAGAATCCAATACACTTGTTGAGCAAGGTTTAGGTCTTCTTGGCAATAATTCATATAAAGATGCAATACGCTTATTTCTTCAAGCGATTTCCTTGTATCCTGACAATGTTCATGCTTGGCAATTGATGGGAGATGCCTTAGAATCATCAGATAATCCTAAGAAGGCGTTTGAAGTGTACAATAAAATTCTTGAGAAAAAACCCGATTATTCCAGAATCCTTTCCTCAATAGGAGTAATGTATTTCAAAAGAAGGAAATATAAACAAGCAATTCGAGAATTCAAACATTCAATTGATATTGATCCCAATCAATTTGTAACTTGGGATAATCTAGGAACTGTATACACAGAACAGGGAAAGTTTAACGAAGCAGAGGACGCATTTCGGAAAGCAATCGAACTTGCCCCTGCATCAGTCTCCTCGTGGTACAACCTTGGTTTGATAAGACTGAAAGGCAAACGGTACCATGATGCGGTTGATATCTTTAAGCAATGCATAAAATTAGAACCGCGGAATGGAGCTGCATGGAAAAATCTAACATTTGCCTATATAAAATTGAATGATTATCAAAATGCTTCACAATCTATAGAAAGAGCTAAAGAATATACCTCAGAGGACCCTGAGGTTTTTGATTTAGAAAAAACTATTTGGAAGAAAATAAAATAGAATCAAAATAATGAAGGATCTTCATGAAGTAGGATTACCTTGATTAATGTGCGCAGCAATTACGATCCCATTAGCGATTTCTTTCTCATTCGCATAAATTCTGCATATGACATGAATTCTTCGCTCTGAATACTTAGATACTTGAGCTTTAAATACCCAAGGTGCATCGATAGGGGCTGGTTTTAAAAAATTAACAGTTAAAGATGCTGTAGCATAAATCTTATCTGGTTTTGTACCAACCTCTCTGTTTTCTTTCTTATATGCGACATACATCGCAGTATTGATACAATGACAATCCAATATTGTTGAAATAATACCCCCACACCCGACACCAGGATATGCTATGTGATGAGATTTAGCATGAAAAGTGCAGATACATTCATCACCCTCACAATAGGATTTTATTTGTAAACCCTGTTCATTATTTCGTCCACAACCAAAACACAGAGAACCAACTTCTGGAAAAAGATCTTGTAAGGCTTTTTTTTTACTCATTCCTCATCCTCTATCACAAAATCTTGGTAAGGTTCAATTAGATAATCCAATTTTTCTTCTTGTTCTCTTTCTTTGGTTTCCAAAATTACTCCGGTCTCCTTTGAGGGTTGGTTTTTTTTAATGATCCCCATTTTTGACTCCTACATCTATTTGATGAAATAAATAATTAATACATAAGCTTTAATCAGAAATCAGATAAGAATGCAACACAGAAAGAACTTTAAATTTTTCACTTTCATTTTAAATATAAATTTAAAATTGAATCCATGATGAGTAAAATTCAATTTAATTTATCTCCTTATGTTTCTGAATTACAAAAAATCATGAAGCAGATCGCTCTGAAATAGTATGGTGATAAAATAGCAATTATTGCTTTGTATGGATCAAGAGCTAGAGGAGATTTTGAACCCGATTCGGACTTAGAATTTTTTGCAATTACGGAAGATGGTATAAAAGTGGATATCGAATTTACATTTAATGGTATACCATGTGATATGTGGTCGCAGACCTGGGAATATTTTGAAAATGTATCCACTCTGGATGCATATTGGATCCTTCCAGCTGGAGCTTTGTCATATTGCAAGATTATTTATGCACGTTCGAAACAGGATAAATCTCGATTAGAATCTATCATAAAAGAAATAACACAATCAAAGAAATACTACGAAAAAAATGTGCAAAAAGCAACGGAATTTTTTGAAGTGATGTTTAAATTTCTGGGCAGGATTCAATTTGCGAAATATATGAATGATCGTCAAGAAGCTCGAGATGCTTGTTGGGATTTGATAATAAGTGCAACTTATATTGTTGCCCACATAAATAGTAAACCTTTGAAACATAATTGGGGTCAAAATTTACATGAATTGTACATATTTGAGAAATTGCCTAAAGATCTATCATCTCTCGTAGAAAAATTGGTTAGTGAATCAGATTTCAATAGAATGGTGGAAACGGGCTCAATACTGATTGAATCTATGCGGCAATTCATGATCTCTGTAACCAAAGATATTCCATAAGAAGATGATCTAGAAATGCTTAGGACAAGCGATTCCTTAGCGTATCTAAACAAAATAAAAAAAGCAGCCAAGAATCAAGACATTTTGGCTGCTGGATACGCTGTTCATGATTTTCAATCATTGGTCGCTCGAGACTTGATACGTTTGGAAAAAAAATGGAATAAATCCACTAAATTTCTAATATATAAGGAATATAAAGAGAAATATGATGAGAAGTTCGCGGATTTTTTTAACGTAATCACAAATCGGGATTATTCAAGGCTCCAAATTCTAGCTCATTCAATATATGATGAAATATTGGCGTATAACCAAACACACGTGCCAGATTTTAAAAAGATAGAAGAAATAAAAAAAAGATATCTTTTCTTTTAATAGAAAGATAGAATTACCAATAATTTATCACTGCTTCCGCATGACCGAATACGTGGTCTTGCTCTTTAACATCAATAATAGTTCCATCATCTAATTTTACCTTTCCGATGAAAAAACCATACGCTTTCAGAACTTGAGTTTTTAACACTATAAAGTTCATACCTCCTTTATGGACATATTTTACTTTCAGAGTGCCAGAAACTCGATCTTCGTTGACTGATTTGAATTCCCAATCCTTGTACGGATCTTTTTTATCCCATGTGTAATGCACTTTATCGATGTAATGCCCCTTGTAGTTATAGAAGATCATATCCTTAGAGGATTCCGTTCCAAATCCAGTAATTCCATAATCTATATTGAGCCCGAACGGGGTACCATCTACTTTCCCATTGAATGAAGACCATCGCCACTCTACATGATATGGGAATACTGCACGCGTCCAATCAAGCAATCCATTTGATCTATTCTCTTCGGAAAACTCGAATTCTTGGTTCCCGATTTTTACTTTACCATCCGGAATCATATTATTCGTTTTTAATGCATACACAAATTGATTTTCTTTCTTAAATGGGATGACATTTACTATTGAATCCATTTCCGTTGGTTCCCGTAATTTTATTTCCCCGCTTATTCCTACACCTTTCCGAAATTTGGGATAGTTAAATTTGAATATACGGTCTTCTCCTCTTCGTAAACATTCCCAATGATTTCCATTGCGGTCAAAAATAATATCTCCTTCATTATCAGCAGGTAGATCCATACTTCCCTTGGAAAACCAGACTTGTTCTTGTAATTCTTCGAAATTTCCTGTGTTGAAATCCATCCAAGTGACTTGTGCTACCCCAAGATAACCAACATCATGGTAGAGAAGTATAATTCCATAATTCTCATTAAGGATCTCATAGTAATCCCATTCTTTGATTCGTAATTTGCTTGCTTTAACTTTTGAACGGTCATACTTGAGAATTAATTGCTTTGCTTTACCTGTTTCGATTAAATGCCCATTATTATCTAATAAATCATGGGATTTCGTGATTTCTTTCTGCATTTTACTCATCTTTTATTTTTCATATCTGAGCCAAAGTTCTCTGAATTCCTTTTATTTTTATCTATCGCTCGAATCATAAATATACGAAATTTACTAATAATTCTTGGAACAACTATGGGAATACATCATTTCCAAAAAACATTTAACCGTAATGCATGCTTTACAACTTGATGAAAGAGAAACCGAAAGTCGTACAGGTCGAATGCCCCCAGTGTCATGAAGTGATTACAATTCAACTTGACAATTTAATTTTTGAGGGGCAGTATGCCAAAATTGTGTATACACATGGGACCTTTGGTATAAAGCCTCATTCTATCATAATCGATATAGATAAAAATTACGTACCCAAACAAGTTGTAGTGGCAGATAGGACTTACACAAAGATCGGATGAAGGATATCTTCCTATCAAAGCCTTAAGATATTTAAAGTAGTAATTCCTTGAGAAGAACGATCAATTACAAAACGTGTTGTAACATTGGGGAAAAATGTCTTTATAACTTGTCCTAAATGCAAGGAAACAATAAGATTAGATCTTTCTGATCTTAAGTCCAATTTTAGAGATGATAAAGAATTCTGTAAAATATGTTATACACATGGGATATTTGGAAATAAACCTCATACACTTATTATAGATATAGATCGAAATCTAGATCCGCGTCAATTGGAAATAGCAGATAAAACCTTTACAAAAATTGGATAAAAATTCACAAAATTTGATGAATCCTTCTCGCTTTTTAAGTAAAACTCTATTCTCTTGGTAATTTTCTCAAGGTTACCTAAAAATTGGGGAAGGATGATAAATTTCTTTAAAAAAACAAATTCTGTTAGTTTTTTAAGCTTAGTCGGGTTATATATTTTTTAATGAAATGATCGGGATTATATTCCATTTTAGATCGACGTAATCCTTCAACTCCTAAATCTTGTTCCCGATTAACAAACTTATAATTTGCAGCACATTTTTCTACGAAAGAATGATTCAAAGCTTGATAGATACCGGAATATTTAGTATCTCCTTTCTCTACATGGACAATAATTGTGTTAGTATTTAATCGTTCTCCGATTGAAAACCCAATTATTTTGTCCTTCTGGAAAATTAACAATCCGGTGTAATCCAGTTTATTAAAATTCAATAAGATATCGCGTATTCCCTTATCCTCATTATCTAAGCTAGGATTATCGGAACAAGAGCGTAAGTCACACCATGTTTCTTGCAATTCAAGGCACAATTTAGCATTATCAGATGACAAGACTTCGACTCGAGTTTTGTATTCCCGCTCAAATTTATTAAGTTTCCTTCGAATTTTTTCATAGTTCCCACCAGAAAGTTCTAACAAATCCTCTTTTTTGTACACATAATCCCAATTATCCCGATCTTCTATAATTTGCGTTAACGGATGCACATTTATAATTTCTTGAAGGTCCTTCTCTGGAACCCGATGAACTTCTATTGGTAGGTGGAATAGAGCGTTTAAACTCACCAGTTCCTCTAAAATACTATTATAGTAATTTCCTATCATAGGAAACGCAATTAGCTTCGTGTGATCGTGCAATGAAACTAAAATAATATTCCCATCATAAAGTAATTTCCAGGCGAATTTGTAGTATTCTCTCCACATCCACAAATTTGTGAAGGTGAATTCGGAGATAATGGGTTGAATCTCTTCTAACTTTTCTGCAAAGACAGATTTATCCTCTAATTCCAGTGGTTTAAACCCATATTCTTCCAAATTGATGAAATTTATTTCCCGATGGTCTGAACTATTTGAAGACATTTTTAACCATATATGAAAGTGCTAAATTAACATCTTGCGTTTTATTCTGTAAATATCAAGACTTACTCATTCATGTGAAAAAGAAGGATTAGGAACATAGAAGCTGTTTGTCTTACCACCGCATCTTATAATTTTATAGACGAACATAATTTTTTGGTTTTCATTGAAAACAATATAACTTCACATCAGACAAAAAATCACTGAGACTTAGGGTCGTGAGCACATAACTGATTAATGTTTTCGTTAATCCCGTACCACAAGAGATTTTGCAATAATTTTGAAATTTTCCATAACTTCCATAAAATCCTCATCATACGGCATCCACCAGAGGTCAGGTTCCTTATATTTATCTATATGGACATGTAAAGGTTCTAGTACTTCTAAAAATCCGAACTTTCCGTGTGTTCTACCGATTCCCGAGGATTTTGGACCGCCCCATGGAGTTTGAGCTAAAGCAAAAGTATATACAACCTCATTAATCATTACGGTACCTGTGTCAAGGTTCTTTCCCATTTCTATAGCTTTATCGTAATTTTCTGTCCAAATACTAGATGTTAATCCAAATGGATTTGCATTTGCGAGTTCGATAACCTCGTTTTCATTTTTAAACGGTATTATTGGTAGAACAGGTCCGAATATCTCTTTTTGTACACAATCCATTTGATTCGTACAGTTACCCAATATTGTAGGTTTTATGAAATATCCATTAAGTTCCTTGTTTCTCTCTCCTCCAATTAACACTTTTGCACCCTCGCTTTTAGCATTTTCAATTGCCTTAAGAACTTTATTCATCTGAATTTCGTTAATCATAGCCCCTAAATCAATCCCAAAATCCAAAGGATTACCTTGCTTCAATTGTTTTGTTAGTTCTATGAGTTTTTTTGTAAAATCATCCTTGATACTTTGATGAACATATAACCGTTTTACTGATGAACATACTTGTCCTGAATTTGTGAAACAACCCCATCTTGCAGCTCTAGCAGCTCGTTCCAAATTTGCGTCAGGTAATACTATCATTTCGGACTTTCCACCTAATTCGAGACAAACTGGTGTAAGAGTATCAGCTGCGATTCTCATTATTGTTTTACCAGTTTCGGTGCTTCCAGTAAAAATTACTCGATTTGCTTTATCGATCAAAGGTTTCCCAAGAGTAGAACCTGAACCATATACGGTTTGCATCAATCCTTCTGGAAAATTTTCAATAGAGTCAAAAACTTCTTGAATTTTTTTTCCTACTAAGACCGTATCTGAAGAAGGTTTAAACACGACCGCGTTTCCGGCTATTAAGGATTGAACTATTTGACTAAATGGAATAGCAAAAGGATAATTATACGGACCAATTACACTAACAATACCAGCGGGTTTATAAATTACGTAACTGGATTTATCCAGAGAGCTGTAGAATCCTAACTCAATTTCCTCTTTTTTATCAATAACTTGGTCAGCAGTATTGTAATAATAAAAGGTAGCATCTACCACCCCATATACTTCAGAAGCAAAAGCTTCTAGTGGAGGTTTGCCAGTTTCTTTTGAGATTAATTCAGAAATTTCATCCATATTTTCTGTGATGTATTCATTGACTTTGACCACGATTCGGGCACGTTTTTTAGTCTCAATTTGTCTCCAGTCTTGCTGAGTCTTTCTGGCTTTTGTAAAAATAGCGTCTAAATCTTCAATAGGAGTTTTTTGTACTTCTCCGATCTTTTCCAAGGTAGCGGGATTAATACTTTCAATAACCATGGTTTATCATCGCAATTTTAATTTTTTAAGGAATTAGTCCTCGTATTTAAGAACAAGACACATATATACAAAAATAAAGCTCTTATAATTGTTTCATCTCCAAAAGATATTTCTTGAAAATTTATGATTTGAATAAAAAACTGCATAACGAACATTAATTTTCTGACAAAATATCATCAGAATATATCGTTCATAATATAGAAAAAGGCGTAAAAGACGGGTTTCACGAGTTTTTCATCAATAATAATTTAGTTTTCGTGATAATTGTCCAAAGTTAGGGAATTCCTACCAAGAAACCAATCGATTACATTGGAGATAATTATTGTCAATTTGAGTTCCTCTTTCAATTCTCTGCGTTATTACTTTCTCAGTAATCAATTGTGTACCCACTACCATATAATGTACGAACTACGCTAAAAGCCTATCCGAGAATCAACCGAATAGGTTCTTTTAACGTAGGAGTACCTAGTACTCATACAATAAGATGTATAGTATATCCCATGAATATCGCTATGTACACTCCATTTCGGTAACATAAGACTTCATTCAGAGGCCGGATAGACAACCATTTACGAGAACAAGCATAAAAGAATGGGTAGGATATGGGATAGATGTTGATTAGTAATATTTTAATGGTAAAGTAATTTCCAATGCTAGCTTGGATTGATTTAGGAGTTATTATAAACTTCATTAAGGAACTTAGATCAATGCGTTCTAAAGTTAAATCAACTATGACGAAGTTGGGTTCCTCCTTAATTGGGTTATTTTTTTTCATAAGTGTTTTTTTCATTATCTATAAATTTAATAAACTGGACAGAATACTGTATGATCCCTTAACTCCTCCTTCAATGTGGTGTGATCATCAACCTTGTTGCCCTATAACTCTGTTTGATAGATCTTTATTATTGGTACAACCTTTTTCCACCAGTCTAGTATATCTATTAGGTATAACTACTTTAGGAATTGCATTATATATTATAGTTAACCATAAATATCAGCAATCTCGTATTTGGTGGAGTATCGCACTACTACTATGGGGTTTGGGTGCGATATTAGCGGGGACAAGTTACCAAGCGTTTAGTTATGAAATTAAATGTGAAGGAAATGTCTTTTGCACATGGACGAGTTTGTGGGAAATTTTTTATCTTCTATTATCCGTCGGAAGTGTAAATGCGATGATGATAAGTCAAGTATATTCATCATCTACAGGCACGTGGCGAAAATTCCAGATTTATTATGCCCTAGTAAATATGAGTATTTATTGTGTTTTGGTAATAATCGGATCTTTGATTCCTCTTCAATTTTTAATCTCTTTTGGAATGATGGTGTTATTCCTTGCACCCAGCATTCTAATTTTTTTTGTACATAATCTTTCGAGATTTCTTAAATTCAAGAAACAAGCAGACTTTAAGCTTTTATGGGTATGGTTGGGGCTGGGGATTGTAATTAGCGCGTATTATCTTTATTATATTTTCGGAATAACTGAAATATTGTGGGATCGTGGGCTATGGTTCTCAGACAACGATATTTTGCACATCGGATTAATAATTTGGATGATTTATATCGCAATTACGGTAAAAAAATATGTTGTGGATATACCTTAATTAGGCTAGTGAGTTTATTAAGGTGGTAGGAAAAGACTAATACGAAGAAATAGTACATGTAGAACAAGGGTTATATAATTGGATGAAATCAAACAGATTCTAGATGAAATGCGATATGTCATCGGAATAAAAGGGATATATCTTTTTCTCCCGAATAAAGAATTATTCGTTGATAGCGAGGCTAGTAAAGGTTTAGATGAACATATTTCACCTGAATTACTTCGAATTTACGCTAACGCATTAAGCATAGCAGTACATTTGGATTATACTCTACAATATATGGTTTTTGAAGGAAACAATGAAAAAATAATAATTCAATCACTTCCCAATATTAAGAAATCGCATAACGGATTGATTGCATTATGGGTATATCAACGTGTCAATGTGCAAGAATTGTTTCCCCTCCTAGAAGGGTATTTTAATAAACTAAATGCGATTATCGAAAATTGCAAATCCCTAGAATTGGAAGGAACTCTCAATACGATGACACAAACGATTTTGGGATTCCAATCTTCGGCTTTATTGATGCAAATCGCTGAAAAAACAGATGATGTTAAGGATATTATTGAAGATTTCCGTAAATATTTAACCGTAGGTAATGAATTTGTCTCCTTAGGTGCACTTGATTACTTGGTTTATCTAAACGCTTCCTATTCCGATAAAAAATCCCAAGAGCTAAATCAAATTGTATTGCTAATAGGTATTATGTGCTCTGATTTCCTTTCAAATCTCTTAAATGTAGACCTAAACGAGCCTAATGAAATACATCTTAATTTTAAAACCCGAGATCTATTTTTCCAGAGTATTAAGAATAGTCAAGGATGGATAACTGTAATCTTACGAACTGGTAGCCACAAACTTGAGTTATTGAAAATGTGGATTCAGGCAAATACTCAAAAATTGCGAAAATCCATTTCCGTTCCCTCTGCAACCTGGGATCGTCAAAAACAGCAATTTTTAAAACAACTTAACGCACTCAAAAACCTCTTAGGTTAGATGTGTATTATAGGTAAATAATTATGGGGACTCGTACAATTTTAGTCAACTGTAAGCAATGTTCTAAATTATTACGGATTGAGGTTGAAGAGGATGATTTCAAGGATGAAAATAAAGAAATCATAACTGTAGTGCATGCTCATGGGGACTTGGGGGATAAAGACGGACCGCACGCTGTTATCGTGGAAATTGATCGAAATTTCATCATAAGAGACACAAAAATTCCCAACCAATTTGTTAATTCGTTTAATATTTAAGTTTTACATTGTTTGACTGAAAATTACTTACTTAATAGTGAATTTTCTGCTAGTAGAAAAGAAAATATTTAATTTTCGTAGCAATAATATTCCGATATGGCAGAAATATCTCGTTCAGCAAAAACTAAACTTATTGCGATTATTGTGCTGAGTGTGACAACTTTTTCATTCGGAGTAGGGTTTTTTACGTTTTTAGGGTTGGAATTTTTTGGACCAGAACCCGTTATAGAAACTCCAGAAGAAATCACACTAATCGAACAGGACATGCACATAGAAGGAACTTTCAATCGTGCGTATAATGAAAGTTCCCAGCAAATTAGTTTTTTAGTACCTTTCGCATTATATTACCATTTTCGTATCGAAGTAAATCGCGAAATCCCCTATCCATCATTTGTCCGTCCTGATAGTGTTCGATTTGTAGCAGAATATATTCGAGATCATGTGGATTATCCAGATGATGATGAATGTGTGATTCGAGGGATTTTATCATTCGTTCAAGATCGTGGTCCAAATAACGCGTCCATGAAATACATATATGATGCTGAGAGTTCTGGTGCAAAATTCCCGATTGAAACATTATGTGAGGGTGGTGGTGATTGTGAAGATTCTGCGATATTCTTCTTGTCACTAGCAAAAGCATTGGGGTATGAAGTAGTAATATGTTATTCACCAAACCACGCATTCGCTGCAATCAAGATGGAAAGCCCCCCTGTGCACACTTTTGATCGTAATGACTATTACACACCATTCTATCTATATATAGATGGTGATTTCTATTACACTTGTGAGTGCACTGGGTATTGGGCAATAGGTCATCTTCCAAGTTCTATCCCTCCCGTATCAATTACATGGGAACCCGTCCCCTATCAACCCCAATAATTTCATTACCTTCACTGTCAACTTAACTTCTATTTTTTCATTTTTTTAATGAGGAATTTGTATTGGATTTATCAAAATTGATAAATAATGTTGCAGTTTAGCTGAAAGGGGTATTTAAGAGGATTTCTAAAAATGATTTAGTTAATCAACACCTATTCTGCCCTTTCGAGCGAATAGGTAATCCCTTTAACGTAAAACGATCATAAAATTCCGTTAAACATCAGAACCAAAAACCAAGAGGGTCTGAGGCACACCTACGCTATAACCTATGTAGTTGTTCTATTGAATTACGGAATCGGCTTGTAGTGTAGTTAAGGGAATGAAATAGTCAAAAATCATTATCCTAAACCACGGCGCCTAATTTACCAAGTAAAAAAAAGTGAATTATATAAGTACTATCAAAAGAGCAATTATCGTAGCTATTATTGCAAGAGGGACTAATCCTAGTAAAACCAGTAATGCAGACCAAGCTATGTGCTTTCCTTTAGGTTTCTGTATTTTGCGATTCTTCTTTAGTCTTTTCAATTGTCCATCGTCATCGTACACCATCTTGATCCCGATTTTCTCAAGTTCATCTAAGAATAACTTGGGATCTTGTACTTCGGGTGGAATAATACCCGTTCCTGATATTTTGCCTTCTGCAAATAATTTTGCAGTAATTGCTGCTGGATACCCTGTAAGCTCACCCATGGGGATAGATGGAGTCGCATATGCAAGATGAACATTTTTTCCATCCAACTTCCCCCATAAATCCACCCTCGCTGAGCTTGCTTCTATGCCTCCTCCTTTTTCGAATATTGCTTCAAATTTGTGGATAATTTTGCCAAAAAATTTTTGCATTTTAGGAGTATTTATTAGACCGAGTCCTTTCAGACCAGCTGCAAAATTATTATTCCATTCCGGAGTTAATCCACCTTTTAATGTACATTCTTCAATATTTTCTAAGTACTTTGGAATTGTTACGGGCTCCGGATGACCACAATCAAACACAGTAACATCATTAAGAGGTGCAGGAAATTCCACTTTTTCAAATCCATCCCCGGCGAGAACATCTATCATTTTACCATTTAGATAGCTTGGTACTTTACCAGTTACAGCATATAGGACATGTAAAACAACTGCTAAACCTTCTGAGTCAGCAGCTCCTCCAGCCCAACTGATATTGCATTTGATAGGTGAATCTTTATCTAACTTGTTATATCCATACCTTGTGAGTATATTAGTCGTCCCAGGAGTCCATCCATAACCAAGAAAAATGGGAACGCCTATTTCTTTCGCATCTTCATCCATTTTCAAAATTTCGATAGTAGGACCATAATCATCACAGATATCGATAAGTGGTCTTCGTGATTTTATTGCTGCACTTGTCACCAATGGACCAAATATATAAAAGGGCCCTATAGCAGAAATAATAATGTCATATTGTTGCATTAATTTTACCAGTTCATCGTGATTATATGCGTCCACCCTTTCGAAATCTAATCTAGGATCCTTAATTTCCTCCATTAATTCTCTAGCGCGTTTTTCGTTTATATCTCCTAGAGTGATATGGGTATAGAGATCAAATTTGGTAGATAATTTTAATGCATAGCTACCCATATCCCCGGCAGCACCCAAAATGAGTAATTTTGTCATATCTATTTCCTTACGTCCTTTGTTCATATAAATTTGCTGTGAGTAACCACGTATAGATTTATTAATAGAAAAAGTAACTATGGATTGAAATCAATGAATAAGAAAAGATATTACAAAATTCTGTTTTTGAGCGGAGCTGTTTGGAATTTAGCAGTTGGAACGATCTTCATGGTAATTACAATTGTTGCGTTCAATTTTGGAATCACCTTATTCAATATGACCCCTCCAGATAGCAAAGTATTCATACAAGGATTTTTGATATTGGTATTTGCTATCGGGATAGGTCTTCTAGCCGTCAGTTTCAATCCACAACAGTATTATTGGATGATATTTATGTTTGCATTCGAGAAATATGCAATAAATATTGTAGTTTTTGTTCATTATTTTATGGGAGAATTCAATTTCTTATTTGTTGCTATGATCTTGGTCGATTTAGTTTATGGAATATTGTTTACTGAATTTCTTATTCGTTACCGAAAGAAATGATATCCATCTTCTCTCCTTTTTTCGTTAAAAATATAAAAGCAGATAAATTTTACGAAAGTAATGGAAAAACTTATTGATATGTTATTTCACGAGCATCCTGATTTCAAGGAGGAAGTAAAAGGTTGTACAGAAAAGGAAATAGATAAATTAGCTAAACTAGTACATATCAGTATTCCGAATGACTATGTAACTTTCTTAAAATACATGGGTAATGATACTGGGAGAGTCTATGGGAGTCGTAGAAAATATGGAACGAACGAACCCGCAGAAAACACACGATTCATGAATATGAAGATACGAATTGATTATAATTCCGTTTTAACTTTTTATAAGGAGATTCATAAACGAAAATTGTATGGATTTTTCAAATTGCCTGAAGATCACGAGGGTAGGGCTGAGGATTTTTTCTTATTCGGAATTGATTGCTTAGGAAATGATAATGGAAATTTCTACTTAGATTTGCGCAGTCCAGATTTACCGGTTGTTGAAATATCAAGCACAATACCCATCGTACAACGCTGTCCCTCTTTTAGAAAATTTTTATTCGATATTCCATTTAGAAGAACCCTCTCGAAGTACGAATATTCAAAACAATGGTTATAAAATCAACAATACTTGAAATAACGCAAAATTCCAAAATAGAAATTGAATAACTAAATGAGTTTTACTACTCAGTTGACAACAATACATTTATCAATGAGTATCTTTACCTAGAATGGTGATGGGAGAACATATGCGGAATCTTTACAAAATTCTCTTATTTGGATTAACTGGAGAGTTAAAATTATCCCTCATTTATCCCTTACTTGATAGTGGTTTTAAAAAAACCGGGTCACTGTACGCAATTGGAGCGGAATTCTTAGTTTGTAATCATAAATTCCAGGGAAGAAACATCACCTTGCAAATTGTTGATCTCGGTCCTTATGAATCAGTGTCGAAATTTATAGAAAAATTCTCGTCTGGTAGTAGTGGCGCTGTTGGTTTGTATGATACCACCGATATTTCTTCTCTTGATGCGTTAGCGCCATTTTTCGCACCAATTCGCACCAAAGTTCCTGAAATTCCCATAATATTAATCGGTTCGAAATTCAAAGATATGGATACTTCAGACATTGATACTGAATACGTCACTGAAATTGCTGAAATCAATAAAGCTGAATTTTTCTTTACACCTATCCTAACCCATACAACATTCAATAAATACTTAGAACTATTAATACAGATGATGGATACATTTGATTCCATACATCCACGTTAGAATAATGAAACTCGTGTAAATCTTCATGAAAAAACATAAAAAAAAATCAAATCTGATGTACCGCATAATGTCCTTCTGGATGAGTTTTCGAGCAGTCACACTTAAACCTATGCAAATTCTTCAGGAAATTGGATTAAAAGACGGTCAAAAGATATTAGATTATGGTGCCGGTCCCGGAGTATTCACTATTCCTGCAGCTCAATTGGTGGGAAGCTCTGGTGAGGTCATAGCGGTAGATATTCATCCGATGTCAAAAAAAATTATCGACCAAAAAGCAAAACACAAAAAAATAAGTAATGTAACGACGATATTGGCTAATATAAATACAGGATTAAGAGATCAGCAAATGGATGTTGTATTATTATTTGATGTATTACATTTAGTTGAGGAAAAAAGCCGTTTAATGAAAGAATTACACCGATTACTAAAAACTGGGGGGAAATTATTCATAAAACCCGACCATTTATCGATAGAAAACTTGAAAACGCTTATTAAAAGTGATGGAATGTTTATTCACCAACAAGATTTTGGAGAAATCCTAAAATTTCAGAAAATCGGTTGATTTGTCATCAATATACTGAAAACTAAAATGATGAATCTAGATACTTAGAATTCGAATAATACATCAAAAAACATAAAAAAACGCAAAATTACCTTTTAAAGCGCCCCTTACTTATTTTTTTTTGAGAAAAATAACTGAGTTAAAAATATGCAAAACAGAAAGCTTTTTCCGTATTTTTTTCTAAGTTTTATTTTCACCTTATCAATCCTTTCTTTAATAACTGGAAGTTCAGAACCGGGTGAACTTCCAAGTTCATCAGACGACAGTCCCTACGTGATTTTTATAAATGGAAATGCGCAATTAGGTAATTATGTTGCAGGAAATGGAACAAGTGGAACTTTGGATAATCCTCATATCATTGAAAATTGTAGTATCCTTACCACCAATAAACAATACGGAATTTTCATCCAAAATGTAGATCTTCATCTCATATTGCGAAATTGCTCCATAACAACTATTGATTCCTCTATATCGGATAAAAATGCAATAGAGATTCGGCTAAGTTCTAATATTAGAGTAGAAAATTGCACCGTTACACATCATAATATTGGAATAATGCTCCTAAATACTCATAAATCTACTATAATAAGTTCCACCGTTACACAAAACGACTTTGCAGGTATAGAATTATTGGAATCTGATGGAAATCATCTTGAAAATAATAATATTTATCAAAATATGGGGTATGGAATCTATCTAAAAAGATCTCATGAAAACACTATTATCAATAATAAAATTGAAAAAAATCACGACTTATGCATCCTTGACCGAGGAAATGATAATTTTTTTGAAAACAATTCATGTGATCCATCGACTTCAAAAATAAATAATAAAATATGGTTATGGGTTATTCTTGGTGTAGGATTTACTGCATTTTTCGTCATTAGTCTGATAATATATACAACATGGAAGGGGCACGAATAATTTTTAGATTTATTTTTCTTGAATTATGTCATAAATTTTCTCAGCTAATATATCAATAGAGAAGGGTTTCGATATAAAATTCGTATCCTTAAAAAGTACACCATATTGGGCAATTATTTTATCTGTATATCCAGAAACGTAAAGTACTTTTAAATCTGGATACATTTCCTTTAGTTTTTCAAATAATTCATGTCCTTTCATTCCGGGCATAACGATATCGGTAAATAACAACGCGAATGAATGTTTTGCATCCTTCAATGCATCAAATGCTTCCATACCACTTCCAAAACTCAAAACTCTATATCCTAATTGGTTTAGCATCTTTTGGGTAATATTTCGAACTGCAGTATCATCTTCCACTAAAACTATAAGCTCACCTTTTCCTTTAAGTATCGTATTCTCGGCTGTGTGGACTTTTGGCAATTTACCCCCAAAAATGGGAATATAAATCTGAACGGATGTTCCTTTTCCAAGACTCGAAACCACATTAATAAATCCTTGGAATTGCTTAACAGCTCCATATACCATGGATAATCCAAGTCCAGTTCCTGATCCCTTAGGTTTTGTTGTGAAGAACGGTTCAAATAAATGCTCTTTTACTTCGTCAGTCATACCGATTCCAGTATCCTTGACAGTAATACATACAAAGTCCCTTTGATTTGTTTCAGGAAATAAATGCTTTATCTCATGAGTAATTTTAAATGGGTTGGTTGATATTTCCAAAATTCCCCCATTTGGCATAGCATCTTTAGAATTTAGCACTAAATTGAGGAGGATTTGCTCCATCAACCCCATATCGACAAAAATATGTTCAATGGTGGGGTCAAGTTTAACTATAATTTCAACATCCGTGTCCTTACTTACTAAGCGGTAGATAGGGTCTTTCATTTTTTGAAGAAATGTGTTAATATTGAATACTTTTGGATGAATTATATTTTTTCTACTAAATGTAAGAAGTTTTTTAGTCATTCGGGAAGCATTTTTAGCCGCATTTGATAGTTCTCTTACTAAAATCTGATTTTCATAATTATCTTGGAGATTATGTTCTAGTAATTCCGCGTTACCGAGAATTACTGTTAGTATATTATTAAAATCGTGAGCAATTCCCCCTGCCATCTGTCCGATGGTGTCCATTTTTTGGGAATGCAAGAATTTTTGTTCTAATTCTTCTTTGGAAGCTTTTAGATTTTGTTCGAATTCCTTCCGTTCTGATATATCATGAAATATTAATACAAACCCCAATTTTCGCTTTCTCTGGAATATCAACACTTTTTGTGCTTCAAAATAGTGGATCTTATCCCATAATGCTATATTTAATTCTGTTGCTACATTCTGAGGGGTATTTGCCAGTTTCTTAAGATCTGGTAGATGTGAAAAAAGCTCCACCGGAGTCTTCCCCGAAACACTAGATTTATTTAATATCCCAAGTATGTTCATTAATTCCTCATTTATCTCTACCAGCTGACTTTTCACATTAAATACACAATATCCATCCCCAATATTATCCAAAATGAGATTATGAGCTGAAGGGAGAACTTCAAAAGTGCGTAAAGGAAACACAGCAATAAAAATGAATATACTAGCGAGAATCAAGCCTAAAAGATAGAAACTAATGAATCTTTCCACAATACCGAGCTGTTCTGACCAAATACTCACTATTGAAGCAAAAAATAATAATAGATAACTTGAATCTATTATAATAGATTGGATTTTTACTAGTGATGATTTTGATTTTAAAAACAAATTTCGAATGAACAAAAAAAATGTAAAAAAAATCTTTAGATATACCTCTATAATAAGGATGTTCAAATAAATTCCATTTCCGTATCGAATAATCGAAAACACTCCGTTTGAGCGAATATTTGTGCGCATCCACTCTTGATTTGGAAAAATTAGAACTGGTAATACCAATAAAGCGGAATATATTAAGACAAAATAAAAGAACTTGTAATGCTTCTTGAAACTAAATCCATTATACTCTAGTGCAAATAAGAAATAAGAGGTTCCAACAAAATAAGAGGAGAATATGATTATTGTATCAAAGAATAATTTAATTTCGGTTGTTGGTGCTAATATCTCAAATATAAAAGCTAAAATCCATATAATTTGAAAAAGGAGCCCAAAAGAAAAAATCAATGCTTTAGGATCATTACGTCGCTGAATAGTGTAAAGTGTGATTCCAGAAAGAAACACTGCTAGTATTACATACAATCCAATCTGTATAAAATCTGGAATTCCAGCCATTTAAAAAGAAGTTGAATTTTAAAACCTTTAAGATTTTCTTTCCTTTAATTTGATTTACAAGTTACAAATTAAGTATGATTACTATTGTGATTGAAATTTCGAGGAACAAAAATCCTATCCAGGAAATTTTGGGTTTAAAAATTTGTCAAAGAAAAAAGCAAATCCAAAACTATTGTATTGAATTCACTAGCTATCTATTTCACTGCATTGAACTCAGTTTCAATACAGTTTCTATTTTTTTGATAATAAAATCATCTTCATTAAAAAATAGTAGTTGATCTTCTAAAATAGAACATCCTAATGGATTTGATAGATTCGAATTTGAATGCAGACTCTGAATAATTTCTAAAATAGAATTTAGAAAGTCCGCGTCTATGAGTGAGCTTGTGTTAACCCAAACTCGCATTTGATATACATTTCCAATTATTGCAATATTCCCATTCCTTTCATATTTCCATAATAAGGGTAAAAAACCTGATAGATCCGCAATTTTTCCCAAAACTTCTAAAATTTCTGCACGATGTAACGCTGTTTGTTGTATGTAGTTATTGGACTCCGTGGATCCTATCAATGAATAGAAATCAACATATCCTATTTCATTTAAGTTTGATGTGGTTACGGGAGTAATTCTATATTTTTTTCGGACTTTTGACCAAGAAGATACATCTTTTAATATTAAATCTATCTCCATTCGATTTTTATAAGGAATAAATCCGCAAAATTGATAGAACTCTCTAGAAGCTGTATCTTGTGGAATAACTACCACTTGAGAAATTTCTTGGTTATAAAAAAATGATTTTACTTTTTGGATAAGTTGACTTCCTATTCCTCGCCTACGGTAGTTAGGATGAGTAAGAATCCAGAGAATGTAACCGCTCTTATCATAATTGTTAGCCAAGCAACAATCAACTTCTCCTATTAATTGATGTCTTTCATCCCATGCAAGGAAAATTTTACCATTACATTTTTGTACTAGTTTAGTATACAAATGAAACATTTTAGGAGTGTTCCATGGACCTCCATGGTACCAAAGTTCGAAATCTGATAATTGCTCAATCTCTGAATGAACACCACGTTCTATTTTTCCATTTTTTAAGAAATAGTGATACCAACGAGAGATGATTGAACGATTTAACTCAATAACTCCATTAAGATCAGCTGTTGTATATTCTGTTATATTAACGTTCAACAAAACCACAATTTATGTTCAATCTATAAAATCTTGGAAAAATTGGTAGACCTTTCAACCTCAATTACTTCAATTAGTTAACATAGTGAATGCATATGAACCTATTGGGGTTTCTTACTATAGGTATATCTATAAGTACAATGCTATATATTCTTCACTTTACACAGCACATTTACTCCATCGGATTAGAAAATAGCTCATTTAACCATTTTATCATTCACAGAACGGATTACAATACTTTTTACATCTTTGGAGGCATCTTATTCATTCCCGGTTATATACATATTTAGGAAAAAGAAAAAATTACCTCCCATTTAAAGTAGGAGGAATATGTCGAGTATCGACCATTTGAGAAATAGTAGTTTCTTCTTCTTCTTCAAATACGATACCATAACGCTCCAAAGCGGTATCAACAATTGCGCCTATCATTTGAGTGTAAGTCCAGCCATATTCTCGAACTGCTTTAGGCATGCTATTATTTTCTTCCTCACCGGGAGCGATTCCAGGAATAGAGTTCACTTCGAGAATGTATATATTACCTTCATTATCCATGCGTAGATCCATCCGTGCATAATCTAATATCCCCAATGCTCGATATGCTCCGAGGGTGGCCTGTCCAATACGTTGAGCTTCTTCTTCTGTGATATTTGCGGGACATATAGTGCTTTCAGGATCATCTAAGGATGTTTTCACCTCATAAGAACTGAATTTATTAACACCCTTGGGTAGATAGGAATAATCTATCTCAACTATCGGAAATAAAATTGGATTTTTATTTCCAATTATCGCTTGATTGAATTCTCTTCCCTCGATGAACTGTTCTACTAAAGCGGGTTGTTTATAGGTTTCAATAACATAGTTCACACGAAATATAAGTGCTTTTATATCATCTACTTTCGCATTATTGTCAATCCCAACGCTGGATCCCTCACAAGAGGGTTTTATGATCATCGGAAATTTCATGTGAGATTGGTTGAACGATGTTATAGGCTCATCAAATACGCAAAATGGAGCTGTTCTAACACCATAGTGTTCCATTACACGTTTTGCCATAACCTTATCAAGAGCCAAAGCGTGACCCATAGGTCGAGATCCCGTATATCGTAATCCTAAATATTCATAAATAGCTGGTGCTTGCGCTTCACGATCCGCTCCCTGAATTCCTTCGACGATATTAAAAACTAGATCCGGTTTTAATTGCCTTAATTGTTCAATAAAACCATTGCGAAATTCAATAGGTGTAACAACATATCCTAGATCTAATAAGCTATTATAAATTGTTTCGACAGTCTCCCTCGAATCAAACTCTGCATATTTTTCCCCGTCGAATTCTGGATCATACCCCTCTGGTTGCACATTATAGCAAAACGCAACCATAAAATCAGATTTTTTCATCTAGCCGATAAACTTTATTTTTCCTTTATAGTTGTTTTTTTATTAAAACAATAAAAGTAACATTTATCTTATAAATCTTTCGGCATTCATGTAGAATCTTGAGAGTCTAACTTTAGTAGAAGAGGATTTATGCATCAAATGCTATTTTGGAGAATCTCGCATAATCTCTACGACAAATATGGGTTCTGACATTCTCCCGAGGTTTTAATATTACTTTAAAAGGGGATCATTCGCATTCAATTTCTTAAATCCTTGTCTGCGTTCTAAACATCCTTTACATTTTCCACAAGGATTGCCATTATCATCTTCCTCTTCATAACAACTCCACGTAAGTTCCATTGGGACTCCTAAATCAAAAGCGAGTTGAATAACCTCAGATTTGCCCATTGTTTTTAAGGGAAATATAATTTTTATGGTTTTAGATGAATTTGATAAACCAATATTAATTATATTCTCTAACCTCTCGAAGAACTCTAATGAATTATCGGGAAATATATTGAAATCGAAAGAAAGTAGTCCGACAATGATTGCTTCTGCCTTATATATCTCAGCATAATAGGCGGCTATTGAATAAAATATGAGATTTTTTTGAGGGATATATACTGTAGGTAAATCAGTTGCACCCGAAAGGTTAATTCCTATTTTCTGTAACTCATCTTTCTGCATAATAAATTCTAGTGGAATTTCAATATAGGGAATATCCCATCTTTCCATGAGTTTACGTGCAGCTTTAATTTCCGATTTTTGTCGTCCATGTTCCATGAATGAAAGTGCGATAGGAGAGTATCCTTGATTTTTTACCCAATATAAAGATGTAACAGAATCAAGACCACCTGAATATAAAACAATTGCTTTTTTCATTATTATGTTACCTTTCTGATGGATGTGTATCGAGATATATTAAGTTTCCATTTGGATCTCGAAGTTTTGCATCAATAGAAACTCCATCTTCATATATTTTGGGAGATTGCTCAAATTTTATTCCTTCCTTGGTTAAGTATTCGTAATTTTTCTGTACATCACCCCCTCGAAAATTTAAAAGGAATTTTGTGCCAAATTGCTCTTGAATGGCATTTTCAATAAACATGGTGAATCTTATATCTCCATTAGACATGCATACGGTTCCATACTCAATTGCTCCTTTTATAATTTGAAATCCCAATTTTTTATAGAAAGCTACTGATTCTTCCAAATTTTCTACATCAAAACACAATTCAAAATTTCCTAATTTTGGTTTGTTCATAATCTCTCAATAAGTAAAACAAATTATTTAATGTTGTAAAAATAATGGTATTTCTAAGGTTTTTCTCTTTCATCAGCCTCAAATCCAACAATGCTTCCATCGACACGTTTTTTTAACCAACAATTAGTACCAATTTTTGCACGAATTGCGAGCTGTCCAATTCGGAAGATTGCTTCTTCTTTTCCTCGGGGTTTATTGGGATCGAATTGATTTGGTAGTATTTCACAAGGAAAGTCCGAACACAATCCACAATGCTCCACTTTTTTATTTAATGCACAATTAGCGGTCCTACATTCACCCCAAAATGGTCTGCCGGCACACGCCACACAACCAGGGCATTGTGGTTCTTCATTTCCAGTAAAGAAATCACAATCGTCACAAATTGTTCCACAAAATCCCGCAACATAATAGGTCTTCTTCATAATAACACCCTTTTTTTTTTTATTCTAATGTATTTCCTACCCCAAATATAAGATATTAGTAATATTAACAAACCCATGTGCATATAGTGAATTCGATTTGTGAGCTGTAGTAGGAAGCGTAATATATAAATTCATAAACAGTATAACCCAAATCTGTCATATATATAATAATCAGGATGATTACTGCAATAATCAGAAGTTTAATACAATTTAGGATATTCTGCTGGCAATAAATTGTAGTGTAAATAAGATAGTAGTTAATATGGGGATTTTCATTATAAACATATGAAAGAAATCAATGATCAAGCGAATATCAAAAAAATTGCCATCGATTTAATCGAAAATCTTCTTAATGATGTACTGTCGATGATATTCAATAAATTTATTTGTAATTCAGAAATTGCAGAAAGCCGAACAACAAATTTCTTCTGTAGAAACCATTCCACACGATGAAGTTATGGGGAAGTTATGGAGAACCATTCCACGCGGAATTATCTAACTGTGAATAATTCTAACTCTATTGGAATTGGAAAACATCGATTAATTCTTC
Organism: Promethearchaeota archaeon; assembly: GCA_016933055.1. Lineage (GTDB taxonomy): Archaea > Asgardarchaeota > Lokiarchaeia > Sigyniarchaeales > Promethearchaeaceae > AMARA-1. Next base: position 326,745 of record JAFGBS010000028.1, on the reverse strand, counting down.
GAAAACACCATATCTGGTGATTAATTCTAATAAAATCAATAGTTCAGAACAATAAAGAGATCAGTTAATCAAAAATTCCGTATTTTTCATTTAAACTTGGCAAAATCGTTAAAAAAATCCTCCTCTGTTAGTCACTTATGGGAAAGAAACACCCTCCAGATATAGTATATATTTTAGAAGACCATCAGAGTTTTTACGCTCACGGAGAACAAATAGGTTCCATTCCAATACACAAACCAAATTTTCAACAAGTAGCCTCAGAAGGTATTGAATTCACTCGTGCCTATACATGTATTCCATTATGTGGACCCGCTAGAAGAACTATGTTGACTGGATTATACCCCCACAATCATAAAGAGATAAAGAATGAAACTCATCATTCATATGATAAAGAAACCTACTTTGAACGGTTAACTGCGCAAGGATATGATCTATATTATTTTGGAAAGTGGCACACGGGTCCAGGAACTGCTCATCAATTCGGATGTGAAGGATTTAGTTACCCTCGCTTTGGTAATCCTTATATAACTGATGAATATAAAGAATATCTTAAGGAAAATAACCTTCCACCGATTGAAGTAGAAGTTTTTTATTCCTTTCATCCAGACCATCTAAATGAGCAATATGGAATTCATATTGGAGAGAAATACAATCCGATATTTCCTGTAAATCATGAAAATATTTGTGGATTGATGACAACTCCTAAAGAATCTCATGAGGTGTATTTCTTCGCTTACATGGTAATTAAAAATTTAAGGAAAATCGCTCAGGAACGGAAAAAAGGTAATTACAAACCCTTCCACTTGCGTTTAGACTTTTATTCACCCCATCAACCCTATTATGTTACTAAAGAATTTCTTGATCTTTATCCCTCCAGAAAGATTTTAATGTCGCCGAGTTTCTCGGAAAATCTTGATACTAAACCTGATAGTTATAAAGTGGAGCTGAACCCACCGATGGGAGACAATTGGCAATTAACTATCCCCAATCGTGTATCATGGCGAACATTTCAAGAGGTACTTGCGTTTCACTATGCACAACAAACCATGGCAGATGAAGCTGCAGGAATGGTAATTGATGCAATCCGAGAATTGGGATTGGAAGATAATATGCTTTTAATGTGGATGTCGGATCATGGGGATGGTTTGGGTTGTCATGGTGGTCATTTTGATAAAGAAGCCTACATGCCAGAAGAATTGCTACGCACTCCCTTAGCAATAAAATTTCCTGGGGTAATAAAACCCGGGCAAAAAAGTACGCGTCTTGTTAGCAACATTGATTACGGCCCCACAATTCTTGATGCAGCGGGAACAAAATTTACTGAAATTGTAGATGGTATTAGTTTATTTCCGTTATTTAAGAATCCAAATGCAAAATGGCGGGATGAACTGATGTCTCAAACCTACGGTAATTTCAAACCGCATTTTGGACGTGCCCTAATAACGGATTCGGGATTTAAGTATATATATAATGAGAATGATATGGATGAATTATATGACTTAAATGATGATCCTTACGAATTGAAAAATTTAATCTATAATGAAGATTATAATGATATTTTGAAAGATCTCAAAATTCAGCTTGAAAAATTACGCAAAAAAACGGGTGATATTTACAGTCTTGCGTGGGTACGTGGTAGGCATTTACGAGAACCGAAACAAAAGAAGAAGAAAAAAGAAAAATCTAAAGTTTTGTAAAACTTTCGACTGTTTCCTGATCAAACTTCCTTATCATTTCTATCATTAGTTTTACTGCATTTTCCACGTCACTTAAGTCGATCATCGCACGTTGGGAATGTCCATATCGAGTAGGTATACCAATAAATAAAGAAGGTGCACCAATTCCGGTCAAATGGATAACTCCGGCGTCCGTTCCACCAAAACCTAAGAATCCGTATTGAAACTTTATATCGTTCTGTTCAGCGATCTCAATAGCAAATTTCTTCAATTTTGGATTTGCAATCATACTTCCATCCTTCGCGTGGATTATCACTCCATCTCCCATATTATGTCCTTTCTCTGGCATTCCAGGAATGTCTTTTGCGGGAGTGATATCTAATGAAAAACCTAAATCAGGCTGAATTAAATGAGCAGAAGTTCGAGCTCCACGCAAACCTACTTCCTCTTGGGTAGTTGATGCAAAATATATTTGGTTTGGATGTTGTATATGTTTCTCTTGAAGTTTTCTAAGTATTTCTAATCCAATAAATACACCAATTCGATCATCGAATGCTTTCGCAACCGCAATCTTAGTTGTCGATTTGGTTTCTTTTCCATCATCATCTTTCTTAAATCGTGTTCTGTCCATTGTTCGATAAATTGCATATTGAGATGCTACATCTCCGATACGAATTCCTAAATCTTTAACTTCTTTATCAGATTTACATCCAATATCCACATAAAGCTTATCTAACGGTTTAATCTTATCGCCCCCCTCCCTTCCGAAAGAAAATTCACCTTGAATTATTCCAATAATATCTTTGCCTCCTTTAAATGGTCGAATTAAAATTTCATTTGAGGGTTGAAAAGGTGGTATAATTCCTCCGAGATTAGAGATTTTCAAAATCCCCTCTTTTCCGATGTCGGAAATGATATAACCAATCTCATCGGCATGACCACTTAACATAATTTTAGGCCCCGAATTGCCTTTTCGAAAAATTATGGAACCAGTTTTGTCATATAATGTTTCATCCGAAAAAGGCTTTCCATATTCTCTGACGATTTTTTGAACCTCTTCCTCATGACCTGATGGTCCAAATGCATTTGTTAAGGTTTCTAGTAATTTATAATTTAAACTAAATTCTGACATGGCGTTGAATCGGAAATTCTTCTTTATTAGGTTATCTTTAAAATGATCATTGATCTTCATGAATTACTTGTAAGCCCAATATTTTTGCTCCAAGTGTAAATTTTTCTCTCCAATCTCCCAGAAATGAGACACGATGCCATCCGAATGTTTCCCAATCATATTTCTCCATAATTTTATTGACATTGGTCTCCACGAGAACTTTTGTAACACACCCTTTATCATCAATGATGTTGTCAATGATTCTTCCTGTTCTTATAGCAATTTTTTTCTCAAAAACGCTGATTTTAATTGTTGTTAGATTTTCTCCGAGTGGAAATTTCACACGCGGTGATGCACCTAAAATTGCCGTCTCACCATGATAATAAATATCGTATTCACTTGATTCTCCTTTAACACCAAACAATTTATTAGAGCAAACGCAATGCATGTAAGTAACTTGATTTCTAATCGTGTCAAATGTATGATTAGAAACAAAACCGGGACGTCCAGTAAGCGTTAATCCGAATACATAACTTACTAAGGAATCCATATCTGACTCGCAAATTCCGTATATTTCATCGTTTACCAATTCAAAGAATGCCATGCACGGATAAGCAGGTAGTCGTCCCGATAATAGGAGAGTGCCACAATCCGGCGCAAAAAAATTGCACTTTTTATCCGTTAATATCTTTTTGAGTGCAATGTATAATTTTGCCGCATTTTGAATAGTTTTCTCCATTGGTTCTGTAATATTAGCATTTTTTATCCACATTTGACAGGTGGATTCCGCTTCTTTATCCCCAATTTGATCATAATACTTCAAGATTTCCGCAGGATCCTCTCGTATCATTTCTATACCAAATATGGAATGAAGAAGATTGATGTAAGTTTCCTCATCTTTTCGCCATACATGGGCTTGATCTTCTCCTTTATGATCGGTAAAAAAGCTGCCCTCTTCATTTTTCATGGATTGAACATGATTGATAAATTCTGGATGGATTTGTACAATTTTTTCCAGTTCTGGACTTTGTAAATCCATAATCCGATTCCAATCTAGAGCAGGTTTATCGATTGCATATACCAAAGCTCTTTGCCCTTTGATTTCTGTTATTTTTATCAAAATATCTAAAACGCCATAAAAATCTTCTAAATTTACTGATGAGACTCCTAGTATGGGTACGTTCTTTCTTTTTAGAGAATCGTATGTTTTGATAAATGTGTGATCCCCCATATAGATAAAATTCGCTAGTAGTTTTGGAGTATGACTTTTCTGTATTAGCTCGATACCTGCTTTAATCAAACCAGGATCCCCATAATGTCCAATTGTGAAAAATAAAGTCGCATCTGATTGTGAGATATAATTCCAATTAGTCTTAATTACTCCCTTATCATAAGTAGTAATTATAGTATCTTGGGTGAAAATGATATGGGGGAATTTCTGTCTTAGTAAGGATAGTACATTTCTCATAAAACTATCATTATCATAACCGAGGTAAGGCCATCCCGCTTCCCACTGAGGTTTTCCTAGGAACACAACATGAATTTTTTTTTTTTCTGTCGTCATTTTCAATATCTAAAATTGAATTTAAAACTAAATAAAGACTTACTCTACTTAATTACTAAATTCCACCTAATTTATCAGGAAATTATTTTTACAGTTTTTGATTCTAATTTTCTCTGCTGCTTCTTTAGTAGTTAAATCTTGTGAGTTAGTATCAGACAATGATTTATTATTATTAGCAACTCTTTAGTAAGCATGAAAAAGACTCAGGACAATTTACCCAACATCGTATACATCTTAGAAGATCACCAAGCATATTATAATCACGGATCTAAATTCCGTGGGGATGCTCCTGAAATCTACAGACCTGTATTTAATAGGTTTGCATCAGAAGGAGTCGAATTCACGCGTTGCTACACAGCAACCCCTCTTTGCGGTCCTGCTAGAAGAACCATGCTTACGGGATTATATCCGCACAATCATAGAGAGATTAAAAATGAAACTAACCATCCCTATGATCGTGAAGTCTATTTTGATAAGCTTACTGAACAAGGATATAAGCAATATTACCTTGGAAAATGGCATGCTGGAAAAGGAACTGCAGCAGATTTTGGAATAGAAACCATCAGCACGCCGGGATATGGCAATCCTTACACAATGCCAGAATATTATGAGTATTTGGTGGAAAAAAACCTACCACATATAAAAGTAAGATTGGAACATGTATTTCATATTCCGGAAGTCTGGGATCACTACGGTTTCAAGATTGGGGGAGAATACGAATGCAAGTTTATGGCAAACCATGAACATGCAGCGGGTTTGATGTTGACTCCGAAAGAAACCCATGAAACGTTTTTCTTTGCAGATCGAGCATGCAAAAAATTGGAAGAGATTGCAGAAGCGCGAAAGATGGGTGATACTCGACCCTTTCATCTAAGAATAGATTTTTGGAGTCCACATCAACCATATTGGGCGCATCCAGATTATAAAAGACTCTATAAAGCTGATAAAATACCCGAGCACCCTAATTTCGATAATAATCTTTCAAATAAACCGAATATTTACAAGTACGATATTAATTATCCGATGGCGACTAATAAAATTTTAAATTATCCCAATCCGGTTCCATGGTCCACTTTTGCTGAAGTTCTTACTTATAATTACGCGCAACAAACCATGACGGATGAAGCAGCGGGAATTATTTTGGACAAGTTAAAAGAAATGAATTTGGATATAAACACCATAATAATCTGGACGACAGATCATGGGGATGCAATTGGTTGTTGGGGTGGACACTTTGACAAAGAAGCCTATATGCCGGAAGAAATGATTCGTGTACCTTTTGCGGTAAAATTTCAAGGACATATAGAACCAGGTCAAATATCTGATAAACTAATTAGTAACATAGATGTTGCTCCCACAATATTAGACATTGCCAATACTTCATTTGATAAGTCGGTTGATGGGGATAGTATTCTTCCCCTGTGCAAAGATCCCAATTCTCACTGGAGGGATGATGTTATGATTCAAACGTATGGGAACTTGGAAACCCACCATGCTCGTTGTATAGTCACCGATCAGTATAAATATGTTTATAATTGGGAAGATATGGATGAATTGTATGATCTCAAAAACGACCCAAGTGAATTGAATAATTTAATCGACAATCCATACTACGAAACTGTCCTTGAGGATATGAAGCTTAGATTGAAGAGATGGAGGGAAAAAACTAAAGACACAGTAGAACGGACTTGGATTCGCGGGAAGAAATTAAAGGTACCTAAGTCCTAAAAATAATCTTTAGTTTTCATTTTTTTTTCAATACTTTTTTAAAGACACTGATTGAAACATAAAAATAGTAAATTTTCAAAATAGGTGTGTAGTATGGAAGAAGTTAGTCAAGAGAAACGATATTCACTTGGTACAATGTTTAGTTACAGTACAAAAGCCACAATGATACAATGGATTAATGGAGCATTCGGAGTTTATGTTTTTGCGTATTATGAAGTATATATTGGATTAAAGACAGAATTAGCAACAATCGCATTTGTTTTATTCGCAGTTTGGAACGCTTTCAATGATCCACTCATCGGTTACACGATGGAAAAGAAAGTGTTTCCATGGACACGCAATAAAGGCTTTAAGAGATTTCCTTGGTATTTAATCGCTACCATTCCGTGGTTAGGATCTTATTTACTGATATTTTTTGTGCCAACTAATTGGAGTGCCGAAGATTCAATACAGCAATGGTATATATTTTTGTGGTATATTATTTCTATCTGTCTTTATGATTTCCTTTATAGTTTGATGGATGTAAATTCCTTGTCCATTTATCCGGAGAAATTCACTGATCCAAAAAGTCGTAGAATCGTTCAATCTTTTGTCGCAGCATTGGGAATTTTGGGTCTTGTGCTAGCTTTTATACTTCCTCCATTTATTGTTCCTGAAGAACCCGTTGCAGCTGATTATCGTCTTTACGCGTTAATTGCTGCAGCAGTAGGACTTGTATTAGTCATTCCGACCATACCTGGTCATTTTGAGGATAAATATCTTCGTGAAAAAAATCTCGCTAAATTAGCCCAAAACGAGCAACAAGCAGAACCGAAAGAAAAATTCTTCAAAACTATCGGAAAAGTAATTAAAAATCGAAATTTTATGGGTAAAATTTCAATATTTTTTGGATATCAATTATCCGCACTTCTCATTCAATCTGGAGCGATATATATATTACTGTTCGTGATTGATGAAACTAATAAAAAATTACCAATAATTTTAGGATCAATGCTTGGTGGAGCTCTTGTTTCAATTCCTTTGTGGCTTTTATTTGCTCAAAAGAGCAAGAATCATAGATTAGTTACGTTAATAGCGAGTTTTATACTCACTTTCTCTTTTATACCCATGATATTCGCTACAACCGTGTTGTTATGGATTCCTTGCATGATATTATTTGGAATTGGCTTAGGCGCTCAATGGTTCATAGATCCCATTCTTATATCTGAACTAATTGAAGATGTTGCTGTTAAAACAGGTAAAAAAGAACCCTCTGTTGTGTTTGGAGTGCAGGCTTTTTTTGTTCGATTTAATAGTGCCCTCCAAGCGCTCATATTTGGTGTTGTTCATATATTAACTGGATTTAAAGAAGGCGCAAAAACTTTAGCGGAATTGAAAGCAGCAAATCCCACGGGATGGCAAGATGCTGTATTTGGAATTCAAATCCATTCAATTATTATCCCCTTAGTTATAATGATAATTTCTACAATACTATTTGCTGTCTTATACCGCTTGACACCGCAAAAAGTTCAAGAAAATCGAAAAAAACTCCAAGAAATGCAAATTCTTTGAATTCTTATTTTTACTATACTTTTTTATTTTACAATTACGATACCTATGCTATGTTTTCACGACAATTAACGGAAATGGAAAAACGATCTTTGTTACGATTGGAAGATTTTGTCCGATCAGCGCATGCAAGTAACGATTCACATGATTATTCGCATATTTTATCTGTTGCGCATAATGCAATTACAATTGCAAAATCCATTGAAGACCCCGTGGATCCTTTCATTCTAATTAGTGGTGCGCTATTACATGACATTGGCAAAAGTGTGGATAACTTTAACAATATTCACGGATTATTTGGGGGGAGTATAGCTGAGGAATTTTTAGATGGACAAAATTTTCCTACCGAAATTGTGAACGCTGTAACTCGAGTAGTAATACGGCATACTCACACTTCTTTTATTCCACCCGAAACTACGGAAGAAAAGATATGTGCGGATTCGGATATGCTTGATCGCTTTGGAGTAATGGGGTTAGTGAGGGGTTTAGTTGGACGAATTCATAAGAGTATGGATCAGATTATAGATACCTATATGAATCGATGGAAAAACGATTTGAAATTCTTTCATTTTGATATCAGTAAAAAAATCGCAGAAAAAAAACAAGAAGAAATTGCTCCCTTTCTTTCGATAATTCGAGATAGATTAGATGAACGGATGGATTCTATTAATAATTTGTTTATAAAAGAAAAAATGATTTAATAACTTACTTTTTATCCTCAAACTCGAAGGAAAACATCATTTCTCCTTCATAATCACGAAACTGTACTTTATAAGGCAAAGTTTGCAAAATATGTATCATAGGTTTATTATCGGGTAGAACTTCTCCATTAAATCCCCGTATTCCCTTTTCTTGCGCTATTCGAGCAAGAATCTCTATAACTCGACGAGTTAAGCCTTGATTTCGCCATTCTTCTCGCACTGTAAAAGCTATTTCAGCCATGTTAGTATTCTGGTTCAAGTAATAGGATCCGGCAGCTACTATTCTTTCTTTTCCCTCCTCACCGACCAGACCTACGATTGCCATTGTGTTTTGATAATCTACTGCGACCTTTGGTTGTGTTTGTTTATGGGGAAATGATTTCTGAGGAGAAAAAAAGCGTAAAACACGATCATCCATAGAGAGAGAATAATAAAGCTCTTGTAGTAATCGCTCATCGGTAAATTTAACAGGTCGAAAATGGACAATCTTACCCGAGTCTGTTTCAAAATCGCTTTCATACAATTCGGGGTATATCACAACTACCCCATCTTGAGTTTTTGGAAGTATTTGGTCTGGATAGACATAATTCAGACGTTTTGCCTCTTTTAGTAGAGATTCTCGATATTTTGGATGAGCAATACCGATCAATAAAAGTGCACGTTCTCGTATAGTTTTTCCATGTAAATTTGCATAACCGTATTCCGTTACTACATAATGCACATCTCCACGCGGTAGAACTACACCGGCACCTTCTTCTAGTACGGGTACGATGCGGGATTTTTTGCCATCCGCAGTAGTCGATGGAAGCGCCATAATAGGTTTTCCTCGATGAGATAATGCTGCTCCTCTCTCAAAATCCGCTTGACCTCCAATACCTGAATAAAATTGATTCCCAATTGAATCTGAATTTACTTGTCCTGTCAAATCAACTGTCAAAGCAGCGTTTATAGAAATTTGTTGTTCATTTTTTGAAATATTCAGTATATTATTAATGTAACTTGTCGGACGAAATTCTACGAAAGGATTCTCATCGATCCAATCATATAGGCGTTTTGATCCCATAACAAAAGAAGCCATAATTTTTGATCGTCCGGTCCTTAAACTTTCTGCATTGATAACTCCCGCTTCAACTAAATCAATAACACCGTCCGAAAAAACTTCAGAATAAACCGATAAATCTTTTTTATCCATAAGAAATTTGATTACCGCGTTCGGTACTTGTCCTATTCCCATTTGAATGGTAGAACCATTCTCTACAAGTCTTGAGATATATTTTCCAATATTTTGTGAAATTTCATCAGGTTCTTGATATTTTGCTTCAATTAACGGTTCATCTACTAAAATCCAGTGATCGATTACAGTCATGTGGACAAATGTGTCACCGTAAGTTCGTGGCATCTGAGGATTTATTTGTGCAATTACGATATCAGCATGATCTATTACCGTTTTATTGATATCCACATTAATTCCTAAAGAAACAAATCCGTATTTATCAGGTGGAGAAACTTGGATTAATGCTATATCAATATGCTTTTGTCCTGAGGTGATTAGAGGGGGGATATCTGATAACATAATAGGAGTATAGTCACTTTTTCCCTCTTGAACTGCATTTCTCATGGATTCACCAATGAATAATGCATTATGCCGGAAAAGGGAAGGTTCAAAATCACTAAAAAATTGATTTTTTCCTAATGTAAGAAAGTGAATAATTTCACAATCTGCAATACGACTTTGTTTCTTAATGAGTTCTGCAGTCAGTGTTTGGGGCTCACTACAACCCGTTCCAATAAATATACGCTGTCCTGGTTTAATAATCTGACTTAAGGAAGCTATGGGCATTTTTTTATCTTTATACACTTCCTGCCAGTTATCCAATCCATGCACCATGACATTGGACTCTCGTTCTAAATTCGGTTCTCGTTTATTCATAATTATACCTTTTTTAAAGTGACTCATAAATTTTTTCGCTAAATATCAATTCTGGGCGTAAATTTATTATTTATGGCAATAGAATATATGTTTATGTCTGACAATAATGATTTTGAGGAAAAGATAGAGCATTTTTGGGATAAAAAATATTTCAAGAAAAAGGAAAACCGAAAAAAAGCAGGAAAAGCTAGCGCGAAAGGAGGAATTGGATATGTTGCATTGGCTTTCTTTCTGGGATATATCTTTTTAGAGCCCTATATTATATATGGTTCACAAGTAGAAGCAGGATTTGCCTTTGCAGTATTTAGTTTTCTTTCATTGATATTTGCTTTCTGTGGATTATTTGTGGGTTGTTATTATATCTTCTTCTTACCAGATGTTTATGCTAAAGCACTTTCAATTGTGGGCTTAACTGGGGGAAACTGGTTAACTTGGATAGGATTCTACCCAGTTGTATTCATTGGTTGTTTAATTAATTTCGGTTTAATCATATTCTTGATCATTAAATTCATTCAATGGATTGTAAGAAAAAGATAATTTCTTTATATTTTTCTATATCTTCATATTTTATGCTATTTTGGGAAAAATAACCGCTTTAACAATAGATTTTTATCATGTAAATTCAAAAAATAGGTGGGGAGAATCCTACTGCACCTTAACCACAATTTTACAACTATCTGAATCAAATTCGTGCAAAATTATCGATTTCTGACGTTCTTCATCAACAATCCAATTGAGACTATTCTGTTTTAACGATTTCCCATTAATAGATACACTCTTTATCCGATTAACATCATAAAATAAAAGGTGAAATGGCTCTCCTTTTATGCTTTTAAGCGTTAAGTGTAATTCATTTTCTTTCCATTCTACAAAGTCGAATATCTGAAAACTCATTACAACAAATTTAGTAAGGTCACCAATTAACGCAAAACCATCTGTCAATACTGGAGCTAAAACCCAATAATTATACTCTTGACCTCTTAACATAGTTTCTATCGGGTAATTTTCAGAAAATTGACGAATTGTATTTTGAAAATAATTGTAAGCGATAAATTGACTTGATTGCTCTTCTATGCCTATATCTTCAAGCCTAAAAAATAAATCTCTCGGCTGCTTTACCGTTAATTTACTTTGAACTACGTACCACCAACGTAATTTATCATGATCCGAATATGTCGTTGCTAGAAAATATTTGGAATGAGGTACAAACATGGAATCTGTAGCGGTCAAGGGACGATCAGGTTTTATCAAATACCCATCTTTTCGGCATGTTTTGAAAATATTTTCCACACCAAATTCATTGATTCGATCCCCAAGTCCTACGGGACCACAACTTAATGCGCTTACTAAAGCCATTAATTCTGGTTGTCGTTCCCGTGAGAACCATCCACTTGTTTTCGATAGAAATACATCTTTAAATGGGCAAGCTCGAACGGTGTGAGCTAAGATATTGGTTTGCACAAAAAATTTATAATCCCAATTCCGTGGCCATTGCGGATTATAATCATCACATGTGCGTATAAAACTAACAGGTTCTACATAAATTGAAGATAGAAACATACCAGAAGTCGTCATGCAATATTCTATTGTGCGATCATATTTTTTTGCAGCATCCCCCATACTTATTAACCATTTTTTCGTATTTCCCACCGTATTTCGTAAGAATGAAAGTGAATCGAATTGCGTACTCATCCAGTCTTGTTCATAGTTATCGATTCCATATTCTTTACATTGTTTCATGATCATGTCCCAAAATTCGGGTTCGATACACAGCGACTTATTTCCTTCCACAATAAAAGGATACATCTCTTTATAGATAGTATTGTTAGAAAACCATCGAGCATGGCAATTCAAAGGTTTATTGAGTTGTTTTTTCAATTCTATGATACTATGATTCATCATATCGGGATCTGTATCCCATTCAATTGTTCCGCCATATAGTGCTCCTCCGATGAGTCTTCCTATCGGTCCTAATAAAGTTCTTTTCCACTTTTTAACATCTTTACGGTACCACCAAGAATCTAAGTTGTAATTACTGATCGGAATTCCCATCTGTTCAGCGTACCTATCCAGAGTGATCAGAGTCTCTGACATGGACGCATTTTTTAAAGGTTTGTAGTAATATTGAGCTCCATTGTCAGTCCAATAACCCAACTGGCTTGTGAAACTGTCCATTAGCATAGAGCGTCGAGATTTTCGATGATATGAGCGTAGAATGTCTCCTAATCGATATAAGGAATTATTGATACCATTGTCGAACAAAAGAATATAATGGCTTTGGTGTGATTCAGGAATTTCCTTTATTTCTCCGTTTAAACCGCATTTAAAGTGGGATACACGTGCGTCAGATCCCTCTAACCCAGTCAGATGCGTTACAAATTGATCCATTGCGGAAATTACTATTGTATTCAGATTTTCATCGAAGAGGGTAACTGGTCCGGAAGTTGGAAGAATTTGTTGGGAAGGCGGAGAAAATTTACGATTTTTAAAGCACAAGACTCGTCGATTCGGGCTATCATTAAAAAATACGGGAAATTGAATGCATGGAATATTAAAATTGTTGGTCGTTGTGTTTTCTAAGCCATCTGGAAATTCAATGGAAAATACAATAAAATTCAGCTCATTTTCTTCTACGGATGAATATTTTAAATCAGGCTCTTGAATAGATAAAATCCCATTCATAAACAAACTAAAATGAGTTATCACACGTATCGAGGAACCCTCCAAGATCCACTCTATTGAAATTGATTTATTTTTACTTTGAAGGTTTGTAAAACTTAGAGGTTCGGAATTTCCTACTTTTCGCTCTTGGAAAATTATTTTTTTTTCTGTGTTTTGAGGATGGGTTGAATACCATGAACCTTTGTGGTGTACACGAACTACTCCATATTTAAATGCTCGTTTACTTCCAAATTGTACATCATAATAAAGTGTAGTATTATCGAAATTAAATCCAAAATGATTATCTTGTTTGGATAATTTTTTCTCAATCGGGGTTAAACCATCCGCTTGGAAATCAGTTTTATCATATATATATGAACCATCGACATGTTTGGCTGCAATAATACGGAGTATAAAACGAAGAAGATACCAAAAACCAATGATAAATGCGATAAATCCAAGGATTACTCCAAAAATCGTACTAATAATTGTTCCTGTATTCATACTAATTGCACTTAGATCTCATATTTGGTTATTGGATTTTAGGTTTTTCTGATTTCGAATTAATCAACCGCTGATAAGAATGGAATAGAGGTATTGGGTCATCAAATTCGAAATAATACAAATGACTTTTACAATTGCAATCTGAACTTCCAAATCCTACTATACAATCACTAGCATACGTGCTAATGAGATTCGATAAAATACATTCCATTCTATTGTTCAAATCAGGTAGAATTAAGATTTTGATTAATCGAACTTGAGGAGCAATTAGAAAATAATCGATATGCCAATGTGCTTTTTTCTGGATTTTTTTATATGTGGATCCTATGTGTCGTAGGAGACGATGCTTTAATGAAGTACTGTGTAATCCCATTGCAGACCCGATATACACATAATTTCCCCGTTTAAACAAAATTGTCCCTAATTTACCGATTTTTAGATGTCTTTCGTGATAATTCTTGATAAGTAACAGATAACAACCTTTCATGATCAATACTACCCTAAACTTGTTTTCGACAAAAGGGACATACGGTGGTATCCGCTGAAATCGTCATATTGCAGTTTGGGCATGATTTTTTTAGTATTTCGGGCAGTTTTTCCAATTCTTCTTGGTTCAACGAGGTAATTTTTTCATGAAGTATTCTCATTTCACCAGATAATTCTCTTAAACGCTTTCCAAGAAGAATTTCCCCTATTGAGATGATTATGGGAGCAATAAACCATAAGAAAATCAAGATGTTTCCCAATATTTGGATTAAGTAGAAACGAAATATAAATAGAGGATCAATCAGAATGAAATTGAATAGTAGAATTAAAAGCAGGATACCTAAAATTAAGAGAAATTTTGAAATATCAATTTTTAATCCGATTTTCACTACTTTCAAAATTCTTCCATTTTGACGAGGTAAATCGTGATGCTCTATTAAAGCGTTTACCATGTTCCAAGTTGATAAAAAGATGATATCTGATAAGAAAAATAAAAACAGAGAAATTCCAAATCCAATAAAGTGTAAAAATCCGATAAGCCAAATATATCCAGGTAATATAAACCCGATTTCTCCAAGGAATAAAATTATAACCCCAATAAGGTATTGTTTGAAATAATCTTCTAAGAAACACCGTTCATAAGTTGATATATCGTTTTGCAAAGCTAATTTCTTAACTTGTACTAAAAGAAAAATCCCTGGTATCAGAACCAAAATAGGGGTTATAAGAGCACTAATGTGAAAAATGTTATACACTATTATATTCTCAAACTGAATTAATTGACCTCCCATAAACGAACCGAAATAGGTGATCAGTCTAATAAGTCCAAATATACCTATTAAGATAAATGCAGTTCCCAGTTTTATGTAGATTTCTTTCTCTCCCATTTTATCAAATTCCTAAATTATAGGTTATAAAGTTGTTTTAGGTAACCAAATCTATTTTACTCGACAGATCGTAAATGCTAACCCTTTAACTTAAACCTATCGTACTTTAGAATAGAAGATATATACCAGAATCAATTTTTGGATCATATTATCTTCTCAATACACGATTAGATATAACCAACATATGTCCTTGGCGCGGGTGGGAGGGAAGGTAATCATTCTAAGAGAAAACACTCCTAAGCAAAAACCAAATGTAATCCAATAGCATGAGGCTATAAGATTAACTATTCCTACTAAATTGTCAGAAGACCTTGATAAACACTATATGTTCGACTATTGGCTGGTAATTGGCTGTTGAGGGATAGGATTATATTATTCAACATCAATTCCGCATTCTTTATAGTTATTGGGCTTGGACCGGGCGGATGTTCCCAATTAAGAACAGATTCTAGGTATTTACATCACAAAAAAGTAATAGTGTGGGGACATCCACCCATGCATGGATATAATCTTTTAAATTAACCCTTAGGATTATTTAGGGGTATTAGGAATACCAAGACTAAAGTAAGCTATCCCTCCTACATTCTTATCGGTAGGACTTTAGCTTAGTTCGCACTTTATTGGGTAATAAACACAAAATTGGGTAATAAGAACGATATTAAATAGAATTCCCGCAATTTGGGCAAAAATTTGCACTGTGCAAGATTTTTATTCCACAATTGGGACAAATTTTGTTATTTTGAGTCTTTTTATTATTTGCTTGAAAATTAGAGGATTTCCCCAAGGTAGGCTCAGAACGATTATATGAAACTAGTTGAATCGAAGAACCAAGTTGTATCTTACCAGTAATAAGAAAGATAGGAATAATAATAGTGAATAGGACGCTCGCAATTAGCAAAGAATATCCAATAATGTTTCCAATGTAATAACCAAATGAAAATCCCGAAATAACCAGAAGGGAAAATACTTGGGAAAAAAACCCAAAAATACTACTAATTACCATTAACATATATCCAGTTTTAATCAGATTACTACTGTTAATTGTATTATCAGGGAATTTTTGAAGTTTTGTGAATCTCAAAAAATATGCCCACGCAGTAAATATTATTATATTTTCAATGATCGTGATGATACTACCTATTACAGATGCAATTTCCATGGCGATTATAGTATCCTCGATAGAGAAAAACAAAGGTAGTGCTATATTATACCCAATTATATATACTAAATTGAATATTGCCAAATAAAAACTGATTAAAAATCGAGAATAAAACTGTGAAAAATGAATATGTTGTACATAATACCTGGTACTATTCGCTGCTATAATTACTAATAATATTAAGATTAGATCCACCACTAAAAGAATGAGCCCCAACCACCCCATTATCATAAAAAAAGAAGAGGTAATGGGAATAAGATAAATACCAAACCTGGGCAGTAAGTTCGATAGAAACATGAAAAAAATTGCATATGTTGCTGTAAAAATTCCAAAAATACCTCGAGCGCGTACTGATTTTCCAAATTGAGTAAAGGAATTTTGATTCTGCATATTAAGAAGTAACTCAGTCACTCATTTAAAACTCTTACATCAATAACATAATGTATTCAGAATAAAAAGGATTAAAAATTTTCTCAGCAATCAAGTATTCACATTATCTGCTTTTGAAGATCTAGTGTGAATAGACGCTTCCGAATTGTTCGATTCCTATAAAGAACTGTCTGTAATTCGTACAGATTTCGTTCATCTACGCAACCTATCATCGATTCGTTCAAATAATAAAGTAATAATGCACCATTGAACTTATCTCGGAATGCTGACACTTTGAAATTACCACACGCGCATTCTACATAAATCGAATCGTCTTGAACATCATACGATAATTTCGTTTGATGACAATACGGGCATTCATTGTGTTTTAGACCTTGTAAAAGATCTTCAAACTTGAATTGGGATTCATTAAATGGGGGGACTTCGGTTTCCATGTTGATCACACACATAGTGATCCAAACATTGTGTCCTTTAGAATTCGAATAATATTGATATAACATACCTATGATAATGATAAAACTCATTTGAAAAATAAAAAAAAAGATTGATCTACATTTGTTGAACCTAATCATAATAATTTTCTTTTTTTTTCATATTACAGATGTATAAAGGAGTACCTATACTGTGCGATGGACGTTAAGTTAGCAATTCTGATAGTAGCATGCAAAAATCGTATTTTGGATGGATTCTTGGGAAGATGGGAGATGACCTCACAGTACTAAGGAGAAAAAAGGGAAAATTTTACCGATTAGCTTCGGTAAAAAAAGATAAAATTATTTTTTCTTGATTTTCAATCCGATAAGGAGAGCGGCTATACCTAAAATTGATACGATCAAAATAGGGTTAAAACCAGGTATTCTAGGTGTCGGTTCCTCAGCGAATGGGTCGATTTCACCTAAGTACTCTTGTTTTGTCCATAAGTTTCCTTCGATAAGGTGTGTATTATTTGCACATACGCCAGTTACCGGATCATAGGTAATATAGAATTCTTCCGATGAGTTTGTATAATACACAGTATTTCCTTCCAAACCACTCTGGATTGATCCCGCCCAAGCTATATTCAACCAATAATATATTGAAATATTAACAATCGACCAACTAAATGTTAATGGAGCGGGGTTGGGAAATCCTAAACTAGCTTGATAAGCTCCATACCATTGGAAAGTTGTGGAATTCCATCCCGCCCATTGAGTATCCGGATACGATTCCACCCATGCTGTTCCTGAATATACATAAGTTGTTGCATTGATGAAATTATAATAAAATGGAATGCCAACTACAATAGAACCATTATATATACTCGTAACATTTACTTTCGCATAAGTAACTACTTGTGAACCAGTATTATTTGAAGTCACTTTGTAATATAATTCATCCCCTGCAGACATACCCCAATACCCTTCCGGGTTCAATGCAACGACTGGGCTTAAACATAAACTGCTAAAAATACCAATTAGCAATATTAAAGATATTAGTGAAGATTTTTTCATTTTTTAACACCATAGTCTATTTTACTAGACGAATATATTTTGATGAATTGGATAATTAAATGTTCTGATAATTGTTTGGAAAGTTCATCTATGATGATTGGTAACCCTAAGATTTATTATACAGTTGAGAGCACAATTTGACTATGGATTTATTTAATGTAAACGATCAAATTCAAATTGCTTATTCACTAAGTGGTAATACGAATGGCCCCAAGATGGTCTTGCTTCACGGATTGTTTTTGAATAGCGATTGTTGGAAGTTTCAGTTGTCAGAATTTGAACCAAAATTTCAAATTCTAAGATTTGATTTACGCGGACATGGGAGATCCACCAAACCTCCTAAACGCTTTACGATCCGTGATTACGTTGATGACATGAGAAAATTATTAGAATTTCTGCATTGGAATACAGAGCTGTATTTGGTGGGACATTCACTGGGTGGGATGATTGCATTAGTGTATGCGGTAGAAAATCCAGAGCAGATCAAGAAAATGGTCATTGCCGATAGTTTTTGTCATGTTACTCATGATGCAACAACTGACGTGATTAGTAGAGTGAATAACAATCCATTGGATAAATTCGCAATGGGAATAAGCACCCGAGGCCTTAAACCATATGATAAAGAAATCGCAGAATACATAGCCAGCATGGTTACTGATTATATGACTAAAGAGGATTGTCTAACAGCAACAGCAGCTTCTGCGGGATTTAGTATGTGTAAATATCTGAAGCAGATAGAAATTCCCACTTTAGTCTTGGTAGGTAATGATGATATTACTACACCCGTTTGGGCTAGTGGAATGATTCATGATTGGTTACAAAATTCTGAACTAACAATCATTCCTAATTCTGGACATCTAACAATATTTGATCACCCCAAGGAATTCAATCAGCTCACAATCTCATTTTGGGAGAAAGAGTGATTTTTTTTATCCCCATCTTATTATTCCAGCGTTCCAAGCCCACCCGATACCCGCGGCTGCGATAACCACGATATTTCCTGACCTTATCATACCCTTTTTCACACCATAGTCAATGGATAAGATTCCATCATTTTGACCATTATGCCCTATATTTTCTAAGTATATGGTCTGTTTATATGGATCCACTCCAATTTCCTTTGCTACATATTCATATGCGCTTCTTTTCATATGGAGTAAAGCTAAGTAATTGATATTATCCCGGGTTAAGTTTGATTTATGGAGCGCATCATCAATGACATTGATGAAAGCACGCATGGATTTTTGATCTAACCGTTCTTTAAGCCCCTCAGGGTCGGGCACATCTAGATATATCATATTCTCATCGATAGCTTTTTTAGAAATAGGCATAACTGTACCTCCAGCAGGTACATATACATCATCGGCAAATGCACCATCTGTCATGACAGAGATTCCAAGAATTTCGTTATGTTGATAATCTGCTTTTAAGATCGCTGCTACTCCGCTCGCTGCAAGGCTAGTCATAAATCTGGCACGAGAGTTTTTATAATTAATCAGATCTGAATTTCTATAGCCACTTGCTATTAAAATCCGTTTGATTGAAGGATTTGTTTCCATGAAGCTTTTCGCAATTAGCATTCCCACTAAAAAAGTTCCACATCTCTGATTAATATCAAATGCCCAGGGTTTTTTGGGATTTCCCAAATATTTTTGTAATTTAATTCCGTAAGTCATCATAGGATGTTCTGCGTAGACCTCTCCTGCCCATATTATCACATCAATATCTTCGGGAGTCAAATTAGCTTTTTCTAATGCTTTGATGCTTGCATAGGCACCCATTTTTACTGTATGGTCGTCTGGGCCGGGTACCGTTTTACTTCTAATTCCAAATTTATCTTCTAGAACATCCTCAGGAATTCCCGTTTCTCGCGCAATATATTCACTTGTATGTTGATGTTCAGGAAGGTACACCCCCCATGATTCTATACCGACTTGACGCATAGTTTCTCAGCTATTTTAGATCTTTTTTTAGAATTTTCCCTGCTGCAGAAGTTGGTAACACATCTCGGATTTCAAAGTACTTTGGAATTTTGTATTTTGCTAATCGCTTCACCAAGTATTCCTTTACTTCTTCGATAGATACTTGCTTATTTGGTTTCAATGTGAAGAATACTTTTCCTACCTCCCCCCATTTCTCATCTGGGACTCCAATAACAGCTGCAAGATCGATTGCAGGATGTTTGTATAAAATCTCCTCAATCTCTACTGGGAAAATATTCTCTCCACCACTAATATACATTTCTTTCTTTCTACCAACGATGTAATAGAATCCTTCATCATCAATTTTCACAAGATCTCCCGTGTGAACCCATCCATCTGGTCCAATAGTTTTTTTGGTTTCTTCTGGTTCTTCCCAATAACCCGAAAAGATATGTGGTCCCTTTAATAATAACTCCCCCACATTTCCCTGGGGAATTTCGTCGTTAGTTTCAGTATCTACAACCCGCATATCGCAATGAAATACAGGGAATCCGACAGATGTAGGTTTTCGTTTTATTTCGCTTTCTGGGAGGTAAAAATTATTTGGTCCCACTTCAGTTAACCCATATCCCATTTTGAGTAGTTTCTTACGCGCCCAATATTTTTCCATAATGGCGACAGGGCACGGAGCGCCTCCCGAGATGAATATCTTCACTGAATCAAAATTGGTGTTTTTAAATTGAGGTAAGTTTGCCATAACAAGGAATACAGTTGGAACCGTTATTACTATGGTACATTTTTCCTCTTCGATTATTTTTAGGGTGTCTAAGGGATCGAAGTCTCCCATCAGAATAGTTTTTGCTCCTAAATGAAAGAATGGGAGTAGTAATACGTTCCAACCTCCCGTATGGAATAAGGGAAACAATAAGGGTTGAACATCCTCGGGGTTTAATCCCCAAGAGATAATAGTATTTACGGAATTCCAGAAAATTAACCGATGAGACAAAATTGCTCCTTTAGGTAATCCAGTAGTCCCTCCTGTAAACATTATAATTGAAGGATCTTCTAAATTTAGTGCAGATCTGTTGGATGGAACGGGTTCTTTATCTTGGAAAAGTTGTCGTATGCTTGGATCTCCATCTAATTCGTCAACTCCCGTAGCATAATATATATTCACGAGAGATTTTTTTTTTAACTCCGTAGTTTTTTCCAGCATATCTTTACCGTAAAGTAGTAGTTTCGGTTTGGTTTTTTGGATTAAAAATTCTAGCTCCAGAACGGAAAGTCTGACATTTAAGGGAACTAAAATTGCTCCAATCTTGCTCAAAGCAAAATATAAATCGATACAATCTATAGAGTTTTTTGCAAGAATTGCTACGCGATCTCCTATTTTAATACCATTATCTATTAATACTTGTGCGAGTTGGTTTGCTCTATCATCAATTTGTTGAAATGTATAACGCTTTTTCTCAATATTATCAACAATCGCTTCTCGATTCGGGGTTAATTTAGCACGCCTAGCGGACCAGTTTCCTACCCATTCAAACTCACAAGAGGTCGATTTATGTCCGAAATTATACATTTTACTAACCTTTCTTGAATTCTTTGTAAATTGGCCATTTTCTCCAAACATATGCAAATAAAAGTTCTAACCAAAGAAAATACACTAAGAAGTGCGTAGGGACTTTAATGAAATGATTGCGTGGTTCTCCAAACAAAGAGGGGGAGACCAAGTAATAGAGGAAAAAGCTCGCTATACCAATCACTAATACCAAAACTACTCTAATAATGAAATTCTTCCACTGTTTATATTTTTTAGGCCAGTTATCGAAAAATAATGCAACAAGGATTACTGCTGCAATAAGAAAATCTGCAAATGAGATATTCATAGTAGTCCAGCTTTTTTCAACCGTAATCAAAAATCCGGGTTCTCCTCCTAATGCTATGAAGATCGGAGAAAATGCATATTTAGCTACATATTTAAAACCGATATAGGTTATAAATCCTAAAATACCACAACCAAAAAATGCATATATTCCCACAAAGGGTTGTTTCTTCGCAATCTTTGTCCATGGCCAGTATTCCAGCACCATTAAAGTGAGTAGAGAATAAAAAATGGTCCATTGAGTCAATCCCAAGGCATCCAAATATGAATCTTTGATCGCATATCTAATGTCTGTCACTGTTGGATCTACCGTGAACAAAAATCCCGCTACCCATGTAATGATAGTTATAACGGTACCTACTATCCAAACAAAAATACCCCGCTTTGGTTGATCATACTTGAAAAATGGCCAAAACATAGTTGCGGATACCCATAATGTAGCAAAGGAAAAAGTAGATCCGCTTAATGCTCCGAATATGGATTTCCCTACATAATCTGCTATGATTTCATCAGTTATCCCTAACTTCTGAGCTAAGAATCGTGTGAATATCGGTCGCAACACGAATGCGAGTATTACCATGATTGCCAAATTAATAATTGTTCCAACAAGGACAATTTGCCAAGCTTTACGTAATTTATTGTAGTACGGCCAATTATCAAACCAGATTGCCCATAAAACTCCAATAAGACCCAAACCTCCCACAGTAGGAGCTAAGAAAATCAAAAACTGATCTTCATGGTAACGGGGGTCAAAAAATATCCACCAAGTAATGATACTTACCAATAATGGAACAGAAAATGCTAATAAGCCTGACCAAGGTTGTTTAAATCTTGACATTATAACTACTGGGGCATTTTTGGATGTGGGAATATCGACTTGTTGTCTTTTTTCTACCATATTCATTCCTCTATTTTGATACACTTTTACTATTCATATACACATTCAACTTTGGTTATATTAATTTTTTTGATTTAATTCTGCATGATGGGATACTGATTTATTGCATTGTTCATGTGTCAAGATTTAAAACATAAAGAATCGAATTTTTTTGACCCAACGATATACATAAATTTGTCTAAACGCTGGATTCGTCAAAAATCCTCTTCAGTTTTCAACGAAATAAAAAAGGTCTTTCCTTACGGATAGGGGTATTACTGTACTATTAATTTAGATACAAGATTTTCATACTATGAAGAATATAGATCACTCAACCTCCATATGAAGACCCAAGAGGATTGCTTTAGGTTCATCCTCTCACTTTTCAAATTAGAGTGCGAGAGGAAATTGAGAAATATTACTCGATTACAAGGAACACGTCGACATTAAGAAAATAATTGTCAAGATTAATCAGTTATCTTATAAATTTCATTTATGTGGGTAAATTTTTTATTAATTAACATATCTGCTTTTCCCATTACATACTGAATTCCGACCTAATCGGAACTTAAATTCCCTTTATTTGCGATTAGTGTGAAAAAATCTTTTTAAGGCGAGGATTAGAGATTACCGTAACTTTCTTATAAGAGAATTTTGTGAATATTAAAATGCATTATAATAAACCAACTGCCGATGATATCGAACACTTCCAATCAATTGTTGGAAAACAATATGTGTCCGATAATCCGGCCATTAGAGCTTCTTACTTAGCCAAATCGGTGATGGGTCTTGAATCTCAAATAGCTGACGTCATTATCCGACCACGCTATACAGAAGAAATACGAAAGATTCTTGTCTGGTGTAACACCCGGAAAATTCCCGTGTCCCCCATTAGTGGGGGATTAAGTGGAGGTTTCGCCTGTCCATTGATTAAACCGGGCGGTGTCCAATTAGACTTATCACGTATGAACCGCATAATTGAAGTAGATGAAGATAACCGCTATGTTGTAATCGAACCAGGCGTTACTGCTGGCGAATTATGGGCATATTTTGAAAAATATCATCCTGCATTCTGCCCCCCGATAGCTGATGGCGCTCCACCAACGGCCACCGTCATGGGAGACGCTATTGATCGAGGGTTTTCGCTCGTAACGAGTTCAATGGGACCTCAAGGACAAATTTTCATGGGTGGTGAAGTTGTCGTTCCCCAAGGGGATATTATTAGATTAGGTTCTTGGGCATTAAACGGAGTGAAACCTTTCTACAAATGGGGCCTCGGTCCGGAGCTGTTTAGCTTATTTATGGGGTCGCAAGGTGCTATGGGGGTGTTTACTAAAGGTGTTGTGAAGATATTCCCGCATCCGGCACATAAAACCATTAAAGCATGGGCGATGTCGAATCCTTACGATATGCAGAACCTTACTCTGGAGGCGGGCAAGCTCGAATTCGGAATTGCGCATAATACTGTAATGGTCCAAGGGGGAAATTGGCCTTTAATTATGACTCGATGGCCAAAAGACAAAGTTCCGAACGATTATTCTTTTTATGAAAAAATGGGAATTGCACCATGGTGGATGAACTGGGAAATTTGGGCCCAATCCGCTGAAGAACAAGATTTTGTGGAAAAAACTATCGATCGCTTGGCGAATGAATTTAAGAAAAATCCAAAATGTAAGGATCCAGATGCAATCAAGGAGTGGAAACTCCATCCAAAACAAGTAGCATCCCGACTAAGAAAGCCAAATAAAATCGCTATTCCATATTCTTATTACGAAGCTGGCTTTCTTTTCATTACATGGTATACTCCATGGACCGATTCTGCAGATTTTTGTGTAGAATATAATAAAATTTTAAAGAAGTATGATTTCCCCGAAGTAATGTGGGTAGCTTCAATTGAACGATGCAGACAAGCGATTTGTATGCCTATTGTGTGCTTCGATTCCAGCAAACCAGAGGATTTCCAAAGGGTGCAAGATATGAATCGGGAATCAACTGAATATTGTTTATCACGAGGATGGATTAATTATCGACCCGATCCGTATATCCATGCACCTGAGATGTACAGTCGAGCAGGAACTTATTTGAAATACTTGCGCAAGGTCAAGGAAATGTTTGATCCAAACTACATTATGCACCCAGGGAGGTTAATGTTGCCATAAAATTGGCATACGGAGTTGATAGATCATGGAAAGACTAAAAGAATTGAAAACTGATATATATCGTTGCATCCACTGTAAAGCCTGCGTATTTGCGTATTCTGGTGATCCAAGTAGAGAAGGTGTCGGAGAACACAAAGGTTCTTTCTCAAAGGAACGAGTACTGTATGAGGGTATGTTAAAATCGTGTCCTGCACAATTAGAATATGGGTGGGAAGCTTACGCCAATGCCGGCAAAATGTGGATTGCTCGCAGCATTCTGGAAGGTGAAATTGAAATTGACGATAATGTGGCAGATGTGATTTACCCATGCATAACGTGTGGGCTCTGTGGGGAGCAATGCGAAAACGATGTGCGCACTGTAGACATTATTGAAGCATTACGCGCAGCAGTTTTAGAAGCTGGAGTACCTGCTCGGGATAAACACGAACTTGTGGATAATATAACCCAAAAAGAAGACAATCCGTATGGTGGTAAAAAAGTCGAACGTGTTGATTGGGTTAAAGAAGCAGGCATCGATCCAAAACTTCTCAACAAAAAGGATGCGAAAATCGCCTATTTCGTAGGATGTACTGCTGCTTATCGACAGAAGAATATTGCGGGTGCTACGGTTAAACTGCTTCAAAAATTGGGATTAGATATAACTGTTCTCACAGAAGAAGTATGTTGCGGATCTCCTTTCTTCCGAATTGGAAAAACAAACACTGCTCAGCGCCTAATGAATGATAACTTGAAATTTTTTGCTAACTACGAACTGATTCTGTTTTCATGCGCAGGTTGCTACCGAACCTTTACAATTGACTATCCTAAATGGACGGGTAAGAAAAACACATTTAAAACACAACATGCAATGGAACTAATAGCTCAACTCATTACTGACGGAAAGTTAGAGTTTAAAGAACATCCAAAGCTTAAGGGAAAAACGGTAACTTATCATGATCCATGCCACACAGGAAGACATTTCGCCGAACATTTCAAAAGAGAATTGATCAATAGTTCCGATAATCTCTTTCTTGACAAAAGAAAACTAAGCAAGAGAGTAGATGACTGGTTTGAAATACCCCGAACCATTATTCGGGCACTTCCTGGCATCAAATTTAACGAAATGTATCGAATTAAAGAAAACTCTTTCTGTTGCGGAGCCGGGGGGGGTGTAAGGGCTCAATATCCTGAGTTCAGTTTAAATACATCCTCTAGACGGCTGGATGAAGCTGAAGCAGTCGGAGCAGATATCATGCTTACGGAATGTCCATTCTGCTGGAGAAACCTCAATGACGCAAACGAGAGAGATAATCACGGCATCCCAGTGTATGGAATACTTGAACTTATTGATACATTCGATTTACTGAAAGAAAAAGGTCCAGCAAAAAAGAAATAAATTTTTCTCTTTTTTTATTTTTCATACATATAAAGCTGATTCGTCCTCCAAACACAGTTTTTCTATAATCAACATCTATCACCCACCCTATACGGGTCATCGTAGGCTCGGTTTAGTTTTACACTAAAACCACATGGTTAATTTGGGTTATCAACCCTTAAGGAGTGGTGTAGATATTGATTAATAAAAAAAGAAGAAAAAAGATAAAATTAACGAATGACTTTTTTTAAAATACCCAATGCTCCTCTAATAAAAGTGGCACTGGTTAAGACTTTTGTTACAGATTTAGTGCTTTTTCTGCTTCGGTTAGATGAAGATTTTGATGTTTGTTTTTTTTCCGTTTCTTTTTTTTTCCTTTCAACTTCCTTTTTCTGTTCTTTCTCTATAATCTCGATTTTTTTACTTAAAATTTCATAAGCACTTTCGCGATCAACGGTTTTATTATATTTTTTTACAAGGTCTGAGGCAGTATTGATAGCAGTAAGCTCTTTGGGTGTTAAAATATCCATTCTGCTCATTGGTGCTCGAATCATTGTAACTGCAAGAGGAGTTGGTCTCCCTTTTTCATTTAACGCAGTTACCAAAGCTTCTCCCGTACCAAGAGAAGTAAGCACTTCATCAGTTTGGTAATAATCTGATATTGGAAAATTTTCAGCAGTGAGTTTTATCGCTTTTCGATCGGTCGCCGTAAAAGCTCTCAAAGCATGCTGTACCTTTAGTCCAAGTTGAGCTAGTACACTATTGGGTACATCCATAGGATTTTGTGTTACAAAGAATATTCCTACTCCTTTTGATCGGATCAGTTTCACAATAGTCTCAATTTGCTCGAGTAGAGTTTTACTAGCTTGTTTGAATATAAGATGTGCTTCATCTATGAAAATCACCAACTCTGGTTTTTCGGCATCTCCTTTTTCGGGCATTTGATCGTAAACTTCGGCTAACAAACATAACATAAAGGTTGAAAACAGCTTAGGCTTATCTTGAATATCATCTAATCTGATAATATTAATATAACCGTTTCCCTTTCTATCAGCCCTCATAAGATCATCAATATCAAAAGAGATTTCTCCGAAAAAGAGGTCAGCATCTTGTTGTTCGAGTTCAATAATCTTTCGAAGGATGACCCCTGTCGAAGAAGCAGAGATTTTCCCGTATTCACTCTCAAAATCTTCCTTACCCTCATCAGTAATAAACTGAATAACTTTTTTTATATCTTTTAAATCAAGCAGTGCCATTTTATTATCATCACAGTACTTGAAAATAGTGGATAGTATGCTCGCTTGAGTCGTGTTCAAATCAAGAATTCGGGAAAATAATACTGGTCCAAATTCAGAAACCGTGGCTCGCATACGAATACCATCTTGCTGGGAAAGGGACATTAATTCGACTGGAAAACCTTTCACTGAATAGGGTAAATTAATTTTTGCGTGTCTTTCCGTGATGAATGATTTTTCTACACCAGGTTTTGCAATCCCGCTCAGATCACCTTTTATATCCATAACTAAAACAGGTACACCTTTTTCGGAAAGTTGCTCTGATATGACTTGAAGGGTTTTTGTTTTCCCCGTGCCGGTTGCTCCGGCTATTAATCCATGTCGGTTCATGGTTTTAAGAGGTATTTTTACATGGGTATCGGGAATTGCCTCCCCATTCAGCATTGCTCCTCCTAAAATCAGATACTCACCCTTGGGTTGATACCCATTTATAATTTGTGTGATAAATTCTTCTGTTTTACTCATGGTTAATATAGTGCATATCCCAAATTTGAATTTAGGGGTTCAACTGCAACTAATTTTCATAAATTTTTCGATAGTTTTGTTTCCATGTTTTTATTTCAGGTTTAAAAACAGAAAATTATAATTGAATTGAATTGAAAAAGAAATTACTCTGAATGCTGAATTGATATTACGACTTTATGTCTCCATTTGCATATTTAATAACAGTACTAATTCATTTTATAATGAATTTTAATTATAACCAACAATGAAATTACAATTTTTAATGGTCTGTGAATGGAGAAGAATGGAAAATCCTGCAGAGACAAGTTGCATCCCAGAAATGACTGAAAAAGATAATAAATCAACTCTAGATGCAATCTCGTAGAATTCATAATATTTAATAGCTGTAATTGTGTAAATAACAAAAAATAACGCTAAAATGAGAAATCATACTGGTAGATTGCAATACTCGGGATAATATCGAAAATTATAAACATAATTTCAACAAAAATTGCGATAAAATAAACGCTAAATACCGTTATTCCGATTTTTCCGAGTATGATGTTCCTTATCGTTATATATCTGGTCATCTATGTTTTATAAAACTAATTCGAATAGTTTCATACGATATTTTTGAATTTGCACGCATATACTTCAAAAATAGGTATTTGATAACATCCAGCCCTAATTTGTTTTTAATGTTTTGATCATTGTGTTTTTCATAATCGTTGTAAACAACATTTCCATCACAACGTTGTAGAAAACCTTATATATGAAACGTTGTATATTAACAACTAATTGAAATTTATGTGGTTCTTGATATATGTCCAATAAAAAAAATAGTAAAATAACACTTAAAGAAAAACTCACCTATTATCCATCCGCTTTTTGGGTAATAATCTTAGCAGTTTTTATAGATTTAATGGGTGGTTATATGCTAGCGCCATTTTTTGGCTATTTTGTCTACACACAATTTTCCATTAGCTTCACAGATATAGGTTTTATGTTCACGATGTTTTCAATAGGGGGAATTTTTGGTGGGCTTTTTGGCGGCGCTATTGCAGATAAAGTCGGTCGAAAACCTGTAATAATTTTTGGTCTAGTATCAAGTGCCTTATCCAGCCTTTTTATGCCTTTCTTAGCAGAAATAAAATGGTTTTATGTATTAGCAGCTCTTTCAGGCCTTTTAGGCTCAGTTGGTGGTCCAGCACGAGGCGCATTAATGACAGATATTCTTCCACCTGAAAAAAGAACAGAAGGATTTGGAATTTTTCGGATTGCTTTCAATGTAAGCGCTTTTGTTGGCCCGATCTTGGGAGGTTTCATCTTCACTGCCACCGGTACTTACTTGCTTTTATTCATATTTGACGCTGTTACATCTATTATTACAGCAATAATTGTATTCATTAAAATACCCGAAACGAAACCAGAAGCAAAACCAAAAGTTGAGGGTGAAATTACGCAAACTCAGAATAGGCAAAGCTCGTTTAAACAAACAATGCAGGGATATTTCCAAGTTTTTGGTGACGGAATTTTCATGTTTTATATTTTAGTTCTTGCACTTATGAGTTTAGTATGCATGCAACTTAACTCGACGCTGAGTGTATTTTTGTTGAATGAATATAATTTTCCTGCTGCATGGTTTGGATATTTAATTAGCCTTAATGCACTTATTGTTGTGATATTTCAAGCGTTAATAACCCGATTAATTCGAAAATATCCGCCATTTATCATGATTGGATTAGGAACATTACTATATTCAATTGGATTTGGCATGTATGGATTTGTAAGTGAGGTTTGGATGTTTTTTATTGCAATGGTTATAATTACAATTGGTGAATGTTTGGTTGCTCCTCATCAAATGTCACTTATTGGATTATTTTCACCGGAGGATAAGCGTGGTAGATATATGGCAATCGGTAGTTTTTCGTGGATAGTGCCAAATCTATTCGGAGTGGTTGCGGCAGGTTATGTAATGGACACTTTCGATTCAAGAGTGCTTTGGTATATTATCTTTGGAATCGGCTTAATGGCAGTATTTGGATTCTTATTGCTGCACAAATTGACAAAAAAGCGATTCGGACAAATATCATATCAACAAGAGGGAGAGAAAACTCCTCCTATTGACTATGGTTCAGCATCTGAAAATTTTGCCGAGGAAGTACTGGAAATCACATCCACAAGTGAAGAACCACCAGAAGTCAAAATCAAATCTTAATTTTATATTTTTTTTTCTCCAATAATTCTTCTCCAAAAATTATAGTAATGCAAATTATCTAATTGTTTAAAAATATATAACTATAAACTGCGTACTATTATTGGATTTTTAGGATTTAATATTTTTTTAGCTATTGGTATTTTTTTGTCAGTTTTAAGGTCAATGGAATGAGATTTGAATATGAATTTGACAGGGTTTTTTTTTATTTGTATTTTTGGTGTAGCTGATATAGTAAATATCATATTTACGATAGTGGGAAAGCGTAATTTATCCAGACAAAATAATTAAAGTAATTTTGATTTCATTCTTCTCTTTTTGTCCCAAAATACTATCGTAATGATAGTGATTATTGCGACAAATCCGACAATTGAAAAACATGCTACCCACCAGAAGCCTATCGGACAATTCAAACACTCGAATGGAATAAACTCGAAGGATTTGATTATAACTTCAGCTTCTAAAAAATTAGAAGGTGCCAATCCTTGCATTAGCCATAGGTTGATATTCACATGTTCAGTACTGGGTTCTGGAATGCCCGGACCAAAATATATCCATCTGACTTCATTTTCAGAAATTAATGACCAAAACCGAATAGAATTTTTGCACCACTTAAATCCGTGTATCGAATCTTCTGTATTAGAAATAAAATTAAATCGCTTTTTATGATTCATTTTCCATGATGGTTGTAGGACATATTGACCATTTTCATTTTCATCATTACCCCATTTTGCAAATTCAATGTCTATTTCATTAAAATCATCCAAATAAGTGAATAGACCAAGAACTACGTTTTTGTCTAATAAATCAAATCCTGGAGCGAGTGTAAATTGATATGTTCCATATCCGAATGATTCCACGGAAAAGATTTCAGCGCAATACCAAATATCTTCATAAATATTATGAGTTATACGAAGGTGTAAGAACCCATAGGTATCTACCCACACGTGGTGGATGCTATCATTAAAATAATTAGGACCTGGTCCTACCAGAGTATTTGATGATGTCTTGATATTCCACTGATAACCCGAAAATGAGATACCATCTTGATTGGTCCCAGATTTCACCACAGATTCTGATTTTTGCGGAGAATAAGTGATAAGAGATACAATGCAGATCACGTGTAAGATTTTGAGAATTCGATATTTTATACTCATAAATCTAACCATATCCTCTTTTTATGCATTTTATCTATATTAAATGAATGCGGATTATAATAATTGACAAAGAATTCCAAACACCATGGGGTACATTTTATCTTAAGAAAAAATTCTCAGAATTCTGAGTATCAACCATCTTAAATTGCATCATTACTATCTATATCCTGATAGATGTTTAAACCAACTCGTCGTTCCATAAGAAAACATAAAGTTCCTCAATGGTATCACGACGTGAAATTAGGTATTTTCGTTCATTGGGGTTTATATTCCATTCCTGCATTTGCTGAAATAAGTGCTAAGAATTATCATGAAATACAAAAAGATAGCGGGATTGAAAGTCAATTTTACAGAAATCCTTACGCAGAATGGTATCAGAATTCTTTAAGACTAAAAGAGACAAAAACTTATGAATACCATCAAAAACAATACGGATCTGAATTTAGATACGAAGATTTTGCCCCGATTTTTAATCAAGAAATTAGGAAATGGAATCCAGATGAAATGGTATCTATTTTTAAACAAAGTGGAGCAAAATATGTTGTATTAGTTGCTAAACATCATGATGGATTCACATTATGGCCTTCAAAATATCCAAATCCCTATAAGAAGAATTATCATGCTAGCCGAGATATTGTATGGGAGTTAACAAAAGCGGTTAAGAAGCAAAATTTAAGAATGGGATTATATTATTCGGGGAAAATTGATTGGTCTTTTGAAGAAAATAGCATCAATGACTTTGTTACTATGCTAGATAATGAACCAAAGCAACCAGAATATCCAAAATATGCAGAAAATCATTGGTACGAGCTTATTGATACCTATCAACCGTGGATCCTTTGGAATGATATTGGATATCCCGCTAAATCGAATAAACTGAAGATTTTCGCATATTTTTACACCAAAAATCCTGAGGGTGTAATTAATAATCGTTGGACACAGATTCCTTCTATTGTTAGATGGTGTATAAGACATCCAATAATTGGTAAAATCATCAACAACATCGTATTTCGTATGATTACAAAAAATAAAAAAGATTCTCAAGAAAGCAGAGAATATTATCTTCCTTTGTATGATTTCTCCACCCCAGAATATCAAGTAGAATCGGAAATCAAAAAATACAAATGGGAAACTTGTCGTGGT
Source organism: Promethearchaeota archaeon (assembly GCA_016933055.1). GTDB lineage: Archaea > Asgardarchaeota > Lokiarchaeia > Sigyniarchaeales > Promethearchaeaceae > AMARA-1. Next base: position 294,459 of record JAFGBS010000028.1, on the reverse strand, counting down.
TTGGGTAGCTCATTTGGGTACAATAAAAAAGAATCAGAAAAAGATTATTTAAGCCCCAAGGAACTGATTCATCAATTGATCGATGTGGTAAGTAAAAATGGTAACCTCCTCATAAATGTAGGTCCAAAATCGGATGGAACCATACCCGATTTCCAAAAGAAATTGTTGCTCGAACTTGGGAACTGGTTAAAGGTCAATGGAGAAGCAATTTATGAAACTCGACCTTGGAAAATCCCCCAAAGTGAAACGAAATGTGGAATTCCGATAAGATTTACTTCAAAAGAATTGACAATTTATATCATTTTGTTAGGAAATCCTCAAGATACAACTATACGTCTGAAGAACCTGGGATTTAACCAAATAAAAAAGATCGAAATTCTAGGTATGAAAATAGAGTTGGAGTGGAAATTTGACAAAAATTCTCTTGAGGTAAATATTCCAAACTCTCTTCCAGCAAGTTATGCTCATTCATTTAAAGTTAGTTTATAAAAACACCATGAAAAAAATAACCGAAATTATCACTTTGTTCTCGTTATTTAGTTTTAAATTGCCTTCAATGCTAACTATTATTCCATTTTAAAAATAATTCATTCTATAAATCCAATCATGAACCAAGAAACTACACCATTAGAGGAACATCTAAAGATAATTCAAGAAAAGCACGCAAAACTACCTCAAATTATGGTTGATGCAGGTGTTGATTGCTGGATAATATTTGCGCGAGAAACCGCCACGACACCCGATAGTTCTATGAAATTTGTTGTAGGGGGTGATATTGTTCTTGCATCAGCATTCATCTTTGCCATACAATCCGATGGATCTTTAAAGAAATGTGCTTTAGTCGCAAATTTTGATGCTGCAGCTGAAGAAAAAAAAGGATTCTGGGATGAGGTCATTGGATATGAAAAAGGAATAAAATCTCATTTACAAGCTAAAATGAAAGAGTTAAATCCAAAAAAAATCGGCTTAAATTTTTCCTTAGATGATTTTTCTGCAGATGGTCTGAGTCACGGAATGTTCCTTTTACTTAACCAACTAATTCCAAGATATAAGAATAACTTCACAAGTGCACAAAAGATTGTAAACACAATACGTAGCAATAAATCTAAAACTGAAATAGCTCTTATCCGTAAAGCTTGCGATATTACGGAAGAGATCAATCACTTGATCACGAAACAGCTTAAAATAGGTCAAAATGAATTTGAAATACAGCAAATGTTTCATGCTGAAGTACAAAAACGAGGATTAGGGTTCTCTTGGCAACAAATCGGTAATCCTGCTGTAGATATTAGCCCAAAAGAATTTGGCCACGTTTTACCACAAACATCAAATGTTATTTCCGAGGGTAGTACTCTTCATAATGATTTCGGAATTCTCTTTCATGGATACGCAAGTGATCTCCAGAGAATGTGGTTTTTTGGAAAAAAGGAAGAAGTCCCTAATGAATTGCACCACGCGCTTGAAACAATTATCAATGGAATTCAACTTGCTGCAGATAATATTAAGCCGGGGATTCCAGGTTATAAAATTGACAAGATAGTTCGAGATTATCAACTCTCGAGGGGATATAAAGAGTATTTGCATGGTTTGGGACACCAAGTAGGAATTATGGCTCATGATGGAGGGGGGATGTTAGGTCCGATATGGGAACGGTATGGTGATCTCCCTAAGAAATTAATAGAAGTCGGTCAAATATTTACTCTTGAACCCAGCATAAGAACTGAACATCATGGTAGTGTATCATTAGAAGAGATGGTTGTTGTAACGGAACGAGGATGCGAATTCTTGGTCTCACCCGCGAAGGATTTCATCTATATTAATTAATATCTATGATTTGAAAAAATTAATACTATTTCGGTAAGTATCCGAGAAGTTCCTCTTTTTGTAATTTTTTCTTTCCTGCAATCAATTCCCTTGCGTTATCCAGTTGATCCCACACATTCCAAAGTAGTACTCCAACAACAATTCCATTCTGCAAGTAATATATGATCCCCTCTTCATATTCATCCCTCCAATCTTCAATCACTTCTAATTTAGGGTTAAGTATGCCAACTGCTTCATATCCATAGTCAAAAAGGTCGGAGTAGAAAAATGGCAAATGATCGTATTTCTTTAAGGCTCCCGCCATGTTTTTTCCTGCCAGTTTACCTTGTTCATATGCATTATCTTCATGTTCTACTCTAATACTCCTATCTAAATCGGGGGAATAAAAGCTCGTGACATCACCAGCGGCATAGATGTCTGCTTCGGAAGTCCTAAGATATTCATCTACTTTGATACCATCATCTATTTTCACTCCTATAGATTGGGCTAGATCAGTATTGGGAGAAACTCCAATTCCAACAATTACTGCATCATAGGAAAATTCTCCTTTATCTGTTTTAATGATAACGCGGTTATTTTTTTCACCAACCGTTTCGACTTTTGTTCGTGGATGAACAACAACACCATTATCTTCATAATATCTATTTAAGTAGATTGCTAACTCTTCAGGGAATCGTAATCCACCTATTCCTTCTTCAGGAAAAATCATTGTGACTTTTTTTCCTAAAGATGCTAAAGCAGCTGCAATTTCAGAACCGATAAACCCTCCACCGATTATACCAAAAGTGGAGTATTTTTCCGTTAATTTCCGTAGTTTTTTATAATCACGCAAATATCGATAATAAATTACTCGATCAGATTCTTTCGAAATAATTTTCGGAGAAGCACCTGTCGCGAGTAGTAATTTCGTATATTTATACTGCTGACCTTTATTATCAGTTACATTTTTCTTTTTAGCATCAATTTTTGTAGCTTTAGTGTTTAAGTAAAATTCTATATTAGTATTGTTAAACTCCAGAAAGATGGAATCTAATTTTGTTTCATGCCATAAGCCCTTAGTTAAAGGGGGTCGTTCATAAGGTTTATACTCCTCCTCAGAAATAATTCCTATGGAGCCATCTTCATCTATACTACGAATTCCGTCAATAGCAGCGCTAGATGTCATCGCACCGCCAATAATAAGATACTTGTAACTTAACATTTCGTCTCAATTCTTAACAAATGGTCTAACTATAATATACTCACCGCACACATATTATAAATAAATCGTTAATCTCTCCAAAAATCAATTAATGCTCTTCTTAATTTTCATTCCGTTTTATTCGTGAATTTACTAAGAGAATTATAATCACAAGAAACAGCCAAAAGAATCCTGCTATTATATGAACCCATTGAAAACTAGTTAATCGTGCAAGTCCTGATATGCCAATTTGCCCCAATGCGCTTGAAAAAATCCCGACCATACTCATAATTCCACTTCCCAATCCTCTTTTAGATTCATCCATGTGAGTCGTTATAAAAGCAGTATTTATTGGATCTTGCATTGCTAAAATCACCGCTAGGAAGAAAGTTAAACTCAGATATAACCACAGACTGGTAAAGCTGATGCTTGTTGTTATTAATAAAAAAGCAAGTATTACGGATGTGATCATAATATAGGGAAAATATTTTGTTTTTTTACCAAAAGCAGGAGCAATTAATAATCCACCGATATAAAACAGCGTGAGAGGAAGGAGGATTAAACCTGTCTGAGTTCCACTCAAATCAAATAATTGAGCATAATTCCAAATTGAAAAAGTCAAAAATCCAGAAAAGAAAAAATTACGAATTCCATGAACAATTAATCCGAAAATGAAGGGTAATGTTATCCAGTTTTTTTCTTTTTTGCTCGGAAGATCTTTTTCTATCGATTTCTTAGTATTTAGATGGTGTCTTAAATTTAATTTGTGAGGATTTGTCTCTGGTATGATAATAATTAAATAGATAAAAGCAAAAAGGTTCATGATTGCAGAGATGAAGAACAGATAGTTTAGAGGAATGTAATCTGAGACAATTCCTCCAAAGAAATTTCCTAGAATATAGCCAATTGTGAGGGAAACTGAATAAAACGAAAATTTTTGGGCTCTTTCATTTTCAACATACAAATCAGCCAGAGTAGCGAAAATGATGGAAGCGTAAACTCCTATCCCCTGAATGGCTCGAAATAAAATGATCTGCCATAATTGAGTAGAAAATCCGCATAATATAGTTCCGATTATATGAATAGAAAATCCAATAAATATCGCGTTTCTTCGCCCAATTTTATCCGAAATATATGCCATAGGGATTTGAAAAATTGTTTGTGTTACCTGGTATATGCCAACGGCTACACCATAGAGTGCTATGTCACCGGCTAAACCTGTTATAAAATCAGGTAAACCGATATTAACAAAATTATAACCAATATTTCGTATAATATTTACAAAAATTAGCGAGAGGAATACTGAATTGCGCTTTTTGGCAGAAATACCCAAATTATTTAGATGAGAATTCTCCATTTTTGCATTTCCTCCCGTCAGAATACGAACTCTATTATCAATCGTTATAGAAACTTGCTTAAATCTTCTTCTGAAATTGAACCTAATAATTGGCAATAAAATTCGGCATGAAATAAAAGAAAAAACCTTTCTCGAAAATTCAATTACTTATAATTGATTTCTGATATAGCTCTAATTTATTCCACTTCTTTCAGTTTGAATTTCTCTAAGTATCGAATTCGTTTATGTGGTTCGACGACATAACTATACAAATTCAGTTTATCAATAAAGAATAAAGTATACCCTCCTCGTCCTCAAGATATAAAATATGATTTTTCGTATCCAAATACATTTCTCTGTTGACCGGAAAAGATCTCCTTTCTGTCTCTTTTCCATGATCTAATTCTCTTTCATAATCATAAATTGTGTGACTTAACACACACTTCCACTCAATATTATAAAGATAATATAAGTTATCGCTGATAAAGTGCTGAACAAAGATTTTTTTTTAACTAATAATTGATTTTTTCTTCTCTTTTAAGGTAAAACTCTCGGAATTCATTATCTGTTTATGTTTTTTTTAGAGGTAAAGCATAGATTTGAGTGTTTTTTTTTCTGTAATAATCCAAATGTTTTTTGCTATACACCGTTTTGCTCCATTTACGGTTTAAATAAATTTTCTTCCTCATACAAATAATCTTTAACATCATTTTTTGCAATCTAATTGCATTCTAATTCATTTTAACCTCCTATTATGTCCCAAAGACTATATTTTGTTAATTGTTAAAAATAGATTCGCTTTAATTCTCAAATTAGAATAACCAAGTGACGTAATCTTTTAATTAATGACTATAGGAAAACATGATAGAAAAAATGAGTTGATAGTAATGAAAAAAGAATCATCTACAGAACTTGTGCAGAGATCCGTTGGTTATATTGTATTTTTATTCGCGTATATGATGCTATATGAATTCATGGATACTTATACTACTAGTTATTACACCTCGGTAGTTAGTTATATTCAAGCTGATTTTAACATTGGAAATCCCGAGTTTTATATGGTTCAAGCTATCGCTTCTATAGGATTACTGCTTGTGATTTTTGTGCAAAACTTGGCGGATCGCATAGGACGAAAACCCATGATGATTATCGTATTCTTTGGGATGGGTTTTGCCTCTCTTATAATGCATATATCACGTAACATTTACTTATTTACATTCGGTTTCCTGTTGTCGTGGATATTTTTCTCCAGCGATATGTGGGTAATCATTGTTGCTGAGGAAGCTCCAGCTGAGAAAAGAGCGAGGTATTCCTATCTAATAGCGACGGTTGGTGCTCTGGGAGCAATAGCAATTCCGATTTGTCGTCAAATATTTATCAAAACAGAACCATCTATAAATCCGTCTCAATGGAGAGGGATGAATTATTTAGCTTTAGCAGCTATGGTTTTAGCGTTGCTAGGTTTTGGAATGAAAGAAACGAAAGCATTTTTACTTAAAAAACAGACAAAACAAGAAATTAGCCTCCTGAAGAAATTTAAACGGGCGAACTTAGGAGTTCCATTTAAACAACCTGAAACCAGGCGTAGAATAATTGCATTCATGATAATTGGCTTTCTTCTAGGCATGATGGCTGCAGTAATCGCAACATTTGAGGAGTATCTCACTGGAATAATTGTTATAACACACGGGGGAAGCCCAGATCAAGTTACCTATGTAATTTATCTAGCTACGTTGGGTACTTTTGTGTTCTTTGGCATTACAGGGTTCTTAGCGGACAAATTAGGTAGAAAACCTACCATGTATATTTATGCGGGTATAAATTTAGTTTTCTACGCTATCATTGCTTTCGCAGCAAATCGATTCGCCAGTTTGGGAATCTTTTGGATTTTTTCACTATTTGGTTTCTTTATGAATGGATCTTTTTGGGGAATGTTTATGCTGTCAAAAACATATTGCGTAGAGAACTTTCCTACACACACACGAGGTACGGCTACGGGGTGGAGAAGTTTTTCCTATGCAGTAGGATTGATCCTGGGATCGCTACTTTCAAGCTTTTTAGTAAAATTTCTTGATTTACAATACTTATACTTGATTTCATCTGCCCTAAGTGTAATGGGCGTATGCATTTTAACGGCGACGGTGCTTCCGGAAACAAAAGGGATTAAAATCATTGAAACTGAATTAGTGGGATAAAAATGGATGATTTACTGATCTACAATGCCCATATATACACTCTTTCACAAGAGGGTGAAAAATTTGCTGCCATGAGTGTTTTGAAAGGGAAAATCTCACAATTATATTCAAAAAATCCTCCGAATGAAGACCATAATCAAATCGCGAGAAAGGTAATTAACGCCCAAAATCAGACTATTCTTCCCGGATTGATTGACAGTCACGTTCATTTTATTATGACTGCTGCAATTAATGTATTAAGCACTCCAGTCTCAGTATATGAGAATAATCACTTTAATCCCAATACTCTTGAAGGGGTGAAAGATCTTGTTGTCCGTACGGTAGAAAATACACCAGCTTCCAAACCTATCATATTTAACAATTATATAATTCCATCAATTCGAGAGGATCGTTTACCTACTCATATGGAAATTGATGAATGGGCTCCAAATCGATTAATTACTTTTATTGCGATTGATGGACATTCAGTCTCACTCTCATCTTTAGTTTTAAAGAAGTTAGGATTGAACCCGGATGAACATGATGGAATTTTAAATGAAGATATGGAAGAATTTGACATGGATAAGATAGTAAAATTATTTACTGATAATCTTACCATTAAATATCTGCTCGAGGGACTTCAAAAAACTATAAATGATGCAATTGCAATGGGCTTAGTAGGAATACATTGTTTAGATGGCTTCCAAGCAGATCCCACTAAAGATATAAGCTTAAAATTTTTAAAACTCTTTGGGAACAAAATTCCGTTAAAATTACGATTATATCCTCAAATACGAGACATTTCAAAACTTTCGCCATTTTTCCGCAAAATGCGAACAAAGCGCATTGGAGGATGCGGTGCTTGGGATATGGATGGTGCAGTCGGAGCCAAAACAGCAGCATTCGATATCCCTTATCGGGGAGAGCCGAACAACTATGGAAGTCTATTATTAACAAAAGAGGATTTACTCCCCCTAATGAGAAAAGCCCATTCCCTGGGTGCGCAAATTACTTCTCACGCAATAGGAACCAGAGCTATCGATGAATTAATTGCAGCGTATTCACAACTTATGGAAGAATTCAATGACACCGATAATAAATATCGCCACAGAATCGATCATTTTGAATTTCCATCCAAGGATGCCGTAGAAAAAGCAATAAATAAATTGGGTTTATTAGTCGTCCCTCAGCCCGGATTCAATTGGATCGATGCAAATTATCCTGGAATGAATACCTATCAGAAATATCTTGAGCAAGAGGTTGTAAAAAGACAGACTCCCTTGAAGACCATTATCGAGACTGGAGGAATTGTCTGCGGTTCTTCTGATAGTCCTGTGCAATATTTAGATCCGTGGTTACAAATCCACGGGATGGTAAACTTTCCGATAGAATCCGAGCGAATATCCGTGTATGAAGCACTAAGAACTTATACTTATAATGGAGCTTATGCAACTTTTGAAGAAGACGAACGTGGTACGTTAGAACTGGGTAAATGTGCGGATTTCATTATTCTTCCTAAAGATCCCTTTCAAATTAGTCCAACTGAACTACTAAATATTGTTGTTTCGCAAACTTACATAAATGGAAAAAAAATGAAGAAAACTTGCTATAAACCCATGAAATTTTTTCTAAAATTAATTTTCAACCCTTCTAAGAAATTATAATTTTTTGCGTAAATTGATAACTATCAATTATTCCATCAAGTGGAAAGAGCGTAAAACGAAAAAATGACTATGTCTGGCAGAAAATGAATAAACCAAGCCCAGAAAATTCCCTTAGTTTCTATCAAACTTTTTCCTATAAACCATCCCAGAAATGTCGATAGCAATATCCCTATAATTCCATTAGGCACCCCGTAGAAATGTCCAATTCCAAAATAGATGCTAGTTATTAAAAGTGAATGTGTTTTTCCCAGAACCCCGTACAACTGCGATAGGGGTGCAGCCCGTAATGAAAATTCTTCATTAAAAGCATTTATTGCAGCAATAATCAAAGCAATTGGTAGGAAATACCAATTTGTTTTAAATTGCTCCCAAGTTATCGGGTTAACAATAAGGGAAAAAATTAAAGTCCCTAAAAAGAAAATACCTGCAAAAATTAAACCGATCTTCGGCCATGGTTCTGGTTTCTTCATACCAATAATTTTCGTAGGTTCAGCATCTGATCGGATATTACCGATCACGAGATAAAAATCACGAGGTTTTTTTCCGATACTCAATAAAAATATGAAAATAACTAGAGCCGGGAGTAGGCGAAATGAATGAAGACCAAGAGCTTCAATTCCCCATGATGAAGATGTTTCCCACTCGATCCATATTGGTGTACTCCTGACATATGGAATTAATCCCCAATTCCACCCTCCGCCAAATCCCAATAAGAATAGTATCAACAAAATTACAACATATGCTCTTAATGGATGAAGTTTTTTAATTAAAAAGCAAAACGTCAGTATAATTCCCAATACTCCGACATGAAACCATGGATACCAAGATGGGACATCAATACCAAATTCTCGAATTATTATGATTCCCGAAGAACTTGCAATTAACATGGATCCCCATGCAAATGTAGGAATGATCCATCTTTGTTTTTCTATGGGTTGCTCTTGATAATGTTCCAATTTTCATGAACCTCATTTTATGTCTAGGTATTGCTCAAAAGTTAGCTATGTATGTATATATATTTGTTCATAAATTAGAAATAGAAATCCCAGAACTCTTAAGTTCAAGTAATTCGTCGTCTCTTCTTCTCTTGTGAAATAAATTCTCGCAATTTAGTTAAGATTAAAAGATTTTCGAACTTGTTTTCATCATAGGACGCATCTTCCAAATCCCTTTCTACCACTTCAAACAAACGTTTGAATAATTCCTCATTATTAATTACCCTTCCATGAGTACCTTTAACCAAATTCTGTTTTTCTTTGAGGTATTTAATAGTTTTGGCGAATTTTGCTTGCATTCCACTTTTACCAGCTGGAACCTCATATATTATCCGCTGCAATTCTTCAATAAAATGCTTATAATCATCTGCTTCAAATCGATTTTCAGGTGCTAGGGGATCAAAACTCATTAGGATGAGATGTGAATGAGATAAAATAAACATGATGAACTTGTGAGAATGTTTCTTCATGGGAAATTTGGGAAAAACCAGTAACACGTACTATAGAAGTAAGTCAAAATTAATATATTAAAGAGAATCATACTGGTTATCTCACGCCGCAGATAGTAATATAAAGCGGAGCCCAATCCCGAAATAAGCAATAGGATACCAACAGTAAGAATATTAATAGTAAACGGAAGATGGCTAAAAATCAACAAGTTGAACAGTAATTGTATGATTACAATATAGATAACCTTCCACCGTAACTGCACTAACTTATTGTGTTCATTTGAAAAGTTTATGCTATTATTATGTAGCAGTTTAGTGCGAAGAAGGTTTATTACAGCTTCTGTAAATTCGGTTATGGGGTCAAAAATCATATCGGGTAATAAATTAAATAGTACCTTCCATAAAACAATGCTACTTAAGATGATATAAGGGCTAATTACAATAAAAGCGTAGAATACATTCACAAAATGATGAGGATAAATAATAATAGTTCGGAAACCTATCGTGTAGGAAATAAATCCTCCTAAAAGTAAGATTGTAAAGAAAATTGAAAAAATCAAGCCTTTTAAGTCGATTTTTATTTTTATTTTTGCCATTAGAAGAAATAATATAAGGATTGCTCCTAAAAAGATAGAAGGAATTAAAAATACCAAATTCATGTTAAATGGGCTGGAAAACGTATTAATAGTCCATTCTATGATAAATGCTAAGAAGAATAGAAAAGTTACAAAAATAAAAGGTAGTAGTAATTTTAGTTTTGGATTTTTCTCCATTTTGTACTTATGAACTACTCGATCTCTGAAAGTAGTGAATGTCAAATCTGGTTGTCGGTGAGTATCGTTAAAATGTTTACAGAAATAATATATGAAACTAAATGAACTAGCGATCAAGCTAAATAGGGATATAGTTACTGCAATTATATACATTTTAGAGATATATTTGTACTCAGTATTTATAGGAACGTTATGCAAGTTTAGCTTATCTTCAACCCAATTTATTGTGCTTTGCATAACCGAATCATATAATAATCCATGGGTCGCTTCATCCATATTACTTAAAAGGGCATACCCTTGTTCAGTTTCATTTAAGACAATCAATGTACAATTTGTTTTATTTTGAATTTCGTATGCATGAGATATGTTTACTAACGGGTCTTCAAGATGATGTATAGCAAGTAAATTTTTAGGGTTAGCTTCACTGATGATTGTATAGGGAGCACTAGCATTAAGTTCTTCAATCAATGTACGATTAGATAAATCAATTTCGGGATTATAGAGATTAAATTCTCTTTCAAAATTCGCAATTAATTCTTCCGAATAATAGACTGGTGCCGCCCAAGTAACCATGGCTTGGATACGGGAGTCATTTAATCCTAAAGCTCCCAAACCACCTGCCGAATGTCCTACCACCGCAACTTGTGATGTATTTCCAATATCAGAGAGATAATCATACACATAATTAATTGCATTCTTGCCATCGGTATATGTTTTAGGTCCAAATATTCCTCCCATTTCTCCATGTCCATGCATATCCACGCTTACCACCATAAATCCCCTTCTACAAAATTCCATGGGAATTCGGGGATCTAGGTCCTTTTGCATCATAAATCCTGACATATATACTAGTACAGGTGGTTTAGGATAAACAGAACATTTTGGATAATAGATATTACCAATGATAGGGATGTCATTATCAGGATATTTTGCGGAATAACGTTCTACTCTGTCATAAACGGTATGAAAGCCAATATTAGATAATATAATCCCTGTGAATAAGAGTAAAAATGGCAGGAGAAACAAATATCGATAGATTTTCTCCTTTTTTTCTCTCATAAATTCAAAGTTCATTTGACTACTTATTAAGAATTTTCTAGTGGATACTTGTCAGTAAACATAAATTCTATTTTTTGCTTAATCAATATCCATCCCACTTCATGCTATAGCCTATTTCTCAATACACTACGCTAAAAAGCCTTTTTCAAGAACGTAAAAAGGTGCTTTTAGCGTAGGCGTGCCTAAACCCTAAAAGGTCAGTAGATTTTACGTTGGATGTGGTTGTTGACGTTCAACGTGAAAATACGTTAAAAATACATAGTTTACGTTACCAATGGAGCCTTAAGAACTCAGATAGATATTGATTAGGTAAATGTAGACCCTAAAGTGCTGCTAAAATCTGGTAAAAATTATGCTCCTGTTTAGATTTTTCATTGCGTCGAACAGGTTTTGCATCTTTGAAAAGCTCATTGAATTTATTCGAAAAAACTTCTACAATTTCTTTTGGGCTCGATATAAAGCAACCAATTAAATTTTCCCCTGAGGGATCAAAACTGGGTTGAATTAGAACAGATTGATCTTTTAAGACAAAATTGCTAAATTGTTTATTTGTATGCCGCAGATCAAAATTTAGATTTGCATCTAGCAGATTTCCCAAAGTGGGGATGAATTTTTTATTTTTTTCAAATAGGTTATCCACTTGTTCGAGATAATCATCGCTTACTAGGATTTTGAACTGATTCGTTTTAATCATCTTCGCAATATTAGTAAGAAATTCGCTGGAGAACTTTTTTATTGCTTCAAATGTGCGACTATAATCATACTTATAAAATATTCCATGCGCGATCCAAGATTCAGATTGAGAAACTAGTGTAAAGAATTCACTTTCTAGATCTAGTTCAGGGGTAACAAATGAGACAAATTCCACCAACATTTGCGGTGTTTTCACGAGTTCATATGCAGAAAACATTTTTTCAAGAGATTCATGACAATATTTTATACGGGAACTAGCCTCTTCTTGGATAGTGTTAATTTTTGTTTGAATGAGTTTTTCCCATGAATCTACAGGATCTAATAATTGGATTTTCATTGGACGATAATATATTTGGATTAAACCAAGATCTTTCAAAACAGAATTAATTTTATAAATACGTTTAGGTTTTAGATCAAGGGTTTCCACTAGAACATTTATATCTTCGACTATGGGTGTTTTTAACAAGAAATCATACACTTGCTCAATGCCTTTTTCCACAACACTTATCGACTCAAACAAATCGATAAGAGATGAAAATTTTGGACGATATTCTTGTTCCATCTTAATCACCTATTTCCCCACGATTACTGTTGATTTTTTGTCTTTAGATTGATCTTCTTTTTCTAATCGATGCATGCGTTGTACCATTAATCTGGCAATGGTTTCAAAAGTAGAATCAACGTTTGTTCCATCCTTAGCAGATGTTTCGGAAAATCCTGTGAATCCCGATCGTTTTGCCACTTCAATCCCATGTTCAGTAGAGATCGCTCGTTTTTCCACTAGATCAATCTTATTTCCTACCAGCATGATGGGTACATCTTTTCCACAGCGTTCTTTGACAATGTAGGTCCACGAATGATGTGAATTCAAGGTGGATGGACGAGTTACATCATACATAAATATACAGCCATGACTACCCAAACAAAGCGTTGGGACCATGATTCGGAAGCGATCTTCCCCTCCAAAATCCCAAATTTGTAGTTTTACTCGTTTATCTTCTACTTTAATTTCTTGTTTGATGAAAAATTGAATTCCAACTGTAAGACGAATATCAGGTGTAAAAGCACGTTCAATATAATGCTTGGAAAGGCTTGTTTTCCCTACAGAACCATCTCCAAGCATCAAGATTTTAAAGATGTAGTCCGGATCTCTTGTGTCTCTCATGCTTGCTAACCTTATTCGTCTCTTGCGCTTGTTTTTTGAATATATAAGTACTTATTTTCATCATGCTTTTATGACTCTATTTTCGAGTATGTACTGATTGATTGTACATAGGTCTCTAGGAGTTCCTCTTTATATTTTTAGCACTGATGTATGACATAGCTATTTCGACCTTAATATCTTTATAAAAACGATTTACAGATTTTTCAGCAAGTAGTAAATCTTTATTTATTCAAATCTCCATGATTTCATCAGATATTTGATATTTGTATCATGATGGAGATAAGAAAAGATGATCACTTGGTTGTTAGCAGTATTTTTACTGCTATGGATATTTGAAGAGCGATTGCTGAAAAAGAAAAATGTTGTGGGTGTACCTCTGGGGCTACCTGAAGGAACAGTTCGTGCATGCATTGCATTGCTAATTGTGACGTTTCCCTTGAACCAGTTAATTTTATATGAATTATTTCCTTCATTATTCCCTATTACCATCCAGCAATGGTACATCAGCACACTTTTTGTGGTTGTAGCTTTCTATTTCGAAGCTCGGGCATTTGAGAAAAGTATACCTCAATTACTTAAAGAAATAAAAGATCCAGCGAAATATGTTCAAACTCGAAATGAGCTACCTTTGTATTTTCCCAGATTTACTGTGCGTATAATCCTATTTTCTTTGCTTATATTGACTGTTGTGCTGACGGGATTGGGAGTTTTCTCGGAAACATTAGAGTTTTCCAGTACAAACACTATTACAGAACTGATATTCATTGTATTTTTTTTCATCATAGGTTTAATTTTTAGAAGAATTCATCAAAAGCAATTGAAGAGAAAAATCCAAACAAGATTGCGCGAGCATGAGGGAACTCATGAAGAATTAATTGAAATACTAGAAGAACAAGAGAGAAAAATTGGAAGAGTTACTGAGGGATTCCTAGCTATCCTTATGCTCTCAGTCCTAATAATAGTATTAATCTTTTATACAATTAATTGGAACCGGGATTTATTTTTCATTCCCTTAGTAAATGTACAAGTTAGTCTGCGAATGGGAATGATATTATTGTTTAACCTATACTTTGGTTATAGACAATAATTTTCTTTTATTTTTACTTATTTTGCAATATAACCTTCATTTCTTGATTCTGGGTTTTAAGGTCTGCAATAAGCTTGTTTTGAGTCTCAATTTTCTGCTGTAAATCTTGGATGATTTGCCCAGGCGCACTTGGTGTAGCTCCGCGCTCTATTTCTTGAACTCCCCTCAATTGTGTGTTTTCATCCTCAAGTTGTTTTACTCTATCAGCAAGGGCTCCAAATACATATAATTTGTCTTCTAATGCTTTTATCTGCATTTTCAATTTTTTCATTTGAGTGAATTCATGAACGTCTTCGTCGGAAATCTGTACACCCTCTTCATTTAACATCTCAAATCGTATATTTAGGTCCCTTACAAAATCCTCTTGCTCCTTGAGCTTCATATCCTTTTGATTTAGATCTTGCTCTAATTTCCGATTTTTTTCGCTTAAATCATACACATCTTCTTCTAGTTTGCCAATTTTGGCATTGAGTTCAATTATCTCATCTTTTTTATCCTGAAGTAACTGTTTCAATTCACCAATTACACTTGTGCGTGGACTAGAATTCATTTTATCTTTCCACATGGTGGTAAAATCTTTTTTGCTCATGACAAGAACCTAATTACTCGTTTAGAATACTAAAAAAATGCTTCCATTACCTTAAAAAATTGCTTTTAATAATCATGAATGATGACCTCCCGATTCGATATAATATTTATTGGACATTTCGCTAGAGATACGATCATCACTGCAGATGGAACCTTTTCAAATTCTTTAGGGGGCGGAGTCACTTTTGGGAGTCTTAGTGCGCATAATTATAACCAAGACCAAAAAATAGGCATATTTAGTGAAGTGGGAAAAAACTTTGATAAAAGTTGGTTGGACATATTTAATAGTGAAATTTATCTAAATGGAGTAAATCAATCCTCAGAACACACTACCCATTATAAAATACGGTATTTTCCCGAGGGAGGAAGGACCTTAACTCTTGAATCCCGAGCAAAATCCCTTGAGTACAATCACTTCCCAAGTATTATGGCCAATTCCCGTAGTTTCATGATATCCTCGATTGCCAACGAGATTTCTGAAAAATTCATTATTGATTTACTAGAACACTCAACTGGCTGGATTGGTGTGGATATTCAAGGATTTATCAGAGATTTCCATTTAGATGGAACGATAAAAAAAGAATATGATGATTCATTAATAAAATCCACAAAAAATATAATCGAAAAATGTGGAGAACGACTTATTCTCAAAGCATCTGATGATGAAATTAAATATATTGCACAAAATATAGATGTAATTCAAAGTACTAAGCATATTGCCCGACTTGGTAATTTCATTCTATGTACTACATTGGGATCGCATGGGTCCCTAATTAAATATCGAGATGAGAAAATGATTCATATCCCCGCTTTTATCCCAGAAAGAGGAGTAGCAGATGAGACTGGAGCAGGTGACTGTTATTTAGCTACCTTTTTATCAGAATATATCAATAGTGATTATACATGGGATGAAATTAAACGCTGCGGATATGTTGCGAGCTGTGCTGCATCCTTTTTGCTGGAAGAAAAAGGTCCTCATGGTTTTGCCAGCAAAAAACAAATCGATGAGAGATTACAGAAGATGAAAACAATTCCATCCCCCTTCCACAAAAAGGTAAAATATAACTCTTTTTGACCATATATTGAGATATCTATGCATACAAATATCCATTATGCCGTGGGAATATTAATTGCAAGTTTAGCTCATTTTTTATTCCCCATGAACTGGTTGGTTTTTCTAATTATCATTTCCTCCGCAATCATAGCGGATTTAGATGCATTTTTTTTCAAGAGGGCTTTGGATCGTGACCATAGAAACTTTTTCACCCATTCTATTTATCCAGCAGGAATTATAATATTAATCGGGGTTTTAGCAGAATATTTTTGGAAAATCCATATCATTTGGTTAATAGGATTAGCTTATAGTAGTCATATAATACTGGATTGTGTTGATTGGCAAACGCGATTATTTTATGGGAAAAAACTTTATGGATGGGCACTATTAATCTCCGAAGATGAAAAAAATCTCGGAAAAACGCGGAAGCAATTGCAAATGGAATCGGGTATGGATCCCACGAGTTTTGCCATAGATAGATACTTTTCGGATTCTTTGGTTCTTGTTATTGGTATAAGTATTTCCCTTGTATCGTTTTTGGTTTTATTCGTGTTTGCCAGTGAATTTTGGTATGTTTTTATTGGATATTTCGTATTACTAGAAGTTTATCTTTACCAGAAAAAGAAAATGGAGTCAAAATATAAACAATAAAAAAGCAAGATCGAACATGAAAACTGAACGCCATATTAAAGAAATTTTTGCAAAGATAATATCAGACGCGGATGTAATTTTTCAAGTTTTAGACGCTCGAAATCCATTAGGTACACGAAATTTAGCATTAGAGGAATTCATTCAAAAAAATGCACCAGATAAGAAAATCTTTCTTGTTTTGAATAAAATAGATATGCTTCCTCGACCTATATTGACCGAATGGATACAATATTTGAAAAAAACTACTCCTTATGATATTTATACCGTTAGCGCTTTGTACAATCGAGGCATAATTGCATTTAAAAAATCTCTAGCGCATATTTTTTCCAAAAAACAAACAAAAGCTATTATCATCGGGTATCCAAATACTGGTAAATCATCTTTAATCCAAGCATTAAGTCGCGAAAAAAAAAAAATAGGAATATCCTCTCGTGCAGGTTATACTCGAGGAATAATGGAAATTAAAATTTCTCAACATTTAAGTCTATTTGACACCCCGGGAATTATCCCTATATCTGAAGATAGTGAAGTAGAACAAGCAGTAAAAGGAGTAATAAATCCAGAAAAGATTATTGACAAGGAAGCGGTAGTGCAGTCATTAATAGAACTATATGTGACTCCTAGTAAATTATTAGAACATTTTGGTATTGATCTTGGGTATATAAAGACTAAATTTCCTGAACAGTCTGAAGATTTCATCAAAAAATATCTTATTTCTGATGAAAAAATGAGAAAATATTCTGATTTTGAGCTGTTAATTCAGTTGATTGGATTTAAACGAGGTTATTTGAAAATTGGGGGGGAGGTTAACGAAAATAAGGTATTTAACACAATTATTCATGCATGGCAGAAAAATCAGATTAAGTTTTTTACCTATCCTCCGAATCTCGATGTTAACGCGTAAATATTGCGGAAAGATATCCCACCGAATATTCACATGGTCCCGTTCCGCCCAATTTTTCATAAGAAGTATAATATTTCAGTACATTAGATTGCTTAGCACCCATCTCCTTACATGCTATCATTCCAGTGACAATTGTTTGGGGGCCACAAACTGAAGTTTTGGTTGCATTTTCAAATACTGCATTCCAGTCATAATTCGTAACTGAATCAAATACTGCTTTATCTTTCTGGTACATATCTTCAAGATCTTTCGTGGGTTGATAGTAATTATTTGGTTGTTTGTGAGTCATATCGCTAGAAGAAAGTATTACGGCATTTTTTTCGCTTTGAGCTATTTTTTGTCCAAGTTCTTTTCCCAATTGCTCCAAATGCTTTAAATTCATGTCTCCTACTTTAATTGGAATTATTTCAATACTTTTATTATATTTACCAGCAGCATATTGCAAAAACGGAATTTGTACCTCGATATTATGTTCACGAGCGTGATAGCCAAAAAACGCGCTGTTATCTTCTTTCAGGTATTCTGAATGGGAAAGAATAGTTTCTGCGAGTTTTGTATCAATACTAACTAACCCTAATGGAGTTTCCCATTTTCCTGCTTTCATAAGAGCAATCCCTCGATACCCCGTATGAGAAGTACCCAAAATAATGATCGTGTCTGGACATTTATCCTCGAATATGGCTTTGATAGTATGTGCTGTTGCAGCTCCGCTATATATATAACCTGCGTGGGGGCAAATTCCCCCAATCACGTTTCTCATTTCGGGAGGATTAAAATTAATAACTAAATTTCCTGGTCCAAAAAGGGGATCAGAAAAACTTTCCTCAATAGATCGAATTAACTTAGTTTCAGAAAACGGATAAAAGCCTCCAGCAACTTGTGCTTTTCTTATCATCTGTTTTTCACATTTACTGTTGTTCCCGCACAACTGTAAATTAATTATGTTAATTTCATTCTTAATAATTTCGAGAACTATAAAAGGTACAAAAAAATTTAGGTGAAAAAACAAGTAATTCATTAGTTTCATTAAACGAGCTATTTTTAAAGTGAACAAACATGAAAAGAAAACAATATACTTCATATGCGTTGATATTGTTGTTCTTTGGGCAAATTCTATTCGTTACGGTAACTCTACACCCAAATTTGAATTCTACAACATTTGATTCCGTTGGATCCGATGGGAATTCCTTGTTTAGTAATGATATTCCTCCTTTAGTCCCATCTGCATCTGATACGGCATCAACATGGTGGAATGAAAGTTACACTCACCGTTTACTTGTATCAATACAAGAACCCAATATATATCAAAGAACAAACGAACCCGTTGAAGTCTATCTTGAATTTAAAGATGGTACCCATCTGATAAATTCCACTCGCTTATTAAAATATTCCTTAGGTACTTGGACACTTACCTCTTTCCAATTGAGTAATGTTACAGACGATGGTACCTATATTCAGAGTTTTACCATAACTTTTTTGGTTACTATCAATCTGAATGCGGCTATCGATTATTATGTATACTATTCGGATGATCCTGGAATTTCTGTGTATTCGCCTATATCTTCGCTAGTTACTGCATATGATGGGACTACTGTAAATGTGGATAATGGACATTACGAAATAGAGTTTGCAGAAGATTCAGCAATCTATAATTTTGAATATAAAGATGTCAATTACCATACGGAAAACTCTTTCATGCCTCTGAGTACCGTTCTCGAACTTGGATCAACCACGTATACAACTGATTCCCGCGGTTTTATTACTGATTGGTTAATCGTAGGTCCCTTTACTGAACCTTCCACATGGACTGAATATGCTTCCGTAACTAATACGGCTCATTTGGATCTTACCAAAGATTATGTAGACGGTGATTATGCTACCGGTGGAAATGCAACTATTGGGTTAGACCCCACAAAACAGTGGGAAATTCATAATGATGCAGATTATCGGATTGATTTTAATGCAATATATGGTGGGGACCGGAGAACAGCATATGCTATGGTCTATGTATATGCTCCAAGTGATTTTGTCGATATTTATTTGAAGGTGGCAGCAGATGATGGAGTCGGAGTGATTATGGACCATGAATATCCTCGATTAATGTATCATCATACTCTAAATTCATTAGGTAGTCGAGATAGATGGGTTAGCGCACCTTTTAATATGACACAAGGATGGCATTCCTTTATTGTATTTTGCGAAGAAGCTGGAGGTGATTGGTCATTCACCCTAAGATTTTCAACTGATAATGTCTTGAGGTATTTTACGGATGGAACAAATGCCATAACGAACATTACTCTTTCATTAATACCACAATCGGTCATCTCTAATGTTGCACTAATCCAGTCGGGACCGATCTATAGTCAATTTGAATTAACATGGACTCCAAGTCAAGACATGGAAGTAACTGATGTAGTAACGTTTTATGAAAAATTAAATATGTGGAAATGTGAGCGAACATTTTATTGGGAGCAATACCATGTGAGTCCTGATAATTCTTCCTTCTCTGCAATCAACACTTACTATACTGCAACTAATTTTGATGAATATCTTTACGATAATCAAAGAACATTTGGATTGACTAATCAAATAACATCTCACGATTACACATTGATCCGAGATTTCGATGGAGGAAATCGCTTAACTACAATTGGATTATTCTTGACGGAATTGGAGGCCGGTAACGCCTATATTCAGCTAGATGAAATCAATTGGACTAGCTTCTATATACCCGGAAGTCCGAGTCTTGTAAATATTGTTCCGGGAAATGAAACCAATCTTGATAATAATGATGGACCTCATCCTTCAGATTATACAATAACTATGACCTTTTGGGAGTTTTTGGATGATGATATCGGATCCATTGATGATTATGTGGGTGCTTTAGCCTATGTGGATGGTGTATATAATAGTTTGATGAATCCTTTGAGTGTATCCATGGGAACTGAAGAAGATTTATTCTTCAATCTCGAGATCACGTGTTTGGATCATGATGGGTATTTTGCTTCAGGAGTAAATATTTCTCTCGTAAACACTTCGGATCCGGGAGTATGGGACAATCCTGAATCTCCAAACGCTTTATCAGATGAGAATGGTAAGGTATATTTTGAGCGGCTAAAAGAATCGGATTATACAGTTAATGTGACCTATGAAGCATTTGGAAAAGGCCCTATTGAATTGAAAACTGTCGATATTACTCCCTTAAATTCTTCTCGTTCAATAACTATTGACGAATTGGGATTAACTCGCTTGGATCTGAATCTACAAAGCACTGGTGTTCATCCAGAATCTATAATTGGGGCGAAAGTTACGTTTTATACGAATGATTCTGTATCCTCAGAAGTAGTAGGCGATATCTTTTCTGATAGTTCTGGTATTGCATCCTTTTACTGGCTAAATCAATCCCCAAGTGTCTTAAATTATACATTTGAAGTCACTTTCCTTGGAGACTTAAAGCAGATCAATGTTACTGGGATTTTTGAAGATAACCATACTACACCATTAGAGAACTATACCAGTTTAGTTGCAAAAGTACAAATACAAGACTTCTCAACAAGCCTGCTAATGGAGTCTGGATTAACGATGACATCCTACACATGGGGAGAATCTTTTGACTTAGATGTATATTATTTCTACCAAGTCAGTGATGTTCCTTATGCTATATCAGGAGCAACAGTTACTTATACTATACCAGGTTACATAATTGATGGACCTCTTAGTCCGGATGGCCCAGATGGATATTATGGGATAACAATCGATTCTCAAGCTCTTGGGTTGCCAGGGGACACTCCTTTAAACATCTACGTGACTGCAACGAGACCGGGTTATACTCCTATAATGAATGCAACCTTGTTAACATTAAAACCAGTACCGCTTGAAATTCTTGCAACTACAACAGATATCGAAGTAAATTGGGGGGAAAATATAACATTCTCTGTGCAACTTAACGATACATATTATAATCAATTGATAACCGATGGAACCGTTAATTATGGAATTGCTAAACGACCCTCTATAGCCGGAACCTTAACACCCGTCGGAAATTATTATGAATTAAATATAAATTCTAGCTTATTTGGGAATACAGGTAGCTATATACTGAACTTGCGGGGAGAACGTGACGATTATACTACCCCTACAATTGACATCGATCTAAAAATTCGAGATATCTATACAGAATTAAATCAAACCATATTCTTGCAAAAAACGTTTGATATCTATGTGACTACGTCCCATTCGTATTTCTTTACTTATACTACAGGGAGTGGATTAGGAATAACTGATGCTGATACTTTGGATTGGGAATTACAACAATTTGATTCCCAGGGATCTCCGATAAGCTTCACAACAGGAAGCTTAATTGAAACTGCAACACCCGGAGTGTACTCGTTAAAGAATTTTGATACATCCATTCTAGAAGTTGGTACCTATAGTCTTGTTGTAAGAATCGGTGCGAATAATTATATAGAGAGACAATCAGCAATCAGTATATCCATTCTTCAAATTCCTATTGAATTAGAGGAGGAAATTTCCGGTGCAATTTTCACTGCGCCTAAGGGAGATCTTATCAATATTACCCTTAAAATAAACGATCCCGTATACAATACCGTTATTTCTGGAGCAACTGTGACAATAACATACGATGGAAATACATACAATATGATTGAAATAGATTCAACGGGTACATATTATCACATTGTGGATACGAATGCATATCAAACCCTAGCATTTGATAAGTTATTCTCGGCACAAATATCAATCACCGTCAATGAAAATTATACCATAAATCCAATTCCAATAACAATCCAAATTCGTCCACCACTAGGACCGTTTAATATTCCCTTAATTTATTGGTTGATTGGGGGGGGTGTAGCGGTACTTGCTTTGGGAGCATTTGCCATAACCAAAGGAATCCAATATGCACGAATTCCATGGATAATTAAGCAGATTACTGCTACAAAGAAATCTATTAAGAAGAAATCTCGATTTACACAAACCAAAATCACCCGATCCATGGATGAATTGATTGCAGACAATGCAGAAGGTGCTTTTTCCTTATTAGGGCTATCTCTTAAAGATAAGAAAATCGGGAAAGGCAAGGGTAAATCCAAATCCTCAGAATCATATATGGATTCTGAAAAACTCGAAGGAGGTAATGAATAATGCCTATTGGAATCGTATTGATGAGATGGGATGAAAGAATTGGTGCAGAAACACTAGCGAAATATCCGGAAGAACTTTTAGTTACAGATAAGACTTTAATGCAAGTTTATAGTACCCACGAATACAATCAAGAAGCAGGTATGATCAGTCTTATGGCAGGAGCGTCTACTATTGCAAGTTATTTTAGCGGTCCAGATCATAGTCTTTATGTGATCCTTGTATTAACAGTAGATGAGGATCCTGACACTTTTGAGGACGGTTTAGCAGACGTATGCCGAGTTGTCGTACAGAATATGGATGGAGAGGCGTATAGGCAAATACTTCCCTCGTTATTTCAACGTGTATCCATTTATCCCAAATTGGATGAAGAACAGCGCTTAATGATGCTGTATTTCGATGAAACAAAACGAGTATTAATCCAGAGATTGCGGGAAGAGGGATCAGTGGCACGTTCCGAGGTAGCTGTGTGGTTGAAAGATCTGTATAAAACTGGATTTATCGATATTGAAAGCGTAGTATCAAATTTTGTAAAAATTGGGATTGTCAAGCAGATATCAGTTAAGCAACTTGCTGTAGAAACACTCTTTCTCAGTGGTGATATTATGATATACAGACAACCTGTAGTGACCCTATTAAAAAATCCCAATGCGAGAGGACTACCCATTGAACTTACCGAGGACTATTTGACCGAATGCAAGACCCTTTTCGAATCATACAATCCTACCGAAGAGGATAATTTAGTGATGGTCGAAACGCTCTTAGATCCTCAAACCTATGAGGCTGTAAAATTAATGAGGCAAGCCATTGTTACTCGCGATGATCTGGAAAAACTTCAGAAGAAAGGGGTTGAGGACTTGGAAATGGTTTTGAAGAACCTATGGGACGCAAATTTCTTATCTGTAATGCAAGATCCAGCAGGTAACGAGTATTATGCTTTAAAATCGGACATTTGCATTAAGAGGATTTTTCCAGAATATATCTTGAATGTCATAAGACAAGACTACAATGATAAAGTTAAAAATGACATGGTCTTAGTAGAACATCTTTCGATTCTAGAGGATGCTTATAAAGTTCAATAATTTCCTAAATTCTTCTTTTTTTTCTTAATACAACGATTTTTGTTATTTCTTTGTATTTCGTCCTTATGCAGTTATCTATATTAAATAAATTGGGAGACAAAATTGTTTTAGATTCAGATTTCATTTCAAAGATTATTCAATCATTAAATATGCCCCATGATTCGAGAATTTTAGATATAGGAACAGGATGGGGCAAAATGGCTATATTACTCGCACTCCATGGATATAACGTAATTACTGGGGAACCAAATAAGTGGGCAGAATGGGAGAATAACGCAAAAATTGCAGGTGTATTTGAAAAAATCAATTATCAGCGTATAGATGCACAGAAATTGGATTTTTCTGATGGAAATTTTGATTATGTTTTCTTATTAGGAAGCTTACACCATATACCAGACAAAGATCGAGTTTTTAACGAAATATTAAGAGTCCTAACTCAAGAGGGTAAAATAATATTATTTGACTATACGAAAAAACGAATTGAGCAAATAAGCAAAAATTCACCATATCATCCCCCTGCTGTCCACCCTAGAAGTATATTAAATAGCTTATCCGTATCATATCAGTATATCATTGATGATAAAAACGAAATTTTCTGCTTTCTCATTGAGAAAAATTAATACTCTATGCTTGATTGGATTGCTTAGAAATGCCGGAATCAAAAATCCAGTGTAAATTAGTAGAATCTTCCATCATTGTTTTTGATCATAAGGCGGCTACTTTTTTATATACGGGAGGTCGATATTTTGGTAAACCAATCGGTGTTCGCAAACCTAAGCCAGATGAGTTCTATGATCGACCGTTAGAATTATCCTTAATTGAGGGCTTTTATCTTTTAAAAAAAGATAAAATCGATATATACGATCCTCAGCGAGACAGATCAATTACTGCTGAAGAACTGCAAGAAATTGCGGATAAATATTACGATAATTTCCTTTCAAAATATGAAATTTATGAAGATTTACGGGATAAAGGATATGTAGTTCGTCCCGGATTAAAGTTTGGAGCAGATTTCGCTGTTTACAAGCAAGGTCCTGGCATAGATCATAGTCCTTACCTTATTCAAGTTCTTCCTAAACATGCAAATCTTACTGCAATCGATATTGTACGAGCGGGAAGATTAGCGAACTCTGTTAAAAAGAAATTCATTATTGCAAACGCATTGAATCATACCTATTACGGATTCAAATGGTTTCGACCATAAACTATCTCAAAGTTAGATCACGAATGAATTTTGATAAAAATTAAGCAGAAAACATATATTTTCTACCCTCTTAATTTGTACTAAGACACATTAGGGATCTGGATGACTGAAGAAAGCTCAACTGAACCACAAAAAAGAAAGAAATTTCAAATTATTAAGCCATCATTTTACGTAGATGATGCTCGCCGGGTAATTTGCGAGTCACACAGTCAGATAGAAAAAATTAGAGCCTTATCCTCCTTATCAGATATACCTGCATTTCAAGAAACGCAACAATTAGAAAAGATTTTGACATGCAAAACGTGTTTACATTATAAGAATGATACATGCTATTTTCCAAAAGAGGATATTGATAACATCGAACGTGATCGATTATCATATCGATTTTCATGCAAATTATGTGGAGGATCGATAGATCGACCATTAACCATTATGTATAGCCTTTATAACAAAAAAAAGTATCATGTAGAGATCCCGACGGTTTGCTGTAACTGTTTCTCAAGCTTAGAAGATGACTCATTCCTATCCAATACCCGACGCAGGATTATTTTTTTTACTCTTTCCTTCCTTATTTCTATTTATTTATTCTTCTCGTACGCAATGGTGTTTATAGCTAGCAGTATTTGGGGAATTATCCTACTTGCAATCGCACTTATTTTCTGGGGATACATGGCTGTAAGAGACATTCGGAGCATTTTGTTTCTTGTTAGAGGAAGGAAATATTATAAGCAAACCTATGGACAGGCAAAAAGAAAGGAAGGCCAATATGTGGATGAGTTTCCTTTTGATTGAATCCTTTTTTTTTATTTTATCACTTTTTTCATGTGGGCAATCCGTTTTTCCAATAATTCTTGGGTACCAATATCTTTACGGTGGTATAAAGGTCCTTTCACAAATTGTGTGGCAAGCTCGGCCTTTTTTTCTGCTTCGTTTAAACTTGAACCAATTCCTAATAATCCCATAGTTCGCGATCCAGTTGTGACAACTTTTTCTCCTCTCTTATCTACAGAAGCGTAATAATATAATATTCCCAATTCGTCCAATGACTTCTCATCCACTTGAATAGGTTGATTTTTCACAGGATTTGTTGGATATCCTTCGGGGACTATATATTTACAAACTGTTGCGGCTTTTTTAAATCGAAGATCATCAGGTAAAGTTCCCTCCAGAATTTGGAAACATAAGGCAACCATATTACTTTCCATAATACTAAGAACATTCATGGCTTCGGGGTCTCCAAATCGAACATTATATTCGACTAATTTGATACCTTTTTTAGTCTTCATAAATTGTCCATACAAAAATCCCTTGTATATTGCACCTGTTTCTTTCTTGAGAGCAGAAATTGTTTGTTTCATCTCCGACAGGGCAAATTTTACATCTTCATGAGTAATGAAAGGCATAACATGATTTGTCATAGAGTAGGAGCCCATCCCTCCTGTGTTAGGACCTTCATCCCCTTCATATGCTCGTTTATGGTCCTGTACTAATGGAGTAGGTGTGACATTGGATCCATCCACAAATGTTTGTAAGGTAAACTCTTCACCATTGAGTTTTTCCTCGATGACAAATCCACTATGACTATCCAACAGTTGGTGACAATAATCGAAAAGCTCCGATTTTGAATGCAAATGTTCACCGAATACTTTAACCCCTTTACCCCCAGTTAATCCATCAGGTTTCACAACCACATTTTCTAATCCTAACTTTTCAACCCAAGTTTCTACATTGTCTATCGCATTGAATGCCTGAAACTCAATATTAGATCTAATATTATAATTCTGTAAAAGTTCTCTA
The DNA here is from genome assembly GCA_016933055.1 of Promethearchaeota archaeon. Lineage (GTDB taxonomy): Archaea > Asgardarchaeota > Lokiarchaeia > Sigyniarchaeales > Promethearchaeaceae > AMARA-1. The sequence goes on along the minus strand of JAFGBS010000028.1, from coordinate 267,620 downwards.
GTGAATATCTTTGATCCCTCCAGTTGAGCGGCTTCAATAGACGGGCCTATACACGAAATACCAGCAGACTTTAATGCATTTGCAGCCCCAACTACCAATGGGGCTTCTGGTCCCACCACAACAAAATCTGCATCTTTTGAAAATTCAACTAATTCTTTAAAATTCGTCAAATTAGATATCTTCACATTATCTTTAGCAAGCTTTGCGATACCGGGATTATTTGACCCCATAAATGCTTTTAACCTAGCGCCTCCTTCTACTAATGACCGTGCTATAGCATGCTCTCTAGCTCCATTACCAACTATCACTACTAATACCATTTCTATCCTCTCGATTATAAGCAAAAATTACATGAATGAAATTTAAAATGTTACGATAAACGATTAATAGGATGTAAATGGGAAAATGGATATAAATGTGTAATAACCATATAGCATATAGCTTTTACACAAACTGCATTTCAGTGGGCACATACAAATGTTAAGACAAGTATTCTTACTTAAAGACAAAAAAGTAATTTATAGGCGAAGCTTTGCACTAGCGTATACGAGTGAAGAGTTTGAGCAAGTTCTAGATAAAATTAATGAGTTTATCGTAAAGCCCGCTCAGAATCAACTGTTTCACCGACCAATTTTTAATTTCCAAATTGTTTTTGGACAATTAAATGATATCTTCTATATATTTGTGACAGATACAGGCGATAAATCTAAGAGCGTCCAAGATGAGATAAAAACTCTATCGAACACATTATCCGGGAGTGGTTTAAATGTGGAAGATCTTGTATCCGAAATGGAAAATAAACGAGAACTCGATGGATTAATTGAAGAAATTCATTATTCTCTACATCCCAAAATTACGCTTATTGGACCCTGGGGTAGTGGAAAAACAGCTTTAGCAGAACGATTATCTAAAAAAGGAGAGGAAACACGAGACATAATGGATTTTGCGAGGGTACACAAAATCCAATTAGGAAATTTATATTTCGATTTATGGGATTTCATCTTAGAAGATGATTTTTCTCCATTATGGGGAAATTATATAAGAGGATCGGATTTGGTTGTTTTTGTATTCAATTCGTTTGAAAAAAGCACCAGAAAAATTGAGAATTTTATTAATTTGTTTAAACGAGAAGTTCCTTTTACGAGAAAGGTATTTCTCTTATCCCATTCTAAAAATTTAGATGCAGTCGTAGTAAACAAATTCCAAGAGCAATACTCCACCGAATTAAAATCGGAGTCTTTTGTATATGATATAACAGACGATGAAAAGGTCACTCAGATAAAGGAGCTATTACAAAGACATTTAGAGTTAAAACGTTCATTACCCCCCAGATTCAAAGATCTCATAGTTGAGAGCAACAAAGCTATTGAGAAAGATGATTACCCCCAAGCAATAAAAATCATAGAACAACTTATCAAAATTGCGGAAGAATATCAAGAACTAGAATATGTAGCTCTATTCCGAAAAAAAGTCATGGAATTAAAAGGTGAAATCCCTGTAGACCAAATAATAGAAGAAAAACCAGCAGAGAAAACGTTTATGGCACCTCAAAGGGTCACCTTCAAAGACGTTATTACTGTAAAATCTCTCGATGGTTTGGGTACTCAAAAATCTGGGCAAAAAATTGAAATACCTTCTATAAGCTCATTAACTGAAGATCCCACTAATTTAAAAAGAAAACGAGAAACGACACAAATTCCTCGATCAGGAAAATTCGCAGGAGTTAAAGACAAAAAACTTACTTTTGAACGATCTCCACTTGTGAAAAATGACATCGTAGGTTTAAAACCAAAGGAGTCCTCAAAATCTAAAACAGATGTCGCGGATAAGAAGGGAGAAGAAACAGTGGACAAATACACGGAATTTCAAGAAAAAAAACAGCAAGAAAAACAATCTTTCCTACATGATATGTTTACACATACGGATCCTCCTATTGCTGAACCGTTACCTCCTCCAATAAAGGAAATTTCTGTTGGTACAGAAGAAGAAAGATTAAATTATGAGGCAGAGTTATTACACAAGACGATCCAAGAACGCGGTAGAAATCTGAGCTTAGATAATTGTCGTACCTTTATTCAACAAATTCAATTAAAACTCAATAAAGATATTCTAAATGAGCAAGATATTCTGAATGCAGCAAATCTCTATGTTAAAAAAATAGAAGAAAGGGAAAAATATATACAACGCTCCTAAAAATACCAAAATCGGTGAAAAATATGTCATTTACTCCAGAAAATCTCCACAAGGTGTTTAAGAACATACGCCCTCGTGAACAGCAGATCATGATGGGATATCTTAAGGAGTATATTGACAATTTATGCAATGAATGTGTTTCAGATCGTATGAATAATGTCTTAAATCCAATGTGTAGACGTCGATTTCTAATAAACGTTCGTATATTATCAGGAAGTAGCTTAAAAGAATTACCAGTATTTTGCTACAATCAAGTACTATCAAACATAAACCGGTTCATTGAAGGAAAAACCACTCTTTTTACTCCTGTTGATGTGATAATTTATAACGAGGATTTTTTTAAGTTATTTTTTGGACGGGATGCCCAAGAACTCCTCAAATTGACCAGAGATTTAGGGGTAGAAGGACTTAATGAAGAAGGAATCAAAACTATCAATAAAATCATTTCAAAATCCAATACACCAGCGATTTACAGTAAAACCCGCAAAGAACGACCGGGTATATTACGCACGATTTTGAAAAGGGAAAAAATGATTCGAGAAGGTTCCTTTATTTATGACGTAAGTTCTAATTACTTTATTATCTGGAGATCGAACACACTTTTTATAGCAGATCTTCATAAAGGATATGCAATTTGCAACACTCATAAAGAACAGATTGACTCCATGGAGATTTTAGATCTCATAATTCCGCTGTATGCTGAGGGAAAAGATTTTAGAATCGATTTGGATGCCGTTTCTGGTAAAGAAACATTATTACAAATCGGAATTAAACGAAAAAATATCATTCAAATTGAGGATGAACAATTAGATCAAAGATTTAGTCAAATAACTGAAGATTTAAGTCCCAAATTTCCTCGCACTACCTTCAATTTTACTGAAAAATTAGATTTACAGGTAAGCGTCGAAGTTAATAAAAATTCTACATTTGACGATGTGAATTTTGTATTTAATAAATTATCTACCCTAATGGAAGCCGAAAGTATAAATCTATTAAATGAAATATAGAAGAGAGAATAGTATGGAAGAAATCTTTACGCTGTTGGGACAAGAAAAAACCCAAACAGCCATAGATCAAATATTGGAACGTTTGTCTGAAGTTAATAATGATGAATTTGTAGAGAATTTAATACACAATCTCAATCGTATTGTCGCTGAATATCCTGGAACCATCCAAGCAATCTATCCTGCCTTGTTAAAGCTTATAGGTATTGAGAATGATGTTCTACGATATTCCTTAATATTGTCACTCAAGACATTATCTGAAAAAGATCCCCAACTTATCTTACCTTTCGCTAAAGAATATCTTGTTTCGGATAATGCAAATACCCGTGAAAGTATGCTCCAATTATTGACTTTTACCGCAAACGCCCATCCAAATGATACCAAATCGCTAATTGATACCGTTGTATCAATGTTAGCTGATGAAATGGATTTTGTACAAAAAAAAGCCATAGCATTTCTGAAAACACTAGGAAAACATTGCCAGTTGGAAGTTGAGGATAAAATTTTGGATTTTCTTAAATCTACTTCCGATGAGCAAACACATGAGAATGCAGAAATAGTGTTAAAGGAAATAGTGAACGTAAAAAATCTAGAATCTGAGGAAATGGAGAAAAAGCATCTTGAAATTCAGAAAAAAGTTCTGGATAAGAAAGAAAAAGATCTCACCGAAGAAGAAGTAAAATTAAAGCAAGAAGAAATTAAAAAGCGTGAGGAAGAAGTTGCTCACCAAAAAGAACGCAAAGAACAAGAAAACCTTTTTGATCAGAAGAAAAAGGAAATAGAGGAAAAAGAACAAGCACTTCGTGAGAAGGAAATAGCGCTCAAGGAAGCAAAATTACTAGTCGAAGAGAAAGAGAAAGAAATTCAAGAGGAAATGATCAAACAAAAAGCCGAAATGTTAGAACAAGAATTGGAGATCAATCGAAAACGAGCAGAGTTGGAGAAAGCGGAAAAAGAACTGGAATTAAAAGAATTGGAAGAAAAAAAGAAAAATATCATCGAGGATGAAGATAAGCGGGTTGAGCAGCGTCTTAAAGCTTTAGAGGAAGAAGATGAAGAAGAAGATGACTATGAAAAAATCGAAACCAAATCATAATAACGATTATTAGTCTAATATTTTTCCTCAATTTCTTCATATTCTCGACGAAAAACAACAAGGGATCGATATTTTTTTTAGGTGACATTTTCACTAGTTGTACAAAATTAATAATACTGGGGCGAGAGGTGGAAAAATAAGTGAAATTATCTATTTTTAAATGGGACCATCAACTTGGACCCGCTCCTATCAGACAATATCCTCCAGATCTCGAATTTCCCAAAAAGGAAATACTCCTTCGCATTTGGGCATTACATGAGCTAAATAATGAATCAATAGTTAATTTTGTCGAAGACCATCAAAATTACTTATCAATCATGTACAAATCACACAATGAATTCTATTTCTCATTATTAGAGTTAAACATTAAAGAAAATTCCAGCAAATACCAAGATGTTTTCCTTAATTTATCACCCACTTTGTTTAATGCTATCGGAAAACCTAATTTTTCCCGAATTTTATCTGAAACCTACTCCATGATTGAAGATTATTCCAAATTGAATCGAGATCAACTATTTTTCAACCTTTACAAGGATAAACATAAATTAATTATATTAAATTCCCTCCGAAAGGGGGTAATTAGCAAAGACAACTTATGTCAAAATCTAAATACACGATATGGTCTTGCTGAGACAAATTTCGATATTTTAATTACTCCATTCCAACATTTAGGATTGGTTACAGAAAACACAATACATGGATCGAACAATTTTTACATGATAAAGGATGTATATGGGGGTCGAATTCCCCCAAATGACTTATATCATGCGTTGTTAGAAAGTAATGATGATATGGATAAAAAATATATATCTTATTTGATCGAATTTTTTAATACTTATAGACCTGAAAAAGATGATGAAGAGAACTTGATGAAAATTTCTAAACTGTTAAGCGATTCCCAAATTTACAACAGTTTAAAGATTTTATATGAAAATAAACTAAAACGCGGACGCTTTTTAGATATGATCTCCCAAGATATCCAGTCCTATCAAAAACTCAGAGATCTGAAATTAATAATTGAGGTAGAAGATTTTCTCTATCCCCTTTCAGAAATCCATTTTTTCACATTTACTCCCTTATATATTATTAGCGAACTGGGAAAACGCTTTCAAAAAAATGAAATATCCACAGAAGAATTAATATGCCATATCAGGCTTTTACAATCCGTTAAGGAGTAGTTTTTTATGAGTATAGAATACCAAATTCCTGAGAACATCATCAATATCCATGAATACATTTCTCACAAAGACAAATTTCATCATCTATTCGAAATTTCCCAACAACCTCCTGAAACGATAACATGGCAGACCCACGATGAATTCTCCGTTGCGGGAACCTTATTTTTAGGAGACTTAAACTTACATGAACAAATTACGGAATATTTTGAGGTTCATCCTTTCCCCGAATGGGTAATTAAAATATGCCAACCTTTAAAGCATCCAGGAAAATCATACGCAATATTCCCAATATTACCCAAAAAATTCATTCAAAAAACACTTCCTCGGAAGAATTTTGCTGCCCGTATCCAAATAATACAACAAAAGTTGGATGAGATAACTCCGAGAGATATAGTTGCAGTGGAATATGTCGATGGAATGTGCATTAAAGTCCCTGAAAATGTCCCGCATTATTTCCTTTCCGTCATAAAAGAGGGGGAAGATGTACCTTTTCTTCAAGTTTTTGAACCTCGTATTGATTATCTCAAATCTCATATGGGTTTTGACACTCCCTATTTCAAGTTACCATTCCAGTTGAAAATTCTATGACCGATCTTCCAAATATAGTACGTGCCAAACCGGATAATATTCCTTTAGTAGTTCCGGAGTCCATGATGATTTTTTGTGGTCATCCTGATGATGAATTAATTTCAGCAGGAGGTACAATTTTAAAATATTCAGAATTGGGAACAAATATTACTACCGTTGTAGCTACCAGTGGATTGGGAGGATATGCGAAAGCGAGCGAAAAAAAAAAAATTGCGGAAATGAGAGCGAAAGAATTTGAATTAGTAACTAAATATTTGAAATGTGATTTTATCGAGATGAAGTACGAGGAAATAACTGTTACACGACCTTTAATTTCAAAATTCACTAATCTTATTCGTAAACACCAACCTCAAGTTATTCTATTTCCCCATCCAACAGATGTACATCGTACTCATCGCAAGCTTGCAAAAATAGTAAGAGAAGCAATCTATCATACTGCTACAGGACGAGCCTATGGTGGTTTCGGGAAAGATTTTATGCCTTCCGCAGTGTATTGTTATGAAAGTCCGAGTTGTAAATTTCAATATGTTGATGCAAATGTGTTTATTACTGTAGATATTTCACAATATTGGGAGAAAAAACAAAAAATTTTCCAAAAAATATATGCATCTCAAATAGAAGTCTTAGATCGAGTATTGGAATGGGCAAAAGATACTGCAACGATACGGGGAAACGAAATTAATTGTGACTACGGAGAAGCTTTTATACCCTTAACGGAGTATGTTCCCTTGAAGATCTTGTTAGGATAACCTACGGTTGATAATATGACAAATATCACAATTGTTCTAGATATCGGAGAGTTTTCTAGTAAAATTGGATTTGCAGGAGAAAATGAACCACGCAACAATTTCTATTCACTTGTAGGAGAACCTAAATACCAAGACATCGAAATGGATTATAAAAAGCAATATTATGTTGGAAATGAAATTTCAAGTTCAATCGGACTATACAAAATTCATCACCCTATCATAGGAGGGAGAATCGAAGATTGGAATTTCTTTGAGCAAATTTTGGATTATGTGTTTTATACCTTACGCATAGACCCTTCCATAGTAAATGTTCTTTATTCCTATCATCCTATGCTTTCTACTGAAGAAAAACGACGGCTTTTTGAATTATTTTTTGATAAATATCAAGTAATGGGATTTTATCCAATCCTAGACTCGCTTTTAACAATGTATTCCGGAGGTTTTCAAACGGGATTGGTGGTAGAAATGGGTGCAAGCTCAATTAGAATTGTTCCAATTTATCAAGGATATATGTTAAGTCATGCTATTGAGATTCTTCAAATAGGGGGGACAGTTCTTGATACTTTTATGTATGAACAACTTCAAAATGCAGGATTCTCAACCGATTCTTCAGTTCGTAGGGAAATTGGCAGAGTTCTGAAGGAACGGGCTTGTTTTGTTTCGTTAGATTACAACCAAGATAAATACCATGTAAAAAATAAGGAATTTCGACTTCCAGATGGATCTATGATCGAACTCGGGATTGAACGATTCACGGTACCTGAATTACTGTTTAAGCCTGCATTATTTAATCTGGAGGAGAAACCACTGCACACTGCGATTTTGGATGTTATTGATAATTGTGATTTAGATACACGAAATGAACTGTTAGAAAATATATTTCTGTCTGGAGGGACTTCTATTATACCTCAATTAGAATTTCGGTTACAAAATGAATTGGAAATTGAATTGGCCCAGAGAGGAAAGGAAATGCGAGAGCCACGAATTATTGCTCCGAAACAACGATTTTTTTCTTGTTGGATAGGCGGTTCGATATTAAGCAGTTTGCCCGATTTTCAGAAATCCTGGGTCACACGTCCTCAATATTATAAAGGAGAAATTCCAGAAGATTTACTTTAATCTATTTTCTGGTAAAGTTTGTACAAATAATTAACACTTATTGGCGAGAAAATGGCTGTAAAATCTCTGCGGGATCGATTATGGGATACATTTTCCCATACTTCAATAAACCGAATTGTATATAGTCCTCGAATTTATTATTGGTACCTGGGAAATAATTTACTGGTTAAAAAGCCTGATAAATATCTCAAAGGACCAGTTCCTGATAGGTTCATAGGAAAAACCCAATTAGAAATATATGATATGTTGGATGCTAGTCCCCGATATGCAGAAGAAACTCTATATCTACCGATTCTAAGCACTAAAATTAAACCAGAAGCTGGAATCCACATAAGATCCAAGAGAGGATCTAAAAAGGGAGAAACTATTACAGTTTATTCAACCCCTCTAGGTGTTCTAACTGAAACTAAGGCAATTGGGGGAGGTCTTGGTGCCCATTATATTGAATTTCCTGTAAAATCGATTGAGGATATCCCTATTATGAAATATATTTTAGACAATACTGAATTTCAGTTTAATCAAGAAAATTTCGAAGAAGCTGAACAATTATTAGGATCACGAGGTATAGCAAGTCTCTATGTATTTTCAACGCCATACCAGCGATTAATAAAAACAATTATGGGATTTACGAGGACAACTGTACTACTAAAACGTAAACCGAATGAAATGATAGATTTCATGGCTTATATGGAAGAATGGGATGACAAAATGTACAATCTAGTTGAAAAATCTCCAGTTCGTATTGTTAATTTCGGGGAAAATATTGATGCGAACCTATCCCCTCCACCTATTTTCGAAAAATATTTACTTCCCTATTATGAAAAGCGAGTTAAACAATTAAGAAATGTTGGTATTGTTACTCATATCCACATAGATGGTTCATTCAAGCAACTTCTCCCTTATTTTGAAAAATTACCATTCGATGGACTAGAAGCTTTAACTTGTGATCCACAAGGAGATGTGACCATTGATGAATTAAGTCAATATATTGGGGACAAAATTTTGCTAGATGGTGTACCTTCAATTCTATTTTTACCCCAATACTCCTTGGAATATGTGGAAAATTATACACGAAAAGTTCTTGAAACCTTTTCTCCAAATTTAATATTAGGAGTATCAGATGAGCTAAGTCCTAATGGAGATATCACAAAATTAGAACGAATCCGAGACATTGTGAATAACTTTGAACCATGACTTGAAAAAATTTCACTATCTATTACTTAAAATGACATAACTTAATTCTCTTCCATCCCGATCAAATAATCTCACATTTTCCGGATTATCATATGGATGACCAAGAAGCATTGTAAATCTTCGTTTCCGAAACACTCGATTTAGTCTCCTATTTATGCTTAAATTTCCATCGGGTCGAGAAATAAATGTTCCTTCGTAGGATAAATCGAAAGGAAGAACACACATAGATTGAAAATTGACATAATTAATCCTATTCTCTGGTTCCGAGCATTCAATTGCAGGAATAATAAGCTGTGATACTTTTCCTTGATGAACGGATAAAACTCCTTGTATTTTTCTCGGATGATTTTCCTTACATATGTCGATTAATCCTTGAAAACATGATTCTGTGAAAGGAATCTGCCGATTAATGATACTTTCTACTAATAAGAAAACTTCATCTATAACTGAAACTAAACTAAAGGGTTCTTTCACATTCCAATCCCTTAGATGGGATAAAACAGTAGTAAGACGAAACCTCTCACCCGATTCTTTTACGAGTTTCACATTTGGAGGATAAGGATATCGCTTGAAATTGATAAAAATACTAACGTCTTTAGTAAGTGGGATTTGCAAATGATATTCTCTATTTTTTACTCTTGATGCATTGGGGTATTTCTGAAAAATGGGATCGGACATCCTATCCATCGTATCCATTAGTCTTACAATGGGTCTTCCTTAAAAAAATCATAATATAATATTAAATTAGAAATTATGAAAAAAGTCATGATTGCATTATTAACTCTTGAAATTCTTTCGATTTTAAGCAAATAGTCGCACCATCTAAAGAACTTATAATCCACTTTTGAATCTTTCATGTGAATTTATTTTTTCTTCTTTTTAAGAAAGTTTCAACCTCTTTTATATTTGGATTTGCTGCACTTGCTCCAATTCGTGTGATATTTATCGCAGCTGCAGCTGTAGCAAACTGTAAAGCTTTTTCCACCTCTTGATTTTTAGCATATTCCACAGCGAAAGCTCCGATAAATGCATCCCCTGCCCCTGTTGTATCTCTCACTTCAACTTCATAGGATGGTTGATAATATTCCTTTTTTCCGTCCCAAGCAATAGCCCCCTTACTTCCGAGAGTGATAATGGCAATAATTTTGTGATTTTTTGCGATAGACTTAACAGCTGACATAGCGGTTTTTTTGGAATTTATTTCTTGTTTAGCAATTAAGGATGCTTCAATTTCATTCATAATCAGAATATCAATATAGTTGAAAACTTTTTGGGGAAATGGATGAACCATAGGAGCGGGATTTAAAATAATTGTGGAATTTCCATGGTCAGCAATTTCCATCGCGCGCAGAATTGCTTCAATGTTGTTTTCGAATTGAAAAATGCATATATCACTGGCTTGGATCTGACTACTTAACTTATCTAACTCAGTCACTAAAATATGGTGATTTGCTCCCGGTGCAACTACGATCATATTATCCTTCGATTGTTCATCTACCAAAATTGTGGCAGTTCCAGTTCGATGTTGTTCATCTTGAAGGATTCCGATGGTGCTTATACCTTCCGCTTTGAGATAATGAAGGGCTGATTCTCCAAAAAAGTCCTTTCCCACTTTCGCAATTAAAAGTACCTCTGCTCCTAATTTATGAGCGGCATGCGCTTGATTATTTCCTTTGCCACCAGGATTTAGATGCATCGTCGCTTTACTGACAGTCTCTCCCTTTTGGGGAATCTTAGGGGTAATCATTGTGATATCTTGATTATAACTTCCTAATACTGTAATTTTTACCATATTTTATATTTCCTCGATGATTCTCTCAGCACATTTTGTTATTATTAATTTTATATCCATTTTAGTTATTCAGTTGGCTAGTTCAGTAATTTTCCTATCTTCTTATCCTTTTACATAGGTGTAAAATTCATTATTTAAGGGAGTAATCCATCTCTTAGGGATGTTCTCAGCATCGAAAATGGTACCCATGACCGTTCCTATATTTCCACAATTGAAATCCGTATCTAAAGCCATCATGGCTGCTAAGCATATAGGTCGACTGAATGGATCCATTTTATCATACGTCCCGTATAGCATACTAAGTGTTATTATACTAGCATTCGGAAGTACATGTAGAAAGTCCCAAAATCCTAAATAGTGTATTTTACAATACCATGAAATTGCTTCTTTTTGTAAACGTAATCGCTTTTTATTCTAGTGCTTGAGCACGGAAGCTCTCCCCTCCCTCCATTTTGAATGATTTTTATCTATTTCAAAACATTTCTCGATGAATTTCCGATACTCAATTGCTTTAGGAAGCATTTTTAACGACAATCTAATTAATGTCTGTATATTTGAAATTTCGAATGCATTTGCTACCATCGAAGCAAGAAATATTTCCCCATCGATACCAACACCTTGGTGAGCAGTTGATCCATCGATTATTGTGTACTCCACTGACTTTTGGTACCTATGATTTCCTCGTAATCATTGATCGCCAGACAATAAAAACTTGGATCGTGATTATCGGAATTAAATTCAAGCTATTAGGAGATAGACTATACAAGGGAAAGAGGTAAAAGGGAAGTAAGAGACAGAGAATATACCCTAAGAAGCAGAAATGATCGGGTTTCTTTTCTAATCGCAATATTTTTTGAATAAATTGGTATGCTACCCGGCAGCAATAGGACCATTACCATAGACATCCCTCAGTTCATCCTCATCACTTTTAAATACGAAATTTTCCAAAATAAACAGCACAAGCATTGCTAGTACGAACACAACAGCATCTAAAATAAACCAAGGACGTGTATTTATACGTGGGATGTTTATCCACAAATACAATAAGATGATACCGACGACAATACAGGTAAACTCAATTGCACCAATTATCCATCGAATTATCGTCCTTTGCTTAAAATCCATACTTGTTGAAATTACATTCACAGTATTAAATTTGTTCTCCTTCATTTATGTTGAACAAAGATATAAATCTATTAATTAAGAAGAATTCTATATCGATTGAAATTTTTAAAGAATCAATATCTATTCGCATTCGGCTTTGGCGTGTTCTAACGAACACATGATGGTGGATCTTCCAATTGGACCACGTTCCTGCACCAAGGACTTAAGTATTCTACATCTGATCGGGTATTAAATTGGTAAAAATTCGTAATCTGGTTTTGATTTATACATATCACGCTATTTCATCATAGTTTTACGTTAAAGCGTTTACCTCGGCTTCGCCGATCGTTCTAAAGGGTAGAATAGGTGTTGACATAACAAATTTGATTTATTATTCGTTGTATCATACCAAGAATTCACATTAATTCTTCGTGAAATTGCTGTTTCACGTCTTCTTATGTGTATTATAGCCATACTTAGGTATATCCCACAATGATACCAATTTGTGTGTAACTAATCTCAAGAGTGAATAGCGGAAAATCTCCTTTAAATAGTATTTCAACAAATTTTCTTTAATAACCTTAAAATGTGAAAATTTATGGGATTTATCGATGAATTAGTAGATTTGAATGAAGATGTTGTCCATGAACTATTAAAAAAGCGATTGGATAGTGACGAGGACCCACTAGCAATTTTAACTGATGTAAAAACCGCTATGAAGATCATTGGGGATAAGTTTAGTGAACGCGAATATTTTTTGCCTGAACTCATTATGTCAGGAGAAATTCTTAAGGAAATTTTCGAACTCCTGCAACCAAAATTAAAAGAAGGGGCTGCGACTGAATCTAAAGGCAAAATAATACTTGGAACTGTTGCGGGAGACATACATGACATTGGTAAAGACATAGTTCGATTTATGCTGGATATAAATGGCTATGAAGTTATTGATTTAGGTGTGGATGTTCCTGCGGAAAAATTTATAAAAGCTATTATAGAACACAGTCCGAAGATATTAGCATTAAGCGGGTTCCTTACGCTTTCTTTTGATTCCATGAAAGAAATTATAGAAAAACTACAGGCTGAAGGATTTAGAGATTCTCTTAAAATCATGATTGGTGGAGGTACTATTGATGAAAGAATCGTTGAATATGTTGGAGCCGATAAATTTGGAGACTCAGCTGTCACCGCTGTCAAAATAGCGAATGAATGGATGAGTGAATAATATGTCAAAACACAAAAAGCAATTATTTAAAGACAGAATCCAAAGAGTGAATGATGCCATAAACTTGAAAGAACCAGATAGAGTACCATTAACACCGCAGATGAACCCGTTTTTTATTTCTAATCAAGCTGGACTCAGTCAAAAAGAGGTTTGGTATAGTGGACGAAAGAATTTACTAGCGACTATAAAAATCTGTAAACGGTATGATTGGGATTTATATCCTGGAGTCTCTCAAAATGGATTTGGACATTTTTATGATGTACTTGGAATACAAAATTTCAAATGGCCGGGAGCAAAAGACCCCAACTCTCGACTACCTGATAATCGACCTTTTCAAGCCGTTGAAGGAGAATGGATGAAACAAGATGAATATGATGAGTGTTTAGATGATCCTACGGGATTTTTCCTTCGAAAAATTGTAGCAAAACAGAATGTAGGTCTTAGTGCCTTCAGTAAATTCCCAGGTTTGGACAAATTTGCATTTATGGGTTCTGGAATGGACCTGGGATTATTCCTAATTGATAAAGATTTTCTAAAAATGGTTAGAAAAGTTAATTTGAGCAAGCTTAAACTGCTTCCGTATTTACTAACCTTGGGACCTTATAAGAAAAAGATGGAATCTCTTGGATTTCCTCTTGGGGGTATGGGGGGTGGATTATATATGGCTTCATTTGATCGAATCTCGGATTCAGTTAGGGGTATGAGAGGGACCATGCTGGATATGTATCGACGACCTGATGAGTTAAAAAGACTCTGTGATATCCTAGCAAAGGCTACATTGAGAAGTATTGACTCTGGGAAAAGTATTTATGAATCAGATGACTCAGAGGGTGTACCTAGACTGTGTTTTATTCCTTTACATCGAGGCGCCAATGGATTTATGAATAATAAACAATTCGAGGAATTCTATTGGCCAAGTCTTACTATGATGATGGAAGGCATGATAGAGCGTGAAATCATTCCAGTTCCTTTCTTTGAAGGGTGTTATAGTGATCGATTAGAGTACTTGGCAGAGTTTGCTAAAAAACATAAAGGAAAAATGGTTTATTGGTTCCACGATATTGATATGAAGCAAGTAAAGGAGATGATGGGACAATATGTGTGTATCCGCGGAAATGTTCCCGCTTCTTTATTAGTTGCAGGAACTCCTCAACAAGTGGAGGAGTATGTTAGGCAAAATATAGAAGATTGTTCCGAAGGTGGGGGCTACCTTATTGATGGGGCGATTGCAGGCATTCCGGATGAAGCACGGCACGAAAATGTTCTTGCAATGGAAAATGCGGTCAAAAAATATGGTTATTACAGAAAATAGTGAAACTATTTTTTTTTCTTCTTATTTTCCCCATATATTTAGGTCTGAATCACAATCAGATCTCTATGGTATACATCAATCCAGTGGAGCAGTTTGCTCTTATTGCTAAATTAGTAAATATTTTGTTATTTACAATATCAGCTTTTGCGATTCTCCGACAAAAACGAGATTATATTCTTAATAAAATGTATTTTGCTGCATTCTTATGTTGGGTAGTGTATATTATAGCAGACGCGTTTGTTTTTGTATTACTCCCAATTTCACCAGCAGTACATTTTATAGGGAACAGATTAAGAGATATCGGCGTAATTGCGGTTTTAGCGATGGCATTCTTGATATACAAATCATATGATATAATAAAGGGAGGTCAAGATTCAATAAATAAAACCAGATTATACATTGAAATTGGTATTTTCGCAATAATTGCAGTCTGGCTTGTAATTATTGACAGTGTTCAGGTTTATGACTTATCCTATAATTTAATTCCTCCAGAGGACTTACCACCCCCAGGAACAAACTACATCGTTCAACCCGATGTAGGCATAATGACATTAATATTATCCGCTGTACCGTTTGCATTATTTATCTATACGGTTATAATGTTGCTATTATTAACTCGCAAGGTTGATAAAAGACAACTTAAGAAAAAAATGTTTCTTCTGACAATTGGAATTGCATTTATACCCGCTGGTATGCTGTATTTTATATTAGTGGGTATTCCAAATATATACGCGTGGTGGATAACCGCTATTGGTTATACTATATGGACAATATCACCTATCTTAATCTGGTTGAGTCAACTCACATCGAAGAAAGACGAAGATTAAAAAACCTAAATTTATCCCTTTTTTCTTCAAATATCTAACAATACACTAATTAGCACCTAGAAAACTGTATTTATCTATTTATTCCGCCTTAATCAAATTAAACCTCTACCAAATGGGATTGAACTCGATTTTCCTGTGGGATACTATGCATTATGTGTATAGGAATAGATATGGCAAAGAGACTTTTTTCGTATATCCTCTAGGATATTATTGCTAAACTGTTGAGTACCGGGGATTCGGTATAGTTCAATAATCAAGAAATTAAAAGTATCGCAAGATGATGTGGTGTATTTTGTATACTAGGTTTTCGCTCTTATTAACGATGATAAAAGTATTTCTATTTTTTATCATCACCTAAGTGTGGGAACTTATGCCCAATATACTATAAACGAGGAGTGAATCTTTAATAGAATCAAGGTGTAAACATTTCGTATGAAAAAAGGAGTAAATATACTTTCTGATGAAATAAAATCAAAACTCACAACACGAAACATTTACCGGATTTTCAATCAGTTCATTTTTCCTATGATAAGTAACGATGAACGGGAATTCCTTCGTGAAGTTGAGGATTATATGTTGGAACGGATTGAACCTAGTATTAATCTTGATAAGGATGTATACGAGTTATTTAAGATATTAGGTAAAAAGAACTACATTCAACGATTAAATCCCTATGGAGATCTCGCTGGATCTGGCAGGTATGGAATGAGGTATGAACTATTGCTTGCTATGGCTACTTCAATCGTAGATCCTGAGTTAGATCTTGCCCGTGTCGTCACGGGTGTAATTTTTGGGAATCCTGTTTTTAAGTATGGAGGAAATAAACACGTACAAGAGATTTTAGATCAGGTATTAAAAGGAGAAAAAATAGGTTGTATCTGCATTACTGAACGGGAAAGGGGTTCAGATGCAGTCCATATGAGATCTACGATTGAAGAGAGGGGAGATTATTTACTACTTAATGCTGAGAAAGTCTATACCACAAATGGACCGGTAGCTGATTATTTCATTGTTTATGGCGTAACTGACATTGAGAATCCACGTGGAACTATGTATCAAGTTATTGTAGAAAGGGAATTTGAAGGAATTGAAACCTACCGTTTAGGAATAACTTCAATACCACGCGTGCAAATTGGACAATCAATCTTTAAAAATGTTAAAGTTCCCAAAGGAAATGTATTGGGGGGGCGTGGTGGTGGGTACACTAACCTATTCACTGGATTAGTTGCTGAAAGGGATGCAATAGTGGGGTCTAGTTTAGGTGTGGCATGGTTAACAGCCATAACAGCATTAATTTATACAAATCTGCGTGAACAATTTGGGCAGAGAATATATCAATTCCAAGGTATTTATATGCCAATAACTCAATTATTTACGGAATTGATGGCTGCTACCGAATTAGGACTCCAAACTGGTGATGAATATCGAAAAACTCTAAAATATCCGGATAAAGCAGACATACATAAATATAATGCAGCTTTTTCTTCGGGAACAAAATTTTTGGCCTCCAATTTAGCCCATAAAATCAATTATGAAATGCAGCAATTGATAGGAGGGATTGCATTTACTGACAATCTAAGAGTTGAAAAAGCACTTGCAGTGAGTCATGTTCAAGAAATTATAGGGGGATCTCGCAATATTCAATTGATTTTAACCAGTAGAGCACTTAGAGACATGGTTAAGTCAATATTATGATGAAATCCTTCTATTCTTTATTTTGTAAATCTTTATAACATATTGTCAATTCTCTCTTTTATGTCCTTAGACAGTGATAATTCCCCCTTCTCTCCCTATTCCGCTGTTTTGGCACGTATGGGACGAAAAATGCGAATGTACGGGAACACATTGCTTGTTATTATGATAGTTAACTTTCTTACGAGTATATTCATATTTGATATCATCGTAAATCCTATTACAGCAGCAATGATAATACTGTATATATTCGCAATAGTAGAAATTCTGTATTTAATTGATTTTCTATCAGCTTTAAAGCGATCTGAAACCGAATATGGAGGATTTTTTTTACGTCAAGCTTATTTTGCACTACTTGGAATGTTAATATTACAAAGTATTGTGGTCCTTACAGGAACAATAGTAGTAATTGTGAAATATGAGGAGCTATCTGGCCAGTTTTCAGCAGGGAATTCCTTAACAACAATATTTTATACATACAACCTATTAAATACAGCTGCTTTTTGGATTAAGTTGATAGAGATTGCAATTCCCTCTCTCGGGATCGTGGGGTATATACTTTTACGTAAATGGGGTATCAATTTTGTTGGAGATAGATTAGAAGAGGAAGCTCAAGCACCTTTTCCTAAGGAAATGCGTTTAATGGTCTATGGTGCTATTTTATATATCTTTTATTTGGTTGTTGGATTATTCTTGGGTTTTATACCTTTGGGACCTTCCTACTATACATCGTTTCAGCTAATGATTAACGTTATCCGATTAATCGGTAATATATTGACCGCTTTAGGATTCAGTCGTGGAGGATATTATTTGGAATTGTATACAACCGAAGATAAGAAGAAATTCTTTTCAAGTCAAACTTATGAAGATGATGAATGAATTTATACCTATAGTTTTATGAGTGTTTACTCCCATAATCCCTTATTATTTATATGGATCGGTGGATTATATGGAAAAACTATATTGTCCTAATTTTTCATGCATTTTTGGAATAAACTATTCAAACCCCTATTATCTTCCAAACATTGATGGCCAGATTTGGCCCATTTTCGATGAAATTTCATTTCCAAAACCTGTACAAGAATTATTGAAACTAAAAATCCATGGTCATCCCGTATTTTATCGAAGAAAAATAACATATCAACAATTAGAATTGGAACTGGAATCCAGTACAATTCACCTACCAATCCTACAAGCGATAGAATTGAATGAAAAATTCGGAATTCCGAACGATTTCACCCTACAAATGGGTAAAGTTATCTCATCTTCGAAAATGCTTGCCTCAATCTACCCTGAAAAAAATGGACAAAACAAATTAGAGGCATTTTACTCAAAAAATAAAGCAAAAATAGTTGGAATCGTAGTATATCCTCTGTATCAAGCAGAATACCTAAGATCTGACGATTTTGAAGAATTTATTAAATGGATAAAAATCCAGAATCTTCCGTTAAAAATTGATTTTATTAATTTACATTTAGGAATTCTTCCACTTCTGGATAACGGCAATATTGCTAATTCTATGGCTAAAATTACTTCCAGCTTAGATGTTACTCATCCATTAATTATTGCCAGCGGAAATTGGAATGATCTTATTCTTAATATTGATAAATACAAATTTCAATCAAATGTTTTTTTGGAATTAAATCTCAGAATGTTGGGAGGAGAAACTCCAACCACTTTTTTTACTCGCTTATTTCAAATCCCAGGTTTCATACAAAATTGGTGGAATAGAATTATATTAGCGAGTGGTGCCCCTACTCTTGAATCTTCCCAACTAGTTCGCGGGTGGCATGAAGCTACCGAGATACTAAATCTTAAATTTAAAAATTTATTGCGAATATGGGCTTTTCGCAATGCAAATCGATTCTTTGGAATCGTATCCAAAAAGAAACCTATAGAAAACTATATTACATACAAATTAGATTCCGAATTTGACAATTCCCATCAGATTCACTTAGGGTATGATATAAAAGTTCAGAGTTTTTGCATCACTCAACTTATTTCTATCCAAGATACCATCGATCACATAATGAAAGAAATTAAAGAACAATTCCCCCTCATGAAATCGGGATTTATCACGATTAAATCAAATCATACAACAACGAGTCTTGTTATAAATGAGAATGAAATGGGCAACTTTCTTGATCTCCATTATTTTTTTGTTCAAAAATCAATGGAAGATTCTCAATATAATCTTCATACTCATGCTGCCGAAGAATTTCGAGCAGATTTTAATTTTCCAGACCACCTTCTTGCGAGTACATATGGCCAGAGAACAATTTTTTATTCTATTAGAGATGGTAGAATAGAGCGAGGATCTAGGGAGAATGTGTTTGTTATCGTCACCTTTGGTCCGCGTCTCGTAACAATTGGACTTGATATATTCATTCAAAAAAAAGACGAAAAAGAAAAAGAAAAAACTTAATCTCTAATTTGTTCGAGTAAGGATAAGATCTGGTAAATTCGGGTTCGTGTATGCAATGGGCAATTTGGATCTTGCGATAAATCATCCAATAGGGATATAGCGTTACTTGCATTCACTGCAGGAGACTCTTCTGTATCATTGATTGCTTCCGTTGCTTCTCCCGTAACACGACGAATATTACGTGGTACAGAATTATCTGCTGATATCTGATCTAATAAATAATTCGCTTGCTCGAGGATTTCATTTATTTCCTCTTGAATCTGCTTTTTAGTTTTTCGAGGCAAAAAATCACCCCAGTAATTTACTGTGGTTAAATATAGAAATAATATTCTTGCTACAATTAAAGCAGAGTTAAAAATTTTCTGGTTAATTCTGTTACAACTAAAGTCTAATCATCATAAGTAATTATTATAGAATGAAATCTTGAACTTTTGGAGGAGTGATCACATATTTCCATAAATTATTATCCTCAACTATTGAAAAAACAAAATTTAGTCTTCCTACATCTTTAACACGATGAGCATCACTACCGACGGTAATGAGTAAATCCTTCTTCTCTTTTTGACTTAATTGATTTACAAATTCTAAAAAGAAAGCAGCATCTCTCTCTGATAATTTACTCTCATTTAATTCGAAACCGATACGGTTCTTTAAAAGCAATTGAAAAGTGGAAAAATTCATGGCGCTATAATCGGGATGAGCAAATACCACCAAAATCTGTTCATCTCCAATTTGATTCAAATATTCTCGCACATTAAGAGCAGTTCTGACGGGTTCTGCGATTAAGATTGTTTCGATCAAGATAAGGGAGATAAAATCTATATACTCATACAACTTATTTTCCAGAAGGTGGGATTTAGGAGTATGTACAAAATCATCTGTGATTTCTACTCCTGCATAAATATGTATTTTTTTTTCATACTTCCTTCTTAGGCGAGTAATTTCATCGAGATAATTTTCTAACGATAGGCGGGATTTGCTAAATGTATATAAAAAATGACCCGATGCACTTATATGATCGGTTATTGCGATATTTTTTAAATCTCGATCAATTGCAGCTTCCACCATTTCTCTTATCAAGTTAAAACCATCCGAATAATTCGAATGCATATGGAAATCAGAGTCTTTCATTATTACCTTAAACAATGTATTGGGCAAATTAGAAAAACTTTATGGAAATCAACCCAATAACATATAAAACTACCATGGAGACGAGAACAACCGCAGATAATATCGTTATTATCAACCCAATCAATCTCCAGCGCACCGATAAATTATATAGGGTCTCTTGCCGATAAATCACTACTAATAAGATCGAACTGAATAAAACTAATGAGAGCAAAAACCAGATGATATTAATCTTCACAAATGAAAAAATCGCGATGTTTGCAAATACATAGATAATTGCGGAATAATAAACCATTCGGGAGAACGATTTCTCGTCTTTCAAAGCTTTTGGAGTGATGAAGATCGGAAATAGAAATGTAGACGCTATCGAAGCGCTAATAAACATTGCTTGGTATAAAGGAAGGAGGATTCGTAGCCCGAATAATAATCCTGTAAACATGGCCGACACCATGATAAGAGTCAACCATATTTTATTTTTCGTATAAAAGTTTTTTAGATTAATCCAGAAGTTTTTGAAGAAATAGATGATTTTCTGGTAGAAAATTCTTATATTTTCTACGATATTTCTGAAAAAGTCCACAAAGCGTGAAAATTCAAAAATTATTGGATACAATCCCATTAAAATCAGTCCAGAAGCGATCCCAAGTAGAATATTATTTACTATGACAATATTACTGATTAGATATCCGATTTCGGCAGAAATAAAACCCCAAAATATTGGACCGGCGACTTTTTTATACTCCCAAGGATTGAATATTAATTGGCTTAAAATTGTGAATAAAAGAATCGAAACAGCTAAAGCGATTTCAAAATTAAATGTATTTTCCATATAGGAATAGATCCAATAGCATAGAATAATAGAAATAATAAATGCACTAATACTACGGATTAAACGAGTAATTTTGTTCATAAAGATTGGAAAATATCTCTCTCCTACCATCTCCAAATATAACACAAGACTACTTAGAAATGATGCAAACATAATCGAAGTAGGAATAAACAATACAAAAACTACTGCCGTTATTGTAAAATAAGTTCCTATTCGTAAATATTTCATCCATTGAAATTTGATGGTGTAATCGGAGTATTTTCGTTTTAAAATAAAGAGTGTAGCAAAAGACAAAATACTAAAAATGCAAAAACACGTCGAAACGAAAAATCCGTTGGTAATATACACCACAATATTTAAATCAGAATTGACTACCCATTCAGGATTATTTCCCCAAAATACTATTGGGATACTAAAGGATATTAAAACACTGAAACAGATCCATGACATTAAGGAATAATAGAAACTGATCTTGGAGGGAAACGCTTTTAGAATGTAGTAATTTAATTCTGACTGACCGTATACTATTAATAATGCTCCACTAAGAGATAAAATGATAGATTGAGAGAATATATAAACGATTAAATATGCTATCACAGATAATGTACCGTATATAATAATTCCTAATATCATGTTTAGATTTTTAATAATTTTCAGACGTTTTGGTTCGATTTTAGCCAATAACTCCATTAAATCACTATGACTCATTGTCTCTAAGTTAATTGAAGAAAATTCTGATTCCAATTTGTCTATATTTTTCGTAGAATGAATGGCGATATCGGTTATAAGATAGATTGTATAATATTGTGCGATTGAAATGATCGCTATCATGCCAGGGGTTAATAAATTTGAATACGTAATTCCTTTCCACAATTGCAAAAGCGCGAGTGAATAGAATAAAATTCCTCCAGAGATCAAAACCCATAAAAGTATCAAGAAAATATCTCGCGTAATAGCATGAAGAATTCTAAACGTAAATTTATCTTGAAAAAATAGCCCAAATGATAGAATTATAGCAATGATTATAGGTAATCCACTTAAAATTAGAAGCTGCAATCCTGTGGGATGGTTCCATAAAGCAGAAAGATTATTAATACTAACCCCCAAAGCTTTTAACTCTGTGATATATCCTAAAATGAATGATTTTATAGATGATTCGTAAATTAAAGCGGAAAGCAGTGCACTAATAAGAATATAAGTTATTAAAGCCATGAAATTATATTTCGGTTTGATGAAATCATTATATGTGATTAGTTTTTCTGAATGCTCATACTGCTGATATAGATGCTTAGGACTCCTTTTCTTAGCCCAGTCAACATGCCTATTCATCATTCGAAATAGAAAGTGGTTTAAAACTATTGGATTAATATTATAGGTTCGGATGATTTTTTCGTTCTTTAGTGAGTAGTAGAGATATAGAGTTATGTATTGTAGGAATGCGAGAATTAGTAGCATTAATATACCTAACGTCCATGAGAATTTCAAGGTTGGAAGGAATTGAACGACTTGAATTATGCCCAATATATTAATCAGAATCCAAGAATAAAGAAGAAGCCGTGCACGAGTCAGTCTATTAAATATTTTTAAAATATACTTTTCAATAATGGCTTCGGTAAATAGGATTAAGGCCGCTATTATAAGTCGTGTGATAAGTGGTGTATTGATGGAAATAATATTTGCAATAATGTAAGCGGCTAAGATGAGAAGCATTGGTTGAATGACATCATTCCATTTATCGATTATTAGTTGACGCAGATGAACATTTTTGGTTTCTACATAATTTCTTATTACAAGCTGAATTTGCAGTAAAAGAAGAAATATGGTAATGGATACTAGGAACATAATATTTGACCAGTAATATCGATCAATTATAAGATTCAGCTCTGTTCCATACACAGAAATCACTGAAAAGGGAGTTAATATGGTCGTAACCATAAACAGAGTTGATAATATTTGTACAACTACTAATCGATAGTTTGCAGGAATCAATTTCTTAAAATTATAAAATGTAGTTGCGATACACAGGAACATAAACAATCTGAAGACATAAACATGGTATAATGAGATCTCATTAATATTTGGGAACATATTAGAGAATATTAAGCTTGCAAGATATGAAAGTTCTAAAATAATTCCTTGTTTAATCCAAGCATCAAAAAATCCGATAATAGAATATAAGATCTTACTCCGTTTTTCTTGCTTTGCTCTTAATTCAAGAGTGTCCGATAGGGATTTCTTGGATGATATTTGAGATGATAGTGAATCTGCAGTAAAGGGCATTTCTGATGAGTCTAGTGGTAAAATTGCATCTAAAACTTCTTTTACTTCCATAAAGTCAGCCTCACTTGCTAGATCCTCGTAGTGAATTTCCAAAGGAGGGGGAATGGGGATGGGAGAATCAATTCCCAGTACTTTTGATTGTGCTTCTAAATATTCATTTTCTTCATAATCTTCCAGTGCGGTCATTTTTTCTGATGATGAAGAGAGGGTATCAGTCAACAATCGCAAAGTCATAGCATAATGCTTATGAAAATTGCGTAAATGGATCACAATAAGGTAACTTCCAATTGTTACGATTAAAACTACAATGTATGTAAAAGAGGTGATTGCGTAGAGGAAATAACTAATAGCAGTAATAAAAGTTATCCAACTGATAATTTTAACCATTAATGTGATTAATTTGTTATAAAAAGCAATCCATTGACTTAAAATGATGAATATCACATAAAAAAATATGCTATCTAATGCTATATTCAAAGAAAGTGTAAGATTTGCAGTGAGGGAAAATCCGCTAACTAATTCAGGGATAATCGGAATTATAATTCGATTAAGAATAATGATTCCGTACAAAATGGAAGCGTACAACAAGTTCGTAGCAATAAATCGAATAAAACGAATAGTATGCAGATTTTGAAAGATATCATTTCGTTTAATGTATGCTAGATTAATGAATGTGCTGACTGAAATCAAAAAAATGAATACTTCAATTTGAAATAGCAACGGTATTGGTGTAATAAAAGAAATGAAATAACTTAGTGAATACAGAGATAAAGATAAAAATAGAGAATATAAGGAAGCTATTTTACGAGGGGTAGTGTAAAATTGTGGTAAAATTTCCAAGGATTGAATTAAATTTACTGCTATTTCCTTTTGCTGTATCATCAATACATCGTCCTCATCATCGAACGGAAGTGTTTTATAATCTGAAATCCCCATATCAGTTAATTCTCTTGTAACTTTGAGGTATTTTCTCATGAAATACAAACTAACCACTTTATGAATAATAAGAGACGCTAGACTGAAGGAAAATATCCAAAATGTGTAGTTCACACCAATAATGGTGTGAAATGACCAATTAAAGCCTATATTCAATTGTTCAAAGCCATAAACAGACAATGATGCAATAAAAAGGGGAAATAGACCCCAAAAGATTGGTTTTTTATATCTAAATGTTGGATATGAGGATAATACACTCCAAAAAGTCACAATGGCTGCAAATAAAGGGTTCGGCAAATCTAATAGACTATCTAACACTGAACCAATAGCAACCCCAATTCCAACAGCAAAAAAAGCATACATTAAACGCCAGTGTTTTTTATTTATTAACTGACGGGCTTGTGCTAGCAGTATAATTCCGCCGGATGAAATCAATGCTATGGAGAATGGAAAAACGGTATTTTGGAGTGTTTGATTAAGGAAAGTCCAAGTAAAATCAAGATTAACTGGAAATAACTTAAATTCGTATAAAAATAGAAAAGATCCTAATCCAATACCTGCTGCCATTAGTAAAACCGCATAAGGATTGAGTCTGTTATGGATTAATTTGACATATCTGCCAGATATCATGATTATCCCGGTGAAAAAAGCAGAGATGCTGATTGCGTATAAATAATCAAGGGTAAGCACATACGAAAATCCGAATACTACTACGGATGCACCTATAATCATCAATAGATATCCTACCAGGATCCCATAATCATAATTCTTCCAGCTTTCTCTTATGAGGGGGTTAGATATGAAAATGATAATGTACAAACCATAAACAGTGATATGGATAAAAACATCCATAATCATGTCTGGGATAAAACTAATGTCAATCAAAATAGAAAGAAACATCGCATTTATTAGAGCAATTAATATCCATACTCCCGCAATTATTCTCCAATATTTTAATGAAAATAGAAGTGGAACAGCAGAAATTAAAGATAATCCAGTTACAAATAAGGGAGATAAATATATAGAATTAGGATCTCGAAATATGTTTGGAGCTAGCCAGATCCATACGGGAATCGCTTCAATCCATGTTAAAAAGAAAAACCATTTGTATGCTTTCTGAAACTTGGTTAAAATAATGGGTAAATATAGTAATGTAGATATTATTATTGTTAATAATACGGAACCAGAAACCTCTAATCCAAATACAAAAAATGATTCTGTAATAGTATCTATACCCCTTATAGATTGATAAATAATCGTGAAGTTAATTATTGGTAGGAACAACCATAACCACCATGCTACATCCCAAATCTTTTTTGATATTTTCCATTGATGGACAGCCACAGCTAGATACAATAATAAAATCCCAAAATTAAGAGTAAGAGTCAAATTTAAGGTGAAATCCAATTCTATTGTCGGTTCTGAAATTATAAGTCCAAGATTATCCAAAGAAAGAAAGCAACTATAACAAATAGCACTAACTGAACTCACTAATAATATCCAGGAGAAGGTATTTTTTCCTTTTAGGATAATATTTTGGAAGGTCCGGGAAAATACAAATCCAGTGATGCCAGCAGATAGTAATAATTCTATGGTAGTTAGAAGAGATGAAGAAATAAGTATTGATCCAAATAAATATCTGAAAATATATTGATGCAACGTCCAGAAGACGAAGAAAAAGACCAGAATGGATTTTGCTGCGCCTATGGTTAAGTTTGCTCTATAAGGATTCTTTTTCTGAATAAAATATAGCCAAAAATAACAACCGACTAATATAGGCGGCAATGCAAATAAATATGTAGTTTCATAAAGAATAACTGTCATTCCTACTGCAAAAGATGCTGCAAGCACGGTAAAAATGCGAATTATAAATCGAGAATTATAAGAATATTGGTCAAAATTTTTGAAATATCCTTTTAAGAAGAAGAGAAATAAAAATAGACCTAGAAAACTAGCCAATGACCAATTAAAAATGGAATTTATTAATGATAATTGCCAGAGATTTAAAGTTGTTATAGTCCAACGAGTTATTGCGATATTAAAGATGACATTTACTAATCTTAGGATAGAACCAACGAATAAAATAACTCCTACAGTACGCAATATTCCAGCAATAATCCCTATAGAGCGGAATCGAACAGGTTCCTCTTGCAAAAAGCCTTTGTATATCTCGAAATATGCTGCCTTACGT
The DNA here is from genome assembly GCA_016933055.1 of Promethearchaeota archaeon. GTDB lineage: Archaea > Asgardarchaeota > Lokiarchaeia > Sigyniarchaeales > Promethearchaeaceae > AMARA-1. The sequence continues at coordinate 240,761 of JAFGBS010000028.1, read as the reverse complement.
ATATAGTAAAAACCAATAAACGTTATAGCACAACTTACCAATATCTGATCAGTATGTAAATATCCATAACCATACTGAGTGCTTAGGGGAATTATGACTAAGTGAAGAATATAGATAGACCCAATAAAAATAAGAATAAATTGGTAGAAGAAATTCAGAATAATATTGAATTGTTTAACCATGGAATAATAATAGAATAACGCAAACCATAACAATATAACAGATAAAATCGGAGAAATTATAGAAAGAACCGGCACCCAAGGTGGAAAAAGTTCGTATATTTGTGTTTGGTATCTAATTAAGTACAGGCTGATCATGATAAAGGGAAATGATAAATTGTAGGTTCGATAAAAGCGTTTAAGGGATGTTTCTTTCCGAAAATAGGTGATATGGAATATGATATGAACTATCAGCAATAAAAAGGGGACATATCCTAAGATCTTTGTTGTAGATGAATGTAAATGGATGAAGAATGTACTTAAGGAGAGATTGGCTAAATATGCGGTCGATGTAATAACCATTAGTAATTTTGTAAATTCCTCAGTGCGTTCTGTCCATTTTATTACTTTAAATCCTGCATTTTTTAAAAAATAATTTAATGGGGGCATTAATATGGAATAAATTTGCAGAAAAAGGAGAATTCGACCATACCACGTTAATTCTAGTAATAAAGCAACGGAAATGGATATAATAACTTGAAAAATGATCCACACTATGCATCGGATTTGATTGTTTAACTCGCGATTAACATATTTTGTCCATCTATTATCTATTGTGAAACCTAATAGGATGCTCAATAAATAAGCAACAAAAGCTTCTAACAACAGAGAACGTGTAAATAATGCGTATCCTAAATTCCCCGCAAGAATTCCTAAAATGAACAAGGAAATGGGAGAAATCATATATGTGAAAATGCTAGCATAATGTCGAAATTTGAAAGTTTTTAACAACTTGACGCGTTCTTTTAAGAAATCCTCAGTCTTTTTTGAAGCAAAACCTCGTTTTTCTAAAAATTCTAATTCTTGCTTAGATATTTCTCCGTTCTTTAGCTCTTCCTCTGTAAAAAATGTATATATCGGGACCCGTTGCAAAATTACAGTGTTATACTTGAAAATATAACCTATAGCACCCAGAAAGGCTAGAGTAATGAAACTAAGTGTCAAAAAGACAATAAAAAAGGAGTTTGAAAATACCGCGACAAGGAAGGTATTTTCTAATCCTTCAACGCTTGATAATACACTGGCAGTAAATGAAATAGAAATAATTAAAATCGTGGAGAATAGCACCCATAGAATAAATAATGTGATATAATAGAAGCCTGGAGTGCGAGAAACCAATCTTTTCTTAAGAATATGGAAAGATGAAAATGCAAAAGCTGCTGAACAGACTAGTGCGACAAGAGAGGCATTAGTAATTCCTAATATAGAAATCAAGGGTTGTTGAATGATGGGAAATAGTATTACAGCACCAGAAAAAATATTATAAATAAAATTAACATTGTAGAAAATTTGTTTTAATGGATTTTTTACAATCTTGAACTTGTATAATAGAATAAGCGTCACATAAGACAATAATCCAGGAAGAAAAAGTGCTAAACCAAAAGAAATCTGAATTATATTTGTTGTCTGAATTACATATAGTACAGATATCAGATTTACAAAAACAGAAAGGACCCAAGAAAAATGGCCTAACAAAAGATCTGAAGTGTTTTTGGGCTCGTAGAATAGTTCTGGTCGGTTTAAATATTTCGAGACCACTGAATCATCGATCTTTACTTCATTTTCTGAATTAAAAATTAACTCAATTCCAGTTGCAGATTGTATTTGAAATATTTTTTTCTTGGTAGGATTTTCTAGAAATATACTGTCTTCAATCGCTAGCAATATCCACTTTTTTGGTCCAAATATCATTCCATGAATAGTAAAGCTATCGAACAGAATCCAAACAAGTAAGGAAGCGGAAAAATAGAATATTTCAGATAAAAATCTTCCTGTGATAGGGTTTTGCTGAAGTATTTGAAGAACGTAGGTAGGAATCAATGAGAACATGATATATGTCGAAAAATACAATAAGTTTGTAAATTTAACAGCAATTTTTGAAGTCAAAATTCCATTTCTTAAACTATAGGTGAAAAAAATCAGTAAATATATTGAAATTATGGTAATAGGGCATAAAAATGAAAGGAAAGTGGTAAGTTCAGCGCCCAGATTAATTATGAAAGCATCAATAATTGAATCTAAATATATGGGAAGAAAAATACCTTGCAGCATAATTGAAAGTATATTATAAGAGATAGCAAATCGGTCACCGAATAGAAACTTCAGCTTTCTAAACACAAATAGCACAACTTGGGTAATTAGCATTGCAGTAAAAATCGAAAGGGAGACACTTAACGACAAATTTTGGATAAAAATAAGTAATAATCCTATGTTTATTTCAAAAAGCATTAATGGATGAAAGACTACCATCCATTTCTGATAGGTTAAATCTTCCAGAAATTGATTTTTTTTCTTTAAGTATAGATGTAATATAATGCTAATTGTGAATAAAAATCCTAAAATTAGATAGGAGCCCACTGATCGTAAAAAAATTACGGCTGAAATTCCTAAGAGTAAAGAAATTAAGTTAATACTATATGCATCGATATTAATTATGCTACGTCTGGAATATATTCCATATTTATAATAGATTTTGAATACTCCAACGTTTATTGGGATATATATAATTAACGGAGCGAGAATCTTGAAGAAAATCCAGAATGGTTCTAACACTCCTACGATTATTTTTCCGAGTGTGAGATACACTATTCCAGTTATAGCCACCCCAAGCATAAAATGTACAACTAAAAATACCCATTTTATAAATCGAGATACTTTTCCTTTGAATCTTTTCAACACGACTCGAAATAATGATAATATTGTTGATACTAAAAATGCAAACGAAAACAAAAAAACTCGCAACCATATAATTAAACTGGGATTTGTTAGTAGGGATTCTAATCGAACTACCACTAAGTCCCATAGTGTATAAAAGACCTCTAAAATTATTGCCGAAAATAAAAATGCATGAATTACTGCTATTTTATTTCTATCAAGTATTCTCCAATAAGATAATAGTGCCAGATCGAGGTACAGTAATACAGAACCAATTGTTATTTGATATATAGGTGCTATTGGAATAATAATGGTGATTAAACTAATTAATAACAGGGAGGAAAGCAAGCTTGCTATTTTTGCATTAATTGTTGATATAATCTTAGTTCGGTAATCTAATCCTATCCAAATGAAAATTATAATTAGATACGCAATAGTTATTATTTCGAATATCAATTGATTCCAGGAGTAGATAAAAAAGCAAATACAAACCAGAATTAGAATAAATGCCAAGAATGAATTGATTACCGGTAATGATTTCTGTGATTTAACCGTATCCGATAATTGAGTATTTAGTACTTGATTATAAGAATATATAATCATACCTTTTAGGGAAAGAATGAGAATTAAAGGTGTCTGCATAATGATAATGTATATATCAAGTGCGTAATACAACCAGAAGATCCATCCAATCAACAAAATCGAACAAATCAGACCCATAACAGTACAAATATTAAACAGTAAGCGAATTTTGAAATCTAATGGTAATTTTTCCTCTGTGGAGGAGTTTTTAATTAGACCAAAATGAAATACTCCCATGAAAACAGTAAACAGCAAAGCATTCAGGATTAAGAAAGGCAAATTCAATCGATTAGGGAATATCACTATTGAAATGCTTTGTATCGTTAGATATAAGATAATGACAATTTTGTCAATCGTTTTTATAGTGGTAGAAAATATTACTGCTGATGAAGGTTTTCGAGTATAGAGATAAAAACCAATAGTTATTATAGAAACCATGGGAGTTAAAATCCTATTAAAGAGCCCTAAATCTCCAAAAAATATTGAATATTCAATATTTAGTCTAACTAATATGATCTTTACGATTTGATAGTACAATTGGGGTATAAGGGGGATTAATGTGAAGAATATTACGTGTTTATAGGTGGGTAGATTTGTAGAAATAAAGAACTTATGTTTACGGTATTTTTCATACGGTATTAAAAAAACTAGAAGAAATATCGGTATTAGCAATAGAAAAAGAGAATAAGAGAACTCATTTATCCACGAAATTTTTGATGCCAAAATTCGATTTACACTAAATCCAATTATACCAGCAATTCCTATGGGTAATATAAAAAGAAATAAAACTAACCACCAAAATCTCCAAAGCGCGTCGGTTAATTTCTTGATTTTTTCGTTCTTAGAATTTACCCCAAAATCATTCATGGTATAAGATAAAAGAGTAACTCCTCATTTTAAATTTAGAGGTATCTCCTAGTAGAAAATCCCATTCTAATGCCTTGATATTAGAAAATATTTTAAATTTCTGTATACACACAAGATCGTAATGAAACACAGTTATGTATTTCTTCTGAGTGTATTAGTTTTACTAATTATTTCCACCATTTGTTTGGGATTAATGGGATATTATAATCTCAGTATATCTATAGTCCCCACTATAGATGGTAAAATTATTTTACTGATTATCGTTGGAAGTTCCCTAGGATTACCTATAGTAATATTCCTTATTATTTCATGCATCAAATTTGTCCAGAACTTGGTGAAACCTAAGTTTCTTCGAATTGCTGGCAATTTAGAACATTTTATTAAGAGAAATAAGAATATTAATCGTAAATTGAAAATTTCCCAAAGAAAAGAGTTAGTTATACAAAAGATGGAACTTATTTGGCGAAAAGTAGACATGCATTATCCTCTTTCAGAGTTAAATTTTGAAAAGTTGGAGGAATCATAAATTGCCTAGAGGTCTCATAATTTGTTTTTGGGATGAAACTAAGGGAATCCGAACCATTACTCAATATCCACATGATGTACATATTTCAGATGCAAATTTAATCCACTTATATGCACATCATATAGCTAAGGAAAATGCGCCATCTTTTCTGGTTGAGACTATTATAGACAATACAAAATATTTATCCTATAGATCCGGTCCTGACGGTAATTATTATTTTGTTTTAGTAATAGATAGAAAGGAAAGAACAGATAACTATGAAGATGGATATATTGAATCTTTGCAGTTAATAATTCAAAATCTACATAATAATGAATATTTGGACAATATAGCACTTTTTTATAATGCAGTTGAGCGCTATTATATGCTAAATGATGAACAAAAATTATCTTGGCTCTTTCAAAATGATCTTCGGCGGATAATTCTGGACATTTTACGAAAAACTGCAGTCATTGAAAAATCTCACTTGGTGCGTAAAATCGAAGAAATTTACGAAGGGGGTTTTTTTGACGTTGAACCTACATTGATGGGTTTAGAAAAATTAGGCATTATTCGGATGGGAATGATCGAGGGTAACTTATGGATTTTTTTTCTTAAAGATATCATATTTGAGCGAATCCCACCAGTCGATCAATTCGATTCAATAGACACTAGAGGATTACCATCTGCACTTAAGCACAGTTATCAAAAAGAGGTTACAAAATTCTTTTCTGGTTATCTTCCATCTGATGAGGACGCATTACAAATCATTGAAAAGGTGATTTTGGATACTCAGATTTATGAATTATTAAAGCTGTTGCGGGTGGCAGTTATCACTCGTTCTGATTTTGAAAATCTCGCGTCTAAAGGTGTCCGAGACGTAGATTATATTCTGAAAACCTTATATGAAAATGATTTAATCATCGTAATCCAAGGTGAGGATAAAAAGGAGTATTATTGTTTAAAGAGCGATTTTTATGTGAAATCTTTTTTCCCTAGCTATTTACTAAATATCGTAAAAATCATCTATGAAAATAAAATGGAGAACCGAGTTGCATTAACAAGAGAAGTGCAACTCTTAAAAATGATTTATTCAGAATTATTTCTTGCACTCAAGGAGCGAACAAGAAAAAAGAAAAGAGAAATTGAGGAAGAAATACTCCGAAATTACTAGATCTAAAAAATTCTAATAATCCTCAATCTCTTCATCATCATCTTCTATATTTTCCATATCTGTATAACTAAATTGATTTCCATCATAATAATCGGTTTTAGTTTTATTTTTCTTTTTGCGTTTATACAGAGTAAAAATCCATCCCAAAAAGAGTCCTCCAATTGCACCGAAAAGATGAGCCCAGGAATTTACTGTCGTACCAATGGATAACCCAACCATCACCAAAGATGAAACTATGGCATATAAAATCATAGATCGATCATATTCCGTAAAAGAAACATAATAGGCTCCGAGAACTCCAAATATGCATCCAGAAGCTCCTAGTGAGAAAATTTCTCTAGGTAACACAAAATATGACACAATATTACCGATTAATCCCGAAAAAATATAAATTGACAAGTATTGAATTACTGAATACTTATTTTCAACTAGAAGACCAAATATGACCAAAAAAACCATATTTGATAAAAGATGATAAATGTCAGCATGAACAAACATAGAAGTAAAAAGACGATAGTATTCTCCTAGTGAGATAAGTAAATTGTTTTGAGCTAATTGAAGTAAATATAATTGTCCCAAATATACATTCACAACAATAAATGTACCGACATTCAATGCAAGTAGGATTAGGGTGATAATTTTTTTTTTTATTGATGAAGCAGTTACTGCAAATGAATACACATGAAAAAAAAGAAGTTACCACTAATGAAGATTATGATAATAGAAATAACTTCAACAAGTTCATATTATGATGATATTTAGGTGAGAGAAACGAAACTGTGCAAAAATCTGGCATTAGAAATGCATTTCGTGCAAATGATGAAATTACATAGAGAATCCAAAAAGATAACCCCATTTACAATCGAAATTAGCCCTAATGACCGGATTACTGGATTTGAAGTGTTACCTAATGGATCCCAATTAACTAATGCACTACCTATTGCAATTTTACTGCATGGATACCGATCCAAAGCCCGTAGGTTGGCATATGCTGCCCGATCTCTCGTTAATCATGGCTATGCTGTAATTATGGTGAATTTAAGAGGGCATTCCAGATCCGAGGGTAACAGATCTGATGTACACGGAATGCAAAATGATCTTAAACATTTAGTCCAATATTTTCAACTTAAAAAGTATGTTGATCAATCCAGAATAATTCTTATTGGATGGTCTTTGGGAGCATTGCTTGCATTAACTACCGGAAATCAAATACCGCACATTACACACTTGATAGCGCTAGGAGCAATATCAAGCCCTGCAGACTTCTTTAATGGATTTAATCCTCTCCAAAGAAAAATATGGAAATTACGAAGTAAATTGGGTGGTATGGATATATTTAGTATGACTGGACTTTTGCGATATAATCCATCTAGTCAGTTCATACGAAAAAAGCTTCTTTTAATCCATTCTAAAGACGATCAAATTGTAGCAGTGAACAATTTTTGGACCAATGTAGCAGCATTTGGTTTGGAAAAAAAGGACTATTTTTTACTTGCAAGAGGTGGACATAATTATATTTTGGCAAAAAATCAAGTAATGAACCGTATATTAAATTGGCTAGAGAATTATTGCGATTTAGGATCAGAACGCTGAGTATAAGATATTTTGTTGTAACATATCATACTGAAAGACTAATTGATTTCTACGATATATTTCAATTAGATAAGATTCTTCTTTTTCGGTAACAACACAATAACTAAATCCATTGACCTCTTCTTCTGAATCAACTTTTTTTGTAATTGTAGAGTATTCATTAGTTGAAGAGAATTCGTAAGGCATTTTTCTACAGAATTTATCGACAGAAATTACTAACATCTCACCAAAGAATTTGTAATTACAATAATGGTTGTGACCAAAAAAAATAACTTGAGGGTGTCTTTTATCGATGATAAGACGAAGTAATTTACTCCCTGTATTGCGAATGTGTTTATGTGTTATTGCGTCTCTCGTTCTATCTAATAAGCCATATGGTGGAACATGGGATAACATGAAATCAACGGGTCTATCTGATTCTAAAATAGGAGCTATAGGTGAGTTCTTTTCGTACGTACAATTAAACATGGGATAATATTCATCTTTATGTCTCTTTCGTGGCATATTTAGACGAATCAATTTTCCCACTCCCAATTCACGGATTTTCTCTCCATCTTCTTCAAAATAATGCAATGGGATGGAATTAAATCTATCCAACTGGAATTCAGTTAAATTTGGAAGTAGACTCAGCATACCCCCACTCCACCATGATTCAGGGATATTAATATCCTCATTTCCTTTCACGCTAAAAATTGGAAATGGAAATTCCTTGAAAATTGATGTATCCTTCCAAAATGAATAAGTTTTTTTATTGCGAATCACATTCCTGCCTTTAAAGAAGTCCCCTAATTGTACGCAATATCGTATAGTGTCATTGTATTTTTTTTGCATTAGAGCGAGGAATTGAGTGAATTCCTTGACTAAACCATGTACATCACTGACAATCAGAAATCTTGAGTATTTATCTGTGTTTGTATCATACATGGTTTGTTCTACTCCCCTTCAATTATCCAAAAAAAGAAATTCTGTATCCTTCCAAATACCTTCGAAATGTTCTGGGGTTAATATACATAACGCATAGAAAAATAAAATTGTTTTCATAATAAATTTTCATAATATCAGAAGATATACAAGTATTTGAAAGCTAGAAATAGAATTAGGAAGAATTAAAATTTGATATTCATCTAAAGTAGTTTAGACAACAATGAATCGGAAGAATCGCTTATACTTTTTTTTCAGTTTAATTTCATTGATGATTTTTATCATAGCCTTAACAAGTCCGATGGATGAAACACTTCTGTTACCATCTGTTTCACCTGATATAAGCTCTATAAATCTTCCCTTGGCAGACCCCACCTATCTTTTATGGGAAACCTCTTGGGGGGGGTCCAATTTAGATTTCGCGCAAGATGTATGGGCAGATCAATATTATATATATGTTTGCGGAACCTTGGATGCAGATACAACGAATCCCAAGTTAATTTTAGCTAGATATAGTGAATGGGGTGGAGGATATCAAGATTGGAATGTGACATGGACTATTGGTATGGGTGTTTATGGAAATGCCGTATGGAGCAATAGTTATTTTATATATACTGCAGGAACTTCCAGTGATAACTTGGTTTTGATAAAATGGGATTCCGAGGGTAATCAAATTTGGAATACAACTTGGTATTTGGGAGGGAATTATGGGGTTGCCCATTCAGTTTGGGGTATTGAAAATGAAATTTATCTTAGCGGTGTATATTCACATGATCTCCTATTAATCAAATGGGATGATTATGGTTCCCAAATATGGAACCGAACTTGGGGTGGTGGAAATTGGGAAGAAGGAATTGATGTTTGGGGTATAAATAATGAAATATATACCTGCGGAAGTACGTCTAGTTATGGTTCGGGACTAAATGATACCTTGATAGTAAAATGGGATTCTGATGGAAACCAATTGTGGAATCGCTCGTGGGGTACACCTTATGAAGAGTATTACACATCAATGTTTGGATTTGATACAAGTTTGTATTTTTGCGGTAATATTTGGAATGAGACAGATTTGACTACCGATATGCTTATAATGAAGTGGGATTCTGATGGAAATGAATTATGGTATCAAATTTGGAGCTTACCAGAAGAGGATAAGGCATATTCTATTTGGGCTAATGAGTTTTATGTCTTTGTTTGTGGTACAACGTTGGGTAGGGAGGCTGAATATGAAAAAGTTGTGCTAGCTAAATATAGTTATAATGGAATTTTAGTAGAAACAAGTTATCCCAAATGGAATGATGATTATCATTATATTCCTAAATCAATATTTGCTTATAATAATTATTTATATGTATGCGGGGGGTATAATGGAAGTGCAGAGATTTCAGGTGATTACGACCTATATTTGCTTAAATTTTATTCTTATAGCACACCACCAGCGCCTTATTTTACTCCAATAGAACCCAATCCAAGTTTAAACGGGACATATTATCTCAACTGGCAATATTTTCCTGAAAGTGAAGGATATCATTTATATCGGGATATTCATCCCATCCTTGATATTTCTGGTAGAATACCTTATAAAATTTTAACCAGTAATAGCTTAATCGAAACTGGTATGGAGGAGGGGACTTATTTCTATGTAGTTACATGCATAGTGAAAGGTATTGAATCGGAAATTTCAAATCCTCGAGTTGTATTAGTTGATTTACCAGATCCTCCTGATAATAAAGTCCCTGGATATAACATATTTTTAATCATAATAATACCAAGTTTGGCATTATTCATTATCTATAAAAATAAGATAAAAGGGCGAAAAACAAATTAGAACGTCTTTCGAAATATTTCCATAATACTCCATTGAGATACTCTTCGAGTAATAAAAAGTACTCCCACTATACAGATACTTATGGAAAGGAGGTAAGTTCGCAGAAAGGCAGCAGTTGAAAACACAAATACTACCGGTGTCTCTAATAATATCGCTACATTGGCAATCATTTGATAAGCAATAAATGTACCAACTATTGTGCCCATTGTCCCAGAAGATAACATCATTGATAAGCTTTCAAATATGAAAATTTTTCGTACATCATTTTTTTGTAATCCCATTGCACGCAATAATCCAACTTCAAACATTCTCTCTAATAATGAAGAATACATTGTTGATATCAATCCAAATAAAGCAATAATAATGGTTAAAATCAATAGTACTTGCATAATAATGTCGATAACTTGGTCATTTTGAGTGAATAATTTAATTTTAGACACATTATCATCGACTAAAATTCGATAATTTGTTCCATAAAGATCCGTTATCAAAGTTTTCGCATCATTAATACTTTCAGTAGAAGTGTCCTCTAAGTTGATCAGAATTTTATCAATCGGAGTTGCTTGAGTTAAAGGTTCATTAGGATATATGTATTTTACGTAATTTTCTATCGACATCATTACTCCCGCCCCCCATATACTCGCTTGAGAACTTCCAAAATTCCAAATTCCCGGCATCCCTGCTGATATTCCGGCAACTGTGAATGTGATTGCTTTCCCAGTATTTTGATTCTCTTTTCCAGGTTCTGCAAACACCATTCTGACTTGATCTCCAATCTCAGTCACTCCAATGTATTCCGCTATATTTTTTGAAATAATAATTGTATCATTGCGTGATGTATCGAATATTTGTTTAAAGCTATTGTCGTTTGAACCAGAGGATTTATCCCAAATGAAGAAATCATTATTAGAAATATCTACGTACTCTTGATTTACTCCAAATAACCCACATTCCACATATTTATTAAATGTGATTGAGCCAATATAAGTCTCTATTTTATTAATACTAAAAATCCTCCGGAATGACTCCGCAATAGATTCGGGATCTACACCTTGTTCCAACGCAGTAACAAGTACAGATATTATCTCCGTCAAATCAATGGTATTGTACATTAAAGGTGCAGTACTTTTTATTCCGATAGTCTGTGAAACTTGATCATATAAATTAAAATCTACATTATCTCTTGTCGCTTCCGAACCTTGATTGATAAGAACCAGATCTGAACCATAAGTATTTTCGAGACTATTCGTAGTAATTTGTGCTCGCATAACGATGAATGTACTGAAAAAGAAAATAAAAGAGAAACTTAAGGAAAATAGTAAAATATTTCCTTGATTACGTCTTCGATTTCGTTTTAAACCCAATTGCACAATTGGGAATATTTTACTAATAAAGGGTTTAAAAATATGTACAATTACCCATTCGATTGCTGGAACTATCCCAACCAACGCAAAAACTAAACCAATCAAAATTGCCAAGAGTAACGTAATAAAAAGAGATAAAACGAGAATAAGATCTTCTGCAAGCAATAGTCGAGGTAGAAAAATGAAAACAAGCAATCCTGCAGTACTCACAGCTATACCAATTAACATAATACGGAAATTGGACGATCCTTCTTTCTTGAGTTTATATTTCTGGTGTTGATCTCTTCTGTATGGATCGACAGCACTAGAAATTTCGATTTTTCCCGCTTTCAATGCCGGGAGTAATGATATTGCTACAGTTACGACTATCCCAACAACTATACTTTGTATGATGGTTTGGAAATTCCATATCATCGGAATTCCTTTGGACCATATCACCGAAAGGGAGGAGATCAACCATAACCAGAAGGGTACGGAAGCGATTCCAATAGCCACTCCCGCAGTAGTTCCAAAGATTGCTATTAATATTCCTTGATAAAGCACGATCTGCATGTTTTCACGTTTTTTACTCCCAACCACACGCATTATTCCAAATTCTCTAATTCTTTCTTCTATTGATGTAGTTAGAATTGAATTTATTAGTATTCCACTGATTAACATTGCAACTATGGAAACAAAAATCATCATGGTATTCATGAGTGTTGTCATGAACTCGGAATTTTCGACTTCTGATAATTTTGGAGCAGAAATTATATATTCAAATCCGATTACCCGTTGGATTTTTTCTCCGATATCACGGATTCTTGTTGTAGTTGCTTCGATGTTCCGAGTATCATAAATTCTTCCGGGATTTTTGAATGTAGCCATTATGTAATTTGCTTCGTTAGGTTTATCTAAGAACGATTGAGCTTGTTCCAGTTCCATAATAACTAAGTTGGATTCCACGGCACTGAATTTGAGTTTCTGAACACATACTGCATCTACTGTGACATTTATGCTGTATCGGGTGTAAGTGAGAATCATCCAATCCCCTACAGAGAGAGAGTATATTTTTGCAGTATTCTTCAAAATTATCACACGACCTTCAGGTATAGGATTATCATAAATCTCCCCGGTCTCTTCTAATGTGATGGGATCGCATAAAATTAGATCTCCCATTTTTCCAGATTCTTGTTCAAGTGTGCTATTTATGGCGTAAAACATTACTCTTGTAGGATCATCTATCGTTTGTTTGGTTTCCATATCAATGAAATTTAAAATTCGAGGATAGTAATTATCAATTTCCTCAATATCAGCAGTAGATTCAATATAGCTGTGATTCATATAAGGATTAAAAGTTAAATCTGGAGATATTGATTTCGTAATTATAAGATCGGAACTCCCAGATTGAGCCGTAGCTACATCCAAAAAACTATAACTTAGAGAATCGATTAACATTCCAATTGCTGTGAGCAGAAAAATTGCTATCATTACCCCTAAGATTGCGAAAATGCTCTTCAATTTCTGCTTTTTAAAATCTCTCCATGCAAATTGAAATGTGTTCATTATTTTTCTCCTTCATTATTTTAATAATTTGATATTACAATCTTTACAGAAATATTCTCCCGGCATATCTTCATAATAGATTTTTCCGCATAATTTACACTGGTATACCAAATTTAAGGTATCCGTTTTACAATCGGGACAAATCATTGACCAAATATAGTCTTGATTTTGAAATTGTTTCCTGCATCTTCTGCATTCATATGTAAAAGATTTCAACGCCTCAGATTCTGGAGTAGCTAGTTCTGTTTCTTCTCGAATTCTCATTTCTGTCACTTGACGCTCTCTCAGTTCTTCCATCAATCTTCTTTGTTGTTCTTCCGATAACATCTCTTGACGTAGTTCTTTCTTCCTTTGAGAGGGTACGAATACTTGAAAATAGAAATATAAAATTCCTGCAATTAGAGCAATTGTGACCCCTATTATTATATAAATCCACACCATTGGAGAGCCTTCATTTTTTATAATAATATAAGTGGTTTCAATGATCTTGTTCCCCACCTCATCATACGCTAAAACTGAAATTGTGGTATTTCCATTTCGAAATTTAGTTGTATCTAAATCATACAGGATTACTCCATCTTCAGAAACTGCATCGTCTATAATAATTGTATTAATGAAAAGTGTAACTAAACTATCATCCACTCCTGAGGGATCCGTAATATATATTTCAATAGTAAATGTTTCATTAACTTCCATATTCGGTATAATATTGGTGAAAATTACGGTAGGGGGTTCTTTATCTAAAGATAGATCCACATTTACCATAATATTTCGTACATACCATCCCGTCTGGAACGTTGGTAGAAAACTAGTATCATCGGAATGAAAGTTAAAACGAATGAGCACATCCATTCCTCTATAATTCCACAAATCAATTTTTTGACTTTGATATTGATTCACATTTTCATCATATGTTATGAGTTCATACCAATGAGATCCGAAATCCGGGGAAATCATTATTTGTGCATAATCATCCCCAAATAATTGGGGAAAAAGTGTATCAAACCTTAATTGATGTTCAAACCATAAGTAAACTCGATCGGTTTCTTCAGTAGAACGCGGAATACGAATTAGGGATGTTACCATATATACATTCCAGTTCTCTCCATATCCAAAGTAGTATTTTTCACCAAAATACCAAACCTCATCTCGAGCAATATAGTGGAGGGAATTACTAGAACTTACCCATATTGTTTGAGGATGAGGTTGAGGATTACCATATACGCTCATATTGGACGGAATTCCATAATAAGGAAAAGAGGAAGTGGTATGTATGCTTAATTGTGGTCCGGCGAAAAATTCCGTTGTCATACTGTAACTATTGGCTACTACATGGATGCGGAAAGTGGAATTGCGAACAGCAGCGAGAAATATGTCATACGCATATATGATTCCTCCTGATTCTAAGGTTCCATTATCCAACTCATATGTACTATCAAAATCACCATATATATTAAACATCGTATAATTGATTTGATCTATCTCTAAATACACCATATCCGGAGTTTCTCCGTCTTTATCTCCGACAATAACAGAAAAACGATAATTTTGATATATAGGACCTTCATCTGGGGTTACAGTGGCATTAAAAATCAAAGTTGGATTGATGTTAACAGGATGTTGTTGTAATAGAGTGAATTCACTAAGTAAAATACCCTTATTGTACTCAATATCATCTAATAAATCTAATTCTACTACCAGTTGAAATTGAACATATGATGAAACATATGCTGATAAATCATATTTTAACAATCTCCATTCAGTTTCAGAGTTACTGAATGAATCAATTGTGGTCCACGAACCCGTTCTATTTAAGCGGATGTTTAAGATAAAGAAATCGCCTTGATTTATACTAATTCGCGTTCCTAGTCGAAGAATTGGATTGGAACTTGCATTTAACCAAAATTGTGGGGAATAGGCTCTTGATACACTCAATTCTGGCACACTTTCGTAAGAATATTTTCCCAAATAAGCGGAATCCGTATCCCCAAAGTATAATGCGTTCCAATTTTGTCCCATTATTCCTCGGGGATCGATTTCATTGGATTGAGAGATGTTGTTCCAATAACCCTCTTTCTCCCAATCACCCATCGAGGAAAAGAACCAGCTATAATTGTTGTATACAGCATTTTTTATTGGAACTACTGTTAAATTGTATTCTACTAGTTCAGGAGTTCTAACTAAGTTTATTCCATCCCAAGCAATTATGTGATAATGGTATGTTCCCGTCTCGTAGAAATGAAATCTTGCTGAATATAAGCAGCCATCAGTGTAATTCATATCCATTGAAACTTTTATAAATGGAATCAATTCAAAAACACCCGTAATATTGAGATCTATCGTTATTGGTGGTAGATTATCTAAATCAGTATAGTTAATCATGAATTCAAAGGTATCCAAAGTGTCGTTGTATCCTTGAATCCCAGCCACTGAATGATCTGTAAGAGTTGGTGCATTTAGGTTTGGTAAATTAGTCACGTTTAATTCGAATTTCGTTAAATTTCCATCAATTGACTTAATTACTAAAATATATTCTCCAGAATCTTGTTCTAATCCGAAAACAATAGATTCGTTAATATTCCCACTTGAAGTGGATTTTTGTATTAAAATCGGGTCTCCGAACAAATCGGAACGATTTTGATATATATATAGATCAAGATCGGAAGAATTCGAGAAATTGAGAGTAAAATTATAGTATTCATTTTGGTTTAATTGTATTCTCCGGGCAAAACTATGCAAGCCTGTAATATTAATTGGGGCAGAAACAAGGTGATCCGTAACTTGACTATCCATCATAATTTCAAATAAGATACTTTCAAGAGCTGCAGGAATATTGAGTAATCCAAATCCTTCTATAGTATCCTTTAATCCCCGATCTATATTTGGTGAAAAAATAGTCGAGCTCTCATCAACTGCAGTTGTGTAGGGATTGTCTTCTCTTGCTTGATTCAATTCTGTCGCTGTCATTAATAAACGAGATTTTAATGCTAATGTTGTATTTATGGTTCGCAGGCTTTCCCAGACCATATAACCTCCCAAGGCTTCGACTAATAAGCTATATGCCGCAGTAACAAATCCTGTACTGATAGAAGTACTAATTATGGATGTAGAATCATTGATACTTTGATCCTGTAAATATCCTAAGGCATCATTTGCGTTTGTATCAGCTGAAATAATTGTTCGATGTCCAGCAAGATAACTACCACCTGGCGCAAGAATGTCGATTTTTTTATGGTTAGTAGAAATTTCTTGCCCAAGTGATGTATAAAATGTCAGTTTTCCAATATCGCTGACAGAACCTACAACAATAGGGTATTCACTTACGACCAGAGGATTAAGAGCATTTGTTTTTACACCACTGTCTCCCGCTGGTAGGAATAACATGATTCCACTTTCTATTACGCTCTCAATAACGTCTGAGAGGATAGTTGCAGAAACATCCCATTCATAATCACCCAAATCAACTTGAATTCCAATAATATGATAATCATCACGATTAATTTTTGCCCAATTTAAGGCGGAAACTAAAGATGATACGTTTCCCTCTAATTTTTCATTCAATATACGTAATCCAATAATTTTTGTTTGAGGTGCAATTCCCGAGTAATCTGTTCCATTTTCTAAGGGTGCTTTTATAATTGCATTCACAGAAAAATTTGCGGGGCTTGAAAATTTCAAGTAATATCGAAAGTAAAAGTCATAAATTGCGGGTTGAATTTCCGTGGTATAACTAAGGTTTCTATAAATCCCATGTAGATCTTCAATAGTCTGATTTAGCACGGTATTTCCTGATTTTATTTGAAAACTGGCATTTTGGATGAAATTTGTGCTATATTCTGAATATGTGGCGTTCAGAGTGATGTTGGCATTTATTTGGTCTATACACAATGATCCTAATTTTATATTAAACCACCCAGGTCCAGGATCTGTGGGAAATAGATTTTGTTGCTCATATTTACTGCCCAAAGTAATAGAAGTTCGGTTTTCACTATCTAAGTAAATTTTTGAATTGGAATCATTATTTCCAAATGCCGATATTGCTGTAAAGGTACTCAATCCATGAGGATCGACAGGTTCCAAATTGGAAATGTTCACATAATCTTTCCACCCTATGATTTTTTTGTTGAAATCCTTATCTCCGAATGAATCGTAGCCAAATTTCGGGTGCCTAAAATCAATACCAGAACCAATTATTACGATGGATGCATTGGGATCTCCTGAAAATCCAAGGGTATTCCAAATATAAGGATCGAGATGTAATTGGTCTTTTATATAATTCATCTGGGAGGAAGGAGGATCTCGAAATTCATTTCCTATGTAAATCGTATTTTCATATAATTGAGTATTCGCAATGGCCGTAATCATTAATATTGTGAAACTTAATCCAAGAACGAATTGGTGAGATCTTTTAATGCTTTTCAAAAAGTATCCTCCCCCTTTGTTTTTAAATCTTCAGTATCTAGGAGATCTTCTTGAAGAGTTCTTTTATTCCAAGCTACTGAGCGGAGATTTTGACCAAACATCAATTCCTCTCTTCGGGAAAATTCAGCTGCTTCTAAATCATACCTTTTTTTAGACCAATAAATCAAGCCAACTGTCATTCCTCCTATTAAACTTGGCAGTATCACATAAAGCGCATTTACAACCCAAACATTGCGAACCTTAACCTGAAAAACACTGCTGTAAGCAGTTTGAGTGGTAATATAGCGATAAGAGAGAGATGCGGGATTAATTTCATAGATGCCTTGTTTATTGAGTTTTAATGAATATGTGTAAATGAAAGACTCACCAGGAGTAAGTGAGGATATGAGTTTATCAGGGGTACCGTTTACAAGTGAAAAGCCTTCTTTTGGATATCCCGCAAAATCAATCACGGTCATATCGTATACTTTTAAATTTCCGGTATTTGTGACATTTATTTGCACAGTTACAATGGAATTTTGTACTCCATCATAATCTGAGAATGTTTTTTGTATTTCAAAATTCTTAAAGCCCAATACAATTGGAAATTTTTGTGCAAACTGAATAGAGAATTTCTGACTTGAATTGAAGCTATCTATATTAGGAAATAAAATAGAATCCCAGTATGTTTTTTTTAATTCTGTAGAAAATGTCTGGTTGATTGTTTTTTGTATGTTTGCAAATTGAACTGTAGTATTATCCATTCTTTTAAATCCAATCACATTATTTGGAATCGAGCAATTAAAATCTGAAAGAGTAATTGGACCGGTATTTTCAATTACCATATCTAACCGGATTATATCCCCTACTTGAGGTGCTAGTCCAAATGCAGTATCTGCATTTGTATAATTACTTTTATAGTAAAGTTTCAATACATACAAAAAGGGGTACCGAGTTAAATAATCAATAGGAGCGGAAATGAACAGATCGTTGGTATAGGTGGTGAAATCTGAATCAGTTAGGTTCAATAATGTGATGGGATGATTGTACTCAACTTCAGCAAGGGGGAGATTATAACTATTAGGAGTATAAAAACTGAAGCTAAGATTTTGAATTGAATTCCCAACACTAATATTGGGATATTCGTACAAGAGGTATCCATTCTCAAGAGTAAAATTACCTGAATCTGCTATTATGCCAGGTGCTTTTAGAGTAACATTTACCTGATTCGCTTGTAGACCTCCCACATTCTCGATTGTTAAATTATAGGTATTTAATATTCCCGGAGCAGAACTATAATGATCTAAAGTTGAAGTAGCAATCAATATGGGTGCTGGATCTGTAACAGCCGTAATGGGATTGGAATCAATAAAATATGTATTATGTCCTGTATAAGTCGTATACGCTACTCTTGCGGGAGATTGCATGATAATATCCAAATCTCTATCAATAAATTGAACGATTAGGCTATCAATCGACAAAATTTGTGGGAGTTCTGTTTTGAACGTCAATTTAAAGATACTTTGATAATTATTCGCGGGATCTATATAATCTAGCAGATTAGATGGTGTGTTAAATTCGACACTCGTGTTTGTTGCACTATAAAGAGAATTTTGTATTAATTGGAACGTCATATCCGTAGTATTAAAGAATTCTAAGGTAAACTGAGTGTCCATAGAAAGTTCTAAATTAGAGGTAAATTCGAAATTCAAGCCTATTTGGTCCAAAGAAAAATTGTAGAAATCAATGAGTGTAGTATTCTCAAATGAAAAAAATATTTGAATGAGGTTATCTTGACCAATTTGTTCAGAAAGGATATCCCAAGTAAGTCCATCTTCTATTCTAGCATAGGATGGTTCGCTAGGGAGGATTGATTGACCATAAGAAAGATATGGTTCTAAATTATCCCCCGTTATGGTGAAATTCAAATCATAAAAACTGGAATAATCGAAGAAAGCTTCATTGGATAAGCCGCTAAGTGTGTAAGTAATAGATTCCCCTGGATTTAATTTCCAATTGTCCTGATTAAATATGCTGGATGATTGATTGAACAATTCTGCTAATAGTTGCCGTTCTTCTTGTGATACTCCCGAAGAATTAAAATAATCATCATTACTCGGAGCTAAAATGTCTTCAGCTAATTGAGGATTATAAAAGGTGAGTTGCGAAAAATTAGTTATTGATGGATAAAGATAATCGAATACACCTGATCCTAAAGAATCTATGAAAATGAATCTGGGTGGTTCTTCTGGTATAAGAAATTCTTCTGCTGTCATTCCATATTGCAATTCGATAAAATCTGTGATAACAGTAGGGATTGGCAAAAAGGTTTGATTTAAAATCGGTAATTCGATTTTACGCCCCCATGCGGGGATATCCCCTTCGTTCGTTACTTTTATATCTATTTCATATTCACCGGTCTCATAAGAAATAAACCGATAATCCTTTTCTATCCGTAATATTGGCTCGGTCGAATTAATTGCGTATCGAATTATGAATTCTTTTAAGGGTTCTAAAATACCCGTTGGTATAACGGGCAAACCTGTTAAGCTTAAGGTCGTTATTAAATTCAACGGATTTTCTATAGTCGCATGATCATATAAATTTGTAACGATGCGATTGACGTCATCATCTGTATGCCAAAATGTTCTTAGAGAATAATCAGAAATTATGGAAATATCGATATTCTGACCGAGTAGAAATGCAGCTTCTTCAATGGAATCCAATATGTAACTGGAAAAGTTATGATAAAGAGGAGTAAATCCTAAAATATCTGAGGAATAGATAGAAATATCAATTTCCGATAATAAAGCTCCTACTAATGAAATGTATATTTTTTTACTAGGGCTAAGGGATCCCCTTTCTGAAGAATTATAATTTAGTGCTCGCAGTAGATCAAAATTATATTCATTTTCTGAAATGCGTTGTATTCCTTGTTCTAAACCCTCGTATTGTAAAATAGTGGTAATGATTTTAGAATCTCCCCTCAATAATTGTGATGTATCGAACATAGAAAACACCCCACTGGTTAGGTTCAAGAAATCAAAGACACTACTGAAAATATTGGAGATTTCGGATACATCAGCGAAGGAGGTGGATATGTGATCAATTTCAAATTTTTCAAATTCAACGGGGAAATCGAATCCAGATGAAAGGGTGTTCACGGAATCTAACATCAAAATATACGAACTGAGATGACTTTTTGTCATATATTCTTTACTCAATAATCTTGCGGAATCAATAGCACCCCAATATCCATCTTGTGGAGCATTATTTATGATTAACTCAAATAAATCATCCCAATTTGGATAAAAACCAAAAAATGGATAAAATCGATTCTTACTAAAGGTATCAAGCATGAAAAGCTGGATATTAAAGAGGTTTTCAATTATATTTAGAGCACGACTTGCGCGATCTGCTATTGCTTTTCCTGAACCCGTCGCAGATTCATAGTATAGAAAACCGTAAAAAGAATCATAAGTTAAGAATTTTTCCGAACCGAAAGCACTTGAACTGAACGGATTCGGGAAAATTTGGGGGGTAATCCCATTTGATAAAGCGATTAAAACCGAGCATTCATGAAAAGCTGGATCACTATAATCAAATCCTCGCAAAATATTTGAATCGTTCGTAATATATCCTTGTTTTATTATTGACGCATTTCCGGCAATATAGGCAGATAATTGTTCACTATACATTTCAGAACCCGCCACATCGGAACTATACGGACTTTGTAGTTGAGGTGTATCATTTACAGATAATGATATGAAAGGGAGCTCAGGAGAGAACATAATTAACGAAATAAAACTGAATACAATTACTAGCTGAATGCATTTTCGAATTTTTTTTGTTAGGGAATATATATTCATCATTATTGTGTCTCCCGAAAAATTTCCATCAAGTTTTTTCTTTTAATTTTTCTAAGGATAGCCATCATTCCTACCAAAAGGACGACCAAACTAACTGCAAATAAAATTAGTGTTGTCAAAGTAGGAAAACTCAGTAATCTTGGTGATTGGGCGAAAATTGACAAATTTTGTGATAATAATGCTGCTGTAGAAAATCCCACTATTGTTCCCGTGGATCCACTAGCTAGTAATATAACTACGGATTCTACAGTGAATAATCTACTAACTCCTTCCCTTCTTAAACCCAATGCACGCAAAATTCCTATTTCACGTTTACGCTCTAAAATACTTGAATAAGAACTTGCAAATAATCCAAACATGCAAATCACTATCGTAAAGGATAAAATTATTTGAAGAACAATTTGAACTGTAAGAAAACCGCGTTCCACTTCCTGTACAAGATTTTGAACATTATATGTTCCAAAAGTCCATTTTCCATAGAGAGTCTCGTCTATTTTTTCTTCAATCATTTGTGTTTGAGAAATCATATCTTCGCGAACACTGACAAATATCCTCCAAGCCCATGCTGGTTTTGGAATTTCCATATATTCAAGATATTTTTCATGTGATATTGCAACTCCATCAGCTCCTCCAAAAATAGAACTACCCTTGAATCGATCTAAGCCAGGTAATAAACTAGCTATACCAACAATTTCAAATTCAGCTTGTGTTGTTTCATCGCCTCGTATAAAGGTCAATCGAACAGTATCATACAAATTGAGAGATAAATCTTCGCTTAAAGCAGTCGAAATAATGCATGTGTTATTTCCATTAAATAGGGCCGGAAAGCTTGTTTTAATTGTCCCCCGAGACATTTGAATATATTCAGTGTAAATTGTGTCTACATAATATTTATCAAGAGCATATAATCGAATATCACTTGATTTCAAGTTTATGTAATCTCCAATTTCCGCATCATAATAAACATCCTCTCCATAGGCATATATTGATTTAAGTAATTCAGGATGAGCTAGTACAACACTACTGCGTTCTATGCCCTCAATCTGCATCAATTCCTCTTGGAAGTCCGTAGTTATAGCACGGGAATGTCCTGCTCGACGAATTACTAATGGAGACCCCAATTCAGTCTGGATTAGAGCACCTACTTGAACGTTTTGAATTTCTACCATACTAGATGCAAATAATACAAAGGAAAACGATAAACAAAACATCAAAATTGTAGAAGAATTTCGCCTTTCATGACGAAAAATTGTTACTCTTATTATCGCAATTAATTTCCGTGCAAAAGGTCTCAATATGGCTATCCAAAATCGTAAAAGAAGGGGCATTAGACCAATTCCCGCCATTGTTAACCCCACAAGAAAAGCTAGGAGTACGATTATTAGTATAGTCGATAGTAAAGAAAAATTCAATGTCACAATCAGACGTGGTAGGAAGAAGAAGATTAATCCTCCATTTATGGCAAGAATCAATCCGATTATTATTAATCTTACATTCACAGTCTCTTCTTTGACTAATTTATAGACGGATTCCTCATGTCTGTAAGGATTAATTGCTTCTACTATTTGCAATCGCATTACTTTTATGGCTGGTGAGAGAGAAACCACAAGAGAAACTCCAATTCCTATCGCATAAGAAATCAACAATGTTGTTGGTCTTAATACGAATTGAATAGGACTTGATAATATCTCAGAGGGTATCCATCTCGTAGATAGAGGTAGTAAAATTTGTGATACGCCTAACCAAGATAAAAAAATCCCTATTGTGGTGCCTGTAACGCAAATTAGAAGACCTTGAACGATCACTAATTTCAGATTGAAATTTTTCCGAGCACCTAATGTTCGGAATATGCCGAATTCTCGAATCTTTTCCTCAACGGAAGTTGAAAGGATCCCATTAATTAAAATTCCTGAAATTAACATAGAGATAAGACTTATAAAAATAAATATAATTCGAGTCCCAATGGACAGATATTCTGCGTCACCCAAACTAGTCAATTTTGGTAAATCCACCCAGTAGCCATACCCTAAAGCAGTCTGAATTTTTGCACCAATGGACTCAACAGCACGTTCCGATCCTTGGATATCTCGAACATCATATAAGCTCTGGGAATTTTTAAAAGTCATATGCAAATGATTAACTCGACCTTCCATCCCTCCATAACTGTTATTAAAGTAAGTGGGAATGCTTGAAAGATCAACCACCACTATTTCCTCCATCCAAGTGGGAAATTTCAATAGATGATCAAAAACTGATAAGATAGTTAAATCATAATAATGAGAGAGCCAGTATTGCTCGGGAACCCATTCCCACCAATATAATCGGAATGAATCACCAACAAATATTTCCCATTCTTCGGCCATTTTGGATGATATGGCGCAATATCCCTCTGGAATACCATGAGTAACGAAATCATATCCCGTATTTAAGAATTTTCCAAATCCAATTTCTTCTTCATACGAAATATTCAATCCCACCATTTCTGTGCCTCGCCAACCCCATCTAGAAGTATAAAAATAATGCCATTGCCGATATCTCGGAATATAATGCTCGATTTGATCGGTTTCGACCTCGATTTTTTCAATTAATTCATTATAACTGAAATTGTACTCTGAACCAAAGGTGCTGTCGGTGTATCCATCAAGCCATCGATAACTTACAGTGGCATCCATTCCCCCTGCATCTGTGACAAGATAATCCACATAGGCAGAAGAAACAGCATCAGTCAAGAAGGAAACTGAAGTTAGAAGAAAAATGCTGACCGCTACTCCGACTACTCCTAATATTGCTCGAAATTTTTGAGTTTTTAGATCTTTGAATGCATAGGCAATTATGTTCATGAGAACGCTTCCAATTACAATAATCTGGTATTATCCTTCTTTTTGAATAAAAAGAACACCCTTATCGAGTTCTCCCTTGATTTTTTCATTATCAATTAATTCTTGAATAATGTCATCAAAGTGGATGGGGAGATGTTCCATTAATTCAGAGGGAATCCCTGCACGTAATCGTTCAATACTGATTTGATCTTTTCCTTCAATGGTTTTTAATATCTTTTCTTCCACTAATTGTCGATTCGTTTGCTGATGTTCAAGTCGGGTTTTCCTTTGTTGAGGAGTTTCTTTCAATCCTTCTGCTTTTGAACCCGTTACGATCTTGCCATCCATTAGGTGTAATACACGAGAACAATATTCTGAGACGGCCCCATCATGAGTGGCTGTAACAAATGTTGCTCCCTTTCGATTAAGATCACGTAGCAAATTAAGTATTTCAATTCCAGTTTTCGAATCTAAATCACCTGTCGGTTCATCTAAAATGACAATGGAGGGATCATTCGCAAAGGCGCGTGCAATCGCCACCCGCTGTTGTTCTCCTCCCGATAGTTCACTTGGAGTGTGATTTGCTCGTTCATCAAGTTTTACAAGACGTAAAAGTTCCATTGCTTTTCGTGCTTTCCCTCTTTTACTTAATTTTGCTTGGAAATGTAGAGGAATCATGACATTTTCTAAAGCTGTTAGCAGTGGGAGTAAATTATAGAACTGAAAAACATAGCCAATGTGATCCCTTCTTAGGTCAGCAAGCTCATTATCGTCTAATTTTGCCATGTTTATCCCATCAAGAAATATCTTTCCTCTCGTAGGGTAGTCCAAACCACCTATTAAGTTTAAAAGGGTGGTTTTTCCCGATCCAGAAGGTCCGTAGAGTCCGATAAATTCAGCTTCTTTTATCTGCACATCCACACCACGTAAAGCTGCAACTGCAGTTTTGCCTAACAGATAGGTTTTATGTAAGTTTTCAGCAATAATCTTATATTTTCGAGAAATTTCTTCATCCTCGATTTTAATCTTCTTGGGAGCTTTTAATACCATTTTTGCACCTTGACTTTGGATAATATGTCCTTATAAAATAATTTGATGGAAATAAATCTATAATTCAAATATATTGGTATTTCACTTATTTTGCTGTTTTGCAAACATAGTGAGTCATTTATTTTAAAAGCTCAGTTACATCCTAATCGAACTTTAGAAAAAAAAAGGAAAAATAAAAAATCTATGCTAATTTGTGACTATTTTCAACGATAGAGCATCAACCTTTTTCGATAAATCATTTAAAGTCGTGTAATCTTGGTCCAAAATTGCTTGAATAAAACGTAATTTGAAATCTTTCAATTTATAGCGTAAGGAATCCGACACCATGCTTAATTGAATTCCATCTAATTTTCGGTATAATTCTTTATAAGAATTCATTGATTTCTCATCAATATGGGAATCCAGCTGATGTAGAAACTCAACAGTGATTTTCTGAAATTCTTTTAAGAAAGCAGGTTTATACGATTGAAATGGTGTAGCGTTGCCAGTTTGCAAAAAGTCTTCAAGTTCTGCGTCATAGCGAATGCTAAATCTATCAAACATTTCTATAAAGGCATCCTTCACAATTTCTGGGTTGAAATAGGGAGAAGTAAAGCATGTTAAGGTAAATCGGTCAAATTGCATTGAATGAACATTAATATTCTTACCCTGCAATTGAAAACCCGTAAAACCTTGCAAGTTTATTTCAGCACTAAATTTATACATTGCATTGATAAACATTGGGACTAATTCTATATCAAAACTGGGATTATCTTCAGTGGCTAAGATGTTCTTTAGTGCATTATTACCATTTTCGACTGTTATCAACAAACGACCATTTTCATCACTTATAAGTATTCCATAAATGAGTTTTTCACACATACTTGCTACATATTTTTTATTATTGATTTTTGATAGGTTGAAATCAAATCGTTCAAACTTCACATCATCAACAGAGGGAAAAGCAAAATTTGGAAGGTTTCTAGTTTCCTCAATATCCCTCTTGTGCAAAAATCGTTGGACAAATTCCTTATAATATTCTTCTCCCGCATCAGAGAGGAAAAAAACTTGATCAGAGCCATAATTTCGTGATAATAAATATTTTTGTCCACTTAGTTGGTTCAACAATGTAGCTAAATCATGTTGATGTACATTCAAGGACGCCGTGAGTTCAGCAAAATTAGCTACCTTCATTTTCTTTAATTGGGATAAAAGACCTGCTAGCGAACGAAATGTATTAAAATTATATGGGGTGCTAATGATTTGTTTAGATTGTACATCATCCAAAATATCTAACACAACGTTTAATGTGTTCAAGTAAAATTCATTTCTAATACTTGTATAATATATTGAGCATTGGTGTGATTTCGGTAGATTTTGTTTAATATTATCTTTTAAGATCTTATGATCCTTATCCGATAATAAATCAATTTTATGAAACAGTATATAACAAGTTGCAGATGAGCATCGTTCTTGTTGTATCTTTTGCATTTGAGTTATGAGTTTACTGCATAAATTAAAATCCGTAGTTGCATCAAGTGTGATTAATATCACATCAGTTTGCTGAAATACCTCTTGCTCTTGACCCAACCATCGATTCAATTCTTGCCCTGAAAGGTCGAATACACCAATTTCTTCCTTCATTTTATAAGTGTAAATCTCACTACCCCGAGTAGGTTCCAAGGGATGATTAAGTAAATCAAAAGCTGATTCTCCCTCAAAGAATAATCGACGCAATGTCGATTTGCCAGAGCTAGGAGGTCCTACGAACACAATTTTTTTTGTCATGACGCAACTCACCTTTGCAACGTCTAATTAAGTGAAGAATTTTTTGGTTGGTTAGTTGTATTCAAAAATCCTGATCAATTAAGTTCAGTGTGTTAGAAATATTCTTATATTCTTTTAGAAAACATAACCTTGCATTAAAAGACGTAATCTCTATTTAGATGCAAAATTCTAACTTTTATATGCTAAGCGATAGCATGCTTTTTGAATAGATAAAAATTCAGCACTCTACGATGAATTAAATATCTGTTCCTT
Source organism: Promethearchaeota archaeon (assembly GCA_016933055.1). Taxonomy (GTDB): domain Archaea; phylum Asgardarchaeota; class Lokiarchaeia; order Sigyniarchaeales; family Promethearchaeaceae; genus AMARA-1. The sequence continues at coordinate 213,351 of JAFGBS010000028.1, read as the reverse complement.
CGTTTACTGTATATGCAATCCACCAAGAAAAAAGTAATTGATATCATCGAAAAATTACCGAATGATGCCGAATACCACGATATTTTTGAAGCATTTTATCTTCAACACAAAATTGAACTTGGAATAACTCAAAGTGAAAAAAACTAAGGCATCTCGCATGAGGAAGTTCGTAAAAGGTTCGAAAAATGGTTGAAATAATCTGGATGCCTTAAGCTAAGTTAAATCGCATATAAATCTATGAAATGTCCATACATTTTTTTCTTCATAGACACTATTGCTCTATAGTACAATGACAGAATCGTGGGTAGAAAGAATCTCAGCGAATCCAAAAATTTGTCATGGAAAGGTCTGCATAAAAGGTACTCGAATTATGGCATCGGTAATTTTGGATTCCATTGCTGAAGGAATGACTGATGTAGAAATCATTCAAATATCCTTCTCTGACAAAAAAAGATATTAAAGCTGCTTTTTCTTATGCTGAATCTGTTAATTAATTTCAATAAGCTTTTTTGTTTGGATTCACTGGTATTATATACTCAACAAAACTATTTGATTCATGATGTCAAAAACCAACCTCACTGCTTTGATTTGGGAAGAAGAGGGAGTTTTCGTTTCAAAATGTCCCGAGATCGAAGTTTCCTCTGCTGGAGATACTCCACAAGAAGCATTAAGTAATTTGAAAGAAGCAATTGAATTATGGTTAGAAAACGCAAAGGAATTAGGATTGCTTGAAGATTATTCGCAGATTTTTTCCACTAAACAGAAATTCACTAGTCAAATTGAGATGGATATATGACAAGACTGCCTATGATCTCTGCCCAGAAACTCATTCAAAAGTTATTGAAAGCAGGATTTCAGGATGCACCGAAAAGGGGAAAAGGGAGTCATAGAGCATTGATTAGATATGATGAAAACGAGAGTTCACATTTAGTTATCATTCCACTCCGAGATCCTATTCCCAAAGGAACTTTGCTTTCTATTATTAAACAAAGTGGTTTAACTCGAGATGAATTTTTGAAGCTAATTGGAAAATGATAAAAAAAAATAGAAACTTAGAATTTGATTTCTCCGAGTTTCTTGTGGTCGACAACTTCTGGGTTCGCTAATCTCATTGTGTTACCAATATCAACTTGAACTGCGATTTACTTCAAGAATTATATAGCTTGCTTCTATCTGTTTTTTATTTTACTCGAATAAATGATGATAATTCCCAGGACTGCAATTATACTACAACCACCAATTAAAATCTTCAAAGTATTCCCATAAAAGAATGATCAATCCGCATGTAGTTTTAGAATAAATGCATCATTCGAGCCGATTTAAGACTCAAAATAAGCATTAACAGTGGGAAAATCAGATGACGATGTTGTACCAGTAACATATATCACTCCTTGACTATTGATTTCAATTCCTCGACCATATTCAAAGTAATCCCCCCAATATAAGTGCTATATTTGATCTCAGAATGCAAAATTCGAACTTCTATATGCTAAGCGATAGCATAGTTTTTGAGTAATTAAAAAATTGGTAAATATGGATAATCTCATGAGAAAAAAATAATTTATATCCATAAGAATGAAGCTTTTTGTTTGGAATTTTCGATTAAAGTACGGGTGATATCACAAAACAATTCTTCAACATTATATCCAGTTCTAGAAGAGGTTTCAAAATATTTGGATACGTGATAATCATGAATCCATTTATTAATATACTCATAATCAGGTTCTTGATATTTTTGCACTAGATCGTATTTATTTCCAATCAAGTAGATAGGTGTTTTATTTTGGTAGGTTCGAGCCGATTCAAGTACTTCCATCCAATCTACAAGATGATAAATAGATTTCATACGCGATAAATCAAAAGCAACTAATATTATATCGCTTCCCCGTGTATAATCGCTTAACAAGAAGCGAAATCGTGCTTCCCCTGCAAAATCCCATAACAAGAGTTTCAAATATACATCGCAATTGCCGTGTTCAAACTTAATTTTCTTCACAAAAAAGTCCGAACCAACTGTCATTTTTGTATCTTCAGAAAACTTTCCTGTAGTATATCGAAGGAGCAAGGTTGTTTTACCTGTACCCCCTTCTCCTAAGATGATGATTTTTTTGGAGACAACTAGGCATTTTTTTCCATTATTATAAGATAAATTACCTAAATCTTCCATGATCATCACTCGCCTCTAGAACTTTCTAATAAGAAAGAGAAGGGGAGAAACTAAATATTTGAAGTATTGGAATTTTTTTAGAACTAATCCCAAATTTTTCGTTTTAGGGACTGGAAATTGTTGAATTTTTTTTTGGAAAATTTCGGCTAACTTTCACAATAATTTAACTATTAATTTGATTGCCATAATAACCTCCTTATGAGTGATAGGATTGATATCCAAGTTAGGGGGGAATCCTCATAAAACATAAAGATATACATAATATTGTCGAAGCCATTAGCTTCATTGAAGATCAATTAGCGAAATCGCAATTGAAATTATGTAAAAAAGTGGAGGAATTGGAAAAAATGTTGACTGCTATCAATCTTCGAGTAGCAGATTTAGAGGAGAATTTATGGAATAAAAATCGTGGAATCACTGAAAAAACCAAATAAGATTTCATTTTGGAGTTATTAAACCACCACAATTCCTACATGATTTTATTTCTTTATACATATGCTCTAGACAAGATTGATGATAATACGCACTACACGAGCATTGATATACCGCTTCTTGTCCTGTAAAGATATTGCTACAGTACGAACATGCATCTTCTATATTTTCTACTATATTATCAGGGACTTTAGTCATCTGAATGGGTTTTCCGGCAAAACCTTCTTCATCTGTCACTTTTATAGACTGTCCTCCAGTAATTTTCATCAACTGTTGAACAGAATGTGGAACTTTTAGCAAGAAGAAGCAATTTGGACAACGGAATACCGTTTTATCAGCAAATTCCGAATTTTCTCGATCCGACCACATTGATGCACAATGGAGATGAATAGGGCGACTACAAGAGGGACAGAACCTACCACACGAATAAAACGGATTGTTACATACGGGACATGTATTTTGATAGCAGATCTGACATTTATGATCTACTTTAGACATCATATCCCGAATTTCTCCAATGGTAGGTCTGCGTAAATCTACTGCAATCTCTGCCATCAATCGTGGTAATTTCTTGTCTTTGTTCGGATCAAAGTAATCGGTATCGGGAGGGGCTTTTTTGCTAGCAAATCCTTCCGCTGCTCGATATAGTGCTTTAGCGTTGGTGAAAAATCCATACTCAGAATTTGTTGCATTGGCAAGTTTTCTGAATGGATTTAAAGCTCGATCAATTTCTGATAAACCTAACTGGCAAATATCTATGTAAACCCCAAGACCTTGTGCTGCTTTTGTAATCTTCTCCATCCGGTCTTGATCAATATCTGGTTTGGAACTATCGGTAAATATAATAACACGTTGATTGGATCCACCCAAATGACGGATCTTCTTTACAAGCATTTGTAATGCAAATGCAATCCCATCTACCATGTTTGCATTACCAGATATTTCCAACTTATTCAATTGTTTGGTTAAAAAATCGGAATTATTAGAAAAATCCGATAATTTAATTATACGTGTGCCTATCGCTGCGATCGCTATCGAGTCTTTCGGATCTTTTGCAATTTTATGTTCGATAAATAATTTTATTAATTTCTGAATGGTTCTAAGTCGATTGGGTTTAAAATCCGTACGAATCATTGAACGGGAACAATCCCACAAAATTACAGTATCTTCTAAGGCAATCGATGTGGTCATATTGTATTACCTATCTAGTTGATATTGAAAATATGAGGATGAAATCTCATCCTTTTAATATATCTTACCTAATGGGAATTGAATAATTTAACAGCTACCATTCTTATGACACAAAATATCAGAAAAGATATACCACACATAATCATACTACCATTTAGGATCGACTCTCCAAGATATAATCCAAGAAAAAATCCTACGACCAATGGAAAATAGCATACAATATACAAAATTATGATGCCTAATATGATTTTACCGATTTTTTTTTTCACATTAACCATTTGTAAGGTGTATTTATTACGTATTTTCCCAAAAAAAACACTGTATAGAATCAAAGACAATTCCGATCCATAGAAATAAATAATCAAGAAATTTATTGCGATTATAATACCTGGAAGAAAAGCATCTACGGGAAATTTCCCTACTAAAGGGTATATTAGCATAATCAATACAGGTGCAATAGCAGAGAGGGACATAGATAAATATAATATCCGTCTTTTTGCACGGAACAAATCTTTCATCTTTACGGGTAAAATATATAATAATCCTCCTGTCTCAGATTCTGGAGCTGTCACAGCCATAATTCCAAAAGAAATGGTCATTCCAGAATAAAAAAACGTGAATAAAGGAATCTGAAAGAAATCAAAGTAGATTTGGGTAGAAGGTGTACCAAAAATTTGGATAAGTAATACTAAGGGCATCAATATCGGAAAGATAAAATACAGGGTAGCGGAAAAATTCCGGAATATATAGGTAATATCTTTTTTATAGATTGCCTTAAAAGGAGACAATACATCTAATTTGATGACAAAATCTTTCGAAGATATCCGTTTCGAAGAATATACTTCATCTTTAGTTAAAGATGACAAAATTCCCATACTTCGACGATAGATAAGATATGTAAATCCTGTGGTTAGTAGAAATCCCACGATTGGTATAAGTATCGATTGAACAGAAATATAATTCCAACCAATTAAAACTCCTGTCGTCAATATTGCATGCAAATAAGTCAAACCAAATGGATAAAGAATAAAGTTTAAGAGTAAGTTAATAAGTGAACCGTTGGGTCCAATTACGAAACCTCTTTCTATTATTTCTAACAAATAAGTAATGGCTAAACCTGCACCTAGACTCACAATCGCATATAGAAGAGTTACGATTATTTGAAGGATTGTTTGAGCTTTTGTTGTTCCCGTTGGTCGATAGAGCTTGCGAGATATATATAATGAAATGGATAGCATCAAGGAAAACAAAAATATTACATTTACAAACGAAACAATCGAGGAAATTGTGACAGTTAAAAGAATTTTTAACCAAGATTTCGTAGTCATCCAAATAACGACCCCAGATAATAGAGGGAAACCAATAAATATCGAAATTATTTGCCAATCAATTAATCTGAAAAAGGTTAAATATACAGTCGCCTGAACCTTCTTTTGCGAGATTGGAAGAGTACGTAAATACTTGAATGCGGAACTGCTGAAGAAACCAATTAATCCTATAAGGCCGTATGTGAACACAAACATAAATTGAAATACAAATACCATTGCAATAGTTGCAGATAAGGAGAAAATTGTATTTTCAACGGACCCGGGATTTACATTAGACATTCCTACAAAGGCAAGAATGTAAATGGCTAAAGCAAAAATTGCAGAGAAAATTTTCATCATTAGAGCGCTTGTTTGTAGATAGCTCTTACTATTCCGAATCCTCTCAAGAAGTCGGTCTTTCTGCGGACCTGACGTGGCTATAGATCCATCAAGAAACACCTCCCTATGCAGTATTTTCGATAATTTCCATGGATTCGGTTTTACTCGTGATTGATAAGTTTGTGATTGTTGTGAACTCACTTCAATGTCTCCTTAAGTTTAACAAGAATAGAGTTTACCGATGCATCTTCTTCAGTTAATTTTAAAAACACATCCTCTAAAGAAGCACCGACAGCTTGAGCGACTTCTCGTAATTCATCTAAAGTTCCCTCAGCCACCAGTTTACCATTATCGATAATACCGATCCTTGTGCATAAATTTTGAGCCACTTCCATAATATGTGTTGAAAGGAGGACACCGCCTCCATTTGAGACATGAATTCTCAAGATGTCTTTCATAACTCGACTCATCTTCGCATCCAAACCCGCAAGAGGTTCATCCATAATTAAAAGCTCTGGATCATGAAGAAGAGCAGCTATTATTTGCATTTTTTGTTTATTTCCTTTACTCAATGTTATTATGGGTGAATCATAATATTGGTTCGTTTCAAAAGATTCCATCAAGTTGTTGAGTATACGAGTAGTCTCGGAAATATCCAATTGACGAACAGAAATGATAAAGTTGAACAGCTCTCGAGGTGTCAGGCTCTTATAAAGTAATGGTTCTTCTGAAACGTATCCTATTAGCGATTTTACACGATTTTCATTATTTTCCACAAAGGGGTTGACTCCTAATAGTTCGATTTGCCCTTCGTCGGGATCTAATAAACCGATTAGGGTTTTAATTGCAGTAGTTTTACCTGCCCCATTAGGACCCAATAAACCGTATATTTCTCCTTTTCTAACTGAAAAAGAGATACCGTCAACAGCTTTAACTTGTTCAAAATGCTTCTTTAGATTATTTACGAATAATACTATGTCATTTGTCCCACTCATTTTTCCGACCTTGAAATTCTTTATTAAGAGAATGTGGATAGTAAAATAAAATTCTTCACAATAGTTGTTGATGTTTTTATGGGAGAAAAAAATAATTATTAGAGTAATCTCATTGCTCAGAATATTGAGTTTACTCATTGTTTTAAAATTCATAAGAATTCATTAAAAAATGTCATAGCTATTTGTTTCCTATGGATTATTCTATTCTTGGAAAAACAGCTCTTAAGGTAAGTAGAATAGGATTGGGATGCGAATGGTTGAACAATCAACCCCGAGAATTAGTGCATGCTGTAATTAACAATGCATTCGATCAAGGTATAAATTATTTCGATCTTGTGTATAATTTTGAACCTTTTTTGCAGAATATTCGGCATGCGATTAAGGACCTTAATCGAGAAAATTTAATATTAACACACCATCTCGGTTCGGGGGAGCATGAAGGAAAATATCGAAAAACAAGAAGTTTAGGAAAAATTATTCGAAATTTTGACCGTTATACTAATATTTTAGGTACTGATTATGCAGATATCGGTATGGTTCATTTTGTAATGAATGAAAAGCAATTCGAACAATGCTGTCAAGAGAATGGAGTTTTTGATTTAGCACGAGAGTTTCAGGAACTTGGAAGAATACAATTCATTGGTATGAGTACTCATGACGCTAATGTAGCCATCCAAGCCGCACAAAAAGGGGTTTGCGATGTTATTATGTTTCAAATAAATTTAGCCAATAATGGGATGGAAAATCGGAACCGAGCTCTTGCGATTTGCGCTCAACACAATGTCGGTGTAATTGCGATGAAACCATTCGCGGGAGGGAGATTACTTATGCAAGGTTCTGTGAATATAGCAGGCTATCAGCGCGGCTCGAAAGGTCTAAAGAAGACCATTAAAACTTCCATATCTCCCATTCAATGTCTACATTATGTGCTTTCCCAACCGGGTTTAGCTATTGCGTTGCCAGGTGTAAAAAATTTAGGTGAATTAAATCAAGTTCTTGCCTACAATTCAGCTTCTGATGAGGAAAAGGATTATGCTGAAGTTCTGAAATCATTCAAAGAATATCGAGAAGGTCAGTGTGTGTATTGTAATCATTGTTCTCCATGTCCACAAAAAATTGATATTGGGGAGGTTTTCCGTTTATACGATAGAGCTTTATATACAAATGTTGAAAGTGTGAGAATGCAATATTCAATGCTGGAATCCAAAGCTTCCGATTGTGTAAAATGTGGAGAATGCGTGTCTCGATGTCCATTTAATGTTCCAATATTGCAAAAAATGGAAAAGTCAATTAACTTATTTGGATTGTAGAAAATAAATCTTGCATTAGGTAGTATATCAGCACCCCCAGCTTTCTCTCATTCCTTTTCCAACCTTCTTGTAATAAAAATTGAGTTGATTATCTTATATCTTGAATTAAGTTGTTCAAGTAATTTTTGTGAGGGCAAATTATCTATTGGAGCTTGAGAAGTAAGTCTGTTTTCATTTATTTTCTTAAAAATTCATGTATGGCTTTCGCAGCGCGTCGAGCTTCCCCCATAGCGGAAATTACTGTCGCAGCACCTGTAACTATGTCTCCTCCCGCATAAATACCCGGAAGATTAGTGGCTCCGTTTTCATCTGTGATAATATTGCCCCATTTGTTCAATTTTAGATCTGGCATTGTTGAAGTCAATAGCGGATTCGAATTATTACCTATTGCAATAATTGCTAAATCGCACGGAATTTGAAATTCGGAGCCTTCAATCGGTATAGGACGCGCCCTTCCAGAAGAATCTGGTTCCCCAAGTTTCATTTTTAAGACTTCTACTTCTTGAAGACGTCCTGTCGCATCTCCGATAAATCTAACAGGATTGGTTAGTAAATTGAAAATTACACCCTCCTCTTGTGCATGATGAACCTCTTCTACTCGAGCGGGTAGTTGCTCCATTGCACGTCGATACACAATTGTTACCGTTTCTGATTCTAATCTTAACGCGGTTCGTGCTGAATCCATTGCTACGTTACCCCCACCGACTACTACTACTTTTTTTCCTTGTAAAGGAGGAGTTTTATAATTTGGAAAATCATAAGACTTCATCAAATTCGATCGAGTGAGATATTCATTAGCGGATACCACTCCTTTGAGATTCTCACCAGGAATTCCCATGAAAAGTGGTAATCCCGCACCGATTCCGATAAAAATAGCGTCAAAATTTTGTTTCTTCAGATCCTCTACGGTGAGGAGTTTGCCCACTACTGTGTTATAATGCATTTCAACCCCATTTTCCAACAGTTCTTGGATTTCCCAGTTTACAATTTCCTTTGGTAGTCGAAATTCGGGGATGCCATAAACTAAAACACCTCCTCCCTTATGAAAGGCTTCGAATATATGCACTTCATGACCTTTTTTAATTAAGTCTCCAGCTACTGTTAAACCCGCTGGTCCAGAACCAATTATAGCCACCTTTTTACCTGTAGGGGGATCCTTTTCGCAGATATAGCAAGCCTTAGTAGCCCGTTCAGCATCTGCAACAAAACGCTCTAAGTTACCTATTGCTACTGGTTTATATTTAGAAGACTTACCGAGGACACAAACCCCCTCACATTGAGTTTCTTGAGGACATACTCGGCCGCAAATTGCTGGAAGTGCATTTGTTTCTTTTATGTGATGGGAAGCTTCGATAAAATTGCCTTCGATAATTAGTTTTATAAATCCAGGTATATCAACATTCACAGGACAGCCTTCTCTACATGCCGGTTTAGGGCATTGTAAGCACCTAGAAGCCTCTGCTTGTGCCATCTCTGGGGCATATCCCAGGTTTACTTCATCAAAATTCTTTGATCTAAGGAAAGGATCTTGCTCTGGAATTTTGTGTCTTGGGAGTATTACTTTTTTCTTTCGAGTTGTTTTTTTGGATTGTGGCTCGGTCATTAAGATTCCTCCTGTTTTAAGTTAAATTTTGTCAATGCTCTGCATGCATTAGCTCGATATACTTCCACTTCTTTGTGACTAAATTGAACCCCTCGCTTCATTAATTCATCCCAGTCTATTTTATGTCCATCGAAAACAGGCCCATCTACACATGCAAATTTCGTGATACGGTGACCATTTTCATTTATTGTTAATCGACAAGCCCCACACATGCCCGTTCCATCTAGCATGATCGTGTTCAAACTCACAAATGTAGGAATTCCTAATTTTTCTGTCATCTGCGATGCTTCCATCATCATCATCTCGCATCCCACAAAATATGCTACATCTACATTTTCAGTTTGTGCTACTACTTCAATGCCTGTAGCTATCTTGCCATGTTCAGAACCCTTATGCCCGTATGAGCCATCAGAAGTTATATATACGACTTTATCCACAAGTTGTTCGTATTCTTTCTGCAAATATAAAAGATCCTTGGATTTACCCTCCATGATCATTATGACCTTGTTTCCTATTTCTTTTGCAGCTTTAGCAACCGGATATAAAGCACCCATCCCGTAGCAACCTCCACCAAGAAGTAAAGTTTTATTCTTCTCAATTTCGATGGGATTTCCTAGAGGTCCTACGACGCTATGAAGATAATCTCCACTCTTTACTTCAGACAATTCCTTAGTTGAAAAACCTCGTTCTTGGAAGAAAAATGTTACAGTTCCCTTTTCTGAATCCCAGTCAGATAAAGTAATGGGGACACGTTCACTGGTTTCCTCGGTCATGATGATTGCAAAATTACCAGGACGCGATTTGTTAGCTAATAATGGTGCATGAACCACCAGTTTGAACATATTCGGAACTTTTTCTTCTATGTGAACAACCTTAAACTCGGTCGCTTCTGTTTTTTCTACTTGATTGAATTTCGCTTCCTCAAGTTTTCCTTCTCTTTGGTTAATTAAAAATTGAAGATTAGGAACTAGATGAGAAAAAGATTGCCCACGATATGTGAAATCCCTCAAAGTAAAATGATTCAGAGGAAGTTCTTCTAATGTTAACTTTTTTATATCTTTAAAATCTAAATCGATGTCGGTAGATTCCATTTGTAAATCCAGGCTCTCTTCATATATTTCCTCCGAATTGATATATTTGAATCTGTCAGTTAATTGAAACACTCTTGCAAGCTCTGTTAACACAAGCCAATCGGGTTTGGAATGACCAATAGGGGGTGCTACTTCAATTAGTCTTCTGTTTTGCATTTCTGCATTGGTTACATGTCCCGATTGTTCTGTAGGACTAGCTACGGGCAAAACAATATCTGCATTTTTGGAAAATTTAGACTCAAACATATCTTGGACGATTAAAAGTTCAGTTTTTTGGGTATTAATGTTACTTAAGCGTTCTGTTGTGAAGATTGCCTTAATATCTCCTGAAGCGATTTTTTCTGTAATCTTATCCAAGGTTTGTGGAATGAATTTAGAGACTCCATTGAGATTTCCGTGATTCCATAGCCCTATACAGCTAATTTGACTCTCCCCCTCCCTAGCAAGCCGCATGATAAGCTTCTGCAAATTATTCATGTATAAAGGAGGCAGATTAACGTAATTTCCCATAAGTATGGTCCCTCTCTGATATCGTCGCATCTCCACAAAATCTGCTAAATTATACCGTTCTAGTACTTTTTCGTCTATTTTTAATCCTAAATCTCGTAAAAGAAGCTTATTTTGAGTTCCTAGCATGGCAACGAGAATGGAAGTAGCATCTTGAACTGGAACATTTAATTCGATATCAAATAAATTACGTGTTTCATAAGGTAGTTCAACATTTCCAATATTAAGAGATAAAATTTTTGCTCCGTTATCCCTTGCTTGCTTTAAACGTATCAAGAGGATTGGATGAGTTATCTGGATATTTGTATTTAATAGTAAAATCCATTGAGTATGGGGAATATCATTAAATGATTGATCTTTATCCGTAAAAAATGGAATAAAGTTGGTAGCTTGGACAATATGAGGTGTTGATAAGACTTCATTCCCAAATTTCTTAAGCAAATAAGCTGATTCATTTGTTAAATCAGGAGAGGCTATCAAAGCAATTTCATCGGAATTATAGAGACTTAGTTTGTTCCTAATAGTTTCATATGCCTCATCCCATTTACACGGAATTAAAATATCATCTTTTCTAATCATGGGGTATTTTAATCGGCTCTTGCTATTTACAAAATGAGGAGTACAAAATCTTCCAATAACACAAGCTTGACCTTTGTTAACCAGATCTCCCTTAGAAGGAATAGATTCCATCAATTTTTCTTCTAATGTATAATAATCGAATCCACAATCCACGCTACAGAAAGTACAAATAGAAGTAGTTTTGTTATTTTTGGTTTTTACCCATTTGGTATTTTTTGAGGAAAGGGCTCCTGTAGGACATGTGTCTACACACGCTCCACAGAACAAACAATTGGAATCAATGTGAAGGACGTTTCCTCCCGTGGATATCTTGGTATCATGACCGCGGTACATAAAATTTATTGCTCCAATACCTCTCATTTCATTGCATACACGAATACATCGACCACATAGGATGCATAAATTATAATCACGATCAAAAAAGGGATCTTCACGTTCTAGGGGATAATTCTTATACTCGAATTCATAATCAATTTTGTTAATTCCCAAATATTCCACTATTTCTCTTAATTCGCAAATATCCTTCTTAGGGCATGAAAAACATCCGAATACCCTTCCAGATTTTTGACGGTCTTCCTTTAGAAGTTCTTCGCATATAGAGTGATGAGCACATACTAAACACCCCGAGGGATGTTCGCTTAAGATCAATTGAAGTACCTCTCGACGCATTTCTTGAAGTTCTTCATCTTTTGTGATTACCTCCATGTCCTTGATTGCGGGGGTCGAACATGCCGTTTGGAAAGGTTTCCGATCATTTAGAATCCTCACAATACAAAGTCTGCAACCTCCGTAAGGTGTCAAATCTTCTAAATTGCATAATGTTGGAATATAAATTTCATTTCGTTTTGCGATTTGTAATATCGTTTCACCCTCAGTAAATTCCAATTCGTGCTGATCAATGATTATTTTCATAGTATCACATCCCAACTTTTCGAATAGCATCACTGGGACATTGCACTACACACAGTCCGCATCTTATGCATAAATTTGAATCTATCATATGTGCTTGTTTGATTTCCCCGCTGATTGCATGAACGGGACAGTTTTTAGCACAAAATTGACAACCGACACATTTTGTAGGGATTATTTCATAACGGATAAGATCCTTACATACTAAGGCAGGGCAGCTTCCATTCACATGTGCTTCATATTCATCTCTAAAGTACCGAATTGTTGTTAGCACCGGATTTGGAGCGGTTTGACCTAATCCACAGAGGGATGTCTTCTTTACAATATCAGCGAGATGTTCTAGTTCGTCAATATCCTCCATTTTTGCTACTCCATTTTTAAATTTAGTTAGTAAATTTAACATTTTTAGGGTTCCAATTCGACAAGGGGCACATTTTCCACAAGATTCCCGTTGCGTAAATGTAATGAAATAATGGGCGAGATCTACCATGCAAGTATCTTCATCCAAAACAATAACTCCTCCAGAACCCATAATTGCTCCAAGTGAGGTCAAATTTTTATAATCCATGACCGTATCGAGATGTTCTGCTGGAATACATCCTCCAGAGGGTCCACCAATTTGGATAGCCTTAAATTTTTTGCCATGAGGGATTCCTCCTCCTATATCAAATACAACCTCTCGGATTGTAGTTCCCATTGGAATCTCAACTAGCCCTGAATTATTGATCTTCCCTGTAAGGGCTAGAATTATTGTTCCAGAGGCATCTTCTGTTCCAATTTTCGAATACGAATCAGCACCCATTGACAAAATATGAGGTATAGTTGCCCAGGTTTTAACGTTATTTATATTCGTGGGTTTACCCCAAAGTCCTGATTGTGCAGGAAATGGGGGTCGAGGTCGAGGAGTGCCCCTCTTGCCTTCTATCGATGCCATTAAAGCAGTTTCTTCTCCACACACAAATGCTCCAGCACCTTTTTTTAATTGAATATCGAAGTCAAATCCTGACCCGTGAATGTTTCTTCCTAAAAAACCCTTCATTCGAGCTTGTTTTAGTGCTATATCGAATCGTTTTATTGCCAGTGCATATTCAGCTCGAATATAAATATAACCTTGATGAGCTCCAATTGCATACCCTCCAACACACATACCTTCAATAACGCTATGTGGGTCACTTTCCATTAGTATGTCATCCATAAATGCTCCCGGATCTCCCTCATCTCCATTGCAAATCACATATTTTGTATCGTTTATTTCTTTGGCACAAAGCTCCCATTTTAATCCCGTAGGAAATCCCGCCCCTCCACGACCTCTTAATCGGGAATTTTTAATTATTTGTATTACTTCAGAGGGTTTATATTTTTTAAGGCATTTTTCAATATTTTCATACCCACCAATACGGATATACTCATCAATATTTTCTGGATCGATCGTTCCGCTATTTTTTAGAGTTATTTTCCTTTGTCTGTTATAATATGGAATGTTCTCCTTATTAGGAATAAATTCCTCAGTTTCTTGATTTAGATAGGCTAGATGTTGCACGATTTGATCTTTTAATAGATGCTTCTCAATAATTTCGGGAATATGTTTCGGTTTTAAATGCACATAATAAACATTATCTGGTTGTATGAGTATACTAGGGCCACACTGACACAGCCCCATACAACCCACTTTTTTTACTTCTATTTGGGTTAATCTACGTTCTTTTATTTGCTTCACTAACTCATCATGGACTGCCTTTGCGTTTAGGGAATTACATCCAGTACTGCGGCATATCCAAAGTTCGCGGGGTTTTATAATCATTTAGAACCCTCCTGAATCATTTCCTCTTTACGAATTTTGCTTAAAATTTTACTAATTTTTTGCATATTTAAATTACCATAAAGCTCATCATCAACAATCATTACGGGACTTATAGCGCAACAACCTAAGCAGCGAACAATTTCTATGCTGAATATTTTGTCCGGAGTAGTTTCACCCCCATGGATTCCTAGTTGGTTGATGAGATAGTCGTATAATAGTGGTCCTCCTTTCACGTGACACGCGGTACCATCACACACAGTGATAATATGTTTCCCTTTTTCGTTAAACGAAAATTGAGCGTAAAAAGTTGCAACGCTATAGATTTTTGATAGTGGTATTTTCAGCTCTCGTGAAAGGAGTTGTAAAATATAAGCGGGTAAATAATTATAGTGTCCTTGGATATCTTGAAGAAGACTGATAACGGTTCCACTATCCTCCCTATAATTGCGAATTATATTCTCTATCGCCTTTCTTTCCTCTATATTTGTTATATCTGCAATTTTAATCAAATTAACTACCTACTCTCTTGCCTTACACCTTCAATCTAATTAAGATTGGTTTGAGAATTTCTGTTTTTTAATTTATTTCAATCCAAAGATGAAAAATATGTAAAATTTTAAACTATATAGTCGATGGGAATTCTGTGGGATCTCGATTTTTATTATATCAAGATTAGGTTACAGTTTTTAAATAACTCAAAATTATGGGTAATGCAATTGTAGCATCAGTAACAACGGTACTAAATTGAGCTTTTTCATTAATTTTACCCCAACTTATTGCTTCGCGTAATTCTGCACCACTTAATCCACCCGTTTCAGGTCTATCCATGGTAATTTGGATTGCAAATTGAGCACTATTAGGAGAGAATTGCATTGCTTGAAGTACATAATTTTTTGGAACGCCACCTCCTATTATACATACACCCGCAGTTTTTGCATCCCACGCAAGGTTGATCATGTCCTGCAAATCTTGAAAGTGATTAAGGTTTATTTTAGGATATGAGAAGGATAGTTGCATTGCAAGGCCACAATCTGTAAATGCAGGACAGAATATTGGAATTTCATGATTTGCGCACGTTTTCAAAACTGATTTGGGTTCATCTGGAAGCTGGTGCCCTAAATAGGTCAGGAAATCTTTGACTGACATATTCAAATCAAAATCCAGAGTTTTTATAAAATCCTCCATGCCTTCATATACATTATTTGGCATAAAGACATCATAGATCCGATTGATGTGGTCATCATGGAGATCTTTATCGGTTTTATCCTCAATAGCTAGATTTCCTTGTAGATGATGAAATCCTAAAGCTTCGGCTATATCATGCGTAAGATTAGCGCCAGTTGTTACTAAAATATCAATAAATCCACTTTCAATCATATCGATAAGAATATTTTGCATTCCCGCTGGCACCATCGCCCCAGCTAAGGAGAAAAAAATCGTACATTCTTTATCTTTAACCATCCTCTCATAAATTTTACAAGCATTTGCCAAACGTTTTGCATTAAAACCAGTATTTTCTAAATCATCGATCAGCTTTTTTAATTGTAGATTTTCATTAATTTTAATTTGGCGTACATTTTTCATAGTTCACTACATCTCGGTTAATATATCAATATGAATAAGATTCAAACCATGTTTCAAGATTATTCTGACTATTTCACAAATAGATAAACGGAGTTCGCGTATCTCTTTTTCCTCTTTTAGAATTGGACATTCATGATAAAAAATATTGAAAAATTGTGCTAATTCCAGCAAGTACCTGCATAACAAATGCGGTTTAAGAGCTTTATAAGAGTCAAAAAGTACATTGGGGTATTTACTTAACTGGAGAATTAAATTCCGCTCATAAGGAGAAAACGCAGGTATCTTCGATGGATAATGCCACTTTATCTGTGCATTTTTATGCGGATTGTAGGGAACTTGAATGTTGTCTTGAATTCCTTTATTGAAAACTGAACAGATTCTTGCGTAAACATATAATAAATATACTCCAGTTTCTCCCTCAAATGAGATACTTTCTTCCAAATCAAATATAAAGTCTCTTGTGTACTCATATTTTAAGATAAAGAATCTTAAGGCAGCCATCGCAATAGTTTGAGCTCGATAATTCAACTCTTTTTCAGATAAATTGCTATATCGATTTTTTACTTCTTGTACCGATAATTCACGAATATCTTCTACGACATTGTCAGCATCTACGATTATTCCTTCCCGACTTTTCATTTTTCCAGATTTGAGGTATATCATCCCATAACTGTAATGGATATTTTTCCCAGAAAACCCAAGAATTGATAAGATCTCAAAAAGAGTTCGTAATTGCATATCTTGTTCATTTCCAATAACGTATATCGACATGTCGTAGTTATAATCTTTCATTTTCTGCATTGCAAGAAATATATCTTGAGTTATATAGAGTGTTGTACCATCACTTCGTAACAAAACCTTCTCTTTCGGTAATCCTTTTTTAATGAATCGTGCAATAACTGCACCGTCATCTAACTGAACAAAATAATCCTTTTCTAATCCATCCAGAACAATTTCTCTGCCTTTATCATATATATTACTTTCAAAATAGACTTTCTCATGGTTTAAATCAAATATTTTGTAAGTTTGTTCAAATCCTGATATTGCCCAAGAATTCATTTTACTCCATAGTTTACGGACTTCTGGGTCTCCATTTTCCCATTTTACTAACATATCAGTTAATTTCTGCTGTAATTTTCCATATTTTGAATTTTGGATGACGCTTTTTAGTTTTTTTATTTTAGCTAGATCCCGCTCCGTTTTAGATTTTTTTCTCTCTTCTTCTAGTTCTTGGATTTCTTTTTGGACAGATTGTTTTAATTTTGCTTCATGTCTGCTATAAGTGACATAATATTTACCGACAAAGTGATCTGGTTTTAATTTGCTTTTATTTGGAGTTGTGTTTCTACCCCATCTTTTATATGCTAACATACTCTTACAAATGTGTACACCACGGTCATTCAACAGATTGACTTGATGGACGGAATTTCCTGCGAATTCATGAAATGAAACAAGAGTCTGACCTAATACAATGTTACGTATATGACCTAAATGCAGAGGCTTATTTGTGTTTTGAGAGGGAAATTCAATTACTACGGTAATAAGATTATCTTGGGGGAATCCACTCCGTACAAAGGACGAGAAATTTTTATTCACTTGGGTAAAGAGTTCATTAAATACGTAGATTTCATTTAAGATAAAATTGAGATAAGGTCCTACTCTCACAACTTTAAAAATGAAGGGATGATTATGGACAATGTTACGGATTTTTTCTTCTATTTCTACCGCAATCTCATTTCCATCTTTTTTAATAAATGATCGTAAGGTAAAACAATTAATGCTCCAATCTGCTTCTATTCCTTTTGTGGGCTCCTTTATTAAAAAATAAAGTTTTTCCTTGGGGATTTTTGTAACTACACTAATTAGGGATGCTAATTTCAGCTGATAATCCATTGTATTAATCATTCATCCACGATCGATTTTAATGATGAGAAATAAGAGGGGATAGCATAAAAACATAGTAAGCTGGTATTTATGAGTCTTTATCCTTAGATTCTTCCATTTTAGTCTCATTCATTTCGGGTTTTTTGCGGAATACGATATTAATAATACAATATTCGTCCGTAGTTTCTTTTAAATCATGAGAATATTCAACATTATAATCTGTAAGCATCTTTAATGCGGATTCAAAGTAACCCGATGAAAATTGGCATAATGTTCCACCAAATTCGAAATCTTCACGACCCATGATAACGTGACGGAATGGACATACATTTTTTATTTTAATGATAACTTTATCCTCTTCGGTTATTAAGTCGATTTGTTCTTCATCAAATAATTGGGTAACCGAATTCTCTAATAGATTAAATGCAGCCGATGGATTATCAAATGGTTCGGCTTCAGTTTTGTTATACCTCTCAAGAATCTGCTCTGCGATTATTTCACCTGGTTTTTGACCGATTCTATAGATGATTGCGTTCACTGTGGGTCTACCCCAAAGTTTTATTAATTCTTTGACTAATGAACCAAGGAAAATCCGTAATCCGACGGCTTCTTTTTTTATATCTATGGCAACTCACCGTTTTTTTTTCTATTCACATATCTACTGCTTTCTTTTTATTTAAGCTTGAAGCTTCAAACCTCTTAATCAAGTGATTACTAACTGTGTTTTATTAACAGTATCCTTATTGACATATTAAAAATAAAAGTAAAATGAAGCTCTATTATTATTCATAAAATCTGAACCACAAAGGATTTTTTATTGGGTTTTCTAATTATGAATATAAATAAGTTTTGTGAATTCAAATGCCATTAAATGTAGGACAGTGGATTACTTTTTTTTCTTTATGTGCTCTATTTTTAGTTTTTCTATTTTATGACGCGTTTAGAAGGGGGGAACCATACGGGAATATTGCCTATATCGCTGCCATTATTCCAAGTACATATATATGGCATTCTGTTACATTGCCCGGAAACTATTTGTATTATGAACCTTGGGGCACAACTGGAGCGTGGGTAATTTTAACCGGATTATGGTCCATTGCAATGCTGCGCGACATAGTGTTAGTATTCTTAAAACGCAAAGATATTGATGATATAGCATTATGGTTGGGGATTGCTTTTATATTTCAGTTAATCATTTCAGCAATTCTACCAATTGATGTTATTCTTCCTCATATGCAGAATTCCTCAGTATTATCCTTAAATTTCTTATGGATGCCTGATGTGTTCAGCTCATCTACTTCAATAATCGCACGGATGTTACTGCGGATATTTTCTACTTGGATTGTTGTTGGATTAATTTTACCCATGATTCGAGACTTTAAGGGTCAACCAGTAAATATGTTCGCACTTTTAGTAATTACTCTTTTAATATCAGCACCATTTGCCCTAATTTCCTACTTATGGTTACCTGAATATTGGTACGCATTATTAAGTGCATTTGCAGTCATTTTTTTTATTTTTATATTATTATTAACTCGAGGGGGAACTCAGTATAAGAAAATTCGTCCTCCTGTAAAGCGTCCGAGTACCAAACCAAAACCAGAGCAAAATCAACCAGATATAGAAAATTCATCCTCAGCTAAAGAAGAATTACCACCTTCGGAATAAAAATATCGATTTTTGGTGAAATTTGATTAACACTACCCTTTTTTTCTTAACCGGCAATTCTCATAAGTTTAAAGAAGTAGAATCATTTATTCACTCTTCGGGATTAGAGGTGACAGTCTTACAAAAAAATCTTCCGTTAATCGAAATTCAATCCTATTCACTAAAGGATGTTGCTATTCATAAAATCGATAGCGTTTCAAGTGAATTAAAAGAAAATTATTTCGTGGAAGATTCTGGATTTTTCATCGATCATCTTAAAAATTTTCCAGGAGTATTTTCCTCTTATGTTCAAGAAATGATTGGAAATGCCGGTGTGTTAAAACTAATGGAGGGAATTCAAAATCGTCTTTCATGGTTTCGAAGTATAATCGCGTTAATGTATAATGGTCATATTTATACCTTTATGGGGGAAGTAGAGGGAATTGTATCCTACGCGATCCGAGGAGCACAAGGTTTTGGGTACGATCCGATTTTTATTCCTAAAGGATTTAAAAAAACCTTTGCTGAAATTTCGATGGATCACAAAAATAGATTATCGCACAGAATTCAAGCGTTACAAAAAATGGTGGATTTTCTTAGCCTGAAATAGAAAGAAAAATGCGCCCTATTTTTTTATCTTTCTATGCAATAAATCTATTGCTTCTTCGCGCGCTTTAAGTATTATACGCTGGCTCACTCCTTTCATTTCTGGAGAAGATAAAACTTTAGCTCTTACTACTTGCTTATACCAATTATATTCTTCCTTTCTAGTAATAAAAGGATTCACTTGTTTAGTTTCGATAAACTCTTCGATGGAATGTTCTTTACCATTTAAATTGCCTTCGGTCAAATCAAATTGGTAATCAGAATATCCCAAAAAGCAGTGTACCATCGGTATATACGGTATGTTATATTTCTTCGTAATCGATCCTGCACCTTTACATACATTTTCAGTGAATTTATAAACTCCGACATATTTGTGAATTGATATAGTGAGTTCTTGGGCTAAACTAGCAATCACACCGTGTTTAGTAGTACATGATCCTTTTTTTTCTTTGAACAATATCCATTTGTTATCCATATCAGCGTTATATCCATATTCGAGATTGTGTACATACAAAATCGCATTTTTTAAACTTGTAATGCCCAATTCAAGGAATTTTTTAGAGATTTCCCCCCCATTTGAAGGAATTGGTGCATCGGGTAATAGATCATATGAGTCCATGAGGAATTACTAGGGAGAGAACATTAAAAACTACGGATTAAGACAAAAAAGGGGATTTCGATATATATAATAAAAATGATAGAAATGTGTCTATCTTCCGCAAAAATAAAAATAAGATTTTTTAAAGAATCTACGAGTTCAAAAATGCACTGAACAAAAAATAATAAGAAGATAAAATATCTACCCTATAACACTGAGAATAACTCGGTTTAGGAGCTCTCTAATTTGAATAGGGTTGCACCATTAGGGATGTAAAACCGTTCTTTTCGCTTGATAACTACAGTATGGAAATATTCTGCCAGACCGAGGAATCCTCGAATAACACTTTCATCCTCTTCGAATCGGAAACTTACGTTGGTGGTTACTCTCGCTTCATTAAGGTCGACTTTATGATAAACGCGTTCGTCAATTAAGGGAATCTTAAGTTCATTAACGATTTCATACACTCTTTTGATGAACAATTCTTTCTTGGCCATTTTTTTCAGCAACTCGTTTTTTTATTATGTTTTTTAGTAGGGTAGAATAATTTTAAACCTTATTCAAACCACTAATTATCAATTATCTATTGCTAATCTAATCTTATTAAATTATTGCTATTGATCCTATGCCCATCCAAAAACTCGACTTTAAAACTCAAAATACTTCACTATTTGAAAAAATCATCTCAAATCAGTGGAATTTAATAAGTTCTTTATATTCTCAAATTGATATCAAAAACGAAATTGACAAGTTTAATGACCTATTTCAGATGTATAAAATAGTCAATCCTGATATTTCTATAAAATCAGTCCTTTCATCTATTAAAATATTGAACATTTTTTTTCAATCCTACGTTAGTAACATGGATATAAATATTGAACTGCTACAATCCATATTTACACCCTTTAAGGTAAATTGTAATACTATTAGGAACAATAAGATTTTTTCCACTTCTTTATTTGAAATGAAAAATAACCAATGTGAGAGAGTCGACGGAAGTTTTATAGAGAGAGATTTTTCCCAATTTTTTTCGTTCTTGTTTGATGAACTCTTAAATTACCTCCTAATATTACCAAAAACATCTGTATCTGAAGCATTTAATAAATGTAATACTTTCTCGCAATTTCAAAAATATGTAAAAAGAAATTTGCAGACAACTCATTCTCATTTGTTTGGAAAATATTCTACTCCAAATGATATTGCGCGATTTATGGTTGAAAGAGCTGTGGAACAAAAATCTATCTCTGCTAATTCAACAGTTTTGGATTTATGTGCGGGAACGGGAGTATTTACCAGCAATTTCTGTGAGATGTTATTTGAGTATTTTAAAAAGAATGATTCTAATCGCCCTCCCATTAATTTAAAGTATAATATTGTTAAAAAAAACTTGAGAACTGTAGATACAGATCCTTTAGCAACTTACATTCTTCGTATTCGAGTGCTTCTTTGGTTTCTTAAAAGTAATCCAAATTCAAATCAACTCCAAAAATTTGTTCGAATGCTGACCAACAAATGCGAAATAGGAAATTCCTTTACCTTAAAATCCCTTCTAACCGAAAAATTTGATATAATCATCTCTAATCCCCCTTATTTATCGGAAAAATCAAATAAACATTACTTCGATCAAATGATACCTGAGAAAAATTCGATATTTTACAAGCCACGGTTAGATTATTATCTTCATTTTCTTGGATTTGCTTTCGAACATATAAAACCTAGCGGAATACTATGTTTTATCACACCCAACTATTTTTTACATACGAAAAGTGCCATCTTTATACGAAAATATATTAAAACATACTCAAATCGCATGGAATTTTATGATTTTGAAAATCAATCTTTATTTCATAAAGCCCCAGGATTTCATAGCTGTATTTTTACAATAACTATGGGCTCCATCAAGGACTTTACTAAGAAGGAACTAATTTATCATAATATCCCATCAAACAGAACGGATATAATTAGCTATTCCAATGTATTTCTCCAAGAACATGATTATATGATTAAATTTCGCCCAGAACCAGATTTCAAAAATTTAAAATTTTACAAACGTACGTTGGGGGATATCTCAATAGTGCGACAAGGCGTAATTGCAGGGCCCGACCGTATTCGAAAAAAACATAAGAAATTACGTTCGAATTCAGATATCTCAATAAATAATGGGGTTTTTATTGTATCGAAAGACTTCTTAAATCAAATTGAGTTAACTGAAAAAGAACGGGAATGCATATTACCGTTTTTTTATGTCCGTGACTTGCACCAAAGCAAATATCTCAATTTTGATCCCCTTCCTGTAAAAAATTATATAATTTACATGAACAATATCGCATTCCAAGAATCTTTGTATCCAAATTTGATTCGACATTTAAAGCCTTTCAAATCTATTATGGAACAACGTAGGGAAACTAAAATAGGAAAAAGGCACTGGTTTGAGTTACATTGGCCGCGTCAAAAAGAATTATTCACTCATGCAAGAATTTTGATTATTCGACGGACAATTAAACCACGTTTCATATATACGGAGAAACCATTTGTCACGGATTTATCATGTAATATTTTACAACCAAAATACAAAATTGATTTAAGAGCTTTACATGAGTATTTAGAATCTTCTGAAGTGGCTAAATGGATTAATTACTATGCTAAAAATAAAGGAAACATGTTACAAATTGATAAGTCTCTCATAGAGAGCATTCCTATACCTGATGAATTCTAATCACTAGAAATGCGTATATGCTCAGATTCTTGTTTTCTTCTTTATGGGTAAAAATCTTCTTGTTCTTTCTATGTATTCTTCATATTCCTTACCAAAACGCTCGATCATTAGTTTTTCTTCAGGTTTTACACGAATAGCAATAATTGTGAACAAAAAAATATTCCATGAAATCCCAATGATCCAATTCGCTACGATGAAAAATACTGCTAGATGAAGGAGAAAAAACGCTACATACATTGGATGACGTATGTGTTTGTAAGGACCATGAGTAATGAGTGTTTGTTCCTTTTTGATACGCAGCTTAGGAGAGAAATTCTTTCCCAAAGCTTCATGGACTATGATAAAATACACGATAGCGCCTAGACCTAATGGTAATCCCATCCATCTGAGCCATAAAGGAAAGGGAATATGAGCTATTTCCCATGGAATCCAATTGTACAAAAACACAAAAGCAATAAAAGTCAAAACCTCATAAGCCATCATGGCAAACAGCAATTTTTGGGTAGCATTATCTTTTTCCTTAATAACACCGTTGTTTTTCGCGATTCGTCTATATCGAATTCTTATTATGGTAAAAATCGAATAGATGCCAATTAAAATCATACGAAATATGAATTCCTCATTTTCGAATTCTACCATATCTTATGCTTAGGCACAAGATTATAAAATATTCACCTTTTAATAATGAAAAATCTAAATATAGATAAACGAGAATTAGTCAAACCTTAATACAAATCTATCTAAATGAAAGACAAATTTGACTCAAATTACTTTTTAGTATTCAAAACATATAATTACACGCCTAAATAACGAATTCTTGTGGTTTAACTCTATAGATAAAAGATAAAGAATTTAAAAAAAATTAGGATTCTTTAGCCGCCTTTCATGATTTTCTTAAGACGATCTAATTCTTTTAACATTTCATCTCGTAAAGAGGATAATCCAGCTCCACCTCCACCTCCAGCTGCTACTGGAGCTGCGGGAGGAGATCCTGCGGTCATAGGTGCTCCAGGTTTTGAGGGAGGTGGACTCATTCCAGGAGGAGCTTTCATAAATGAAGGCTGAGTTGATACACCCGGTGTTGGTATCCCTGGAGCTTTAGGAGGTAATTTTGGAGGAGGGGGTAATCCAGAAGGAGATTTTGCAGGAGCACTTGGGGGTGCTGAGGGGGGTCTACCCGGAGGACCCGATGATGAGCTAGGAGGCCCCGATCTTAAGGGGGGGCTTGAAGGATGTGCAGAAACCGTTGAAGTTGCCGGTGATTCTGCTCCACTTGTTCCTCCTGATAGCATGTTAAACAATAAATTAGCGGCTTTTTCGCGAGCATCTTGTCCAGATTTAATTCCAACAATAGGTGCAGCTGGTGTTGCTGTTGATGTTACAGCATGGGTCCCTCGGTCCAATTTTATGCTTTTGAGTTCTTTTTCGGTTTTACTGAACAATTTCAGCAACATAGAACTGGATTTATTTATATCTTCTATTAGAGAAGCGAATTCACTAAGACCGTCCCGTAAAGAAATAATTATGTTTTCCAATTTCTCTTGAGCTTTCGCGTTTTTTGGCATTTTGTTGCCCCGTTTATTATAAATTAAGGATATCCTATGAGTTGATAATCAAGTAGATCCATATAAATCTAGTCCATGAGATTAATCATATGGATCTGTTTTATTCCGATTGCTAGCTATAATGAATTCCAACCTAAAAACTCATAGATTAAAGTAGGATGGATCGAATATAGCACTTATTGGGAAATATCACGATGAAGGTAGAATAAAATGGCTATGAAAATAAAAGTCTGTATCTTAGGAGACCCCTCGGTTGGAAAAACTTCATTGGTTCGGCATTATACAGAAGGATATTTCAAGGAAAACTATCTTTCAACAATAGGTGTGGACTTCAAAGGAAAAACAATGCGTGTGGATATTTGTGGTCAAACTAAGGAGGTAATCATGACAATTTGGGATATTGGAGGCCAGACTTTATGGGCGACTGTACGCTCTAATTACTTGAATGGGGCTCAAGGTGTGCTTCTATTATTCGACTTAACCAACAAATCCTCATTACTGCATATCCGTGATTGGTATATGGATGTTACTCGTGTATTGGGAAAGACCGTACCTATATCGATAATCGGTAACAAATGTGATCTTGATTATAATCCTAACATCGAAGTAATTGCCATGGATCTTACAAAACAATTACGTCCAGAAAATCCAAACATACGATTTTATATTACTTCAGCAAAAACAGGAACCAATATGGACCAAGTATTTGAAGAAATTTCCATGGATGTGCTTAATAAAATAAAAGGAAGTCAAATACCATGAGTAGACGAGTTCAAGAAAAACTAGCGGATTCGACCCTTCAAAAACGAAAAATCCTTGAGAAAAAGCGATTCTTTTCTAGTGGTATTCGTGAATTGGATGAAATGCTTGGGGGGGGATTCCAAAGCAATAGTTTGACCTTATTTCAACAAGATATTGGTAGTGGAGGAGAAATAATTTTAAAAGAAATTATCGAAAATCAAATTTCAGTTTCTAATGTTGTGCTGGTTATTTTATCAGATATGATTTCGCGAAATTTGATACTTTCGATACAAGAGGTCTATCCAAATCCTAACCTTATTATACTTGATTTAGTAAGTAAGGGAGTCCAGAATGTAAATTTATTTACCGATAGGCATGAATTGTCTCTTCAGATTCGAAATGCAAAAGAGAAAGCAATGGATTATTTAAACCAAAGACGCATTGATGAAAATGATCCTTCCATCCAATTATATAATATCTTAATTAGTGTAAATCCATTTATTCTTAATTTATCGGTTTCTAACGTTATTCAACTGATTGAAGGTAATCTCACATCATGCTGTGATACGGGGTCTTGTGATCTAATGTTAATGAATAAGGATATTGTTCCATCTGAAATGTTGGCAAAAATTCAATCACTATGCCATGTGGTTGTGGATTTGAGTTCTAAATTTGAGGGAATTTATCAGCAACAGTATATTCGGGTTCTAAAGATGGTGGGGCAGTATCCCCACGATAACCGCGTAGAACCTTATAAAATACAGTTTGATGAACAAACGGAGCAATATTCTGTTATCATAAAATCTGCTTTTCTAAATACATTCGAAGCTTTCCGTAATTTAATGGAATGGGAAAACGGGACTTTAGAGTTTTCTCATATTCCCTTTTTACTACTTCCTACCCAAAGCTGGATTCATTTCTTAAAAAAGATTAAAGATGCTACTATTATTCAACAAACAGCCTTCACAATAGGTTCAGATCTCAGTGCATTTATTCAGAAACTATATATGATTAATCGGTGGGAAGTAGTTAAAACTACTTTACGAATATGGTCTTTACTCGGATGGGGTCAAAGTAAATTGATTAAAAAAGACATCTCCCAAAAAATAATCGAGTATACTCATGCGTTTCATGAAGAATTGGATGAAGAAATATATCGTCCTATTCTGAAGGGACTTTATTCTGGAATTATGTCCCAAAGCTTAAAATTCGACGTGAAACATATCGAAATGAAAAAACAAGGTAATATGCAAAATGGTTTTATAACATTGAATATTTTGCTGCTACTAGTCTAATTGGTGGATTAAATGGATACTCAGATCCCTAATAAACAGATCCGATCTAAATCATTTGTTTCGCGAGTATTTATGACTGTTGGTCTTACATTGTTGTTTACGGCAATTTTCCTAGTATATCTTTATGCAAT
This sequence comes from Promethearchaeota archaeon, assembly GCA_016933055.1. Taxonomy (GTDB): domain Archaea; phylum Asgardarchaeota; class Lokiarchaeia; order Sigyniarchaeales; family Promethearchaeaceae; genus AMARA-1. Next base: position 186,353 of record JAFGBS010000028.1, on the reverse strand, counting down.
TTTGCGTATTGGAGATAATTGGCGACATTATATACCCGGTCCTGGAAGTTGGATAGATCATAATAAATTAGATGAATTTTATTTATCTATAAAATACAATTACACATTCAGAGTCATTTTTATCCTGATAATTATTGGAGTTTTTCTAGCGTCATTTTTTTCGATGCTTCTGCATAACTCCATCATAAAACGTAAAGATAAAGAAAATTTGACTCATATTGTAATCATCCATGATGATATCTTACATGTAAATTCAGAGAAAGATGAATTAGGAAATTTAGTTTATAACCCTGAAAAGTTCGTTCCCAAAACTGGTTTTTACTCCTTGGAAGATTTATATCGACGAAAGGGTGTATTTAAAATAATTTTAAAAATTGCCAATGTTGGAGCACTTCTTTCAATTCTAAGCATTCTTTGGGTGTTTTTCAGAATTTCCCCATTTGCATTTTCCTCTGTATACTACGCGAATTATTTGAGTACAGATGAAGCCTATTTCATTATAAATGCAAGTGTCACCTTTCTTCTGGTATATTTTTTACTTCGCTGTCCAGATTTCATAAAATCTCTTGCTGCAACAGGATTCAAACGAATTTATATTAAAAAAATTCATCTGCACGAAACTTTCATTGGTATGTTACTTACAATTGGAGGTATTTTATTAGTTCTTAACGCAGAGGGCATCTGGAATTACCTAGATAAAGTGACAGGATTGTTTTTGTTATTATTAGGAGTTTTTATGATTGGAAGGGACTGGAAAGATTTTGTAATGGGAAAATTTCTACGAGATTAAAGATTTTCAAGGAATTCGGTTTTTATTATTTCAATTCTTTCCTCAGATTCCGGCATTAGTTTCTTTAGTTTGCGAGCAAATCGTGAAACGACTTGTTTCGGGCTGGGAAATACTTCTTTTAATCTTTTGATGGTACTTTCAGGGTCTGATTCCATTTCAACAATAACTTCTAAATTTTTATAGGCTTCTTCACCAATCTTTCTACGAAATCCTTGTTTTATTGGTTCAGTAACATGATGTTCTAATTTACAAGCAAGGTTATGAATTTGATCATCATCTATTAATCCCAAATACTCCCTAAGAAACAATTCCATGATTAAATGACTCAAAATAAGCTGTTTAGCTATTCGTTTTCCCTTAGTTGTCAAAAGTATTTCTTTTTGTTTGGGTTCCCATTGGATCAATTTTCGGCTTGCTAATTTCTTTAACATATTGTAGACTGAGGAAGGAGCATTTCCCATTTTATTCGATATATCAATATTTGTTACTTTTTTCGTTTTGGATGAAAGACGATAAATAGTCACAATATATTCTTGATAACTTTCAGGTAGAGATTCAAAGTCAGAATTAATGATTGACGGCATAAAAAATCCTATTATGAATATGTATGATCTCTTAGGACTAGGTAATTTTATTTGTTTTGGTGTCTTACCTTGTGATAGTCATATGCATCAATAATTGCTGAGCATCCCATACAACGAATACAACCAGCTTTATTTAAATGCGGGTCCAATTGGTAATTTAAGAGAGATTCTGCTGCGGAATCATAAATTTCAATTAAATTTGCAAGAGAAATAGGCTTATACTCCAAATTTGTTCCCATTATATAACGAACAGGCATAATATTGGGGATTACTCCCATTTTGATAAGTTTGGTATTATACCTTATCGTCTCTTGGTTATTTTCCCCAAATCCTAAAAGCACAAACGTACTGACTTGTCCTCTGCCAAAGATTTCGATACATTTTTTCCAGAATTTTTCATAAGTAGATCTTGAAGTTTCAGATTTTCCAGGACAGTAGTTTTTTCGTAATTGATCATTCGGAATTTCTAGATGGACACCAATAGTATCAACACCAACCTTCTTTAATATAAACAGTTTATCAATGTCATCAAAAGGCTCAATTTGGATATGAATAGGTAGATTTGGATATTTTTTCTTTATAGATGAAACTATTTCAATATAATTTTCAGCTCCTTTATCCGGTTTTGATAACGTGCCCATTGTCAATGTAATATGGTTGCATAGAGAAAATTTCCTTGCATCCCGAATTGCTCGAATCAACTGTTCTGATGATTTTTTTTCAATCGTTGCCCCCTCTTGTAGACTATATTCGATTCCACAAAAGGCACAAGCTGTTTTTTCCCCCCAATACCTACATTTCTGGATAATAGTACTCGCTAAACAGGAGGTTCCATGTATAAGAGCAATCTGTTTGTTGAAACTGCTATTTAGATTTCTTTTTTCATTATAATTAGTTGGAATAGGAATGAGATCCACACTATAGGAATTCTTCGATTGCGCGTTCTGAATTTTGCAGGTGATATACTCCAAATTATTGTTATTTTTCCCCAATATTCCAATTAATTCCAAATACGAGTGTTCAGATTGAGGTCCCCATAATGCAACGTTTACTACCGACCCAGTCTCCTTGAAGAAAAAATAGCGACCACCTGCTGGCCCTGCTCCTCCTTTTCTTCCTCTGTAAAAATTAGGAGTATAATTTCGAATCTCATCAATAAATTGCTGCGTTAGACGCAAGCCGTTTAATAATAACTCTACTTTACGATGGTACACATCATGAAATATTTTTTCTAGGTGTTCAGAGGGCATTATTTACCAAAAATGGAAGTATAGGATATGAAATTAATTGATAAAAATTAAATTAATAGATTATGAGTTATTCCTCTAAGGCAATCGGAAGACCTATTTTTGTTTCAAGTGCGGGATCCTTCATACGTAGCACAACTAAACGATTTTTTGCTCCTATTTTGTAAGCAGCAGTCTTGAGGGACTTGATTACTATATTTTTATTCGCAAAATTACAATATACCTCAACAATAGTTTGATCTGCATGCACACGTGCGGCTCGACCGATCACACGACCGAAGGAATTTCGCATTCCGGATTGTAATCTGTCTGCTCCTGCGAAAGCCATCATTTTGTTCTCTCGTATCATTTGCCATGGATGAGGACGCACTCGGATCAGAAATCCTGTACGACCCAATTGCTTCTGTAAATTTCTGTTTAAAGAAGTACGCATCGCTTCTAGAGTTCGATGACTTAACTGCACATCTTTCAAGATTTTTATTCCCAATGATAAATCCCACTCTTCTAAGGGTTTCTTACGGTTTCCAGTATCATACATTCGAAGTACAGAGTCAGGACCGCCCCTAACATATTCCTTCCGGTGACTACGACTGCGTTTTTTTTGATAGGCAGGACGTTTTATCTGTTTATAGCAGCTCCAAGGTCTTCTAGCCATTTTCTACGATCACTATCTTCGTTGATTTCGTGTTTTGTAGGAAAAATGCATTTTATTTATTTTTTATGGAATTTTAGCGAATAAGACTCCCTAAGGGTACAAATTTATCGACAATTATCAGTGAAATCGTATCTGTATTATTCATCGCATGCATAATCAGAATACTTTGGTTTTTGATTTTTTTTACAGAATCGGGGATTTTTTCTAAATTTGCTAAATACACAACATCCTTCCCGATATATTTTCGTAGTTGTTCGATGGATTCACTTGTATTAACATAATATGTCTTATTGGTGATATTTCGTCCTATTGATAAGGTAAACTCATATAAGGTTTCTTTATTCATTTCTTTTGAAGTTTTTTGCACACGATCTATATTTACAATTCGTGCAGTTTTAAAAAGAAATTTCTGGAAGAATTTGTAGGTTATATGATTCGCTTCATTTTTTATTTTATCACCTTCTTGAGATTTTTCCTGTAGGGAATCGTCTTTTAAGTTAATTAACGAGTTAGGTAGAGTGAATTTTTGTCCCTTTGATTCGCGAATATCTTTGAAATCTCTTAGCATGTCGTTAAGTTTAAATTTCTTGAAAACTGGAATCGGTTTACCGATTTTGGTTCCAGTTTTCACTTCAAGACTTGAGATATCATCCCAAAGAATTTCTTGAGGGGCTTTTCTTAAATTTGTTATTTTTATTATGGTTTTGAACGCATCTGGGCAAATAGGAGCTAACAAAATTCCCAACGTTTTACTTAACTGAGCACATATGTTGAAAATTTGACCTGCCTTCTCTTTATCGGTCCTAATTACGCTCCAGGGCTTTTTTGTATTTAGATAAACATTTCCTTTCGTAGCGATATCCACGATTTTAGATACTGCATCCTTTAATCGATAATTCAAAAAGAGTTCTCCTATTTCTTTGGGGGCTCTCTCTATTAAATTCAAGATCTCCCGATCATCATCATCAAGATCTACAATTCCAGGTATTTGTGCGTCGAATTTGTTGTATATGAAAGTAAAAGTCCGATGAATAAAGTTACCTATCTTGTCATTGAGCTCATTTATTGAATTTTCAAATTCGTTCCAAATAAAAGATACATCCCTTCCCTCTGGACGATTTCGTATTAGCGCATATCTCCAATAATCTGCAGGAAGGAGCTCTAATGCTTCATCAGCCCATATTCCTATCCCTCGACTTTTAGAAAATTTATCATTTTCATACATTAAGAATTCAGTACTACTTACATTATACGGAAGAGTTAATTGATCTTCAATAGATTTTCCTTTATTGTATGCAAATATTAGACCAGGAAAAATAATCCAGTGGAAAATAATATTATCTTTACCAATGAAATACACAGATTTAGTTTTAGGATCCTTCCAGTAGTAATCAAATAAGTCTGGTTGTTCTTTAATTTGCGCCCATTCTTTAACCGCTGAGATATACCCAAGAACTGCTTCAAACCAAACATAAATTGTCTTATTTTCAGCTCCTTCGAAAGGAGCTGGTATCCCCCATTTCAGATCTCTGGTTATTGATCGACGAGGAAGTCCTTCTTTGATGGAATTTAAGCATAATGTTTTAGCATTTGGATTGATATAATGATTATTAACTATAAAATCTCGTAATTTGTCTTCCAATTGAGGAAAATCCAAATACCAATGTTTAGTTTTTTTTCGGATGGGTGTTGTGTGTTTGTTCTTTAGGAGACATATTTTACATTCGGGGTTTAATAATTGGTTTGATTCTAGAACTCGCCCACATGAGGGATTATCACACTGGTCCCCTCGAGCACCTGATTGCCCACAATAGGGGCATGTGCCCTCAATGAAACGGTCCGGTAAGAAGAAATCATCTTCGGGACAGTAGTAACCTTCGGTTTCTTCCTCAATAATATATCCATTCTTTTGGATTTCCAAATAAAAATCTTGGGTGAATTTAATATGGGTGGGATTGTGGGTTTGAGTATAATTATCATATTGTAAATTCCAATCTGAAAATAATTTCACGATGTCTTCATGTTTGGAATACGCTAATTCTTCAGATGTAATCCCTTTCTTGATAGCATCCACAGCTACGGGTGTACCATGCATATCACTACCAGAAACGTATAAAACTTCAGTATTTTTCTGGAGTCGAAGAAATCGAGCAAAAACATCTCCACTTAATACACTACCGATTATGTTGCCCAGATGAGGAGTAGCATTAACATAAGGCCACGCAGAGGTAATTATCCATTTTTCTTTAGGCATTTTTAAGCAAATCCATTATTTTCAGCTTAATACGTTTCCAGAACATATGAAACAGCTAGAATATGCCTTGAGAATTTACAAAACTATAAAATTTTTCCTCATTTCTAGTTAATAAGTAAAATTTTTGAAGCAACATAAATCCACTTCAATAATCGTGGAAGTAAAGGGTAAATTCTACTAACCACATTACTACACTAATTTCAAATAGAACTTCCACTAGAAAAATCATAACCAATACTGTGGAAAAAAATGATCGACGATATCCTAATGCAAAAAAGAACATTACGAGAGTTACTTATAGGTTTAGAGTCGATAATAGGAGCTTTTTACCTTTTTTATAGTATGCGTTTCTTTGTAGAAGCAATACATAAAAAGAAGAAAAAAGAACCAATGGAAATGAACCTCGCATGGGGTTTTTTCTTTCTTGGTCAATTTTTATTCGATGCGGTTAAGATGTATGCAGATTTTTATCAAGATCATATACCCGAGCTTATTGATCGAGCATATCTAAATAATGTAGCAAATGCGCTGGGACTACTTGGATTAGTATATATATCCATTCAGATTGAACGAATTTTGAAAAGTGGGTATATCAATACTATAATTATAAGTCTAATTTCTTTATGTGCGATTTTTTTCTATAATTTTCCCTCAAATTATTTAACATTATTTATATTTGTCGCATTTTTTGCAACATTAGGAATAATTTATGCGGCAATTCAATCAAGAGTTGAACATCACCCTAAGCTAGTAGACATGTTAGTTATTTTCATCCTAGGGTTTATTCTCCTTTTCTTAGGGAACATTTTGAAGACAGATTTTATATTAAATCTGTTTATTGAACCATTTACTAATACATTTGGAAACACTAACGATATCTTGTACATCCGACTTTTAGCAGGAGATGGCATTGTTATAGCAAGTATTTTTATAATTCAATTTTCATTCCAAGAATTCCCAAGTATTATGGAATTAAACTGGTCAAATTATTTATTGGAAATCCATATCGTGTCTTATAATGGAATAGAACTATATAATAGACGATTTTATGAAGAACGCACCTTAAAATCCTCTACTCATCCAGATTTAGTTGCGGCTGCCTTCTCGGGTATACAAGATATTATTAAAGAAATCACAGGATCGGAAGAAAATGTAGATTTAATCGATCAAGGTAACTATAAGATGATTTTTGAGAAAAGCCGGTATGTAATCGTTATTTTGATAGTAACTGAGAATTTAGAAATTTATCGTTATAAATTAGAAAAATTGACTCCAGAAATAGAAGAGAAATTTGGCAATTATATTTCAAATTGGACGGGGGATATGTCTCTTTTTGAAGGTGCAAAGGACTTGATAGATACCTATTTTGGAATTGAAGAAGCACAAGTTCAAGGTATACAACGAGAAAAGAAGCCCATGCTTGCATTTCTTCGAAAGCAAAAAAAATAGAGTGATCTTTTTTACCGAAGTTAAATGATAAAAATTAATCCTTTTCCTTTAGTACTGTGCGATCCCCTCCTTTCACCCCAAGAATCCATCCGAAATTCTATTTTTTCATGCCATCATCAGTATAGCTAACCAAGCGCACCGCATTCAGTATAGTTACTCCTTTTAACATCTGTCATTTGAAAAAAAAAGAAAATATTGTGATTAGATTCAATAGATGTTGATGATCGCTTTATTTTTTCTTTGCTTCTTTTAAAACATCCAATACCACTTTTAACGCTTTTAATCCATGGTTCTCCAATGTTACTTTGGGAATATCTGAATATAAAAAATCCATGAGTTCTTCTCTTAAAGGTTCTTTTGGTCGAAGATAATTAATTTTTGTTTCCCATATCTCAGGTTTCGCTTTGGTTAGGTCTTTTCCCTCAAGAAAGGTGAGGTATTGTCTAATGAAATCGACTTCTATTGTACCATTTTCACCTGAAATGAACATTTTACGATATTTCGTCGGAGTTAGCCAATTAGATTCTATTAAACCTTTCGCATCTCCGAAATCTAACAATACATAAGCGGCATCTTCAAATTGACTATCATGAAAATATCGAACCATGCTTTTAACGGATTGAATATCCCCTAAAAAATCCCTTTGTAGGTATACATCGTGTACAGTCAAGTCTAGAACCACTCCCATACCCCAATATCTTCGTGGAAACAATCCAATACGCTTGGAACTAATTGTTAAGATATTTCCAATACGAGACAAATATTGTTTTGCTTCATCAACAACGGGATTATATAACTCAATAAAACCAGGATGAATTCGAACGGAATTATACGCAGTAAGTGCTTCCACATCCGCATATTTTAAGCCCATAGGCTTTTCCATTAACACGTTTATTCCTTTTTGGGCACACTTCTCAGTTAGTGCTGGGATGACAGAAGGGGGAGTAACTATGCTGATCGCATCGATCTTTTCTTCTTTTAGCATTTTATCAACATCATTATAGACTCGAACATCTTCGTATGCTAGTGCGGCATTCTTTGCCGATTCCATGTTTGAGTCGCATATAGCGATAAGATCCGATATATCATTGTAATTACGTGCATGTGCTTTACCAAAACTGCCAGCACCAATTACAGCTGTTTGCTTTTTATTAGACATCCTTAAATGAGCGAATTATTCCCACCTTAAAATTGTTTTTTTATTGGGAATCGGACAAACAAAATCTATAATAATCGTTTACGAAGACATTGTAGCATATCAATAGTTAATTCTTCTAAGTTATAGGCATGTTCCCATCCCCATTCAATTCTAGCTAACGAATCATCAATCGATTGAGGCCAACTATCTGCAATCAGCTGTCTCTCATCGGGTTGATATTTAATCGAGAAATTAGGGATATGTTTTTTTATTTCATCCGCCAGCTGTTCACATGAGAAACTCACACCCGTCAAATTGAATATACGATGTTTAAGTTTGACAGAATCAGCTTCCATTAAGTGGATTAGGGCTTTAATGCAGTCTTTCATATATAACATAGGAAGAATAGTATCTTTTTCCAAAAAACATGTATATTGATTATTTTGTATGGCTTCATAAAAGATCTCTACCGCATAATCGGTCGTACCCCCACCAGGTAAGGTTTCACTACTGATTATTCCAGGTAACCTAACACTTCTTACATCCAATCCATATCTATTAAAATAATATTTGCACAGAAGTTCTCCAGCAACTTTGGTTATTCCGTAAATTGAGGTTGGTTGAAGAATCGTCTCATTTGGAGTATTGCGTTTTGGGGTTGTTGGACCAAATACGGCTATGCTGCTGGGCCATATTATTCTCTTCAGATTATATTTTCGTCCTACTTCTAAAACATTCAATAACCCATTCATGTTTAAATTCCAAGCCATTTGCGGGTATTTCTCACTTTTAGCGGATAATAAAGAAGCTAAATGAAAAATTGTATCGATATTATTATCTTTGACGAGATTATCTAAAAGATCATAATCAAGAACATCTAAATAATGAAAGGAGTGAAATTTTTCCAGAAGTTCTCTGGGGGGTTTCTTTTTATCTGAAGCGTAAACAGCATCAAAGTCCAGAGATTGAAGCGCGGGAACTAATTCACTTCCGATCTGACCGCAGGCACCTATAATCAGAATTGTTTTCATAGAGATACAACTTCATGTAATATTATTATTTTGTTGAGTTAGAAATAAGACTAAACACTTGGTATATTTCTATCTATAAGTAGCAATAAAAATTTTAACCTTTTCATCAGAGTGATGAATATGACCCAATGGAATCCCGTAAAAGGTCAAATTATGACTAAATGGGCAGAAGACGTAGACTCAACTAATCCCTATCCATCCTATCCTCGGCCTCAAATGAAAAGAGATAGATGGCTATCTTTGAATGGATTATGGAATTACGTAATCACAAGAACTATGGACAAATTTCCGACACGATATGACGATAAAATACTTGTGCCATATCCCATAGAATCGGCATTAAGTGGAGTAAAACGACCATTAAAACCTCGTGAGGTTTTATGGTATCATCGTATGCTCATAATACCGCCAGAATGGCACGAAAAGAGAATTTTGCTTAACTTCGGTGCTGTGGATTGGAATTGCATAGTATATATAAATAAGCATAAAGTGGGATCTCATCAAGGGGGATTTGGTGGATTTTTCTTTGATATAACTGAACACGTCAGTTGGAAAAATCCAAATGAGATTTTTGTGGCTGTACAAGATCCTACCAATAAAGGTTCGCAACCGAGAGGAAAACAAATATTAAAGCCATGGGCTGCGTTTTATACAGCAATTTCTGGAATTTGGCAGACAATATGGATAGAACCCGTTTCTAACTTAAGTATAAATACTATAAAAATCACACCCATATTTGACTCAGATGAATTTGAAATAACAGTTATTGACACCGACAAACGATCTATTCTAAAAAATGAACTTGTTTCCACTCCTAAAACTCGAGTTATTATTGAGGTCTTTCAACAAGGAAAAATTGTTCAATCAACCGAGGGAGAAACCTCAATCCCTATCAAGGTTAAGATTTCTGAGCCCAAATATTGGAGTTCTGAATCCCCTCAATTATATGATTTCAGAATTAGCTTAGTAATAAATGAAACCATCGAAGATACCGTCCTCAGTTATTCTGGGTTACGAAAAATAGAAGTGAAAAAAGATTCAGCAGGCATCCCAAAAATTTTTTTGAATGATGAAGAAATTTTTCAACTCGGAGTATTAGATCAAGGATATTTCCCAGATGGCTTATATACTGCTCCCAATGAGGAGGCACTCTATTATGATGCGAACATCGCTAAAGATATCGGATTGAATATGATACGTAAACATGTAAAAATCGAACCAGCAATCTGGTATCATCATTGTGATAAAATAGGAATCTTAGTTTGGCAGGATATGCCATATGCAGGCTCAATTATTCGAGGAAGTATCAGTCAAATACTATTTAGGGGGAGATGGTTATGGAAGACAAGAGCTTTGCGAAAAAATAAAGAGGTAATAACCCAATTCGAGCACGAACTCCAAGATATGGTAGAGAAATTAAATCATTTTCCATCTATTATTACATGGGTGATTTTTAATGAAGGTTGGGGTCAACATCGGACTATTGAATTAACAAACAAAATTCGAGAATGGGATTCCTCTCGGTTAATCGATTCTGTTAGTGGTTGGGTAGATAAAAATGTGGGAGATATGCGGGATCTTCATAAATATCCTGGCCCAATGATGCCAGAACTTGAAGAATTTAGAGTATCAGTAAATGGGGAGTTTGGAGGATTGGGACTTAAGGTACCTGGACACATGTGGAAGGGACCGAAATATTGGGCATACCAAACTTATAAAACCCAAGAAGAACTGCAACAAGAATATGCTGTATTGTTACAAAAAGTTAAAAAATTAAAGGAACAAGGATTGACCACTGCCATTTATACACAGATAAGCGATGTAGAACAAGAAATTAACGGATACATGACCTATGATCGTATTTTAAAATATGATAAAGAATTTCTCCAAAAAATCCATCGAAATATAATACCATAAAGATTACACCAAAAATTTATTTTCTATTTTGTTGAATCAAAACTCATGAAACGAAATCCCACTATTTTCCTTAAAGAAGAATATGAAAATTTAGTTGATTTGAATTTAGAATGGATAATTCGCGCTTTAGAATCTGGTTCTAAACCCCATGCAGTCGTTGATGGTCGAGAAGTCTTAATGTTGAACACGAATAATTATCTTGGTCTTGCCACCCATCCTAAGGTAGTACAAGCAACAATCGATGCCGCAAAAAAATATGGAGCTGGTGCTGGGGCAGTACCTGTTATTGCTGGGACATATGATCTCACAAGAATTTTCCAAGAAAAATTTGCTGAATTTAAAGGAGTAGAAGCGTCTTTACTCTGCCAGACAGGTTTTGCAGTCAATCAAGGACTCATTCCCACCTTAATTGGCGAAGAAGATTATGTAATAAGTGATGAATTAAACCATGGATCTATAATTGACGGTATACGACTCACTCGTGCGAAACGTTTAGTTTATCCTCATACAGACGTAGGAGGACTCGAAAACAGTCTTAAAGAAGCGGATGATGCAGGTGCACGCAGAATACTAGTCATTACCGATGGGGTGTTTTCTATGGATGGGGATATTGCCCCCTTACCAGATATAGTAAAGGCTTGCGAGTCTTATGGAGCCATGGTGTTTGTAGATGATTGTCACGGTGAGGGAGTTCTAGGGGCAGGTCGTGGAATTGTCGCACATTTCAATCTACAGCACAAGGTTCATGTAGAAGGAGGTTCAATGTCCAAAGGATTTGGGGTATTTGGAGGTACAATTGCCGGTTCAAACGATTTAATTTTATTTGCGACTAATAAAAGTCGTTCATACTTGCTTAGCACAGCTCATCCCCCTCCAACGGTTGCGGCATGTATTGCTGCCGTGGAAGTAGCATCGACAGAGCCAGAACATAACAAGAAACTGTGGGATAATACAAATTATTTTAAGAAACATGTGCAAAATCTTGGGTACAACACCGGAAATTCACAAACTCCTATAATTCCCTTAATAGTGGGAGACCCTGGGAAAGCACAGAATTTAGCGAAGCTTCTTTTTAAAGAAGAATCCATCTTTACAACTCCCATTGTGTTTCCAATGGTTGCAAAGGAATTATCTCGAATTCGTGTTCAAATGAACGCATTGCTAGAGAATAAAGATCTGGATTATGCAATAGATGCATTGGAGAAAATTGGTAAATATTTGGAAATAATATGATCCTCGTTATCTCCCTTTATAAGTCACTAAATTAATAAAGTGCCATCAATTTTGTAAATATGAACACTTAATTAGTAGGTAAAACCCCGTGAGCAGGATCACTCATCGAATTTTTTTTATTACTCTCTTTTGCATTGGTTCAGTTGGTTTTGTATTTGCGTTTATTTACCAACTTATTCCAGAGATTGAAAGCATCATAGCATGGGTTGTCCCAATGGGAATGGGACTGTTGATTATAGGAGGCACAGGGATGGCTATTACGAGTAAATACCAAATGAGAAGAAAACTCAGAATCAATGATGAACTTGGAGATGAAGAACTATCCGATGACGGATTCAGAGGTTCGCAATTGACAGACTATTTAACCAGTCCCGAACAAGCCACGACCGTATATATGCTTTTTATGGTAGGTGTACTGCTGAATATTTGGGGATTTATGATGTTAGTTAATTGGATTCGTAGTATTTTCTAACTAACTCTGTGAAATCAGTTCCTTTCTGACATGCATACCTTAAAGTAATCATACTATAATCTTTAACAAAAACATTAATTAGGTTCTATTATTAAGTTGGCTTGGTGAATATCGATTTTCAAACGACTAAGAGACCGATTTAGTAAGAATCCACCGGAAGAAGAAGATAAAAAAAAAGATGAAACTACAAGTTCTGTTTCTGATGGTGCACAAATAAGCTCGAAAATTCGGTCTTACCTTGAAAAAGAGTTATTAAGTGTGAGATTTCTAGATTGGATTTCAGAGGAAAGTTTTGATTTTATCTTCCAACAGAAGATTTACGATCAATATATAACAAACCACACGGAAGATTTTTTGAACGTTGAAAAGACACATCCTACGGAAAAGGATCGAATAGCCAAATTAAGAGCAGAATATGAACGACTAAATATTAGAGAAGCTGCATTTACTATTAAAGAACGTTCAGAAGAAATTGCAAAACAACATAATATTCGAGCTCCTTATTTAAAAAGGTTCAATCGTATAAATCTTGTCATTATGGCAGCCTTGATTGGAACGATTTTTATATTTTACATACCTACCCTACGTCCGTATCAAATCTATTCCTTTTTGTTAATATTACCAGTCTGTTTTCTGCCTAATTTCTTGAAGAAATATATGAAAAAGAAGTGGAATGAGTTCAAGTACATGCATCGGGAAGAATTGCAGCAAGAGATCTATGATCAAGCAAATAAGATAAAAACATTTATTCAGATTCTACTTGATGATGCACGAGATTATATGCTTGAGGAACAGTTTCCTTTACAAGTTCTAGAATTTCCATTAATGTCTAACGATTATACCAGTCTTTCTCTCGTTCGGGAAAACATACAAGAAGAACAAGTCCAATATATATTTCGATTTGAGTATCCTGAAGGTATAGAACCATTTGAAACACCGCAAACCATAAAAACGGGAGGAGTTGGTAAACCTACAGCAGTTTCCACTATGGATTTAAGTGAAGATGATGAAAATGACCTATTTTTAATCATAAAAGATCCCAAATATGATGAAAATGGGCAATTGCTCACAGATGATATAGATTTTGTGCAATTAGGATTCAAACCCATTGTAGAATCGCTTTTGGAAAATTCCTTATTTGACAGAATCGAAGACATCGATAAAATCATACCTAATATTGAAGAGTTTAATGCAATTCACTGTGATTGCGGTTCTCCAGTAAAGATAGGTGAAATCCAAAAAGTAACACCAAAATCTTACAAAGAATTTCACTTCTACTTAATGATTGGGAAGAAATGTGAGAAATGTAAAACCAATCCATTTGTTCTCACTCCTCTGCCCAATATGAATGTGCCAGAGGAATTAACTGATATTTTCATCGACCCAATTCCTATGGAAGCAAAATCTGAGGAAAACATGGAAGTAGATTTGTTCAGCGTAATGAGAAATGTTACATACAACGAGGAGGGAGTTTTGCAGCTGAGTGATTATACTCCACTAATTATCGAAAACAACACTAATGTACAAAATCTGCTTGCGGAGTCCACCTTCAAAAAATTAAATGATCCCAAGAAACGATTTAGTGATTTTGAAGCATTTAAAATTCCATGTGGATGCGATGACACTGCTAAACTAATCGATGTTCAATTAGTCACCTCAAAAGAACATAATGGATTCAAATTTTATTTGTTAATGGGACAAAAATGCGAAAAATGTAAGGTTGAACCATTCCTATTAGTTCCAACCCCTAATGAAGTAATACCAGATCAGTTAAAATCAATTTTCTAACATTTTTCTTTTGATACAATTTCTGTTATTTTATTTTTTTAAATGATATCCAATAAACGCTGCGTAAGCTCGAATTGCACGCTCCACTTCGTCCACAAATACCGGAATGTGAAGTTGCGTGGCACACGTAATGATTCGTTCTCGTCCTTCTTTCTCCGCCATTATTAATACTGCAATTATTGGTTTATGGGGAAATCTTTTTTGAATAGTTGAAAAAATACTGAAATCAAATTCAATTTCGGAAAAAAATTCTAGGGCTAAGAAAAGGGCATCCACTTTACTATCTTCAAGTAAGGCATTGCTAGAAATATAATAAACATTACAAACATCCGTTCCGATGAATTTTTTTGGAGGCCAGTAATCAACGGGATTTCCCCTTAAACTTGTAGATCCTCCTACTTTATCCAAAATTATTTTCCTTGTTTGAGAATTAAGATTTGCAAGGTCTATTCCTGTATGATGCATCTCTGATACAACTAAATGTATTGCACCACTTGAAGGTCCAATGATTCCGACTGTGTTCCCTTTTGGAGGTGGACACCATAAAAAGACTTTTGCAAACTCGAAAAGTTCGATATAATTGTTTACTTCAATTGCTAAAGTTCTTTGCAAGTTTTCCAATAGTGCAGAGTTCTCACCAACGTACTTAAATAAGACAGGTTTGCGAGAATCATTCGACTGTATGACATTAACGACTTCTGGAGTTAAAGTCCGAAGATATAAACTGATAACTTGGGTTTCTATGTCATCAAATAGATATTGAATCACTTCGGCTGCTGTCACATTGATGGATTCACCAATATGGATTACTTTTGATATAGGAAATTCTTGAATGGGATTCCACCATCCTAATGCACCAGATAACCCCCCAGATTGGGCATAAAAACTCAAGGATCCATTTGTACGATTCTTCCGGTGATTCTGTATAATATGACGACGAACAGGTATAATAGAAGAAGTAAAGAAATTTGATGTATTTATCAAACCAATACTTCCGGGACCAATTATTAATATTTTATATTCATCAGAAATTCGTTGGAGTTCTTGAATGAAATCCTCATAATTATCTGATATACTTAAATCTGCTTGGATAATACAATGTTTAACCCCATATTTTGCGAGTTCTTCTACTGTCTCTGTGATATTTTTCATCAAAAGAATTATCGCAAGGTTGGGAATCGTTGGTAATTCTTCTAAGGAAGAATAACATTTAATGCCCAAAATATCATCAGCGTTTGGATTAATTACATATATCTCTCCCTTATACATCAATTCCCGCAAGTTTTTTACAATTTGCCAGTTAAATGTGAATTCATTTCTAGAAGCACCAATAATCAAGACACTTTTAGGTGCAAAAAATGGCGAGAGATCTTTCATTTTAATATGTTTGTTAAATGGCTTTTAGATTTAAGGTAATCGTTATGGGAAAGACTAAGTGGAATTAAATAGTGAAGGATTATTAATATTTCAAAGACTGCGGTAATGATTCTGGTGAAATATTAGGATGCCGACGATGCTAATTAGCGAAAAATATAAAGCAGCCCAAGCAATTGCAGATGCATTAGGAACGTATACCACCATAAAACAACCCGGTTTCTCTATTTTTTACAATTCCTCTCGTGATTTATATATTATTCCTTTGAGAGGACACATCTTAGGTTATCAGAATACCCCGAAATATAAAAAATGGGCCGCACATGATCCCCGTGAAATCATTACTGATCAAAATGCAATTGCTAAATTCCCCGTTTCGTATGCCGGTCCCTACATTAAAGTACTGAAAAATTACGCTAAAAAATGTGAACAATGTATTATTGCAACGGATGCAGATGTAGAGGGATGTAACATTGGACTGATCGACGCATTATCCAATATTAAACCCGCAAATAAATCCATAAAGGTATCACAACTTTGGTTAAACACATTACAAACCCAAGATATCCAACAAGCATTCTCAAATTTAATACCTCCAAAATATGATTGGGCAGACTCTGGGGAAACAAGAGCCATTGTCGACGCAATTATAGGTTTTAGTGCCACACGAGAAGTTTCTTTAACCTTAAAACCGTTACTACAAAAACTTCAAGCTAAATTTGCTTCAATTGGTAGAGTTCAAAGTTCATTACTTTACTTACTTTATTTGAGAGAAAATGAAATTCGAACCTTTAAACCTGACAAATACTGGGTAATTCAAGCGGATTTATTACCCAAAACTACCGCTGAACCAATTTCCTTGAAAGTTCAACACATTAGTAATCCATTTAAGGACCAGAAAGTAGCAGATAATACCTATAATAAAATAAAAAATGCCCAGAGTGGGTCAATAACCGACATAAGTAATACTCCTCGAAGAGTTAAACCCCCTTATCCACTTAATACTTCAAATGCATTAATTTTGCTTACTAGGAAGCTAGGTATTTCTGCTAATGTCGCATTAAAGACATTGGAAGACTTATATCTCAATAAATTGATTAGTTATCCTCGTACAGACAGTAATAAATATAACCCTAACTTCAATCATGTGCAATATTTAAAAAAATTAATGATCCACCCTAATTACGGCACTTGGATACAAAAATTATTTCAATGTGGTAAGGTTATCCCCCGAAATGGTCCTATAGATGCAGGAGATCATCCTCCAATAACCCCAATTGAATCTGTGAATCCCCAATCTTCCCAATTTAAAAATTCTCTGCAAGAAAAAGTATATGATATAATTGTACGTCACTATTTAGCATTATTTGGGGAAGATGCAGAAGAAGTGCAAACCAAGATAGAAGTTGATATTTTAAAAGAAATTTTTATAGGAAGGTTCTTAATCTTAATTTCTCCTGGATTTTATGAAATAGCTCCATTTCTAAAACCAAAATATGATATAGATCTAAAATTTTCCAAAGGAATAATTCCCATAAAGGATATTTTATTATTAGAAAAAGAAACCCAACCACCTCCGCGATATACTGATACAACTATCCTAAAGTTAATGGAAAAAAATAACTTGGGTACCAAATCTACCCGTCCCAGTCATATTGAAACCTTAGAAAGTAGAGAATACATCAAACGCATTCAAAAAACTTACTTTGTAATGGAATTAGGATATACTTTAATGGATTCATTAAAGAATATATGGCTCTCATTTTTAGAACCAAAGTTCACGGAATGGGTAGAAACATATCTGAATGCAGTAAAGGAGGGAAAAATATCTATGGATAAGGCGGTAGATATAATACGCAAGGAATTCTTAAAATTATTTGATAAATTTCGAGCCCAAAAATCTCAATTTCTCAATAATATGAGGACATTAGAGCAATCAGGCAACATAATTAAAGGAAAAAATACAACCATCAAAAAATTTTACTCAAAAAAACAAGAGCAAAATCCTTCTATCGTTGAGTCTGAAAAATCATCCTCTACTACTGCATATTGCCCTCGTTGTAAGAAAAATGTAATGCAGCTCATTATAACAAAGGACAGAAAAAAGTATTTGCTTTGCTTAAATGAAGATTGCAAATATAGAATTCCTCTCCCACATAATGGAAATCCTCGCCTATTAAAAGGGACTTGTTCTATTTGTGGATTTAATATCGTAAAAATAAGTGGAATAAAAAACAAGAAAAAGTTCCAATACGAGATGTGTCCCAACTGTTTCAAACGGGGATTAGACAATAATGAGAAAGGGAAAGGATTTTGTTTTTCATGTGAAAAATATCATGTTATTAAAGGAAAGTGTATCGAAAGAAAATAAAAAACTATTTGCGCAAAAAACGTTTGTATTCCGTTTTAATATCCTCAACTCGAATTTCCTCGAAAATAATTGCATCAAAAATTCGCTTAAAATTCTTCAAAATTTGACGAGGATTTCCAAAAGTGATCCCATAAATTACCTCTAATATTTCTTGATTCAGTGGAAAATAGAGATCTTCCCTATATATATCTAAATATTCTTCCAAATCTTTCTCAGGTTTAAAAAAACGATCGGCGGTGGGGTGATTGATGTTATATTTAAGGCAGAAATTTTTTAAGCGGGAAAAATAGAGATGATATGCATCTTTGAGTGAAATAGGACCCAATTGAATGGGATCTGCGATATATATTGAGCATTTATCTTGTTTATCCTTTAGCCATTCTATAAATCGTCCCGATTCTTCTTGTTCCAGTGTTACCACAATTTTTAAATTATTGATGTCTTTCATCAATGCGATTAATTCCTCAAGAAGGGCAAACTCTCCTGAATCTGGACTGTTTTTTTCGCATACTTCCTCTAGATCTCCAGCCCAATTCACATCTACACCAGTTTCATTAAATACCGTAGAACTGTCAAATTCCTTGGCTACTTTATCGAGATCATCGAATAAAAGGACAATTTCCTCATTATGATTTTCAATAATCAATTTCAACATGGTTTTTGCCATACACTCATTGGAAAGGTCATCGGTGGCATTGATGAGAAACAAGTCTTCGACATCCATGACTTGTCCTAACAACCAGCGTTCTGCAATTTGAGACTTATCGTTGTCCATAAGATGCTGAATAGTCACATTAACACATTGTTCTAAGCACTCTGGATCGTATTCATCTTTTAATTGATCAATTGCAGATATTACGATTCGTTCTGTATTTTGAGTGCGAAATAGTCCATATAATCTCTCCGCTGCTCCAAATTTTTCTCCAAAATTCTGAGAAAAATCTCTTAGGTTATTTTGACCGAATTGCTTGATAAAATTTGAATAAAGATAATACAAAAATTTTTCTTTCGAGCGCGGAAAAGAAAGAAACGTAGTGATAGCCTCTACATCAAAACTGTTGTAAATTCCCCATAAAAAATGAGTTTTTCCTGCACCTACTTCGCTAATTACAGGAATAATCATGGATCGGTTGCCCTTTATCATATCCGCAATCTTTCTTATTTCATTCTCACGGGAGGGAAACACGGGTTCCTGCTCTGGAAGTTCTACTTTTGCAACAAAACGATCAAAAGGTGGCAATAAAAAAGAGAGCTTTTTAACAAACTTATCCTTATATGCAGAATCGAAGGTCACTTCAGCATTTCGACTCCCAAAATGATAATCCATTTGATAAAATGAATATTCATTCGAAAAATCGGTTCATATGTAAATGAAATCAATTCCTCAGGTTGAGAAGACTCGGATCGTTGAATAAGAAACGCATTATAAAAAACGGGATATCCTTGATCATCGATTACGGCTCTATCTCCAACTAAAATACTATTGTGATATAATAAAGCTACCGGATGACTTAAAATTTCTCCTCTAACAAAATCTAGATGGTTTATTGGATGTTTCTGAGAGTAGTTATACAAACAGCTGGTATGCAAAAACGCTGTAATATATGGAAAACTGGTATTAAACCGAGCTTTATCAAAAGTCTTAACAATTTCCTTATCCATTTTCACGGAATACAAAATTTTGGATTTGGAAATTTCAAAAACTCCTTTTTCTGCAATTGCAAGGTCCCCATTAACACCTACTTTTAAACCATCGATTTTTGACAGATCTTCCGATATATCTATGGTATCAGAGAATACAATAGAATTCTGACCATCTTTAAGTTTTGTGATTATTGAACCTTTATGAAATCCCGTTTGGAGGATTCTATTCTCTGAATCTAATAACAGATTTTGGATTGAAGATGGCAAAGGCTCTCGGGTTCCTTCGATTACCATGTCTTTAAATAGATAATATTATTCCTATCTTTTATGTTTTTGCTGAAAAACGACCACAACACTAGGATTTAGTTTGTGACTCAATCTTTCAGTTCCATGCTA
Organism: Promethearchaeota archaeon; assembly: GCA_016933055.1. Taxonomy (GTDB): domain Archaea; phylum Asgardarchaeota; class Lokiarchaeia; order Sigyniarchaeales; family Promethearchaeaceae; genus AMARA-1. Next base: position 166,010 of record JAFGBS010000028.1, on the reverse strand, counting down.
GTTATCATGTTTTCGTCCAATAACACGTAGCCATTATGTGTTTGAACATATTGCACTAAATTAGTAAAAAATTGGTGAATTTTTTTAATGCTTTTTAAATTATTCTCTGGAGGACGATTATCTTTATTTTTGGAATGATAAGACACGGACGTTGGAGAAATAAAGAAATCTAAAATTGAATGAGTTTTTTTCGGTGTCGTTCGTTGAAACATATCCGAATTACCTATCACGATGAGTTTAGTTTTTGCACGGGTTATTGATACGTTCATTCTTCGAAGTTCTGAATACAGTGCACTTAATTTTTTATCAGGATTGGAATCAACAAGACTGATTAGTACTATTTCACATTCTTTTCCTTGGAATTTATCCACAGTATCTACGATAAGGAACTTGGAGATGAGTTTTTGAATAGTTTTGTCCTCCCTAAAAGCGTCAGATAATAAATCTCCAATTTTCCGAACTTGTGCTCGATAAGGAGTTATTATGCCGATGTTTGAAAGAAATCTCTTAAAATCTTCTTGTTTTAATTCATACTCTTTGCTGGATGTGGAAGAATTACGTTGACAGATTGGATGTAAATGTAATAAATACGCGACAGTTTTAACTAAGAAATCTGCTTCTTTTTCATTAAATCTGGAACTCATCTCGTCATATCTCTCATCTAGTTTGGAATCAAATGCATTTACAGATTTAGTATCCAGAAAAATCATAGGTAAATGGGGTTGCCAAATTTTTAAAAATGGTATCACTGACAAATTATTTTCTTTAATATGCCCGTTTAATTTTATGTTATGTGCTTTGTAAAAAATAGACACCGACTGATCGCCTATATTTGTACCATTAATTTCCCCTGGTACAAGTTTTGATTCGTAAAATTGATCGGAAACGAATTTACAGATAGATTTATGCATCCGATACTGATGTGTGAGTAAAATATAAAAATCACTTCTTTGAAAAATTCGTTTCAATCGCTGGAATAGTGAAATACTTAACGTATCTGTAGGATTGATACCTAACTGCTCTAATTCTTTTAGGAATATTTGTTTTCGACTATCAATGATTTGAGTAGTATCTTTATTTCCTTGCTGATAGTCAAGAATTGTTCCTTCAAATCCATGTAAATATTTTTTTTCAGTAAAATATTCTGAGCTAAGCAATGGATTTTGTTCTTTCACCGAGATAGGAGGTAGTTGAGCATCATCTCCAACTAATATGACGCGTTTGGATTTTAATATTGGTATAAGTGCAGCAGGTTCAATTAATTGTCCTGCTTCGTCAATTATCACATATTCAAATTCTATATCTTGTAATAATACTGAGTTAGCACCTAAGCATGTAGTTGCAATTATGCTAGCATTGTTAATCAAATCATGAGCATTTTTCGAAGAATTCACGGTATATAAATGACCGTCATCGAATTTTACTTGCTTCTTACATTTAAAATCTATAGAATATTGTTTAACCGAATTGGACACCGATAATTCTGCTCCAATGCGGAGTATATCAATTGATGGATACTTTTTTAAGAGCATTTCCACCATTGTATCTACAGCTCGGTTAGTATAAGCAGTTATGAGAATCTTTTTTCGTATGTAGTAATTTTCGACCTCGAAATCCGGAACTTGATTAGTTGATTCATTGTAAATTTGATTTTTATCCTTCTCATTTTTATTTCGCTTGAATTCTTTGTTTTGTTCCTCTTTTTTTGGTTTATGGGATTTTATAAAATTTGGTATATGCTCCATCTTTCTGTTTAATTGGTGTACTATTTCTGTTATTACTGTAGTTTTTCCTGTTCCAGGAGGTCCTTGAATTAAGAGAAGATCCTCGAAGGATAGGGATTTTTGTATTGCGCTGATTTGATCTGTGTTATAATGCTTTTTTTTTAATTTATCTTGAATTTCTTTCTTAAGAGGTATTGATGTTTCCGCAAGTTTGATATTGAAATTGATTAAATATTTTCGAATTTGTTTGAGATTTTCATAACCTTTATGATATGGGATTCGAAGAAAAGCGTCTAAAGCGGATTTTTCATTGTTAATAATTCGATTTGAGGTTATCATGTCAATTCGAAATATTGTATCTTTGGAGTAATTTGAGACTTGGGAGAAATAATCTAAAGTAACCTCTACTATCACATGGTGCTTCTGAATATTATGTATAATTCCAGGAATTGATTGTAAGGTGAGGGGACGATAATTTTGCGGTGTGATTAATATATAATCTGAAGAATCCATACGGGTATTCGTAAAATCTGAGTCATAATTGTTTTCACGACCAAATTTGATCCAAAATTTATTTGAATTAGTCTCTCCATCATTTTCACTCATTTCCCGTAGTAAATCAGCTATTACCACTCTTGAAAAACAATTTCCCAAAGATTCTCGATCTTTTGATGGTAACCCTAATTCTAATAATAAATCTTGATTATTCAGATATTCCATTTCTAAAAATTGGTAAAACCAATCATAGTACACATTAATTCTACGAAATTCTTCAAAATCCTCCTTTCGAAGCAGAATGGGATTATAATTGCAGCGGTCACATTCAATACAATGTTTTGTTAAGAAAGAACGCAAGCAATAAAAAGCACAAACATCTTTTTGAAAACATTCAGAAGAACAGCTCTTGAACGGTCCCTCTTCAGGTCGTTTACCAATACTAATTGCCCAAATTTGATTACGCATATTTATTAAACGAACAATTTGTTTCTCATCATATTCTATCAATTTTAACCGATCTTGAAGATCATTTCTGGGGTATTCAAGAAATAAGCCTTCTAGTTGTTTTGAATAGTACTCATTTAAAATTAAAGAATAAGCCATTAATTGAAATTTTGCAGTGTTCTCCGATGAAAAAGAAGTTCGACCTGTTTTTGTTTCGTATAAGATAAACGAGTTTTTATTCTTGTTCCATAAAATGCGATCAACCCTCCCTTGTAATCCCAGATTTCGCGAACGAACCATAACCTCAGCTTGAAAGGAGCAGTCATCACCATATGGTTTTAATTTTTTCAGTTCAAAATTGATGAATTCTATTTCTCGTTCACCAAAATATGTCAAAAAGTAATCTAAATAGAGGTTTTCATCAATATTAAAAGTTGCAAGAGGTTTCCAGTTGCGAAATATTGCTTGTTGAAATGCGATTCTAACCTTTAGAGAGATTTTCGGATCTTCTATGGGTAATTTCAATAATTCTTGATCTTCAAATAAATACATTAAATAATCATGGTAAACGATACCGAAAATCTGGGATGGATTAAAGGGAGAATGTACATGGATATGACTATTAAGATAAGTGGACATTTCACAATAACTGTGTGATGCCAATAAACTGCTATTTATTAAAAAATCCTTCTCAAATATACATTGATATACTTCGAAGAACTGTTTTTCTCCTTGATTTTTAATATCACCTGCGACTATACTTATTTTGAAAGGTATCCGGGTTTGTAAGTGATGATCAGAAAGCAGATCTGCGAATTTTTGATAGAAAAATCCGACAATTCGGTTGCCAGAATCATCTTCTAACGAGCATATAGCGATGTTATTGTCTAAATTCAAGTTCACTATCCCCACTAAAGTGCAGATAAAGGGATTGTAAACCGTTATTTCGATATCTTGATATTCCTGAAAATGATACATCTACCTACCACCCACTGATAAAAAGAAATTGCTGATATAAATTTTAAACATGATTAGTATTGCGTCAATATATTTCTAAAATTTCATAAATGATTTAATAAATACTCTCGAGTTTAGAATTATATGGTGGAGATTGACGAGATTGTAGAATTCATCCGGGAGAAAATCTATAAATATCATTATAAAGGGGCTGTGATTGGAATCTCAGGAGGAATTGATTCCGCTGTCACGGCAAAGTTAACGGTATTGGCATTAGGTCAGGAAAAAGTTTTAGGATTATTAATGCCAGATCGAGATTCTTCTAAGAACACTTTGAAAGAGTCTAAACTTGTAGCTAATTCTCTTGGAATAGGCTATAAAGTCATGAAATTAACTTGGGTTTTGCGATTTATAGGTGTTTACCGTTTATTTCCACCCGCATGGTTATTTCCCCGTAAATTCCAAGAAAAATGGACCCGAAAAACCATGAGTGCCGTAAGTGAAGATCCTTTTATTGACGATTTACATAATGCAGGACCAGAAAAAATGCGTAAAGGATTTGCTTATTATAGGATTAAACATCGACTTCGCATGATTTTGGAGTATTTTTACGCTGAACGACTCCGATATGCGGTAGTTGGATGTACAAACAAAACAGAACTTGTTTCTGGATTTTTTGTTAAATATGGTGATGATTCATCGGATATCGCACCTATTGCGCATCTATATAAGACTCAAGTATATGAATTAGCTCATGCATTAGACATACCCGAAGTAATTATTCATAAATCCCCCTCGCCCGATCTTATGCCAGGGGTAACCGATGAATTTGCTTTAGATATGAAATACACAGATTTGGATCGTATTTTATTGAAACTGGAACAGAATGAATCATTAGGTAATGAAGATCCCAAACTAGTAGAAAGAGTGAAAAAAATCACCAATGCAGCAGGTTATCGTTCAATAAAATCAGTGCATCTTTAATTTAAAAAATCTGTTCTTCTGTGGATTTATCTAGGAAGTATTGGTGGATCGTTATTTTAGGTGGTATCTTTATGCTAGTACATCGAAGAAAACTAGTATATGTCAATCAATTCAAACCTTTTTTTAATTTTAGAATTATTTTATCTTAGCTTCTGTTTTATGTATAGATATGAAGATAGAGCATTGGAATGATAAAGAAATCAAACAAGCTTGCTCCTTTACTGAACTTTGCAATAAAATATATGAAAAGTTGGATTGGGAAGAAGATTTTGATCTAAGCTACTTACAAAATCCAAATGATTTTGTAGAATGGCAGTCCACTTTACGGAAGAAATTCATTAAATTAATAAAAATTCCTGATAGAAAGAGGAAGGAGGAATGCATAGTAATAGCGGAAAGCACATCCAAGAATATTCATTCATTCAAAAAATATGAAACGGAAATGATTTATATAAAATCATGGTTCGAAACCCTTATTCCCGCGATTATATGCATTCCAAAACTAGAAAGAGCTGATGATCTTCCAGCTTTTATCTGTTTACACGGTCATTTAATGAGAAAAGAAAATTTAGTAGGATTGCGAAAAAATTTAATTTACTCTGGTACATGGGCAAAAGATCTCGCTGAATTAGGATGTATTACTATTACTGCGGATCAATGGGGTTTTGGCGAAAGGGGGCATGCAAGAAAATCAGTAAAAAAAAACTATGATCACTTAGAACGAAAATATGCTTTAAATATGTTAATTTTGGGTCACACGATCAGCGGTTTACGTATTTATGATACGATGCAGCAGGTGGATTATCTCCTTTCTCGAGAAGATGTGGATTCTTCCAAAATTGGCGTTGCTGGATTGAGTATGGGAGGAACTATTGCATCCTATACAGCTGCAATTGATATAAGAATATCCATGGCAATTGTTGCAGGATTTTGCAGTACGTTCAAATCTTCCATACTAGAAAAACAGCATTGCACAGATAATTATGTTCCGAAAATTCTAAAATACGGTGAATTAGGGAAAATTTTAAGTTTAGTTGCTCCTCGCCCTCTGTTTTTCATTAATGGCGTAAAAGATCCTATTTTTCCGATAGAGTCTGCAATTCATACCTATAATGAACTACGGAAAATCTATGAATTATTAGGAAAGACAGAAAATTTAGGAATTGATGTAACACCATATGGTCATAAATGGAAAGGAAACAAGGTATATGAATTCGTGAAAAAAAAATGGTTAGATGTGTCGTTTTTGTCTAATTGAAAAGACAGCAATGACTGTTGCTGCACAAATCATTACCTTACTCGATGTAGTAATCGTCGCAATCAACCATATCTGAAGTTTTTCTACTCCATACCGTGCAAAATAGATGTCATAATTCTTTCTGTTATGCCCATTTGTCCATAAGATTAACATATTACCTGTTACTGAATCCTGGCGCATACAAAAATAATCTCCTGGTCGTTCAAAGGAAAGGCTAAAACCAACTTCTGTTATTCTCTCATTAGCGGAAAATTATGTCCCACCATCGGACGAATTACTACAATATATGTTGTAATTATCATGTCTACTATCAAATGAAACCAAAAAATATAGCTAAGTGGTTTTTTTATATATCAAACTAACAAAAGAATATATGGAAAAATCCTTTGAATCAAAATCGATTATTGGAGTGAGAAATAAATTCGGGATCACAATAATTGGAGCGCTCCTATTTGGTATAGGATGGCACATTCGGGGATCTGGAACAAGTGATCCTACTGTTGCGATGCTTCTATTATTACTCTTTTTGTCAATTGTGTTTGGTCCACGAAAAAAATTCAATCCATATATCTTTGGTGTGATTGTAATTCTATTTCGAGTACTCCGGAGGGGATGGGGAACTTTAGTAGGACAAGCAGGTATTCCTTGGGTATATCCGGGAGTGTATGATAGATTTGGCATTATAGTGCCTTGGTGGTATGGGTATTTCTGGCTTTTTGTATGTGGTATTGCATGGAGTACATTAGCTGCGTTATTTCTGGGAGGATATATGTTTAGTAGGAAAAATCAATATACTCTCTATGATTTTTGGTTAAGTTTGGTGATTTTCATTGCAAGTTGGGTATTAGGGATATTAATTGCACGTGCCATAATCCCCCACATTTCACCTCTTACCTACCAAGTGTATATAAATGGTCTGGATGGAACTGCTCGTAATTATAAAGCGATGAGGGATAATTTTGCAGTAGCGTTTGCTATTATTCCAGTTTTGATTTATTTGGGATTTGCAGGAAAAGAGTGTAAATTTGTTGGGGATTCTCTGATGATAATGATTTTTTTCGGAATCGGATTCAGTATAGCAGATGTGTGGCAAGCTATAGGCCGTAATAATTTGGATTGGGGATTACCGTTCTGGTCCTTATGGGAATATTTTACCGGATTCGTCATAGGGATCTTAGTAATGATATTTTACTATCGAAAGACTCGCAACCAGCCCCAATCGGCAGATATTGATTTCCCTTATTACCCTAAAAACACCATGGGGGGAAAAATTCTAACTTATCTTATAGCACATTTAGGTCTATTTCTTTTTGGAATCCAAGAAAGTCTGAGAGGGGGATTGAACGGAGCACTAGAAGCGTTAGGAATTGGTTTTGAGTTGGAAACATGGATGGGAATTCTCATAATTCTATTATTGGACATACCCCTGTACACGTTATACCAGAAAGGATTAATATTTAGAAAATTTAAACAACGATCATTTCCAGAGAAATCAATAATTTGGTTGATTTCCCTTCTTCCGTTTTATATGACTTGTTATCTTGCACGAATTATAATCAGTGGGACACTTTTTCCGCTAAATATTTGTGCTCTGGTTACTTATATTGACATTGTGAGTTTCATAATTGTAGAGACCTATCTCATCATTAATTATATACAACATCAGAACCATTAATTCTTATTTTCTTATTTGTTCCCATTGTGAAATTTCAATTGAGATCTAGTTTTTTTAACTTACATACTGACATGTAGATGATTATCATGAATGAAACAGTTTCATCTGAATACAAGGCATATCCTTATCGCTGGATAGTCTTGATTATGTATGTGTTAATAGGAATAGTCACACAGATTTTTTGGCTTACATTTGCGCCAATTACCGATGCTACCGCAACCCATATGGGAGTAACGGCATTTCACATAGAGCAACTTACTGCAACTTTTCTATATGCATATATTCCGATCAATTTTCTTGCAAGTTATTTAATTGATAAATGGGGATTACGCTGGGGAGTAGGTGTTGGTGTAATTTTAACAGGTGTTTTTGGATTACTTAGAGCATTTAATAACACAAATTTTCTTTGGGTTTTATTGATGCAAATTGGAATTGCAATTGGTCAACCTTTTGTTCTCAACGCTAGTACTAAAGTGGCTGCGACATGGTTTACAGAAAACGAAAAGACTATGGCAACCGGATTGGGAACTATGTCTGTACTCCTTGGAAGCATTATTGGAATGGTTGTATCTCCAATCTTATTTGAAGCATACAGTATGAATGTGTTACTACTAAGTTATGGAATTTTTGGAATTGGAATTTCAGTTTTATATATTATGTTCGTAAGACAGAAACCCCCAAGTCCTCCAAATCCCTATGCTGAAAAAACAAAAGTATTGATGTGGGATGGCGTGAAAAAACTCTTTCTCTCCAAAGATTTCCTTATTCTCCTAACCTGTATTTTCATAGGTTTGGGTGCATTTAACGCTCTCAGTACAAAAATTGAATCCATCTTCGATCAAATTCCAGATTCAGAAACAGTCGGATTTGTAGGCGGTGTAATGATTCTGGGGGGAATTTTTGGAGCTGTGGTACTATCAGGGCTTTCAGATAAAACCAAAAAACGAAAACCTTTTCTATTATTGGCAATGGGAAGTGCAGTTCCATTGGTTCTACTCCTTGAATTCACCCAAAATATTGTTATCATATTTATCTTAGGTTTCATATTTGGATTTTTATTGGTCTCTGCACTTCCTGTTGGCTTAACTTATGGTGCTGAAATAACCTATCCAGTTCCCGAAGAAACATCCACTGGAGTTTTAATGTTAGCGGGACAAATCAGTGGTATATTATTTGTTTTCATCGTAGCCCAATGGTTTATGGTCGTAATGTCAATATTATTTTTAGGTGGTACGATTTTGGCCATTTTTTTGAAAGAAAGAGAACATTACGAGCTCTAACCTTTTTTTTATTCAAAATATTCCATTGTGGTATCATATGCCATATCTATATATCTTTGAGTTTTTTCGGAATAGAGAAAATCAAGGGTATTTATTCCCTCATGTTCAAGCTCAATGACTTGATCTTTTTCTTCATCCGTTCGAATTTGAAGCTCAGTTGTCTGCCCCAACAATGAAAATCCTATTTTTTCTATGAATTGAGCTAGAGTTAGTTCTTCATCGTAACATTCATTTCTTGTTCGTTTCAGTCTAAAACCCAATACTTGATTGTTTAATCTAGATGACCGTGATCTTGATTCATCAAAAACATGCAGCGGAAAATTATTTCCGACCCCCCCGTCCACCATCAAATCACATTTCTTCAAATCCACATTCTCTGGTATCGGGTAGATCTTTGAATCATCATAGCAGAAAAATACTGGCTTAAAGATTAATGGTATGGAGACGCTCATTCGAACAGCGTCTGCAACGGACAAATCTCTCCAAATACCCTCATTACGAAAATATAATATCTCATTTCTAGTTATGTTGAATCCTGTTATGACTAAATCAATGCCAAATTCATTGTAAAACTGCTGAAATGTACAATTTTTTATACCAGATTTCTTTTCAATTTGAGAATCAATAAACTCACGAATAAATTCGGATAGAAATAGACCAAGATCATATTTGAGACTATTCATAGTATCTGGGGATTCTAATACTTTTTCAAATGCGGTCTTTGTTGTCTCCATTTTAAAGATGGAATCAAAATCATCCAATTCGGATTCTGATGAATTTTTCGCGATCTGACGTTCTTTGTAATCCAACCACCATTTCATTAGACTGACAAAAAACTTCCGGTTAAGATGAGTAAAAGCTTTTCCCGGAAGTCTCATTATTCGTTTGAACGATCTTTTGTCGGTCTTTATATAATTCCTCCAATAGTTATCTAAAGTTTCTCTGTCTTCTGGAATTGGTTGGTTTTTAACAATATAACCTGGATTTTCTTTTGTAGATACGGTTGGAATAGTGCCATAATCAATTTTGTCCAAGACATACATTCCAAAATCTTGGGTTAAAATATGGTGTAATTCATCCGGTGTATAACCCGATGCTATTAAAGTGGCTGCCAAGGATCCGACACTTGTCCCAGCTACTCCTCGAATTTTCTTGGGATTTAAACGGTAAACCTCATTCCCAGATATCTGTTTTGTAATGTATTCCAAAACGCCAGTTTCGCCTAATGCTTTGACCACTCCCAAGTATATAAGCCCCTTACCACCACCTCCCTCAAAAACCAGGTATCTCACTTTTTTCTTTGATACTTTCACAAGTAAAGAAACAAAAGTTCCATTATAAATTCTTAGGAGACCATCTGTCGAATTTTTTCAAGACTTGTAGTGGATAAGATAAAAAAATAATCCTTTATCAATTATCCATAAAGTAATGATCAAACAAAACAAAAGACATCCTCTGATAGAAAAGGTTCTTAGCTTAGTTGAATTTGATCCCATGTATGAAAATATGGGATTACCTGAAATGAAGGTGTTGTATCTTAGTGATGAATCCAGAAGAATGGTGCAAACAGAATTTGAGAAGTATTTCAATGGCGATGAAATAATCGGAGCAATTGCTGCGTTATTAGAGCTTGCGAACGCTTTAGATGGAGAAGGTCATACTCAAATTGCTGTGACTCTTGTAGAAATCGTTGTTTCAGCAACCGAACCATTAAAAGAAAGAAAGAAATCAAAGAAAAGCGAAAATTCTTAATCGTATTGAATTCCTAATTCCTTTTCAATTGCATTTAACCCGTGACACTCCCGGATTTTATTTCTGAGTTCGGCAATCGCTCGTGCAGCAGGACCGCCATCAACTAGATCATGATCCATCGAAATAGTGCCAGTTATAATATCTCGTATTTTTATTTCATTCCCTACTACCCAAGGTTTTTTCGCGATCCCTCCGACGATAAATGTTGAACTATGCACTGTTACGGGAATAGCGCTTCCGCTTCCCATCGTAAACATTCCTATTGAGGAAAGACCTACAGTACCGAATATCTCTTTTTTTAGCCATGGATTCTTGGTCATGTGTTTGAGAATAAATCTTCGAATGAATCCGGGTAATCGTGTAATCAAACTAGCTTTGCTTTGTTTCAGTTTTTTTGTTGATGTGGCAGCGGTTTCTGATTTAGATTGCTTTGCTTCTTGAATTTCATCCGAAATATGAACTACGTTTTTGTTTTGAGCTTCTCGAATGATATAACTCGTAGGGACTTTCTTGTCTACAATATCTCGTTCTACAACGCATGCAACATCTACGTCCTCAAATAAAACAATTTTATTTCTTCTTCGATATGCGTGCATAATTTTGTGATTATAAATTGTAGAAGCCCAACAAGTTGCAAGATAAGCGGTAAATGAGATTTTTCGTCCCAATTTCTCACTAATAACATTTAAGCGTTGTAAAGCTTCGGTACAATCATCTTCTCCATAGGCATGAATTCGGGATACTTTTAATCCTAAATGTAGAAGATCTATTATCACTTTCCTTGCTGGTTTCATTTTTAGAATTTTGACGGGAACATCGGACTTCTTCATATACAAACAAAAAAGCTAGTCGGAAAAAAACCTTTTTATGTTCGATAAAAATGAGGTTGCTGTATCAAATATGTAAAAAAAAGAAGTAAACTGAATATAAGGGTCAATGGTTTTAGTTACAATCCCAATTTTTTCTCTATCTCATCCAATCCATAAGCTGTCCGTGTTTTAGTACGAAATTCAGCTATTGCACGTGCAGCTGGTCCCCCATCTACTAAATCGTGGTCCATTGTAATAGTACCTGTATAAGCATACCTTGGTACTACTTTATCATTTACCACCCAAGGTCTTTTTCCTATACCCCCAATTATTATGCTAGAAGCATGAACTGTTAATGAGATTGCGCTTCCTGTTCCCATTGTAAACATACCAATAGATGATAATCCGATAGTACCATATAATTCCTTTTTCATGTACGGATTTTTTACCATTCGTTTTACAAAGAATTTCCGCATAAATCGTGGAAATTTAAGCAGAAATCGAGCTTTAGATTGTTTATTCTTACTGGATGTGCTAACAGCAGAATCCGATTTAGATTGTTGTGCCTCTCGAATTTCGTCTGAAATTTCTATAACATTCTTTTTGTCTGCATTTCGCACAATATAACTCGTAGGTACTTTTCTACCTTCAATATCCTTCTCTATATTGACCACGCAATCAACTTCATCAAATATGATCATATTCCTTTTATTGATGCGATAAGCTTGGAGAATCTTGTGATTCGCTACTGTACTCGCCCAACAAGTAACAAAAAATGCTGTAACCGAAATTTTTCTACCCAATTTCTCAGAGATAACCTTTAGGCGATGAATTGCATCATCAACATCTTCTTCTCCATAAGCATGAATTCGGTGAGCAGCCCACCCATGTTCTAATAAATCAATAATCACTCCTCGTGCTTTAGTTATCGACTTGAAAGTTGCTGAAGGTTTTGATTTTGCCATAAAACGAAAAACGATTTTCAGTAAAAAAACCTTACCACTCCTTCAAAACATTATGTGAATAATAACCAATTGGTTTTTATTGGATACCCCAACGTTATCAGATCAAAATTTATTGCTTTTTCTGGTGAACGTAATGAGAAAATACAACTATAAGTATGAAGTTCGCAACATCACGAAAACTAAACAAGCTGAGATAGATTTTATTAGCTTGGGTAGAAATAAGAATAATATCTCGGCAATAGGAGTAATTGATGTAACAGAAGTTCGGAACTATTTTCGCTCCCATTTAGATGAATATGGTAAACCCTACAGTTTTACGGGGTATATAGCATATTTACTGGGGCAAGCAATCAAAGAACACCCCCATATAAATGCATACATGAAAGGACGTAAGAAAATCATTATATTTGAAGATGTTGATATTGTCGCAATCGTTGAAAGACAGTTCGAAGGGTATGAACGACCGATACCAACCGCTTATACTATTCGAGCAGCTCAAAAAAAACATTGGAAAGAGATTCACAAAGAAATTCGGAATGCACAGACTCGGAAAGCAAAAGGGCTCCAATATGATGATAAAAAAAAGAAACAAGCCCGAAGGGTAAAGATGTTCACCAAGATGCCAGGATGGCTACGAAGAATCTTATTAAAAAAAGCAATGAGAAACCCTCATCAGAAAAAACAGTTTAATGGAACAATTGGATTAACATCAATTGGAATGTTTTTGCAAGAAGGAGGTAATCCTATTGCAGTGACTCCACACGTTGTCAGTTTTCAAGTTGGAGGAACGGATTGGCAACCGCGATTCATTAATGGTGAGCTAAAGAATCGAGAATTTCTCCATGCCTGTTTTAGCATAGACCATAACGTGATTGATGGGGCGGACGCAGCTCGATTCATTGCTACATTTCGGCAAATGTTCACAAAAGGACATGGAATAGACCTTTCCGAGCCATGTGATATTTTACCCAATGAAGGGTACGTAGAAGAGTTATAGGAAATAAAATCGGATACAGAAAAAAATTAATTTGACTCTAATACAATGACTGCATCCACGAATAGCTCAAATTTATCCTTTTCATCCAGTTCTAATAATTCTACTTTTTCCACTTCTCCCTCTCCACTTATACGAAGTATTTCAGATTGTGTGAGAATTTTTACTGCAGAAGTTTTTAACCGGGTTTTTAATTCAGGATCATCAGTCTTCACTGAAGGCTCATCTGTCACCAGAATAACTCGGTTTGTGTATTCTGTTAGTTTCATGGCGATTTCTACTGATTTATCTCCGTTAAACAAGATAAGAGTGCGTAATCCAGAAAAATCCTCATATTTGTTCACATAATTAAATACACCATTACCCTTATAATCGTCAAGGCCTTCGATAGTTTTTCCCAATTTCGCAATTTTTTTTGCTACTTCACTTGATGCACATGCAGATACCAATTCGGGTTCGTCCGGTAACCTCTCTCCCACTCGAAATCCTTCTCTCCAGTTGTCTATAGCCTTTTTTAATGCATCTGCAGCGAGATTGGAACAATGCATCTTTATTGGTGGTAAACCATCAAGTTCTTCTGCTATATCGCCTCTTGAGACCTTGTATGCTTCATCCAGCGTTTTACCTTTCACCATTTCGGTAATCATAGAACTGGTAGCAACAGCTGAACCACAACCAAAGGTTTCAAACTTGATATCTATAATTATATCATCATGAACCCGAATATAAATATCCATTAGATCCCCACAGACGGGATTTCCGACCCTCCCCCAACTCACATCAAAACCAATGAGGTGCCCTTGGTTTCGGGGATGCCGAAAGTGGTCCATAACTTTTTCAGAATAGTTTGTTGACTTCATTTTTTTATTGTTCCTCTTTCCATAAAGGTGATAATTTACGTAAACGTGAGACGACCCCAGGTAGTATCTTAATCAATTTATCAACATCTTCCTCCTTAGTAAACCTACCAAGCGTAATTTGCAAACTCCCATGAGCTTCTTCATGCAATAAACCAGTAGCAATAAGAGTATGGGAAGGTTCTAAGGTTTTAGATGAACAAGCAGAACCAGTAGCGATAGCGATACCTTCGTCTTTAAGTGATAGTAAAATGCTTTCCCCTTCAATCGCTTCAAAGCGAAAATGAGCATTGTTAGGTAATCTCTCAGTGGGATGACCGTTAATATATGCCTTTGGAATTAGATTGGGGATAGTTTCAAGAAGTTTATTTCGATAGGATTCCAATCTATTGGTCTCCTCCTTCATCTCTTCCATCATAATACGAGCAGCTTCAGCAAAACCTACAATTCCGGGAATATTCTCAGAACCAGAACGTAGTCCATGTTCTTGCCCACCACCGATTAATATCGGATTTACCCGGTATCCTTTTCGGAGATACAAAGCACCGACTCCTCTAGGACCGTAAATATCATTTGAGGATAAAGTAAGAAGATCAATATCATCCTTTTGTACATCAATGGGAATTAGCCCTTCAGCGGCAACCGCATCAACATGGAATGCAATATCTCGCTCACGGGCAATTTTTGCAATCTCTCGAATGGGTTGTAATGTCCCGATTTCATTAGAAGCATATCCAACAGAGATTAAAATTGTATCCTTTCGAATGCGGGATTTTAGTTTATGAATAATAACTTGCCCGTAAATATCTACTGGCAATTTAGAGATTTCAAATCCCTGCCGTGTGAGATATTTTGCGATATTGTGGATGGAGATATGTTCCACTTCAGAAATGATAATATGTTTTCCTTTCTTTTGGTTTCTCATTGCATAACCAATTAAAGCGAGATTATTTGCTTCAGTTGCTCCGGATGTGAATATAATTTCTTCTGGTTTCGCGTTGATAAAATTTGCAATCAATTCTCGGTTTTCGTCTAATATATTAGTTGCTACATCCCCGACACCATGCAACGAGGAGGGATTTCCGAACAGTTCGTTGAAATATGGTAACATTTTGGAAATTACCCGAGGATCGACAGGCTTTGCACTTTGATAGTCTAGATACACATCCTCGCACGCAAACGGTTGTTGTGTCGTCATTGTTATTAGCACCCTATTTCCTATTAGTAAAATTCATTTTCATTCATCTAAAACCACATGGTACCTGCTGCATCTAGTACTAAATCATTTAAGGTTCCAGCACCAACAATTTTTAAACCGGGGGCTAATTCTATTTTATCCCAACCAAGCATTTGTTTGCTTGCTTCACAAACATAGATTTCAATTCCCATTTCCATGCATTTTTGTTGCATGTCATATATACTAGGGAAATTTCCCATCTGGATTTTTTTTGCGGTGTCTCCTTTTAGTATCCGTAATCCTTGACCAAGATAGTATACTTTCGCTTCGATATCCATAGCTTTGGCAGTTTGTGCCAGTACTAAGGGAGAGTATTGTCTCTCGGGGTCGTCGGAGGTTTGAACATATAATAGAAATTTATCTTCTGGCATATATTTCACATTTATTTTAATTTTCTAATGAGGAATCTAAATTCACCATTATTGTCTTCAAATTTCACTAGTTCATTATCAGTTCGCTTTACGAGACTCTTGATATCCGATTCTGCTGCGGGATCATCTGCATAAACTTCCAAAATTTGATTTATTTCCAATTGGTTCAAAGCTGTTCTGGTTTCTAATAAGGGTTGAGGGCAAAATAGTCCAATGCAATCTAATGTTTTATCAATTTTATCGGTCTCATTCGTGTCCATTCAAGATTACCTCACATTTTTTAGTATTATCAAGTTAATTTAATCCCTCTTGTTCTAATGAAAAGGGATTTTTTCAAATCGCTTTAAGAAAAAAAGGTTTTAAAACCGTTTAACTTTTACTAAAAATTATATTAAAAGACACCGCATCGTGTATATCTATTTAATCCAACCCCTTGCTTTGGCATAGTCCAAGCGATTTTTATCAATCCGTGTCATTCGTTGCCATATGTATTTTTTTTCCAAGTTGTACCATAACCCACCCACACTAAAAGTGAAAATTACATTCACGGGATAATACCAAAGATAATGTAACTTGTAATTTTCACCCCCAACATGAGCCCATATTGGATTATCTCCAAAAAGTGGTAATAAATAATTATAGATAATTGAAAAATAGAATATTTGCACCATGAGAATATGATAAGTGGAATTACTGAGTAAACGGATAAATCTATTTTGTTTTCCTTTAGGACCTTTGGGGAATAAATTCAAAGCAAGCATGACTAATAATGCACTCCACGGAAAATGTAGCATACTATAGTCTCCAATAAATATTGACGATCGATATCCAGCAAAGGTATAGAAAAATAAATACACTGCTGATAATCCACCGAGTACCCAAATCACAATATTTCGACGGGAAAACCAGTTATGATCTATGGATAACCAAATACCTAAACCGATGGCCGACATTGCTCTAAATGGTGTACATCGTATAATTGTCAACGTATTGTAATAATTCCATGAACCAACAGGTACATAACCGCGATTTTGCCAAAAAATTCTCACCACAAAAATTATCAGATAATATAGTAACTCGACTAAAAAACAACCTACAAGGGCCATTACAGGTTGTTTCATAAAGGCCTTATGCATCAATGGAAATATTAGAATAGTTAAGAATAATAGGGGGATGAACCAATTACCAGGACCCCATACGGGCAAAAATAAAAAAATCTTCAGCATAGGATCCGCATAGTAACTTATATACATTTGGGGTATAGTTGGAATAGTTTTTTGAATTATGAGCAAAATTATGGAAAGAAGGTAAATTATTGCGAATGGTAAAATAAATCGTAGCATTTTCTTCTTGAAATACACATTCCATGAATAAATATAGCGTAACGATTTGTTTTTGTGTTGTTCCATGGATTTGGACCAATTGAAGCCTAGTATGATTAGAAACAATGGGATTGCAATTCGTTGCCAATATGGAGAAGCAAGCTCCAATAAGTCATCATACGAGGTAGAATGGTCCATAATAACAAGTAACATGGCAAAAACTTTCAGAAAATCAATTTGCCAATATCTAGACTCCTTGGAAGATAATTTTTGAACATTTTCCGAAATATCTTTTTTATCGAAAGTTGAATTTTCCATAGAACGCCTATGATGTTACTGTTGTATGAATATAATAAAAATTATCAATTCTCGGGAAATCAGAAGCATCCAGATATTCTAAGTTATGCATTATAAGGAGAGATCTAGGTTTAAAAGTATAAACAACTAACAGTGATGTGGTGTTATATTATGAGTGAAAGTATGATGGTAGGAGCACCCTTGGAAGTAGAGGAAGATCAGAAACCTCCTATAATTGTTGAGAAAGAAAAACCACCCAAAAAACCAGGCAAAGAGAAACCAAAACGTCGGGAACGAATTCGTTTTGAATGGTTGGACCAATTTAGAGGAATTGTGATCGTGCTTTTTATTGTACAAACGTTTGCATATGCTTTTAGCGGTAATCCTAGCGGAGGTATCTTACCGATCTTACCCCCAATGGTAAATCATGGATATAAATATATTAATTTTGGGGATGGGATTCCTAAGATCATCACGTTAGTCGATATTGGGCAACAAATCTTCATCTTTTTAGTAGGATTTATGCAAGCATTTGCAGTAATGAAGAGAAAACAAAAGAGTGAAGAAAAATGGCGTGTGTGGACACATACGGGTATTCGAGTAGCAGGAATTTTTGCTTTATCCATACTACATGTGCTAATTGAATTTTTCCTAGATGGTCCTCCCTTTGATTTCGAAAAAGCGTTTTTAACAGGAACTCTAGCTAATATTGCCTGGGCAGGCTTATTTGCGGCATTGATCTCCATCTTGATGCAGAATGGCAATATCCGATTCTGGACTGGATTTGGATTAATGATAATAACTGAAACACTTTGGTATGTCACATCAACTCATGGAGGGTTAGCACCTCTATTCACAAGTAATCTATTGGACACATTACTGCCCCTTGTCGGTCATATAGAGATTGGAATCATAGCTGCTGGGGTAGCAGGGTGGATTTTCAAACCAGATGGAACGATAAAAGAAGAAGGTTGGAAAAAACAAGTTTTACCTTTAGCGATAGGTTTTATGGTATTATCCTATTTGTCATGGTTTATCAATTGGGCAGATCACCATAAAGTGAACATGTCTTTAGCAACAATGGCTATTGGTTTTAGTTCATTGATGATATTTACATTCTATGCAATGGGGCAACGTAATTTTAAGATTCCCTTGTTGACACCATTAGGTAAAAATATGTTACTAGTCTTCCTTCTATCGATGATCATTAATGAAGTGATCTATAAGGACATGATACTCATATCTTTCAATTTAATTGGTTTGCCTACATGGTATGGTCCCTTATTGGATATGTTGCTTGTTGGAATCATTCCGACGATTTTAATGTGGGCAATTGTATGGCCACTTGATAAATTCAATATTATAATAAAAATCTAATTTTTTTTTCTTTATTTGGATTTTTTTCGATCATAGTAAGCTTTTAATTATCTTAGAGTAACACAGAATGATAGTGGTGAAGAACACGATGGCGAATTTTGCAAGGATAAAATTAATGGATGTTTACAGGGGTTTTGCTATGTTATTCCTCATTATTCTTCATACGGGATTGCATTTATGGACCGGAGCAGAAACAGAACAATCTGGAACTGAAGCAACAGACCCATTTATGTCTTTTCTTATATTTTTTGTAACTATAGGGGGCATTTATTCAGCAATTTTGGGTGCGGTAAACGCGTTTATGTTTTATAAACGCGTAGATACGGAAGTAAACAAACCGAGACAATTAGTATTCTCGGGTCTCATCGCATGCGTGCTCTTGATTTCATTGAATTTTCTTTTTCGAGTATTTTTCAGTGCGGACTCGGGAATGTTATATTTTGCATTACGAACAGGAACATGGCCTGATCTTTCTGAAATTTATAGCTACACCATTTTATACAATACTAAAACAATCCCAAATTTTTGGTTAGTTAGTAGTTCGTCATTAACGATTTTGGGGATTAATTCTTACTTGGTTCCACAAATTCTTAGTATTGCTTCCTCACGATTCATTAAAAGAGGTCGTAGAAATTGGAATAGTGTATATATGGTATTATTTATAACAGGTACCATCATTTTATTACTTGCAATACCAATTCGCATTTTTCTGGCACCGTTTGTAGAATCATTACTAATAAATGGGCATCCTATATTAGCATGGCCTCTTGCATTACTAGCCTATGATAATTTTCCTATCTTTCCTGTTAGCGCATTTGCATGTTATGGAGCTATTGTGGGAATAGCACTTGCGAGAAATGAATCCCGAAGAAAAATTTATGCTTATACATTATCTATGTTAGTTATTTTTACTACTCTGGGATTGTTTGGTATTATTCGAAGAGGAGGAATTCATCCAGGTCTTATATACGATACTATTCCAATAGCAATTATGGACGACTATTGGCGTCACTTAGCTCAATTAGGGGTATGTTTTTTATTCTTTTCTATGGGGTTAGCACTTTTTGATTTTGCTACGCCAAAGTGGCAGAAAATAAACATGAGAAACGCTCGGTTTTTTGCCAGAATGGGTAATCTCTCAATGAGTATATACATTTTTGAAGGAATGACTGCGATTGCATTGGGATTATTATTGGATCAGATACCATTTATCACCGGGTGGAGGGACAGTCTCGGCGGAGTTATCATTATTGGCGCTATTCTTGCATTATTATGGGGATTACTAAATATCGGGTGGGAAAAAATCCACTATGTAGGATCACTAGAATGGTTTGTAATTACTTTTAATGGATTGATCTCAGGCAAAAAAAGTGCAAAATTCGATGCGAAGAGGAAGGAAGTGGATTTATTCCAAAAAGCTTAATGTTATTCGATGAAAAATGGGTACTCCAGACATATTGATCACGGGTGCAACTGGTTTTATAGGGACAAATGTAACACTTCAAGCTATTGAAAAAGGGTACAGTGTTCGCGCTTTTGGTTTAAAGGATTCAATAACCAAATATATTAATGTTCCGGGTGTAGAAATTGTTTATGGTGACATAACCGTAGCTTCGAGTATCGAAAAAGCAATGAAGGGTATCGATAAGGTTATTCACGTAGCAGGAGATACCTCTTGGTGGTCCAAACTAGTCTCTCGCCAGAGAAGAATTAATATTGATGGCGTTAGAAATGTTATGAACGCTGCAATCAAGCAAAAAGTCAAAAAAGTCGTGCACACTGGAACTGCAGCTACAATTGGAATAAACCCCCATGGATTAACCGATGAAACATGGTCTAACTATAATATTGCCCATGTTAAATATGAATATTCATTTAACAAGCGTAAAGGGGATGAAATAGTCATTGATGCCGTTAAGAAGGGATTAGAGGCTACGATCATAAGCCCTGGTGGCATTATGGGACCGTATGATTTTACACTTCAGTTTGGGAGAATTTTCTTAAATATTCGAGATAAAAAACTACCCGGAATTCCAAGTGGTGGGCAATCTTGGGGGCATGTAAGTGAAGTTGCAAAAGCGCATATAAATGCATTAGACCTTGGAAAATCAGGAGAGAGATATATCTGTGCTGGACCAGCTCATACTTATAAAGAAGTTTTTGAGGAAATAGCATGTTCCATTGATAGAGAATTACCTACAACCCGAGTTTTTTCTCAGAGAACTGCAGTTTTATTAGGCCACTTAATGGAATTTATCTCAAAATTTACGAATAATCCCCCCCAACTTAGTCCCAGCAAAGCACGATGGATGTCGCAATTTCCAAGATATGACTCCTCTAAAGCCGTGCGTGAATTAGGATATACCATTTATCCCTTACGAAAAATAGTTGAGGACGCACGAGATTGGTACATCGGAAACGGCTTCTTGTGATTGTTAGAAATTTGATACATAATTAATCTCATTTTCTGTAAATTCTGGATGTTTACCAGAAAGACCTTTTTTTAGAAAACTGAGTATGAGAGTTATCGCTTTCTTAATTGCAGATTTCGGAACTCCTTCTACACCCATACTGAGAATTATTATATTTATGGTAGATTTAGTTATCTTCGTTGCGTTAGCGTCTCGATATGGAAACTGTGAAAGAATTTCATTACTTGCACCTACAGTTAGAATCTCATTTCCTTTCATAATCCTTTTTTTTCCTCCGATCGCTTCGAATTCTTCCCCCGTTTTTGCATATCGTATGGTTATTGGCGTTGAAAAGGTATCTAAATCATAGCTGCCGATGGGAATTAAAGAACTGCAGCTCCCCCAATTATACGCGTCCACGAAATAAGAAATTTTAGGAAGGTTTTTACCTTGCAGTACTCTTCTAACCAGTGCCTCCCCTGATGGACGGATTTTAGTAGGATCAATTCCTAAATAAGACCAATAAAATCTTCGATAAGCAGCAATTATCGGATCTTCCTTTATATTCTCTATGGTGTAGTGCCCAGTGATTCGCTGAGTCTCGGGAATGATGATAGATCGATTGAAATCATAATTTTCGACTGTGTTGTCGATATTATTTAGTACTATGTAGTATAAATGCACTTTTACTCCATTTTCGGCTAGTTTGTCATCAATTGACACCAAATGGTTCATTATATATTTTATTCTCCTTTTTTTTTAAAACTAAAAAGATAAAGAAAAAAATTCAAGGCAATGCTTTGAATTAGGTTAGAACCTGAAAATTATTGTACAATTTGCCATTTCTTTATTTTTGCTAGAATTTCAAATGGACGAATGAAGTTCCCATATGATAGGGCTATATGATGAGCAATTCCATTTGTAATAATTTTATCCAAGACTACACGGATATTATCCTTAAAACGGGTTTTAAGATATGTACCTTTCAATTCTTTTTGCATAGGTAATCCTTCTGCTCTTTGTAAGAATATGCGAAATTCTTCTCCGACCGAGTCTATCCTTAAGAGGGATACTTTACCAGGTTTCATCACAAAATCAGCTGTAACACCTTTACCTCCAGCAAAATAAGAATCCAACGATCTAACGCATTTTCCATCCCAAAGATTACACGCAGCCACCCCACAGTGCCATAACAATGCATAATTTTGTTCAAAATCTACTTGAGAAAAATCAGTCAAGAACGGAGTCTCTCCGCCAATCGCTTTTTGGGCAAGCATAGACATTAGACCAAGCACATCTCCCTCACATCCTAATATGTAATGTTCCGATTGCAAAATGGACATTGAAGCACATGGACTTATGCCAAATTCTGCAGCAAATTCAGGCCAGCACCGAACTGCAAGTGCGTGTAACCCTTGTTTATCCATAAAAGCAGCAAATTTTGCAGTTAGATCTGCGACCTTATTTATTTGATCGTCAGAAATACCACTAATATCAAAAAGTTCCTTTATTTGTTCTCGTCGTTTGTTTACGTCAATATCGGATACTTCAGCATCCCAAACTTGTTTTAATTCATACTGTTGCAATAATACGCCAGTTTCCTTGAATAAGATGGGCTCATCAACATCGATATTGAAAAATCCCGATGCGTGATGACCAATAATCCCAATTTTGGAAGATGTGAAAGCTTTGATGACGCGGATTGCATCTATCCAATCTTCATCAATATTTGGCCCGATTTTATAATGAAAATTATGTATACCGGATTTATAAAGATTAGAGGCATCAAGATTAAGCCCACACACAGAATTTAACCGGATTCTACCCCCATCATATGGTAATTCATATAAACCCCATAGAAGTAGAGGTTTTTGTAGAATTCGATCGAATTGGAGAATAAGCTGCCCCAAATGAAAAGTGCCACTAATGCAAATGACCGCATCTATGTTCTTTGATTTCAATTCTAGCGCAGCTGCAATTGCTTCATCTTCCTCTATCACTAATTCGGGTATAAATCTCCACTCTACTTGTGAAATTCTTTTCAAATCTGTTTGAATTTTTTTATATATATCAAATGCAGCGTTAAAATCGAAGGTCTTCCGAGCAAAACACAGCACTCCAATTTTTACTAATTGTTTCATTATATGGTAATCTTTGTGGCACCATTCTTATGAATTACTCATTGCATCAATTAATAACTACTCTCGCCTACTTACTCTAGATAAGTGAGCTATTTATGCATTAAAGTGAGTTCCATGAATGAAGAGTATGTTTTAACTCCTAAATCAGGTCCACAACCGAAAATAACGGGTCCTAAAGTGTTTGGAGTCCGTCCTATGTCACCAATTATATTTAAGATTCCTGCTACTGGTAAAAGACCACTAAAATATGAGGTATTGAATCTTCCAGAAGAATTTTCAGTGGATCAAAATACCGGTGTTATAACTGGTCAAAAATATGAGATGGGAGAGTATGAAACCACATTAATTGTTTCAAACGATATAGGAAGAGATACTCGACAATTTACCATTAAAATTGGGCATAGAATCTGTTTAACTCCACCAATGGGATGGAATAGTTGGTACGTTTACAGTCTTTGGATTACGCAAGAAAAGGTTGAACATATTGCCAAAGCGATGGTAGAGAAGAGATTGATCGATCACGGGTGGACATATGTTGTTATAGACGATTGTTGGCAAGGAGAGCGAAAACCAGGTGAAGCTTTACAGCCCAATTCAAAGTTTCCTGATATGAAAGGCATGTGCGATTATGTCCATTCTTTGGGTTTAAAAGTCGGTATTTATTCCACTCCATGGGTAGGGAGTTATGCGGGCTACCGCGGGGGTTCAATCCCAAACTCTCAAGTAGATTATTCAAAGTGGATTGTAGAGGAAAAGTATCGACAAGAAAATAATCAAATTTTTGGAAAGGAGAATGCTTTACGAAAGCGAGTGCGATTCTTTGGTATAGACATGTCGCATATTGACGCAAAACAATTCTCAGAATGGGGTTTTGACTACCTTAAATATGATTGGAATCCAAATGATATAGAACATGTAGAAGCAATGCAGAAAGCATTATTGGAGGGTGGACGAGATATTGTATATTCTCTATCCAATAAAGCACCTTATAAATTAGGTGATAAATGGTCAGAACTCGCGAATCTTTGGAGAACAACAGGAGATATACGGGATAATTGGAGAATAGTAGCAAGAATAGGTTTTTCCCAGAATAAATGGGGAATTTTTGCAGGACCAGGTCATTGGAATGATCCCGATATGCTTCAACTAGGAAATACTAGACATCCACACAGATTTTCTGATTTTTTTTCAACTCATCTAACAGCTGATGAGCAATATTCACAAATGAGTTTATGGTGTTTATTGTGCGCCCCACTGTTATTAAGCTGTGATATCCCTAGTATGGATGAATTTAGTCTTAATCTTCTCACCAATGATGAGGTTCTTGAAGTTAATCAAGATCCTTTAGGGAAACAAGCAGGGAGAATCGTGAAAAAGATAGTTCCCCATTTCGAGGTCTGGGCAAAAAAAATGGAAGATGGGACAAATATCGTTGGATTATTCAATCGAAGCCGAAGAACTCACAATCTATATGTAAAATGGGATCAATTAAAAATAAAAGGTGACTATGTAGTTAGGGATTTATGGAGACAAAAAACTTTAGGGATATATAATGGGGGATTTGCATCTAAGGTTCCCGGACACGGCGTAATTTTACTCAGACTAAAATCACTACAAGAATGATTCTATTTTTTTTATTTTTTGCAGTATCTGCTATAATTTCTACGATTTATTTATGGAAAAAGAGATACCAGTTTTGGGATAAATTGATACTAAATACATAGGTTTAAAGAAAGTCTCAGAATTCTTTCCAACGAGCTATAAGATTTGATCCTTTAGAGCGAAATTTAAAATAGTTGATTACCCAGATCCTTTCATAATGGGAGAGTTAAATTGTTATTTTCATAAGGATCGTACTGCAGTTTCAAAATGCGATACTTGTGGTAAGTGTATCTGTTTGGAATGCCGATATGAGAGAGAAAGTGGTAGCCATTCGCATTCCACTGAATATGTCATGTGCCCTCTATGTTATGCGGATGTATTAGAAAATAACGAAAATTATGATGGTATCATAGGTGCTATATTTGGTTGTTTTGTTTTTGTAATCTTTTTTGCTATTACTATCAGTGCAATTGACTCTGTTAGCTCCTTTGGTTCTTCAATTCATGAATCTCCAACATGGGAAAAAGGACCACTCATTGCTTTCGTGGTGATTTTTGTTATTGCTGTATCAGCTATTGTTGTTTATCAGGTTGTAAAGAAGGATACGGAACCTAATAAACAAGCAGAAGCGATTAGAGCGAAAGCGAAAAAGGCATTAGAAGAAAGTAAAAATATCCAAGGAGGTATAAAAAGCGAAAAGAGTCATTCACCAGTTTATTGTTCCTTTTGCGGAGCACCAATTCAACCCTATGCGACAACTTGTGAATATTGCGGGATGAAATGGGTATGGAAGTAATGCTGGTGCCCACACTATTTTTAATGGGGAAAACAGTTAAAATCCATTACACAATGGAATCTCTATGGTACAGTCAGAATCTCGCACAGTTACTGAGTCAAAATCATCGATCATGGAATTAATGGAGCCAGAACATGCTAATGTGCATGGAAACGTTCAAGGTGGAAAAATAATGAAGATGGTGGATCAAGTAGCCTATATCGCAGCATCTCGTCACGCACTTAGCAACGTGGTAACCGCTTCGGCCGATCGATTCGATTTTCTTAGCCCCGTATTTGTAGGAAATGTAGTTCATGCAATGGCAAGTGTGAATTATACGGGTACTTCAAGTATGGAGATCGGAGTTCGTGTGGAAGCCCAGTGTTTGAATAGCGGAAAAATTGTCCATGTGAATTCGGCCTATCTTACTTTTGTTGCACTCGATGAAAAGGATAACCCAAAGAAAGTCCCGAAAATTATCCCGGAAACGAATGAAGAAAAAAGAAGATATGAGGAAGCGAAAGTACGTAAAGAGAATCGTCTAAAAGTGCAAAAAAAGAGATCTCCATCCGCACCATGCATGACACGTCTACAGAATACTCCGTTTCCTTATAAACGTGATGTGGATTAGATTTATTGAGTTATTTTTATAAAAATTTGCTTTCAAAAATATACTCAATGAGGTGTTGAATCCCATGCGTCTTGGAAGATTTTTAGACCCCGATCTGTAAACGGATGATCGAAGGAATCATTGTAAACCTCAAAACCAGCTGTAACAATGTCTGCTCCCAATCGTGCAGCTTCAACGATTTGCTTTCCGTTCCTCAGAGCTGCGACGATAACTTCACTCGAAAATCCGTAATTTTCAACTATTAGCATTATATCTTCTAACAAAGTTGCGCAATCGACTCCACTTGCTTCCTGCCATCCAATAAATGGTGAGATAAATGTTGCGTTAATGCGGGCTGCTTGAATTGCTTGACTTGCAGAAAAGATTAATGTAACATTTACACGCACACCCTCTTCTTCAAGTATTTTTGCAGCTATCAATCCTTGCTCTGTACAAGGTACTTTTATCACAAAATTCGAAGACAACTTGGAGTACTCTTTCGCTTCTTTTATCATGTCCTCTGCTTTTTCAAGGTGAGGGTTGATTTCGACAGAAATTGGAAATTCGGTATCCTTAAATTCATCAGCAAGTTCCTTGAGTACGGTTTTGAAGGTCTTCCCTGAATTTTTTATATGTTTTGGATTGGTAGTAACTCCATCAATTGCCCAGTTTTTATACGCATATCGAATTTCCTCGATTTTTCCACTATCTAAGAAATATTTCATATATGTTCACTTATTTTTATTTTTGAAAATCTATATGGTAAAAATGATATTAAATTAACCATAGCTTCTTTAGAAAATAAAAAAATTTTAGATACCGTATTTTAATAAATTCTATACTCAAATTTGTATCCGATACCCCACATAGTACGAACTACGCTAAAACTCTACCTAGATAGTGCATACGGTAGGTTCTTTTAGCGTGGGAGTTCCTATAACCCATGAAATCTAACCCAAAGGGTTAATAGGGTTATCCATGGGAAATTCGTGGATTATCCCATTTGGGTAACGTTATACCGTAGAACGAGTATATATAGGGAATCCTATACAAGATAGAACCGTATTGAGCGTTTAAGTTGTGGGATATGTGTTGTTTAATAAATGTCTTAATTTTTGCTCAAAATCGTCAATATCTTGCTCATTAAAGATGTGATAAAATTAATCTATCATCTCCTCGGAAATTTTTTTATATATATGGTGGAGCTCTTAGTTTTTCTCCGTTTATACTACATAAGTCTCTCGTTTAGAGAGGTAAAATGTTGCGAAGAAGGTGTCCATCTTCCTTTAATCGATCTAAGATGGATGTCACGGTAGATTTCGATAATCCCATCTTTTCTACTATTTTCTTAATTAGAATATTATCTTCTTTCCACAAAAAAGATAGGATTCGTCCATGACCAGTAGGAATAAAGATATTATTGATTTCAAGTTTTAGTTGGTGATTTTTCTACTGGGTTGATAGATTTTAGAAATTAAAAATCCCCCTTGATAGATTTGAGGTACTTTAATCATCGAATATTAAATTGAAATTTGGTTAGTTTCACGCTATTCCATCCTTTGGCTTTAATCGGATATATTCTCAACACAGTGTGGTCAGGATCATCGAATCCGAGGGGATAAAATTTTTTAAATCCCTCCTGCCAAATTGCTTTTTTTATTTCTGGATCCTCCACAAATTCAGCTTCACCAATAAACGTCACTCCTTGCCAGACACCAGGTTTTTTATAATAAGCTGAAACTTTTGGATTATTTTGGATATGCTTTATTTTTTCTGAGGAAGTGTTCGTGCTAAGAAGTATCATAAAATCATCATCGTGGCCTATAAAAAGAGAATTTAAATTTTCATATTGCTCACTACTTCTTAGATTATTCATAGCTCGAATATTTGGAAATCCCTCCTCATTAATAGTACTTAAAAAAACGGATTCGGAGCATTTCATCAATTCTATACTTAGATCCTTCATTTCTTCATTATTCATACGCAATTTATTATGCACATCTTTTGGGTTAGTCCGATTTCGAACCATTTAATTGATACGTTTTCGAACTAATAAATCTGACATTATAATTTCCATGAATAATATTTTTGAAGCCACCAAAGTAAAACTAGTTATGGAAAAAAATGAAGATAAAGTCAGAGTGGGAATGGGAATTACTCGAATGCTGAAAGATTACGGAGTTTCTAAAGTATTTGGTATTCCAGATGGTCATACTCTTGCATTCTATGATGGAATATTACAAACAGATGGAATAGACCATATACTTGTAAATGATGAACGTACTGCAGCTTTTGCAGCGGATGCATATAGTCGTGTAACAGGAGGTTTAGGAGTTTGTGATGCTGGTGCTGCAGGTTCCATGAACTTTCCGGTTGCAATTTCAGAAGCCAGAGGATCTGGCACTCCACTTTTAGCTATTATTGGAGTCATTAAAAAAGAACACAAACTTCGCAATGTACCACATGATATTGATGTTCAAGGGGTAATTGAACCTATAACAAAAACTTGTCAATCTATTTATATCCCTGACCAAGTCCCACGTTATGTAAATTACGCAATAAGAATGGCTAAAAATGGAAAACCCGGGCCTACTGCTTTAATTATTCCTGAAGATGTTATGAATTCCAAAGAATTACCATTAAAGAGGTATATTTCTACAAAAAAAGGAGGATCTTGTGCCATCGAAGGTTGCAGTATTGCTCCAGCGGCGAATGAAATCGAAAATGCAGTCCAAATGATTCGGGAAGCGAAACAGCCGGCAATTTTTTCAGGATCACAAGCAGTTTCATCGGGTGCTTTTACAGAAATAAAAAAGCTGGCAGATATGTTGCAAATTCCTGTATTTTCTACAATATCCGGGAAAGGCATCCTACAGCAAGAAGATCCCTATTATTTTGGGACAGTGGGTTTGTTCGGTGAAAAACCCAATCATAAATTCATTCGAAGAACTGCAGATCTGCTAATTATTATAGGTAATCGAATGACCGAAGATGATACTGCTAATTTCAAAATTCCCTCTTCTAAAATGCCGGTAATTCAGATTGATTTAGATCCAGGAGAGATCGGATTATCATTTAACGCATGGGGTGTTGTTGGGGATTCCAAAATTGCACTAGATATGATTATCCGGCGATTACAAGACGAAGGATTAACTAGAGACAGAGAATCTTTAGAATCATTAATGAAGGAAAGAAAGAGAAATTTGGAGGAATTAAAACAAGATCATACGGAATACTGGGAAAGAGATGCTGCTAAATGGATGGATTCAGAACCTATTAAGCCACAAAGGGTTTTATACTCCATTTCTCAATATTTTACCGAAGAAGATTATTTAGTGACAGATGCGAGTGCAAGTTCTAGATGGATTGGGCCTTATTTTCCTGTTAAGGGTTTAGGCAGAAAGATTATAACCCCGAGAGGAGTTGGTCCTACTGGATTTGGATTAGGAGCACTTTTAGGAACCGGCATTGCAATTCAAGACACATATGGTGAACCTACTCCAAAATTAGTACTTCTCACCGGAGATGGGGGACTAATGAATAGTGGTTTGTCCGATTTGGAAACCATAGTACAAAAGGAGATAAATTGCACGATCGTGGTATTAAATAACTCCGCTCTTGGATTTGTGAAATTTGGACAAGCCATGCTATATAATAGAAGATATTATGATACAGATCGTGTAAATACGAATTTCGTGCAAATTGCAGAAGCTTTTGGAATTAAAGGCAAACAAGTTAAAACTATAAGCCAATTAGATGAAGCTATTAAATCATCATTGCATAATCAAAAAGGAGTCCAATTAATTGATGTTATCACAGATCCCGAGGAATTTTTACCACCAAATTCTTATTAACTAAATTTCTTCTTTTGTCGATTTATGTAGCGAAATTTAGAAAATTCGGGAAATTTCATCAAATCTTACCAAAAATATTAAAAATCCATCGATTGAAATATATAAGCGAGAACTTTTCGCAATCTTGGTTCTGTTTTTACATTTGAGGGATTGAGGGATATGATATTTTATCAGTTGTACAAAAAACGTGGAGTCCGCGAAACTTTGCACATACTTTACGGTGTAAAGAATTATCGATGTTCACTTTCGGAATTTTTTGAGAATTTAGAGGAGCTAGGCTCAAATTATAATTCTTTTTTCCGGGCAAGAACAGATTTACTCAAAATGGGTCTTATTCATTACAGGGAAAATCGGGATAAAGAAAAAGTGATCCAATTAACATCTAAAGGGATCAAAATCGTTCGTATATTAAAAGAAATAAACGATTTAATGCAGATCGCGCATGATGTTCAAGTGAGCTAAATAATTAAATCCTACACAAAATCTGAAAGAATGATTGAGCTTCATCGATAAGAATCATATATAAAAAACATTAACAACTCCGTGACAATTACATGTGGTTGCAACGAAAAACAATAGATGGTGCTTGGACTCAATTTTCTTTTGGAGTTGAATTAAACAAGTTAATAATAGATTCTTTAACTCCATTCCTTTTATTATCCCTAATCCTGCTGTTGCTTGGTGACTTTCAATAGTAAGATTAAGAATGTCAGGAATGGACACTTTCCGAACGATTTCCGTGATTGTAAATGGTTTTTTTCGATTATGGTGGGGGCAAAATCGAATTGGTGCGATGCAATTAGGAGGACAAATTTCACCTTCTTTCACCCATGAGAGGAGAATCACACCATTATTTGGATCAGCATCTAATACGACTTGTTTGGGAATAGAATTTAAGATAATATTCCATTTGTCATGAGGTATAGAATTTCTTACTTGAATGTCAGCATGAATAGACTGAAGAAATTCTTGAAGAAGAAATGCAAGTACGTGAAGGGGAATTGCAGGAATAAAATAATCAGGAAAACCGAATAAAAATAGGAAAGGAAGATTTTTTACATCTTTTTGGAGAAAAAATCGACCATTCGAGGTATTCCATATAATATTGAGCTCATGTTCATCTGCAAGTCTATGATACTCATGCACTAATGGAGTATCAATTTTATCAATCACTAAGATTGTAGGCTTACTATCCTGATTCTGAGCGTATTCCAATGCAATACGACCAAACTGTCCCGCCCCTAAAATAAAATAAGTATTAGAGTAAATTTGTACAGATTCTACCCTCTGAATGACTTTGGAGATTGCGTTTAAGATTTTTTCTGAAGTCATTAATAATCCCGATTACTTGTCTAAAATCCTTGCTTCTTTCACAAATTTTGCTAAAATGTCTTCTGAAATGCTATAGGGATCTATATCACCCTCAATAATTCCTTCAATTAAATCATTCACATCAGTGTTTTTGAAAACATAATCTTCCACTTTTTTGTATAGTTGGAATTTCATAATATCCATGATTTCATTCTTGCATGCAGCTAGTTTCTTTATAGGAAGTAAATCATTTTTTTTAAGAAAATCTTGGTGTGTTTGGATGTTTTGTATGAATTTGGGAATATTTTCACCCGTTATTGCATTAGTTTTTATAATTGGAGGTTTCCAATTATTAACCTTTACAAATAATCCTTGAGCAGGCGTAATTGGTTTTTTTGGTTTGGAGTTATGGGTGAGTTGAAGAGTGGTTTCTAGATCCATTATGGTGCGATCTACACCAGATAAATCCATCTTATTCACCACAAATACATCTGTGATTTCCATAATTCCCGCTTTTATTGCTTGGATTTCATCTCCCATCCCCGGAACTACTATGACAACGCATGTATGAGCTGCCTTGAATATGTCAATCTCATCTTGTCCAACACCGACAGTTTCAACGAGAATTATCTCATATCCCGCAGCATCCAAAATTTTAATCATGTCCCTAGTTGCCCGTGCAAGACCCCCCATTTGACCACGATTCGCCATAGATCGAATGAACACATCTTTGAGACTAAAACTCTTTTTCATTCGAATTCTATCACCTAGAATGGCTCCGCCACTAAATGGCGATGTAGGATCTACCGCAATGATCCCTACTCTATGACCCTCAGAAATATAGAATGCAGCCATCTGGTTGACTAAGGAACTTTTTCCAACCCCAGGAGCGCCCGTAATGCCGATTATGTATGCATTTCCAGTATATTTATAGAGTTTTTTTATAACTTGGGAAGCGAGAAATAGATTCATTTCAGCATAGGTCATTAACTTCGCAATCGCTCTTTGATCTCCTGCCCGTAATTTGTGTACTTGTTCGTCTATTTCAGAATCGGTTACGTTGATTTGCATATCCTTAGCCTGAACATCATCGTTTTAAGTGGGTCTTAACATATTCGACTATTTCATCAATTTCTGTGCCCGGACCGAATATTTCTTCGACCCCATGTTTTTTTAGATGAGGAATATCTTGATCTGGTATTATTCCTCCTCCGATTACTAATACATCGTCGATTCCTTGCTCTTCAAGCTGCTTAGTGATTGCAGTAAAGAGTTTATTGTGGGCTCCGCTAAGTAATGATAAAAGTAATGCATCAGGATCCTCTTGAATGACACTTTGAACGATATCCTCAGGTGTTTGATGAAGTCCCGTATAAATAACTTCAAATCCTGCATCTTTTAATCCATGTGCAACAACTTTTGCTCCCCGGTCATGTCCATCTAATCCCGGTTTTGCTACAATTACTCGTATCTTTCTTTCATTTGACATATTTTTTCCTCCTTAAAAGATTGCATCTTCTCGATACGTACCCCAAACTTCTTTTAAAGCTCCAATTATCTCTCCTATAGATGCATACGCTCGTACACAATCCAGTATAAATGGAATAAGATTTTCTTCTGTGCGTGCTTTTTGTTTTAAGATTGAAAGAGCTTTAGTTGTTTTCTCACTATCCCGATTCTTTTTAGTATTTTCTAATCTCTCACATTGTTCTTCTTCAACTTTCTCATCTATATAAAGAATTTCGGGGCGTTCACTTTCTGTTACATACTTATTTACGCCGACAATGATACGCTCTTTTGCTTCAACTTCTTTCTGATATCGGTAGGCAGCTCGTGCAATTTCTCTCTGGAAAAAGTTTTGTCGTATTGCCGGGATAACTCCACCCAATTCTTCTATTTTTTTAAAATATTCTTCGGCTTGTCTTTCCATTTCATCTGTTAACGCTTCAACATAGTATGAACCAGCGAGTGGATCGATAGTATTGGTTGCACCTGATTCATGAGCGATTATTTGTTGTGTTCGTAAAGCAATACGAACAGCTTTCTCTGTAGGTAAACATAAAGCTTCATCGAACGAATTGGTATGTAAGGATTGCGTACCACCAAGCACTGCAGCTAGTGCTTGAAGGGTAACTCTTACTATATTATTTTCGGGTTCTTGCGCTGTTAATGATACTCCAGCAGTTTGTGTATGGAAACGTAATTTCCAACTATCCGGATTTTTTGCACCATATTTGTTTTTCATTCGTTTTGCCCATATGCGTCGTGCTGCGCGATATTTTGCGATTTCCTCGAAAAAATCATTGTGTGCATTGAAGAAAAAGGATAGACGAGGTGCAAAAGCATCAACATCTAATCCCCGCTCAATTCCTGCTTCTACATAGGCAAATCCGTCAGCAAGAGTAAAAGCGAGTTCTTGAACCGCGGTGGAGCCTGCTTCACGTATATGATAACCGCTAATGCTTATTGTATTCCATTTCGGAACATGTTTAGTACAGTACTCGATAGTGTCAATTATCAATCGCATCGAGGGTTCCGGAGGAAAAATATACGATTTTTGCGCAATATATTCTTTTAAGATATCATTCTGGACGGTTCCAGTGAGTTTCTCAGATGGAACGCCTTGTTTTTCACCGACTACTAAGTACATGGATAATAATATGGAAGCAGGAGCATTGATTGTCATCGAAGTGGATATTTTACTAAGATCAATTCCAGCGAACAACTTTTCCATATCTTCTACAGTATCAATTGCTACACCGATTTTACCCACTTCTCCCGTAGACATAGAATCACAACTTTCATACCCATAAATTGTGGGCAAATGGAATGCAACGCTTAATCCAGTTAATCCGTTTTCAATTAGATATTTGAAACGTCTATTAGTTTCATCAGCGCTAGCCATACCAGCAAATTGCCGCATTGTCCATAATTTCCCACGGTATGCTGTAGGTTGAACATGTCGCGTAAATGGATATTCACCCGGAAATCCAAGATCTTTTAGATAATTTAAGTCCATAATATCCAACGGGGTATATAGTGCTTTTGAATCATAATCTGATAGATTTCGGAAGTATTTTTTAAATAATGGATATTTATCTATTACTTTCTTGACGGTTGTGTTTTCCCATCTTTCCAATTCTTTTTGGATGTTCTTTTCCTTATTTTCATCCATAGATCTCAACCTCACTAAAATCTCTATGCCAATTAGTTTATGAAGGGATGTTTATTTTACTTAATATTTATTTAATAAACGGATATCATCTATTTATTAAACTTGGGAAGGAGAATTATTAGTACTCAACACCTATTCGGGCTTGTATTCCTTTTGTAAAAGGATGTTTCTCTTCCACAATTTGAGTAACATAATCTGCAATCTCTACCAATTCAGGAATTTTTTCCCTACCTGTCAATATAACCTCAATTTGTGGGCTACGGTTTCTCAACAAATGAATTAACTGATTTAAATCTACCAACTGCTTTTTTACAGCGGTATTTATCTCATCTAATACTACCAAATGATAAACTTCGCTATTTAAAATTCGTTCGATTAATTCCATACCGAATTTAAATTTTGTTAAATATTCTTTAGAAGGTTTTTGATGTGGTAATAAAAAGGTGGGTTTACCAATTTGAATAACTGGAACCTTCAAGAGTTTTGTGAATACCAAATATTCTCCATATGTAAATCCTTTTGGGTAGGATGTGGAAGGTGCATTTTCTATTTTATATTTATCTAAAAGATCGTTTAAATCAATTAAGAGGCGTTCTAGATAAGCTCGTTCATTTTCAGGGTAATCACTGCTCTGCTTGAGAAATTGAATAATAATGGGTTTATGATTGTGTCCAATGGATCGAATAACAATACCAAATGAAGACCTAGTTTTTCCAGGACCATTTCCATAAATATAATGCATTAATCCTTTTTGCATGGATAGTGTATCTTATCCAGATTTTTAATATTTATTTTCGTTGAAAAAGTGATGTTTATGGATTTAATTCCTTTTTGGGCAGTAAAAATTTATCCCGTGATACCCAAAAATGTTACGTTAGGTGAATAGGGGGTATATCATAAGAAGTTCTGTCAATTTGCCTGTCTATGATAGGTGATTGTAGATTCATACTAACATGAATAAGCCTCATGTTTCTACTACGTATTCGGCTTTTGACATCCTCCCACGTTCCTGCACCGAGGACCGATCTATTCTACATCTGTATGGGTATTAAAGTGGTGTAGATTCGTAAATTGATTCTGGTTTATACATTTGACGGTTTTTTATGATAGTTTGCTGTTAAAGGACTTCAATTTTTGATGGATAGACCCGTATAAATGTTGATTACCCAATTTTGTACCCACTACCCCATATATTACGAACTACGCTAAAAGCCGATCCGTAAAGAGCGCGGGAAAGGTTTTTTTAGCGTAGGGATTGCCTATAACCCATGAAATTGTATATTAGGTACCCCATGGGTATTTCTGCGGTCATCACATTTGGGTAACGTTTTACCATAGAATGAGACCAAATATGGAATAGTATAACAGATAGAGCTTAAAATAGCATGTAGGATGTAGGATACATGTTCATTGATGGAAAGATGAAAAATAAAACACATCTATTCCGCAGTATATTTTGCCCCACATTGGTCACAGAATGCAAATCCTTTTTCATGTAGCATTTCAAACATCTTTAAGCTAAAAGGTGATCCGCAATTGTGACAGTATTCTGGTTTCGGTTTTTTTTCTTCAATTTTAACAGATTCCCGCTCCTTAATAACGTAGATTTGTGGTGGTTGAACGGGTTCGGGTTGCTCTTGAATAATAATAGGTTCTTGTTTTTTATGCTTCTTTTTCTCGGGATAAAACCGATCTACAAGCCATTTGATGTTATCAACCACATGTTTCCATTCATTATCTACCGTTTTCACATTTACAATAGCAACAATTGCCATTTTGAATCCTGCGAAGATAAGGTATAAGATAATGAAAGTGATTAACAGTGATGCTTTCACTGATTCTTTAGTGATCCAAATTACACCTTTGATAATCTGGGTGACAGCAATCAAACCCATAAAAATTAAGATTCCTACCAAAATCTGGGCTGAAATATCTAATGCAACATACCAATCTAAGAAGAGATTAAACTGGTCCCAGATAAATTCTAACCATGATGGAATTTGCAGCAACATTGTATTTTCCTCATTTATTATATGAATAATAGTTTACTATGATTAGTATTGAAAAATTGGGAATCCATCTTTTAGCAATCCTACTTTTTACGATGGAGGATGAAAAACTTCTAAATATGAGGTAAACAACATGTTTTATTTAATCAAATCTATTCTACCCTATGCAGTGAATAAGGAAACGTTTGAACTTAATATAATCGTTGTATTACACCAGACTTTCGAGAAAATACACCTTGGAAATTTTTTGGGTTTTAGGTGCTCCAACGCTGCAGACCTACTGCAATTGTTCTGTTGAACCATCTAGGTAGACTTGTAGCGTAGTGTGACGAGGTTATACAACAAGATCCCTTTTGATTAAGGAATTTATTAATCAACATCTATTCCTTGATACCAATTTATCCCATCGGATAGGTGTATATAGTAAGAAGTGCCATCAATTTGGTGGACCATCAAATGCTATGCATATATGTCTCATGCTACGCATTTGGCTTTGGATTATATATCTTACTTAAGTGCTGGCACTTCACAGTTACCTATTCTATATCTATACAGATTTTAAATACGTGTTTCTACGTTTCACGCTGTTTTATGATAGTTTTAAGTTGAAGTTTTTCAAAAAGATGGATATTTACAATCTATTGGGTAGAATTATCTCAAAATCTTTAGAAAAAGACTTTAGTCTCACATACCTCTCGGGATCACAATATTTGCCTCTTACTAATACCGCCTGTGTTGGGCAACGATTATAGCACCTCATACACCATGTACAATTATTCCCATAGAGTATTTTTTCTGAAATCTTGTCGTAATGGATGTTTTCAGTTGGACATTCCTTTACGCATTTCAAGCATTTAATACATCTTTCGGAATCTGCTGAAAAACGTATCATAAAACCCATGCCTCGTTCAAATATGCGTTGGATCCAGCTTAAAAACCATCCAAATATCCCCCATTGGATCCGTAGTCTTGGTTTACCTAGTTCGATATCTTCAATAAGTTTTACGAGCGCGATTTTTGCTTTTTCCATCCGTTTGTCTAACTTTTCTTGACTAACAGCATTTACACGAAAGAATGGTATGCTAATATTCGAGGTTAAGGAAATATTCTTAGACCATAGTACTTTAAACATATTTTTATCAAGATATTTTCGAGGTAACAAGGCTCCATCCCCAGAGAAGTATAGCATGGAGGTTAACACGAGGACAGGGATCCTCACTCTTACCGTTACATTCGAATTGAATCTGTCTAAGAATTCTTTCATGATTTGGGGGATATCCGAACCATAAATTGGGTATGCAAATCCTAAAACATCGATTTCGTCTATATTTCCCTCAATTTTGGCGACATGTTCAATATTGGTTAAAATGACTCGATGATTGCGTTTTTCTGCAATCGATTTGAATTGTTGAACAACCCACCACGTGGAACCTGTTCCCGAAAAATAATATATTGATATGTTCACTTGATACTCCTCACGCTATTAATTGTCCAAAAGCCCATAAATTTTTTTCTAAGCTCTTCTGCAAGATTAAGGTCAATAACCGAACATGCTGTAAATACTTGGTGAGGTAGAATAGGATTCCGTAATTTGAATATAATACGTTTTTTATTAGTCAACATCTATACGGGTATATCCGATAAATCTACTGACCCATTTACGTAAAATTATCATAAAATTACACCGAATTGATACTATAAAACCAATTTGGAAATCTATTGCATCTAAATACCCGTTCAGATGTATATAGCAGATGTCCTTGGTG
This sequence comes from Promethearchaeota archaeon, assembly GCA_016933055.1. GTDB lineage: Archaea > Asgardarchaeota > Lokiarchaeia > Sigyniarchaeales > Promethearchaeaceae > AMARA-1. Next base: position 127,555 of record JAFGBS010000028.1, on the reverse strand, counting down.
CGGGTTAGAGGGAGGATAAGCATTCTAAAACAAAAGCCGAATGCGTAGCATGAGGCTATAGGAATCTATATCTACAATCCGTTAAAATGGGCAAATGGACAGAGGTTCGTACTTAAGTACTATGTACTGTGTAGAAAGGTGTTTGGAAAAGGTGGCAGAATTTTTAATTAGTCAAAATACTATCAAGACTTTTATGAAATCGATTCTGACTCTTCGTTCTCTATAATTTTACTGAACAACATTTATATATCTTTTAGAGAAGATTTCCACAGCAGAAAATTTGCTGATAAAAAATAAGTTGATTATCATGGAAAAAACTACAAAAACTGCGATTGTATTCGGAGTGTTATTCTTCTTGACAGTTGCAGGTTTCGTTGTTGAGTCCGGAGTGCAAAGCAACTGGTGGACTGTTGATGTTAGTATTGTAGAATTTGAGGATTATGATCCTTCCTTCCCAGACGAGAATGGCACAGTTGTTGCGAAATTATATAAACCAGTAGGTGCATCCTCCTCTACCCCCGTTCCAGGTGTTTTAGCTATTCACGGATACAATAATGATAAAGATGTTCAAAGACCCCATTCTATAGAACTATCTAAGCGAGGGATTGCTGTATTAGCCGTAGATGTTCTCAATCACGGGGACTCGGATAATGTAAATCGCTCTACTTCTAATCCCACGCCTTTCGCAGCACTAGCCTATCTTAAAGCTCTCGATTTTGTAGATGAAACTAATATAGGTGTGACTGGGCATAGTTTTGGTGCAATCAATACATATACGATTGCCTTAGCTGATCCTACTATTAAAGCTATTGCACCGATTGCGTTTGGTTTTGAAGTTCCCGGTTCCACAATTGCATTTGGTATTAGTTTTTATCAAATAGCACGCGCTATTAATCCGAATTTGGATATCCTCCATGTTGCTAGTTGGGGTGAAGAATTCTTTAGAGATGCAAATATAACCATTGACCAGCATGTTCAAAATGGATTAGACGCATTGAATTCATTTTTAGGAATATCCGATGCTGAATATGGTGAAACTTATGGTACTTTCAATAGTGGTGCAACAAGAGTGGAGATGCTTAAGAAAACACATCCCGGACAAACTCACAGTCGTAAATCGACTGTTGCAATTACGGCATTCTTCCTGCAATCTCTTAGCGGTTACACTGAAGAACAAGCCTATGAATCAATAAATATGGGCAATACTATATATTGGTTAGCAGATCTAGCAGGTATCATCTCAATGGCTGCTTTAATCTTCTCAATTGTGCCTTTAGCGTTTCTGTTGATGAACATTAAATTCTTTAAAGAAGTAGCAAAACCAATGCCAAAGTATCGTGAATCTTATGCTCCAAAAACTGGAGCATGGTGGATATTCGGAATAGTAAATGCATCTATCGGCTTTGTGACATATGTCTTCAACACAGAATATTTCTACCCAGATCAAGCTAATGATGTTGCAACATGGGTATTTGATGGTTGGATGATCGGGGAATTCTTCTGGAGCCGAGGTATCCGAATCTATACAAGTATGATTGGAAATAGTTTCCTAGCATTCTATGTTGTAAATGCAGGGTTGATGATGTTGATAGTTCTGGTTTTTTGGACATTCATCTATCGTCCTAAACGGGTAGGATTCTACGAACTAGGTGCAAGTTACAAAATTCCTGATGATGAATTAGCAGAGGGGCAAGCTAAACCGAAAGGATGGAAAGTTTTTGGAAAAACATTGTTGATCGCATTATCCCTAATCGGATATATGTACCTGGTTACCTATGGAGCCTCTTTCTTGAATGTAGAAATTCGTGGACCATGGGCAGGATTGAAAGTTCTGACATGGGCACGAGCCTTGGAGTTCATATTATACTACCCAGGTCTCTTGTTGTTCTTCATCTTTAACGCAGGTATTTGGATGTTCGGAATGATGAGACAGAAAGAGTACGAAACCGAAGCAAAAACAATATTCATCTGGTGGATAAAAATCTGTATTGTGATGCTAAGTGGATTAATCCTTACAAATCTCTTGCAATATGTACCTATGTATCTCGGTCTAACAGGACCTTGGTTAAATAATTGGGCATTTGCACCAATGAATGTATTACAACTATGGGCTACGGTTCCTTTTGCAGCTGGATTTTACTTAATCTTGATCATATTCTATCGAAAGACAGGAAAAATCTGGTTAGGTTCGTTTATAATTCCTGCAATTGCTACATGGCTACTTGTCGGTGGATATTTAATGTATCCTGTACCTTTGTAAGTTATTAAAAATCAAATCTATTTTTATTTTTTTTTGCAATTCAACATCTATTCTACCCTATCCAGTGAGTGAGTAAACGTACGTATGTAATACGGCAGTTATATTCCGTCAAACTTCCGAGAAAAAACATCGGGGGAACTTTCTGGGCTTTAGGATTAGACGTGATTGGACGTGATTAGTTTTGTTTGGACGTGGTACTATACAGTAGGAGCAGTAGGTTTAGCAGTTATTATCGGTAGAGTTGCAGCATTCTTCCTGCTCCGTAAGAAAAAGCGTGGATTCTAATTTTAAATACAACTTTTCTTTTTTCTCTCTATTTTACACAACTCAGCATAACACAAAGCTCCTCCTCTAATTCTTTGTTAAGATTCCGATTTTCAACTATACGATGGATATTTGTACGATCATCTTTAACTCCCATTCCTAAATCTTTCGCAATCATTGATAATAAAGTTAAGCAAGCTTCTATACTTGTGTGGAGATCATAAAAGATTGCTTTCTTTTTGACCGAGTTAGTCGCTTCAGGAAGATTTTCCATATTTTCGATGATGTATGCAATCTTTTCTCGGTATCTTCTTTTACGGTCTGCATCCATATTGTGATATAAGTTGTAAAGAATTTTTAATTCAATCACTGTTTTGTGAATCTACAGTTTCGATTAAAAATGTCATTTTTCGTAAAATAAAGATTTCACGAATTTTTTGAGACTCATTTCTTAAATCTATACTTAGGAATTGATGAGGATGTATCTTTCTTCACTCTCCATAATTCAATTCTCTTTTTTTAATAAAATGTAATTAGGATTCATAGAATCCCTTAAGAACGAGGAAATTAATGATTAATCCAGAAAAAATTCAATTGTCCGATTGGCTGGAAGAGTATGAAAAAAAGCACGAATTCATCCTATATCAAATGGCTTATGAAACATATGCTTCATTATCCAGTTCAATTTATTCTTAATCTTATCGGAATCGTTCTGGTAACCTTAACCCGTACAATTATACCAGTGAGAATTGGGACTTTGATTGATGGAATTTTGGATCCAGAATTTAGTGGTAATGTATTAATTATTATATTAACGCTCCTAGGATTATATCTTCTGAGAAATTTCACGGAATACGGAATTTGGATGCTCGGACATAATCTTGGAAGTAAAACGGAACAGAGAATTCGACGTGAGTTTTTTGATTCAGTGCAAAATAAACCTCTTCGATATCATGACCGGGTCCGTACAGGTGATTTAATCGCGCTTGCATCCAATGATCTGAGAGTTCTAAACACCATGATATCCCATGGAAGTTTTTATATCTATCCTTTTGCCCAAAGCATTCTCACAATAATTTTACAAATAGAATCCTTTGATTATCGCATTGTTATTTTTACGGGACCGCTTTTAATTCTTTACACTTTCTTTGTACTTCAATATCGAAAGAAATTAGAACCATTTTCTAAACAAGCTTTATCAAAACACGCAGGTGTAACGGTTGTGCTTCAAGAAAGTTTAACAGGAGTACAAGTAACTAAAGCTTTTTCCGCTGAAGCTCTAGAATTTAGAAAATTTAGACAGAAAGTAAAAGCATACCGTGAAAATTGGTTGGGAGAAAACAGAGTTCAAGCTCGTTTTTATCCTCTTCTCGTTCTTTACATATCAATTGGAGTTACTTTTATAGTTTCATGCATTTTAGTACATAATAATCTAATGACCTTGGGAGATTTAACTGCAGTGAATTTGCTCCAGTTAACACTTGTGGAACCAACTGGTATGATCTTTTGGGCAGTAAGAGACTTTATTGGTGGATTTGGAGCTAGCGAGCGTTTATACAAGATGATCTCTACTGACAAAGTAGAAAAAAGGACAGCTGAGGCGAAAACGCAGAGAAAGTCTTTCAAAGGGAAAATTGAATTCAGAAACATATCCTTTTCTTATCCATCCAATGGAAATCAAAATCCACTTGTCTTGAAAAATCTTAATTTTACTATACTCCCAAATCAACGAGTGGCATTAGTGGGTCCTACAGGTTGTGGAAAAACTTCAATAGCTAAGTTACTTTTACGACTCTATCAACCTATTGAGGGAGAGATCCTTTTGGATGGTAAAAACATCCATAATTATCCATTGGATCTAGTCAGACAGCGAATAGGTCTAATTGAGCAAGACATTTTTTTATTTTCACAAACAATAGAAGATAATATAAAATTCGGACAACCACGGGCAGAATTAGAAGAAGTAATTCAAGTATCAAAACTTGCTCATGTACACGATTTTGTAGAAAAGCTGCCAAATGGATATAAAACCATTGTTGGAGAACGGGGAACACGACTTTCTGGCGGAGAAAAACAAAGAGTTGCAATTGCTCGGGCATTCCTGACTAATCCTGATATCCTGATTTTAGATGATAGCATGTCAGCCATTGATAGTGAGACGGAGGAAAAGATAGGACGTGCTATTGAAAATGTACTTCAAAATAGGACCACAATTATTATTACTCATCGATTACACACGATACGAACATCTGATTATATTTTGGTAATGGACCGCTCAGGAGGTTTGAGTGCGATGGGGACACACGAAGATTTAATTTATTCATCAGATGAATATCGAAAAATTTTCGGAAAACAACTAGAAAAAGTCGAAAAAAGTCTTATCTCTGGTCAAGGAGGGTCATGAAATGGGATTATTTAGTAGCGCTATGACCGAAAAAAAAGAACGGGAATATCGCGATCGGGAGCTGTTTCGTCGTTATATTCACTATTTAACTCCGTTCAAGAAAAATATCATCTTGATTGCTTTATTTATTATAATACAAGCAGTATGTGACATACTAGCTCCGTTACTTGTTAAATTCGTATCAGATGAGTTTTTAACCCTAAATCCCAACTTCATTGGAATTATCTCTGCTTCAAGTGGATATTTTTCTTTACAAGTCATAAATTGGGTAGCATTTTCAGCTCAGCAAAAACAATTAGGCAAATATATTCCCTTCTTTTTAGAAAATTTGCGATATGAAGTTTTTCAGAAAATTCAGAAACAAGATATGTCGTTTTTTGATAAAAGAAGTACAGGAAAACTCAATTCAATTATTGTAAATGACACATTAGACTTTACGAATACAGCGGTGTTAATTAGTGATACACTAGGGAATCTATTTATTAGTATTCTCACTTTTGTTATTCTTTTGTTCTTTAATTTCGTATTAGCACTTATCGCCATCGCTGCTATTCCCATTCTATTTATTTTGATGTATTTGCTTCGATCATTGTCGAAAAAAGTAGCTGTTGGGTATCGAAAATCAATTTCAGATGTTAATTCATCCATTGTGGAATCTATTGAGGGAATTCAAGTCTCTAAGAGTTTTGGACAGGAAATGACGATCTCACTGCAATTTGAGCAAATAAATAGAGAATATTTAAGATCTTGGATGCATTTAACTGCTGTAACGCATTTTTGGCGACCTCTGATTAATACTTTGACATCAATAATTATGTGTATTGTTTTATACTATGGTTTTAACATGATATTAACCGAAACCATTACTCCTGGAACCGTGGTAATGTTTATTTTATATCTTCAAACTTTTTTCCGACCTATTATGACATTAGCTCGATTTTTTCCAGAACTTTCTGCAGGAATGGCATCGTTTGAACGAATTTTGGGAATTCTTGACACTAGACCAAAGATAGTACAAAATTCGAATCCCTTGCATGTAGATAACCTAAATGGAAATATTCAATTCAAAGATATCTATTTTACATATGACGATGAAAATGTTGTTTTTAACGATCTGACCTTAAAGATTGATAGTGGAGAGAAATTGGCTATAGTTGGCCATACCGGTGCAGGAAAAACCTCGTTAACGGCACTTTTAGGTCGATACTATGAATTTCAAGAGGGTTCAATTCTTATTGACGGATATAATATTAGAGATATTGATTTGGGTTCTTATCGAAAACAAATCGGAAAAGTCGAGCAAGATGTTTTTCTTTTCCCTGGAACAATATTTGATAATATTACCTACGGAAGAAAGGAAGCATCCGAGGAAGAAGTGATAAAAGTGCTGCAGATCGTTCAAGCATATGATTTCATCAGAGTATTACCTAATGGAATTTATACACGGATTGGAGAAAGAGGAAAGGAATTATCGGTAGGTCAACGCCAGTTAATTAGTTTTGCTCGAGCTATACTGTTGGATCCCAGCATCTTGATTTTGGATGAAGCCACATCTAGTGTAGATGCGTATACTGAAGCAATGATCCAAGAAGCATTAGATGAAATTCTTAAAAACCGTACTGCTATTATTATCGCACACCGATTGTCAACAATTGTCGGAGCAGATCGAATCATAGTAATGGAACAGGGAAAAATTGTAGAAGAAGGGACGCATGAAGAATTACTCTCTCAGGGAGGTAAATATGCCTCCCTTTATAATCAGTATTTTGTTCACCAAAGTTGGGAATGGCAATTACAACAAAGTCAAAAATAGACCTCTAAGGTTCTCTCTGGTTTGACAAACATTAATTCTAATCATCCTATCAGGACATATATCAAAATGAAAAATTCCCATCTAGTTAATTATGTTCTACTTATAGTTTCTATGATCTTTTGGGGTATATCCTGGCCACTGGCCAAAATTCTCGTTCCTTTAGCCACTTCCTTTCAAATTGGGTTTTTTCGTTTTATTATTGCAAGTTTTGTGTATATAGTCTTTTATTTTATTAAATTTAGAAATAATTTAAAAGTGTACACGTGGAAATCAATTTACCAATTCTTTGTTTTGGGATTGTTGGGAATTTTCGGGTATGGAATTCTGTTTTTAACTGCAATGCGATTTACTACTTCAGCTCAAGGAGCGGTACTAGCAGGAGTCCAACCAACGATTATTACTCTTCTAAGTAGACTCATCCATAAAGAGCGACTAGAACCTAAATGGAGGTATTGGGGTTTATTGTTTAGTTTTGCGGGAGTCCTTATGATTATAGGTATAGCTCCCTTCATCGAATTTAATTCTCAACATGTGATTGGAAACATCATTGTTTTGGGTGCGTTTTTTTGTTTTGCAGGGTATTCTGTTTTAGGGAAAACGGTTATGCAGACACATACTTCATACGAAACAACAACTTGGGCTACAGTATTAGGAGCTTTTATGTTTGGAGGAGCAGCAATAATTGAAAATCAATGGGATCAACTTCAATGGAATTCTTGGATTTTCTGGATCTCAATTATAATTATGGCATTATTCGTAACCGTGATTAGTTTTCTATGCTATTTTGTAGCAATAAAAAATCTAGGAACAACGAAATCGGGAATTTTCATTAATTTGGTACCTGTGTTTGGAACATTATTTTCAGTAATTTTATTAGGAGAATCCATCTCGTGGACGTTATGGTTGGGATTACTCCTGATTTCTTTAGGAATAGCTTTCATAAATTTCCCTATTGACTTCAATTTAAAAGCAAAACTTAATGAGAAGAAAAGGAAGTGGAAAGTCAATTTTGGGTAAATTAATCCCCCTAAAATTGGTTTACATCAGTGGCTTTATTTAATTTTATTCAAACAGACTCAGTTTTGCTAGATAATTTCCTTCTTCATCTGAATATATAATATTACACTTCCATCCTGTTTTATTACAATAAGTTTGTACTATATCAGGATCCACATGGAGTAGTCCGAAATTTGGACCAATTATGCTTTTATACTCAAATCGGACTATAATTTCTCCAAAATATTTTCCCATATCAATGTTTCTCCGTTGATAAGCTAAATGTGCTGGATTATCCGTATAGCGAATATCAACAGAGTCGAAAATTATTTGGCCTCTAGGTGCTAAGAATTTCTTTGCTTGTTCCAAAAAGCGTTCGAGTCCTTCTAAATTTTGCACGTTGCCAATACTTCGATTGAATAAGAAAATAGTATCATATCCAGACTCGTTGAAATCGAATAGATCCATGCAAAAGACTTTCTTCACTCCTCGTTTTCGCATGATTTCACATGCTTCAGGACAAACTTCTACTGCAGTCACATCAAATTTCCGATTCTGTAATTCAAGGCAATCTGCACCTACTCCAGCACTAAGATCCACAATTTTTCCCTTACATTCATTTAAGGCTTTTTTTTCAATTTCGGAGAATTTCTCTCGAGTTCTAAAGTATTGCCGTACACTCATTTCATCTCTATAACCATCATCTCTAATAATAAGAACGGGAGAATCCTCACCACCATAATAGAAATCGAGTAATGCATGACCATATGGTTCCATTGCATTTCGAGTATCCATAACAACAAGGTATCATCGATGGAAATAAATATTTGCCCCAAAGAAAATAGGTTAGTTCTCCATGAACAAATTATTTTGACTATCAGGAAATCAATCTAACGCTTCACGAATTTTTTTCAGTAGATCTATCCGATTTATCGGTTTGGTGATAAATATTTCTTTTTCATTCATAGAATTCTCTTCCCCTGCATATCCTGACATGAATATGATTTTAACAGAGGGTCTTATCTCTTGAAATCGTGATACAGCTTCAATACCACCCATAATCGGCATTATCACATCCGAGATGATTAAATCAATTTTATCAACCAGATGGGAATAATTTAAGATAGCACTCTCTCCATTTTCTGCCATCCATACGGTGTAACCTTCATTAATAAGAATTTGATAAACAACTTTTCTCACTGCTTCTTCATCTTCAATCAATAGAATGGTTTCTGTACCTCTCCATTCAGATTTCTTTACTATTATCTCTTCTTCTTCTTCAATGGGATTAAGTCTGAGGGGGAAATTAACTACAAATGCAGAACCTTCACCCAAGTCGCTATCCACCTCGATATCTCCATCACTTTGGGAGACGATCCCGTATACTGTGGCTAAACCTAAACCCGTACCCTTTTCCTTAGTAGTAAAAAAAGGTTCAAATAAGCGCATTTTCGTGTGTTCATCCATTCCTACCCCTGTATCTGAAATCGAGAGAGTACCACAATATTTCAATTGATTACCTACATGTTTAGAATTCACAGAAGTAGTAATTGTTAGATTTCCACCATTAACCATAGCTTCCTTAGCATTAATCACGATATTCAAAATTACTTGCTCCAATTGTACTTTATCCACTTTAATCGTGATCGGTTGATTGTGTAACACAAAAGTAAAATGAATATTTTCGGGTAAAATTCTTCTTAGCATACCTTCCATATCAACAAGAACCCGATTCAAGTCTAGATATTGGGGTTTTAGAACTTGTTTCTTACCAAAAGCAAGAAGTTGTTTAGTTAACCCAGCAGCTTTATTACTAGCTTTTACGATTTCTGTCAGATATTCATTCATGATTTCATCTTTCATATCATATTGCAGTAATTGGGCAGTACCCATAATAACCGTAAGTATATTGTTGAAGTCGTGGGCTATTCCCCCAGCCAGTCTACCAAGAGCTTCCATCTTCTGTGAATGTTGTAGTTGCTCTTGTAATGTAATTTTCTCAGTTATATCTTCTTTAATTCCAAGAAAATTTTGAATTCTACCATCCAAACCGAATATTGGGCATATAGTGGCATTTTCCCAGAAAAATTCTCCATTTTTTTTCACATTACGAAATGTGCCTTGCCAAACTTCACCATTTTTAATCGTACGCCATAGTTGAGAATATTCTTGAGGCGTTGTATATCCCGTTTTTAAAACTCGTGGATTTTTTCCAATAAGTTCCTCTTGTTTGTATCCGGTTAAGCTACAAAATTTGGGATTGATATATTCAATATTACCATCGGGGTTTGTTATTACAACAGAAATGGGAGATTGTTCAGTTGCATTGTACAATTTATTCAATTCCAGTTCATTTTTCCTCTGAAGAGTCATATCTTGAATATACACATTGTATAATGCTTCGTCGGGCAGTTTTAGATAGTTCACCGTAATAAATGCAGGAAATGTATCTCCTCCGGCTTTTTTTATTATGGTTTCTCCTGAATCTTTTTTTAATTGGGTTATCTTTTGTATTCTCTTAGGAAAATCGGACCGATCGGTATCAGCGCTAAGATCCCATGCTTTTAATTTCAAAATTTCTTCCATAGTATACCCCAATTTTTGAATGGCAATCTCATTCACATAAATAATATCTCCTTTTTCATTGATTGTTAATATAGGAATACTGCTGTGGTCCATCGAGAATTGAGCTAATTGAAGTTTCTTCTTATTCTCTCTTTTCTCAGATAGATCAAAAAAATAACCGAACATGTAAGATTTATTATTTATGTTTAGATAGTTTACATTTACATAGATAGGAAACTCAGAACCATCTTTTCTTTTAGCCATTGTTTCATTAGTGTGTACTACTGACTCTAGCATTTGTTGTATTAACCGTTTAGAAATATCCCTTGTATAATGTGGTGTTATATCCCATACATGCAACTGGAGAAATTCTTCTTTGGAATACCCAAACATTTTGCAAGCGTAATTATTCGCATAGATAAACTTTGCATCTTCATTAGTCCATACGATTCCAATTCCACTATTTTCAACAGAATACTGGGTTAAAAGCAAATTCTGTTTTAATATCACCTCATCAGTTACATCCAGCACTATACCTCCAATAAGTAATTCCTCTTTAGATATAGGAATTGGAAACTTTATTTCTTTCATCCATATTTCTTTTCCAGTCTTATCAGTACGAGAATGTGGGTCTATTTCGATAGACTTCTTCGTTTGCAGTATTTTTTGTTCATATGATGACATTTTTTCCGCAGTTTCATCATTAAAGAAATCTCCGACTTCGGAACCAATAAATTCCTTATCAGACACAGATTTGATAAATTCGAGAGCAGCGGGGTTCCCATAAATGTATTTCCCATTTTTGTCTTTAATATAGGCTTTGAAAGGACCGTGTTCCATAAAAGATTTAAAGCGAATTTCACTATCTTGAAGTCTTTCTTTGAGAAACATATCACTCAAATTTCTTGCATATAGTGCTACTTTCTCAACTTCCTCATACTCATTAAGAAGAGGATAATACTCGACATCATACTTGCTTTTGAGAAATTCTATTTGGATATTAATCGCTTTTTTCTTTTGAATCACCTCCTCAAATTTATATATATTTTCGATGCCGTATTCTTTAAGCAACGAAAATAAATTTTTACCAAGTAATTTATCTGCACTTATCTTCGTCTCGCGGATCGCTGCATCATTGATTTCGAGAATAATACCATTTCTATCAAATATTGCTTGAGGTATGTTTTTGGGAGCGTAGAGAAGTGAATTAGTTCTTCGCTCACTTACAAGAAGTTTTTTGTCCATTGCCTCTTTCAAATCAGTAATATCTAAGAAAAAACCCACATAATAAGGCTTGATAATTTTTGGAGTATATCTTATGTATTTTTTGGACCCAGATTTACCTTGAATCTCCATTTCCATAGGTTCAAATTCTGAATTGTTTTTTATTGAAGTCATTAGACTTCTATTCCATATAGTTTTTAGAGTCTTACGTTTGTTTTCATCAGGAACACAAAGATTCCACCAATCATCAACTGTTTTAATTTCAGCTTCGGAATATCCAAAAACTTCTGTAAATTTGGTGTTAAGCCTAACGGATTTATCGTCAGAATTATAAACTGCAATTGAGATAGGCACAGAATCATAAATCTTGAAAATATTCAATGTCTCAGAATTGAATTCAGAGGATTCCAATTTTTTAGTTTTTTGTTTTTTCATCGAAATCACGATGTATAATGCTGGAGGAAATTATGAAACTGCTAAAAATGTTCGTGTAAATATGACATATTACCAAATCATTGAAAAGGATGGTAAGAATTACCAGAAAGATATTGAAAAAACTAAGAAAATTATGTTCAAAGCCCGTAAATCTTGGAGTTCCCGATGAATAATGTGTAAGGGGGATAGAAATAAAATTTCTTAAATTACTTTAATACCGCCTTGAAAATTAAGTTTCGTGCAAAATAAAGACCTGACCACAATTCTCGCAGTATACATAGTTCCTACTTTTAGCTAATTGCTGCATTCTACCTGAAAAAGGGACTCCACAATTTGTACAATGGAGTTTTGTATCTGATTTTACGATTACTACTTGACTCTCCGGTTTTGGTTCAGGGTTTGGTTTATGGAATGTAACATGGCGTTGAATAAATTGTTCACTTTTAAGATATTCTTTGGGATAAGCGCGCTGTATTACCCATTTGATATTATTAACCCCATATTCCCATTGATTTTTGACTTCGTTTGGACTTGCGATTGCAACAATACTAAGTTTGAATCCCAAGAATACAAGATAATGGGCGATCAGAATTACGATTAGAGTAAATTTCACAACCTCCAATGCAAACTGAAATATTCCATACATAATACCCCAAGCTAAAAAAAATAGGAGAAATATTCCAATACCTGCAAATATCTGAGCAATTAAATCCAAACTAGAAAACCAAACGATAAGTTCTTGAAATTTTTGTATTAAGTAATCCCACCAATCTGGAAATACATATTGATTAATTGTCATAGCATTGACCTTTTTCTTTTACTTTGATTTAAATAAAATTGACTTAATACATAAAAAATTTTGAATCCAATTATTAGTAAAATTCGTTCAAAATCAACAAAAACTAGGTGCGAACCTTAAAATAAATCCGAGAGAACTTTGAAAGTATGTATTCTTTTGAAAATGAGCGTTTAGATCTAAATATGAGAATAAACGATTTTGTCGAAAGTCTTACCTTAAAAGAGAAATTCAAACTTTTATCGGGAACGCGTTATTGGTGGACTAAACCAATAAGACGCTTGAGAATCCCGCGTATGGGTATGTCCGACGGGCCAAATGGCGTAGCATATCACTCAAGCTTTCGAAAAAATACTCAATTCCCAGTTACAAAATGTTTAGCCTCAACTTGGGATAAACAATTAGCCGAACGGGTGGGTGTGGCCATGGGCGAAGAAGTAAGGGCAGTTAACAAACACATCCTCTTGGCTCCTGGTATTAATATCGATCGAACTCCCTTAAATGGAAGAACTTTTGAATATTTTTCAGAAGATCCTTTTTTAACGAAAGAAATGGCTAAACCGTTCGTAAAAGGGCTTCAAAGTCAAAATATTGGCGCTTGTATCAAGCATTATGCTGCAAACAATCAAGAATTTAAACGATATACAATAAATGCGCTGATTGATGAACGGACGCTTCATGAGATCTATTTACGATCGTTTGAAGATATCGTAAAGAATACGAATCCATGGTCATTTATGGCGTGTTATAATAAAGTTAATGGATTTCATGGATGTGAAAATCCTCATCTTATTCAGGACATTTTATTCAACAAATGGAAATTTGATGGATTTGTGATGTCCGATTGGTTTGCAACACGATTTACTAGTACAACGGGTTGTATCAATGCAGGACTTTCTCTAGAAATGCCAAGGACCATTATATACAAAAAGAAGTCACTTCTATCAGCATTAGACGAAAACCAGATCACTGAAGAGAGAATAGATGAATTACTAAAACGAATGGTGAAAATTATGATAAAGACGGAGGTGTTTAAGAAGAAAATTGCCAGAGGAAGAAGAAATACCGAAGAGCATCGTCAGCTCGCTCAGAAAATTGCTGAAGAGGGAATAGTTCTCCTGAAAAATGAAGGAATTTTACCTTTAAATTCTAGTAAAGAACTAAAAATCGCTATAAAAGGAAGAAACACTAACAAGAAGATGGGTAAATTCAATTATGGAGGAAGCTCTGCCGTAATCCCCCCATTCGAAATTACTCCTTTAAATGGCATTGGGGTAAGAACTCACATTAAACTGGTCAAAGATCCAAAAGAAGCGGATTATGTTATTATTTTTACAGGTCTCAATCATGGAAAGCATGAGGATGCAGAAGGATTTGATCGATTACAACTACATTTACCTGAAGAAGAGGAAAAAATGATAATGGAAACTTGTGAGAAAAATCCCAATACCATCGTAGTCTTAATTAATGGGGGGCCAATCGCAATGGAAAAATGGTTAAATGCAGTCCCTGCTGTGATCGAGGCATGGTATCCCGGTATGATGGGAGGTCATGCAATTGCAAAAGTGCTATTCGGAGATATTAACCCTTCTGGAAAACTCCCCATAACCTTCCCAAAAAAAATCGATGATTCACCTGCCCATACCAATCCAGATACGTATCCAGGTGATAAGCAAGTACACTATAGGGAGGGAATATATGTGGGATATCGGTATTTTGATAAATTTAATATTGAACCATTGTTCCCCTTTGGTTTTGGACTATCCTACACTACCTTTGAGATGAGTACATGTGAACTGGATAAAGAAATCGTGACAAGAGAGGAAATAATAACTATTAAAATTAATATTAAAAATATCGGTATGGTTTCTGGTGCCGAAGTTGTCCAAGTGTATGTATCAGATGTGGAATCTAGTGTAGATAGACCTCAAAATGAATTAGTGGGATTTGCAAAAATATCACTTCAACCCCAAGAGGAAAAAGTGTTATGTATTCCTGTAAGAATCGAGGATTTTGCTTTTTGGGATGTTTCAATTCATGATTGGAAAGTTGAATCAGGTGAATATAGGTTAAGAATCGGTTCATCTTCAAGATCCATTATCTTTGAAAAAATAATTATGGTGGAGTAAATCCATCCTTTATTTCTACACAAGATAAATAGAAATCCATGTTAAAGATTATATATATGATGATCGAATTGGGAAACGATCATACGCATGATCAGAAATATGATCTCAATTTTTATTTAGTGCTTTTTCACATAATGTAACTAAATTAAGAATTGAATTATTATTACTGCATATGTTTTATGTGGGTTACTATCAGTTTTTCATATACATTTTTCAAATAAAAAGAACGAAACTTTTTTTAGCTATAGAGATTATTTCCTATCAATTTACATGGTCCATGAACCTAGTAGCAATATCCATAAGATGAGTTTAAAATAAGTTTTAAATAGGTTCAAAGAAAACCAAAGACTATCAAATATTGAGGATCCAAAATGTCAGAATTATCGATTGAACCCGATATGCCCGAGGAAAAATTAAAGGAAGTACCTATTCAGAGAAAGCCCGAAAAAGCACGATTAGAATGGGTAGATATGGCTCGGGGATTCGTGATGTTATATCTTGTTGCCACAATCTCATTTCCAGGGGATAGCGGCCTAGATCTTAGTGGTTTATCTATACTCCGTGGATTATTTACTCATGCAAGTGCCGGTTCAGGTTTAATTACCCTCTATGATCTTGGTGCGCCTGCTTTTCTCTTTCTTTTAGGTTTTACTATGCCAATATCATTCAGAAAACGAAAAGAACAAAAAGGACCTACTTCTGCTCGAAGATATATTATATTCCGATACTTAGCCCTGCTGATATTGGGTTTTGTGATTGCAAACATCGATTTGGAATTCTTAA
The DNA here is from genome assembly GCA_016933055.1 of Promethearchaeota archaeon. Lineage (GTDB taxonomy): Archaea > Asgardarchaeota > Lokiarchaeia > Sigyniarchaeales > Promethearchaeaceae > AMARA-1. Next base: position 111,886 of record JAFGBS010000028.1, on the reverse strand, counting down.
AATATTATTCCTTTCCAGAAGGTCGCAATTTCATTTATGAGGGTTCAATTCCTTTATATCATCGACCAGTCTTATACATCATCCCATGGGACGTGGTTCCAAGCATAGCTATTGCTGGTTTAGTAGGATTTATATTTATGGGAGTTAGAAATCCTCGTTATCGTTTCTTTTTAGGATATGGTTGGGCTATCCTATATCAAGTGGGGTTATATACTACTGAATTAGATACATATGCATTAAATTCTATACATGGTGGTGTTTTTGGATCCATAATGGGATACGGATCAATCGTGATCATCGCCACTGCGATGGGGGATTTGATCTTTTTCTCCGACACCATCGAAACTAAAAAATACAGAGGAATGCTAATTTTCGGAATATTTAATCTTACTATCACTGTCGTAGTATTATATTTAGCTTTAAGGGGTATTTTCATCCCAGCATTCACCCTTAGTAAACATTTAGTTTCATTCCCGTTCATCGTTACCGCAATTGGATTGAGCTGCGTTGTATTATGGGGTTTCTATCAACTTAATACCCGTTTCAAATTAAAACTCATTTGGTTACAAATATTTGGAATCAGTCCATTTTTCATATACTTCATTGCAGAAGTTCCAGATTCCTTATTTGAAATTTTAACTGATGAACTGGGGCTTAGTGTGACGTGGTGGATTTCTCTAATTTGGGGTTTAGTAGTTTTAGGGTATTGTACTTATGTAGCATGGTATATGCATAAGAATAAAAAACGTGTATCTACGTTAAAAGCAAGTCTGATCTTTTTGGTTACAATCTTAGGTATTCTGCTTATTGTAATTTTACTCGATGGATTCGGTGTTGTGGATTTGTTAGATGCGATCAATACATGGTAATTTTTTCCTGATTTTTATCTTTATTTTTTTCCACTTATCCATAAAAGTACTAATAGTAGTAGCTCGTTCAAATTAGTTTTATTTCAAAAATTAGTCTATGACTTTTGCTTTTAGTTGACTAAAGGCGACATCCGGAATTTTGTAATAATTGGGGTTGTAGATAATGTATTTAACATCACTGCGGTTCATCTGTGTGCCCGTTAGCATTGCCATAAGTTGTGCTAAAAGCCAGTCTAATGAAAATTTATACTCAAAATTCTCCCATATTCGTACTATGATTTCCCAAAATCCCCAAATAAATAGAACAAAAACAATTATTTGCCATATGGTCCATGCAAATACACCGGTAGTTCCACTATAATCCACTGATGGCCCCCAGAATCGCACGAACCAGGAAAATATCCGATCTGCTATCGGTGTTCCTATAGAAAATGCAGATAATGAAAATACCGAAAATCTTCGCCAAAATGTCGTTCTTTTCGAAGCTTTCACTCGTTTTGTCTCATTTTTTGGGTAATCATGAGTACGGATGAATAAAACAAACAAGAATTGCATAGTAGACATGCTGATAATGGTTAGAGGAATTGGAACTGTTTCATCGGTGAAACTTTGGAACCATGATGGATCAATGAAAAAAATCCATAATACAAATGCGATCATGCAATATGCAAAGAAAAAGAGGGTAAATTGAATGATTTTCTTAAATTGAGCTTGTTTATATAGCAATGTTGCATAAATACTGCCAATAAACCCATAACCTAACCCAGGTAATAGGCGGAACCTCCCACGGGTGAATTTACTTATTATCAATGAAAAAATGTATAATTTTTTAGTTTCGAGATATGATATCGCCATTTCCCCATAACTGATCAAAGTAGGGGATAGAGCAAACCATAAAGTCAAAATTACAAGTAGAGTAAATATCAAATGATCCCCCTTTTTTATCCGAAATAATCCGTATAGAAACCAAATTGATAGGGGAACTAACACTCCCATCCATGCAATTGCATCCAAAATATTAGCATCATAATTTGCTCTAAGGGTAGGAAATAAAGTTGATCCATCTGAAAAAAAAGGGATATTAAAAATAGTGTATCCAATTTTGTTGAGTATAAGCAATAGACATCCCATAATGAATTTATGAAAAATATATTTAGGGATTCGTTTGGGATTCGTATCAATTAAACGTAAAGTTTGCATTGCGACAGTGCAAGCGAAAGCAAAACCGAACATGAAACCCCATAGACTGATTATTCCCACAGGTACGGCTAACAGATATGGCCACCATGAATCGATTTGAGCTAATGCATTAACGAATAGAGAACCATCATATCCTGCAATCTGCTGAATGAAAGCGTGAATAATAAGCATATACCACACACCCCACCCTTTGAAAACGTCTATACCAATATATCGTGATTTAGACGAGCTTTGAGGGGTTGAGGTAATTAATTGGGAAATCAATAATCACAATTTATGAGTTTATAGAGATCTTATGAAAAGAAATCCTTTTACAGTTTAAAAATTCTTCAGATCTACTCGGTAACTTTGTGGAACTTCCGATTTTGTCGAGGGTATATTCTCCATATGGAGTTTATCTCAGTTGAAAAATTTACAATTATATATTTTCTTTTCTAAAAGATTTCATATCTCAAGTATAAGTATTTATGCGTTTATATTCTATATATTCACAAATTTGTATTATTTAGGAAATTCATGATAATAGAATAAAAAAGAGGTGATTTTATGAGTAGAAGAGGTGGACGTGGACGAATGGGAGGACCATATGCCGCAGGACCCGAAGGAAGTTGTATATGTCCCAATTGCAAGCATCAAATTCCACACAAAGCAGGTGTTCCTTGCAATAATCAAAAATGTCCTAAATGTGGAGCAACTATGACAAGAGGATAGATAGTTCCTATCAAGGTTTTCGCGAAATTATATTCATTATTAAATTAATCGAAAAATGAATATTGTCAGGTTAAATCAGCAAATGGATATTATACTCAAGGTCTTTTGAGATTTTAAATTCATAAACACAATCATTTTTATGAAGACCCCAAACCTGTTCAAGGAATTTTCTAAGATCAGCAAACATAAGATCTCTTCAGAATCGACATAAATCCAAATAGAAAATGATTGAATCAGAGTATTTTTAAAACTAGAACAATATTGAAAATCAATATAGATACGCACTAGTGCGACATGATTTCAATATTAGATAGATAAGTTGGGACTAATCCTATGAGACGCTTTATGAACAATTATCGGAAAAATCAAGTAAAAGGAATGTTATTATTCTCTGCTATTATACTTACTATTTTTATTGGAGTTAGCTTTATTTCTATAGCCAAAGATCCTATAACTCCAGATTTATACAATGTACAGTCCTCAACGGATTTAGATGTTCCGTGGGAAGGTTCTGGGGACCCACAAACAGTAAGATCATATGTTCAAAAAACTGATTCAGAATCAAATCAAGTCGATGATTTTAATATTTCCACACCAACATCCCCTTCTGCTGTATATTCCAGCTCCATGAATTTTACTATTCTGAGCGATTATGAAACTGTTCATACATTTGAAACCGATTCAGTGTTAGATTATCCTCGTTCAGATGAGAATTCCCGTCAAAATCCAGGTTGGACTACATCGGAGTCAACTAGTACCGATAGTTTAATAATTACCGATGGAACTTCCACAATTGGAAGCACCGGTTTCACGGGATTAGTTGACACGAATCCAAATTCCTATTTAGGATTAAATAGTGAATTTTCCCCTCCAGATAATATGGTAAATATAACCTACTCCGCAAATTTCACGAATGTGCCTGGTTTTGTTAAGGCAAGGACGATAGGATTTCGATTGATTATGGATCGAATTATATCGAGAGCAGTAACAGCTACGATCTATCTCACAAATATTCAAACTGGTCAATTGGATTTAATGAAGACTCAGACTTGGAATGATCCTGATTTAATTGAAGAAATTACTCTAACCAATACCCGATTATCATATCTCAATGCAAATAACCAAGTGAACATTACTATAGTATTATCGAATAGTTTCAATTCTTTTTATGTGCTATATAATGATTTAAAAGTGGAAGCGTTAATTGCTTCGGAAACTGCGATTTCTACTACAAATTATGTTGCCATGGAATTCGATGTACAAGGAATTGTGAATGTTACGGGATTTTTCGCATGGATACGCACTTTAACTCCTACTTTACCCAATTCGGAACTCGCTGTAAAATTGTATCGCGCGAATCAAACTGGGACTCGTTCCACGGTTGTATCCACTACCCAATTGAATTTAGAACCAGAACTACTTATGAATAGTAGAATAATTGATAACTATGAGGGTGATGAATACGCTTATATTCCATTCAATGCGGATCATTCTCCTATCGAACTGAATGTCAGTAATTACTTTGTCGTTTTAAGTGCTAATACAAGTTCTATCTATTCCGTAGTGACCATTCCATATTCGGATTCTGATGGAGATGCCACGAACCAGGATCCCGATCAACGGGTGGACCATTTATTTTTACGCTCCAGTAATGGGAATCCGGGAACTTGGAGTAAAGTATTAGTGGGAGGAGGGCAAGTAGATGCTGCCCCCTTTGCAATCAACCTAACACGTCCATGGTTACCTGAAGAAATAGATATGAAAATTGACGACAGAGCAGTGAAATCCTACTCTTTAACTACTGGAATATATGCACAAACTTCGGGATATCGATGGGGGCTCGCAAAATGGAATCATATATTTGAAACCGAGATACGGGATGATGCGAATAATATTACCATTCCAATAGAGTTCAACAAATCATTAACTCTAAATCTCGTATTTAATGTGAATTATACAGCTGTTGTGTATAATATTGAGTCTACAATAACAAAATTTTCTGTTGAATTTGGTGATAATCCCGCATGGGAGCTTAATTATACCCTAAATTCTGCCATCTATACGGGCTGGACATTAAAAAATTTCAGTTTTGTTGTTCCAGTAGATTGGTCGGTAACAGAATTATTAGATGAAAATCGAAATTCAATACTTGATGATTATGAAGAATCGACTGAGGGGAATTTCGTGGAATATTGGATTCTTGAAACAGAGAATGGTATATATTCTCTTTATGCAGATAGTCCAAATTATGTACATGAGATGAAATCTTATCTTCATTATGAGGACCACTATTGGCCAACTTATGGATTTATGCAAGGAGATAACATTTCAGTAAGCATGGGAATTTTAAATTATACTAAAAATAGTTCTGAAATTTTTACGGGTGATAGTACTGTCAATCTTTATGATCCCGATAATGCACTTTTAATCCCGAATGAGTTAGTGGATACTACTCCTGACGATACTGAAGCTATCTTAATTAATGGAAAACCAGTTTTACTCACCCATTATCAATATGATTTTGAAAATATTTTGAACACTACTGAGATAACACAAATGGGAAAATATTCCCTCGTTTTCAAATGGAATGGAGGGAATGAATTAGGATACCAAATTCAACCCATATTCATTATGGAATATGGCGTTGATATAATGAATATCGCTGAGGATTTAAATAAGCGTGTGGATGTGATTCTTTCTTCAATACAGAGGAATTTAACAAGTGCATCTACATATAATGTATCAGTTTTTGCAATTAATGATACGACAGGATCCTCTGGAGATGGAAACTATCATATCAACGAAACATTGGGATGGGAATATCTCGATTATGGATTTGACATAAATCTAACTCATATACTCGTAAATGAATCATTATTTAATCCTGGTGAAATTATCAAGGTAAATCTTACCTTTGAGAGTTTTAACTTATATTGGGATAATGATTTAATGATAAATGCTCAGTTTGTGCAATCCACAAATTATGATTGGATTGTAATGGAACAGAGTACAAGTTTTAAACTAGGAATGGTAGGGAGTGGAACTGAATCCAATACTATCGAATTAGAATTCACTGTTCCAACAGATTATAAGGGAATAAATGCCCCGATTCGCTTAAACCCGTTTGTATTAAAAATTCAAACTGAAATAAATGGAGCAAAACTTAATGACCGGATTGTAGATATTGTATTCCCATTTATCGAAAAATCAGAAACAGAATTCGAAGGAAAAATAATGATGAAAAGTATGATTCATCATCGCCCAGGACCTATCGGAAAGATTTTTTCAGCTGAAATTAACCGTGTAGAAGAGTTAGTGCATTCCACAGCCACATACCTATTACAAATCTCAGATAGTTATTATGTTACTTGTTCCCTATCAGAATATGATACTTTCAATTCCAAACCTATAGCTATATTCTCAGATGTTTCCACAGTAGACTTAATATGGGGGAGCGATTTTAAACTTCAAGGGTATTTAATGGATGAATTTAGTCAAAATATAAAAAATCAAACTATTTCGGTTGAGGTATTCAATGGGTCTGAATGGATAACTTTCAACCAAACTGATGAAAAAGAATTAGTTACAGAGGATAACGGCTTTTTTACCGGTACTTTTGATTCAAATATTGTTTCTAAATCTACCAATTTGAAAATAAAACTGACATGGATGGGAAACACAACGATCTTTGGCACCTCTACTACCTTGGATTTTGCAATGATAACTTATAGCGATTCAATTCGGATTGAGATTGTGAATTCCACGGATCAAGTGTTTTTGAAAGAAAAACAAGAAAATACCTTAATATTTAAAATTACCAACATTGGAAACTCCACCTTGAAAGATTTTGCCGTTGATTTTGCTTTTCCCGGCACAACATTTAGAATAGGTGATATCAGTTATTCTTCTGAAAAACAATTGAATCCTTATGAGTTCTTTTTCATTGAATATTATGTCACCATTCCAGCTTCTTATCAAGAAAACGAAGGAATTATCCAAGTTCAAGTGACGTGTAAGAATCATGATTCTAATGAAGTGGTGCAAAATTCTTCTTCATTTGAATTAACCGTTCTAACTTCATCTTTTCTTGACAATTTGGATGGATTTTTTAAAACATTATTTTTCATCGGATTGATCGGATTAATTCTGGGCAGTACATACTTCAGTTGGAATACTTATAAAAAGCTACAAAAAGTACCTGAAAAAGAGAAAAAAGAAGAAAAACGACCGAGACGAGGACGTTACGTGGAAGTAGCTAAATTACAAAAACAAAAACCAGAGGATGTAGTGGAAGAATCGGAAGCTATAACTCCCGAAAAGGAAAAAGAAACTGCAGATCTGGATGATCTCCTAAAAGAAGAGGGATTAGAGGACTAATTTCGTCTATTCCATTCCATTATTTTTATGAGACTTTTTTTTTATCTCCAATCAAAATAAAATGATTTTACGTTTTTTGGAATTGGTGTTGGTCTGAATTTAAAACTACTAATTATTAGTTTTTTGGGGTAAAATATGAATTTCGCTTTTTTGAAAGGTTTGGGATCAAAATATGGAATGTATGGAGTCTGCAAACCCTCCCATCCTAATTCTTTAGAGACAACACATAAATATTTACATAAATCTGAAGCATCTTTACTGGATAGGCGATGGATATGTACGCAATCCAGCCAGCCAAAGTTTATAGCGTTTCCAAATCCAGCTAATTGAAATTTCCAAGCAATTATAAATCCATCTACCGCACCTGATTCATCTTCATGGACTACGCAGTTCACACCAGGTTGTTGCAAATACCACAAAAAATCTTCCTTATCTCGAATAACGGACAACTCATTTCGTTCGATATGATCTTGAAGTAACTCATAAAGGCGCTCATGATCTTCAGGTTTAGATTTACGTATTAGTGGATTGTTTACTTTTTGCACTTTTTGAAGCAATCTCAATCCAAATTTTTCGATTTTCTGTAATTTTATTACGGAACTCAGTTTTTTAACATCAAATGCACGAACCACGAACTTGTCCATAGATAAAATATCATTGATTTCATAATCGTATCCTCGAAATACAGCATCAAATGCCTCTAAACCATGATCTTCTGAATCAAATTCTACAAATCCACCTTCATACCTTGCTGTATTGGCACCATATTCTAGTAACTTGATACCCATCGCACGTGCAAGGCCCTTTTTTTGGTGTTTATAGTGAACAGAGATCCACGCAGGAACACCAAATTTGTATTCTTTTCCTTGATACACCAAATGACGGGGGATAGCCCCTACAAAGCCAACCAAATCACCGGTTTCTTTATGAATTGCACGTATGAATAAATCTTTGTCTTGATACGGAGACCCAAACATGATGTTAAAGGTTTCTTCATCAAATAGAATAGTTCCCCCTTGAGAATGTTTATGATGTAGAAAAGCAGTTTTTACCACATCGCAGTATAATTTGTGGTCTTCTGATTTTAGGTCAAATCTCTCAATTAGATACTCAGAAAGCGGATCGTGCATACACGTAGTTAATGAGGGTTGTATTTGAAATTTTCTCAATTAATTTATGTGGGAGGGATTATTGGAAAAAAAAGCCTTTTTGATTCCAGAATCGCATTAAAATTGACTAAAGAAGAAAAAAAATTTTTACGATTAACCGAAACGGAATCCACCAGTTTTACCCTGATCGTGGAGTGAATTATCAATGCTCAACACGAATCCAAGTAAAAGTCGTCGATCAACAGTAGGATCTTCGATTTTAAGAGCGTATGTGTCCTTAAAATTAAATACACCACCAAGGAATACATCCCTCCATCTATCCGTTTTACTAACGGTCCCAACTAGAGTCCCAGTTGATGGATCTGTAATTGTGAAGTCCCACCCCATAAATTTCCCTCTTGCTTCATAAAGCACATTCCCATTAGGGTCTTCTAAGAAAAGCTTCGGTCGGATGACATTTATGATGGTCTTTTTTAACCGTGCAAGATCATTTTCCTGCCCATCTTTCAAATCATAGGTGGGTCGAATCGCAACAATTTTTTTATGAATTGTGGCACTAACGGTCCCATCTAATTCCAATAATTCTATTTTCTGTCGAATCGAAAACACCTTCCTATGCATCTTTCCAATTTCTTGACCTTGCTCATCCATTATCGATCCCGAGCCCCATGACCAGTATTTTTCCTGAAGAATATAATACTGTCTCGAGGGATCAAATAGACCACTAGAAGCTGCTGGTTGGGCGGTCTGAGGTGTGTTCATAGCTTCTGCAGGAGCCCCACATTTCTCACAAAATTTCTGACCCGGCTCTAACGGATCTCCACATTTTGCACAATAATTTGACATTATTTTTACCTTTTCATTTTAAGTATTCATTAAACTAGTATTCTGTCATCGCTAAGTGGGTATCGTTTATTCCGTTTTAAGAATTATTTCGGATCGATTTCATAGATAGCAAGTAGTTCTGCAGCACGTAGTACATTACCCCGGTGAAGATTATAAAAAACCTTGAGTAATTGGTCCAATCTTTCATTATTTGAAAACAATCCCACTTCATCTTCAGAATCATTAGTTTGAATAAATTTGAGAGCTTCTTTTATGTTTGTACCGGAAAAGTTTTTTTCTAGGATAGAGTCTGATATTGATTGACTTATTAATTCTGTATTCGCTTTCCTGAACACCAAGACAAGTACATGTAACACTTCTATTCCAGTTTTCAATAAAGTTTGATGTAATATTTCGTACATTAAAGCCCATCGGGGATTATTTGAGGCATAAAATATTAAGTTCACAATACTCGTCATTCCATCGATGGTGAGTGGAACTTCAGGAAGATATGGAATTAGCTTACGGAAAAGATCCCCATAGTATTTCACATCAATTACAATTGGGGTTTCTGGAACAAGTACAACGTAAGGTTTATTGTCAGGTTGCCGAATTAGTACCATAACGTTCTGAGTAGAACCTATATTCACATATTTTTCCTCATCTATGGGTAAATTGATCTGATGTCGCAAAAGAAAATCGATTTCTTCCGATTCGAGAACCTCCCCACGATTAAATTTTGCAATAATCGGCTGCATTGTGCTGGCTTGTAAATCATACATCTGAGTAGCGTCTTGTGTGATTGTTTGAACTCCGATTGCATTTATTTTTACTGTGCTCACCTTCTCTGTGCAAGATAAACACCTTCCCAAAGCTGAATTGAAATGATCCCGACAAAACACTTTTTTACAATCGTTACACTGGAAAAAATTTTCCTTGGATAAGTCCATACCACAAAATGAACATTCTAATTTTGGAAGGCAGACCGTACACATTTCGTGAAACTCCGAGAAGTGATTTGTACAGTACATAAAACCACATTTTGGACATTTGTTTGCTGAATCTTCTTTCTTCAAGATTTTTCCGCATTTTGCGCAGATTTCTTCTTTACGATCTTGAATACATGTATTTCTCCCAACATCGAAGTGTTTAGCGCAAAAAACGTTTTTACAAACGTCACAGACAAATACGTCTTCTTTATTTAATTCAACCCCACACTGTGAACATTTAATGATTTGTCGACATTCGTTGCATAAACCTTGTTGAAAATCGAAGTGTGAAGTACAACATATTTTGTGGCAGAGGGGACACTCACTGAAACTTTCAGTTGGTTTTGCTTCTTTTTGACAAATATCACAAATTTGGACAACTCGACAGCTCAAACATTTTTTTTGGATGAAATCAAATACTCGTTCAGCGCAATCTAAACAAAAAATAGCCTTACATCCTAAACATTGCTGATATATTTCATTCGGTCCAATTTCTTTCCTACATTCATCGCATATTATCCGTGAACGACATTCTAAACATCTCTCTTGAATGGAATCATAATAATATGCTTGTACCCAATTTCCGCAATTTTTGCATCGATATTGCTGATCAGTGGTATCCCCATGGAGATTCACTCCAGAAGTAGGTGGATTTCCTATATATTGCTCGGAAATTAATTCATTATACTGAATTAAAGATTTTTTAATTTTTTCTAGTTTTTTGGCATTAATTTTGGGTTCGATTTTTTGGAGCATCCCCCGAATACTATTAATTTTTTGGTTGTTATTCTGGTAATAGAAGATGCTTTTTTTTAGATGAATTTGAGCTTTTTCGTATTCTCTATTTTTAAAATCCCTTTTCCCTTGATTTAAGTATAAGTTAGCGATCTTTTCTGTATAACTATGAATTTTGCGTTCGTTTTTCTTAAGTTGAATCTCATTATGCGCTTTTTGGTAATAATAGGAAGCACCATGTAATCTCTGTAATTTCTGAGAAATAAGTTCAGAAGTCAAAAAAAACTCACTTTGGAAGCTATACTCCTCAAGATCTAATTTACTGAGGTTTTTATTGATTATATCGCTTGGATCAACTTGTTCTGCAAGTTCAGATTCTCTATCTCCTAATACTGAATACACTCTATTTAATTTCTGTTCAGTTTGCTGCTTTAGTTTTTTATGATTGATTTTACTAAAAAAATCATACGCTTCTTTCAAATAGTCAATCGTAGATTTCATATCATTTAGTTCTAAAGCTTTCTCAGCATCCTCGAGAAGATTTTCGCCCAATTCGACCGACACATTAAGATATAACTCTTCAGCAGCTTTTTTCTTTTTATCATTTTGAGATATAGAATAGAAATCACGAGCTTTTTTTAGTTGATTTCGAGCCTTTTCCAGTCGATTTTCTTGCATCAATTGTTCGGCATTAGTATATGCAAGGTCACCTTGAGCCTCATGGATTTTTTGATATAAAGGCTTAAGATCGTCTAATCGCTGGGTAGAACCAGTGGTTTCATATAATTGTTTCGCTAGATTAAGAGATATAGCTCCTTGAGTGATATTTCCCTCTTGTATATACGTTTTTGCTAAATCTTTTGAGTGATTCCCTAGCGATTCGTAAATATTAATGAATGCACGTTGGATTTTGCGTTTATCTTGGATTTCTTTTATGAAATTTTCAGGAATTTCAACCTTGTCACTGGAGGATTTGAGATGAGAATAAAAAACATCAAGGATGACCCGTTCTACATAGTGCAATTTGCTAAGAGATTCATCAATGGAAATCTTATCTTGACTACGTTCTATATCATATAAAAGCTCAATTGCAATTTGTTCTATTAAATTTTCAATTTTTTTTGAGGTTTTTTGGCTATATTTAGGAGAGGATTTATCTAAATGAGAGTAGGCATCCACTCCTTTTGATAGAGCTTTTTCAAAAGAACCTATCGTCAAGAAATTTTTTGCCTGTTCATACTCTTTTTCGATTAAAGAAATGTATACAAAATAGATTTTATCCTGTGCTGCCTCAGATTCCCTCTCATTCCCTTTTTGATCGAACAATAATTTAGCTTTACGTATTAAGGATAGAGCTTTAATAAGATTAGGAGGTTTTTCAGAAAGAAATGTTAAGCCCCGTTGATAGTATTCTGCTGCGTCTGACATGAATTTATGTATACCTCATATTAATTCATAGGGTTCAAAAACAAATACTTTATCATCATAACTCAAATTTCTTCTAAAAGCCTAAATATGATGTAGGAGTATGTAGCTGAATGTTCCATTAATTTTATTCTTAGATTGTAACGAAATTGAAACCTTGTTGGGGTAAATTAGTCTACGGGCAGATTGAAAAAGAGAACAATCTTGTAAGAACTTAAAAAAAAGAAAAGTAATTATTTAAATTTTTTAACATAATTTGCGCCAATGTTTTCGTTTTTGGCGATTTCGTTATTTTCAATCTCTATTAAGTAAATTGTAAGATAACTATCGTGAATTTTATGCTCACAATCTCAAGTTCTAGGAACTACACCAAAAATCTCTCATGGAACAACTAAAAGGTTAATTCAGCATAGGAAGGTCTAACACTCTACAAGTCCCATAAGGTGAAAAAGGGAAAAGTAAAGTGGATGTCTGGTCATCTAAGTTGACGAAATGTCACTTAAAAGTTGATTAGATGAATAAGAGTCACTACTTGAGGCATAGTTCTGCAGAATGTGGGTTGACCCTAGAAGATCTAAATTACCTTAGAGCGAGGGATATACTAAAGTGATACCATACTCAGATTTTGTCGTTTTGACAATAAATTTAGGATACTAATGGATCTCTATATTTAAGATAAGGATAGGAAGGAATAATTTTTTAACATACAAACCTATCAAAATACATATTCTAACATTAGAAGTGAAAATCGCGATGATTGATGGAAAAAGCATACGTGCTATTGTTAAGCGCTTCTCCTCCATGGAAGGCGTTCGTGGAGTAATTGTTTGTGATCAAGAGGGCTTACCAATTCAGAGTGACTTAGATACAGAAACAACAGAAAAAACTGCTGCATATATAACTTCATTGATCGGAAGAGCTCGTAATATCTGCGATGCTTTGAAGGAAGGAGAGCTTGCTTTTGTAAGACTTGAAACTCAAAAAGGAGAAGTAATGATCGCGAACACTGAGGGTCTTAATCTCATCGTTTTGAAGTAATTCTTTTACTTTTCCACAATTTCGATTGTATTTGTTTTCCAATTCAGGTATTATAATATAGAAGATCTATTTAGGTTTAAGTAGGTATCTATAAATTAAAGATTAAATTACCAATAATCATATTTTATAAATATGATTGAGGAAAAAGATGAGGTAAGATGTCGAAAGAGGAAATAGAACCAAAATTAGCGAATATTATGAGTGAAATTGCTGAGGTTGAGGGAATTGTCGCATTTGATCCGAAAGGATATGTTATCTCGGGTCAAACTATTGCAAATGATGATACTAGCAAGATTGCGAAAGCAGCATCTGAGTTACTTCCCCGTTTAACACTATTGGGATCTAATATAAGCAAAGGGAGTCCAAAAGAATTGACTATCACCTTAAGTAAGGGATATGCAGTAATTGCTTATGGATCAAAATATTCTATCATATGCTTTGTGGGTCAAGACGCGAAAAATCAATTAGGATTGATTAGCCGGCAAATTAAGTCAATAATGGAATAAGTAATTTTTGTTTTTATTTCTCTAATTTTTTGTACCTTTAATTTGTATAAAGAACCACCTATTGATTTCTATGCAAAAATGGTATCAAGATCAACGTAATTGGATAAAGAAGTGCAATTTTTCATATCCGGCGTGTATATTTTTACATTTATATTATTTCTTTTTTATCAATGAGTTTGAAAACTCGAAAACTATATCAGCGAATTTTTTCCCCTCACCCGCAGAAATATTCTCCAATCGAATCCGATTCGTATCAATGTTCAATTCCTCCAGTATAGCGAGTGTAGATTCATGCCAATTTTTCGCTTTGGTAAATCCTGAGGTGAAATGGCAATCTTGTTCGTAACACCCGATAACAATTACCCCGTCAGCACCTTCCAATAAGGCTTTGACTACCCATGAGGGATTAACCATCCCAGCACAATTCACTCGTATCACTCGTATATTTGTGGGGTATTGTATTTTATTTGTACCCGCTAGATCAGCTCCCGGATACGCGCACCAATTACACAGAAATGCAAGAATTAAGGGAGCCTGAGACTTATTCGCTAGGTATGAGTCTATTTGTCGTTCAATCTGTTCTGAGCTGAATCCAGGGATCCACAATGCGTTTGTGTGACACATTGCTGCGCATGCCCCACATCCAAGACAGTTAGCAGAATTAAGCACTATTTTCTTATTCTCTATGGACAATGCTTGATAATCACATACATCAAGACATAATCGGCATAAGTCACATTTATCTTCATCCAAATGGACTTTTACCGCAGCAATTTCTAATTCTTTTTTGATCAAAATAGAAAGTATTTTTACCGCGGCACTTTCTGCTTGTAGAATACTACTAGGAATATCTTTAGGTCCGTGGATAGTACCAGCTAGATAAATCCCGTGCAGAGAAGATTGCGATGGTCGAACTTTCAGATGACTTGCCATGAGAAATCCGTAAGGATCTTTTGAAATATTCAGCATATTAGCAATTTTGTCAGTATCATCAGGAGGATCCATCCCAGTTGCAAGTACAACAAGATCAAATTCATCTTCCATTCGTACACCTTGCATAGTATCTTCTGCAAAAAGTTTTATTGTAGGTGCATCGTCTTCCTCTCCGTTAATAGACTGAATATCAGATACTGTCCCTTTTTGAAAATGAATATGATTTTCTTCACGTGCCCGATTGTAAAAGTTCTCCCCCATTTTGAAGTTTGCGCGGATATCGTTATAAAACACATACACTTCACAATTCGGGACTCGCTCTTTGATCAAAATTGCTTGTTTAATGGAATACATGCAACAAACATTAGAACAGTATTCTCTATTCAAATTTTTGTTTCGAGAACCGACACAGAGAATAAATCCGACTTTTTTTGGGGGTAGCCCGGTTGAGGGTACAGATATTTTTCCCCGAGTAGGTCCTTCAGGATTTAACATCCTCTCCATTTCCAATGCAGTAATAATATTTGGATTCAGAGAATATTTATACTCTCGAAGCCCAGTTGGATCGAAATCCTTGAAACCTGTAGCAACCAAGATTGCTCCGACTTTAATATCCTCAATCGCATCTTTATCATCATATATTATAGCCTCTCTATCACACGCAAGTTCGCATGCTCCACAGCCAGTGCAATAGTCCATATTAATAACGGGTACTAATGGAATTGCACCCGGAAATTTCACATCAATTGCTTTCATAGGAAAAAAACGACCAGGTAATTCGACATCGCACACTCCCCGACAAAGGTCAAAACATCCTACACATTTTTCCAAATCCACGTACCGTGCTTTTTTCTTTATTTTCACTTGAAAATTTCCTATGTATCCAGAAACATCAATTACTTCAGTGTAAGTCATTAATGTAATGTTAGGGTGTTCTTTTACCTCGTTCATTATCGGACCTAGAATACAAATTGAGCAATCCATAGTGGGAAAAGTTTTATCAAATAAAGGCATGTGACCCCCAATTGTGGAATCTTTTTCCACTAAATAGACATGATATCCAGCATTTGCTATCGCAAGAGCACCATGTATACCTGCTATACCCCCCCCTATAACTAAAGCTTCTTGTGTAACGGGAACTCTTACCCTTTCTTGAGGTTCTAGAAGTTTTACATACTCAATTTTCGCTTGGATTTGTTCAATAGCTTTTTGTGTGGCTAAAGCTGGTTCTTTAGTATGAACCCATGAATTTTGTTCTCGGATGTTTACAAAAGCAACTAAGTCTCGGGAAATGCCGATTTTTTCAAAATGTTCACGAAACATATCTCCATGGAGTTTAATAGAACATGCTGCTATCACTACTCGAGTTATCTTTTGCTCCCCCACTATATCATCTATCGCTTTTAATCCCGCATCGGAACATAAATAATTCTCGTCGAACACATAGAGATTTTTAGGGTCTTTTTTAAAAAAATTCTTTATTCTCTTTATATCGAGTACTCCCGCTATATTTAAGCCACAATGGCAAATTGCTAGACCTATTTTTTCCATGAAAAAGCCCCAGAAACCAATATGAAAATAAAAAGAACCTCAGTGTTAAAAAATATTCATCTTTGCTATTCTCTAGAATCCGTAAAATGAAAAGTATGGAAGTATTTTAGATTTTTTCCATAATGGATATTTTAGGATTTTCTAATGCCTCCAAGTACATTGAAAACCGTTTATCATAGAATTTCTCTTTCTTAGGACGTAATTTATCCATTTTTAAAGGATCATAATTACCCTCAGTCCAGAATATTTTCCCAAGTGGTTTATCTAGTGTAATCAAATTGGTTCTCTTTTTGACTATATTGCCATTTTTCATAACAATTTCGGAATCTTTGAATAGCGTTTCGTTTATGTTTTCAGGATTTCCTTGAAAACATACTATATCAGCATCAGCACCGACTCCTAAATGACCTTTTCTGCTATCTAAGCCTATGATCTGCGCCGGATTGGTTGATAAAATTCTAGAAATATCAAATAGATCCAATTCATGATTGGATTGAGTTAATAATCTTGCAAGATGCTTTGACCAATCTGAAATGCACATATTGTACGGAGCATTACTGGATAAGATAACTCGATCCAATCCACAGTTCTTTTTGAAACTTTGAATTAATTTAACCCAATCAATTTGTAGAGGGGAGTCTGTTTCGAATTTTCGCCCCGTTATATAATACTCCGTATCAAATTCTACATCAACGGCTATCATGGGGATTCCCGAATGCTTGCTTTCACTTAAAGCAAAATTTCTATCACGAGTTATTAACGGGTTAACATGATCAGTAGTGAAAGGAGTAACTTCGCAGACGAGATTTTCTTGAGCCGAATAAATTTTTTCCAATTCTTTCCATTCACTTTTGAAGTAATGGTTTACTGTAGATAGAACAAAATCTTGTTGTCCCAATTCTTTTAGAATGCTAAGTAAAGTGATCGGATTATCTTCATCGAAATAAGGAGATAAAAAGTACGGAGAAATGTTATGTAAGTTTGCGGCCTTAGTGAATAACGAATAAAGCTTTTGTGGTAGGATTTTCATTATAGGAATTGAGGAATTGGGAAGAATCGGCTTTAAATTCCAATATTGCTGATGATAGGGACAAGTAATGGAAATACCGCCTCCCTTAACTATTCCTAGGAGCATTGACAATGTATAAGCAATTGTTTCTACCGGATTTTCTGTTTCAAAATCACTCATAAAAGCCCAATTGGACCCAAAATCCATTATTAATAGATGATCCAATAACGGTCCTAGAGTCATATTTTGTAAGGCGATTTTTGATTGGGTAGGGGGTACATCCATTTCACAGAGAAAAGTAAACCCTTGCTGCAATGCATTTTTCTCTAGTAATTGCGCACTTGCTATGCAATTGCGAGTGTTATGTTTTTGATTAAGTAATTGGTGATAGATTGTCTCTTGGGCATAATAGTGGCATCTCATATCAATAAACCCTGGGAAGGTGATGTATCCTTTCCCATCGATTTCTTGTGCTGAGGATTCATCTTTCAAGGATTCAACGATTTTACCATCTCTGATTAGTAGATCTATTGTTTCACCATTAATTTGATTTTTAGCATCGTAAATAATAGAATTTTTTAAAATTAACTCTCGGGAGGAAGAACTCATTGTATACACCAATTAGGAATTAGTATGGTGATGGTAATAAGTAATAAAAAGCAATTTGTCACTAACTTATGTGAATTCATGTTTTTCTATTCTTCACAGTTACCCATACGTTTTTTTATCATCTAACCGATAAATTTTATAAATATCCTTTACAGCGTGAAAAAATGGATATGTGGACAATTTTCGAAAATATTGGAGGATTTTTTCTATCCCCTAAAATCCATACATTATCTCTTTTATTATCAGAACCTGCGCGAAATTGGAAAAGAAGATACATTCAATCCATGGGTTTGATTCTCATCACTTCAATTTTTGCGGGATTTGTACTCATGTTTTTTATGATGTATCCGGAGGTCTATTGGGTTCCAGGAGCCTTTCATACAGGACGTTTATTCATATATGGAGCTACTAATCCCTTATTTATAATCGGTATGTTTGGTTTAGGATTTATTTTAGTATTTTTTTACGATTTTCTACTCCATGGGTCTATTTCCTATGGAATTTTATCTGTGATCATTAATAGAGAAAAAAAAAATCGAAATTCAAGCACCAGGTTATCCTATAAATCATATCTTTCACTTTGTTCTTATTCTCATATTTTTACCGTCCTTTTTCATATCATAATGGTAATGTGGATGTATTTTTTTGAGAAATTTTCCTATACCAAGATCTTCTTTCCAGTTACCGATCTCACACTTCCTGTAATTATTCAGCTCATAATCTTGTTAATATTTGTAATACTAAAGTGGAATTCTGAATATCGCATCAATCTTGGTGTCTTTATATGGTTTGATACGTCAAAATCGACAAGAAATAGATTTTTTATCATTTGGATATCCAATAAAATTATCCTCACATTTGCAGTTTTGTTTGTGGTTTATTTATCTGGAAATTTAATCGCTGGTGCCCAATGGAGTTGAGTAGATGAAAAATCAAACATATTCGTCTTTAACAAATAAAGTTTTGGGAATTATTTTAACCGTAGCATTCTTTTCAACTTTTACACTTCTGATGATCTCTCCAATCTTGCCGAATTATTTCGGTAAATTATGGGATGAGAAAATATTCCGAGACGCTCAAGAAAACATAGATAAGATACGAAAGGGGACGATCCGCATTCAATTTACGAATTCAACCGGAGATCCTATATTAAATACAGCTGTAAACCTCACATTGGATATGCATGAGTTTTTATTCGGAGCTATGTTTTTCCACTATGACGAATCCTCTCCTACAAATGAGCTTTATACATCTATGTGGATAGATGTATTTAATTTTGGAATTTTGCCATTCTATTATGCTGCATGGGAGAATGCAACTTCCTATCCTGAAGAAGCTCGCATAAACAGTTCTATAGCGTTCCTTGAATCGCATGGTATCACGACAAAAGGTCATTGTATTGTGTGGAATCATCCTGCGGGTGTTCCAGAATGGTTGGATATAGATAATATGACGAAACAAGAAATAATTGATCATTATACCAATCGAATTGCAACATTAACTCAAAAATATCGTAATAATATATCTTATTGGGATGTTACAAATGAGATGTTGCATAGAAAATTCCCTAAGATTGATAACTTGGAAGAATTCGTCCATGAATGTTTCATAACAGCCAAGGTGGCCGTACCATCTAATAATTTGATTTTTAATGATTATGGAATGTTAGGACATACCTTCGGAATCGGTGAAATGGAAAGTTTTTTGGCTCGATTAAATGAGAGGGGAACACCTTATGACATAATTGGGATGCAAGATCACTTAATGGATTCAGATTGGACTCCAACATATGAGATAAAAGGAACTCTTGATGGTTTCTCTAAATTAGAAAAACCTATTCATATTACGGAAATTATGGTGTCTTCCTATGGAGCTCCTATCACAAATTCATGGAAAAAAGGAGTATGGTCTGAAGATTTACAAGCAGAATTCCTTGAGAGATTTTATACAACTGCATTTGCAAATCCTGCATGCGAAGCGTTATTGTATTGGGGATTTGAAGATCGAGATGTAGATCATTCACGATATGATGGATACGGTTTAGTGCGATCTGATTTTACCCCGAAACCATCATACAACATCCTAAAGCATTTGATTAAGGAAAGATGGCATACCGAATTCACTAATATTCACACTGATTCAAATGGTATTTTAGAATTCACTGGATTTTTTGGAACCTATAACATCACTGTCAATAATCAAACTTTCCAAGTAGTATCTGGAAGAAATTTAGACAATTCCTTTACTATCCAATTGGTATAAGAGAAAAAAATGCTTGCTAGTAGGTTAATTGATTCGGAATCGGAAGATCTGATGATTTTCTTACATGATGGAAGAAAAATCGGGTACGCGATTTATGGAAATCGTAGTGGATTTCCTGTAATATATTTTCATGGATTTCCGGGATCTCGCTATGAGGGTAAATTACTCCATGAAAAACTGAAAAACTCACCTTTCAAAGTATACGCTATCGATCGTCCAGGTATTGGGTTATCAAGTCCACAAAAACGACGTACATTGCTATCTTGGGCAGAAGATGTATTAGAATTTGCGAATTTATTGAAAATCAAACGTTTTGCGATTTTAGGGATATCCGGTGGGGGTCCTTACGCGCTTGCATGCACTTATCAAATCCCTTCAAACCGATTGATTGCGACTTTAGTAGTATCGGGTTTAGGACCGATGGAAAGTGGAATCAAACAGATGATGCCATTATTAAGGGCGGGGTTATGTTTAGCAAAATTATCCCGAACCATTTTCAAATTAGCGTATCGTTTAGTATTTTATTCTCAATTTCGAACTATGAAAAAATCTGTAAAAACAATTGATAAGATGATTCGGGGAATGAGTACAACTGATCAGGAGTTATTCAAAACACCTGAATACAAGGAATCTTTCATATTGGATAATTATGCAGGATATGCACAAGGACCGTTAGGGACTGCGCAAGATGTTGAAATTTATGCTCGTGACTGGGGATTTAAATTGGAAGAAATACCGGAAGATAAACTTGTTATGTTGATTCATGGTGAAGCGGATGACATTGTTCCAATAGAAATGGGAAAATATGTTGCCGATCATATACCTAATTGTGAATCATTCTTTTATGAAGATGGAACTCATTTCACTACTGCAGAACGCTATTTGAAACATTTATTCGTGAGACTTCTAAATCTTTTCGAAACCGATGAGGTTCCATAATTTTTATATAGTCTCTAAGAAAGCAAGTATAGATGAAAATACGGATTTTACTTCACAAAAATTTACTTGAAATTCTGACTACTCTCGGATTCGGTGCCTTTATCGGATGGTTAATTTATATTGCATTTGTAGGCTCTCGAAACCCAGTGTTTTATGATGCATTATCTCAAATGGATGTAACTTCCTCATATAAATCCATTATTCACCCACTTAGAGTGATTTTTGAACCATTAATTGGTACTTTCTTAATTGTAGGCTTAGATTTTTCTTATTGGATCATCATATTAGTGCTATTTTATATAATTATACGAGCAATACTGCTAATTTTGGACAAATATCGATACAATCATATGATAAAAACAAGTATAATATCCAATATTTTACTCGATGCACTCAAATTTACTTCGATTTGGGGGATGATGATGTTCTTACTAGGAGTAATAATATTTGGAGTGGGATACGTAATTGCAGGGGTATTATTTTTGTCTAATAACTTTAGATGGATATTGAAAGTAATTTCATGGATAAATTTGGGCTTATTTTCGGGGAAACTTCTCTATAATGTAATTTTGTGGACTTTTAAGCGTAATGACACTCATATGAAGTTCTACCAGATTCGGAAGAAGTTCCTCTTAACAATTCGAAAAACTCGCTTAAGAAATTTCTTAATTGCGTCTAAAAAGGAACTTGTGAAATTTGTCACAACATTTTGGTTAATCTTGATGCTAACTCAAGGATTACAATATATAAAAATTCCCACTCAAAGAATTGAGACCACTCTTGCTGCTGATGAATTTTTATTTGATTTGCATGCACACACGATCTATTCTGATGGAGTATTAACGCCAGCTCAAAGAGTTAGATGGTATATAGATCAAGGTATCCATGGAGCTGCATTTTCAGATCATCACAATCTCAAAGGAGCGATAAAAGCGCAGAAATATGTAGAGAGAAAGAATTTAGAATTCACAGTAATTAAAGCTCAAGAGTTCACTGATGATCCTGAAGGTATTCACCTCAATATCTATGGAGAAACCGATCGGGTGGTGGTTCCTGATAATTATTGGGGGGAAGAAAACTCAACTGAGACTTTATCTTGTAGAGAAGCAATTCAATGGGCAAAATCGGAAGGATTATACGTTACTGTAAATCATTATGAATCCCTAATAAGCGCTCCTTTTACGTATGAGCAATTACGAGATTGGGGTGTCGATGGATTTGAAATTGTCAACGGAGCAAGAGAACAAGCCTCTGAGATCCGTCAATTCTGCTTGGATAACAATTTAATCTGCATGGGTGGAACTGATGTTCATATGAATGAGGATTTAGATACTTTTGTTAAATTAAAATTGGATGATCCAAATAATAAGACCGTTGATGCTATTTTTGAAGCTCTGTATCGAAATACGCACGAAGTAGTATATATAAAATACCGTCCCGAGACAATCTATACTTCAATTGGTTTGATAGATGATATCATTAATTATTTTGGTGGATTATCACTTCCGCAAACTATCTCGTGGTTTTTTTGGACTAGCGTGATCTATGCGGGTTGTATTTTGATATTTCAAGCTACGAAATCACTTGCAAGGCCTCAGAATCAATTAGAGAATAATAAATCCAAATATTAGAAAATTAAATTTATATCGCTTTACCCAAAATAATGATTATGGAATTCAATGATGTTATAACTTTTCGACGCTCTGTTCGGAAATTTCAACCAGATAAGGTTCCCGAGGAGATTTTAAAACGAATTTTAGAAGCTGCACGATTAGCTCCTACTTGGGCTAACAAACAAGGGGTTCGCTATCTAGTTGTGGATAAAACTGACCTAATAGAAGAAGTAGGAGAAGGGATTGGGCAAAATTGGACCAAGAAAGTACCAATGTTAATTGTAGTTTTCATTAACCCCAAAGATTCTGGAATAAATATGAATGGTATAGAATATTATACCGTAGATGCAGCAATATGTCTACATCAGTTGATTCTATCTGCCGTTAATGAAGGATTAGGGACTTGTTGGATCGGCTGGTTTGATGAAAAAAAAATCAAAAAAACATTACAGGTCCCCGAAACAATGCGGATCATAGGAATTACTCCGCTAGGTTATCCCAGATATGAACCCAGAGAGCAGAATAGGCTAGATTTAGATGAAATTGTTTACAGAAATAAATATAGCTTAAATTAAAAGAACAAAGCATCTCTCCTAACCGAAATCATCAACGATACATTTCCTCATCTGAATTCATCTTAGAATGGAAAGAAATAGTATCAGGTAAAGCAATTAAAAAAAAAGATGATAATATATAAAAAATACTGCGTTTTAACCTATTGACACTGTTACCCCAGTCGTGAGGGAAGTAAACATTACAATTGTAATGATTAACGCTGCCAAGATGAAAGATAATAGTCTCTTTTTTGGATCCAATTCTTTCTCCGCTGAGTAAGAGATAAATCCAATCATTACAGCGATTAGTCCAGCATTTACTCCGATTCGGGCAATATTTTCGAAAATAGCTTCCTGGAAACGCATCCAGTCAGCTTTGGCATAGATTTCCCGATCCCTCTCCAAGAACTCTTGATACCCATATTCTCCGCGCCAGTAACCTAAATCATTTTCATGGAGTTGATAATTTTCCCAATCACTGGCATTTCCCGCAATCGAATCGCTGATTAATGCCGCGGTTCCGAAAATGATCGCAATAATCATTCCTCCGATGATCATTTTAGTAGCTTTTTTATGGTCTATCTCCAGTACTCGATCCCAGAACTGTCTTGCATCTTCCTTCTTCACCGTCTTCTTAACCTCTTCTTGTTTTTTTGCCATTAGTCTGTATCCCTCCATTTTTTACTAATTTTTATACTTATAACCAAGCAAGTGATAATAATTATTGCCCATCCTGTATACGAAAAAATTTTCTTTATCACTTCACTCGGTCCACTCTTAAATATTTCAATATTGAATGTTACATTTGTATTATTGGCAAACGAGTTCGTACCATAGACAGTGATTACATAATCTCCTGGTTCATTCCAAATAAGATCATTTACACTCTGCCCATCACCCATAAATTCTATGTAATAGAAATCATCTTGATCACATGTCACAACGGTCAAAGAATCTTCAGTGCTGGAGGGATCATACGCCCAACTAGGCTGACTTACAAGAAAATATTTTCCCGTGACTGTTTGTGGAGCATTTGTCGCATTTTTTTGAAATTCAGAATCAAAAAACCCTTTCCCAAATATTTTCAGTGAAGCACTGACATTTATTGAATAGACGGAAAATTTAATAATATATTTTTGATTCCTTTTTACAGTGATTTCGTAGGCTGCAACCTCACGGAAAGACACCGAGCTTTCTTCCGAGATCGTTCGATCCTTATCCTTTTTTACTTGGAGGGTCTCGAACAATCCTCCGACCATAGGTGCAAAAATAATGAAAATTAGCCCTATGACCACCCCTATTTTTAATAATTTATTTTTTACCAAGTAGAACACTTCACATTTCTCTTTTTGATCAGAAAAATAATTCTCTGATTGTGTAATTATTCAAGATATTCACCTAAGAATTATTATGACTTTGAATCCATTGAAAGGAAAATTTGTATCATTCAAAATCGTAATGATCATGAACATTAATCACGGTTTTCTCAGAAATCGTCGCCTCAAAATCAATATATTATAAAAACTATGATGTCCGATTAGAAATGGTTTTCACATTTTAGAGGTTTTTTCAGATTTAAAACAAAAAATTGTTTAATTACTTTTTCTAATCTAAAATTATGGAATCGAATATTAGAGATCCTCCAGAAGAAATAGAATCCTACAATGTAGAAATAGAAGAAAAAAGAGTAAGCTTGCTCTATGCTTTAATTCTTATAGTACCAATAATCCTATATTCACTAATTTTAGTAATTTTATCGATCATAACTTCCCTAGAATTTCTTAGTGATGGTTGGCAGATTTGGACCTTTATCTTCATGGTACCCGGATTAGGATTTTTAGGAGGGTTTTTTTTACGTCATAACGAACTTCAGAAGACCTTGTTTATTACTTGCTTGTTTCTAGTTGCATTCACAGCCTTGGTTACGAGTAGCGTATCTGGAGGATTAGAAATTATACGAGGAAGTTCCTCGATGGAAATTTTGCTGGCGTTTATTGGAGGAATCTTATATGGTGGAGGATTTGGATTAGTGGATTGTATCTTGCTAATTTTAACTTCTCTGGCTTCATATTATTTAATGCGGTTTCTTTCTCAGAAACAGAACTCCAAACGTTAAATTAAATTATCTTTTCTAATCGTACGCTCTCACCACTGCTCTTTTCTCGCTATTTTCTATTTAAATGCAGATTTTCACCTAATCTATTTCCCTTTAAAATTAATTTAAACAATGATTAGGCTATCTTATTTAATCGATGGTTGAAACCTTATGAAAAAGGTGAATATTACAGACTTTACCGATCATCATTCTAAAGAATCACGAGGTGAATTTGATGTATTGAAATCTTTCCATGGTCGCTATTATTCAAGGATGCGAATTGGGGGAGAACACAAGTGGAAATATAACAATGGAACCTGGCTAATCAACACCTATTCCATCCTATCCCATGAACCTACTGCACCAAAAAGGGAAAACCATCATAAAACTCCATCAAATATCAAAAATGGGATAAATCCCAAATTTCTTAGGGGTTTTAGGAACTCCTACGCTATAACCTATGAATCTGTTCTATTGAACTGAGGAATAGGCTTATAGCGTAGTTGCAGAATTCTAAATTCTAAGTTCAACGTGCTGAACGATAGCATACTTTTTGACTAGAAAAAAAGATTGCACCAGACGAATGGCAATTTATATTTAAAAGTGGAAAAGACCGATTTAAGGAAGCGCCTGCAAATACAGGTTGTGAAATAGGCACACAATATCATTGGTTAATTGTGAGTGATCAAATTGCAACAAAAACTGCTCTCAATCATTATGATACTCAAATGAATGGATTGAAATTTAAGATCGGCCATAAACGTCCCAAATGGAAGAGTTTTAGTTATAAATACCCAGAACGAGTTCCCTATAAGGAAAAAATAATCCAAATTTTAGAAGAAGTACTAAACCGATTAAAAAGTTCCTAATGCTTAATTTTCGATATACTCATTTTCAATTTATTTCGATTTGACTCCAAAAATCTGAATAGACAGATAATAATCCTTAAATAGGGAATTCAACTATCTATAGATCGCCCATGCAAAGATCTGGTTGACCCAATAATAAGATTATATTATGAATCTTGATGTTGGAGAGGCTTGATTGGTTGGGTCGGATGAGTGATGCCTTCAAGGATTAGAGGGCTCACCTTCCACATTCTCATTTTCTTATATCTTCCCAACAATCTGGTTAGAAACAACTAAATATTTTTCCGCATAACATCTATAATCAGGTGAATCGTGGGTGGAATTTAAAGACAAAAAAATTTACTTTATAATGAGTCCGCATATTAATTACTACCATAGTTTCCGCGGAGATTCCAAAGATAATAGAGGATTTGGTTTAGATATTCAAATAATGGAATCCATTTTGAATTCATTAGAAGATTGTGAAAATAGAGGTCTATGTGATGGTACCTCAAAAATTACTTGGGATTTTGCTGATACATATTGGACTGTTCAATTACAAAAAAAATATCAACCTGAAGTTTTAAAAAGAATTCAAAATCGATGTAAAGCGGGTAAGGATGAGGTGTTAGTATGTTCGTGGAGTAACTCATGCCAACCAATGTTCAACACCGAAGAAATGCAAACACATATCGAATGGACATATAGTAATTCATTAGGATTGGGTATACGAGATCTTTTTCCAGATCGAGTGGCTCCATACATGCGCACTCAAGAAGCAATGTTTACACAAGGGATGATTGAACAGCTAAAAAATGGGGGAGTGAAGGGTTTACTTGTCTATCATTCAGCAGGACCATTTGAAAGTAGCAGAACATTTCTTAATCCCCGATTAGATGTAAATCAGAGGTATGGATTGATGAAATTCAAGTCAACGGAGTCCGATACTTCCATACTAATGATTCCTACCTATGGGTTTATCGATATTATGGACCATTTCAGCATTAAGAAATATTTCCAGCATATACGTGTTTATCAAAAAAAGGGGTATATTGACGGACATGCATTGCTAGTTATTAATTTTGATATGGATTCTTATGTATGGAAGGGGATATCATTGCCAAAACTCCTCAAATGGATGCCAAATTCACGAGGTATCCCTGAACTTCTTGAAGCCGCTGACAAATATCAATATGTGGAACTTGCTAATTTGCTTGATATTGTTCCTAAGCTAGATCCTAAAGGGGAAACTATTCTACGACCTGATGTTGCAGACGGAAATTTTAACGGATACCATAATTGGGCTCAAAAATACCACAACACACGTATGTGGACTCTTGAAGAACAATCTCGTTGGATGAAATCTGCAGCAGACACTTTAGTAGACATAAATGATGATATCGATTGTGAATTGATTGATAGCATTATTAGAGATAAAGACCTAGGTAAAGAATCCTATTTGAAAAACAAAATGCTCTTCACCTCCACGACAAATTTCGGAATGTCTATGCCATTTATCCACCCAGATAGACAAAAAACTACGATGATCTATGGATCTCGTATGTATTCTGCAGCAGAAAGCGCCTTAAAGGAAGCGATTAAATCTCTTAGTGTGGAGATTATGGATAGTAAATATGATACTTGGATTTTTCCTCTTGTAAACCGTGGTATATCTGAAAAAGAGAAAGCTGATATTACAACTCCTATATTGTTACAGCTTCAAGTCCCTTTCACCGAAGAAGAAAATCCAAATCCAATATTAACATTAAGAAATAAGAATATAAATCTCCATTACGTGAAAAATGAAATAGAACCCTCCAATATTACAGAAATTATACTCCAAGCTGAACAATTTGGTAATTCAAAAATGATTTTGGGTAATATAAAACAAAACAAATCCAAAAGAAAACATAAAATACCAAAATTCCTGGAAGCAAAGCGAAATGTCTTAAAAAACAAATACATAACGATAAATCTGGATATTTTAGGAAAAATAACTTCATTTCTTTATGTAAATGATCAATATTTATCAGGATCTTGTCTTGAGACCGTTGTTACTTATGGAAAAGCCAAAGCTAAACGATTTGAATCATCACGAAATGCTGTATATGTTCTGAAAGATGGTACAGATGGTTTTTCAGCCAGTATACGTCTCATTGGAGCGTTTAAAATAGCAGAAAATGCCATTGTACGAACGGAAAAAATATTAACGTTATACCGGGATTTACCATACCTTTTCGTAAAAGTAAAAGTATATTTTCCCAGAACATATGGTTCTACAACTACCGAGAGAGGTGTTTACCGTGTAGGTACTCCATTTGATGATAAATGGGTGGAAGTAATGCCGTTAGAAATCGAACCCGCGATTCTCGGTCATAGCATTAAGGATCCTTTACGAGTGTGGAAACATAATTTTATGGGCACCACAAACTATTTCGATTTGGATCTGTCTTGTGTACATCGGAAAAACAAAAATATAGATTGTTTAGTAAATGCTATCTCTAATGGCTGGATGGCCATAACTAATCAAGAAAATGGCTTATTGATTGGATTTAACGCCATTAAATGTGCAAATTTCGCGTTCTCTCCATTGAAAATAAGGGATAAGGGATTTGGAAATACCGAATATAAGGGTCAACAAGTTCGGATCAATCCCTTTGGAACCTATTGGGGTAAACAATTGTACTATTGGTCAGATCCGAGAGGAACTGGATTTGGACAGAAAATTGCCACCCAATTTGGTGGTACTTTTAGTTCTTCAGCCCCCACATTTAATGGTAAGCAAATGGAATTCGACCTTGTACTAGCACCTTACAAGGGAGATAAACCCCCGAAGAGTATACGGAACTTTGTGGAACATTATATGTTTCCGCCACTTGTCCTCTTTAAAAATCAAGAGAACAAAGTACATACAAACTATGAATCGTTTGAAAAGTATCATCAAAATTTAGTGATGGAACACGGGGTTCGGGACTTGATCGATATGAATTATCTTGAGTGGGTGGAATTTAGGAATAAAGATCAAAAAGTTGAAATTGAAGAAGGAAGTCAATTGAATCTAAAACCTTTAAGTGCGATTCGATTATTATTCCACGGATTACGAGGTTTATAGACTAAGTTAAACAAGATTTATTAATCAAATTCCCCAATTTAATTGTTATGTTTAAATCCCAATTACCTCAAAAAGTGAAAATCTTTGGCTCTATCATGATTGTCCTAAACATAATTATGCCCTTAGCGACTTTAATTCAAAGACTTCAGCCAATAGTCAAATTACCGACCACAACAAATATTATTGGAATCATTAGTCTGATACTTCTTATCGTAGACCAAGGTACGGTTTACTTCTTATTCAGACAGTACCAATACAAAAGGGGAATGAAAATTTCCATGAAATCCTTTTTTATTGTTTCTTGTTTAGTGTTAACAATTCAATTTCTCATCAATTTTCAAGGATATAGCGAGATCCCAATAAGAACGGATATGGTTTTGATATTTTTAGGATTTTTAAATTTTATACCATTCATCTATGCAGCATGTTTAATATATGCACATTTCTACTGGTTTATACCACAGATTCAACAAGCACGAGGGATAAAAATTGAGAGAAGGATGACCTCTAAATTGAGCAAAACCAATAGATACTGGCTGATTGTATCGATTTCATTAAACATTATTCTTCTAGGATTCGGAGCACTAATAGATTATACCCTTTTCTTTGCTAGATCTCAAGGATTATTTATGTTAGGGGTTTTTGCTGCAATGTTGAGTCTATTTTTCGGGTTAATTTTTCTAATTAAAACCTTTCAAATCATGAGTAGTTTCCAACAACTACTAGAAGCATCCAAAATTAAAACCTCTGCACTACTCATCACAGCAATGATAGGTTTTAGCATTTCAAGTATTAGTTTTATCCCCGTTTTGGGAACGCCCATTTACATTCGGGATGCAGAACGAGTATTTGATACAGCGTTTAATCCCGAATTTGGAGGAAATTGGGAAACTCAAATCTCGGACGCTGCTCAGAACTACTTTAAAAAAAATCATTTCCAATTGGTAGATTATTTTATTGGTCCAAATAATCCCCCTTGTGTCGAAATTAAAGATATTTTATATTTTAATGGATCTGAAAGTAATTTCACAGTTGACCAATCTATAATGTTGTACTTTGATGCATATCTTCCACCTTTAAATTATGTTGGACTACCGGGCGAGAATTCAACACTAATTCGTATCCATGGGGGAGGTTGGGTCATTGGGGATAAAGGATCGGGAAATATAGGTATGATGAATCGCTATTTCGCAAGTCAAGGCTATTGTGTATTTGATATTCAATACGGACTCAACAATGAAAGCGATCTCTTTGGGAATATACCTTTTAAGCCCACTAATGTCATGGGAAATTTCACTATTGATGATATGCTACGACATATTGGCAATTTTACATATTTTCTAGAGGCGCATGCTACAGAATTCGGGGTGAACCTCGACTCTGTTTTTGTGTCAGGGGGATCCGCGGGTGGTCAGCTGACTTGCGCCACTGCGCTAAGTTTAGCTTCAAAAAATTATACGGAGTTCTCCGATGCATACACAATTAAGGGAATGGTTCCATTTTACCCCGCTAATAATGTTACCTTTGATTTTGCAGCATCAAGCAAACCTGAATGGGTGGATCCCGTTATGTTAATTAATATGACAAGCCCCCCATGTTTAATCTTCCAAGGAAACCAAGATCCATTAATTATCCAATCCAAAATACTCCGACAAAAATATCAAAGTTTTGGGAGGACTGATTGTGCTCTAATTACATTTCCGTTTGCGGGACACGGTAATGATGTATATTTCCCCGGATTTTATAATCAGATCTTTCTTTACTACATGGAGAGGTTTCTTTATCTTTATCATTAATTTTTTTTTTACTTTTCAATTCGAAAGCGTAAAGATTTATATTATTTTTCCACTAATTGGGAGACACTTCTAAGTAGGTTTAAGAAAAATGACGCTTTTAGGGAAAATTCTAAAAGGAATTATTTTGAATATGAGTAAAAAACGTTTACCGCAAGTAGATGGAGAAGTTACGCTTCCGGGTTTAAAATCACCCGTTAAGATCATTCGCGATAAAGCAGGAGCGCCGCATATCTATGCGAAAAATGAAGAAGACCTAGTGTTTGCTCAAGGCTATTGTCACGCGCAAGAACGTTTTTGGCAAATGGAACTTAACCGTAGAGTATCGAGAGGGCAAATGTCCGAGATTTTTGGAGAACTTGCATTAGGGACCGATATTGCTTCACGAACTTTTGGATTTGCTCGAGTCGCTAAAAAAGACTGGGAACTCCTCGATGAACATATGAAGTCACTTATCCAAGCATATGTTGCGGGAGTAAATGTTCTTATCACCAATAAAAACTGGAAAATTCCAGTCGAACATAGTCTATTAAAGCATAAAAAGCCCCGGCCTTGGGAAATCGAAGATACTATGGCTCTTGCACGATATATGTGCTGGACTATGAGTGGCTGTTGGCATTTAGAAATTGCCAGAATGGCAATCGCAGATAAAGTGGGCATCGAACACGCAAATGAAATTGCACCTATTTACCCTGATGAAAATCCAACGGTAATGGGAGAAAAGGTTGAAATGAATGTGTTTGAAGATGGAATTTTGAAAGCAATTCAAGGACCATTCATAAAAAAAGGAGGAGCAAGCAATTCATGGACGATTACTCCATCAAACAATGACACCAAATCGGCCGTACATTGTAACGATATGCATTTAGAATTGTCAGTACCTGCAATTTGGTATTATAATCATCTAATAGTGGAAAAAGATGGAAAAAGAGATTTGAATGTTTCTGGAGTGTGCCTACCAGGATTGCCCTTAGTATTAGTTGGTCATAATCAATATTTTGCGTATGGATCAACCCTTGCACGAGCTGATGCAGAGGATCTGTTCATCGAAAAAATGAATCCTGATGATCTTGATCAATATGAATTCAAGGGAGAATGGAAAAATGCAGAAATCGTGGAAGAGGAAATTAATATTAAACATAAAACCTCGCACAAGGAGAAAGTTTTGATTACTCATCACGGTCCCATTATATCAAAAGGAATTAATGAGGAAAAACGAGCAATTGCATATTGTGGAATGTCTTTACGACCCTCCAAAGTGCTAAAATCATATTATCTGATTAACACAGGACAGGAGTGGGATGATTTCGTGGAAGCGATGAGGATGTTCACTGCACCTCAAATGAATATGTCATATGCTGATATTTACGGCAATATAGGATGGTATGTCTCTGGAAAGATACCTATACGGGCAAAGGGTACGGGAACGATTCCTGTTCCAGGATGGACGGGAGAATATGAATGGATTGATGAAATTCCCTTTGAAGAAATGCCGCATGCATTTAATCCTAAATCTGGAATGATCGTCACATGCAATAATAAACTCGTCCCCGATTCTTACCCCTATTATTTATCGGGAGTTTCCATGAACGGTTACAGGGCAAAACGAATAACTAATTTTATCCAGTCTAAAGGTAAAATGCATTTTCCGAAAGATCACATGGACCTTCAGAATGATGTCAAATGCTTAATGGCTTTAGATTTAATCCATGTAATCTCAAGTTACCAAAGTAAAAATCCAGATATTAAATATTTCATAGCTAATTTAGAAAATTGGGACGGACAACTGACCGTTGATAGTACTCCGGGTTTGTATTATGAAGTATTTAAATATAATTTGAACAAAATTATATTTCTGCCCATTCTAGGCGAAGAATTAACGGTAAAATATCTTGGGGTCGGATATATACCAGTTCTTTCCAATATTTCCGATATGTACGGAAATGATGGACCTATTCTTCACAAACTCTTAAAGAATCCCGATTCATGGTGGATTCAGCAAGGGGGAGGCAAAACGGAGGTACTTAAACAAGCCTTCAATGAAAGCATCCAATGGTTAAAATCCACGTATGGTGATAAATGGAAATCGGTAGGGTGGGGAGATGCTCATAGAGTGTCGATCGCCCATGCAATGGCAATACAAAAACCGATGGACGAGGTTTTTAATGTAGGGGGGAAGGAGGGTAAACCCATCGGAGGAGATACGGATACACCGAACCAGACTGCATGGAATCCTTCCAATCCCTACAATTTGCAATTTTTTGCTGCATCCTACCGACAGATTGTAGATTTAGGGAATTTAGAAAATTCGTTCTATATTTATCCTACGGGACAGTCTGGGCATTTAGCAAGCCCTCACTACTGTGATATGTTCGAAATGTGGAGAACAGGAAAATATTTTATCATGAACTGGTCAGATAAACAAATCTTGCAAGAAAAAGAAAGTGAACTAATACTCACACCCTTAAAATAGTTCATTCTTCTTTTCTTCAAATAAGTAATGAATCTTATAGAGAAAAAGCAAGACTAATAAAGATTGAACGCTGATAAATGAAGTAGTTATGGATGAATCGGAAGAATCAGATGCACCAGAAGAATCTTGGAAAACTGAGGATTTAATTCCAAAAAACACTATTATAGAAGCATTTGGAATTAAACCATGGCTTGCAACCATCGTAATGCGTGGCATGGCAATACCTAAATTAAATAAATTTTTCAGAACATTATTGCCAGTGGACTCGAAACAGGAATTGTTTACAAAAGCGCTTAAAGAGATGAATATTAGTTTAGATATTGACCAGAAATTTTATGAGCAATTACCCGATGGTCCATTCTTCACTATCAGTAATCATGCATATGGTTTACTTGATGGCGTTATTTTAATATCAGAAATAGGAAAGAAACATCCAGATTTTAAGGTAACCGCAAATTATCTACTCAGTAGAATTAAAGCCGTGAATGATTTTTTTGTTCCAGTGAATCCTTTTGATCGGTTAAAAAAGGCACATATGGGAGGAACGATTGCGGTAATGCGGTTAATTGAAAAAGGAACACCTGTTGGACTTTTTCCTGCAGGTGAAGTTGCAACTCGATACAAAGGTTCTCGAGAAATCACAGATCGTCCCTGGATGATCTCTGTATTTCGTTTAATTGCCATAGCGCAAGTACCAGTTATTCCTGTTTTTTTTAGAGGAACAAATAGCCCAAAGTTTCATCGTTTGGGGCGCTTACATCCCTTATTACGCACTTGGAGATTGATAAAGGAATGGCATAATAAACGAAATAAAACCATCCGGATGGAAACGGGTGATATTATTTATCCCGATGAATATAATAAGTATGAAACTCCAGAAGAGAAAAGAGAGTTTTTCAGGCAAAAGGTCTATGATTTAAAATGATAAATTGAAATAAGCACTAAAATCTTGAAAATATAACACTCCACATTTTTCTTAAAATGGTAATTATTTAATATTTTACCAGTAGAGGAGATACCATGGAAAAACATGAGGATTTTATCCCAAAATCATCACTCATCGAAGTCTTTGGATTAAAACCGTGGCTTGCAACAATAGTTATGCAATTGATGAAAATTAATAAATTGAACCGATTTCATAAGAATAAACTTGTACCATATAATGATTATCCAGAAATGTACCGAAAAGCACTAGAAAAACTGAACATCACCGTCAATTTTGACACATCCTTCTTGCATGAGTTAAAAAATCAAGCTTTTTGCACGGTTTCCAATCATGCATTTGGTTTTTTGGATGGCACTATCCTTCTTGGATATATAGGAAAAGAGCGTCCTATATTCAAGTTTACTGGTAATTATATTCTGCAAAAAATCAAAGCATCTAAAGATTATGTTATACCAGTAAATCCGTTTGATGAAA
This sequence comes from Promethearchaeota archaeon, assembly GCA_016933055.1. Taxonomy (GTDB): domain Archaea; phylum Asgardarchaeota; class Lokiarchaeia; order Sigyniarchaeales; family Promethearchaeaceae; genus AMARA-1. Next base: position 76,891 of record JAFGBS010000028.1, on the reverse strand, counting down.
GAGGAAAGCCAAAAGGAATGGGGGGCACGAATGTTGCTTTGGAATGGTTAGAAAATGGGAATGTGATCGGATTTTTTCCCGCTGGCGAAGTAGCCACATATTATGAAGGATCCAAGGAAATTACCGACCGTCCATGGAAGAAAGGGGTATTCAAGCTGATTCGGATGGCACAAGTGCCTATAGTTCCCATTTACTTTGAGGGAACAAACAGCCGAATATTTCACATACTTGGACGAATTCACACATATGTGCGAACATTTCTTCTGATTAAGGAATATTTCAAAAAGAGAGGGGAAACAATAAGCGTGCGAGTAGGGGGTATTGTATATCCTGAAACTTACAACCAATATGCATCCGATGAGGAAATGCGAGATTTTTTTCGTAAAACTGTATACAGCCTGAAGAGAAAAAAAAAATAATTATTCTTTCTTTAAAGTCTCTTTTACCCATAAGAAAAAGGGAATTGAAACCAGGAAGAAAATTGGAGCCAACCAAAATATATATTCCACGCCAAAATTATCAGCAATTAATGCGCCAAGATGCGCTCCAATAATTTGTGGAATAGTAAACACTAGGTTTAGTACGCCCAAGAATTTTCCACGACTTTCTATGGGTAAAAGATCTTGACTCCATGCCTGCATTGGAGTAATTAATCCTAATATTCCAAATACAACAAATGGTATTAAGATAAGTAATAAAATTAAATTGACCGCCCCACCCGTTTGAAAATTCCATCCACCTTGCACAAATGGCATTCCAAAGAAGAAAATGCTAGAAATAACAATGAATAACGATAGAAAACGTTTTCTGCCATATTTATCTGTTATTCTTCCAATAATGGCAATTAGAATGAAAGTGCCTCCAAACGCAGCAAGAATAGCCAATAGCATGTCGATTAATGGAAGCTCTAAGGTTGTGATTAGATAAATCATGATGTAAGGCATGATGATCATAATCCCTATTCGAAAAACAGTCATTGCGAGAATGATTTTTAAAAATTCTCGATTTTTTCCGAGCTCCTTAACATTGAAAATCTTGACAAGATCTCTGAAAAATGGTGTCTTAGGGGGTAGATTGTCAACAGGTTTCTCCTTTACCAACAACATGGCTAGAATACTTACAATTATGATGATTCCACCACCCAATGAGAGCAAAAAGAAATGAGCTGTTTCATTAAGGCCACCAAAAAGGGGATCGGTAACAATTGAAGCTCCAACTATAACAATCATGCCGATATATCCGATTATTTCTACAATTCCATTTGCTCTTCCCCTAAGTCGAGGTTCTACTAAATCGGGTAAGAGGGAACGTTCAGCAACGTAATAAGCGTTTGAAGAAATTCCAATTATCACACCATCAATTATGATACAAATAATGTATGCAATGTAGGGATCTCCGCCAGCAATTCGCAGTGAAAAAGCAAATAGCACCATGAAAATTCCCGATATTACACCTCCAAAAAACAAGTAGGGTTTTCTTCTTCCAAATTTACTTCGAGTGTTATCACTTACAATACCCCAAATTATGTTAGTTATCAAACCCATTAATGCAGAGATTGAAACCATCCGAGCTACATATTTATAAGGGAAACCAAGCACTTCCGTTATATATGTATTTAGATATTCAGCTTCTGCAAAACCGAAGATTTGATCTGCGAAGAACAGTAATCCTAATACCACAACTTGCCCACCAACGAATTTTCCGAACTTTTTTAATTTTCTGTTTGAACCGTTTTCCATCTCAGACATAGAACCATCTCGTTATACTATATGCAAGGATCTTTGTCACTTGTATTTATAATGCGTTCGTTTTTGCCAAATAAAACGCATTAAATTAATTATTTTGGGTCTAGACGACCATATCCATATTCTGTTCGATATCGGTCCAAATGAGAATTCACAGTTTCAATAACTTTTCTATCAATTTTATGTGTATTCGGTTTGTAGTCACTTTGATCCCGAATGTGCTGCAGAAAATCAGATTTTACAGACTCAAAGTCTTTTAATTGAAATTTCTCATAAATTTCCTCAAGAAACCGAAGAGGATTTTCTATGAATTTCTCATATTGCAGTTCATAATAATTGTTCGGAGGGATAAGTTTTTTAGAATCTTGAAATAGTCTAAAATTGGTATTAAATAACTTCAAAAAACTGTCATCTATTTCATTTTCATCCCAACTCTGTAATGTGAATATCTCTAATAATTTTTTGAAAAAGACCTTCATACTTGGGTACAAAGTATACGGATTACGGTAAGAATAGATAAATTTGGCATTAGGATACATTTCCAAAAGATACTTGATTCTGGCTGCGTTTGCAGGATTTTTGAGGATTAATTGCTTACCGTCATGTTTTAAAGTGGTTTTCTGCACAAAGTAATGATACACACTTTTCCATTTACTTAGTTCCCTTTCAGTACAATTTTCAAAGGAAAGAAACCGTGTAAAATAGCTAAATTTTTTTGGAAAAATTAATGCGTTTAATATTCCAAATTGGGATTTAGAGGCGACTGCGTAATGTTCCTCTTGGGGTTCGCCTACTATAAGTTTTAAATTATCCATAGGACGAGTTTTGGGCATCAATTTTAGGAAAACTTTTCGTGCAAGGTTTTCAAATGTAAGATTGTAAAGAGGCATAAAGCAGTCAAGATTTGACATAAAACCAAATTGGGGATCCTTAGAAAAGAGTATATGAATGAAAGTGGTTCCAGTTCGATAAAATCCAACGATAAAAATGGGATCTTTGATCACTTGGGTCTTTTTAATCTTGTTATCAAACCTAATAGATTCGATCAATCGCATTGGAAATGTAATAAAAGACAAGGATAATGCCCAAATCAATCGGGGGATATATTTCAAGGATATATGAAATTTAGTTAAAAATAGTAAGAGGAAAATGTTCCTTAGAGAATAAGATCCCATTGGTTCCTTACTAATAATTTTCCATGAATCATCTTTTTGTTTCAAAACCATACTTCCCTACTTCACAAATGAGAATTTAAATTTTAATGTACCATTCTTAATATTGTTCCTTTCATGAACGCAGATTTAAATGATAGGATACGAATAGAGAAATAGAAAAGCGTAAAGGTGTTTGAAATGGAAGGTGGCAAGATGCGTGCATTAATTTTTCCAGAACCTTGGCACGTGAACTTGTTACATGTTGATATTCCAAACCCAAAACATGATGAAGTCTTAGCAAAAATAGAGGCAGTAGGTATCTGCGGATCGGATGTTGGAATTTTCGAAGGAGACCATTGGATAGTAGCCGACGGTCCTGGAGGTCATGGACACGAGACCGGTGCAATAGCCATAGAAGTGGGAAAAGATGTGGAGGGAATATATGAAGGAGATCACTTAGCTCGAATGGGTGCAGGGTACGCAGAATACTCCACCCACGTGAATGTGGTTGGTCATGGAAAAGATGAGAAAGAATTAAAACTACCAATTGTCCGAAATGATATGACTGTAGAGGAGATCAGTTTTGCTGACGCTGTTGGTTGTGCATATAATTGTTATAAACGGGCGGAATTAGAGCGAATAGAGGGGGAAAAAAAAGCAGTAATCTTGGGATTAGGTCCGATTGGGCTAATTTTAACTCAAATTCTGCGAAACAACGGAATTGAAGTGGCTGCATCGGATCCCTATATTCATAAAAGAACCCTTGCGAAAAAATGGGGTGCAAAAATCTTTGACCCGAATCAATTTAAACGAGCCAACCATGGAAATTATACGGTGGTCAACCAGATCAAGGAAGTGTTTGGAGAAGTGCACGCAGTTTTTGAAATGGTCGGAAAAAATGAAACTCTCCTCCAAGCAATCGATTTAGTGGAGTCGGGCTATCGGGTGATGGTTTTTGGAGCCCAAAAAATGCAATACATTCCTTATGTGAATTGTCGAAAAAAGGGGGTTGAGTTGGTTTATCCCGAAGCAATGGTCAATTCCAAAGATAATGAGGATTATTGGTTACCAGCATTAGACATAATCGCAGGTACGAATGGGTATAAGAAATTAGATACAGAAAGTCTGATTACCAAACGTATAACTTTAGAAGAAGCTGTAAACGCATTTATTTACTACGATCGTGAGAGATGGATAAAAATCATTGTTGAACCTCATCGTAAATAAAAAGAAATTAATTTTATTCATTCTTTCAGGAGAGGGATGCTTAGAACGATATACGTTATAATGGTTAAGCCCCTTCCTACTTTCTGACTGATTTCCATTATGTTTGTCATTCCATCTAATCCAAATAAACCCATTATAAGAGTACCGAGGAATATTACTGAAAATAAAGCCGCGATAATCCCATATACATTATGTATCTTTTTATAAATAAAAATCGCAATGGAGTAAAGAACTGTCGAGAAAAACAATGACGCATATGCAATATACACACTTATCATATGGATTGTAGGAAATGTCGTATGTGGCGTAAAAGCAATTCCAATCATTCCTGCAGCAACTAAATAACCCAATATACTTCCGATAAAAGCCAGAATCCAAGAAACTCTATTTTCATTAAATAATTCGGGGAAGGATAGGCTAAATGGGATGAAACTTAATCCCAACATTGATGTTCCAATGGTAAATAGTACCATGGAGTAGAGATTTGAGAGACCATTATAGCCTGTAATCATTCCTAAGTCACTTAGACTGTTGCCCCAAAATGAATATTTTATTTTTAAAAGATCGGTTTTTATACCACCAGTATATAACAGAATCGCTAGGGTGATGAATACTACGTAAATTACCAATGAAGTTATCGTTATTGCTGCCATATTTTCTTTCTTTACCATTTTTCCGCACCTATATCATAGCTTTCCCAGTTATTAACCACGGAATGAGTATAAACGCAATAAGCATCGAGATATTTACTATAGCACCAATAATCAAAAACCAGAGTTGAGACTTTCTCTTCCAATAATAGGCGTATGCAGATACTACAAAGAATGGAATGTAAACGGTCAAGAATACTGTCCATGTTGACCACCACGGCCAGTATGCCCAAAAAAATACATTTGTTCTCGATAAGAAAATTTCAAGAATTGAGGCTAGCGCAGCATTACCGAGCCCGATTGCTAAAGGAGCAGGTAAACCAAGGATTTTCTTTTTCGGATCGTCAGGTAGAAGTTTCGTCTGTACGATACCAGCAATACTGAACATAAAAGAGAGTTCTATCCCAACTCCTACCAAAAGTACGAATGCACTTCCCGCAGGGACTGCCCATAATGCATCTCCAGTAAAGTGCTGAATTAAAGCGTTGATTATTTCTACAAACCAATGAATTGTATACAGTATGAGTGCGGAGAATATCGCATTAAAGTTCTTTTTCTTGGCTTCCGAGAAATAGATATAAAGAACTACCACGAACATAAAAATAACGTACCATTGAAACTGATCCATTGCACGAAGTTGATCTAAAGCTAGTTGTGTCATTTTTTATCACCTCAAATTGATTTAAAACTCAAATAAAGTTTTCCTAGATTGAAGATCCTAAAAAGCACTCCGAAGTCTTAATTTGCAATTGCAGTATATCCATATTATTTAGTTGTGAGAAAGTTATGCCAAAAAAAATCATCTTAAAACATGATCCAAGTATAGTTCAAATTCCCAACCCAGATATGTACAAACAAGAACTGAATGTAGAGCAACATAATGTTGTAACTCATAAAAGTGGTCCAGCATTAGTGATTGCTGGAGCGGGATCTGGGAAAACACGAGCATTAACATACCGAGTTGCTTATTTAATTGAAAGTGGAATTTCTCCCGAATCGATTGTGTTAGTCACGTTTACTAAGAAAGCAGCACAAGAGATGATCGGACGGGTGACTAAATTGGTTGGAAAAAAAGGAAGTCGATGTATTGCAGGCACTTTCCATCATATAGCAAACCAAACATTACACAAATATGGGCACACTATTGGATTACAGAACAATTTCAGTGTAATGGATGAATCAGATCAAAAGACATTAATGAAACTCGTGATTATGCAAGTATTGAACAAAGAAGAAAGAAAGAAGCATCCAAATTCTGCCCGTATGGTGAAGATATACTCAAAGCAGATCAATCGTGCACTCACTTTAAAGGAAACTTTGCGGAGAGATTTCCCCCAATATAAATCATCACTTCCAACTATCCAAAAAGTGTTAATTGAGTATGATAAAGCCAAACATCGTTATAATCAGTTAGATTTCGATGATTTAATGCTCTATTTTCTAAAATTTCTCCAAGAAGAGTCATCAAAAAACTTCAAAAAACAAATACAGCATGTTCTTGTGGATGAATATCAAGATGTGAATGCGGTTCAAGCGAAAATTATCGATTTTTTATCGGAAAAGGCAAAATCACTCGTGGTAGTTGGAGATGATGCTCAAGCAATTTATCGATTCAGAGGAGCTGACTTTTCTCACATGTTGAATTTTCCAAAGGATAATCCGACGTGCATCGAGTATAAATTAGAGGAGAATTTTCGCAGTACACCCGAAATACTTAAACTTGCTAACAGTAGTATTCAACATAATAAAAAACAATTTAAAAAACTACTCCGAACTACTCTAGTATCAGGAGAACTCCCCCTACAAGTAGATTGTGAAGATGTAGAAAAAGAATCCCGATTTATAATCCAAACAATTGAAGATCATCAATCGAATGGAATTCCTTTACACAAACAAGCCGTTTTATTTCGTTCAGCATTTCATTCAATACCCATAGAACAACAACTTCTTATGCATAAAATCCCATATGAAATTCGTGCGGGACTTCGGTTTTTTGAAAAAGCTCATATTAAGGACTTACTTGCTTATCTGATTATCTTCACCAATCCTATGGATCGAATTCAGTGGTTGCGAGTTCTGAGTATGCATCCCGGAATCTCTGATGTTGCAGCACAAAAAGTTTTGAACGAATTTCTTCCAAATAAGAATGTATTAGTGGAATTTGTGAATGCAGATTTATCCACTATTATGAAGGGAAAAAGAGTACAAACAAAGGGATTATCCGGGTTAATTAAATTGCAGAAACTTTTTCAGACGATCATGTTTGATACCTCCACCAAACCGTATCTATTATTATCTAATAAGAAAATTGCCAGTCTACCAATTGTTATAGAAAAAATTAAAGCTTATATAACTCCATATTTAAAAATCCGATATCCAACTGATTATAAGGAACGAAGTCTAGATTTTGATTCCATTTTAGAATTCTCCTCTTCCTATTCCTCTATCTCGTCTTTTTTAGAAGATATTATTACACAAACCGACTTAGTCAGCAGAAAAAAAGAGAATAAAAATAAAGTGAAACCGTTAGTACTGTCCACTATTCACCAAGCGAAGGGTCTGGAATGGGATGTCGTATATCTGATTAATCTTGTCAATGGAAGAATGCCTAGTAGTCAGATTTTTGGAGATTATGGAGAAAAAGATATTTACGCTCTAGAAGAGGAAAGAAGATTGTTTTATGTCGCTACTACACGAGCAAAGAAATTCTTGTACTTGACCCATCCATTATATGTCAGGCAACCTATGAATAAAACCATTCCCGATGGAAGTATTTTTTTAGATGAAATACAAGAAGAGGGAGTATTTGAAGAAGGCGTACTGGAGGACGAGCAAGAAGAAAAAATAATTAGCAGTTGGGAACTGTATCAACGTCAGAATCGTGCAAAAAAGGAATAATTAATGTTAATTTTATATTATTGGAGGAGCTAACCAACCAAGGAAAGCCATGGTAACGAAAGCGATAATTACAATAATACTCATTGTACCGACAATAACTACCTGTAACCACCGTTTCTTCATGTCATATATCAACGCAGACATACCCCAAAAGGGGAGATACCCGATAATATAAATGAGAATAGGGTTACTAATACTCCATAAATTGGGTTGTGATCCGGCTCCGTTCCATTCCCAAACTAAAATCCCAATTAAGTTAAGAATTATTTCAACAATAACGCACAAAGCTGCCATTGATAGGATGATCAATATTCGGTTGGTAATTCGTTTTCGTCTATACAGTTTTTGTTCAGCTGAATCACTTATTCTCAATTCTTCTTGAATCGTTCCTTTAAACATTTTCGTCGAGACAAAGCCCATCATGAGGAACATAAAGGTGATCTCGATATTTAAACCGACAAGTATAACAAGGGAACTATTAGGTGCGTACACTCCTGGAGCAATTGGTACTCCAGGGGTACTCCAAAATGGCGCTCCTTTGAAATGGTAAATAACTGCATTCCATAACTCATTCACCCAATCCATCAACCAAAAAGCTATAGCTGCCAATATGGCAGACCAGTTCTCTTTTTGCACCTCTTTAGAAATCATATAAATTACGACGAGTAAAAAAGGAACCATATACCATTGAAAATTCGAAAAATCCCAAACTAGGTTAAAAGCGGTATCAGCGGGTAATCCCATAATTCACAACTCCATATAGTTGTCTATAGTTCACTCATGAACAATAAAAGACTTTCGTCAACAAGAATGAAATATCGCGAACATTATTTAATAAACAAGAAGATAGAGTGATGCAATCAAGGTTAAACAATGCGTTGTCGTATTGGAAAAGAACTAACAAAAACCCAAGCGGAAAAAAACTACTGGAAAATTGTTGTTCTTGGTGAATTTCCTAAAATCTAGCAAGATTTCACCATTAAGTTACCAATTTCAATGAAGTCTCACTGGTGATTCTGTTGAATAAAAAATTAGAAGTGTATGATGATCTAACGAAAGAAGCTTTCACTTACATAAACCATGTTTGTGATAGGTATGGGCCGCGAATTTCCGGTACCATAGAAGAACAGGAAGCATTGGAGGAATTAGAGAAAAAAATGCGATCATTCGCAGATTTCACTTATTTTGATTCTTTCAAAGTTTATCCTACCTTTTATCCAAGGGGTTTTGTGACGATATTCGGAATTTTTGTGATATTTGGGGCAGTGTTTTTCCTTTTTAAAGATAGTTGGTGTTTTTTATCACTGCTGTTACCGCTTTTTGCGCTATTTATCCTCTTTATTTCTTTGGTGAAAATGAAATATTGGTTTGCCTTATTTTCAAAAAAAGGAGTAAGCCATAATGCTATAGCCCGTATATTGCCTTGTGTTGATCAAGAAATTAGAACAAGTAAGAAAAAAGTGATGATCGTTGGGCATATGGACAGTGCGTTTCAAATGAAAATAACCCGATTTGGAGATAAAAGCATGTTGTTTTTCGCTGTATCAATAATTTATACCGTTTTAATTATGTTTTTAACTGTTATCAAGCTAATTTTAATTCAATTTAATATGCAATATCTGTTTTCATACTGGATTTTTGGAATTTCGTGGATTGATATTGTATTTATTTTAATTACAATCTTCTTATTTCCAATTTTAATCATCACGTTGCACGGATTCAGTGGAGGCATTCCTGTTTTAGGCGCAAATGATAATTTATCAGGAGTTGCTTTAGCATTAATAATTGGCAAATATTTTACACAATCAGAAAATCGATTACATAATATAGAATTGTGGGTGGGAGCATTTGGGAGCGAAGAATGCGGAGAAAGAGGATCTCAATACTTTATTGAAAAATACGGGGCGATGGGATTACTCGATAAGAATTCTATAGCGGTAATACCTGAATCTATTGGAGCCGGAACGGATTTAGCCATCTTAACAAAAGAAATGATGCATTTAGCTTCCCATAATTTAGAAATATGTGGGAAGATTGAGCGAGCATATCATTCTCTCATTAAAGAAGTGGGTCAAGAAGCAGTAGTATCTTGCCGAATTGCCCCTGAACTTAAGATGGGTGCGTCAGATGGAGGAAGATTTGCATTAGCGGGGTATGATTCCTCAACTTTATTGGGATATGAGGGAAGTATAATGAAACCAGCTAATTGGCATGATTTAACAGATGACCCGCAACATTTATCTCATAAAACCTTTCGAACTGCAATTGCAATCTATATTCATTTTATAAGAAATTTAGATGAAGAATTAGAACGGGAAAGAAGTAGTATCCAACAAGATGCATGAATACATGACTGACTATTTTGTTTTAAAAAAAGTGAGGTCTATATAGAAATTTGTCTTATATTAATGACAGTTTCTACAATTTGTATAAACTTTATATACTCTGAATACCATTTGGATGTTTAATCGTTGATAACCCGTTGATAACAATGAAAGCCATGAAAACAATCTTGAAATCATTTCTGAAATACAATCCATTTGATCATATCTGTTATCATAGATACAAGAGAATTATGAAGAGAGGGGAATGGCAAAAGCATATTAATGGGGTATATTATCATGTGGGAGCACGGTTCTTCCCTAAAATCACATGGATAACTAATCGAACCACTTGGGAATTTAACGAACGTATTCCTCCGAGGGAAAAAGGGGGATTGATAGTAGTATCTAATCATAAATATTTATTAGATCCATTTTTTGTGAGTATGGCATTTACAGGCCCTCATATTTATCGAGAGATCCGCTGGGTTAGTAAGTTAGAAAATTTTACTACTCCAATTGTGAAGTCTATCATATTTCCATTTGGTACGATCCCACTTTCAAAAGAGCGCACTTTGACTGATCGAACGATACGAGAAATCAGTTATTGTTTAAAAAGGGGATTGTGTGTCGGCATGTTTCCTGAAGGGGGACGAACGAAACAGGGTCCGATACGTCCCTTTAAGACGGGTTCTGCACGTATGGTAATACTCAACAAAGTCCCTTATATTCCCACTGCTTTATTGGGAAATAGAGATCTCATGAAAGGAAAAGCACATATTCGAGTTGGACAACCCGTTTACCTCCAAGAAGGATTAAATCCCAATGACCGACAAGTTTTGGAAGACATTTCAGAAGATATGCATGCACAAGTAGTTGCTCTATATCATAAGAAACCACAACCTCGCGGTCGGTACGAATTAGGTGATCTGACATACAATACGTTACCATTAAGGAGTATTACACAATTTCGACCGAGTTTATTAACTGAGCATAAAACTGATGCATTTGTTTCTACTGAAGAGGTTAAAGCACCAAAAATTTATTCTTACCACGATAATGAAAGAAAATTATTCTAATTTTATAAATTACTTTTTATTTAAAGGGGAAGAGTCCTTAACACAGTAGCCGATATTTTACGGTTCAAAATATTAACGAATTCATTCTCCTCATCCAAAATACGAGGAGATGTGATTCGTTCGAGATAATCATCAAGCTCGTTAAAATTTGTAAATATTATTTTTTCTCCGCTGTGTTGTATTTCTACTCCTTTTTGCATGAGTCTTGCATAAATTCCACCGGATGCAGGAGTATGTTTTACAAACCAGGATGCATCATTCTTCTTTTTTGTTAGCCAGAAATTATTTTTAATTAAATATTTTTTAAACATTTGGTTCATTTTCTACACACACGACTAATTTTGAATATATTCAGTAATATGGCATACTAAACTGATAAAAACCCCTTATATGTAGTCCACTGCTTAATGTATAGTGATTTTCTTGTTTGTTTTTACTAGTTTAAGATCTTGAATATAAGATCAGATAAGATAAAGGGTGTTCCACCAAATATCAGTACCACACCAACATTCGGGCAACATCAGTATAATATCGCACTGATATTCAAATATTTACCGATTGAATATTTAAATGAGTTTCTTAAAAATAAGTTACTGTTATTCATCAATCAATGAATAATCTGTTAATAAAAGATCTAGATCCGACGAAATTCGACTTAATGATAAGAGTAATTATTTATGACATCCAGATAACATGTACTAGCGCTTCGACAAAGCTGTTTACATTGAGTTAGGAAGAATCAAGTAAGTGACAAGGATCTGAAGAATTTATGTCGGAGGGGGGTTTTCAGATCTTTTTGTCGGACTTCCCTACTGACTTGCAAAGTTTTGCCGACAAAAACAGAAGGGGGTGATAAACAAGGAAATACATCCGTAAATGCAGTCTCCATTTATTAACCACCATTAACCAAGTCCCGAATTATTTTTGGTAGTTTTCTTAATACTCGAGCAACTATTATGAATAAAAGCTTCCACAAATCCACTCTCATTAATATCTTCAAAACAAATCTTAGGGGAAAGTCCATATCGCCGTATTTTAACAATAATTCTTTTGTTTTAGGTTGATTCAGCAATAAAAAGCACATCTCATAATCTTTCTGCGTAAAATTTATCATTATAAGTCTTGCCATATAATGAAGTAGGATATTTCGTTTCAGCTGTCTAATTCCCCTACTATTTTGATAATGAGTAATGTAAAATTGGGATGAGAATTTGTTTTCTTCAAGAGATTTTAGAATAGCTTCACTAGCATAAGTAGATGCTTTTAATAAGGTGTTTATTCCGCCTCCAGTCGTTGCTTTAACCATTCCTGCTGCATCGCCTAATAAAATCGTGCGATCAAAAGCTATGCGCTTGGGATATCCGATTAGGATCTGCCCTCCTAAATATTCGATAATGTGGGATTTATCTGCTTGTATTTCATCCAAAAATGAAGCAAAACTTGATTTGAGATTTTTTTTACATCCCAGTCCTATTCTACAAATACCCTCCCCCTCTGGAATTATCCAACCGAATAAGTTTTGCCAATACTCTTTGAAGTACATACTCACCGAACAGTTGGGATATGGATATAAAATACGTATTTGTTTCGCAGGAATTATATTATGAGTGATTCCGTGTAATTTTGCCACTCGAGAATTGGGTCCATCACATCCTACAAGTATTTTTGCACGAATAGTTCTTCTGTTGGTGTTGATAAACATACACTCATCAGTTTTCTCACAAGTCAAGAACTTTTCGTGAACAAGGTATCTTACACCTGCACTCTCGGCTTTCTTGTAAAAATATTGATCTAATTTGACTCTATCCAATACATATGGGTTATCTTGGATAGATACTGACACTCGCTTACCGTTTTCTAAGATCAGCCATGCAGTATTCACTCGATTAATTATAATAGAAGGATCGATCTCGACAATATTTGAAAAACGCTGGGAAACGATACCAGCACATTGTAGGGGAAGACCGGGTGTACGGTTTTGTTCCACAACTACAACTGATACTCCATTACTAGCTAGAAGATATGCTAAATACGAACCCGCAATATTCCCTCCAATAATACATACATCATGAGTGAGATGATTATCCATTAGTTCATGATGTCCGAGATTAAAATTAATATTTTCGATGAAAAGGGACTAAAAACCAGATTACCAGATTTAAATATAATTAGAAATTCACAGTATAGTATAAATTACGATACCACCCAATAGAATGGAAAATAGTTTCATGATACCTATGGATAAAAGAAGGGAAATTCCATCATTAAAAAACCAAGATTCCCAATTAGGTTCAAACTTTGGACCGAATTTAGAATTTTCGTGGATATATCAGTTCCAAGGCATGCTCTTACTTTTCCTTATGGTTGTTAGTCTAACTTGGATTTTCTCTGCAGAAGTTCGAGCAGGAGAATTCCCCATTGGACCAACATGGTTAAATTTCGGCTTTTCATATGCGGATTTTTATCCAAGTATGATCACCCTAGTGGATTTGGGTATTCAAATGTTTATGTTTATTTTAGGAATTTCTCTGACTATTTCCTTCAAAAAATATTCTCAAGAAAAAAACCATCTATATGCATGGATATCAGTCGGAACTCAATTTTTTGTCTTGCTGTGGTTGGCAGAATTAACGCAGCTAGATTTAGATGCATTTTATTGGAATGACATCGTGGTTCTTAGCATCTGGTTGATCTTCACGATTAGCTGTGCTATATTCCGCAATTTAAAGAGATTCAAAAGTTCGAAGACAGGTTTATTGCTGGGATTTATATGGTCTGTTGGATCTGTGCTTCTTTGGTTTTTAAAATTTGATGCAACGATCTGGATTCTATTTTTCAATCATGAATTGGCATTACTAGCTTGGGGGTGTCTATTTGCCATTGTAAGTTTAAATTTAATTAAAAATCCCGACCGAAGAATTATCCTACCTGTAATATTATTGTGTGTCCATTTTTTACTTTGGGAAGTAATTGGTCAATGGGACACTACATTATTTAGTGGAACTTTATTGGAGTTTTATATAGAAATTCCTTATGAAATAATAGGAATAAGCATTGCTGCAATTACAGCAACTTGTGTGTGGGAGTGGATTCAACTGCAAACTACGAGTTTTAAGGTTGGATTCAAAATACGAATCATTCCCTTAATGGTAGTGACTTTTATTGTCCATATCATGGTAGATTTTTTCCAACCAGCAGATCAAAGAGTACTTAATACCTCCCTAACTTTACTAGCTATTGCGTTTAGTAGTCTTGTAACAATGTGCTTTTATGTACTAGAGCATTACTACAAATTTAATGTACGAATTTTGAATTCTCTAGGAAAAAATGCATTAGCGATATTTTTACTGCAAATAGTATTGACTTTTCCATTCAGATTTATTTGGGAGTCAGAAGGTGGAAATGCCTTCCGAATAGCGGTAATGAATTGGTTAAGTCTACCAGATAAAACTCATATAGCAGTTAATTTGGTTTGTTTGACGGTTTTCCTCCTACCGATTATTTTTATAATCCTAAGTGCGAGAATAATGGAAAAATTACATATCCACATAACAATATGAATCAGATGATATTATGAATGACCCACCAATAAAGATCAATGAAACACATAAACAATTTCATTCATTACATCCCAGATATAGATGGTTGGATCAATTGCGGGGAGTCATTGTTTTCTTTTTGCTAATTGCATTTTTAACCTGGCAGTTTTCCTCCACTTTAGGATTAGGTCTTCCTTTCGGAGTTCCCCCCTTAGGACCAACATGGATGAACCATGGTTTCAAATATTCGAATTCTAATCCACCAATAATAACTGTCATCGATATGGGTTCATCTTTATTTATGTTTGTTCTCGGTATAAGCTCAGCAATTTCTTTTAATAGCAAATCCAAGAAGATAGGATTATGGTATGCATGGGTAAGTGGTATTTCTCGATTTTTTGCGTTACTCTGGGTAAACCAAGTAACGAAAATATTCTACCGTATTTTACCTGATTGGAAATTGACTCGATTCGACGTAATTTGCATTTTATCTTGGATATTTATAACAACATTGACAATTATATTGCGGATAACCTTATTCAAAAAATCGAATGAAAAAATTCTTTTAATGTTAGGTTGGTCTGTCCTTTCAGTTATTATTTGGTTCCCTACTGTCGAAGAGAATATCTGGACTATCTTTTTTAATGAAACTCTCGCTTATTTAGCATGGGCGTCTCTCTTTGCAGTATTTTTTCTGACTCTTGTAAAAAATCCTGATCGTCGAATCCTTGCATCATTCGGTTTGTTCGCTATTCATATCGGATTATGGGAACTTGCTAAAACAAAGTTAACCCACCCAACCCACTGGTTTTTTGAAGTTCTTCCCGGAACTCCTTTGGATGTCGTTGGTATTCCCTTTAATATCATCAATATGACAGCCATTGCTATTTCAGCCACTTGCGTTAGTGATTGGCTACTCAAGTCTTATCCCACTCAATTAGATGGAATAAAAAAACGTATACTTCCTTATTGGGTATTCATACTGTGTTTCCATTTCGTAGTTGATTTCCTCCAACCAGCACGACATGATGGGATTACCGCTTCGTTAGCAGCTTTATCCATCTTTTTTGCGATTTTTTTTCTTATTATGTTTTACGCGTGGGATACCTATTTTGATGCGAAAATGCCCTTTCTTACTCCACTTGGTCGAAATGCATTGCTAATGTTTCTCCTACAAGGAATCTACCTATTTTTTTACGGATTTTTTTGGTTTAATGCTTACGATTTTCGAAGACGGTTTCCCGGCTTGCTTGGAAATGCTATTGGACTTGGTTTGTTTTTTGTTCCGATTGCTCTATTGATTTGTATCGCATGGGTGTTAGACAGATTCAAGATTTACCTTAAATTCTAACATTTTTCGCTTTTTTTTCTCTTTTCTCGCAACCTAATGAAGCTTTATATAGTTCAGCACTGAACAAAAATTGTTATTATGATATCAGAATGAATAGTGAAAATATTTTTTGCGTGATTTAATATGCCTGAAAACGAAAAATTAAATTCCGAAGAAGTTCATACTGAAGGAATTTCTAAGGGACAATTTAAGAGATCAACTCATCCCAGATATGACTGGCTTGATCAATTTAGAGGTATGGTTATCGTGTTTTTGGTAATCGCATCCTTGACTTGGGAATTAGCTTCCGAGAATTTTGCTATTACACCACCCTTGGGGCCTACTTGGTTGAATCATGGTTGGGAGTATTATGATCAACAACCCGTGATTATTACTATCATCGATTTGGGCTCACAAATCTTCATGTTTATGTTAGGAATTTCACTAAGTCTTAGTTTTAAAAGTAAAGTTGAAAAAAAAGGGTTGCACTTTGCTTGGTTAACTGTGTTACATAGAGTTTTTTCATTTTTCTGGATTTCTCAAGTAATTTCGGTGGATTTCGATTTTCCAATCTTTAAAGTCATCGCATTAGTTATATGGGTTTTAATAACAGTTGGTGCAGCTGTACTCCGGAATTTGAGAAAATTTAAAGATAATATCTATCGGCCACTTTTTGGAGTAGTTTGGGCTTTGTCTTCTATTGGTTTATGGTGTGTTCAAGCTCGTATTCCTAAAGTTTTAGGTTCCGGTTATTTTTGGAGTGCTTTTTTCTTAGAAGCACCAGCACATTTAGCATGGGGTACTCTTTTTGCAGCAGTATTTGTATTTTTAATTAAAAAACCTGATTTTCGTATCATTATAGCAATTATTATCTATCTAGGACACTTTATTATGTGGGAATTTAAACCAATAATCAATGCGTCAATCCAAGCATTCTGGTCACAATGGGACATCCCATTTGATATGTTAGCCATGGGAGCAATAGCAATAACTGCTACTTGTATATGGGATTGGATGCAAATGGATCCCAATGATCAGATTATAGGATTTAAGAAAAGAGTCATTCCAATTATGCTGATAACAGGATTGCTGCATTTCATTGTAGATTTTTTCCAAACCGCAGAACATCATGGTATTAATCTTTCATTGGGATTACTTGCGATTGCATTCAGTTGTTTGCTGGTTATAGTGTTTTTTTCACTCGAGTTCTTTTATAAATATAAAATTCCCCCTCTTACTCATATTGGACGTAATGCGTTATTCTTATTCTTGTTTCAAGGGATTTTTACTCTAACCTATCCTGAAATATGGGGAGATGCTTTAGCATTTAGGACCCAAATGGCTTCATTATTTGGAGTTGCAGAATTGACACACCCTTTGGTAGATCTAATGGGATTAATTGCCTTTCTGGTGCCTATGCTGATTATGTATCTTGTTGCTTGGTTAATGGATAGGTATCATATTTACATCAAAGTATAACTAAATCCTTTCTTAACACTTTTTTTCACTTAAAATCCATTTTTTATTAATGAGACCAAATACAAACTTCTTAATTTGATCCGAAATTCACCATGTATATTTGAGGCTAGTGTAGTGACATTTCAAGGTAAAGAATTGGAAATACCTCCTGATTATTACGAAAAAGGAGTGGAATTCGGTTTGGAAGAAGATCCATTCTTAAGAGTACGAAAGAAAGGATCTTCAAGATGGATTATTAAACATTTATTTCATAAATCGAACAAATTTCTCGTTATTTTTTGGTTAATATTTATGATAACTTCCACAATCGCATTTTCGCAACTTGTTGTTATGCTTGGAGATGCTGTCGATTATGTAATCACAAATTTTGGAAACATCTTTGATCCTTCAATATATAAAGGATTAATTCGATATGTGTTGTTAATTTTGGCATGGGGTATTATTCGACCTGTACTCGGAATGGTCGGAAATTTTAGCCGAGAATTGCTTGCTCAGAGGATGGAACGGGACGGAAGGCATGAATTCTACTTAAATTTATTGGGTAAAAGTCAGAATTTTCATGATCAACAACAAGTTGGAGAGATCATGGCTAGAACAGCAGATGACGTTCGCATGCTTAATTATATGGTCAGTCCTGCATTAGCATTAATTGGTGAAGCGATTGCTTCTCTTGTTATCCCAATCGTAACCATTGCGTTAAAATATCCACCTCAGTTAGCCATTATTCCAACGGCATTCTTAATATTTCTAATATTTTATGTACAGAAGTATTTTAAGAGGCTTGGTCCTGTTACGCGCGATTTACGGACGAATTTTGGTGAGATGAATTCTGTTCTGAACCAAACTTTATCGGGAATTGAAGTTGTGAAAGGCTTAACACTTGAAGAACATGAAACTAAGAAATATTTATCCAAAACTCGTGCGTATCGGGATGCCTTGATAAGGCAAGGTATAATTGAAGCTAAATACCTCCCAATTCTCATGATGTCATTGATTGTAGTGATTGGGTTAGGACATGGGATTTTGATTAATTTAGGATACATTCCCACATCTCATTCATTGGAAATAGGAGGGATCATTGGGTATGTGTCTTTATTAGTGTCTTTACGTCGACCAACTTTTATTTCCTTATGGACCTTTCAAGTGATGAGGTATGCAAAATCCGCGTCTGAACGTTTATTAGAGATGATGAATGAGGAAGCCGAGAAATTGGATACTAGCCGTGGGAAGAGTTTGGAAATCAAGGGTAAAGTCACATTCGAAAATGTATCATTTATCTATCCAAAATCAAAAAATGCTGTTTTGAAAAATCTGAATTTTGAAGTGTTACCAGGGCAAACTGTTGCGATAGTGGGAACAACGGGATCAGGAAAAACTACTTGTACTAAGCTAGTTTCACGATTATATGATGTCACAACGGGTGAAATCCTTATCGACGGTAGATCTTTGCAAGAATATACATTGGAATCATTGAGAAGTCAAATTTCCTATATTGAACAAGATGTGTTTCTCTATGCGACTACTATCTTCGAAAATATTAGCTTTGGGAGGGTTTCCTCTATGGATGAGGTAGTTAAAGCTGCTAAAGATGCTCAAGCGTACGATTTTATTATGAAATATCCAAATGAATTTCAGACAAAAATAGGTGAGGGAGAAGACTCGGTTCAATTATCAGGGGGAGAACGACAAAGAATAGCCATTGCCCGTGCATTTATCAGTAATCCCAAAATCTTAATTTTAGATGATTCTACATCAGCTATCGATTCAGCTACGGAGGATAAAATCCAACACGCTATGCAAAAAGTAGCTGAGGGGAGGACTACTTTTATTATTACTCATAGATTGTCTCAGATACGTTGGGCAGATAAGATCTTAGTATTCAAGCGTGGAGAAATTATTGCTCAAGGAACCCACAAAGAATTGTTAAAAACGAGTGAGGAATACCGGAAAATATTTCTCAAGCGATTTGATGTTCCATTAGAAGTACTAATTAAGGAGGATGCTTAAATGGTCTGGTATGGTCTTGGAGATGAGGATTATGATCGAAAATATTCAGATAAAGTATTAATTCAACGTGTATTACCGTATTTCAACCCTTTTAAAAAAAAATTGCTGTTGGTTATTGGTTGTTTATTTTGTTCAGCGCTATTGGGCTCATTGGTACCTTTTATTGGAGATTTGATTTTAAATGGTAAGGACAACCAAACATTACTAATTGTATTTTTAGTGGGATTGTTTTTGTTAACTGGTCTCACTTATATACTTAATTATGTCCAATGGAGCAACTCCTCTAAGATTATAGGAGATTTGATATTAAATTTGCAAAAGGATGCCCATAAAGCTGTACTCAATCAAGATATGGCCTTTTTTGATAAATATCCGGTAGGAAAATTGCTTAGTCGAATCAACTCAGATACTACTAGTTTCGCTGACATGGCAAACATACTTATGGAGAGTTCATCCAGTTTGCTTGTAGTTATAATTATTTTTATCCCCATGTTCATTTTCAACTGGAAATTAGCTCTTATTGTGTTAGCATCTTTTCCCTTAGTACTCATAACAGCGCTTTCTTTCCGAAAAGCTGCTAGGAAACGCAGTCTTCAGGGGCAGCAAGCGCTGAGTAATGTAAATGCTTTTGTGAATGAATCCATGAGCGGAATTCAAGTAATGAAGACTTTCAGGCAGGAGAAAAAGATGTATGAACAATTTAATGAAGTTAATGCACAATCATTTAGAGTTAACCTGCGCCGAGCTTTATTACTCAACTTTATTTTCCCCACCCTCACTCTAATTCAAGGTATAGTGATCGCAGCAGTTGCCTATTTTGGGGGTATCTTATCCAGCCAGAATCTCTATTTATTTATCCAAAGTATTTGGTTATTGTTCTTCCCGTTGTTCAGTATAAGTGCTTTTTGGCCACAATTTCAATCTGGATTATCTGCAGCAGAAAGATTATTTAGTTTAATTGATGCAGAAAGAGAGGTTCACCAAACACAAGAAAATATTTGTGTGATTCAAGAGGGTGCCATTGATATCGACAATTTAACATTTGGATATAAGGAGAATTCAAATATATTTGACACTTTCTGCTTAAACGTGAAACCCGGTGAATCCTTAGCAATCGTTGGTCATACAGGTGCGGGTAAGTCATCTTTAGCAAAAATATTAGGGAGGTACTACGAGTTTCAAGAAGGGACCATAACGATGGATGGTGTGGATATCCGTGATTTTGACTTAGAATGTTTACGTTCTCAGATTGGTTTTATCCCTCAAACACCATTTCTTTGGGCAGATACCTTGGAAAATAATGTGAAATACGGAAAACTGGATGCTACAAAAGAGGAAGTCATGGACGCATTGGAACTCGCAGGAGGGTCGGACTGGGTTGAGGATTTGCCCCATGGATTGGAGACAGATGTAGGGGAACGAGGAAAAGTTTTATCTATGGGTCAGCGCCAATTAGTGGCGTTTGCTCGAATCTTATTGAAAGACCCTCGAATTTTTATTTTAGATGAAGCAACAGCATCTGTTGACCCTTTCACCGAAACTCGAATCCAAGAAGCATTAGAACAAACACTGCAGGGTAGAACATCAATCATTATCGCTCATCGACTCTGGACTGTACGCAAAGTCAACCGGATAATTGTATTAGAAAACGGCAAAATTGTGGAAGAAGGAAATCATGAAGAATTAATGCGACAAGGAGGAAAATATGCCGACTTATACAATACCTACTTTAAACATCAATCTCTAGAATACATTGAGGAAATAGGTAAAATCAAAACGATGGTAGAATAATCTATGGGAAATTAGTTTTCCATCATTTTTTCTATTTTTTGAAGACTTTCCTCGATTTTTTTCATTTCTTCTTGAATTTTATCTATGGATTTTTCCGTAGTTTTCTTGATTCCCAAGTTTTTATCATCTAATTTCTTCTTAAGTACTTTAATGCTTTCCTCAACTGAACTGGTATCTGTTTCTAACGAATTTCTGAATATCTCCAATGTATTCTGCTGTCCTTTAACCGAATCTGTGAATAATTCGATTTTATGCTCAATATCTGCAGATTCCTCAACTATCTCCACAAGATTGTCTTTAAAATCTTTTAATTTAGGCTCTAAGACATTCTTTAGAAGTATACCATAATCCATAGAGATTTTATCAGTCATTTGGTTTAAGATTACAGATAAGTTATCACCATCTTTTTGGATTTCTTCAAAATTTTGCTCTACAGATTCCATTATCACCTCAGCTTCTTGTTTTAAGGTAGTTTGCATTCCTTGTAATACAGAATTAAATCCATCTTGAATATTACGCAAAATAGAATTTATTACGGAATATAATTTAGCTTCATTAGCTAGTAAAAATTCTTTAATCGTATTGGTAGAATTTTTGAACTTATCGAGTACTATTCGAGCTGCTGGTGAAGAAGAAGCGAGATTCCCGATGGGGGCTCTAAGAGCATTTTCCAAGAGGATTTCATCTTGGTGAATCGATTTTTGTCCTTGAAAACCTTCAATTATTTTCTGAATATGCTCAAACACGTTAATTGATTCAGGTGGTTGCACAACTATTGAAAGTGGTTTAATATTATCGAATATTTTATTTTTTAAATCGTGAAATCTATATGCTTTGAGAGTAACAGGAAGATCATTTGCTGCTTGCAAACCAATGATTAATGTGAAGGCTTTAGGATTTTCCATATTCTGGAATAAACTATGGGTTTGAAGATTGTTTGGATTAAATTCAACATTATCTCCTAAGCGGGAGGAATACCATCCCATTGCTTTTCCACTTTTGGGGATTCTTTGGGATAACACTTTTTGATAATTGTCAACAAATTCCATTTTAAGTTGATGCCCGTGAAAACAAGGGATGACTTCCTTTATAATAATGTCCTCATCTATAATATCTCCAGTAAGAATGCCACCAACTGATAACTGCTGAAGTGAAGAAGGATCCACGTGGAACAATACATGTTTTAATAAGGTAATAAATGCCTCGGGTGTAATAGTAAGAATTCCTTTTGAGGGATCGTGGGAATTTATTTGATCTTGATTCACAGTTTCCGCCTCCATTTTTTAAGATTTTTTGATATGGTCCCTATTCGTTTATTAATCACTTCAATTTGTCTTTCGATCCCAAATAGTCTCTCACTAACTTCATTCATCTCATTATTTAAGTTATTACCCGTTTCTGCAACGGTTTTTACACCGTTTGATTTCACTTGAACGATTTTTTGTTTGAATAAATTAAAAATATCATCTGTATCTTGTTTCTGAATTGCGATCTCGCTTGCAGCAATCCGAGAAGTTTCACCAATTTTCATATATTTATCCACGATGATTGCTATCCTTTGTGCAATCTCATTCAAACTTTTTTTGATTTCCCTATCAAACGCCTTATTTAGATTATCTTCGATATTTATGATGATATCATTTAGATTTCCCTGTACTTCTAATTTTTGTTCATCATTAAAAGAAAGCATATTTTTTAATTTACCGTCCAATGATTGTAAAAACTCTTGAATGCTGTTCGTATACCAATGCTGAATGCGACCAACTGCTTGATTTAGACTAATAAATAAAGATTGTAATTTTATGAGTAGAAACTGGTAAACACTCGCAATACTTTGAGAATAATCGTTCAGATCGGTGGTTAATTTGTGGATGAATAATGCAATAGCTGATTCGAATTCCTCAGCTGATAGAGAACGAAACTGGTTGAATAATTCTCCCATTTCATCTTCAAATTTTTGGGGTAGTCTCAAGTGAATTTTTGGGAATTGAATTTCTTTGAATATAGTAGGTACTTCATTAATTTCAAATATAGGAGGTAAAGTACTCTGATATCTCGTTATAATCTCTGCGAATTTACTATAATAGTCTATATTATTAGGTGTTTCGACCGTAAAAGACACCTTATGGTAACCAGATGCAGGACCCAGTGCAGGATTATCAAGACGATACATCTCAAATCCCATATCCCCTTTTTTGAATAGTCTTTGATGATCCCACACAATCCCTATAGCACTGGGATTGTTAGTCTGCCAACCTAACTGATTGATAATGTCTGTGGAAGAGAAAAAACATGTTAAACCGGGATGAGAGTGATACCAACCGACCGTAAACCAACCACGTTCCAAATATTGTTCTTCAAGTTCACTAAAAGCTACATAATCTTGAGGTCGAAAAGCAACTTCAATACTACCTCCATGCGATACCGGAACTGCAACCTCGATAATGACTCGTTGAATACCCTTATCATTCGCTGTACCTGATAAATGACCGATTAATAAACCCATGCATTCCCGGCAACTGTTCTTAGGAATGGCATTGGAACCAAACCGAAGAACATGCTTCATCATATCAAGATATGCTGTCCATTTAATGAATACTTCTTGATCTTGTTTGCTTGAATCCCTTGTCATTTCAGCACCGTGTGTAATGAATTATCGAACTATAAAATGTAATGAAGTTTCTTTTGCTTTAAGCTTAATTCTTTCGAGGTGTTTATTTCCTCGATTCTTCATACAATTGGATATTTATAACATTGATGGGTCCGCGTTCGCTTAGGATGAAAGCAAAAAAAAATTGCATCCAATGATCAGTGAATAAGTATGGAAACGTTTCTAATTTTACGAAAAATACTTGAAAAATTTCTATTTTTATTTGAAAATTTCAATTAACTTCAATCTTGTGTTCCTATTGCTAGATCTAACACAACGTGATACATTTTCGGTCCGAACGATTTTACGAACCTCGTTGCGATGATTGCACTATCGAATCCAAGAGGGCGGATCTCTTTTTGTATATTTTGGTAGAATTCTGTGAAATCTCGTCCTATCACTACACCTTCAAAATGCAATATTGTGTTCGATATCATTTTTAGAGAAGGATAAAGATCAAAATGAGAACTACTCTCGGTATTTTCAATAAATGTCTCAATGTCTGTTTTCGGTACAAGTTTTTTTGGTTTAACTACCGAGATCGCATCTTTTAGATAAGAATATGGAGCAGGAAATACACCCATTATAATCCTATCTGCTTTTATTCCATGATCTCCCAGTTTCAAAGTTTCTTCTGCACAATCTCCGTGAATGGGAGTGATTTTCTTAGTTAGTTTATTAAGTCGGATGTTTTCTTCCAGATATTTATACGAGATAGGATTCAATTCAATGGAATAAATTTGTTCGGGTTTCGCATACATCGCAATCCCTAATGAGAAATATCCAATTCCAGCAAACATGTCTATGATTATTTCTCCAGGTCTAACCAATTTCGGTAAATGCTGACGTTCGGTTACATTTCCCTTGGCAAACATAATGTTTGTAAAATCAAATTTATAACGGATTTTATTCTCGGTATGAATGACTTCTGTCTCGGTAGATCCACATATATGTTCCAAACCCTCCGGTGTTCGAAATTGTCCTGAAATAGTTCCTGTTCGTACCCAGACGGCCGTAGTTTTGGGTATTAGAGTCATTACTGCATTTCCTATCTGGATTTTATAGTCGTAAAGTTCTTCCTTTAAATTCAATACAGCAATGGTGCTGATGAATTGGATACCGGAGGGTAATAATGGCAATAAATTTTCGGGAATTTCGGATTGTAATTTATTTCTTAGTTGGTCACGGAACTTCATTATGTGTTAGCAATATATCTCTCAAAATAAATTCATCAGAAATTCCAAATTTTTTTAGAATGGATGGATAAAAAACATAAAAAATTTCAATAAAACCTAGAACCCACTTTTTTATATTCGAAAATGTGATAGATACATAACATTTTGCATATAATGCAAAATTGGAGAATTGAGAAAAATGTTTCAAATTATAGGACCAGGAGGCTATATAGGAATAATAATTGGCGTTTTAGTGTTTATTTTCCTATGTTGTCTTCTCGGTGGAATTAAAGTCGTATTGGAATATGAACGGTTAGTTGTTTTCCGCCTCGGTCGATACCGGAGAACAGTCGGTCCAGGGTTAATTTATCTTATACCCGGGTTAGAAAAGGCTCGTAAAGTTGATCTACGTATAGTAACTGCAGATATACCCCGCCAAGAGATTATCACACGTGACAACATACCCGTTTTAGCTAACACGGTTGTTTATTACAAAGTCCAACGTCCAGCGGATGCTATTAACAAAATAGAAAACTATGCTTTTGCCGTACGACAATACACTCAAGCTGCTCTTCGAGATGTTGTAGGTAATATGGAATTAGACGGAGTTCTAACCGAACGTGAGAAGGTGGCAAAAGAAATCAAACAGATTGTTGATGCAGAAACAGATACTTGGGGAATCGATATTTCCAGCATTAAGATACAAGAGATAGAACTACCGGCAGAAATGAAACGAGCAATGGCCAAACAAGCTGAAGCTGAACGAGATAAACGGGCTGTCATAATCGCTTCTGAAGGTGAGTTACAAGCAGCGGAAAATCTTCGGAAGGCGGCAGAGATCTTATCAGGATCTGCAGGATTGCAGTTACGTACTCTCCAAACGATACGCGATATAAGTCAGGATCCCTCAGAAAAGATCGTAATCTTTATGCCTAGTAGTTTTGAAAAAGCAGTTAAGAAGATCATGGAATAGGGGGTGTTGCCGTGAGTAATAGACGACTGGCAACGGCTTTGGTCCCAAATAGACGTTATATTCAAATTGCTTTCAACCATAATATGTATGAAGTTCGTAAAGTCCTCCCACAAATTCCATACGATCCAAGAGTCATAATTGAAGCTGGGACGCCATTCTGTAAAAGAGAAGGAATGGCAGGAGTACGCTCTATTCGGAGTATGTGGCCTGGTTTACTAGTTGCAGATTTGAAAGTGACTGATGGTGCTGTACAAGAGGTTGAATTTGCTGTCAGTGCAGGTGCAAATATGATTACTGCTGCTGGATCATCTCCACCGGAAACACTGGATCTTTTCACAGAAACTTGTCATCGATATAGAGTGTTCAGCGAAATTGATATGCTGGGAGTTCACAACCCGCTTCGAAGGATGCTTCCTTTAAGAAATATACCAGATGTGGTAGTGATTCACAAAGGTCGAGACGAAGAAGCAAATCCAAGGAGTATTATTCGATATCGGGATATTTCTAAAGTACATGGGAAATTTGACGTGTTAATTTCTGTTGCAGGAGGATTACAACCAGAAAAAATTAGAACTGCCTATTTCAATGGAGCGGATATTGCTATCTTAAATGTAATACAACAAGGCGATTCAAATGAAGGTATAAACCAAAACTCTAATTTCAGAACACTAATTCCACGTATCCTTAGTGAAGCGGGAGATTAATTTTTTTTTGTTTTTTTATCATATTGATGGTGATGGTCAAGTACGACAAAAGTAATTTTTTTCTTTTTTACACCAATTTCTCACTCTTTTTTTCCTCATAATCCGAAGCAACTACCATACCTAATCTGGAGTTATATTTTGGGATACTACTCCCATGCTAACAAATCAATCTATAAATTTATTAATACACATTGTTTTGTTATGAATGGTTTATAATCAAAACTAAGAACATAATTTAAGGTTTAAGAAAATGGCAAATAATAAAGGAGCAATTATTTTTTTAGCGATACTTGCAATCGCAGGATTAGGATTGAGTGGCTATATGTTTGTAAATGATACCTTTTTGGGAGGAGATGATCATACCCATGAAACTGAAGGTTTGAAGCTTGTCGCACTGTGGGAGGATTTAGATGAGAACTTGGTAAATAATCCACTTTACACTACAGTTAGCAATTTTCTGATTGAGTATGAGGATCAAATAGTACTGGAAACTAATTATGTCAACGTAATTAATAGCACACGTTTTTCTTTAATTGTTCCAGGATTATATAAAATCAATCTTGCTGTGGTTTTTGGAGGAATTCTTGATGTTGATTCGACTTTTTGGGTTTATTTAATGGAAAATAACACTGAAAAGGCATATTTTGAAAGATTTTCGACTGGTAATCCGGTCATTGATATTTTTTATTATGCAAAGGGTAGTTTATATATTAATGCTACTAGTGCTGAAAATTATTACGAAATAAGGGCATGGACAGGGGCAGCATCTGGTTTTCGGGTAGCAACAGATTCGGGAAGCCCATATTTTAATCAATTATCCATAGAATACGTGTTAGGATAGAATAAAGAGATATTAAATTGATCTTATTTCTATTCACTTTTTTTAATTTCCATATCATTTTGTGATAAGCGCTCTTCCCGTTTTTTCTTATGCATCTTTTCCAACCTAATCCTCATTTCTGCTAATGTATGCTTATCCAAGGGGTAGAATTTCCATGCAATAGCTCCTATGATCGCTACTATTGCGGGTACTAAAAAAACGCCTAGTGCGACGCCTAAGGCTGCATTTCTGAATCCCATTTCGACAATAAGACGGGAATTAGTGGGATCTTCTGGAGCTGCGGGTACCAATCCAAATAATGACATAAAAAAAGGCACAGAAATCAGCGCGACACTTATCATAGGTTTCGAAAATATGCACCCAATGCCAGCATAGACTGCTTCTCGGCGTTCTCCTGTAGAAATTTCATCAAAATCAATCGTATCAGCCCTCATCACGTTGTGATAAATCATATCTCCGCTAAATCCCAAGAATGTAATACCCATTCCTATAGAAATTAACCATGCAAGATTGGGTAAATTCAGTTCAAAATAATTTAGATTAGTACTAAACAGTACTCCCAGGAAACTGATTATCGAACCGATCGCTTGTGTAATTAAGGAATACATCAATGCAGTTTTCACATCTCCTCCAAATCCCCGTTCAGATCGGGGCTTTGGAATCTTGAGTTGAATGAAAATACCAATTATCAAAGCACCGATGGGTATAGCTAAATAGGGAAGGATGTCAACAAGTCCCCAGCCAGGATTGTATTCTTCCTTCATTCCAAATATCCACTCAAGGGTAAAGGGCAATCCTACGAATACTGCATTAAATAAAAACACAGATATTCCATCATAAAAGATATATGAGCGTCCAGAAGGATTTTTTAATACGTGTTTTACATTTTCCCAGAAACTGGATTGATTTTCTTTGGGAGGAATAAATTCCTTTCGTTCAATGATTGTTCTTACGAGAATTGGCCAAGGTATGAAACTTATTAATCCCACAATCACCACAAATATTTGAAAAATACGTATTTTTTGTAAATTGGGGTCAACAAGAAAAATTAGTGGGACAAATGTGAAAATCCCACCGATGATAATATTAAACAAGGTCGATATAATTTGTATCTGAGTTCGTTCTTTTTCATCCATGGTCATCTGAGGTGCTAGGGCTACATGAGCGATATAAATTATTGTGAATCCTGTATCATAGGCTAATTGTGTAACTAAGTACCACAACGCTAAAATCCATTGGGTACTTTCCCCACTCACTTTGAATGCCCAAGTTTGAGCCGGAAAGAAAACAGCAATAAAGGCAAGTGTAAAAAATGGTGCTGTCCACCTAATCCATGGGATATATCGACCTTTGGTAGTACGAGTTTTATCTTGAAGATGACCAAATAATGGATCATTAACCACATTCCAAATTGCATATATAACTTGCGTCCAAAAAATGAATCTGTAATTTAAACCCATCCAACCGTAGTAAAAAGTCTGTATACTTCCCATAAAGCCACCAAACGCAGCCCCTGGAGCTTGTCCTAATCCATACACTAATTTGTGCCGGAAAGTAACTTTTTCCCTTTCATGAACTTTTTGTGGTTCCATTTGTAGAAGTTTTTGATATTTTAGAAAAATGTTATTTATTCGTTTAAACGGAAATAAGACAATTTAGCAAAGATGCTTATAGGACTTGGTATGAAATAAAACTCTTCCACAATCTTAAAGTTCTGAAGTGTTTTGTAATTGTTCCCATACTTTAATGAGTACTCGGGGTTTATCAGTAAAGATTCCGTCAACATTCCATTGTAGCAATTTCTTCATTACCATAGCCTCGTTAATAGTCCACACATGAATCGCAATTCCTACCAAATGCGCAAATTCAATAAATTGGGGTGTAACAATTTTGATTATCGATTTTTGTAATGGGATTTGTAACGAATAATAGGGGAGTGCTTGACCAAAAACCATTTTTTGGTTATTTATGGTATCATGATATGATATTGGCTTTTTTTTGCTTTCTATTAACTTGGATACCCGTTTTCTCCATAGATAAAATTTCAATAGAAATCGGAGTACTTCTTTTGGTCCAGCACTCGTGGCAATTTTTGAATATTTTCGAAAACGCTGAATTTGCTTTTGATGGAAGGATCCTACACACACACGATCTTCTACTCCCAATTCTTTCAATTCTTGGGCTAATATCTCAGGAGCTAATGGGTTTTCAGATTTGATATCAATATTAAACCTTACTTTTGGAAAGAGCGGTAATATCTCTTCAAGTGAATGGATTTTTAAACCCTTAGCTCTAAATGGAAAATCATTAGACCCTTGTGGTTGAAAATTATATCCAGCATCGAGGTTCTTCAGTTCTGATAGAGTATAATCGGCGACTGAGCCTTTTCCATCCGTAGTTCTCTCTAAATTGGGATCATGGAATAAGACAAAATTTTGATCCTTGGTCATATGCACATCCGTCTCGATACAATCTATATCCAATTGATAAGCATCCTTAAAAGCATGCATCGTATTCTCGGGAATTAACGCACTATCCCCACGATGTGCAAAAATAAGAGGGCGATTATTTTTTATAAACGGTTGAGGATTAATCTTCCACATACTACTCATATTTGATTATCAGTTGTCCTTTTTATGTAAGATGATCTCACCTTAAGAAAGAAATAGAGGGGATTCCTGAAATTGAAATAATAAGATAGAATAGAACCAAAAAAACAGACAAGAGAAGAGATAATACTATTTATTCAGTTTTTATAGGTGGATTTTCCAAACTTTTAAAACACCAGTCGGCTTCATGACAGAAAAACATTAACCACTGGCGAACATCATGGAAAAATCGAGTGGCCGGTCCACCATCTATAACATCATGGTCCATCGCTAAGGTAATACCTATCTTCTTTCTTGGAACGACTTTGCCATCGATAACAAAAGGCAAATCATCAATGCCTCCGATTCCAATACTAAGAGTATGAGGAGTTATATGTATCATTTTACCCATACCAGTCCCAAACATTCCTACGGCAGTTAAATTAACTGTGCCCATGGAATTTTTTTTCAAAATGGGATCGTTAAACATTTTCCTCAGAAGTAAATACCGAATCCAACGAGGAAAGTTAGGTAATCGTTTTATCACCCATTTAATCCATCCTTTTTTACCCTTAGTACTGGTGGCAGTCTTTAGTTTCGCAATTTTAGCGTCGCTTAGCTCATCATTAATTTGACGTAGTGTTTTCTCATTTGCTTTTCGAATGGTGTAGCTGATAGGTCGCTTCGTTCCATCCGGAAAAGTTCGTTCGATGTTGGTAGAAAAATCAACATCATTAAAAGTATAAATCTCTTTTCCTTTTTTTATGATCGAGTTCATGGGATATTTATGAAGAGCTACAACTCGTGCGAAAACTGTAATTAAAAAAGCCGTGAAACTAATTGATTCTCCCGTTTTCTTCTTATGTTCCTGTAACCTGTCCAAAACATCAGTTATATCAGCCTCTGCGATTGCCCAGATTGTATTCTTTTTTTTACTAAATCTAGTAAATTCATGCAATAAACGTGCCAGACTAGATACTTTTTGTACTGAGTATCCTCGTGGATCATCGATGATTAATTCTTTTGTGCTATTCAACTCCCTATAACGCTTTTTAATTCGTAAATTAGCGTCTTCGGATTGTTTGACGTGTTGAACTTCAGTCTGCATAATAATTTACTCTTGTTTAGGTTCTTTTTAATAGGTATGTAGTTCTAACAAAATCACATCAATCATTCCATAAAAACCATACCTATAAAATTATAAATCGCAATCAGATTCACTATTTCGACAAAAAATAACGAAAGGAATCGTCTGAGAAAATGTGCTTGTAATTGCAAGCCTAGTTATATCATTAGGTTTTAAAAAAAATATAATTGTTTTTGAATAATCCGGGGCTTTGGGATTCTGTCTCTTATTTTTTTATTTCTGCCTTCTTCTGCTTACGTTCTTTTCGACGTTTTTCACGTTCTTGTTGTTTTTTATATTCAGTTAGTCTACTGCGAGGCTCCCCAGAAGCAAAGCTAGTATTGAATGAGTATTGTTCTTCCCGAAATCCTTCGTCGTTGGAATAGGTTGCCAAATTTATGAGTTTCTTGCAACGAGAAATTGCACCTTGATCATTCATCAGCATTTTTCTGGCGATACGATCAATTTTTTCCTCAAAACCCTCTAAAGGAAACATTGCATTAGCTAATCCGATCCTTTCTGCTTCTTCAGCTCCTATGATCCGAGCATTGAATATCATCTCTTTAGCCCTATTAGGTCCTATCAATCTGACAAGACGTTGAGTGCCCCCCCCACCTGGAGTAATTCCAAAAACCGTTTCGATTAGCCCCAATTTTGCATTATCCGCTACGTAAATCATATCTGCACACAGAATTACTTCCAAACCTGCAGTTATACATACTCCTTTAATGGCAGCAATCACGGGGAAGGGTAATTCTTGTAATTTTCCAAATATTTCATGACTCTTCTTAGATATTTCCTCGGCTTCTTCACCATTTATAGCTGCAAACCAATCAATGTCCGCACCAGCGGAAAAGAACGCATCAGATGTACTGGAGAGGATTAAAATTCGGATTTCTTCATTTGTCCTAAATTCATCTAACACTTCTCCCAATTCCAATGCGACAGCTTCATTGAATGCATTACGTTTATTTGGTCGGTTCAATTTCAACCAAAAAATACCCATCTTGTGGTCTTCAACAACCCAATATTCATACTCTGACATTCTAGTTATCCCTATGGGTGATAGTCATTATTAATTCTTCTGGATAAAATTTTAACCATGAAAAAAATTAAAAAAAAAATAACGATTACCAGCTAATTTCCGCCCAATAAGCGGGATGATCAGTTTGCGATTCGGGTTCCGGAATATATCGAGCATCTAAAACTGAGAAGGTATCCGAAACAAAAATGTGATCGATTGTGCTGGTCATTTCTAACCCCAGATCATCTATTCCAGTAGGCCATTTAGTTCTCCATGTATCCACATAAGAAGCGTTTACTAAAGCGTAATAAGGTGTATTTTCTCTCCAGTTAAAATCTCCCATTAAGACCACGTTTTCAAGTTCGTCTGCCAATGATAGCATAGCAACCGTATGTGCGAGTTTTGCCTCCGCCGAACCAGCGGGATGATTTACAAATACATTAAATATGCGCGTTCCAACTACCACTTCGCAAAAAACGCTACCTATCTCATCTTCATCCCCATAGGTATAGAAGGAATAAAAATTCTGAATGGGATAACGACTCAGAATTGCACACCCATACGTTTGCATTACTGATTTGGGACCATAATATAAATAATAATCCAATTTTTCCGCAAAATATCCAACCACATCAGTGTTACCCGTATTTATTTTTGTTGTATCAGATTCCTGTAATCCAATAATATCAGGGTCAATCTCCATAATGAGTGCTAATTGTGCGTCAAAATTCTTATCGCCAGTGTTATTTGCACCTTGCTGAATATTATAGGTCATTATTTTTAGTGAGGTAGTTCCCATGCCGTCAACATTCACTGGATGAGGAAGTGTCATATATGCCCACACACCGTTTAAGACCACAACAATTAGAAAAACTGCAGAGATTGCTGATTTGAAAGAATTACTGGGGTGCTTAAAATCAAGGATGTTCTTATTCCAAGCAAATTTCGGTAATCCGATAATCAATAAAGTATATAATCCTATTACCGCAAAGGGTACCCAGATCAACCCTCTAAAATAAGTAGAAATAGGTTCTACATACCCCCACACGTTGGAAAAGATGAGTGCAAATATTAGAATTACTAAAACTAATTCATTTAACAAGAATGAACCGATTAATCTTCCATTTTTCATCGGAACTTGATAGAGATTTTGGATGAACATAAATATATTTAAAAATAAAACGGGCGAGAGAATAAGGTTAAAATATGTCAAAATCTGCAAATACCAAGGAGTAGGATACGCAATAACTACTTGTCCGTTATTCACATTAATGAAACTGGTTTGATTTAACACTATCATGACCACAAGTGTAATGAAAAATATTAAGTTCCATATCAACAAATGCAGTTTTTTTATATTAGCTAGAATGTGGGGTTTCCAAACAGATATCCCAATCGCTGTCACGTATACGATGCTTAATGTGATTACTGCTCCAAAATAATTGATCTCAAACCAACGAGTAAATACTGCCGGGCTATTATACGCAAAATAAAGTAGCATTAGTATGGAAAATAAACCGGTAATTGAACCAAGAATTTTATTTTTCACTCTAATCGGTGATTCTGGAATATTTGACTTTGACGCAAGTGAAGGATCTTCACCAGTTATTAAAGGGGTTTTCACGGAAAAGAGAAATATTCCCGCACCAATCCCAAGGATCCATCCTATACTCTGAGTATATCCTACCATCGAAATATCCAAACTAGTATTTAACGTCTTGAATAAGAGTATCAATAGTGTAGAAGATCCAATGCTGAGTGAAAATAAAAATCCCATTATTGATGATTCACTATTTTTCATTTGCACCATATATGCGGGTAAAAAGAGTAAAAAAGACCCAACGGAAATACCTCCCAGTATGATTTTCAACGGAGTTCGAACGAAAGGTTCTGCCAATCTGAAAGTAATAACTATTAATCCAATGATTTTGAGAAATAAATTTGGAACTTTTTTCCAAAATACAAACAATAATGGAGTGGTAAATAGAAAAGCGATTCCAAGAACTTTTGCATCTAGAGTAGTATTGAGTAAATCCATAGTATAAATAGCTTCAATTAGGTCGCTCAACATTTGAAAGAAAAAGATGAACAACACACTTAGAACAATAAAATGACTGAGGAAGTTTTTTGTGTATTTGAACGACATGAATCTATCTTATGAGATTTGAAAATAAAAAACTTATGCAGACAAGAAAAAAAAGGTATGCTTAGTTTTCTTTGGCAATTTCCCATAATACTTTTGTATTTGGATTTGGATTAATATGATGGGCGTCTCCGTATATGCAATGCATCAATAACTCATAACTTTTGGCTACACCATCCATATCAGACAATTTCCCTTCGAATTCAATTGAATATATCCCCATGTAGTCAGCTTTTTTCAATTCTCTTATCAACTTCATATAATCTAATTTAGTTTCGAATCCAATACGGTTAAATGCATACATTTTGGCATGAACGTAATTCAAGCGGCGTTCTTTAATAAGTTCTAAAGCAGCCCATCGGTCTTCTTCCGAATAATAGTTACCAAAATCATATAACCATCCCAAAGCTTTGGTAGAAAAGTGTTCTAAAATGGTATTCATGAATTCTATATCTGAAGAAAATTTCCAATGGGATTCAATGGACAAGGAGACATTTCTCTGTTCAGCATACTCTACAATAGGGGAGATCGTGTCTACTGCGAATTGAAACTGCTTCTTTTGACCGATCAACTTGTTTAATCGATAAATATGCCCCATCATAAAAGCTCGAACAAATGGAATACCATTATCTCCTGCAAGATCTATGTAATGTTTATAATTATTAATTATTTTGTCTCTCTTATCAGGGGGACTAATCAAATCTCCTTTAGGACCCAATGCATATATAGATAGATCAAATCCTTTTGCTTCCTCCACAATTCGAGGTAATTCTTCCGCCGTAAAATGATCATAATGAAGACCTAATCCATGGAGCTCTAAATATTTAGCAATTCGAAATATTTCATATAGAGATAAAGTACCCTTTCTTAGTTCATGTCTGAATGAGTAAGTTTCAACACCAATACGGGAAGGAAGCATAATAAATTATATTTCAAAGAAACTAAAAAACCTAAGGGTTTATTTCATCCACTCATTCAAGGTTCTTTGGGTACGGATTATTTTGAGAAATTTACTTGCTTGCAGCCAATATTTTAACGGTACGGAAAAATTTTCCCGAATTCGAATAAGGGCATCATCCAAAGTTTCATGTTTGTTCATGCTATCAGAACCAAAACCATCCTTTAGAATATTGCGTACAGTCTCTCTGATCACCCAAACGCCTAAAGGAACTAAATAACCCCCCTTTATCTCACGGAACAGTACTACTCGAGCTTGTTTATGATTGAGATAGAGAAATTCGACGATTTCTTTCCTAGCTGCATAATAGGCTCCCGTAATATTTGAAGCATATTTTTTACGACCCGTTTCCATTTCGTGGTCTTGAATAATTTTTGGTATTCGAAAACTATCGGCATTTTGAACTCCTGGGACTGTCTGAGTCCATATAGAATTTGCTGCCCAACACTCCATCATTTCGTATGACCACGGGCCTGGAATCAATAAAATAACGAAATTATTGTCCAGATATTTACCATGAAAGGTATAGAACTGATTGATTTCAGGATAGTGACGAATTTCTTTTGCTAGACGCTTACTTGTGATATCGTCCACAGCTGCGATAGCCCAGCGAGTGGGCACGATTTTTCGACGTTCTTTAGTTCCCAGTAATCCGCTACTTAACAGTCGAACCATTTCCGTTCCAAGAACGAGTTTGTGAGAATGATAATCTTCATTCAACAAAGTGAGATTGGGTTTATAGAGATAGTCGAAAATCGCATCCGTTGCGTTGAGATCACTATCATTAACTGCATAATCCACTCTTGGATTGACTTTTATATTATCTACTATACGAATAGTTTCAGGAGTAAATATGGGTCCAAGGGGAGGAGAATGGGGATCCATGGTCAACTGAGGCATTAATCGGGTGATTTTGGATTCAGTGTCTATAGAAATCTTTGACATTGCCAATTCTTGACTTGCATCCAATAATCTTCTTTCATTTAAGGTAAGTTTCTCTTCTACTTCTTCGAGAGTTTTAAAACCGGTTGATTTAGAGGGGGAATATACATTTAGTTTAAAATTAGATCGAGCTAGAGAGCTTCGATAAGTGATGATTTCTTCTTGGGATTTTCCATACCAAAATTCAGAGATATCTAGCACACTAGTATCTTTTGTCGTAACAGTTGGATTCAGTAACACCGCTTTTTCAATAAGGTCTTCATTTATGGGGATCATCGGACCTATATTAACTTGAGGATAACCGAAACGACCCACAAATACACCCGGAGGACTGGCACCAAAGATAATTTTATCCCTCTGAATTTTTTTATACATATCAAGAGGAGCGATTGACTTAAGAATTGAACTTTTTATAAGTAGAGGACAATGAGTTTTTCCACATAACATCCGAGCTCCTTTACATCTCAAGCAAATTTCATCGGCTGTTGTAGAATTTCCCATAAGAAGATTAATTCACATTCGGATTTATACATTGTCGATGCGAGTACAAAATAGAGATTAAAGCTTGATTCAATTATCGTTATACTAGATGAATTTAATAAAATACATCTCTCCATCATTTTTTAGGGTATTTTCTAACGAGAAATTAAAAGATCTGGCAGTAAAAGCTTATCCAATTCAATACACAAGAAAAAAAAATAAAGAACATTAAAAATGGTTACTATGGTTGTATGGAGTCGAATCCTATACCTTGATGTACACATGTCCTAAGAGTAGATACACAGACGGTATACAGTACGAAAGTCTGCCGATTTGCATCCGATAGATGTGATTGTATACGTTTTATTTAAATCGTGCTACACATTTTGCCTTTCTATCTAGCACTCGTGTTAATCTTAACCATGCTATCTACTCGCACTTCTTACTTGACTACTATTTGCTGTTCGGTAATAAATTGGCGATAACTTGCTGAATTCATTCTGGTCCATACGTTCCGTCCTATTTTACGATAGTATTCCTTTAAAATGGTAACTTTCTCGTTGGACAGGATAGAATAGATGTTGGCGAAATTAAATTAGATCTCCTCAAACAATGGGAGAGAAATATAAACGATTATATCCTTATCCATAAATAATTCCATATAAATTTCCAGATGAATTGAGATATGCAAGTAGATACCTTTAGGATTAATAAACCAACTAATTATGAATTGCACTGTACATTATACAGCAAAAACAACTCAAATCTGGTAATATTTTGCCACGGAGGATTAGGAGATCGTTTTGAACATGGTCGATTTCCTTTTGCTGCTGAAATATTTTTAGCTGAAGGATTTGATGTCCTATTATTTGATTTTTCCGGATTTGGGGAGAACAACCGTATACCGATTTCGCTTTCGCTTCTTCAAACTGATCTTAAAGATGTGTGGGAATGGGCAAAATCCCAGTCTTACAATAACATAGCTACCTTGGGACTTAGTTTAGGAGGATTAATTTCGTTACTTTCGCCACTCCCAAACAGGTTTTGTGCAGTTTTCTGGTCCCCTGCTTTTGATTTAATGAACTCTATTTCCCCTTTGCAAAAGATTTTAGGAAAAATTAAATTTGCCATTTCCTCAAAACCCATGAAGATGAACCACACAGGAGCAGGTCCAAAATTATTATTTGGTAAGAAATTCATGGATGAAGTTTTAACCTTAAATATTGGTAAGAATCTTCGCGAGTTTACTTTGCCGACACTCATTATTCAAGGGACCAAAGATACAACAGTAAATCCAGAATCTATAAAAAATGCTTTCGCTATGATGCCGGATGACAGCCATCATGAACTGAAGTTAATTGAGGGTGCATCCCATGATTTTGAGGGTACATATTTGGAAAGTTATATTACTAATACTCTGATTTTTTTGAAAAATCATCTTTCGGATGAAAATCAATAAATTAATTGAAATCCTCAATTATGTCTGTTCCTTTTATAAGAAACTCAGTGAAATAGCGAATATGGTTAGCATTACACTGTTAAGCAGAGAAGATAGCACAATATCTCTGCTCACATTGTATAGTTTAATAGCGATAGCGTTTATGAGAAGAATCAAGGGGAACATAGGTATTAGAAATTGAATGTTGAAGAGGCTTCGAAAGATTGCTACCGAGATTAATACGATTATGGTTATAGGGATAAAGCTCATTGCCGTAACTAATCCCAACTCCTTAAATTTACCAGAAAAGGTCTTATTAGGATCACCATAAATCGTTCGAAAGAATAGAGTGTTGGAAAATACTATCAAAAACATAAAAATCCAATAAAATGCTGCCCACCCCCATTTGTTGACTCCGGGCACGATTCCAAAGATATATCCGATAGACAAGCCTAAGACTGCATATAAAATAAGACCCAATCCAATTCCAATTATCACATTTCTAATCGAGGATTTTCTGAATATGTACCCTAAGAACCTACCAAATTTCACATTGTGCTTCTTTTTTAGAAGATACCAAAGATAAAAGAAACTTGCTGCTGCATTGCCCGAGAGAAGTATTACAATTAATGACATAAAATAGATTGGTAGTACAAATGAGAATGCTCCGAAGAGAACACCTGGTATTGATAGTGGAACCACTATATACCAATAACTTTTGATTACTTGCTTTCGCAGATCTTTTTGAGAAATTTTTTCCAATATGGCGAGTGCTTCCTCGTTTTCAGATTTTTGAATGGATAATTTCTTTACAAAAAATGCTGCTACTAAAATAAACGCCGAAATTCCAGTAGAAGTCGCCAATAATACAAAAACTAACAGCAAACCATAATTCATCATTTCAGTGGGAGGATTATTTACATTTTTTAGAGTTTGAAGGAACCATATTCGCGTTTCAAGTATATTATTAAGGCTATAAGGAGCAAATAGATGGTCAGTATTAGAAAGGATTAGTTTAGTAGCATTTCCATCAGTGATTGAGCCATAAATCATTCCCGGTTGGACATTTTCTGCAGAAATACCCGTGCGGTTTTCTATATACTGTAAAACATCCTGATAATTTACTACTTCGTCTATCTTTCCGTGCAAAATCAATAGATTAGGTGGATTATAGGGACTAGAACCACTAGAAGCTAGACTTACCATAGCACGAAAGTCTGAATCACTTGTCAGAAGTTGAAAACCAGCACCACCACCCATTGAATATCCTAAATATCCAAGATTGGACATATTTATATCTCCACGGAGTGATAAGACATTTTTAATTGCTATGATATCTGTAGTAATGTTTCCAGTACCAAGACCTCCCCCACTTCTCCCATGACCTCGAAAATCTAAGGCTGCAACCACAAATCCGTGATTAGCTAAATCCATAGCAATCGTTCGTAAAAATTGCTTATTGACCATTATTCCATGTCCGAGAATTATTCCCGTCTTATTTGTTGATGTATCGTCTTTCGGTATAAAGAGATCATAATAGATTTTGACGCCATCCGATGTTAGAGTACAATTATTAAGAGATTTAGTGATTCCGGTGGGTAATAAATTTATAGTTAACACACAACTCACAAATGCTCCACTACAGATCAGAAAAACAATCAGCTTCTTACGATTCATTCTACCTATTCCGTTTATTAATTTTGGTTAATATGTGGGCGATAAAAGAAACAACACAATTTATTATTATCTATTTTGATATCGTGGTGGAAATTTTTCCTTTTTTATTCAATTCTTATTTCACTTTCACGTATTTCCTCACGTAATTCGGCAAATATAACGCTGAATTTTTTAACATTTAAATTCATTTTTTACTAATCAACACCTATTCTACCCTTTACGGTGAGTAGGTAAACGTTTTAACTTAAAACTATCAGTAAACTCCACCGAATAGCGGAAATAAAATCCCTAATGAGTTGATCGATTGACCAACGGGGTTATAGGCACCCCTACGTTAAAACCTACGTAACTGTCTTTAGGATAGTAAAGCAGGCTTTTAGCGTAGTTTATAGAATAATTTCAAAATTACAATCCAGTTAAAAGTAGAGAGTATAGGATACCATAGCACCTAATTTGATTAGTCAACATCTATTCCGTGATATCCATCTATCCTATCAGATAGGTGAATAGAGGGTATATAGTACGAAGTGCCATGCATTTGGTGTACCATCAAACACTACGCATATCTGCCTCATGCTACGCATTCGGCTTTGTTGGTTCATTCTTCAACGTGCTACCAGCCCGCACTTCTTACTTAAGTAGTCTACATCTATACGTACAGTAGAATCGGAATTTGATTCCGATTTATCGTAAAATTTTCTATTTTACGAGTTTGACGCTGTTTTACAATAGTTTAACATTAAATGGATCAAATTTTAATTGGATTAAGCCGTACAGATGTCGATTATTCAAAATTCAATATTGCTTCATCTATTTCTATGTTAAAGTCATCAAAAATCCTTTTTTTATGGAAATGAAGCTTTTGGAGAAAATTAAATATAGGTTTAAAATTTGGATTAAAAAAATTAAAAGGGATAGGGCTCAAGTTGATAAAAAGATAAAAACCCATGAGAATATGAAAGACGAACAAAGACACACACCTGAAGGGGTTGCAGCAACAGTTTCGGAAGAAAAAAAATATAGAATTTAAGGAAATACTTCATCCAATAATGTGAACTATGTTTGAGATTATATGGTAGTTTTCCCAAATCCTACTATACCTTAGAATGCTATTAGAGGATAGAAGGTTGATTCTTATAGCATTCGGCCAAAATTGGAATAAGTGGATCCAATTGTTTTTTTAAGGTGGGAGAAATCCCAATAAAAGAAATCCGTGTTGTCAATGCCAATAGGGAATTTAACACATTACCATAAGGATCGATTAATATACCCCCAGCTTCTTTAAGTATCAATGCAGCGGCTGCGATATCAAGTGTTCGCGTTTTATTCTGCAGGTTCAAAAATAAATCCAATTGACCCGAACCTACCAAAGTTAAGGCGAATCCATCGGTACCTATCCCACGGATGCGCATAGGTTTGCATTTATCAAAGAATTTTGCATATCGGTTTACAAAGTCTGCTAAAGTCTCATCAACTGATAAATTCATCCCAAACAGGCATTTAGGAAGCACTTTTCTTGTATTAACATGGATGGGAAAACCGTTTCTAAATGCTCCTTTTCCTTTTATGGCAGTGAATATGTCTTTCGAGAAAATATTCATTATCACTCCAGCATCCACATCATCTAAATGAGGACCTTTCGCATGTGCAATGGAAATACAAGCCATAGGAAAACCAAAGGAAGCATTATGACTTCCGTCAATGGGATCGATTACTAGATAATCTGAAAATTCCTCTGTTTCTTGTTGTGTGAAAAATTCTCCAGTCTCTTCAGTAATCACTTTTATATTTTGATTGA
Organism: Promethearchaeota archaeon; assembly: GCA_016933055.1. Classification (GTDB taxonomy): domain Archaea; phylum Asgardarchaeota; class Lokiarchaeia; order Sigyniarchaeales; family Promethearchaeaceae; genus AMARA-1. The sequence goes on along the minus strand of JAFGBS010000028.1, from coordinate 35,154 downwards.
TTTTACCCATTTCTCTTAAGATAACATCTTCTGCTGTTTTATCGATGCATAAAGTAGTATCCCCAAGTTGATTCTTTCGAATCCGCTGCCGAGCAAGGGGAGTTCCAATAATCCCTTCGATGGATTCATATGCTTTTTTTGCAGCGTGTACGATTTTGTTTAACCATTTTTGAGAATCCCAATCTGAAAGGCTCATAATAATAGGGATATTGCATTTGATTTTAGGTTTTTGAGATTAATACCCCTGGTCGATCCTTTTCCTAAAAAAAACGATCTTATTGCTATGTTTCGTCTAAACTTTTTAGATTTTCATGTATCTATCATGTTCCTCAATATCATCTTCAATATTATTATTTTCGATTTTCTCATTCATCCAAGGCTGTACCTGAAGATATTTTTCGAAGATTCAATTCAGAAAATTAAGATCACTATGGTGAAGAAGACCATAACGAAGGCGTTACTAACCCAGAACCTGTACCAAACAATACAATTTTTTGAGTTTTATCTACGAATCCATTATCGTTCAATTTTTCCAATGCGGCAATTGTAGCGGCTGCTTCACCTGCGATCATAATACCCTCGTGTTTTGCAAGTTTCAACATCGATTCATGAGTATGGATATCAGCTACAGCAATAGCAGTTCCGTGTGATTCCCGAATCGCTCTTAAGATTAAATAATCTCCAATTGCTGATGGAACACGTATTCCCCCAAATTTTGACGTAGCATTTGGCCAGGTTCCTGCAAATTCATCCCCATTTTCAAAAGCTCGTACAATAGGTTGACATCCAACGGGTTGAACTGATATCATTTTAGGGCGTTCATGTCCGATTAAACCCAGCTCCTCCAATTCTGTAAAAGCCTTCCACATGCCAACAATACCAGTACCTCCTCCAGTTGGGTAGATGATAACATCCGGTAGACCCCATTCAAAGTGTTCAGCGAGCTCTAAACCCATAGTTTTTTTACCCTCTATTCGATATGGCTCTTTCAACGTGGATACATCAAACCAACCATTCTCAATACCGATCTTTTTTGCTTCAGCTCCCGCATCAGTTATCAAACCATTTACTAACGTGAGATCCGCACCCATTGCTTTCATTTCAACTTGAATGAATTCATCCGTGTCTTTTGGAGCAAATATGTGAGATTTTACTCTTGCATGAGCAGTATAAGCGGCTAAAGCAGCTCCCGCATTACCTGCAGTGGGCATACTGAATTCTTTTACGCCTAATTCTATCCCTTTCGCTACTGCAGCACATAATCCCCTACTTTTAAAAGTTCCCGTAGGATTCTGCCCTTCATCTTTTAGGTATAACTCTTTTAATCCCATTTTTTCACCAAGATTCTTAAGATGGATAAGTGGAGTCCATCCTTCTCCTAGAGAAATTCGATATTTCTCTTGTTTGACCGGCATAATTTCATGGAATCGCCATAAATTGTATGTTTTCCGTAATCGTAGGGAATTTGGAGTGATACATTCTTTTCCTTTTTCTAAATCGTATCTGGGATATAATACTTTCCCACACTTTTTGCAAACGGTATTCAATTCATCAGCGTCATGCACTTTACCGCAAAAAGAACATTCGAGATGGGTTATGAGTGAATTTTTCAAGTTGTTCATATTTTTGCCTATTCCATCGGAATCTATCAGTATGCACTAATATATGGTGTGTTACTTATGAAAATGTCCATAAATCAAAGATAAGAGTTTACTCAACTATGAAAATGATTAATCAGATTGTTTTAATGTAGAATACCCATCCAATGCAACATAAAATTTATTTAAAAACAAATAAAATCTCATTCATGAAATCAAAACCAGTAGGACCGTATAGTCCTTATCGTATTGTTGGTAATCAATTGTTTGTATCAGGACAAATTCCAAATGATGTTAATGTATCAATCAAGGAGCAAACAAGGCAAGTTCTTGAAAAATTAAAAGCACTTGTGGAGCAAGCGGGCTTTTACATGACCGATGTAGTGAAATGCACCGTGTACTTAGAAGATATCGAGGATTTTGCCGAAATGAATGAAGTATATGCCACTTTCTTTACGGAACCATTTCCTGCACGCGCAGCAATAGCTGTAAAAGACATAGTGAAGAAAGTAAAAGTAGAAATTGACTGTTTTGCAGTAAAACAATGATTACTTTTTTCATTTTCTATTTCAACTCGATGATCATGAATTTCTTCCTAATAAATTATTAATTTTATTTACTTTGTTCTTTTGTTTTTAAGAATCCAAGATAAGAGAATAATAAGCCTAAACTTAGAAATCCCAATCCGACCCATGTAATATAACTACGAGTTTCACTGAAACCTGTGATAGCAAATGCAATCACTGATAATAGGATTAGAATTGATGATATCTGAAACGATCGGAATCTTCTTATATAATCTTCTTCAGTCAAGGTTTTAATTATTCGAGTGCACTGAACTAACCAGAAAGTGTAAAGAACAGCAGCAAAGATCATATGTATTGCTGAAGGAATAATAGAGGGATAAAAGATCCATCCAAAAGCATAATATCCCATGCTTAGCACTGCAGCAGTCAAATCAACCAGACCGAAAGAAACCAAGAAGATTATGTGCTTCGATTTCCACTTATCTTGTGCCATAAAAATCGCAATATATAATGCTAAATAAGATGAGTTTGCTAGACTATTGAATATCGTGGACAATCCAAATCCAACCCAAGTTTGTGATCCTAAAAGATTTTCCCATCCAAACAAATCATCAAAACTGGCAAATGTTAATCCGAGAATCATTGCTAAAAATACAATAATTAAAATGGAACTAACTTGAGAACTTTTTTTTATATGTTTTCGGATAGTAAGGACTAAAAGTATGATCCCTGTTACCGCAACTGCCAATTTAAGAATACCATGCAAATAGACTAAACTATCTGGAATAGGGAAAATATCGGCCATGAGATAAATTACAATTTTTCAGAATTTTATTTCTTTGCATTTTCTGGAATTATTTGATATAATGAGAGATCCCAACCTTCCATTTAGCATTGGATAAATAGATAGTCTGCAGATCTATTATCTAATTCTAATTTTACACATCATTTTTGAAGCAAAAATTCTAATAGTTCTTAATGAATCAACTCAATTTTGCAGCTATAGGTACCGGTGGAATTTTCAAAACCGTCCAATTTATGATTCAAAGGAACAAACGGGCTAAACTGGCATGTATTGTTGATATAAACGAGGAATCTGCAAAGAAATGGAGCGAAAAATTGGGAACCCCCTATTGTTGTTCAACCGATGAGTTTTATGAAGACTACTGCAAGGATATCGATGCTGTATATATTGCAACTCCTCATTTTACGCATACATCTATGATGGATGATGCAATCGATAACAATATCAACATTTTCATAGAAAAACCCTTAACAACGAAATTGGACGATGCGATCCGTATTGTAAACAAGGCAGAAAAAGAAGGCGTAAAAATAGGAGTTGACTTTCAAAACCGATATAATCCTCAAGCAGTGAATATGGCTCGAGCTGTTCAAGATGGGCATCTTGGAAAGATTATGTATGGTACAGTAAATGTTCCATGGAAACGAACCAAAAATTATTACGAGTCAAGCCCATGGCGCGGAAAACTCGAAACAGCGGGAGGGGGGACATTAATGACTCATGCTATACATTTCATTGACATACTTATCTGGGCATTAGGTACTCCAGTTTCAGTAAGTGGGAAAATTGCCACTCGAAGACATGATATTGAAGTGGAAGATGTTGGAATGGGATTAATTGAGTTTGAGAGTGGAGCTATCGCTCAAGTTCTCAGTTCCGCAGCTAATGACCCTGGAGCAGGTACTCACATCAGCATATTTGGAGAAAAAGGAAATATTTTGTTTAGAGGTTCTATTTTTTCACAAGTGAAATGGCAACGAGTTAAACGTAAAAAATATCCATTAGATGCTAAAGGTCTACTAAGTTACGGGAAAATTGTAGATGCTTTTATAAGTTACGTAATGAGAAACAAACCATTCAATGCTACTGGTAAAGAAAGTTTGAAAATTACTGCAGTAATTGATGCAATTTACGAATCCAGTCGAACAGGCAAAGAAGTGAGCATTGATACTTCAATATTTCAATGAATTTATTCCCTACATTAAATAAGTGGAGGTTCCCCTTTCTCACTCTAGTGACAAAATCATATTTCAAAATATATTTCTAGATGCAAATCGACATAATCTCAAGCATGAACAAGAATAAAGCCGTCAAAGAAAAATTTGAAATAAAGGATATTATGCAATTGAGAATGGGGGAATGTGGGGAATATAAACAAAAATTCAGTAAGCCTCCTATTGCGGAGCTAATTGGAATTTTTATATTGACGGCAATTTCATTGTTCATCATGATGGGGTTGTTACTTAATTTTTTACCTTCGGATAAGTATTTTTACGTACCCCTTGGAGTCTGCCCAGTCGTATTAGTAATGGATGCAAATGGTTTAGTTAATGAAATAAAGAATAAGGTAGTGCATTTCATTAATTATCTTAATGACAAACATGTTACAAAACCTGTAGGGACATCTCAAACCACCGTCCCAAACCCATTAATAAAAATCCTTTCCCACAAGCTAGGGCTGCTGAAAATGTCCTATCTGTAGTCAATTAACCCCAATCCGATCAAAACTTTGTCCAAAGTGTGGTTTGCATCTATATTGGGAAGAATAAATTAATGGAGTCTTTTTTTTTAGTTTCAAGTAGTAATTATCTCCCATTCTCCTTTGATTTCTTAGGATATTGTGTTATTTTGACAGTTCATTATTATAGGTTCTACCAATAGGTATTTACATATTGATTATAATCATGCAATGATTTCACAGATACATTCTTATAATATTCGGATACACTCTTTATCCCTCTATCATAGAGATCAGTCAAGGCTTCTACCAATGACTCCAGCATCTGTATGTTGGTAATCACAGGTATGTTGAATTCCACTGCTTTTCGACGAATCATATATTCGTCTTCTGTAATATAAGAATTCTCGGGATTGTTATGTGCTTGTGGAATGTTGATAACTAGAGACAGTTCACGATTCAAGATGGAATCCATAATGTTGGGTTTCTTCTCTGGTTCTCTTACTTTATGCAAAATTTCTGCATTTATTCCATTAGAAATTAACACATCTGCCGTATGACGAGTTGCATAAATTTTGTGACCTAATTGTTGAAGTCGTTTTGCAGAAGGAATAATCGCTTGTTTTAGATCTTGTCCAGCAACGGTGATCAATATATTTCCAGCTTCAATTGGGACATTAAATTCCGCTGCGATCATGGATTTAATTAGAGCATCTGGAAAATTTTCCCCTACACAAGCCACCTCCCCTGTTGACACCATTTCAACACTTAATATTGGATCTGCTCCATCTAATCGCATAAAAGAGAATTGTGGCACCTTTATTACGTCATATGGAGGTATAGAGTGTTTTAACAATTCATGAGGTATATTCCCCCCCATAATTACTTTTGCTGCTAATTTGATTATATTTATGCCAATCGATTTAGAAACAAAGGGCATTGACCGAGAGGAACGCAAATTCATCTCAATCACATAAATCTTTGGACCACGTACTAGAAATTGAATATTGAATGGTCCCTTTACATTCATAGCTAGAGCAATTCGCTTGGTAATATTCTGAATTTTCTCCCACATTTTAAATGGAAGGGAAGGTGCGGGTAAACACATGGTCGCATCACCTGAATGAACTCCTGCATTTTCGATGTGTTCTACAACAGCAGCAATAAAGACGTTTTCTCCATCTCCAACACCATCACACTCAATTTCTCGAGCATCAGAGTAAAATTTCGTGATTACGACAGGATTGTCTTTCGAAACTACCGCAGCTAGTTGAAGGAAATCCATTAGTTCCTGTTCATTGTCTGCAACTCGCATCGCTGCTCCAGATAAGACATAGGAGGGACGTACGAGAACTGGATAGCCTATTTCTTCGGTGAATGAAACTGCATCTTTAAGTTCTCGTAATTCTGCCCAACGTGGTTGGTTTATTCCTAGTTTATCTATAATTTTTCCGAATTTCATACGATTTTCTGCGTTGTCAATATCTTCTCCTGAGGTCCCCAATATCCGAATACCACCAGCTTCATAGGCCTGATGGTATTTAGTGAATTCATGTGTTATATTATTCCCAATTTGTCCACCCACTGATGTAATTATCCCGTTAGGGTATTCCTTATGGACTATATCTAATATTCGTTCAGCACTTAATTCTTCAAAATATAGTTTATCACTTTCATCATAATCCGTACTAACGGTCTCAGGGTTATAATTGATCATGATAACCTCATCAACCCCATTAGAACGCAATGCATTAACCATATTTACGCATCCCCAATCAAATTCGACTGAGGAACCTATGCGATATACCCCCGATCCTAGTACAATAATTCTCTTTTTTCGACTCTCTGCTATAGAACTAAAACGTTCTTCTTTTGTTTCATAGGAGAGATCATCTGTATCTCCTCCATAGGTTAAATATAGGTAATTTGTGGATGCGTCCCATTCCGCTGCTAAAGTGTCGATTTGCTTTGTAACTGGATAGATTAGGTGCTTATGCCGATATCTTCTCACCTCATAGGAATCCAAATTTAAACATCGGCTAATCTGCCCATCAGAAAACCCATATCGCTTCGCATAACGGAATGCTTTAGATTTCAATGAATCAGGAGTATTCTCTGTGATTTCCCTTAGCATGGCTTCAATATCCACAATATGCTGTATTTTATGCAAAAACCACTTATCAATTTTAGTCAATTCATATATTTCGGTAATACTGAGCCCTTTCTTTAGGGCAATGGGAATAAGGAAGACCCGAATATCTGTGGGATGAGCTAGTTCATATCTTAACTCATCCGATGACATAGACATCCATTCTGATTCCAGATCATTGTTCACCAACCCCCTCATTCCGATATTTAACATTCTAGCGGATTTCTGGAGGGCTTCTTCAAATGTCCTACCTATCCCCATAACTTCCCCTACACTTTTCATCTGGGTTCCAATTCGACGAGAAACCCGTCGAAACTTCTCTAAATTCCAACGTGGAATTTTAATTGCGACATAATCCAAGGCAGGTTCGAAACATGCAGTAGTGATGTTCGTGACCTTATTTTTTAATTCCACAAGGGTATAACCTAAGGCCAATTTTGCCGCAATATAAGCAAGAGGATATCCAGTTGCCTTACTGGCCAAGGCAGAGCTTCTACTTAATCGGGCGTTGACTTCAATTGCAATAAACCGATTGGATTCTGGATTTAGTGCGTATTGTATATTACATTCCCCAATTATTCCGATGTGTTTAATTGCCCTAATTGAAGCGGTACGAAGCATTTGATATTCATTATTAGTTAAAGTTTGGCTCGGAGCAATAACAATGGATTCTCCTGTATGGATACCAACCGGATCCACGTTTTCCATGTTACAAATCGTGATTGTATTATCATTCACATCCCGAATGACTTCATATTCGATTTCTTTCCATCCTCCAACATATTCTTCGATTAAGATTTGCGAGATCACCGACTGAGCTAACGCCTTATCAACAAGTTCTTCAAAATCTTTCACATTATGCGCTACACCAGAACCTTGACCACCGAGAGTATATGCTACCCGAATCATAATTGGAAATCCGATTTCGTTAGCAATTTTCCATGCTTCATCCTTTGTGGATGCGGTTGCAGATTTGCAAATTCCAATTCCACATTCGATCATGGATTGTCGGAATAATTCACGATCTTCTGTGTCTTTAATTGCTTGAATAGGGGTTCCCAGTACCTTAATATTATATTTTTCCAATATTCCTTTTTCAAACAATTGTACTCCCACGTTAAGAGCAGTCTGTCCTCCAAACGAAAGCATAATGCTGTCAGGATTTTCTTTCTCAATGACTAATTCTACAAATTCAGCGGTGATAGGGAGAAGATATGTTTGATCTGCAAGGTTGGGATCGGTTTGAATGGTTGCGATATTGGGATTGATTAATATAGTATAAATGCCCTCTTCCTTCAAAGCTTTCAGAACCTGGGAACCTGAATAGTCGAATTCTCCCGCTTGACCTATGCGTATCGCCCCAGAACCTAGTACTAGTACTCGCTTGATATTTTTATCTAGGGACATTCAAGGATGCCCTCCATTTCCGTTATAAGGGCTGCGATGTGTAAATGCTTGAACAGCCATATTCTGTAAAAACTCTTTGAACAAAAAAGTAGTATCTGCAGGTCCCGGATAACCTTCTGGATGGAATTGAACAGAGAAAATCGGTTTTTTGGGATGGAAAATTCCTTCATTTGTCAGGTCATCCGCATTTTCAAAAAGTGGTTGAAATCCCGAATGTGAATATTTTAAGGATTCAGTATCCAAAGCAAAGCCGTGATTTTGACTTGTGATATATGCTCTCCCCGTTCTTTTATCTATCACAGGCTTATTGCCCCCTCGGTGTCCATATTTTAGTTTGTATGTTTCTCCACCCGCTGCCAATCCTAGAATTTGATTACCGAGACATATTCCCATTGTTGGTATAGAATTTTCGATTAATAGTTCAACCATATGAATAGTTTCAGTACATTTTTTAGGATCTCCAGGTCCATTGCTAATTAAAACACCATCGGGATTGTAGTGCATGATCTCTTGATACGAGCTATAAAAAGGGAGCACTACCACTTTTAGATTTCTCTTAATGAGCTCACGAAGTATATTGTTTTTAATTCCACAATCTACAACTACTACTGTTCCAATTGTAATTCTGCTATTGAACACAACTGATGTATCTGTACTGACTTCTTGAACAAGATGACGATGGTTGGGATCTTCAACATGTCGTAATTCACTTAGAATTTCACTTTCTTCGGGAACATCATCTTCAGATTCGTATACTTGTAATATTCCCGGTTGCACTCCCTCAGATCGGAGTATTTTCGTGAGTTCTCGAGTATCGATTCCCTCGATTCCAGGAATATTTTCTTCCATCAAAAATTCATTGATTGATTTTTTTGATTGGTAATGAGAAGGATAATTACATTTCTCATGTACCACAAAGCCTGAACATCTAATAGAATCGCTTTCAAACCATTTATGTATCCCAAATTCATCCTTCTCCCACGGAGGGACTCCATAATTCCCAACTAAAGGGTAAGTTAATGCATAAATTTGACCATGATTTGAGGGATCAGTCAATGCACAATTATAACCCGCTGCAGTGAAAGTTGTGAATACCACTTCCCCAGATGCTTTAGAAGTGCTGCCAAATCCATCACCATAAAAGATTCTGCCATCTTTTAAAGCAAGAATCGCAGGTCTCCTAGCTTTCAATGCATCAAGAGAAATCATCTCTAAATAGGTTATGATCCGAGTGATCCAAATAAATATTACGACAATTCATAATTTTGCGGTTGTTAATAAGGTTTTTTTAGGATGTATCGTTATTAGACTTCTCTCATTAAAGAGTTAACGCTACATTTTGTCGGTTTCTTGATTTTCTCAGCTTACTAAATTCATTGTTGAAATCCATGAATTTTTCAAATAACAGCATTTTTTATAGCTCGATTAATATTTTTCTATCATGAATCCAAATAATGTTGTGATCACGGGTTCCACACGGGGGATCGGTCTTGCTTTTGCGATTAAGTTTTTAGAATTAGGAGATAACGTGGTAATCTCCTCGAGAAATAGAAATTTAGTAGATCGCATCACTCAAGTTCTTCAGAAAAAGCATTCTAATAGAATTGTTGGAACGGTTGCTGATGTAACAAAATTTGAGGATGTTAAACACCTCGGTGAGTTTGCACTTTCAAAATTTGGAGATTTAGACATCTGGATTAATAATGCAGGCATATCTCCATCCTCATTAAAGGTATTCCATGAATTAGAACCTGAAAAAATACATGATACAATAACCACCAATCTTCTGGGCACATTATATGGTTCCAAAGTTGCATTATCAATCATGAAGGAGAAAGGGGGAAAAATATACAATATGGAGGGTTTAGGAGCAAGAGGACGAGTGCAAAAAGGGATGACAGTATACGGTACGACCAAAGCTGCGATTCCATATGTCCGAAAAGCATTATCTTATGAATATAAAGAAACTGATGTAATCATTTGCTCAATTCAGCCAGGTATGGTAGTAACGAATATCTTAACAGGAGAAGCAGGAACAACATATGATAAACGAGTATATTGGGTTTTTAATTTATTGTCCGATACTGCTGAAAATGTCGCAGAAAAACTAGTTCCTATGATGAAGCAGAATTCGAAACGAAATGCCCGGTTAAACTATAGTTCTTCAATGAAAACCCTATGGAAATTTTTAACTCCATGGAGATATACAAACCGTTATTTCGATGAAGAGGGTAACTTAAAAGTTCAAAAAATCGAAGACAAAATCCTACAAAACGCAAAATGACTTTATCTAAGTTTAACGGGCTCACTCAAATTTTATATACCCAAATTGACTTATATAGTATAGTGAGTTAGCGTGAAAGCTTCCTATTTAGAAGTATTAAAAGAATTCCCTCAAGATACTGAATGGAGTCGAGATTGGTCAAAAATAACTGAAGTTTTCGATACAATAGAGTATTTGGAATCTCTGTTCGATTCTTTTGAGGTTTCTTACTTGCGGGAACTCCAACAACAAATGCTTATATTAAATTTAAAGAAATACGCATGGTCACTTCAAGGTCTTATCGTAGAAAAATATAGAACTGAATAAATTTAGAAATTAAGTTGTTCCTGTTGATTTTGTAATCGGTTGGATTCGTGTTTTTTCCTCTCTATTTCGATTTCTTGAGGAGATCGGCGCCTCAAAAGTTCAATTAACGCAATACTGTTAAAACTGAATAAAAGTCGAGGAATATAATCATCAAAAGTGTAGGGTCCATCTGGAACACTTTCTGTAAGTGGGACTAATTCTTCCTCTTGAATTACTTGCCCGTTTACGTGCTTATCTTGTACCTTATATTTGAAAATTTTATCTTTTACAACAACTAATTCTCGTTTGTATTCAATGGGAAGTTGGGTTTTTGCAAGAGCTAAGAGAAGGTTTTCTCGTTTTAAAAGATCAAGCAATTCATAATCCTTCTCATCTTTGATTCTCCCTGTGTCTTGTTCATCCACCTCGTAATCAACTTCTTCCTGCAATCCCACCAGAATCTTAAATGCCATAGGTTCAGAGCCATCGTCCACTGTAGTAAGTCTCATCGCAGTACCAAATTTATCACGAACGGATGGTGCTAATTTAGCAGATAAAAATTTCATTCGAGTAGAAACCTCACTTCCCTGCCAGATCCATCCTTTAAAATGATTTGGATCTAAGAATAGTAAAGAAAAAGCAGGATCCAATAATTCATAAAGTTTTACTCCCGGATCTAAATCAAGTTCTTCGAATTCCCCCAGTTCATCATTTAACTGATAAACAGCAATTGGTTTCTCTTCTTTATCGATTTTCATTGTTTGTTTTCTCGAATTTGTATTTAGGTAATAGTTAGCAGTACATAGGATATATATATAAGAGAATTAGTGTCCTATTCTTAAAAATTTAAACACATATGAGACATTCAATTATGTTGCGATTTAAGGTAATTTCATGAATACTTTGAATCCATCAGGTTCCGATGATTGATCTATGCTGTGTAAATTCATAGTGCCGTGCCTATCTCTAACAGTCGGAGCAATGCGAGCAGCTAAAAATTTCATATGTATAGAAGCTGCACTCCCCTCCCAAATATACGCATTCTGATTTTCCATATCAATTATTAATACAATGTTTTCCGAAAGGAGGTACGGATGTATTTCTTCTGCGATACTGTGGGGTAGTTTTTCAAATTTCTCCTCTTTATCATTCAACTTATACGCAATAAAAGAGGGTTGCAAGTCGATTTCCCATTCCTCTGATTCTCCCATGCACTCACCGAAATGTTATCGATGGGATATTTTCTTTAAACTTGCTTATATAGTTGCGGGTTTAAGAATAGGAAATTTTAAACTAATCCGCGTATTGAATTACACGCACTATCCTTCTCAAATATTGTTTATCAGAAGGATAAACACCATAATTTAGTAAGATTCTAGCAGAGATTGCCGAGTATGGTCAAAGGCGCTGGACTCAGAATCCAGTCTTTAGTAGTTCGGGGGTTCAAATCCCTCTCTCTGCATATTTTACTGTGTCCTTTCATATTCTTCAATAAGCTTCTGAGAATCTCCTGTAAGGGTGAAATGCAATGAATGCGTTTCCAAAGTGGTTTTCAATCTATTTTCCGGTTCTTGCCATTCAAACCACGAAGACAGTTCTTTTTCCAGTTGGATAGACTCATCATAATACATATCGGGCATCGCAATGGTTGCATACTTAATTGCTTTAAGATTCACTTGGTTATAGGATTTCAAAGTTCGTGCGATCTTTTTTGTTTCTTCTTTAAGATCGGAGGAAGGGCATATTTCATCCGCTATATGTGCTTGAAGTGCATGGTTTGGATTGAATTTTTCTCCCGTCATAAGCATTCTTCGTGTCCAGGCGACACCACTCACTCGTGTAAAGATCGCCACACAACTTGCCCCCGGAAAGATTCCCGCAGTCACTTCTGGCATACTCCATTCGCAAGTATCTACCATCAGACGATAGTCAGCTGCTGCTGCGAATACAATGCCCATACCCATAGTTCTTCCATTAATTGCAACAATACTGGGTTTTCCTGAGAAAAGAAGCGTAGCAATATCCCCCGCTACTAATCCCAGATTTATTTTTCCCGCAGTTGAGAAACTTGCAACGGATCCTACATCGATACCAGTTGTGAAATTTTCCCCCGTTCCTGTTAAAACAATAACTCGGATTTTGGGATTCTGTTGAGCATTCATGATAGTTTTTTTTAATTCCACTAGCAAAGGAGGATTAAGGGAATTTGCACGTTCGGGGCGATTCAGAGTTAAATATAGAACTTTGCTCTTTACTTCTTGAAGTAATATACTCATGATCCAAGTATGAGAACAAGTTGAATAAAATGTTTTTTTTCGAATTTCTATCCAAATCTTTTCAAAACAATTTAATAAATCCTCAGAACAAGAGATGAATAGGTGAATTAATTTGTATCCAGATGAAGAAAAAAATAAGTTAGTTATGGAACGTGCTGAGGAGCTTGAAAAATATCCTCTCATGCACGATATCGTCGACAAATGGGCGAAAATTAAGCCCGATGACTTAGCGATAATTGAATACAATACGGGTGCGGAAATACCATGGAAACAGTTCAAAACTTCCAGCAAAGCATTTGCTGCTAAGCTATTATCTCTTGGTATTAAGAAAGGGGATGTGGTTGCTACAAGCCTTGCTTTACTTAAGGAACACATCTACTTGATGTATGGATGTTTCCGAATCGGTGCAATCATAGCCCCTCTTGATCCAAGATTAAAATCTCAAGAGATTATTCGTGCATTCGATAAAATAAAACCCAAAGTGTACATGTTTTTAGGAAAAACGGAAGTTGCAGACTTTCGAGATATTGTTAAGCCTGTGATGGAAGCCCATAAGGATACGGTAAAATATTGGGTGCAATTCCAGAAGGAACCCGAATTAGTAATGGATGGAGCAATCGGGATTGGAGAATTTGCCGCAGATATTAAGAAAGTATATCTCCTAAAGGGAATCCTGGGAGGCGCAGTAAAGAGGGCTTCCAAAAAAGTAGATAAACGGGATCCTTGCCTAATTATTTTCACAACAGGTTCTACAGGTTGGCCTAAACCTGCATTGCTTTGTCACGAGAACATCTTGCTCCAAAATATTAGTTTAGGAACGGGATTTGAGATGAGAGAAAGCGATCGAATGCTTGTAAACCTTCCCCCAAGCCATGTGGGATGCACAACAGAACAGCTCGCAACCACAATTTACGGAGGCGGGACTGCCGTTATTCTTCATATCTTCAAACCTGATCATTCACTCGACGCTATCCAAAAGTACAAAGTGACTTGCATGGGGCAAATTCCGGCGTTATTTTCGATGGAATGGCGATTGCCTAATTACGATGACTATGATCTCTCCAGTCTACGATTCTGTATAGCTGCAGGGCAACAAGTGACGAGAGCATTCTTAGAGAAGTTATCTACTATGGCCAAACAATACCCAACAGGATTAGGATTGACAGAAACGGCAGGTTTCTGTACATATACCCCTATGGATTATGATGTAGATGATTTACTCAAGGGAATTGGTTATGATAGTCCTCTCTGCCCAATTTCTATACGAGAAATGATGAAAAAAGACGGATCTGCGGGAGATGAGAAACCCAAAGAGGAAATTGGAGAAATCTGTTTCGAAGGACCGCAGATATTTCTTGGGTATATGGACGACGTGGAAAATACAAGAAAAACAATTTCCACGGATGGCATCCTTTATACCGGGGACCTAGGTTCCTATGATGAGGAAGGATTACATTTTGCGGGTAGAAGTAAACTTCTAATCAAACCAAAGGGCTATAACGTATATCCTCAAGAGGTTGAAGATTTTATCGGTACGGGATTAAAAGAAAAAGTCAGTTCGGTTGCAGTAGTTGGAGTACCTCATGATGTATTTACAGAGGGAATCATGGCGTTTGTCGAAACTCGAAAAGGAGAGAAAGTGACAAAAGAGGAGATTGATGAGTTATGCAAGGAAATGGCTTCATATAAAAGACCCTCCCATGTAGAAATTCTGGAACCCGAGCAGATGCCACTCAATAGAGTCTCAAAAACCGATTATGTGACCTTAAAAGACAAATCCAAGGAAATCGCTAAAAAATTACGTGAACAAGGCGGTTGGGACGCTTAAACACACTTTTTTTTCTTATTTATCCAAGAATCATATACTACATGAAAATGAAAAAATGTGATGATAGCTTTTTGGAACAATCTATTAATTCAGTTATCCATAAATGTTTTCAATTGCTTTTTGCTTGGAATAAAAGCACCTGGAAATAATTCTTGCAGCTCTTTTTTACTCGGAATTTTTCCATACTCGCAAATTTCATACACTTCAATATTTTTAACTTTCTTCTCGGGATATCCTTTCTTTATAAGTGAACGGTAGCGTGTGATCGCAGTGGAAAAATAGGTAGTTTCAATTAAACTTGCAGCCGATTCTTTATCTTTTTCAGAAAAAGGAGATGAAAATTCATCCTCCCTTCGTACCGTCCAAGGAATCCACTCCATTATCTGACTGGTGTGATGGGATATACCTTTTATCTTCTTGTCATACACATTTGTTATATCCAATATCACATGGGGTTCAAGGGGATAGGGTTTAATAAAATCGTCATAGGCATAACATATCACCGGCATTTGTCGAGAGGGAGAGATAGGGGCATCTGGACAATAATGAGGTACTACTAACATATAACTGGCATCCATAACGAGCACCCCTGTGTAACGGTGATCTCTATGATAACTATATGGCCGATGAGTAATCAGCAAGTCCGGATCAAACTCTCGAATCACCCGCACGACTTTCTCTGTTTGTTCTTTATTGACAAACACATACCCATCATCCACATTTAAGCTTTCAAATTCCCCTCCCAAGGCTTTTGCTGCATTTTGAGCTTCTTTTAATCGAATTTTGCTGAGTTCATCGGGTGGTATTATATGATGACCGACATTCCCGTTTGTTACACTAACAAATTTGAATGTATACCCAAGTTTTTTTCCCAGAAGCGAAAGTCCACCCGCTACAATTTCAATATCGTCGGGATGGGCACCAATCCCCATAATTCTATGCTTTTTTTCAGAATTCTCGGAATTCATATTAAAAAATGGGGATAGTTACATTTTTAATATTTTCTAAGCTATTTTTCTACTTAAAACGCATAATATATCGGTAAATTCTAAGAATTAGTTTGAGACCAGCATCATTAACTTAAAAAATTAAAAAGCTTAATGCAACAGTATTGAGGTGATAAAAATTACCCATGAATCAATTTATCATAATATACCCGAAAATGAATTATTAAATCAATTAAATACATCATATGAGGGACTTTCAGAAGAAGAAGCGGCAAAACGATTAATTCAATACGGTCCAAATGAGCTAAGCTTAAAGAAGAAAAAAACAAAATTACAATTATTTATTTCACAATTTACTAATGGAATTACGTATATTCTTGTGGCTGCAGCAATTATTTCTGCGGTTGTTGGTAAAATCATCAACGTTGCGGTCATAGTAGCGGTGATACTTATAAACGGGATCATTGGTTTTGTTCAAGAAGCTAAAGCAGATGCAGCATTAAGTGCATTAAAGAATATGGCAACTCCAGAAGCAGATGTTATTCGGAATTGTAGCAAGGGAACCGAATGTATTGAACTACGAATAAAAACACGAGATGTCGTTCCAGGAGATTTAATATTGTTGGAAGCAGGAGATAAGGTCCCTGCGGATTCCAGATTGATATCTGTTGCGAATCTTGAAGTAGATGAATCTATGCTTACAGGAGAATCGCTAACGGTGCGTAAACAAGTAGGGATATTTCCAGAACAAATTCCGTTAGCTGATCGGAAAAATATAGTATATTCAGGAACCCTCGTTACGTCGGGACGCGGTAGAGCAATCGTATTTTCCACCGGAATGAAAACTGAAATGGGGAAAATAACGACGCTTATTGATGAAGCAATAGATATCATTTCTCCATTGCAAAAGCGAATTGGAATTTTATCGAGAAATTTGGGCTTGCTAGCAATTCTCATTAGTGTATTAATTTTCATAATCGGTTTACTGCGAGGATTTCAATTTATTGATATGTTATTATTTGGTATTGCAACCTTAGTCTCATCTATACCCTCCGGATTACCTGCAGCAATAACGATCACACTGGCAATTGGGGTACAAAAGATGGTGAAGCGAAATGCAATTATGCGAAAGTTGGCAGCAATTGATTCTTTGGGGGCAGTAACAACTATTGTGACCGATAAAACAGGTACATTGACAAGTAATCAAATGACAGCTCGGAAGATTTTAAGTAACAATAAAATTCTGGAAATCACCGGTGTGGGCTATAAACCAGAAGGCAGATTCTATGAAGAAGGTCAAATCGATAAGAAAATCAGCAAAATTACTCCAGGTGATGAATTACATACACTACTCAAAACAGCAATTTTATGTAATGACTCTCATCTGATAGAGAACCGTCTTGCGGATGACGATATTCGGTGGGAAATAACGGGAGATCCTACTGAGGGAGCATTACTGGTAGCGGCAGCGAAATTACATTTACAAAGAGAAGATCTTCATCGGGATTTTCCGAGAGTTGATGAGATTCCATTTGACCCGAAAAATCGATTTATGGTGACATTTAATCAATCAGAAAACGGAGGGATTGCTATTCATGCAAAAGGAGCTCCTGAGTCAATTTTACAGCTATCTGATACTTTCCTATTCAATAATCAAAGCATGCCAATCAATGAAGAAACGAGAAGAAAAATTCTGGAAAATGCAAATAAATTTGCAAGTGAGGGATTACGAGTTCTTGGATTTGCATCAATGGAAATCGAATATGATCAAATTGATTTGGTAAAATCGCAATTAATGAATGATGGAAAAAAGATCTCTAAAATGGCTTTTCTTGGTTTAATTGGCATGATAGATCCGCCCCGGGAAGAAGTAAAAGAAGCCATAAAATTAAGTAAAAGTGCTGGAATTCATGTAATAATGGCGACTGGGGACCATAAGTTAACTGCAAAAGCCATCGGGGAAGAAATCGGTATCGTGACTCCTGGTTCCGAGATTATTGAAGGCATTGAGTTAGAGAACCTTTTGGATTCGGAACTAGATGATAGCATCGATAAGATATCAGCATTTGTACGTGTTTCCCCAACCCACAAATACCGTGTGGTTAATTCGCTAAAACGTAAAAATGAGATTGTAGCAATGACGGGGGACGGAGCCAACGATGCGCCAGCATTGAAAGCTGCAGATGTAGGAATCGCCATGGGAATTACAGGGACCGATATCACTAAAGAAACGGCAAAAATGATTCTAACAGATGACAATTTTGCAAGTATTGTAAATGCAATTGAGGAAGGCCGAGTAGTAGCAGATAATATAAAAAAAGGAATTAAATTTCTCCTTACGACCAATATTGGAGAGGTTCTTACAATCCTCTTAAGCATTATTTTATTGAGAGACAATACTCCCCTTTTTACAGCACTGGCTATTCTTTGGGTAAACCTTGTGACGGACGGAACTTTAACAGTAGCTTTAGCAAGAGAACCAAAAGAACAGGATGTGATGATACTCCCCCCAAAATCACCGAATGAATCTATACTATCCAAAAGTTTGTTATTTGAGATAATATTTACCGCAGTGATTATGGCTTCTGGTGTATTGCTTATTTCTTTACTACACGGTGCAGATGCAACAATTCTGGAAAAACAAACTTTAGCTTTCAATGCGTTAGCGTTCTTCCAGATTGTCAATGCGGTTAATTGCAGGTCAAGAAATCAATCCATTTTCCAACTAGGATTTAGATCTAATTCAAGTATTGCTATTGGTTTAGCTGTTTCAATATCCCTCCAAATACTAGCTATACAAGCTCCTTTTATGAATGTTCTATTAGGAACTACACCGCTGACATTACTTGATTGGGTTATAATCGTCTCCGGAGCATTCATTTTACTACTTGCTGAAGAAATGAGAAAATTAATCTCTCGAAAAAAAAGGAAAAAAATTAGATAATTTATGTTTTTTTCTGTTTTTATTTCCTATTTTTCTTTCTTTTTTGACAATATTCCTAATGAATTTGTCCGAAGGTACAAAAAGGTCAAAAAAGCCCCCAAAGATAATACACTGAATAGAATCAATATGATTATACTTTGAAAATCCGTACCAATCATGATTCCATGAACTAAAATCAGCACAAGAACCACATAGATAAGCATGTGAATATATTTCCAAGCTTTTTTGGATTTTTTTCGGAAGAGTGCAGCAATGACCGCAATATAGAGGATAATCAATGCGGGTCTGCCGCCGAGTAACCAAAAATTATACCATGAGGAGAAATCTGGAATAAATACTAAAATAGACATTGTTTTAATGGCGAACGCAACTGGATGTAATGTCGCCATAGCAAGAGAAAATATTGCCAAACCATGATGCAATTGCATGAATTTGAGTCCAAATTTTTGGTATAGTATTCTCTTATTTAGATTCACGATAGATGAGACGGTGAGCCCAACAAAGCCCCAAAGCGCAGACAATCGGATAATAGCATCCAGAGCTGTTGCTGGCGTAATATAGATCAAGGTCCCTATAGGAATTAGTAACAACACACCAAATATAATAGCCAAGAGGATTTGCCATTGAGTTTTAGATTCCATATCATACACAATGTAGGAATTTTTTTAAATCTGATTTCCGCTTTTGTTATGGACCGCGTTATATATATTCGAGAATAGTGACTTTTTTACAGTTTTTATGAATTCAAAGATTTTTAAATTAAAAAGAAGATATGTCCGTATTGTGACTCCTTCGGGTTATAAAATTTCAAACATTGAAGTAACTCCCGTTTTTGTGCCATTTATTGAGCAAGTTAAGCAAGCGATGGCGGAAAGTGGTGATGGAACAGGTACAGCCATAGGTGTGGAAGAAGCTTGGTTGGGAGTGGATGCTGCAATATGCAAAGTTACCGATAACGAGGGTAATCAAGGAATTGGAGAAATTATTGCATGGCTTCCCGAAACTGGCATTTCTGTGACACAAGTTAATAGTAGTATTAAAGATCATATAGGAAAATACCTAATTGGAGAAAGTCCATTTAATATTCAAGGAATAACTGCAAAATTAGATAAGAATTTTGCACGACACGAGGTAGCTAAGGGATTATTGGATATGTGCCTTTATGACTTGATGGGAAAGATCACTCAACGACCAGCATACGACTTTATGGGAGGCTGTCCGGTTGATTCGATACCATTGGCAGCCTTGCTCCCCCTGGCAGATCCCTCAATTGTGAAAGCGTTCGCCCAAATGTTTTACAAGCAAGGATATCGCACTTTTCGGTTAAAACTTGGAAAATCGATTTCAGAAGATCTAAACCTGATTAAAATGATGAGAGAAACTTTTGGAGACAAAATTCATCTGCGAGTAGATTATAATCAAGCCTATTCCACATATGATGCTATTCGGGCAATAAAAGCCATCGAACCATTCGAAATCGATTTCGCTGAACAACCAGTAGATAAAGATAATTATCTTGCTATGCAGTATGTTCAAAAACATATTCAAACCCCTTTAATGTCCCATGAAGGATGCTTCTCAGTCAATGAATATACAATGCTCGCTGAAATGAATGCTGTTCGGGTATTCGGAATTAATACGGAACGCCCCGGAGGCATAACTAAAGGACTTAAAGTTATGGATTATGCAGCAATGCGGGGACTAGGCATCGTACTTCATTCACAACCTTTAGGAATCTCATCTGCAATCCATACTCATTTAACAGCAGCCCGTTATCATCAAATTGATTATGCGACAGAACTCTTTGGTTATATAATGATAGAGGATGATCTTATTGAGGAACCACTCAATTATCATGATGGTAGGGTGGACATTCCCCACGGTCCCGGCTGGGGAATTATGTTGGATGAAAAATCTTTAAGAAAATATGCAACGGGACCAACTATAACCATAAACTGAGGAATATAAATGACTACAAATATTGAACATAAAATGAAACATCGTTTTGGAACTCATCTCTCATATTCTTTTGGTAGTTTTTTTGATGATTTCATCATGACAGCATTCAGTATCCGTGTGTATCATTTCTATGAAACTGAGTTATTATTGCCTGGTGTATTTGTCTCAGTCGCAATCGCTATCTATGGAGCTTGGAATATGTTTAACGATCCCCTTGCAGGATATATATCAGATAAAGAATTCAAGTTTACACGGAAACTGGGAAAACGGTTCACTTGGTTTATATTGAACTCATTCCCAACAGCAATCATATATTTATTAATTTTTCTTGTTCCGGGAAATAATACATGGTAACATTTCTTCTGGCTCCTCATTTTGATTTGTCTATATGATACGACGTTTTCATTTTGGAACACGAATTGGATGGCTATATTTCCAAAGAAGTTTCGTAGTCAGAAAGAACGAACTAGAGTAGCATCTTTACAGACCCTCCTTAGTCAAATTGGTCTCACGTTAGGAATGCTTATACCTCCGATATTTATTCGTTATAATGTTCGAATTACCTATGTTTATGCTGCGATGTTCGTATCTATAACATGTATTTTTGCAATCCTCATCATGATTCCAGGAATGAGGGAAAAAGATGTTTTGAGAGCTGTTCCTGAACCAGTTCAAGAATTCAAAATTGACAAAACATATTTCCAAACAGTAAAATTTGCCTTAAAACAAAAGAATGTACGAGCCTATCTAACAGCTTATCTCGGTCAAACGGTTATGATGACTGTTATGCTTGCCTCTATACCATATCTTACTGAATTTATATACGGCGATGAAGATTTGGAGATATTTATTTCTGGAGCAGTATTAATAGGAGGGTTAATCTCCGTTCCGTTATGGATTTATGTAGGAAGAAAATTAGGGAATCGGATTGGATACATGTTCGGAACGGGATTGACATCATTAATGTTGTTTATTTTTTTCTTCTTGAGTAATAGCCCATACGCGGTTATGGTTTGTGCTTTACTTGTAGGATTTACAATGGGAGCTACTTGGTCTCTGATGTATCCAACGTTTTCTGATGTTATTGATGAGCTAGTAGTGAAGTTGGGAAAAAGAAGCGAAGGTATATTCTATGGGTTCAGAACCTTTATTGGACGGTTTTCCATCGTGATACAAGCTGTGACATTCGGATTAATTCATTACTTCACCAATTTTAATCCCGATTATATTGTCACTCCTCAACCAGCTTCGGCACTTTTAGGGATCCGCATTCATAGTGCAATCATTCCTGCAGTATTCTACCTTCTTGGTTTTTTGGCAATGTGGCTTGTTTATGATCTTACTCCAGATAAAACTAAAGAAATTAAAATGAAATTAGAAGAATTGAATTTGTAGGTTAGATTAATGATTTCAACTATTTTTCTTTTTTTCAATGGAATCATCATCACTGTAAATGAAAATTTTTCGATTTATAATGCATTCGCTATTTTGAACGAGAAAATATTATATGTTGGATCGGAAAAGCAAATTCGGAATTTAATTGATAAAAATTACAAAAATTTGAAAGTGAAAAGGATTGATCTGAAAGGAAAAACAGTAGTACCTGGTTTTATCGACAGCCATATGCATCCAATTATTTCTGTATACTTTAAAACGCAACTTCAATTGACTGATGTTAAAAGCTTCTCTGAGCTGAATAATGCATTTAAAAGGGAAATTTCTTCCAAATCAGAAGACTTTTGGATATTAGGGCTTGATTTTTTAGAAGAACGATTTACTGACCCTACGGAAAGACAATTCCCACGAAGAAATGATTTGGATGAGATAAGTACAACTCATCCTATTATAGTGCTTAGACATGATGGACATAGCTGTTGTACTAATTCACGCGGACTTGAGATTCTAAACATAAATAAAAATTCAGTTTCTGAATTTGTGTTAGAATCGGGTAGAATAGAAACTGATGATAATGGAGAACCTACCGGTGTTTTTACTGAAAATGCAACCTCAATCTTGTTAGATCAAGTACCTACTCCAAATTTTGAAAACTTCATAGAAGCTGGAATAGCTTTTTCGCATGAAATGGCTTCCTTGGGAATAACAAGCATCGGGGCGGTAATTCAAACCAGTGAAGAAGGCCCCTCAGGGAGCTTGGGATCCTTGGAATTTCCCATCATCCAGATTCTTATTAAAGAAAGCGCTCTCTTTCAGGATTATGTCCTATATTTAATAACCGATAAACCGAAAAAATTACTTCGGTATACAAAAACTATGGAGAAACTGGATAAGGACACAAATCAGTTTGTCGTAGGGGGAATAAAACGCTTTTTGGATGGAGTAATCGGAGCGCGAACTGCATATTTAAGTGAACCTTTTTCGGATGGACCTCCTAAAAATTATGGTTTTCTTGTATCAAATAAAAATGCACTCCTAGATCAATTTACACTCGCGTATAAGATGGGATATGACCTTATATGCCACGCAATTGGGGATAAAGCAATTCAAGAATTAGTAAAAATGTATAAATCAATAAAGGAGAACGTAAAATATAGCGAAAAACTACCAATAATGCGAATTGAACATGCTTCAATACTAACTGAATCCCTTTTGCGAGAAATCAAGGAAAATAACATCTTTATTGCATCTCAACCTGCTTTTATTGAAAGTGAACATTTTTGGTTGAAATCTCGATTAGGTGAAGATCGGTGTAACCTCACATATCCCTTTAAATCCATTTTTGACAGCGGAATAATGCTTGCAGGAGCATCCGACGCACCAGTTGAGAATCCCGATGTTCTTAATGCAATAGGAGTTGCTATACATCGATTTGGTTTTGTTCCTGAGGAGAAATTATCAGTAGAAGAAGCATTAAGAATGTTTACTATAAATGCTGCCACCGCATTAGGGCAAGAACTAAACAAAGGATCGATTGAAATAGGTAAATATGCAGATTTTGTTATTTTGGATGAAAATATTCTAAAAATTGCCCCAAAAGATATTAAAAAAATAAAAGTTTTGGAAACTTACCGCAGAGGGAAAAAAATTTACCCGATAAATACTACAGGGGCTTAAAAAAAATTAGGCGAAAGTGAAACCTAACACTATAAATAATTGTCCCAAAATATAAGTAAACATCGTGTAGATACGTTCATATCGTATCGGTTTCACAAAACGACCAATTGCATTAAAAGTATCTGAAATTATAAATAACCATGCTCCAATTATAAGGAAGACAATTCCCATAGTGCTTATAATACCAATTAATGCAGACGCGGATACTCCCATTAATACAATTATTACGAGGTATATTCCTACAGGTAAGGACATTTTTCCCGTGTGTTTTAGTAAAATTGGCGCTAGTATTACTCCGTATACAACAAAAAGAGCACCAATTATGAGACTCCACCACTGAAATGCCGCAAAATCCCATCCACGAATGAAAAATGCAATGAAGTAGAAAATGTGACCAAATAGGAAAGCAATAAGTCCAAGCTTGAACATTAATTTATTGCGTTTCTGATCAATCAAAAGGAAGAAATCTCCCAAAAAGCCACCCAATATTCCTACGACGAACCACCAATTAATGGAAATGGCATTTGCTAATGCACTCACGACGTAAAAAGCCGCTAATAATGGCATGAGGAGAGGTTTAGTTAAATACTCCATTATCACCCCTGATTTTCCTTTAATCTTCTGGTACTCACTCAACAAATGCAAAACTGCATCTATTCCGAATATAACAAGAATAAGTATTTGAATCCAATTCATAGTTGTACTTGGGGTGTAATTTATATTAAAAGTTGAGTTTATCCAAATTTGAATAAATCCACATCCATAACAGGACGATAGCCAATTTTTTGATAAATAGAATTTGATGTGGGATTAGAGAGATCCGTGAATAAAACACAATAATCATATTCATCAAGAAGTTTCTGGGTTAATTTGGCAACACATTCAGTTGCATATCCTCTTCGACGTAATTCTGGAGGCGTATACACATAATTTACTCTTCCACAATTCTCCATTGCTATATCGCGAGCCATTGATACGGGTTTCCCGTTATCGAGGAGTAAAAAGATTCTTTTTTCTTTTATGTCTTTCACGGCACGGGTTAGTGACCGCTTAATTTGATCTTGGGGTGTTTCGGGCATAGATTCTTGGATAAATGCATAACCCCAGCGTCGAACTAATTTTTTATGTTTATATCTTGCAGGAATGATTTCATGATTACCAAGTGTATCCGGATTTACCTCAGTTATTTTGTAAATTCGTTCATTCATGCTTAACTCCACTTTAATATTTTTAGATTCTGTCCATGTCTGAATAAATCTTTGAACCGCAAGTTTTGGGCCTAAAATACCGGGAGTCTTGGGATCTTTTTTCATTAATTCTGTTGCTAAAAACCCTACTGCCTTCAAATTTTCCGTATAGGATAAAATCGTATTCCAAGGAGGAGTTCGAGTCGCCACTAACACAATTTTACCCTGATTTCTAATTTCTGTTAATATTGGGGATGTGGGACCGTAAGTTAAGGGATCTTTTACAATCTGATTGAGAATTCCTATTATCAGATTATTTTCAATAGGATGTTCGTGCAGGTAAGTTTTTACGGTACTCACGAATACAATCGGATCTGAATAGAAACGAATATCCATCTCTCTTCTATCCCACAAATTATTTTTTACAAGCTTAAAATCCATTCTATAATAGTATGTTTGTATTTATTTCGTAATATTTCATGATCTGACAGAGTTTTGTGGGTACTTCACTCTCTTCATATGGAGGAATTTCCTTAAAACCCACATAATCATAAATCCTCTGAGCTTTATCCATGAATTTAAGAGTATCTAATCGCACTTTTTCATAACCTTGAGTTTTTGCTGTATCCAGTAAAAATTTCAATAATTGTAATCCATATCCTTCGCCATGATATTCATCCTCCAAATACATTCGCTTTATTTCCCCAACGGATTCTGTGTGTTTTCGGATTGCCCCCATTCCAATATATTTATCATCAGTTATATGATGGATGAGAAAAAATGAATATTCCGAAGTAAAAGCTTTCTTCTCGATGAAATTATTCACATACTTTTCTATTGGTATACCAATCTCCTTGAACATATCTATCTGGTAATGTTCTAACACATTATCTTGAACCCATTTCAAGTATTGCGTGGTGTATTCTCGAACGATATCCTTATGTTCATCTAGATTAGTTTTCACAAATTCTAACATATTCATAATGATCTCCTACTATTTTTTAAGACATTCCCTCTAAGTAAAAAATATGACTGTTGTTTTTCGAGTCGCCAATTCCGATGATAAGGATAAAAACGCAATCGCTGATTTGTTGAAATATGTGTACGATGAATCTCCTCCCGCAATTGAGCATTTTAAGGCATTATATGAATTGATTTACAAGGAATGGCATGTAGGAATAATTAGAGATAAGATTGTGACTTGTCTTCGCAGCATCCCATTGAATCAGAATATTCGAGGAACGTTTAAAAAAATGGCTGGTGTGGGTATGGTGGGTACCTACCCTGAGCATCGGAGAAAAGGATACTGTAGAGATTTAATGATATGTGCCTTCGAAAAGATGAAAAATGATGGTATTCTTGTCAGTACTCTCACCCCGTTCAAAGATTCATTTTATATGAAATTCAATTATGTGAATGCAAAACCTCATCAATTCATCGAGTTAAATCCATCCTGGTTGGAAAGGTGGAAAATCCTTCCTGAAGGATACAGTCTGAAGAGAATGCAAATCTCGGAAGGAGTACGAGAATTACGGGAACTCCAAGAATATACAGTCTCGCAATTTAACGGTGGGGTAAAACTGTTTGATGATCGTTGGAAAGAATTTACCGAAGGAAATCCCGCTTGGCTCGTTTTAGTATATAATGCTCAAAAAAAAGTAGAAGGCGCCATGTATTACAGTATGAAAGGATATGGTAATCGAATCTTTGGAGAGGATAATATAGGTCGAATGGGAAGAATTGGATTCTTTCCGAAAACTCTAGAAGCAAAACATGCATTGTTTCATTTTATTTATCTTCATACGGAACAACTCGTACAAGCAATGCTTCCATTATTTCCTCATGAAGATAATTTCCAATCATGGATCCAAGGACATATAAAAACTGATATAAAACAACACTTCATTTCCATGGTTAGAATTGTCAATGTAGAGACTGTTTTTGATGGAATTTCAGTGCCTGAGTTTGAAAAGCGAGAGCTTTGTATTGAGGTTAAAGATCCTATGTGCGAATGGAACAATGGAATTTTAAAATTACGGGAAGAGGGAGGACAGCTACACTCGACATTTTATCCTAATGAGAGTGCTGACACTAAAATTACCATTGAGGGACTAACTGCTCTACTCTATGGGACTGTAGACGTGGGAGAAATAGAATATTTCGGGTGGCTAGAAAATCTCTGCAATGAGGATAAAGAGACCCTATTATTCTGGTTTCCAAAAATCGAGTATTGTTGCACAGAATTTTTTTAGGACTCAAAAGGAATTTTTTTTAACTAATTCTACTGATTATAAAATGATGATATATGGCAAAAAAAAGATCCTTTACAAAAACTCTTGCTTTTATTGGTGGTATATTTATCATTATTGAGGGAATTCTTGGTATTTTAGTGAGTTTTAAAGTAATTTCAATTCAGAATCTAGCCTTTTTTTTGGTGGATTGGTATTTTGCACTCATAGCAATCTTAATTGGATTTTTGGTATTGATCTCGTGTGATGCTTTTAAGAGGATGAAAGGACTGCGCTATAATGGTTGGTTACTTCTAATTTTGGGTATTTTAGGTCTTGTTCTTACCTACTGGCATGTCGGGGGAGCTTTAGTTATTATTGCTTCAATTTTGTGGATAATTGGAAAGAAGTAAATATATATCATCTTCCTCATCCCCTATAGTTTCCCATCTATCTTTTTTTTCATTTTTGCACTTTGCTTTTAGAAATGGTTAAAAGTGAAATTACGATTATTGTTTCTGATATTAATAAAAAAATAATTCGGTGAGATTACATGAATATGAAAAAGAAGGTACCCATCGATGAAGATGGGGAAGAAGAATACGAAGATGAAGATTTTGAGGATGAAGACGATGAAGTCTACCAATGTCGCGTATGTGGTCGAGAATTTACTTATAGAGATGGGGACGATTATATCCTGATATGTGATGATTGTGCTGAAAATTACAATATGGATCAAATATGGTCAGATTTTGATTCAGACAAATTAAAAGAAGAAGATCTCAAAACGGTGGATCTTAAGAAATATAAGTATAAAGATTAACAGATATTGGCATTAGTTGATGGAGGTTATCTCTAACTGACGTTTGGGACAAGCATACATTCTATTATCTTATACATTATATCTTTTTTTCCTTATAGTATTAATAGACCAGTTTTTATACGAAATTCTGGGTGCTACATCACTAAAGTACTCTCTTTGTTTTTTATAGCATGTACTTGAAAAAAAGAGAGTGATGTGAATGCTTCAAATCATAATTGCGATTGGTGTAATTATTGCGATGATGGCTTTAGTGGGCAATTTGATACGGGTTTTTCTCAGTAGAATCAAAGATTAAATACCTTAAACTATCAGAACACAATAAAACAATAACTATTCTCACTCTTTTTCCATAAATACTCCGTAATTTTTTTTTCGTTTTCATCTTGTGTATTGTATAAGTTTTATCACATTAACAGAAATTTTCTCGATTCGGTTTTCTTGTCTCTCGCATTACATCAACATCTGGAAACAATAGACAAGTCTAAATAGGGTAAAACAGACTCACATACCATCGATTATACGGAAATTTTAAACTTAGTAGTGTTATAGGCTTGCAAAAATAGTTCGAAAGAGAAGAAAGGCTAATTTCTTGTTCTGATTCGTTGATGTCGTTAAGATAATAATCAAATAATTTACATACTTGAAATAAATTCATGCAAAGTTATTAGAAAAATAAAATATGACTGGACAGATTGAATTTTCGCACCTAGTAAAGAAAAAATAAGGGTGGGCGGACACTTTTTAAAAGAATAATCATACATTTACTAAAATGGATTTATCAGCTATAATCCTAATCTTAGTGTTATTTGGAATACTGATGGGTTTCTTTTCACAAAGTAAAATCGATTATTTCCCAATCGCTTTGATTATTGGAGCGATAGCTGTAGTGTCTATGGTTCGTATTTACAATCTCGATGAAATTGAAATTCTTGGATTTATTAATTTTAACACCTTAATTTTTATTTTTGCAATGCAGATAATTATCAATTTTGCGACAACTGACAAGGTTTTAGAGTATGTTGCAATAAAATTAATCCACATCACGAAAGGAAATAATCGGCTATTTTTCTATATGATCTGTATTTTTACGGGCATAGTTGTCGCATTTATCGAAGATTTAACACTTTCCTTAATCTTGATTCCTTTAATATATCGAACATGCCGAATTTTAAAGATACCAGCAGGTACATATATGATGGGGATGACCATTACAATAAATATAGGAGCAATTCTAACCCCTGTGTCAAGTTTAAAAAATCTGATAATTGGGCAAGAGTTTGGATGGGGATTTAATGAATATTTTTCTAATATGGGAATACTCTTTTTGATTACTTTAATTCTTACAATTTTTTCCTTGGATTTTTTTATCTTAAGAAAAGAAGAAAGACCTACTGAAAGAAACAAAAAGCTCCTTTTAGAACTTGGGCATCCAGAAATAGTGATAGAAAATAAGAAGAACTTTATACTGACGTCTGTAATTATGTTGATTACATTTTTGTTCATGATAATTGGATTTGAACCCTCACTCGTTTCGGTAATCGCCGCAGCTCTCCTTCTAATTGTTCATATTAAAGAGTTCGATTTTTCTGATCTTCAAAATGAGATCCCATGGAAATTAATAATAGTTTTCGCCATTTTATTTATTCTATCTAATTCGTTATCCTATTTCGGATTTTCAACATTAATTTCCTCAATTTTGTCTAATGTGACGAATAATAACATTTATCTCACCGTGTTAATAACTTTAGTAATTTCCTCTTTTATGTCTGCTTTTCTTGCCGGTACTCCTGTTACAATAATTCTTTTACCAATTTTCTCAGAATTGATTAAAGTTAGTCCTTTTCCAAATCCAATTATTATTGCGTTTATTGGGGGTGTAAATATGGCAGGCAACTTTTTACCTCAAGGTTCCGCATGCGATCTCCTAACTCTTTCAATGGCAAAAAAATTTGGCGTGAAGAACTTAAATTATAAACGATTATTGAAAACTGGAGCGATGTTTTCAACCTTTCATTTTCTCGCTATATTAGGATATACGATGTTGTATGCCCTAATTCTATCTTGAGTTATATGAGAATTATGACAAATAGTCGAGTCTGAATTTCACTCTATCACAATGATAGAGATCTTTTCATGAAAGAATTGATTTAAGATCTTAGGGAAGCATTTTGTGCGTACAAATGATCCTAAGAAAAATCCAAGGATCAAAATAGCCTGAATCTATCACCACTTTACGCTTAGTCGTTTTTTACGGCGGGAATAACGTGCACTAAGTTTATCTACGGTATACCCACGGCATATTTTTCAATGGGATGCCGTGGATCTACCGTAGGAGTGCCTAGTACCCTATAGACTCCGTCTCTACCACTCCACAGATGTTGAGTAATCAAACCGGAATCGGACACTAGAAAAAGATTACTATCAAGTAGGTTATAAAATGGCACCCATTGCAAATGAACCCCAAAAATATATTGATTTCATGAAAGATAGTGGATGTTTAAAGTTCATTCAATATTTAGGTGACCAAATATCCAACTAGAAATATCTTCTAACGACGATTTACCCCTTGCGATTTCAAGTGTGAATTCTACTTTTTCATCTTCTGATGCTGAAATTATTTTACCGTTTTTCTTCAGAAAAATTACCATACTTAAGAAACCAATACGCTTATTACCATCTGTAAAATAATGATACAGAACAATATCATGGATTAAAATTGATGCTTTTTCGATATATGTCGATTTTTTAAATGGTAATCCAAACTTAACTTTATCAAGAGTTCCGTTCAAACCATTTGGATTAACACATTTGTCTTTGATAAGGTCAGAACACTCTGGGAGTTCTTTTAATAGTGTGAATGTACCCAAAATGAATTGAAGATCAGGGAACCACATACTTTCAGTCAGATTCTCCCAATCGCTTTAGTACATTCCTATTTTCATCCATTAATTCTCTTACTAGTTTAATGTCTTCGGAATTTATTTTAACTTGTCCAGTTTCATATATATTCCTCAATGTCTGTACACCAATCGATAGAGCTGAAGAAACTTGTAGATTATTTTTTTTTAGAAATTTATAATCGTCTTCTTTTATGGTTGTAGTAACATTTTTTGTTTTTTGTTTTAGTTTTGATTGAGTCATCACAGAATTATACATATTAACAAATATATATACATATCTATAAATACTCATCAGAAATTTTCCATTAATCATATTTTATTTCTACTACTACTTCGTTTTCGTACTACTAAGGGAACATGAGGGTATCATTATGGTATATATGTAAGATCGTGAAAGTGTGCTTTCACGAAAATATCTCTTTGATGATATTTGGAAAATTAGTCGATAGATTTTAAATACCAAATTTAAACTATACCTTAGATGTATCCATTTACAGATCGAACAGATGCAGGTCGAAAACTATCCTCTCTATTTACAAAGGAAACCAAACCTCTATCTGATATGATAATATGTGCAATACCGAACGGTGGAGTCCCCATTGCTATATCATTGGCAGAGAGTTTGAATATCAATAGAGTTTACGTTTATCTTGCTCGAAAAATCCAATTTCCTTGGACAACGGAAGCAGGATTCGGTGCAGTAACAATTGATGGGGATACTATCTATAATCAAATTTTCATCCAAACGGGATACATAAACCAAAATGCAATAGAAAAACAAACGGAAAAAGCACTTCAAGAATTGAAAAAAAGAGCAGAAGTATTTGAAAAACACCTTTTACCAGCTAATCTTAAAAATAAGGAGATTTTTTTGATTGATGATGGTTTAGCTAGCGGTATTACGATGAAAACAGCAATTATGAGCATTGTAAAGAGAAATCCAAACAGAATCACAGTTGCGGTTCCCACAGCACATGCGCGAACAGTTCAACATTTTGAGCAGTTGGCAAACGAATCTTCTGATATAAATCTGAGAATAATATGCCTTGATATCAGAGCTGGGAAGTCCTTCGCGGTTGCTGACGCATACAAATATTGGAAAGACGAAAACAGTGAAGAAGTTCTCCAATTGTTAGATACCTACAATAATAATTAAAGATGTTTTACATCATTCCAATTCATTTTTGGATTTCCAATGAACCCGATTCATTAATGGGGGATTCAATTGTATAGCTCCTGGAATTGGACACTCATCTACGCAACAACCGCAGTACCAGCATTCTCCCGGATAAAGAACAATGGGAGGAGCTCCTTTATTTGGATTAGGGATAAATAAGTCAACTTGACATACTTCCATGCATCTGTTACATCCAATGCAAAGATCGGGATTTATTGTTATGGGATTGGATATTCCAGCTTCAGGAACTACGTATAATTTTTTAATCTTTAACTACCTCCGTTATTAATGTATTCATCATTATGGATTTTGTAGTTCTCAGGAAGAGATCCGTAGTAATCAATAGGGTTCTCACTAATTTTTACCTGATTGTTCTTAAGTCTCAATGTAATAAATTTATGCCATTTAGGAGGGTCCATTTCTGGATAATCTGATCGCTTGAAATGTAATTGTTTAGAACTTGCTTTGCGAGCTAGACAAGAATGGATTATTAAAATTGCATTACTAAGTATATTCAATACTTCTAAGGAACGAATCAATTCATGCGGATTTCGCGCAAACAACAGTGGAGCTTCCTTTGCTTCCATCTGTTCCAACTGGTGTAATCCAATTTTTAAAAGTTTTTCACTTTTTACAGCTCCGCAATAGTTCTTCATTATCCTTGTGATGTGTAAGTTAAATTCTTTCCATCCAATTCCTTTATCTTTCGATAACAGAGAATTTATTCGTTCTATTTCCGTTTGTACTTGTTCATGTTTTATTTCAACTTTACCGTTTCTTTTGGCATAATCTGCAGCATGCCGCCCCGCATAATGACCAGTAGCAGCAGCATGACCATTACAATCAGATGCAAATAATTGATCACCCGCTGCATAAAGACCATCCAGATTTGTTTTTAATTGCCAATCATTAACAATTCCTCCCGGAACTCCAAATAACTGTCTTTCTCTTGGTGTAAAAGAACTGGAGGTCCATGCGTCTCCATAGCTTTGAAGTAAATCCTTTTCTGGGTTAAATCCTTGGCTCTTATAATTCTCTAATATTGGAATTTTAGATTTTCCTTCTTCACCTACCATTAATCCCCAAATTGCTTTTCGTTCGAATTCTGGCATGCTAGAAAGGTCCGCATAAAATGGGAGTTCATATCCTTGCTTCAAGAGCTTTTCAACAGAGATGGTATCAGGACCTAAAAATTTGTATAAGTGAAAATCCGTTTCTCCCCCTCCTTTTAAGAAAAGTTTTTGACCAGGAGCAGGTCTATAACGTTGGGCAACATCAGTCAAAATCTTACCATCTCTATCAACCCATGGAATTTCTCTACCATTTGCATCCACCAAAGAGCAAGCATACCATGTATTATGAGTATTTCCTGTTCCATAAGGGGGAAAACTCTGTTCTCCTGACCATAATGCTTGTAGAGATTTCTCCATCATTGTAAATTCCACTCCGGCTCTCCAACCCATTGCATGCCCGTCTCCCATACACTGGAGAGGGCGGAATTCAGATATGCCAGGAAATCCTGGAGAAAAAAGCCATATTCTTGATGGGCGAGCCATACATAATATGGTAGCTTTAGATTGAAAAACGATAAATTCACCCGTTCGCCCATTTACCGCTGTAGCCCCATTAATTTTCGCTCCTTGCTCACCTTTCTCTGATAATAAACTTGTAGCCATCGTTCTATCAAAAATTTGCACACCTAAACGCTTACACTCTTTATAGAGAGCCGGTTTAAAGGAAGTTCCCCAGACTCGGAGGATATATCTATTTTCATAATCATAGGCAAACAAAAATTGGGTTTGATCATCCCTAAAATCAGCTCCTTTAAACTCATCCTCTGTATCTCTTATTTTTCCTCCCATTTGTTCCATATCTAATAATCTGTCATATCCTTCTTTGCATTCTATATAATGGGAAATTCCATTATTATATCCATTATGATCTTCAATCATGGCTAAAGTGAGTTCTTCAGGAGTTACTTGTGAACATGGATTAGTTGCTGCATTTTCCCAATGATCACATCCCGATCCACCAGCACCGCTCCTTATTGTTGCTCCTTTCTCAACAAGAGTGACTTTAGCTCCCTTCTTCGCAGCTGAAATTGCTGCCCAGCAGCCAGCGATTCCTCCACCTAATATTAAAACGTCTGTAGTTAGTTCTGTTTGAGTATTCCATTTTAAATTATATGGCCATTCAAGTAAAGGAGTGTTTTGAGTCATAAATTATTCGTTCCTCATTCTATTAGTTGTTATTATGTTTCCAATTTGCTTCAAATAAAAAATTATACTCACTCCTTGGATCATGAAAACGATCATGGTTATCGCATAGAGTAAATTGCTACCTAATCTGTGAGTAATCATATTAAAAACACCTCCTATTCCTGCAATAATCCCTACTAAGATACAATATGAAACAGCACAAATCGATAGCGCTAAGAAAGAGAATCGATTTAGATTTGGTAGTTGCGGATTGATGAAATAGAGGATTGTATATAAAACAACGGCTATGTTCAACGATAAAGTTGCAAGAATATTGAACAACATATGAAGTTCAAAAGTTGAATGTGAGAATATAATCATGATATTCAAAGGACCGAAAAAAATACCAAACATGGAAGCGATCCAACTCAAATATTTCATTGAAGTCTTATTTTGAAAAAAAATCCATAAAGTTCCAAAGAAGAAAGTCATTGCTATACAAATTCCCATGGTAGCAATTTTTAAGAGTATGCATGAAATTAGGTTTGGTTCTCCATTTATGGCAATTCCATCCCGCATATCGCACATTCCATTATATAGTAGGCTATATCCGTTACTCACTTCATCATTGACAAAATTACCACCTGGATAATATAGCATAGCAATTAGAAAAAGAACCACAATACTAAAAATAATAATAGAAAATCCTATGAAAATAGATTTTAAGATGGTAATCCTGTTTCCTTTCACGAATTGCATAAAGTGTAAATTTTTGTTTTAGATAAAAGACTTTTGATTGAATTAGTTGAATTCTATTCCGTGATACCCAAAAATGTTACGTTAGGTGAATAGGGGGTATATAGTAAGAAGTTCTGTCAATTT
>JAFGBS010000003.1 GCA_016933055.1 Promethearchaeota archaeon | reverse complement strand
TTTTCATACCTGGGGAAGTGCATATAATCATCTACGTAAGCAGTCAAAATGGAGTAAAGATAATGTAGAGATTTTTATAACTGGTGGCGGTGCAAATATTTCCTATGCAGAACAAATATTTTCAGCTCCCTGGTGGGATAAAATCGAAGGTCCTTACCGAGTAAGTAAGCTCCCTAAACCAGAGGATTACGACGGAGGTGATATAAATGCACCATTTGAAAGGATGACAGTAGCCTATGGGCTTTCATATCCCAAACCCATGCTTGAAAAATATACACTTCCTAAAGATGCCCCTGACCAAACTCCACCAAAAATAAAACATGAATGGATGGACCGGGATGAGAAGTATGCAAAATGAGGGATTTCACAATATGGCAAATGAATCCAAAAGTAATTAGATAATATGACTATATTAGAAGGAAGTCTTGTTTGTTTCTTAGATGAACGTGATTTTGAAGATAGTATGATAGTTGGTGGTTATTACATTCAAAAGAAAAACCTTCAAAAACTAGATAATTATATACTTGAAATTAAACAAAAATTTAATTTGGCTGACTCTGACCCAATTAAATGGAATTTGAAGGATAAAGCCTGCATAAATGCAAGAAAATTAATCCAA
Source organism: Promethearchaeota archaeon (assembly GCA_016933055.1). Taxonomy (GTDB): domain Archaea; phylum Asgardarchaeota; class Lokiarchaeia; order Sigyniarchaeales; family Promethearchaeaceae; genus AMARA-1. The sequence goes on along the minus strand of JAFGBS010000003.1, from coordinate 5,853 downwards.
GCAAATAAAGTTGATGATTTGCGTCGTCATGTCTTTTCAATCATCGTAAAAATCCCTTTGCGAATCATTATGTCTCACGTTTGGAAAGGAAAACCTGAAAACTTGGAAGAAGCATGGAAATGGGCATTTATTGATATCCTTCAACGATTAAGTATTGATTTAGAAAGGAAAAGTAAAGAACTAAATTCGCAAGATTTTTACCCATTTCTGGATGTTGTGTTTGATTGGTTTCCAGGTCGAGGGAAATTAGAGGATTACTTCGGTGTTTATCAAACTGCCTACTTGAATGGATATAAATTTTCCGAAAATGAACTATTGCCCCTAAAAAGATTCAAAGCTTGTCCCTGTTTACTTGTAACATCTGCACGTTATTCACAAGCACTCCAATTAACTGACTTTTTTATAGGAGTGACCTCTGACTTTTTCAAATGGTGCTATAACGACATTAGAAAACAAAATGTTGACCATTATTTTTCACAAATGTTTAAGGCATTTCTAAAGTGTGATGATGGAAAAGTACTTGGTTGTGGTTTAATTACAAAAAAAGATTCACGTTGTAAGATAAGACGAAAATTAAAAGAATTAAAGTTGGAGGGTTAATGATATGAAATACTTTGCTTGTGGATCTATTTTGAACCCTGCCAGAATAAAAAATATCGAGTTCATAATACTACTTTAAGGAATTAAAGATGATTGATGGAATTAATAAAATTGAATTATTACCAACAAATTTTTTGGAAGCTGATATTTCAGAGGAATTGAAAAGATTATTTTTCGAATCACAATCCATTCAAGCAGCAATAGCTTTCTGGACATTGAATAAAAGAAAACTTCGTGAACTAGCAGGAAATAATTCCCTGCGTGTTTTAGGCTCTAGGGATAGCTTTTTATGTGTAGACTTGCAACCTCCAACAGATTTGGATGCTCTATGTGAATTAGCATCAGAAAATGTGAAAATTTTCCTAAATCTTCGTAGGCTTGCACAGGGATTTAATAGATATTCCGAATCTGCCGGATTATTACATACAAAATTTCTAATCTCACAAAATAGGAACAACCAAATTGAACTATGGATCGGCAGTCACAATTGGACTGAATTTGCTCTCGCTGGAATTAATATTGAAGCCTCCATAGCCATCCATATGGACACGAATTCTAGGCTCTACTACCAAGCTCGACAATTTATAAATACAATTCGTTCGTACTGTGAACCGTTCAATGAACACAATATCGAGTATTATAAAAAATTACAGGAGCATTTATATAAGACTGAAACTGGAGAAACAATAATAGAACTTGAGGGCAATAACGTTAACCATCTTATAGGTAAAGTAATACGAATTTTAGGTACTGAAACCTCAGATTTTAAATCCGTATCAAAAGTTGGAAGGAATGTTAAGCTTTCTATACATGATTCAAACAATGAATCACAAAAATATCTATATGAGTGTAATATTATTAAATCTGGATTATTAAAAAGAACGAATCCTAATGCTGATGAGATTTCTTTGGAGGGAAAACACAGATATGCATTTACAGAAAGAAAAATCTTTCCATTTTTAAAATCAAAGGAAAATATTCCTCGGGAAACTCTAGAAAAAGCTAAATTCTTTGTAAGTATTGAAATATTAAGATTAAACCATAAAAACTATTCTCTCTACGAACCTAAAGAGAAAAAAATAAACTTATGGGAAAAAAATTTAGCTGATCCTTTCTTAAAAAGAATAAAGAAAAGAATTTTAATTAAAAATAAAGATATTAGATTGTGTATTTTATCTCCGGCTGATCCAGATAAAGTTGTGACAGATGAATATAAATCACAATTACTTCTTCTTCCTGAAGCTACCCTTTTTCAAAAGCGGCAAACTAAAGATTATAAACTGATTTCTCGAAAGATAGTAAAAGTTGAGGAATAATTTTTTTAAACAATGTTATTAGATCATGTTACAAAAAACTGTTATTATAATCCATTGACCCCAAGCGACTAAAATTATATCATTTCCCTTCAATTTACCAAAACGGGAGTCAAAATGGCATTAAATCAACAAAAAGTTCAAGATCTCATTTCTTTAGTCAAAATTAAATTCCCTGAATGGGATGGATTTGATCATGAAGAGTTCAAAAAAGAGGAGATTTATTATAAAAAAGATACAATAAACAAAGCGGCTGAACTAATTAATAAAAAAGAACTTTCTGCCCTTATCCAAATAAAAGAATATGATGAATTCATTGCCAGGGTTGAGAAGATTGGAAAAGACAACAATCTTCTTTGGTACAGCGTTCCCAGAGAAGGCGATTTGAAAATTTTTCATCAGAAAGAAGTAGATAAAGCATTATTCTGCCAGTCGTTTTTTGATCTTTTATATGGTTTTGATGATGTCAGCAAACGATTAGCTCGTTACTTAGACTATATTAAATCTAACAATCTTCCAAACAACTGGACCTTTCCCACTTATTTTCTTTTTATTACAAATCCCAAAAAAGAATATTTTGTGAAGCCAAGAACGGCAAAATGGTTTTTAGATTTTATTGGAAAAGTGCAAGCTTGGAATAAAATACCTTCTCCGGAAACCTACGATGCAATTAAAAAATGCATATATGACCTCAAAAATGCTCTACAAAAATACAATCCGCAAGACCTTGTAGATATCCAAAGCTTCATTTGGATTGCACACCAAGCTTCTTATCATTCGAGTAGAAAGAAAAATAAAATAATGGAAGAACCGGTTGATTCATATAATTCGAGTTCTAATTTTTTTGCAGCCAAGATCTTTGAACTTTTGAAAGAACTTCATCAAAATCCTACCCAAAAATTTTATTCATCCAAACGGGAAGAATTTAAACAGTATTTGGAACAACCAATGAAAAATCTCCTACAAAATGTTGCTGAAAATCTCCCAGATATGATTAGTGAAACCATGGAAACTAAACGCAAACTCTTTTCAAGAATTGTGAAGAACGATTATGGACGTGGAGGTGCCTGGGATTATTATTGGGGTGCTTTCTATCCAAAAGGAGGAAAAAGAACTGAGGATGCTCAGCTATATATATCCATAAATAAAGATCGTTTAGAATATGGGTTTTATATTGGAGATTATGGAGGGAATCAAAAGAAAAAATTTGTTAAGAATTGTAGTGAAAACGCCAAATATATAATAAAATTTTTAGAAAACTACCTTGATAAAAATTTTACTTATGGATTTCATGAAGTTTCATCAAAATTAAGATTTGTTGAATGGATTAATAATATATCAACAGAAGAAATTGTTGTATCCCTCATTTTAACAAATAAAGAAATTCTTAAACTTTCAGACAAAGAATTAATAGAAAGCATCACTAACGGATTTATCCAACTTTTTCCTTTTGTAATCCTCTCCATATCAGATAATCCCATTGCAGAAATAGATGACTATCTTGGGCATATCGAGGGGACTGAAGACGAAATAGATATCCAACCTCCTTATTCCCTTTCCGAAATGTCAAAAGATACCGGAATAGAAGAAGAAAAACTCAAAAGCTGGAAAAATGCCATCAACCGTAAAGGCCAAGCCATTTTCTATGGGCCTCCCGGAACAGGAAAGACTTTTATTGCTCAAAAACTCGCCAAGCACTTAGTAGAAAATAAAGATGGATTTATTGAGTTAGTTCAATTCCATCCCGCATACTCATATGAAGATTTTATTCAGGGAATCAGGCCTCAAACCCGACTTGATGGGACACTTTAATTTAATTTGATCGAAGGCCGGTTTTTAGAATTTTGCAATGAAGCTAAAAAAAGAAAAAACATATGCGTTTTGATAATAGATGAGATAAATCGGGCTAATCTAGCACGTGTTTTTGGCGAACTTATGTATCTTCTCGAATATAGAGAGGATGAAGTTCCCCTTTCACAGGGAAAAATATTAAGTATTCCAAAAAATGTCAGGATAATCGGCACAATGAACACAGCGGATCGGTCCATAGCTTTAGTTGACCACGCTCTCCGCAGAAGATTCGCTTTCCTTCCTTTGTATCCTAACTATGATATTTTAATTAAATATCATGAATCTTCTGATTTCCCTGTAGAGAAGCTCATCGATATTCTAAAACGCCTCAACAGTGAAATTGCCGATAAACATTACCATATTGGCATTACCTTTTTTCTTAACAACGAATTAGAAAACCATATAGATGACATATGGAGAATGGAAATAGAACCCTATTTAGAAGAATATTTTTTTGATCAATCCGAGAAGGTTGAAAACTTCCGCTGGGATAGAATAAAAGATATGTTTTCAGAATGAATCCTGATAAGCGCCTCATAATAACCCTGAAAGAATATGAAAACATAGCTTTAGAACGAGAAGAATTTTCAGATGATTTGGGAAAAATCCTCTGGAACAGATACAGAAATCAGGTTCAAATTGAATACCCTACACCAAAAACTGAATATATGTGGCAGTTGATATCCCAAGGTTGGGTTGGATATATACCTTTAACTAATGATCTTCATTTATCGCTTCAACCGAAAATTCCTCTTTCGAACCTTTTTCAAATGCTAGAATATGCTTATAATTTAAAAAATTTTAAATTTATCCAGGGACTAATGGATTCTGCATCCCTTGAAGATTTCTACGAACGTTTGGCTGTTATTTTAGCTAAACGAATACTGGATAGAGGGAAAAAAGGATTTTATCGCTCCTATTTGGAGTATAACGAACGGATGGCCTATATTAGAGGAAGGATCGATCTTAACAATGTTCTTTCGAAACCATGGGACTCATATCTTTTGTGTCATTATCAAGATCATACACCGGATATTGACGACAACCAGCTTTTGGCATGGACTCTTTATCACATTCCCCGAAGTGGAATGTGCTCATCAAGATCTCTTCCTTTTATCAGCCGTGCTTATCGCAGCTTAATGGGGCTTGTTTCATTAGTTCCAAAATCACCTTCTGATTGTCTATACAGACTATATAATCGTTTGAATGATGACTACCATCCCATGCACTGCCTCTGCCGGTTTTTTCTTGAACAGACTGGTCCTTCTCACCAAATGGGTGATCATACTTTCATCCCTTTTCTTGTAGATATGTCCCGACTGTACGAAAAATTTGTAGCTGAATGGATTAAAATAAATCTTCCGGAAAATTTTTTACTTAAAACTCAAGAAAACATCCAAATTGGATTAGAAAAAAGTATAGAATTCAACATTGATCTTGTCATTTATGATAAGAATACGAACCTTCCACTTTATATATTGGATACAAAATACAAAATACCTGATTCTATAAGCACTGCTGATTTAAGCCAGGTTGTTACATACGCAGAGGCAAAGAGCTGCAAGGAAGCTATCCTGATATACCCAACTAGCGTAAAAGATATAATTGATGAAAGGATAGGCAATATTCATGTCCGGACTCTATCTTTTTGTATTGATGATGATTTAGATGATGCGGGGGAGGAGTTCTTGAGGGAATTATTTAAAGAATGTGAGTGATGTAACGTAGATTCGCCTGCATTATTATGGTATTTCAATACTATGGAAGAGGTCAACAAATTTTCAGAAGGGTTAAGGCGCTAAAAAACATCTGCGTAGGAAAGATAGAATTCCTCTTTTGACACATCACTCATTCTGATTTATAAAATTAATGCAGAAAATGCCAGAAAGCATAAATAACCAAAAACTTATACCTTCCCCATCCAACTCCACCATGAACACAATGATCAAAAACTCAGAGAATTCGCCACCGCCCGCGAATGGGATCAACATCATTCCCCCAAAAACCTAATAATGGCACTCTCCGTCGAGGTCGCCGAGATAATGGAGATCCTTCAGTGGCTGACCGAAGAGGAAAGCCGAAACCTTGA